>CAZHTC010000001.1:0-640227 GCA_964535575.1 uncultured Bifidobacteriaceae bacterium
GCATGTATTAGGCCTGCCGCTAGCGTTCATCCTGAGCCAGGATCAAACTCTCCATAGTAAAAGATGTTTGATTTGAAAATTTCTCAGATTTAATGTCTTTTGGAAAATCCAAAAGGCTCGCTATTTCATTACTTCAAAGAACTTTATTTGAATGTGCCTTATCGGCTCCAAATTTCTTCTTAAATCCTTCCACTATCGGAAGGGGTGGCAAAGGTATTTCAGATTTTTTAAGTGACCAAAGTTTTTTTAAACTTTTTTCTGACCATCCTTTTTCAGAGAACTTTTCCCAAACGGGGTTGCAAAGGTAAGCAGGTTTTTGATTAAGTCAAGATTTTTTTATTTTTTTATTTAACTCCTTTACCTTGAACCCATTTAACAACCCTGATAATGGAAACTTTTAAAGAACGGCCCTTCTGATTTTGGGACGACAAAGGTAAGGGAGTATTTAATTAGTGCCACCACTTGGGCATTAATATTTTTTAAGTATCCTGTGAATCAAGCTAAGAATTTTATTGATGGTATGAAAACAAGTATGGCCAAAGCAATAAATTTGCCCTCATTATTAAAAAGCATATGACTTTATTTGAAAAGCATCGCAAAACTCTTGAAGAGGCCATTTCTGCCTCACGGAAAAGAACCTATTTTTCCCCGTATCCGGAAAGTCCTAAAGCATACCCTGAAGATTCAGACGGAAAAGCTAAGGTGTGGATGAGTGGAATAATGAATTCTAATTATAGCGCACTTAAGCAGGGGGAGCCAGATTCATGGATTGGAGAAGAGGTTTCTCCGTTTCTTCAGGTAGGGATTGGGGTAAGGTATCCAGCATATTCTGTTTCCCAGCTATTAGGCAATGCAAGCAGTGCTCAAAAACAGTGGAGCGGTGCCAACATAGAAGAAAGAACCGGAATATTAATAGAGTCTCTTTCGAGAATTAGTTTAAGGTTTTTTGATATTGCTTATGCTACGATGCATTGTACCGGACAATCTTTTATGATGAGTTTTCAGGCAAGTGGGCCGCATGCCAATGACCGAGCCCTGGAAGCAGTGGCTATGGGTTATGAAGAGTTGACTAGATTTCCAAAGGAAGCGGACTGGATAAAATCATTCGGTAAATTTGACCTTACACTTCACAAAGATTGGAAAGCAATAGGTAAAGGTACCGGACTTGTGATTGGATGTTCTACTTTCCCGGTTTGGAATACCGTGCCGGGTTTATATGCTACGCTTATTACCGGAAATTCTTGTATTGTAAAACCACATCCGAAAGCAGTTTTACCAATTGCCATTGTGATTGAAGAAATTCAACAAACGCTTTTGGAATCGGGGTTAGATCCCAATATTGTTCAATTAGCTACTGATTCAAGTGCCTGGCCCATAACCAAACAACTGGCAGAAGCCCCTTCTATTAAAATGATTGATTTTACGGGAGGAAGCGAGTTTGGTAATTATATAGAGCATTTACCTAAAGTTACTTTTACTGAAAAAGCGGGAGTAAATTCGATTATATTAGACTCGGTTTCTGATTTAAAATCGGTTTTGGGCAATATTGCTTTCTCGGCAAGTTTATATAGCGGCCAAATGTGTACCGCCCCGCAAAATATTTTTGTAAGTAAAAATGGTGTAGCCACTTCGGAAGGTGTTGTAAGCTATGATAACTTTATTCAAGGTCTTGCTGAGGCAATTAATGGATTAGTTGATAATCCGAAAGCCGGACCGGGGACAATTGGAGCAATCCAATCGGAAGCAACCCTTGGAAGAACAAAAAGTCTATCGGCAAACGGTGGACAGGTAGCACTTGCATCTCGTTCCATTAAAAATGAGGAATTTGCCGATGCACGAATTGCAACCCCTGTAGTCATTGCGGTAGAAAAATCTCAATCAGATTTATACGGAAATGAGTGTTTTGGCCCTATTGTTTATGTTATAAAAACAGACGGGCTTGATGATTCAATAGCTATTGCAAGGTCACTGGCTGAACAAAAAGGAGCCTTAACGTGCGGAGCTTATACAACTAACAAGTCGGACATTCAAAAAATTGCTGGCGAGATGAACGCGGCTTTTGTTCCAGTTTCATTTAATTTTACCGGAGCCGCATTTATAAATTCACATGCAGCATTTAGTGATTTTCATCTTACAGGAGGCAATCCGGCAGGTAATGCCAGTTTTACCAATCCTGAATTTGTTACTAAACGATTTGTGTGGGTAGGTAACCGATATATGGTTTAACTCAATTTTTGTTAACTAAAATAAGCCCGAACTGAAATCAGTTCGGGCTTATTTATGAAGTGGAAATTATGCTTATCTATTAATTGCTATTATTTGTTTTGATGCAATATTTCCATCAATGGCAATTTTTACAATATATGAACCAGAATTTAACTCAACCGAGTTTAATCTAAACAGAGTTTGGTAAGATCCTGAACTTTGTATTGCATTTACAAGTGTAGTGATTTCTTTACCCAGCATATCATACACTTTAACCTCTACCTTGGCTGTTTTTGCCACAGTATAGTTAATGTTGGTTTGGTTGCTGAAAGGATTAGGATATACATCAAAACTGCTTAATCCATCAGGCATTTTACCGGTTGACACATTAAACGATACCTGATTTGTTTTGCTGTTTGAACAACCATTCGAGTCGCTTGCGGTTAAGGTAACATTGAAAGGCCCGTTTGACATAAAGCTGTACACCGGATTTATTTGGTTTAGAATACTGCCATCTCCCATGTCCCACTCGTAGCTTATCATGGCCGGGTTATTAGGATTAAATTGCAGTTGTCGTATTCCAGCCATAGGAGATGAAGTGAATGAAACTACAGGTAATGCATGAATGGTAAGTGGAACCGAAACCGAATCGTAACAATTATTTTCCATTACAACCAGTTTAGCATTTACGTTTCCAACAGCAGTGTAGGAGTGAGTTGGTGACTGGCTTGAAGCTACCCCCCCATCTCCGAATGCCCATGAACTTGTTGCAGAATTTCCTGCAGTCGATGTATTTGAAAACTGCACCGGAGTGTTAACACAGGTTGACGAGGTGGTGAATGCCGCAACCGGACGAATGTTTACGTTTATGCTGGTATTTTGGGTACTGAAACAAACGCCTGCCTGAGCCTTTAATGAGGCATTATATGTTCCGGCATTTAAGTACTTATGTTTTACCGAGCCTGTTGAATTAGCTGTTGAAGCATCACCAAATGTCCAAGTTAAATTAACTGTACCGGTGCCTCCAAAAGTGGTAGTATTTGTAAACGATACACTATCGCGGGTACACGCATTGGCATAGGTGAAAGATGCATTAGGAGTTGGAGCCACTACTACTGTTTTGGTAACCGAATCAAAGCAACCGAAATTTGAATACACTTTTAATTTAACAGAATAACTCCCGGCATTCATGTACTGATGTGCGGGGCTGATATTAAAATCTGTTTCGCCATCACCAAATGACCAATTAACTCCCATTTGCCCATTCGACAAAGTAGAGGTATTGCTAAAACTTGAAGGAGTACCAGCACATAAATTTGCCGGAGGTATAAATGCAGCAACCGGCTTGGCAAATACTGAAACCGGCTTATCCAAAGTGTCGGAACATCCAATATTTGTAGTGGCAATTAACCTTACATTATAAATGCCTGTGCTGAGATAAACTGTCTTAGGATTAGTTTGTATATCTGAAGTGCTGTTTCCAAAATCCCATACGTAACCTGTAATGGTGTATCCACCACCCACAGTGGTAAGGTTTGTAAAACGTGTGGTATCACCTAAACATCCGTTAGTATTGGAGAATTTAACTACCGGAGTGTTGGCTACCGTTATGACCCTGCTCAACGAATCCTTGTATCCCAGATCGGAAGTTGTAACCAATTTTACGGTGTATGTACCAGGGGAAGAATAGAAGAATTTAGGATTTTTTTGTACTGATGTAGAGTTTAGGGGATCTCCAAATGACCATAAGTAGCTTAAGCTGCCTCTTATTATGGTAGAACTATCGGAAAAAGAAACCTGCTTTTGAGCACATGCAAGCGAATTGCCAAACTTGCTAACGGGAACAGGTGCAACGTATACATATCTTATTATTGTTGAATCGCATCCGGAAGCATTTTGTAAAGTGACAGTGAGAATAAACAAACTATCAGTCATGGCTGTGGATGGAACAAACATTAACTTTCCATTACTTGTTGGGGTTGGTAAATACGTTATAGTATCCGAAGGACCAGTTCCGTTTGGAGTTTGCATTGATACCGATGAAATGATCCAGCCGGTACCGAATGATGAATTTGTCAATCCTGCAGGAGGTAAAATTTCATATACTAACGTATCATGGGCCTTTACGTGGTCAAAGTTTGAATAACTGTTATAGGCGCTGCTTATGTATGTTCCCTTAAACGGTGTTCCTGTTACAATATCGGAACTTGGCCTTGGCCGAACGTTAAGAGTTACACTAACCCTGCTGCTTTTACAGGTTTTTTTGTAGTATACTTTCCCAGGGGTCGAATAGTTGGAAAGGTATTGAGTTGGAGCAAATTTAGGCCCGAGCTGCACATTGTTGGAGTAAAGAGAAATATCATTTCCTGAGACAGACAAGGTTCCAAGAGTACTAAATTCAAAAGATCGATTTGATGTGATCAAAATTCCGATGGTTTGTCCCTGTGCAATGGTAATTCCTGATCCGGGAACACGAATAATTGCTTCCGTAAAACCTCCGTTACTTACAGTATTTGTTGTACCCAATGAAGTCCAGCCAGCCGAAGTTGTTTCATATCCAACATAGCTCCCGTTTCGAATATTGAATTCAACGGTAGCGGCAGTTCCAGCTGCATCCCGAAAATACACAGAAAAACTATCAACTACCACGTTGGCTGTTGCAGTAATATTAATCATCATTCCGGTCGCATTGCCGGCTGCATAAGCTGCTGTAGGGGGCCTTGTATATGGTTTTGGCATAGAGTCAATCGTGGCTCTGAAGGTCTCAACATAATAAACCGTATCGCTGGTAAGAACGGGCGTTTGAACAGAATCGCCAGTGAAAAAAGGCGATGTTGCAACGGCAGAACTAAACCAAAATCCCAAATCTCCCGGGTTCAATGCAATTCCAACCTTTTTAGCCCCAAAACCACATATTAACTGTGTTTGATTTGAGGGTTGAGATGGGGCAGCTTGAACATTAAAAACAGGTACATACATTGTATCGCTGCTATTTTTATTTTGGTCTCCGGATAACTCGGTATATACTTTTACATCATAGGTTAAAGCCGCATTTCCCATATTCACGGTACTTGAAAAAGTAACGGTAGCAGTTGAACATGGTGCAATGGATGAAGGGGCGTTTTGAGAAATTGTTGTTGTGTTTGTTCCATCAAAAACCGAAACCTTCACCGGGAAATTACCGATGGAACTTGTCCCTTCATTTTTTACATTTACAGTAAACTGCATGGTAGAACTGGCACAAGACCCATTTTTGGGGGTAAAGCCGGTTACACGGGCATCGGTAGTATTGGGAGTACCTGAATAATACACCTTCACGTTGTCAACTGCCCACCAGCCTCCACTGTTGGTTGACCAGCGAAAACGAACCTTTGCATTGCATAAGTTTCTACACGTATTTGAAATATCTAACGCAATATTGGTTCCTGAAGTAGTGGCGGTGTAAGTGGAAATAATTACCCAATTATTTCCGTCAAAGGCTTCAACGTATCCATTCGCAGCAGTACCTGCCAAAAAAGCATAGTCAAAAGACAGAGAACAGGTGACAACACCAAGAGTACTGAAAGCAGGAGTTTCTAATGCAATGTTTTCAAATATCCCATCATTTGAATAGGCCGCATCATCAAAAATCGCAAAAGTGCCAGCAAAACTACCACCCGGAGTTCTTGCCCCGGGATTATCAAAGCGCCAAAAATCAGTGGCTGCAACAGTAGTGTATAATTGATTGTTATTCCACCCCGCAGGTGGAGTTGAACCCGAAGCGCTTGTGAAAGTTTCATTCACCAGATAGGTTTGTCCGTTGGCAAAACCTCCAATTAAAAGGATGCCGGATAAAAGCAGAAGTTTATTAAGTTTCATAATAGTAATTTTATTGGTTAGTTGGTTGTAAATTCTAAAAAAAAGCCCTGGTTAATCAAAGTGATTAACCAGGGCTTTTTTGCTATGTTGGCAAAAGGATCATGGTATTACCATTACCCAATGAGCATTGTTACCTGATCACATTAATCTTTTGAGAGAAATCAAGTTTTGATCCTGATAATTTAACGTAATATGTACCAGAAGCTGCTCCCAACATATCAATTACTAATTTGTTTGATGCATTTGTAGATACACGTACATTAACTTTTTGACCCATCATGTTGTAAACGGTTACCTCTACCTGCTCATTATTGTTTAAGAAAGCAGGATCGATAACTGCATTGAGTTCTCCGTTAGATGGCACAGGATACAAGGTAACGCCTTTAGACGATTTTACATCATCCACCCCATTTACCAGTACACGTACTCTGCGAATGGCTTCGTTTGAAATGTTTCCGGAAGGATCGGTTACTTTGTATTTTAAAGTATAGAAACCTGCCATATACACATCTACTGTTCCTGTTGTTTTAAGGTATGGAGTATCCTGCAGCAATTGTTCTGAGTAGAAATTATCAACGATTTGAACACCCGGATCAACCCAAGGCTTACCCAGCGGCCAATTAATCAAGTCACTTATTTTTACAGTAATAACCGGGGCTTGTGTATCTACTACATTCACCATGCGGGTTGAGGTTGCTACATTACCAGAGCTATCGGTACAGGTGTAAACGATGTTATAATTACCAACTACATTTTTATTAAACCCGCCAGCATTGCGATTGATAACCAGTTTAGATTGTGCATCGTAATTGTCGCTTACGGTTACCGTAGGTTCCGTATAGTTAGAGAACACCTCAATTGTTTCGCTTGAAGGGCCATTCAAGTTAAGATCCGGACGAGTGGTATCGCGAACCATAATGGTGAGTGAAACTCCTGCTGCTACATTACCCGATCCATCAACTGCTCCAAAAGTTACCGGATAGTCTCCAATTACATCCACATTTACTGAACCTGCGGTAATGGTAGGAACGATATTTTTGTAATAGTTATCAGAAACGGTAACCAGTTTATTTATAGTGGTACTGTTAAGCGGAATGTGAACCGAGTGTAAAACTGAAGTTCCGGTACCGTTATTGGTAATAACCGGATTTACATTATCAATCACAACAATGGTTCTTGTTTTAGTGGCTGTGTATCCAAAATAATCTGCCACTGAGTAAACAATAGTAAATACGCCTACACTGTCAACGTTAAGGTTTGAATTTTTAACAATAAAATTGGTAATGTTTCCGCTATAGTTATCAAATGCAGTAGCGCCTAAATCGGTATAGGTACCATGTACCAAAATGGTGTCAATTACTTTACCCAGTAATGTGATAGAAGGAGGTGTAAGGTCAACTTTCACATTCACTACACGACATTTTGTATCTGCTTTATTTCCGTAGTTATCGGTGGCATCGTAGCAGTAAGTATAGAACCCAACTTTAGTAGGGTCTAATTGTGTTGTTACCACAATTTTACCAGTGATATCTCCCTCCAGATTATCTGTTGCGGTAGCTCCCGCATCGGTGTAGGTTGAATTAACCTCAATGCTAACAGTATCGGAACCAAGCATAGTAATTACAGGCTTAACCACATCTTTAGCAAAAATGATTTTGTAATCCTCAAACTCGCCCACTTGAGATGCACAAGGATCCAGCAATGTACGAGCATAAGATGTTCCAACACGCAAGATTGATTCTCCAGTACCGGTGCTAACAGGTACCGTAAAGTTGAATGTAGATGATAAATTCAGTGTTGATTGTTCGTGAAGAATCATTTCTCCGGCATCATTAAAATCGCCATCCATATTATAATCAATCCATGCTTTTCTGCTCAAAGAGTCAATAGCTGTTGGGCGAGCAATAGTGATACTGTAAGTACCATTTTTATACATTGTGGTTGATCCATAAGCACTATCAATATAGCTGTGGTAGAACAACTGACCTGCAGGCGAGGTATTGTCTATTTGACCAACTTTAACTCTGCTTATTCCTAAATCAGGCGAAGTGTATGCAATGGTACCAGGCACACAATAAATTCTACCGTTAAAATAACAAACTTTAAGAGCAATATCGTTTCCGAAACTATTTTGGGCTTTTAACTGTGCCGTAACACAACCATTAGCGGCTATACTAATAACCGGATTTTGTGAATTCTTAGTAGTCCCCATTAAAAACTGAACCACATTACTTGGAATAAATGTCCAGTCCCACGATGTAGCATATTTAGATAAATCGGTTAAATAGATTGTATCCGTTGGAGCAACATTTGTTTTGCTTGCGACAAAATCAACATTAACCGGTTTTTGGGTAACAGGAACAATGGTTACGGTTTTGTAAGTGGTATCATACCCTTTACAGTTATAGGCAACAAGTCTAATTGTTTTTTGAACCGCAGTGGTAGTTGTGAAAGAAGCAGTCGGATTTTTGGTAGTTGCATCCTGCACACCATCTCCATTTAAATCCCAGCTATAACTCACATCCACACCGGTTGAGTTATTAATCAGGATAATTGGGTAAGCTGAAAGGAATGTATCAGTACCAAGACCAGTAACTGAAGGTACAGCAATAGCAGCAGTTGGCTTGCCATATGTACCAGGAGTTGATGACCAACGAGCAATATATCCGGTTCCTTCTCCACTTCCATTAGATTCAAAACGAATAAACATTTTACCCGATGACGCTGTAACATTCGGAGTAGTATTGTTCATGTTTTTTCCTACCTTAAATATTACCGGAGCAAAAGAAGATGTCCCGTTGTGAACAAAAATAGTGTCCCCATCTCCAAGTCCTATTGATTCAAAATTTATGGTTACCGTGGCAGCACATGGATCAATTAACAATCCTTTACAATTTCCTGAGTTAAGATTTGGAGTATAGTTTCCAAAAGGCCCCCCATTATCATAAGCATAGCCTTCTGTAAGGCGTGAAAGGGTATCAGTACAAGCCACCATTCTTGGTAATACCTGAATATAGTTGGTTTTACAGGTATTGTTAGAACCTACCGTATTGGAGGCTGTCAAACAAATATCGTAATTACCCACTATATTAAACATGGCCTTCGGATTCTTCTGGGTAGGATTAAGAATAGGATTTGGCCCCGGATAATTAGGAGACGACCATGACCAACCCTGAGGGCAGCTGGTTGAGAGGTCTGAGAAATAAACCGTATCTGCGGCTCTGGCAACTTTTGTTCTGCTCGCTACAAAATCAGGTGTAGGAGCTACGTTTGCCGGATCCACATGAATTATTTTGGTAATACTGTCTCTTCCCAGAACATTATTGATACGAAGCTTAACCGTAAAATTACCGGTATCGGTAAACAATACAGTTGGGCTTGCTGAATTTGCATTAGACCCCGTTACGTATGAAAATTTATTGTTCGGGGTAATTGTCCATTGAGCTGTATCTGTACAAGCTACATTAAATGTGTTTAACAAAGTCACCGGAGAGTTTTTGCAAATATTTGGTGGTGCAAAATATCCGGCAACCGGGGTTGTAGGTGTTGCAGGGATAATATTAAAACCCATTTGTGGTTTAAGGGTGTATCCATATCCCTGACTATTGGTAAGGGTTGACCAATAACGCATTTGATAATTTGCGGTAGGCGTGCAGTAAAACCATCCAATGTAATATGATCCGCTATAAGAAGCCGATGTATAAGTAAATTCAACGGCTATTGCTTCTCCGCCACGGTAATTGAATGGAATTTGCAACGGAAACTCAATCCATGAACCGGCAGAATAGTTAACAGTAAGCGATGAATAATTGGCTACAGTAACCAAGTCGGTATAGAAATTTCCGGGGCTGGCACTTCCATTAATAGAGGTTTGGGTTCCCTTCAACCCCATTTTTATCACGCAGTTGTTAAAAGTGGTAGACCCATTACCGGTTAATGAAGTGGATTGTTTAATGTAGAACTTATTTATCGTTCCACAGGCAAAAGGTCCACCCGACATTTCGCCAGGAGTGTATAGCATCTGGGTTTGATAGTTGGGGTAACCATAATAAAACGGCATGGCAGTGGTGTAGTTCGTACCATTCGTTACATAATAATTGGGAGATGACTGGGCATTCACCTTATAGATGCCTGCCCAAATCAATGCGATTAATATTATTATTCTTTTCATACTTGTACTTTTTTCAACTAATTACTTAACGAGGTTAACTTTTTGAACCTGATTGAATGAGGTGCCTTCTAAGTGAATGAAGTAAACTCCCGCTGAGTAAGACGAAAGATCAATTTGCATTTGTGAGGCTGCAGGATCAAGTTGTTTGGTTTCGTAAACGACCACACCCATTATATTGGTAACTTTTAATGAAACTCCTTCTCCTACAGGCTTACCGAACTTAACAGTCATGTCACCTTTGGTAGGGTTTGGATAAACCAGCCAGTTGTTACCGTTGAATTCTTTAACGCCTGCACATATTTCAACATTCACACAACGCTCTACCACATTAGAAACATTTCCTGAAGAATCTGTAACACTATACTTGAGGCAGTAAGTGCCAAGTTTTGTGTGATCAACAGAACCGGTAGTTACTAACCGTGATTGTAATTCAGCCTGAGTGTAGTAATTATCTACAATTTGAACACCCGGATCAACGTATGGTTTACCCCAGCAAATGGTTACAAAATTATCTCCCAGCAGAGTTACTACAGGACTCATTCTGTCAACCACATTTACTGTGATTGTTTTTGAAGAATTGTTACCTGATCCATCTACAGCCGAATAAACAACCGTGTAGGTACCCAGTTGGTTGGTATTCACATTATTTTGAATACTTGCTGTAAGATTAGTGTAATAATTATCTGTTACGGTTGGAGCAGGAGGAGTGAATTGTGAGAATACATCAATTGTAAGATTGTCGTTTCCAGCAACAGAAATAGTTGGTGCCTTGTTGTCTATTACGTGAATCACCACTTTGAAAGGAGCAGCAGCATTTCCGTTACAATCAGTAACATTATAAGTAACCGTATCGTATCCTAAAGTGTTAGGATGTACGGTACCAATTCTGCTAATTGACATATTGCTACAGTAGTTATCGGTGGTTGAAATCACCATTGAATCAGCAAATGGATCATTTACTGTATGTGTATAAGCGGCACTTCCGTTAACCACAGGTTTTACCGTATCAACTACGTTCACCACACGGGTTTTTACAGTCTGGAATCCAAAGTAGTCTCTAACATCGTACAACAGAGAGTATGTTCCAACCTTGGCAGTATCAACTTTTCCGAAAACAGTAACGTTTGAAGTAATATTTCCACTGTAGTTGTCAATGGCTGTATATCCAGGCTCGTTATAGCTTGTAAATACATGAATAGTCATTGGAGTAGCTCCAGTGAGTGTGAGGTTTGGAGGAGTATTGTCTAAAACTACCACAATAACACGAGTTCTGGTTATTGCAGCGTTACCGTAGTTATCGGTTACATTATACCATGCATAATAATACCCTGCCTGAGTAGAATCGAAGTTTGTTGTTCTTACAATTCTGCTTGAAATATCTCCTTCAATATTATCAGTTGCCAATGCACCGGGATCACTGAAGGAAGAATAACGTTCTACATAAACAGTATCAGCACCCTGAAGGGTAATTACCGGTTTAACAAGATCTTTATCCATCTTAATCTGGTAATCTTCAAACTCTCCTAAGTAGGTGGCACATGGATCAAGGAAATTTCCGGTATTGGTTGAATTTCCATAAGTAGCCCCTACACGCATTACAGTAGAACCATATTTGGCTCCGGCCGGAATGGCAAAAGTGTAGGTAAAAGTTGTAGCCGTAGAATTAATTGATGAACCGATTAATTCACCTGCATCATCAAAATCTCCGTCAATATTAAAGTCAATCCACGCTTTGGTAGTTTGAGCCAGTGCGTTGGTATTTCTGGTTAAAGTAACTGTGTAATTTACTCCAAGGAACAAGCTAGTTTTAGCAAATGAACTATCATAATAGTTCATGTAATCTAAACTGCCTGTACTGGTAGTATTATTAATAGAACCTAAGCTTACGTTGTTAAATCCGATATCACTAATGGTTGATTGGGATGAAGCGGGAACACAATAGTTAACCACATTAATATAATTCACCTTAGTCAAGCTATCGGCACCGGCCGAATTTGAAACTTTTAGTTTAACGGTTACATAACCTCTTCCAAAGAACTTAACAACGGGATTAGCTGAATTTGCATTGGTTCCGTTTAAGTAGGTAACTGAATTTGGTGTAAAGGTCCACTGGTATCCGGTAGAACCAACAGAAGTTTCAGTGAAACGTACTGTATCAGAAGTTAATGGATTTAACCGATCGGCTGTAAAATCGAGATTTGTTGGTTGAGTAGTTACAGGCATGATTGTTATAATACGGTAAAATGTATCAATACCTTTACAGTTATAAGCCAGCAACATTACAGTATATCTCTCAGGGAAAGAGGTGAAGTTGTAAAGCAATGTTGTTGGATTAGTAATAGTTGAATCAGGATAAGCATCTCCGTTTACATCCCATGTGTATTTAGGGTCTTGTCCGGTGGTTGTGTTTTGTAGTGGAATAAGGTAACCAGACGGGAAAGTATCAGTACCAAAACCATTAATTTTTGGGGTAGTGAAAGAAGCTGATGGCTTACCGTACGAACCAAGAACTGAGCTCCAACGAGCAATAAATCCTGAATCAACACCACTGGCGTTGGTTAGCTGGTAAATAAACATTTTACCGGAAGTAGCGGTTGCGGTAGGACGTTTTCCATTATCACCCGAACCTAAGGCAAGTAATCTTGGGCTGGTTGGCAGCGGACCATCACACACAATTACGCTATCTCCTGCACCGGCAGCGAATTTTATTTGCTCAAAGTTGATAGTAACTGACGAAGCACATGGGTCAATCAGGAATCCTTTACATGCGCTTCCACTGCAAGTAGCATTAGGCAAACAAAGGGTTTTATTATTTCCGTATTGGAAACCCGGACCTCCATCGTCTGAAATAAATCCATCCGGATCACTAGAAACACTGTCATTACAAATCGATCGGGCATCTAATGCACGAATGTAATCTGTCTTACATACATTGCTTGTTCCAATTGCGTTGGATTCCTCCAAACAAATATCGTATGTCCCTGCGTATGCAAAAAACGCCTGACCATCCCATGCTGTTGAGTCGAGGAATGGATTATAATAAAACTCATTTTGATAATCGGGACTATACCATCTGTTAGTGGTCGGACAATTAGTGGTCAAATTCTTTATGTACGTAATCTCAGATGCTCTTGCTACAATACGTTTAGGGGCTATGAAATCAACTGCAGGTGCCACTGTTGGATTTCCTACTGAAATAGTTTGTATCACGCTATCAACTCCAATATTATTAGTTATTTTTAACTTAACTGTGTAATTTCCTGTAGCATTGAAGGTAACCCATGGGCTTTTTGATGCAGCTGTTGTTCCCTGAACAAAAGTTCTTGTGTTAGGGGTGATGGTCCATTGGTAAGAGATATTATACCCATTCACCAAGCTATTGTTTAATAAATTTACAGGAGAACCTGTACAAACCTGTGAAGGCGCATAAAACATTGGAAGTGGTTTAGTGGCAGTACCGGCTGGTACCACCAGGGCGCCAAAGTCAGGAATATATGGGTAAAGATTAGGCGTTCCGTTGTTATATGAGTAGATATGGTAATACGGGCTACTCGAACTAACGGAATACATATTAAAACCGCCAGTACAGGCTGTGTAATCGTAATCAACAATTAGTGTTTTTGACGGATCGTAGGGATAAGGAGTATTTAAAGTGAACTCCACCCAGTTTCCTGTGGTGGCACTTACACTTGCTGTTCCACTAAACACCGTAGTTACCGGTGAAAGTAACGAACCCGGAGTGGTGGTACCAAAGTCAGTTTGACTGGTTTGCCCTAACCTTATGGTCATGCCTGTGTACACAGCCGTGTTGGTTGAAGCGGCTCTGAAGTAAATTTTTTGAATGTTACCTGCCTGTAAGTTGGTAAAAAAACTTGGCTTGTAAAGGTACTGCACCCGATAAAGAATGTAGTTATTCAAAAACGGACCAATCGAGGTGGTTCCCCCTGTTTTGAACATGTTCGGGCCTGTTTGCCCAAAGCCCGGCAGGGCTAAGATGCCTAACAAGGCAATCATAAAAAGTATTCTCTTATTCATAGGCTTGAAATTATTTTTCTCTTTAAAAATATAAGTACTTAATCTATTTGGTTTCATGCTGTTTACTTAATAATATTTATTTTTTGTGAAACTTTGGTATTTCCGGAATCTACCGTGAGCATGTAAATGCCACTGCTATAGCCGGCAATATCCAGTTGCATAATTCCATTTATTGATTCAGCAGGAACGTTACGTTGTAAAACAATATGTCCCAACATATCCGTTAATTTGATTTCAATGTTTTGAGCACTTATTGTTTTGCCTAAATAAATATTTAGCGTATTGTAAGCAGGATTAGGATAGGCAACCACGCCTGCCCCGTTCAAATCCTGAACACCTGTTCCCGCTGTTACAATTACTGTTCTGGTTACCGGATCGGCCACATTGCCCGATGAGTCGGTAAGTTTGTAAGTATAGGTGTAGGCATCAGGAACAAAAACATTAACTGTGCTGGTAGTTTGCAGCAGGCTTTCCAAACTCTTTTCGCTGTAATAATTGTCAAGCACCTGCACTCCCGGATCAACATACGGGGTCTTTCCTAAAGACCACATGATAATGCTATTGTCTTTAAGAGTAAGCAATGGTTTTTCGCGGTCAACTATTTTAATCACACGATACCGGATTGCAGTGTTTCCTGAATTATCACCGGCAGTATACGTAATAACATAGGTACCTATTTTGTTGCGGTTGAATGAACCTGTGGCATTATAGGTAAGTGTATTTACAGCATAAAAGTTATCAGAAATTACAGGAGTTGGTTCGGTATAGGTAGTAAATACATCAAAAGTTAATGTATCGGCTCCTACCAGCGCAATGGTTGGTGCTAACGTGTCTTTTACTTCTACATTAAAGCAGTTTTGAACAGCTGCGTTGCCCGAGCCATCTGTGGCATTATAGCATACCGAGTAAGTTCCAAGCACATTTACGTTTACACTACCGGTGCGGGTTGGTACAATATTGTTCCAGTAATTATCGGTTACAGTCACCACACTATTGTCGGTGAAAGGAACTTTTACCAGATGAATATGATTGGTAGTGGTGGTATTGCGGTTGATAACCGGTTTCTGATTATCTGCCACGTAAACTGTTCGAACCTTGGTATCGGTAAAGCCAAAATAATCTGAAACCTTATAGGTAATGGTGTACATCCCTACAACATCTTTATTAACATTATTAATGGTTTGAATTTTAGAGGTAAGATTCCCGCTATAGTTGTCGAAAGCGGTTGCTCCAGGATCAACATAGACATTTCCCACCAGAACGGTATCAGGGTTTTTGCCCAATAATGTAATTACCGGAGGAGTACGATCAACAGTAACGGCAACTGTGCGGCATTTGGTGTCGGCTGCATTTCCGTAGGCATCCTTCACATCGTAGCAAATACTAAAGTATCCGGTAAGAGCAGTATCTACACTTCCTGTTTTAATAATTTTAGAAGTTATGTCTCCTTCAATATTATCATAGGCTGTTGCTCCCGGATCGGTATACGAACCATATTGCTCCATATAAATGGTATCGTTACCATTTTTGGTGATAACCGGCTTGGTTAAATCATTTAGAATATTAACCTTATAATCTTCGAATTCACCCAACTGAGCGGCACAGCTTGTAAGGAACGAAGCAGCTGCCGAAACGCCTACTCTCATTATAGTAGAGCCAACCACTGCATTTGCCGGAATAACAACCGATTGCGAAACAGAAGTTCCCGATTGATTTAATTTAGTTAATACTTCTTCTCCGGCATCATCAAAATCGCCATCCAGATTAAAATCTATCCAGGCTTTGTAATTTACATTATTCGCATTGGTGTTGCGCTGAATGGTTAAGTTATTGGCAATCGTTTTATAACTGTTTCCTACAGCAAAAGCACTATCGTAATAATTTACATACGAAACTGTTCCCGATGCACTTGAATTATTAATGCCTGCAAAAATTACCTTATTGATGCCAATATCACTTACTGGTGAAGAAATCGAAGCAGGTACGCAATAGTTACGGATTTTAAGGTAACAGGTTTTGATTAAGCTGTCTTCTCCTGCCGAGTTTTTGGCTTTCATGCTCACCCGGATACAACCTACTCCCGATAACATGATTTTTGGATTCTGTGAAAACTTATTATATCCTGCTACATAACGTACATTAATAGATGGTGTAAAATTCCACTCCCATTGTGTTGCTCCGCACGAAAGGTCGGTAAGACTGATGGTGTCTTGTGCCGATACTGCCGTTTTATCAGCTATAAAATCTACCTGTGTTGGCTTGGCATTTACCGGCATTATGGTTACTACCTTATAAAAGGTATCAATGCCCTTGCAATTATAAGCCAGCAGCATGATGGTATAGCGCTCAGGGAAACTGGTGAAGTTGTACAAAGCCGTACTTGGATTTGCTACCGTTGAATCAGGATAAGCATCTCCGTTTACATCCCAGGTATATTTCACATCTACACCGGTTGTGGTATTTACATATTTAAGAGGGAAACCCGATGAAAAGGTATCCTGTGGCATGCATTTTTGCTGATTGATGGTGAAACCTGCCGATGGACGACCATAGCTGCCTGATACGCTTGACCATTTGGCGGTAAAGCCTGAATCGGTTCCGGATGCATTACTAATCATGTAAATGAACATCTTGCCCGAGTTAGCAGTTACTGTTGGGAAGGTGCCATTGGCGGCAGACCCCAAAGCTAAAATACGAGGTGCTGAGGCATTTACTCCGTTATGTACAAAAATGCTATCGCCTGCTCCTGTAGCCAACTTTACCTGAGTAAAGTTTAAGGTTACCGAACTGGCACACGGATCAATTAATATTCCTTTGCACGAGTTGGCCGGACAAGGGTTAGGTGTACAAAGTGAACGGTTATTGGCATAATTTCCACCGGGACCACCTTCATCGGTAACAAAACCGGCTG
This sequence comes from uncultured Bifidobacteriaceae bacterium, assembly GCA_964535575.1. Classification (GTDB taxonomy): domain Bacteria; phylum Bacteroidota; class Bacteroidia; order UKL13-3; family UKL13-3; genus JAGPCK01. The sequence goes on from CAZHTC010000001.1 coordinate 17,181, forward strand.
ATGAATTGGAAATGGTATCGGTGCAATGCTGGATAGCGTCCATTACATTCATATAGTCCTGCTTGCAGGTGGTTGATGAACCTAATGAATTGGTAACTGTGAGACATATATCAAACAATCCGGAAAAGGCAAAAAATGCCTGACCATTTTGACGGGTTGAATCAAGGAAAGGATTATAAAAATAAGTTTGCTCATAATCCGGACTCGACCAGGCCCATACCTGAGGGCAGTTGGTAGATAAGTCGGTAAACGTGATTGGAGGATTGAGCCGAGGAATAACGCGAACCGGAGTAAAAAACTCTGCTGTAGGTGTACTGCTTGGCGGGCGAACGCTAATTGTTTTTGTAATGCTGTCACTACCTAAATTATTAGTAGCCCTTAGCTTAATAGTATAATTTATAGTATCAAGAAATTGTACAGTTGGACTTTTACTTGCGGAGGTAGTTCCATTTAGATAATTAAACGTACCGGGAGTAATGGTCCACTGATAAGAAAGGTTATACCCGCTCATAATACTATTGTTTAGCAGGTTTACAGCCGACATGCTGCAGGTATTTGCAGGAGTAAAAAACAATGCTACGGGAGGAGTTGCAGCGGCTGCACTGATTAAAAAGCCGATGTCGTTCCAATACGTATAGCCATATCCCTGCCCGGTTAATCCGGAACCAACATAGTTATACCGAACTAAATAAGTAGCAGGTGATGTAGTATAATTTACGGTAAGTGCATTCCCAGAATATCCACCATTGTAAAAATGAACAGCGATAGCTTTTGTAGGATCATACGGGTAAGGAGTAGCCAAAGGAATTTCAAGCCAAGACCCAGCTGTAAAATTCAAAGTGTAAGAGGATGCATTTAAAACCGTAGTTTCAGGAGTAATAAAATTACCCGGACTTGGTGTACCGTTTATATCACTTTGTGTTGTTTGAGCCAACGCAATTTGAAAATTAGTAATAGTAGTACTTCCCGAACTCGTTGGCCGCACATAAATCTTGGTAATATTACCAGCCATTAATGAGCCCTGATTAAAGTCTCCTGGCCGATAAAGGTATTGCCAATCATAATTAGTTAGCGCAAACGGATACGAGGATGATAAAGTTCCTCCGGTTTTTGCAAGATTAGGAGTCTGCCCCTGTGTAAAAAGAGAAAGTCCCAAAATAGACATGCCAAGTAGTAGTAATTTTTTTATCATATGCGGTTGTTTTTATTCATGTTGGTTATCATCCCTTCTTCAACTATTCCCGAAGAAGGGATGCGCTTTTATTATTACTTTATAATATTAATTTTTTGAGTTGCATTTGTCAGTTCGTTATCCACAATAATCATATACATTCCTGATTTTAATGGCGCCACATCTAAGGAAACCAATTGGCGAGAGTCAGTCACCTTTTCTGTTAATACAGCATGTCCAAGCATATCTACCACTTTAATAGTAACCGATGCACTGGTGCTAAATGTTCCCAAATACACATTCATCACATTTGTTGCAGGATTAGGATAGGCAACCACGCCTGCGCTGTTCAAATCCTGAACACCTGTTCCCGCTGTTACAATTACTGTTCTGGTTACCGGATCGGCCACATTGCCCGATGAGTCGGTAAGTTTGTAAGTATAGGTGTAGGCATCAGGAACAAAAACATTAACTGTGCTGGTAGTTTGCAGCAGGCTTTCCAAACTCTTTTCGCTGTAATAATTGTCAAGCACCTGCACTCCCGGATCAACATACGGGGTCTTTCCTAAAGACCACATGATAATGCTATTGTCTTTAAGAGTAAGCAATGGTTTTTCGCGGTCAACTATTTTAATCACACGATACCGGATTGCAGTGTTTCCTGAATTATCACCGGCAGTATACGTAATAACATAGGTACCTATTTTGTTGCGGTTGAATGAACCTGTGGCATTATAGGTAAGTGTATTTACAGCATAAAAGTTATCAGAAATTACAGGAGTTGGTTCGGTATAGGTAGTAAATACATCAAAAGTTAATGTATCGGCTCCTACCAGCGCAATGGTTGGTGCTAACGTGTCTTTTACTTCTACATTAAAGCAGTTTTGAACAGCTGCGTTGCCCGAGCCATCTGTGGCATTATAGCATACCGAGTAAGTTCCAAGCACATTTACGTTTACACTACCGGTGCGGGTTGGTACAATATTGTTCCAGTAATTATCGGTTACAGTCACCACACTATTGTCGGTGAAAGGAACTTTTACCAGATGAATATGATTGGTAGTGGTGGTATTGCGGTTGATAACCGGTTTCTGATTATCTGCCACGTAAACTGTTCGAACCTTGGTATCGGTAAAGCCAAAATAATCTGAAACCTTATAGGTAATGGTGTACATCCCTACAACATCTTTATTAACATTATTAATGGTTTGAATTTTAGAGGTAAGATTCCCGCTATAGTTGTCGAAAGCGGTTGCTCCAGGATCAACATAGACATTTCCCACCAGAACGGTATCAGGGTTTTTGCCCAATAATGTAATTACCGGAGGAGTACGATCAACAGTAACGGCAACTGTGCGGCATTTGGTGTCGGCTGCATTTCCGTAGGCATCCTTCACATCGTAGCAAATACTAAAGTATCCGGTAAGAGCAGTATCTACACTTCCTGTTTTAATAATTTTAGAAGTTATGTCTCCTTCAATATTATCATAGGCTGTTGCTCCCGGATCGGTATACGAACCATATTGCTCCATATAAATGGTATCGTTACCATTTTTGGTGATAACCGGCTTGGTTAAATCATTTAGAATATTAACCTTATAATCTTCGAATTCACCCAACTGAGCGGCACAGCTTGTAAGGAACGAAGCAGCTGCCGAAACGCCTACTCTCATTATAGTAGAGCCAACCACTGCATTTGCCGGAATAACAACCGATTGCGAAACAGAAGTTCCCGATTGATTTAATTTAGTTAATACTTCTTCTCCGGCATCATCAAAATCGCCATCCAGATTAAAATCTATCCAGGCTTTGTAATTTACATTATTCGCATTGGTGTTGCGCTGAATGGTTAAGTTATTGGCAATCGTTTTATAACTGTTTCCTACAGCAAAAGCACTATCGTAATAATTTACATACGAAACTGTTCCCGATGCACTTGAATTATTAATGCCTGCAAAAATTACCTTATTGATGCCAATATCACTTACTGGTGAAGAAATCGAAGCAGGTACGCAATAGTTACGGATTTTAAGGTAACAGGTTTTGATTAAGCTGTCTTCTCCTGCCGAGTTTTTGGCTTTCATGCTCACCCGGATACAACCTACTCCCGATAACATGATTTTTGGATTCTGTGAAAACTTATTATATCCTGCTACATAACGTACATTAATAGATGGTGTAAAATTCCACTCCCATTGTGTTGCTCCGCACGAAAGGTCGGTAAGACTGATGGTGTCTTGTGCCGATACTGCCGTTTTATCAGCTATAAAATCTACCTGTGTTGGCTTGGCATTTACCGGCATTATGGTTACTACCTTATAAAAGGTATCAATGCCCTTGCAATTATAAGCCAGCAGCATGATGGTATAGCGCTCAGGGAAACTGGTGAAGTTGTACAAAGCCGTACTTGGATTTGCTACCGTTGAATCAGGATAAGCATCTCCGTTTACATCCCAGGTATATTTCACATCTACACCGGTTGTGGTATTTACATATTTAAGAGGGAAACCCGATGAAAAGGTATCCTGTGGCATGCATTTTTGCTGATTGATGGTGAAACCTGCCGATGGACGACCATAGCTGCCTGATACGCTTGACCATTTGGCGGTAAAGCCTGAATCGGTTCCGGATGCATTACTAATCATGTAAATGAACATCTTGCCCGAGTTAGCAGTTACTGTTGGGAAGGTGCCATTGGCGGCAGACCCCAAAGCTAAAATACGAGGTGCTGAGGCATTTACTCCGTTATGTACAAAAATGCTATCGCCTGCTCCTGTAGCCAACTTTACCTGAGTAAAGTTTAAGGTTACCGAACTGGCACACGGATCAATTAATATTCCTTTGCACGAGTTGGCCGGACAAGGGTTAGAGGTACAAAGTGAACGGTTATTGGCATAATTTCCACCGGGACCACCCTCATCAGTAATAAACCCTGCCGATGAAGTAGAGATTGTATCGGTGCAATGCTGGATAGCGTCCATTACTGTAATATAATCTTGTTTGCAGGTGGTAGATGAACCAAGTGAATTAGTCACTCGAAGACAAATATCAAAAATGCCTGAAAAGGCAAAAAATGCCTGCCCATTTTGTTGCGTAGAATCTATAAAAGGATTATAAAAATAAGTTTGCTCGTAATCCGGACTTGACCAAGCCCATACCTGGGGGCAATTGGTAGACAAATCAGTAAAGGTCATAGGGGGATTGAGACGAGGAATAACGCGAACGGGAGTAAAAAACTCGGCTGTTGGAACAGATTGAGGGCCCAGAATCTGAATTGTTTTGGTGGTGCTGTCAGCACCAAAAAAATTAGATACTTTTAGTTTAACTGTATAGTTAACGCTGTCTAAAAATTTAACCGCGGGATTTTTTGAAGACGCTGAAGTACCATTTACATAACTAAATGTACCTGGAGTTATTGTCCATTGATAAGTACTTGGGTTTATTGAGTTATTTATTAAGGTAACTATCGAGCCCATGCAGCTGTTTGGGGGAGAAAAGAACATTGCGACAGGAGGAGTAGCACTTCCTTGAATAATAAATCGTACCAAGGGTTTGTAAGAATTAGCAGTTGCTGTAGTTACTGCACATTGGCTTGAAGCATCCAACCAAACGTATCTAGACCCGGCAGTAGCATTATAGTAATATAGTTGCCCATTTGTTGTCCAGTTAGGTGAATTGTCATTACATACATCAATCACAATATTGTCGGTTCCATTCCATTGAAAACCCGGATTCAGTGTCAACATATCAAACCCACCTGTTGTAGGTGTGTATGATGCAGCTGTATAAACTGTAGTAAAACTTCCCGCATCATGAGCCGAAGCATCAACAGCAGTAGTGTGCTTCATTTTTATAGAATAGTTTAATAGGGGGTCTCCACTGGTAAATGCATAGGGATACCATCCTAATTTAGTGATCAAACCCGCACCTGTAAAACCGGCCGCATTTATTTCCGCTTTGGTGTAAACAATCTGATGATGCTCACTCCCGAAATACCTGTTTACTGGGCTGGGTTGTGTGGCAGTTGTAAAAGTAGAAGGCGCGCCTCCTATAGATACCGTTACCTGAGCATCGGCCAGCCGGCCAAATGCTAAAACAACTATAAAAAGTAGTATACGTTTCATATCTTCAATTTTGTCAAATTATCAATTAAACAGATTTGTCTTTAAAGTTCGAATATATAATATTTTGCTTCAAAAAAATTAAATTTTAAATTATTTGAAAGGATTTGTGAAATTTTTATTTTTCGTAAAATCCTCATCATTAAGGGTATTCAAAAAACTAACTAAGTCTGCAATATCCTGCTCTTCTAAAAGTAAAGGTTTGGTTTTGTGCTTTTTAAGATTTGGGTCAAGATTAGGCGAAGAATAAATAACCCCTGAGTTATAATGCCTTACCACTTGCTCAAGGCTATCAAAACGTCCATCGTGCATATAAGGCGCTGTATACTTCAGATTTCGTAATGAGGGTGCTTTAAATTTTCCAAAATCAGCAGGGTTTAAGGTTACTGAAAAGTAGCCCGAATCGGGCATGGAATCTAACCCATTATTAAAGAATTCGTAGGTACTGAAAAGCGGGTTTCCCTCTCCTCCATGACAATGAAAACAATCTCCTCCGGGTGGTAAGGAAGGATTGGTGAGGTGCTGCGAAGCTTCTCCTTTAAATATTTGCCATCCGCGGTACTCTGCAGGGGCCAACGAAACTCCCCCATAGCTAAAATCAAACTTGCTTGAAAAACTTAAAAGCGTCCGTTCAAACTGGGCAATAGCTTTTCCGACCAATTCAGCAGTAATAACACTCGTTCCAAAGGCCTGTTTAAATAATGCAGGATAGTATGCATGCTGATTTAACTCTGCCACCATATTGGGCAATGTTTCGTGCATTTCAATCACATCCTGTATAGGTTTGAGGGCTTGTTCCTCGAGAGATGAGGTTCTCCCGTTCCAGAAAAACTTAGACGCCCACAACAAATTGAACAAAGGCATGGCATTTTTCTTTCCGTAAATTCCGTCAATACCCTTGCTAAATTTGTTAGCGCTGTCCGACATCCCGTAGGTGAGCTTGTGACAGGATGAACACGAAAGGGTATTGTTACCCGATAACAATGGTTCGTAAAACAACATCCGGCCTAACTGAACCCCCTCAACTGTCATGGGATTAGAAGCAGGAATAGAAAAAGAAGGCACCCCCGAAGGAACCTTTAATTCATAGGGAGTAGGATTAAAATGAGTTTCATCTTTTACCGGGTCGGTTTGCCTGCATGCCATCAGCAGAACGATAAGGCCAACTAAAGAAAAACTGATTTTTTTATTCATTTTACTACTTGCCGAAGTAACACAATTTGCAGCAAAAAACCCAATTTTTTGAAATCGATTTAATTTGATAGATTCGCTTTTCAAATTAATGGTTGCTTAAGATAATTAAAACTTTTATGCCATCCTTCGACATATCAAATAAACCTGATTTTCAAAAACTTGACAACTCGGTTCAAACTGCCAGAAAAGAAATCAGTACCCGTTTCGATTTTAAAGATTCTCAAAGCGAAGTGGAGTTAGATCAAAAAAATAAAGTGATTCATATTAGTTCGGCCAGTGAATTAAAAATGGATGCCATGGTTGATGTGCTTCTTTCGAGAATGATAAAACAAGGGGTTGATCCCAAAACCATAGATATTTCAAAAGAAATTGTTCATAGCGGAAAAATGTACCGCAAGAGTATCCCTGTAAGAGATGGTATTGATAAGGAAACTGCTAAAAAAATTGTAAAACAGATTAAAGACAGTGGCCTGAAGGTTCAGGCTTCCATAATGGATGATATCATCCGAGTAACAGGCAAAAAAATTGACGACCTTCAAAGTGTTATTTCCCTGGTAAGGCAATCGAGCCTTGACCTTCCGGTTCAGATTGTGAACATGAAATCATAAAAAAAGCCCTTGATAAGGGCTTTTTCATTAGTGGGTTTTATATCAGATTTTGTTCTTTAAGCACAGCATTCATATTTCGTACTGCATCTGCACTCTTACCAAAAAGTTCCTGCTCGGCAGCATTTAGTTTATAATCCACAATGGTTTCCCATCCGTTTTTACCAATAACCACAGGAACTCCTAAACAAATATCTTTCTGTCCGTACTCACCGTCCAGATAAACACAGCAAGGCATCACTCTTTGCTGGTTGCGAACAATATTTTCAACCAATAAGGCCCCGGCTGCTCCGGGTGCATACCAGGCTGATGTTCCTAGTAACTTGGTAAGCGTAGCCCCACCAACCATGGTATCGGCTGCAATTTGTTTTAACTGGTCTTCGGTTAAAAATTGTGATACAGGAACACCATTTAACGTAGCCAGTCTGGTAAGTGGAATCATGGTAGTATCTCCATGTCCTCCTATTACCGAACCATGAATATCGGCCGCTGGTGCATTTAAACTCAATCCCAGATAGCCTTTAAATCTTGCACTATCTAAAATCCCCCCCATCCCAATAATTCTATTCTTAGCAATTCCTGATGTTTTCAGTGCAAGATAAGTCATTGTATCCATAGGATTTGATACAACCACAATCACCGCGTTGGGCGAATTTTTAAGTACGTTTTCGGTTACTGTTTTAACAATATTCGCATTGGTTCCTATCAGTTCCTCGCGTGTCATCCCCGGTTTACGCGGAATGCCGCTGGTAATAACCACCACATCAGAATTGGCCGTTTTTGTATAATCGTTGGTAGTGCCGGTTATCCTGGTTTTCATATCCAGCAATGAAGTGGTTTGATAAATATCGAGTGCTTTACCCTCGGCAAAACCTTCTTTCACATCAAGCAGTACTACTTCATCGGCCAACTGGCGATACGCAATTACATCGGCAGTTGTGGCACCTACCGCACCTGCACCTATCACTGAAACTTTAGTCATAATTGTATAAGATTAATTTACTTGTAAAAAATTTAGCTACGAAGGTAAAAACAGCTACCCACAAGAAAAAATGATTTATCTCAATGAATGAATCAATCAAGAATCATTTCGGGAACTTCTCCGGAAATCACCAGCCGTCCTGCCGTTTTTTCTATAATGTATTCGATACTTATTCCCTGAGCTCTTTCGATGAGCTGAAAACCCTGTTCGGTAATATTGAATACTCCCAGATCACTGACAACTTTTTTGACACACCCCAGCCCTGTAATCGGTAAGGTACACTTAGGAAGTAATTTAGAATTCCCGGCCTTATCGCAATGCTGCATGGCTACAATAATATTTTTTGCCGCAGCCACCAAATCCATGGCTCCTCCCATCCCCTTCACCATTTTTCCGGGAACTTTCCAGTTAGCAATATCTCCGTTATCGGCTACTTCCATTGCGCCTAATACAGTGAGGTCAACTTTACCTGCCCTTATCATTCCGAAACTCATGGCTGAGTCAAAAAAAGCAGACCCATTTACGGTGGTGATGGTTTGTTTCCCTGCATTAATCAAATCTGCATCTACTTCATCGGCAAATGGAAATGGCCCCATGCCAAGTAATCCGTTTTCTGACTGAAGTACTACTTCGATCCCGGAAGGTATATAGTTTGCAACAAGGGTAGGAATTCCTATTCCCAGGTTAACGTAATACCCGTCCTGAAGTTCGCGGGCTATACGTTTGGCTATTCCAAATTTATCAAGCATGTTTTTATTTTCGTGTGGTTAATTGTTCAATCCGTTTCTCATAATTTGTACCCTGAAAAATTCGATGTACATAAATTCCAGGTGTGTGAATTTCATTTGGATTTAACTCTCCGGCCGGAACCAGTTCTTCCACTTCAGCAATGGTAATTTTTCCGGCCATGGCCATCAGGGGATTGAAATTTCGGGCAGTTGCTTTAAAAATCAGATTTCCGTGAGTATCGCCTTTCCATGCTTTTACAATGGCGAAATCTGAATCGAAAGCATATTCAAGCAAATATTTTTTTCCGTTAAATTCACGCACTTCTTTTCCTTCGGCAACTTCAGTTCCAAAACCGGCCAATGTAAATACGGCAGGCATTCCATAACCTGCTGCCATACATCGGGTGGCAAGTGTGCCCTGAGGGATTAAATCAACCTCCAGTTCGCCTGAAAGCAACTGACGTTCGAATTCGGCATTCTCTCCCACATAGGAAGAAATCATTTTTTTTACCTGCTTTTGCTGCAACATTAACCCGATACCGAAATCATCAACCCCCGCATTATTGGAGATGCAGGTTAAATTTTTCACTCCCTTTTTTACCAATGCAGCAATGCAATTTTCCGGAATTCCGCATAGTCCGAATCCGCCAAGCATAATGGTGGCTCCGTCTTGTATATCCTGTACTGCTTCCTCAGCGTTCTTTACAATTTTTTTCATCCTGAATTCTATTTTCTTTCCGACTCTATGGTGGCAGTAAGTCCTTCATCAAGCAAGGCCCTTTTCATTGGAACCAGTAATTCCTTTTCGGCTGTTTTAACTATTGCCTTACCTTTGGTATGAACAATCATGGCGCATTGTTCGGCTTGCAGCAATTCATGTCCGCATATCTGAATCAAACAGGCAATCACATGGTCAAATGTATTTATATCATCATTGTGCAACAGCAAAAATGAAAGATCGGCCGTACTCACTAACTCATCTTCAACGAGTGTTTCTTCTTCTGTAACTGTTGAAAAAAGCATCATCTCTTTTTAAATTTAAACAACCTTGTTTTGTTTTCTTTTCCTTTCACCAATCGTACAATATTTTTCCGATGGGTGACAATAACCAGCGTGGCAAAAACAGCACAAAATAAAATAAAATTTGGTTGTTGCGTAAATTTACTTTCGCTATAAAGAAAATAAACATAAAAAGGCGACAGAATTCCTGATATGATTGATCCAAGTGAAACGTACTGGGTAAAACCAACCACAATTATAAAAGTTAAAATTAAGAGCAGTGCCATCTGGTAATCTACCGCAAGCACCAACCCTACAAGCGTAGCAATACCTTTCCCTCCCTTAAATTTTGCAAACAAAGGGAAGATATGCCCTAACACCGCAAAGGAACCAAAGATGAGCTGGTAGGTAAGGTACATTTCGCGCTGATCGCCCGAAGCCTTGGTAATGGTGTCCTGCAACATCATCAGATTAGCAGCCGAAAATCCTTTCAGAAAATCCACTATCAAAACAAACAAGCCCGCCTTTTTTCCAAGCGTTCTCAGAGTATTTGTGGCGCCTGCGTTACCACTTCCCTGACTGCGTACATCAATTCCGAAATAGGCTTTCCCCAGCCAAACCGATGTGGGAATGGAGCCAAGCAAATACGACAGCAGGCAGAAAAGCAAAACAACATTTAAATCCATTTATTCTTCGTCCTCCTCATCAATATCTCCGCGTTTAAAATTATTCATTGACACGGCACTTGCAATGCGCAATTTATAATCGGGGGTCGACATTTTCTCCATCATATCTTTAATGGCCTGATTAAATGCCGGATTTGAACTGAGCACAAACATTTGCCCTCTCAAAAACTGAAAATAAAACCAGGTACCGGCCACGGGTTCAATTAAAATTTTCACTTCATCTCCGCTGCGCTTTTTGGTGATTTCAATTTTGCCGTTTATTTTCTTATCAATTTTAGTTTTACCAATGGCGGTTAGTCCAAGCTTTCCCTTTGATGTAAATGATCTTTTGCTTGTGTTCCAAACCATTTTTACATCAGTGAATAAAAGGGTTCTGGTTAGCTCTGCCATCATTTTTACCGCGTTATCCTCCCGCATACTTTCCACCTGCTTTTGCTGATCCTTTTCCGAAGCCTTCTTCCCTTCCGCATCGGGAAAATCCATTATTTCAAGAATTGATTTAATGTAACGCGGGTTATTGTATTTAAGTTCGTCTGAAAATGCGGCTGCTTCAAAAATGGTATCTGCAAAAATCTTCATGGCATTGTCAGGCATAGGAATATCAAACATCATGGCAATGTCGGCCACATAGCTTGTATCTTTCATGTTTCCGGTAATGGTTCCGGCTGCCTTCAAATTGAAACGGCTTTTAGGAAGACCGAAATTAACTTTGCCTTCACTGTACACCGTATTGGTTTTTTCGTTCAGGTAAATGGCATTCCCAATCAATTTTCCCTTAAAAAATTTATCCCAGTCACCTGCTTTCAATTCCCCGGTCTTATCGTCATAATACATCACCCCTTCACCTTCGGTTAAAGCCAGATCGGCCCAGGCTCTTTTCCGGTTGAAAAATGTGGCGTACACATGTGTAGAATCACTGCTTACATAAATGCCTGCATAAAGCTGTTGTTTCTCTTCATTACGGGGATCCTGAAATTTGATAAAAACGGAATCCGGATTAACACGCTGAGTATGCTTAAACCATTGCGATTGGGGATAATTCATACTGTGCTGCGGAAGCAGATATCCATCAAATTCCATATTCCTGTCAGTACTTATGAGTGTTGCGGTCCCTTTAAACTGTATATGCGGACTGAGGGTAAAATTCATAGAATCGGTTATAGGGCCTGTGGCACTTGTTCGGCCTATCTTATTTACCCCTATATTTTCAAAAAATATTTCAAACACCTTTTTTGTCCGGTCGGTGTACGAATAGTAACCGCTGCCTCTGAAATTCTTTCTGCCCAAAATATCTACCTCGGACCTTACAATGGTGTGATACCTTTTCAATGTATCGGCTAAAATGGTTGCATTATGCAATGTACGCATTACTGCATTTGGCTCAATCACCACCTTATTGCTATCGGGTACCACACGGGCATCGGCTGTGTGGATATAAGGAACCTTCTCGGCCACTACTAAGTAATCCGAGAGGTAATACGTAGCATTTCCGGCATAGAAAAAGAGCGAATCCTGCTCGGGATGAATAGACCTGAAAAAGTTCTTTTGTACGTTTGTGCTTCCTGAACCCGCTACTTCGGCAGCCGTCATATCAATGGTCTTTTTATCCATGTTCCATTTATAATCGGTGAACGCCATTTGATATTGGTTGTACGGAAGGTCAACAATCTGACCAGGTTTTATTACTTTAAATTCGGCATAACGTTTATCGAAGTCTACAAACGCTTTTACATCATTAATGATAATGGCAAACTTTCCTGGGTCGGATGAAGCTAAACGAAAAGTAGCCCGATCGGATTTGGTTGTAACCGGAGAAAAGTTAAACCTGTCGGAGAACATCTCGGCATCCTCCCAGCTTAGCTTTCCATCTCCATAAAGTGTTTTAGGGGTGAGCACGGCATTTCCCTTAAGGTATGCCCTGTTTTCAAACATGGCAATATCTTCATCAATAGTGCTCACAAACATGGTATCCTGATAAGGAATCCATCGCTCATACACGTTATTTCCTTTAGCGGTAGGATATATATCGGTTCGTTTTAAATCGAAAGTTTTTACATTACTGTTGGCCGAGTCAAGAAACAGAAAATAATCATCGGTGCGCGAGTGAGAAGCAAGGTAATCAACATGGCCCGCGCCATGAAACCCGTTTACGCTTAATGACAGCGAAAGATGTCCGGTTCCTTTTGGTTTTCCTTCTTTAACGTAAAGCGGATAGTCCATTGTATCTCTGAAAAAACCGAGTGATGTATCGGGCATGTATTTCAAAATATGCCTGAAATCGGGCATTATTCCTCCGGCATGAAGGGTACCATCAAAGGTCATACTCGCAATGTCAAAATTATCCAAACTGTCAATGGAGAATGGGTCAACATCAAAGAAAAAGTCAATCGGATCATAATTTACTTTTCCTTGAGTACTCTCATAATCGTAAAACACGTTGGCATTTTTCACACTCTCCAAAACCGGATACTCATCATTTGGCCCGTTGAATCCTCTTTTGTTTTTAGGTTTATCAATGATGATACGGCCCGTAACATTTTTCATCCTGTTTTTAAGAGGCAGCGTTCGGCCTGCACTGTCCTCGAGCGAGAGTTGCAACTCAACATTGGTGAACTGCACTTTGAATTGCTCGTATTGAAACAGGAATCCCTGATTTGGCCCAACCTTAGAATAAAAATCAACACGACCCGCATGCAAATGCCCCGCAAAGTCAATATCCCGGTTTCTGCGAATATTGATGGTTTGGTCATATGGTTCAACATACACACTTTGTGAATCGGAAAAAATAAACCGGGGAACTCCCTGTACGTTGAGGTCGTGATTTTCAAAATTAAGAGATGCATGAGGCCTTTTACTGGCATCAATGGTAGATATAAACTGGATTACATCGTAGTCCGTTTTTTTATTGTAAGCCTTAAACCACTCAAAGGTTTTCTCACGTACCCGTATTTCACCATTTTTCGGATTAAAAATTACAAAACCGTTGTCATGCAAATCCACAATAAAGGCAGTTACGTCTCCCCGCTTTACACCAACAAATGCAGCAAAATCATCAATGTTGAATTTCTTTGTGGTGTCGTTTTGAAAACAGAATTTACGCAAAGTCCACAACGGATGTTCATCTAAAATCCCCTGCAATTTTTCGTAGCGGTTTACCCGGTAAAAGTTAAATGACTCAAACATGGCGCTTTTCTCCGGATTCAGGTTTTTAAAATCCATTTTGGGGTGCTCCAGTTTCCATGTCACTTCATCCACATAAAATTCAATGCGGTGGTAACTGTCAAGAAAAGGGGCAGCTGTAATGGGGTCTTTTGATTCGCGATCAAGTACCACCAGCTTATTTGCATAATTGTAGTTAAAAACCACCTGCGGATGAAAAATAGAATCGCCCTCCACCATAATCACCACAGATGTTTTTTGGGCAATGGTATGTTCTTTCCCCACCACAAATTCATCGGCCATCACTTTAAGTTTGGGCTTTCCTTTGTAGGTGAAAATAAAAGTGGCCGGGTTTTGTGCATCGCCCAAACCGATAATTTTACTTCCCTTCATCCCAAAGCCTCCTTTAAACGAAACTTCATTCTTAAACTGAGGAAAATCGTAGCTGCGCTCGAAGGATTCAAAGCGCGGAGAAAGGGCTTTATCGCCACCTCCCCAGGCCATATATGCTTTTTCCATCAACCGGCCCTTAAGAGCATTAGCGAACATCAGTTTGTTATAAAACGTAACCGTATCGGCACTAAACTCGGTACGTTTCATATCGATGCGGTAATTACCCAGTTCGGCATACACCTTCGTTGTATCGAGCCATGCCCTTCGCCAGTCAACCACTCCTTTTTCGCCCACCCACAAATCCTGATTGGAATAAAAGGTTCCTTTAGTTTTATGAATCAGAATGGTATCACCGGCAGTATAACAATAAATGGAAACGGGGGAATTAAATTTTACAACAGGCTCGTTGGCTATTATGGTAAGTTCAAAATCAGAAGCCGAAGTTTGCCACTTTCGGTTAGAAGCCTCTACCAATGTATTTTCACTGAATAATCCTTTTGTGAGTACAAGAAAATCGAGAAAATTCTTCCTTGTTTTCAGCATGTAATAATCCACCATTTTCTGCCAGCTCTCTACTCTTGCCTGCTGGTTTCCTCTCACCATGGCATTGATGGTTGCCAGGTAACTTTCAAATTCAGGTACCGCTCTGAATTTTTTTTCCAAAAATTTATTGCAGGTATTAATTACCGCCCGTTGAGTTTGAGAAGTAATTTTATTTTCATTCCAGTACGGAACAAACTCCTTGATTACCGCATTGCCTGCATCCGAATTGGCATCTTTAATAAACGATTCCAGTTCTTTGATAAAAACAGGTGGCTCCACCGAAAAGCTTTTGGGTATTTTTTGCTGTGCACCGGCAAGCATTGGCAACCATACCCCAAGTAATATCAGTATTCTCCTCATTCGCTTTTTTGATACAGGCACATGGCCCAGTTATTTTCAGTTTTTAAAACTACAAAATTCAGCTGATATTGCTGTGCAGCGTGGGTAATATCTTGCTCATCGGTTGCGAAAAAGCCACTGGTAAAAAGCTTTCCGCCCGGTTTCAATTTATCCACAAGTTTTTTCAGGCTTTCCAGAATGATGTTTTTATTGATATTAGCCAGAATTATATCAAACCCTGTTTCATTCAAATCTTCCAGCGTACCCAATTGCAATCCTGTAAAATTAACTCCATTCAATTCCGCATTTTCTGCTGCATTGGCATACGACCACTCATCGTTGTCGATTGCATAGATATCGTTACTCCCCAATTTTGCTGCCAATATAGAAAGTACAGCGGTTCCCGAACCAAAATCCAAAATCCTTTTCCCTGTAAAATCATGCTGCATCATTTCATCCATCATGAGGCGCGTGGTGGAATGATGCCCGGTACCAAACGACATTTTTGGCTGTATAATGACATCGTAAGCGTAGTTCTTGGGAAGCTTGTGAAACGGAGCTCTGATAATACATTGTGGATTCACCTCTACCATCGGGAAATTTTTCTCCCATTCTTCGTTCCAGTTTTTGGTTTCGGGTTTAATAACGCTGAATGAATCTTCAGCTCTGATCATTTTACTCAATTGCTCTGCTGCAAAGTTAATTTCAGGAATATAGGCTTTGATGCCTGAAGGTGTTTCCTCAAACGAATCATAGCCTGACTCACTGAGCCAGGCTATGTAAATTTCTTTCCACTCATTCCCGCAGGTTACATCAACTTCGATGTAATCCATTTCAGCAGGCTTTGGCAATATCCACAAAACTCCGCGACTGCAGGGCCGCTCCTCCTATCAATCCACCATCAATATCTGCTTGCGAAAATAATTCGGCTGCATTATCGGGCTTCACACTCCCGCCATACAAAATACAAACAGATCCTGCTGTATCTTTTCCGTATTTGGCTACCAGCAGCTGGCGGATAAATGCATGCACTTCCTGCGCCTGTGCAGTAGATGCGGTGACACCCGTGCCAATAGCCCACACCGGCTCATAAGCTATCACTACCTGTTTCATTTGCTCGGCACTCAGGTGAAATAATCCTTCCTTTACCTGCGATTCAATCACCTCAAAATGTTTGTTGGCATTGCGTTGCTCCAGGGTTTCGCCACAGCAATAAATGGCGGTGAGTCCGTTGCCCAGCACGGCATTTACTTTTGTTGCAAGCAGTGCGTTGGTTTCTCCAAAATACATCCTGCGCTCACTGTGGCCTAAAATAACATGAGTGGCTCCGCAGCTTTTTATCATCCCGGCCGATACTTCACCTGTATATGCTCCTTTTTCCTCCTGATGGCAATTTTGCGCACCCACCAGCACCGGACTTCCTTTGGCCAGCCCCGCTACCGAGTGAACATGTACAAAAGGTGGTATCAAAATCACGGTTACTTTTTCATGGCTCACTTCATCTTTTACCATATTCACTACTTCTGAGGTAAGGGCCATTCCTTCCTCAAAATTTTTGTTCATTTTCCAGTTTCCTGCAACAATTTTCTTTCTCATGTGTGTCTTATTTTTTTGTGTTACTGTTTCTCCCAAAAACGGTTTTTCTGTGTTTCCTGAAATATATGTTCAAGTATCTCTTCGTCTTCTTTAGTGAATTCCACTTTTCTGCGGTCGCACATGGCTTTGGCCATTTCAAACACTTTAGGCAATTGAAACGTATCAAAACCACCGGCACCGCCCCAGGCAAATGACGGAATATAATTGCGCGGAAAACCGGGCCCGAAAATATTAGCTGCTACTCCTACCACTGTTCCGGTATTGAACATGGTATTAATTCCGGCTTTTGAATGATCGCCCATCATCAACCCGCAAAATTGCAGCCCTGTTTTTACAAACCTTTCAGAAGCGTAACTCCATATTTTCACTTCCTGATAATTATTTTTCAGGTTTGAATTATTGGTATCGGCTCCCAGGTTACACCATTCACCTATCACCGAATTTCCCAAAAAACCGTCATGTCCTTTATTGGAGTAAGCCATCAACACCGAATTATTTACTTCGCCCCCAACTTTACAGTAAGGGCCAACTGTTGTGGGACCATATATTTTTGCACCTATTTTAGTACCGGCATGTTCGCACAGGGCAAAAGGCCCGCGGATGATGGTTCCTTCCATGATCTCTGTATCTTTTCCGATATAAACAGGCCCGGAAGACGCATTGATGATGGCAAAATCAACACGAGCTCCTTCTTCTACAAAAATACGTTCAGGATTTACCGTACGGTTGGTATCATTAAGAGGTGCAGAAGTACGGCCTTTGGTAAGTAACTCAAAATCCTCTTCAATAGCTTTCCCGTTTTGTGAAAAAATATCCCATACCCGTTTTACCTGAATATGCTCTACTGAAGCGGTGTTTTTGCAAACATAATGTGCCTTAATGTTTTCTTCATCCAGTTCTTTTGCGCTGGTAAGGCAGGCAGCAATAAGCAAATCATTTTGCACCAGTGCTTCACCCTGCTTCAGGGCAGTTATTTCATTTACTAATTGGCTGTTGGGGCAAATAGTTCCGTTTATCAGTATATCATTTTCCCTTACTGCCAGAGGAAATTTTTTGTGCAGGTAGGGCTGTGTATGGTAATAGCATGAAGACTGAGGAAACCGGGCCTGCCATTTTTCGCGGATGGTGAGAATCCCGATACGTAACTCGGCACAGGGGCGGGTAAAGGTAAAAGGCAACAGATGCACACGCTCTGCTCCGTCAAAGAAAATCAGGTTCATGAAACAAAAATAAAAAAGTCCTGCCTTGAAGCGGGACTTTTTCTATGCACAATGCATTTATTTAGTAACTACCTTATTTCAAAATAGATAATTTTGCTTTGTAAACAACTGTTCCAGTATGAAGTACCCTTGGCCAGTAAATTCCTCGTGCTAAACAGGTAATAGCATGGGTAAATGTAAATTCAGGTTTTTCGTTTATCGGTTGCAACTCAATTACCCCAACTGTGACATGAACCCATTACATAGTTTAGGTTTTTTAATATTTTACATCGAAACGACCATTGCGTATCTGTATTACAGAATCGGAACTATTAGGATCGTAGTAAGCCAAATTGGCCTCAAAGGTGCCGGAAACAATACGAAGAATCGTGTCTATCCTTAAAATTTCTACCCGTCCAGAGTGTGTAAAATCGGTTTGATATGAATAGCTCCAGCTTAGTGGCGGTGAATAAAACATATGATTACTCATTTTGTTAGTTATTGTGTCAATTTTATATGCCAATAAATAAATATCTGGCTTTAGTACTGAAGAAATCGAAAAGTCGATTGTTTCATCATCATCTTTACCCTTTTTCTTTTTGTAAGCAATAACACGAAGCGTTCCATCATTAAAGTAATCTACCATCAACTTCGGAAAACTATAATCCGAGTATGCCACCCAGTTTTTACCATTTATGGTGCAACCAAAAGTATTGGCTCCGGTGGTGGTAATGGGGGGTAGTTGTTGCTGGCTTTTTTCAAAAAGTGCATCGGGGTCATCTTTTTCGCAATGCAGGTTTAAGGTGAGCAGGGCAACAACAGAGAGCAGAAGTGTGAGTTGTATTTTCATATCAGTTCATTTTATGTTTAACAAAGCTAACGTATAAAATTTGGCAAAAGCAATTTTTGCCACGCTCAAGAATAAATTATCCTAAAGGAAAGTTTGGAGAGAAACTGAAGCAACAAAAAAAGTCCTGCTTTCGGGCAGGACTTTTAATATCAACAATCGGAAAAAGATTACTTTTTCGAATAACGCTTGCGGAATTTATCGATACGACCCGCTGTATCCACCAGATTTGATTTACCGGTAAAAAACGGATGTGACTTGTCAGAAATCTCCAGCTTGAAAAGCGGATACTCATTTCCGTCTTCCCATTTCACGGTTTCTTTGGTTTCAACCGTTGATTTTGTGATAAATGAGTAGTCGCACGACATGTCTTTAAATACGACCAATCTATAATTCTGGGGATGGATATCTTGTTTCATCTTATGTAAATTTCTGTATAAATTTGGACGGCAAAGATAGGCATTTATAACAAAAAGTAAATTAATTTTTTTAAATCAGTTTTGTCACAAAGCGAATTCCTATGGCAGACGCGAATATACTCATTATCAATCACGAAAAGACGGTTAAGATTTTAACCCGGATGGCTTACCAGATTTTAGAGAACAATCTGGAGGAGAAAGAATTAATTATTGCAGGCATTCATGGCCGTGGCTTTTCAGTAGCCCGCATGCTGGCCGCCAAACTGGGTGAAATAAGCCCGATAAAAATTTCCCTTCATGAACTGAAATTAGACAAGGACCAACCCAAGGCTGATGAGATTACCATGGAGCCCGATACCAAAGTAAAAGGTAAAACGGTGGTAATTGTAGACGATGTGCTTAACTCGGGGCGAACACTTATTTACAGTTTCATTCCGTTTTTAACGCATGGAGTTAAAAATATTCAAACGGCCGTATTAATTGATCGCAACCATAAATGTTTTCCGGTAGCAGCCGATTATGTAGGGATGTCATTGGCCACAACCAGTCAGGAGCACGTAAACGTGGAAATTAACAAACAGGGTCAGGTTTCGGCCTATTTAAATTAGTGCATAAAAAAACCGTGTTGATCGAACACGGTTTCTACTTATCGGTCTTAAGTTAAATTATTTCACTTTGGTTGAAAGCTCAGAACCCGGCTTAAAACGAACAACTTTTTTCGCGGCAATATTAATTTCTTTTCCTGTTTTAGGGTTTCTTCCTTTTCGGGCAGCACGTTTAGTTACCGAAAATGTTCCGAATCCTACCAGAATTACTTTGTCCCCTTTTTTTAATGCTTTTTCAGATGAAGACAGGAATGCGCTCAAAGCGGCCGATGCCTGCACCTTGGTAATTCCGGCACCATCAGCCATTGCGTTGATTAAGTCTGCTTTGTTCATTTTTATTATTTTTTTTGGTGAAAGTATTAAAGTTTCAATCATCTCAAACTTAGGGCAAGTAATTGGCACTTCAAGCATTTTGAAAAAATATTTTTTTCACCAGCATACACAATTTTACCATGTGGTGGCGCTTGTATTAAAAAACTGAGAGGCAATGATTTATTTTCACCCAAGAAAAGTTAGCACTTGTTGGGCCACTTCTTCGGTCGATAGTTTTTCCACATTCAGAGTGTGCTTTGCTTGGTTGTAAAATTGTTCGCGTTCGGATGAAAGCGCCTGAACAATCTTTAAACGACTCTCGTCTGTGGCGTTTTTAAACAATGGTCTTACGGTTTTACTTTGTTTAACACGAGATGCGATGAATGCGGGCGATGCATCAAAAAAAAAGGTTATCCCGTTTTCATTCATCAGGCTCATGTTGTCATAGAAACAGGGTGTTCCTCCTCCACAAGCCATCACAAATGATTCTTGCTGTATTATCTGCTGCAAACATTCGTGCTCAGCATTACGAAAATAACTTTCTCCGAAGTAAGCAAACAAATCGGCCACTGACATATTTTTTTGCTGCTCAACGTAGCGGTCGAGGTCAATAAAGGGTAGTTTTAAACTTGCCGCAACTTTTTTCCCGATAGTGGTTTTACCCACTCCCATTAATCCGGTTAAAAAAATTTTCATGCAACCATATAATTAAAAGAAGTGCATGACCAGGAGCGCATCAGTTCATTAGTTTGGTTACCGTTTCAAAAGTGGGTATCTGAAAACCGCTCCACTTTTTAATTACTATGCCCTTTTTAAATAAAATCACCCCGGGGTTTGAGCGTATCATAGTTTTTAATTCGGTTCCATCCATGTTATAATATTCGTAAGGTGCTGCTACCTCGTGCCGGTAGGCTTCGGCTTCTTGGGGCGGGGTACTGGTAAAAGCCCAGATACGTTTTCCGGCTTTGGTCATCCAATCCTCGGCAAGTTTATTGAGAGCGGGCTGCGCAAATTTGAATGTTTTGTTAAGTTCATTTTGTACAATCACCAACTGATAATCATCTTTCATAAAGAACAAATCGGTTTGTTCTGTTTTCATAGAATCGTAAATCTTAAACCCGTGAATGGGCGATTTATATCCGGCCTTCACCAAAACACTAATGGTGGTATCCCATTTCCAGTTTAACGTATCCTGCCACGGATAATTACTCATGGTAAAATCTTTTACCTCGTTGGTTGTTAAATTGCGGTAACGCAGTCGGGTTTCATACACATCATCTTTAAGTTCTCCTGCCGGAACTGCCATTATTTTTTCGATATCGTTCCCCACTTTGTAAGGTAAAAAATCTTTAAACGGTAAAAGCATATAGGCCAAAACTGTAAATGCGGTAGAGACAAACAGGGAAGTGAAAATAAGCAACGATGAGATAGCTTTTGATTTAACAAGAGGTTTGATTTGTTTTTGCCCTATAAAGATGAAGAGAATAAACACGAGCAATACCAGATCTTTGGTAAACGACTGCCATGGGGTAAGTTTAATGGCATCGCCAAAACATCCGCAATCGGTTACTTTGTTGTACAGAGCCGAATACCCGGTTAGCCATGTAAAAAACAAAATCATTAACAGCAGCAGCCAGCTGTTTAGTTTTACATAGGAACCAATAAGCAACAATACCCCTACAATAATTTCGAAAACGCAAACAATCATTGCGAGTGGCAGCGCCATTCCCACAAAAAAAGGCATTTCAAAAACTTCGAAATATTCTTTGAGTTTATACGAGAACCCAAGGGGGTCGTTTGCCTTAATGAGTCCCGAGATAATAAATAGAACTCCGACAAAAAACCTGCTTATCTGTACTGCTGTTTTCATATCATTTACTCCTGTAATCTGATTAATGCAAAAACCGAATAATTTAAAATATCGCGAAAGTTGGCATCCACTCCTTCTGATTCAAGTGTTTTTCCTTCATTATCCTCAATTTGCCTGATACGAAGAATGCGCATTAAAATCATATCGGTAAAAGTGCTCACCCGCATATCCCGCCAAGCCTCCCCGTAATCCTGATTTTTATCCATCATCAGTTTAAAGGTGGTTTCCACTTCGCGGTCGTAGGTTTGCAATAATTGATCCGAAGTAATTGTTTTTTCCCAGTCGTCCCCAATTTCCATTTGGATAAGAGCAATGATGCAATAGTTCACAATTCCCATAAACTCTGACTCCATACCCTCGTTGATGCGCATGGATTTATTTTGCTCAATGGTACGTATGCGCTTGGCTTTAATAAAAATCTGGTCGGTGATGGCCGGCAAACGCATAATGCGCCACGATGTGCCGTAGTCATTATTTTTACGGGCAAAAATTCCTCTGCATTTGGCAATTACCGAATGATATTGTGCTTGGGTTTGGCTACTCAAAACTTAATCCTTTAATTCGTGAAAACATTGAACAAGACGAATGGCGAAATTATCGGATTTTTCTATAAAAAGTACGTTAAACTGTAAAGGCCGTTTACTTTCTCTGCAGCAACCGGTAGTGATGGGTATTCTGAATATTACCCCTGATTCTTTTTTTGACGGTGGCACACTCAGTTCAGCCGATGCAGCCCTTCAACGAGCCGGAGAGATGATTTCGCAAGGAGCCTCCATACTTGATGTAGGTGGATACTCAACCCGTCCGGGAGCAGGAGACGTTCCTGTTTTTGAAGAACTGGCCCGAATCATCCCTGTGATTGAAGGAATTGCCAAAAAATTCCCCGATTGCATTATATCAGTTGATACCTTCAGGGCGCAAGTTGCACGGGAGGCCGTGATGTCGGGGGCACATATTGTTAATGATATTTCGGGTGGAGATGATGACCCGCTGATGTTTGAAACCGTTGCCTCTCTTAAAGTTCCCTATATACTGATGCATAAAAAAGGCCATATTGGCACCATGCAGCAAAACCCTGAATACACTGATGTGGTAACAGAAGTGATGGATAGCTTTCATCCGAAAATTATGCTTCTTAAACAACTGGGCGTAAGTGATGTGGTACTCGACCCCGGATTTGGTTTCGGAAAAACCATAAGCCACAACTTTGAACTGTTGAACCGTCTTGATGAATTCCATATCTTTGGCCTTCCGGTTCTTGCCGGGTTATCACGCAAATCAACTGTTTACCGTACTCTTGGCATTACCGCTAAAGAGGCCCTAAACGGAACTACCGTGGTAAATACCATTGCGCTGCTTAAAGGTGCACATATTTTAAGAGTGCACGATGTGAAAGAAGCAATGGAATGTGTTACACTTACAACCAAACTGAATGGGTGAAGTAGATATTTTTTCTTTTGATTACATGAAACAGCACTGGCTTTCGCTGGTGGTGGATATAGTGCTTATTACGCTCATTTTTTTTCGTTTGCTCAAAGCGCTCCGTGGGAGTTTAGCTTTTAATATTCTTATCGGGTTAATTACGGTTTACGCTTTATGGTGGCTGTTAAAATTTTTAAAACTCCATCTTATGTCAACCATACTTGGCGAATTCACCAAGGTGGGTGTGCTTGCGATTCTCATCGTGTTTCAGCAGGAGATACGTAAATTTTTAATGTTGCTGGGAAAAAACAGTTTGGGAAAAAGCGAAGGCAGCTGGAAAAATTTATTGCCCTGGAACTGGAACCTGCAGGAAGGAAATATCAATAACAATTTTGAAGCTGTGGCAGCGGCCTGCGAGAATTTATCGGCAGGAAAAACCGGAGCCATACTAGTATTTCCCAAATCGACCGAACTGAAGTTTTTTGCCATGACCGGTGAAATTATGGATGCACTGGTTTCAAAAAGATTAATTGAAAGTGTATTTAACAAAACCAGTCCGTTGCATGATGGGGCTGCAATTATTCACAACAACAAAATTAAGGCAGCTGCCTGCGTGTTGCCGGTGAGTGATAACCCCGATTTACCTTCCAATATGGGTTTGCGTCACCGGGCAGCTGTGGGAATAACTGAACAATCGGATGCGATTGCCATTGTGGTATCTGAAGAAACGGGGAAAATTAGTTTGATTAAAGAAGGCCGGGTAAAAGAGGACATAACCCCTTTTGAAATTGTTCAGATAATGAGCAGGGAGTTTGCCGATGAATTGCTCAAATAAAGTTACTGAACCGAATCCGCTTCAGGATTCACGGAATCGAGGTAATGAATCAGTTCCTCGTCTGAATAACCAATGAGTTTTACTGACTGAGCCGCATCGCGGGCAGCATCAGTATTGGGATACTTTTTAATCACCTCATTGTATACATCGGTAGCAGGACCAATTTTGTTTAACCCGTTTTCCAGAATAAATCCTTTCATAAACATCGCTAAGCCTGCCCGTTTATCATCGGGATAACGGGTAAAAAAAATATCGTACAATCTAATGGCATCTTCAAACTGTCCCAGCATATTGCTCGATTCGGCTGCTTTGTAGGTAAATTCCCTGCAATTGGGATCTTCGGGATACTGCGTAATAAACTGCTGATACAACTGATTTAGCTCCGCCAGTTTATCGGGGTTTTCGATGGTAGAATCATTTTTATCCATCTCGATAATTTTTTTGATGGCTTCTTCCTTGGGTGAGGTAGAACAGGAAGCGAACACCAATATTCCGGCAACAAGTAAATAAGATGCAATTTTCATAAGGGCAAATGTAGGATTAGTTTAATATTTTCCAACACTAAGCATCACCAGCGTGCAGGCTTCAACAAATTCTATATTATTCTCTTTCAGTTTAGCTTCTAGTTCGGGATTTTCGGTACCCGGATTAAAGATTACACGTTTCGGTTTTAATTTAAGGATGTATTCATAAAAAACCGGTTGGTTTTTGGGTCCCACATATAAAGTAACCGTATCCACTCCTTTTACCTCGGGCTGCCCTTGCTGAATAGGTATTCCTGCAACTTCGCCCTCCTTGATTCCTACCGCAATTACTTCATGTCCGTAGTTTTGTAATTTATGAACCGCGGTGTAAGCCGTTCTGTCGGGGTTGGTGGTAGCTCCCAGCACTAATGTTCTTTTTGACATGGTTCAAAGGTAATGCAATTTACAAAAGTGAAATCATAGCGTTTAGCTACATCTTAACACTATTGTTTAGCCCTTGTACAAAATGTAGACTGAAACCCAACTTTTTGTTATTGTTAGGGAACTTATTAGATGAATGAATTTTTAATACGGTTAAATGCCTTTACCTTCACCTTAAGTTTCTTAAGCACGCTTACTTTTTTGAGAATCAATTTATACAGCTAAATATCTTAACAGTGTCGGGCATCACTTTACATCTTGCTCAAATAAAATGAAAAAAACAACATTTACTGTACTGCTTATTCTTGGTATTTCTCCAATAAAAGCCCAAACGTTTAATGCGGCCTTAGCCACTATGCTGCAGGATACATTAAACACCTACGTATCCCAAATTTCAAATATTAAAGGGATGTCGGCAGGAGTAGCCATACCGGGTCAGGGTGCGTGGTACGGAGTTACCGGGGTTTCTTATACCGGACAAGCCATAACTCAGTCAATGAAAATGGGTATTGCCAGCAACTCCAAATTATTTGTTTCGGTAATGATGCTGAAGCTTGCTGAGAGAGGAATTATCAGTCTGGATGACTCCGTAAAAAAATGGCTTCCCACCTATACAAATGTAAATCCTAATATTAAAATAAGGCAATTGCTTAATCATACCAGCGGAGTATCGGATCCCATCTTTTTGGCACCATGGATGGACACCATCAAATTAAACCCTACCAGAGTTTTTCCGCCAACGGAAATATTGAGCTGGCTTGGAGCCCCCTTATTTCCGGTAGGAACAAGTTACGGGTATTCAAATGTGAATTACATTTTAGCAGGCATGATTGCCAAAAGTGCTACAGGCATTCATATTTCGAAGCTTATACGCGACAGTATTCTTGCCCCACTTAATATGGATAGCACGTTTTACGATGTGGAAGAAACAGCAACCGCCCCTATTGCCCATCGCTGGTGGAATACCGTAGATTATCATGACACATCGCGTGTAAGTTTAAATACGGCAGGCGGCTGTGCCGGATCTATTTTTTCAACTTCAGCAGAGATGTTGCAATGGTACCAGGCTCTTTTCAGCGGACAAATTCTTAGCCAGTCGTCCATGAATCAATTAACCGGGTTTGTAAATACCGGTGCGGGTGCCGGCAACATGTATGGGCTTGGATTAAGCCGCGATGTAACGCAGGGATACCCTTATTGGGGGCACGGAGGAAGTACCTGGGGGTATCGAAGCAAAATGATTCATGACTCATGTTTAAAAGTTAGTGTTTGCGGACTTACCAACTCCTTTCCATCGGGCATGGAATCGGTTACTTTTTTACTTTACCGCGTGGTTAAAAACCATATTCCGGGATGTGTTGGTTCTATAAGCGGATTAACCACTGTGTGTGCAGGAACCAATTCTGTAACTTATACCACTCCTGCCATTGGCAATGCCACTTCGTACAGCTGGACTTTACCAAGCGGTGCAACCGGAACAAGCACTACCAACAGCATTACGGTAAACTTTGGCACAAATGCGGTAAGCGGAAATATTACGGTACGAGGAGTAAATACTTACGGACTCAGTCCAACAGCTACGTTAGCCATCACCGTAAATCCATTACCTGTAGCAGCAGGAACCATTAGTGGAACCACAACGGTTTGTCAGGGACAAAATAACGTAGTATTTCGGGTACCTGCTATTACTAATGCTACCTCATACGTTTGGACTTTGCCGACAGGCGCTAGCGGAACAAGTACCAAAGACAGTATTGTTGTCAGTTTCGGAACTGCTGCCTCTTCAGGAAATATTACGGTAAAAGGAAATAACAACTGTGGTAACGGAACAGTTTCAACGCTGGCCATTACCGTAAATCCGTTACCCGCAAGTGCAGGTACAATTGCCGGTGCAACCACCGTTTGTCAGGGACAGAATACAGTTGTTTACTCAGTCCCTTCTGTAGCCAATGCAACCTCGTATGTTTGGACATTACCAACAGGGGCCACTGGTACAAGTACGAAAGATAGTATCACTGTTACCTACAGCCTGGCAGCTTCGTCAGGAAATATAGTAGTGAAAGGGAATAATGCATGCGGAGACGGAGCAACTTCTTCTCTTGCCATTACTGTAAATCCGTTGCCTGCAAGTGCGGGAACAATAACAGGAACCACAACGGTTTGTCAGGGACAAAACACCGTAATATATGCAGTGCCCGCTATAACCAATGCCACTTCATATGTGTGGACATTGCCAGCAGGTGCTACCGGAACCAGTAACAAAGACAGTATTGTTGTCAGTTTCGGAACTTCTGCTTCCTCCGGAAATATTACCGTAAAAGGAAATAACAACTGTGGTGACGGAGCAACCTCTTCTCTTGCCATCACTGTAAATCCGTTGCCAGTAAGTGCAGGAACTATTTCCGGAACCACAACGGCTTGTCAGGGGCAAAACACCGTAATTTATGCAGTGCCAGTTATAACCAATGCCACCTCATACATTTGGACTCTGCCGACAGGTGCTAGCGGAACAAGTACAAAAGATAGTATCACCGTAAATTATGGCTTAGCAGCTGCATCAGGAAATATAGTTGTGAAAGGAAATAACACTTGTGGAGACGGAGCAACTTCTTCTCTTGCCATTACTGTAAATCCGTTGCCCGCGAGTGCAGGAACAATAACAGGCACCACTACTGTTTGCCGGGGGCAAAATTCAGTTAATTATTCGGTTCCGGCTATAGCGGATGCGGCTTCCTATATTTGGTCACTCCCAACAGGAGCCACCGGCACAAGCACGACCGACAACATAACAATCAGTTATAACAAATCGGCCGTTTCGGGTAACATATCTGTAAAAGGAAACAATGCCTGCGGCAACGGACAACAATCAACTTTACCGGTGCTGGTAACCATTGTTCCCACCGGAATAACCCTTAATGGTTCTACCCTTTCAGCTGACTCGGTTGCTACCTCATACCAATGGGTAAACTGTGCCGCAGGATATAGCCCGATAAGCGGGGCCAACGGAAAACAATTTACTCCGGTTACAAGTGGAAATTATGCAGTGATTCTTACATCAAACAACTGCACCGATACTTCGCTGTGCCAAAATGTAGTAATAAACGGAGTGTTTCAATTAAACACTAAAGGCGTATTACTGGCTTACCCGAATCCTGTACACCGAACCCTGATACTCGATTTACCTTATTCAGATTTTCACGTGGTTGTTTATGACGGATTAGGGAAAGTGGTAAAAGAATTGACAACTTCGGGTGGAAAACAAGAGGTAGATATGTTACAATTACCTGCAGGAATATATTTTATTCAGGCATCAAACAGCAGTATGCTGCTTAAAGGTAAAATTGTAAAACAAACCCATTAAACGCATGGATTTAATTTGTCGGGGTGGTGTGTGGGTACCTTTTGATTCCTGGCACCCCCTACCCCCTTCGCTCTCCCGCGGTCAGCCGCACAAGGGGGACAGTTCAAGGGAGCATCAGGCATGGGCGCTTGATGAACCTTAAGATTTTCATGGTGGTGGCAATTTTGGTAGAATAGATCCCCATTCGATTTCTTCCGTTGATGATACCCCTTTACTTATAACACTTATTGGCTTTGGTTCCCACTTTCCATTCATTTTAACCTCCCGCCACATCCTTTGCAAGAATCGTTCTCCGATAAAAGCACGCTCCACAACCAATCTTCGCTGCATATTATCGGAATAAATAACAAACTTGTAAGAAGCCGGTTGATGATTATAAGACATGAGGAAAATTTCTTCCCTAATCTTTCCTTTTTTAGTAAAGCCCTTTATGTTGTACAGAATTCCCTTCTCAAACATCAACTCTAAAGTAATTCGTTCCTTTTTATTAATCACATACCTGCCCTGCAAAAGGTATGGCTTAACCCGCTTATTGAGGGAGTCCTTCAAATCTGCTCTATACTGATTCATTTTCACTTGATAACGAAGGTTACTCAAACTCCAGTTTTCTCCTTTTTTAAACCAGTGAAAAGCAAAAAATGAAGCTTGGTCGAACGTTTCTACCATTCTGTCAAAACTATCCAGGTATTGTATCCACCATCCTGTTTTTCTTCCGGAGCTGTCAAACCTATTTATGGTATCAATGTCAACAATATTTTTTATTTGGTCATACACTATGTAAGGAATTCCTTTATTGTTTGACTGTTCTGAATCAACGGCCGCCACATGATAAACTATAGCTCTAAGCTTATGTCCATCCTGTTTAAAAGCATGAGGTAAAACCAATACCATATTGCCACCATATTTAATGACTTCATTTTTTATGGCAAAAATATTTTCATCGTAGGTAAACTGATGTCGTCCTCCATAAATACTTTCAATCGCTCTTATTCTTCCGACTTCAAGAGCATCGTTTGGTAAAGAATCTTTATTTGTAATTATTTTAACGGATGTAACTGACGGGATCGGTTCAAGCTTTTTTATCCATTTCGCTTTCAGATTAAGGTGTGGTGGGGTGCACGAAGCAAAATGCAGAAGCAGATAAAATACCACCCCTTGTTTGCCTAGTTTAATCAATATACAAATATTTCCCCAGTTAATCATTCCACAAATTTTAAACTCTAAACCCTAAACTTGAAACTCTGCTCATGCATACATCACCTGATCTTCACTCATCAGTTTCTCTCCGCGAAAGCGTAAGAGCAATTGTGCTACGGTTACCACATCTTTCTGGCAATAGGTTTTTATGCGCTCCAGGTCTTTTTCCTTCCAGTACACTTCCCACACGCGGCTTCCGTCAATATCATCTTTGGGTGTGGGTATATTAAAGCTGGCAGCGAGTAAATCGAGCGAGGTGAAACTTTTAAAATCTCCAAACTTCCAAAGCTCCATTGTATCAAGCAGGGTTACTTCCCAGGGTTTTTTACCGGCATTATCTAATATACGCGGAATGGGTACTCCATTAATCAGGCATCGCCTTCCTATATAGGGATAGTCGAACTCTTTTCCATTATGAGCGCAAAGCAACTTATCATTCTCCAGGTTCCAACGGTTTATCATTTGCCCAAATTCTTCGAGCAACAATTTTTCATTATCTCCGTAAAACGACTTGAGTTTAAACTGCCACTCGTTTCCGTTGCGCAAAAATATGCCTACTGAAATGCAGGCAATTTTTCCAAACTCGGCATATATGCCTGCCCGGTTATAAATATCCTGCGGTGTTTGGTCGTCTTTTACCAGGTACTGGGCTTTCTTATTCCATAAGGCTTGCCAGCGGTCGTCAAGGCCTGTAAAATCAGGGAATTGGGGTACTGTTTCAATATCCAGACACAGCACTTTGGTTAAATCAAGGTTGTCGAGCATATGTTTACTTTCATCCAAATATCTGAAAACTTTCGTCATAAAAAAACGCCTGTTGGTCGGGTTTGATAAAAAAAGTGCTTGCAGATATGAAAAGTGCTGGTATCTTTGTGATATCAAATTAATATCAAAATGAAAACAGACATTTCCTTTAAAGCTGCTTCCGGATTCGGAATGCTATTTTTCTTTATCTTACTATTTGGCCTTGGAGTATGGGCCATAACCCTGCACACGCCTTTAACAATTATCCTGGGTAGTGTTGGTTTTATGGTTGCATTTATGCTGATGCCAGGGTTTATGATTGTGAATCCTAATGAATCTAAGGTGCTTCTTCTTTTTGGAGAGTATAAAGGCACACTTAAAGACAACGGATTTTTTTGGGCCAACCCGTTTTATACTAAAAGAAATGTATCGTTAAAGGCCATGAACCTGAACGGACATTCGATTAAAGTAAACGACAAACTGGGCAACCCTATTGAAATTGCCGCAGTAATTGTGTGGCAGGTAGAAGATACGGCCCGTGCCTGCTTTGAAGTAAATGATTTTGTGCAATACATAGCCATACAAAGTGAAGCGGCAGTAAGGCATTTGGCCGGTACCTGTCCGTATGATAATTTAGAACATGAAGACGAAGTTAGCCTTCGTTCGGGTGGTGAAAAGGTAAATCATATGCTGGAAAGCGAACTTACCGAACGCATGCACCGTGCAGGAATTAAAATTATTGAAGCCCGCATAAGTCATTTGGCCTATGCCCAGGAAATTGCAGGAGCCATGTTGCAACGTCAGCAGGCTACCGCAGTGGTGGCAGCACGTAAACAAATTGTAGAAGGTGCCGTAGGTATGGTAGAAATGGCCCTTGCCAAACTATCGGAAAAAGATATTGTGCAATTGGACGAAGAGCGAAAAGCAGCCATGGTGAGCAACCTGCTGGTGGTGCTTTGCGGAGATAAAAATGTGAGTCCGGTGGTAAACACAGGAACTCTGTACAACTAAACTTATCAGAAAGAAAAAGATGCCACAGATTACACAAATCTGGCTTTAATACAGGTGGGTGTAATTTGTGGTTTAGTAATAGAAATAACAGAAACATATGATGACATTTAATGAAACACAGAAATTCAGGCAATGGTGGCTTTGGATATTGCTGGTTGGAGCCTCTGTAAAAACACTTACGCATACATTTCATGGCAATATCCCCAATCTAGCCGATATAAGAGCTGTGGAATGGGTGTCGGCTGCCGTCTTTTTTCTTCTTGCCATCCTGTTCTGGTTTGTACGGCTTCGTACCGTTATTGACCAAACAGGTATTCATGTCACTTTTGTTCCCTTTGCATTCCGAAGCCAACACTGGACCTGGGGAGAAATTAAACGCGCCCATATAAGAGAATATAAACCTTTACTTGAATACGGTGGATGGGGATTACGATACACCCTGCGCAACGGAAGAGCCTACAGTACCAAAGGGAATAACGGATTGCAGTTAGAATTGACCAATGGTAAAAAGATTTTGATAGGCACTCAGCAAAAAGAAGAGTTAAACCGGGTGCTCACTTACCTGCGCCAACAATACCGTATTGAAGCTATTGAAATAACAGGATAGAACAAACGTATGGCCGAAAAAAAAGCATTTGTACTACGTGTTTCGCCCGAGATGATGCAGGAAATTGAAAAGTGGGCGTCAGATGAATTCAGAAGCGTGAACGGACAGATTGAATTTTTGCTGAACAAGGCATTGAAAGAAAACGGGCGGCTGAAGGAGGGAAAGAAAAAATAAATAATTTTCTTCCCACAGGCTAATTCCCTAATTTTGATTATGCACTATCGAATCTTAACGTTTTTCGTTCTTGCATTATTTTTAACGGGATGTCCTCCGTGTGAAAGCAAAAAACAGGAACCTGCGTTTCACCTCTTTGTTCAAAATGGCATTGCCAAACAAGTTGATAGTTTATATGCCTTAAACGGAATGGAGCGAATTCCACTAAAAAAATACCCATCCTCTGCGGGAGCATCGTTTGATATTTACCTCGACCCATCCTCCGCATATTCTACTTTCATTCTTACTCAAAACATAAACCTTATCGATACTATTATCTATTCACATGAGTTGAATGTACAATTTGAAAGGGAAGATTGTGGTTTTAACGGAAGCTTTTCTGACATAACTGTTTTTCATTCTACATTACCCCCAATTTGTTTTGACGGGAAAGCCCATATTCAACTGCCATGAAAAAAACCGCCTGGC
The DNA here is from genome assembly GCA_964535575.1 of uncultured Bifidobacteriaceae bacterium. Lineage (GTDB taxonomy): Bacteria > Bacteroidota > Bacteroidia > UKL13-3 > UKL13-3 > JAGPCK01. The sequence goes on from CAZHTC010000001.1 coordinate 49,673, forward strand.
TTTTACCTTTATTCTTCCTTACCAATTATGTATTTGGAGTGAACGACACGTTAAAAATCAAAAACCGGCTGAGTATATCGGTTGATCCTTTTGTTTTAATTCAATCAAACAAAGGATTTATGAGTGAATTTTTTGTGCGTTATGAATGGAACAACCTTATCGGGGTAAAACTGGGTTTTGGATACATGGATAAGCGGGTTGACTCGGTATATTATAATGTACGGAAGTATCAAAGTGCTGGAGGTTTTTACAAACTGGGGATTAATTTCATTCCGAAAATAAGTAAGAGCACCCGCTTTATAGCCGGAGTGAATTGTGTACAGAGTTTTTACAAAGAAAAAGGGTTAATAGAAATAAAAAGCAGCATTTGGAACACCAAAAGCAAAATTCCGTATACCATAGATGATTGCAGTATGACGGCTATTGAATATGAAATAGGATTCCAGTTTCATTTCAAAAACAAGCATATTTCCCTTTCGCCAGTAGTTAAGATACGAAAATTTTTACAACCCAATAATCCTTCAGCCGATCAGATGTTTTCAGGCAACGCAGGGAATACCTACCAAAGTTTTTTTATTCCGGGACTTGGGTTTCCATATAAAGGGAATGTGATGAGCAATATAGGATTTTCGCTTAACCTGATTTACACTTTTGATTTAAAGCCTGAGCCTGCCAACTGGTAAACATCACCAGCTTCCGCTCGATCCGCCTCCGCCAAAACCGCCTCCGCCAAAGCCTCCGAAACCTCCACTGCTGCTGCCGCCACCCCATCCGCTACCGGATGAAAAACCGTGGCTGCCCAGGGTGCCCCAGAACAGGGGGCCGGCCATTCCTCTTCCTCCACGACCACCACCTTTGCCCTTAAAGATGACAAAGAAAATAATAATTACTCCAATTAAAATAGCGAGGTTCATGAATCCGTTTTTCCCTTCCGGCTCCCTATCGTTTTTATATTCGCCCTGTGCGGCAGCAATCATATCGGTAGTGGCTTCATCCAATCCGTTATAATAATTGCCAGCTTTAAAATTGGGTTTAATTCGTTTACTGATAATTCGTGAGCAAATTGCATCTGGTAATGCCCCTTCCAAACCATAGCCGGTATGAATTCGCACCTTTCTGTCGTCAATAGCTACATAAAGCAGCACTCCGTTGTTTTTCCCTTTTTCACCTATGCCCCACCCTTCGGCCAGACGCTGGCAATAATCAAAAATGTCATCACCCTCCAGCGAATTTTCAATGACCACTGCAATTTGGGTGGAAGTGGTATCGAAATAGGCAACCAGCTTTTGTTCAAGGGCACTCTGCTCCCCGCTGCTTAACACACCTGCATAATCATTTACCAATCGGGCAGGATTGGGTATAGAAGGAATATCTTTTGCTAAGGAGAAACCCAAAAAAGCGAACAGATAAACGAGCAGCAACAGGCCTTTACGCATCGCTACCTCCAAATGAAATATCGTTGCTCAGTTCGTTGGTATCATTTGTTTGATGAGGGAAATATTTTTTCAGTTTTTCACCTGCCATTTCAATGGCCAAACATAATCCCTCGGTAAACAGGTTTTGTTTAAAATGCGTTTCAAGCACTTTTTTCTCTTCGTCCCAAAAAGCATCGGTCACTTTTTCATGAATGCCCTTATCCCCTATCACCGCAAACTTTTTATCCTCGTAAGCCAGGTAAAACAATACTCCGTTCTTTAATTCGGTGGCATGCATTCCCAGTTTTTCAAAAACTTCTTTAGCGCGTGCATAGGTATCCCCGTTGCATAAAGGTTCCACATGCACGCGTATTTCGCCCGAGGTATTTGTTTCAGCCAGTTTAATAGCGTCAACAATTTGATTTTGCTGTTTGGATGAAAAAAATTCCTTAGGCATAGGGCTATTGATAATTACTTGAAATCAACAGAGGGTGCTTTTTCTGCGCCTTTATCAGCTTCAAAGTATCCTTTCTGAGAGAATCCGAACATACCAGCGAAAATATTTGACGGGAACCTGCGGATGGAACTGTTGTAATCCTGTACCACTTCGTTAAATTTTCCGCGTTCGGTAGCAATGCGGTTTTCCGTTCCTTCCAACTGCGCCTGCAATTCCGAAAAATTTTGAGTGGCTTTTAAATCAGGGTATGCTTCAGCCACGGCCATCAAACGACTGAGAGCGCTGCTGAGTTCGCCCTGTGCAGCCTGAAATTTTTGCATCATCTCGGGCGAAAGATTGGAAGCGTCAATTTTTACGCTGGTGGCGTTGGCACGTGCCTGTATTACTTTTTCAAGTGTGGATTGCTCAAAATTGGCTGCCCCTTTCACGGTATTCACCAGGTTAGGGATTAAATCCATTCTGCGCTGGTACACATTTTCTACCTGTCCCCACGCTTTTTTCACCATTTCCTCTTTGTTCACCATACCATTGTACGAGTTGCACCCGCCAACAAATAACAGCAGAACCACTCCGATTACAATCCAACTTGTTTTAATTTTCATTGTTATAGATTTAAAATTTATGCCGCAAAGTTCTACTAAATAAAAGGGATTCGCAAAAATGAATGTATGAGGCCGGGGGCGAAAGCGGTGAACGGGGTGTTTCAGCCGACCAACTGCATGTGAAACAACTCGGCAATATACTTTTTAAGCAATGATTTTACTTCTTCAAAGTCAACCGGTTTGCCCATTTCCTTTTCTATGGAGGTAACGGGCTTATCGGTGATGCCGCAGGGAACAATATGGCTGAAATAGCTCAAATCGGTATTCACATTGAGAGCCAGACCATGCATGGTAACCCAACGGCTGCAACGCACCCCCATAGCACAAATTTTACGGGTACGCTTTAAATCGTGCGCATCAATCCATACTCCGGTTAGTCCTTCCACCCTTCCGCCTTCAATGCCATAATGTGCTATAGTTTTAATGATGGCTTCCTCCAGTGTACGCAGGTACAAATGAATATCGGTAAACACCTGATCAAGGTCGAACACCGGATAGGCTACCAACTGCCCGGGACCGTGGTAGGTAATGTCCCCTCCCCGGTTTATTTTGTAATAGGTGGCCTTGATGTTTTTGAGAAAAGTATCGTTTACAAGCAAATTATTTTCGGAACCGCTTTTGCCAAGTGTGTACACATGCGGATGCTCGCAAAAAAGTAAATCATGGGCCGGGAGTTCCTGTTCGGCAACCGGAATATCACGGTTTTTTACCTTTAAAGCCACTTTGGCTGCCAACAATTCCTCCTGCAAATCCCAGGCTTCTTTGTAATCGATGCCACCTAAATCTTTGAAATAAACTCTTTGCACAGGGCAAAGGTAATTGCTTGGCCTGCAATTTTTGTTTTATCTTTACGTTTGAAAAGAAAATTTCGCATGAAAAAAAGTATCCCCCTCATAATTGCCTTTTTAGCCTTCACCTGCGTGAAGGGTCAGGTGGTTTCTCCCGGGTATTCTTACACATTGAGAAACGGGTTGGGCACCAGCTATTATTTTGAATCAGGGCCTTTTGGATTTTTCCCGGCTGATTTTATCAAAAAAAATAAAATAGACTCAGCCTGTGTACAAACGTTAAATTGTTCAAACGGAAAAACCACCGGCACGGTTGCCTCGCAAAGCGAAATTATTTACGATACCACCCAAAGACCTGTGAAGCGCACCTACTTTGAAAACGGAAAAATGAAATACCGTTACCACTACCAAACTACCGCGCTTGCCGGAAGAGGATGGGCCTACCAAACGGAATCATGGAATAAAAAATTTAAACTGATTTATGCCAGCATTCACCATTACGACAGTGTGGGCCGCAGCGACAGTTCGTGGATTAAACCATCCGACAGGAAACCTTTTTACTTGTCGTATGTATCGGTAAATAACTCGGCCAAACGGCCTGTTTTTTCGGGAAGCTTTAATGAAAAAGGACAGATTTACTCCGAAACAAAATACACCTATGACGAAGCCGGAAAAGCCCTGCAAACCATGTCGACATTTAAAAAGGGAAAACTCGTTCGCTTTACCGATTACCGCTGCAAAACCCAACACGATACCCTCAAAGTGCGTATTTTAAATGTGTGCGAGCGCACCGATAAAGACCCCATGGGAAATATAATAGAGATAAAGGAACAGAAAACCGGCAAGAAAAATTATGTACTCAGATACAAATACACTCCAGACAAAAAACGGCTGATTGAAGTACTGGTAACTACAGATAAACTTAAAAACAATTACCGCATTACCTATGCCTATGATGATGAAAACCGGATTGTGCAGATTGAACAGTTTTATGGCAACTCCACCCAACCCAAATGGGTAAAAAAATACACCTATCCCAGCACCCTCTCGGCACGTAGCGAAACGTATAAAAAAGGAAAATTAACCGGGGTGTATTTATATTGGTTTCATTCATCGGTGCACTAACACTTCCATATTAGGTCCCAAGCAAGCGAGGTACATTACCCTTTCGGCTGTATAGCAACTTTTGTCAATTGTCCATTAGCATAGTGGAGCGAATACCTATAAAAACTATGCATTCCATTAGCCAGATTAAGTGAGTAAACAAAAAAAGTAACCTTATTCTTATTTACCTTTATGGAATAGTGTTTAATGAAAGCCTTTCCATTTTCATCATTTGAACCGATAAAGCCTTCATAAATTTCTTTTCTAAAGATTAAGGTATCTTTCGGTAGGCTATTTTCATTGCAAATAACACTCTTTAATGGGCGACTATATCCTGCAATAAAAATAACCAAACTTTTGTCAAGAAGTGTTAGAGTAGATTGTGAATCATTCAACAAATCCTTGAGAGCTTGCACGTCAGTTTCATTTAGAATTACACCATCATTGTTCCTAATACAATATGTGCTCGAAAATGAATGGGGCAAATGCATCCTAATTCTGAAAAAACGGTGGATTTTAAATCCTCCTTTAAGGATTTCTTCGGCTTGATACTTCAATTTAATTCTTGAACTATCTCTACCAAAATTTGGTAAAAAATATTTGCTCACATAATCCTTATAATATTGTTCCTGGCATCTTCTTATGAGTTCTTCTTCCGTTATTTGACCAAAACCCATGACAGATATAAGTAGAAATAGCAATGTAAAAAACTTAGCCATATAGAATCTTTTACTTTTCATCTCCAGTATACCCAACAAAGTACTTTATAAGCTCGAATTCCTACGGTCTTGGTAGAAAGTTCAGATGACCTTCGCTCGGGTTATTTGTTGCCTTTAATCTCCTTCCAAAGCAGGTCCTTCAGTTTTTGAATATTAAATCCGCTAACGGATGAAATAAAAACATGCGGAATACCTTCGGGCAGTTCCTGCTCCATTTGTTTCATCATTTCTTCATCCAGCATATCGGATTTACTGATGGCCAACAGGCGTTGTTTGTGCAACAGTTCTTCGTTAAACTGACTCAATTCGTTTACTAAAATTTCGTATTCCTTTTTAATATCATTGGCATCGGCCGGAATAAGGAACAATAAAATGGCATTGCGTTCAATATGGCGCAAAAAGCGTGTGCCCAACCCTTTTCCTTCGTGGGCTCCTTCAATAATTCCGGGAATATCGGCCATAACGAACGATTGAAAATCGCGGTATTCTACAATACCCAGGTTTGGCACCAGGGTAGTGAACGCGTAGTTGGCAATTTTGGGTTTAGCGGCTGTCATTACACTGAGCAACGTAGATTTTCCTGCATTCGGAAATCCAACCAGGCCTACATCGGCTAATACTTTTAGCTCTAAAATTTTCCATTCTTCCCTGCCATCTTCACCCGGCTGCGAGGTACGGGGAGTTTGATTGGTGGAAGACTTATAATGGTGATTGCCCTGTCCGCCACGGCCACCCGGAAGAAGAATGACTTCCTGACCATCTTCGGTAATTTCAAAAAGTTGTTCTCCTGTTTCGGCATCTTTGGCTATGGTGCCTAAGGGTACTTCTAAAATATCATCTTTGCCATCGGCACCACTGCGCAACCCTGCCTCGCCACGGGCACCCGGTTCGGCAATTACATGTTTACGGTATTTAAGGTGAAGTAAGGTCCACAATTGTTTGTTGCCGCGCAAAATGATATGGCCACCACGCCCACCGTCTCCCCCGTCAGGGCCGCCTTTTGCGGTATTTTTATCCCGATGAAAATGCATAGCCCCGGCACCGCCTTTGCCCGATCGGCAACAAATTTTTACGTAGTCTACAAAGTTCGATTCAGCCACCCCGTTTTATTTTCTCCTCTTTTTAGCGGCTTTTTTTACAGCCTTTTTTGAAATTACTTTTTTCACCGCCTTTTTGGGTGCCTTTTTAGCGGTTGCTTTCATTTTAGCAACTACTTTTTTAGCAACTTTCTTAACAACCTTTTTGGCAGCAGGTTTTCTTACTATTTTTTTGGCTGCTTTTTTCACCGCCTTTTTAGCTACCTTTTTAGGAGATGCTTTTTTAATTATTTTTTTGGCCACTTTTTTCACCGTTACTTTTTTCACCGCCTTTTTAGCTACTTTTTTGGGTAGCGCTTTTTTCGTTACCTTTTTGGCTACTTTTTTAGGGGCGGCTTTTTTAACTACTTTCTTAGCGGTTACTTTTTTTACTGCTTTTTTCACTGCTTTCTTTGGAGCGGCCTTTTTAACTATTTTCTTTACTGCTTTTTTAGCGGTTACTTTTTTTACTGCTTTTTTCACTGCTTTCTTTGGAGCGGCCTTTTTAACTATTTTCTTTACTGCTTTTTTAGCGGTTACTTTTTTTACTGCTTTTTTCACCACCTTCTTTACAGCTTTCTTTGGAGCAGCTTTTTTAACCACTTTTTTAGCAACAGGTTTTGCTGTTACTTTCTTTTTAGCAGGAGTTGCTTTTTTGGCCGCTGCTTTTTTTGGAGCGGGTTTCGCTGCTACTTTCTTTTTAGCAGGAGCGGCTTTTTTAACTGCCGGTTTTGCAGGAGTTGCTTTTTTAGCCGGAGTTTTAGGAGCTGCTTTTGCCTTAGGGGCTGCCGGTTTTGTTACAACCGCTTTTTTAGCTACCGTTTTGGAAGGGGCCGGTGCAGGCTCGGGTTTTGGAGCAGGTTTTTCCTCCTCTTTTGCCGGAGGCATGGTAGCAACTGCCGGAGCAGGCGAAGCAAACGCATCTATTATATTGCATAATGAATTAAAAATACCATCTATACTTCCAATCCCATTTACTCCTTTGTATTTCCCCTGAGCGGCATAAAATTCTTTTACGGGTGCCGTTTCGTTGTTATATACATTAATCCGGTTTTGAATGATGGCCGGATCAGCATCATCGGGGCGACCCGACATTTCTCCGCGGCTCATTAATCGTCTTTTTAACTCTTCCTCTTCCACCTCCAGCGCAACCATGGTGGTGATGCTGCTGTTTTTTGAAGAGAGCAATGCATCGAGTGCAGCTGCCTGTGCTCCGGTGCGCGGAAACCCGTCAAAAATAAATCCTTTGGCATGAGGATTTTTAGCCACCTCGGCCTCGAGCATACTGATGGTAACCGAATCGGGTACCAGCATTCCTTTTTCAATAAAACTTTTAGCTAACTGACCTAATTCGGTTTCGCCTTTCATATTGGCTCTAAAGATATCACCTGTAGAGAGGTGAACTAGTCCATACTTTTCAATCAACCTGGCTGATTGGGTTCCTTTGCCGGCTCCCGGAGGGCCGAAGAGTACGATGTTAAGCATATACAATTCTTAGTTTTTAAGTTTATAAATATGTTTCAGGTTTCGTCCGTATCCGTTGTAATCGAGCCCAAAGCCCAATAAAAAATCATTTTCAACTTCAAACCCGCAGTAGTTAACCGCTACCGGAATTTTTAACGCTTTTGGTTTAAGTAACAATGAGGCCACCTGAACCGAAGCCGGCTGATAACTTTGCAAAGTAAGTAACAATTGATGAAGAGTTAGCCCGGAATCAACAATATCTTCTAAAATAATAATATGTTGTCCTTTGAGGTCTTCGTTTAAACCCAACAGGGTATTTACCTGCCCGCTGCTTTGTGTACCGTGATAAGAGGCAAATTTAACAAAGCTGATGCGGCATGGCCCCTGGTAATTTTTAAGTAAATCGGCTGCAAAAAGAAAGGATCCGTTAAGTACTCCCAAAAACAATGGTTCGCGTGTGGCATAATCCTTTTGTATTTGACCGGCTATTTCCTCAATTCGCTGTTGAATGAGAGGGTGCTCTAAAAAGGGCTCAAACGTTTTATCGAGTATGGTAATTGCCTGCATGAACCGACAAAGGTAGAACAGGAAGTGAAAAACCAATGAAACAGAAACGAAATATTTTGCGTGCCATTTTTATCTCACGGCAATTGGTAGTTGGAAGTTTCCTTTGGGGTTACTTACCTTCGCGCCATGGAACCACAAACACCCGTTGCGTTAAAGCGTCTTATATGGATTGGTCATGCCGAAGGAATCTCCTACCTGCTATTATTGGGCATTGCCATGCCGCTTAAGTATATGTGGGGAATGCCGCAAGCAGTAAAAATAACAGGCACCCTACACGGGGTATTGTTTGTTTTATTTGTATTTGCACTGATTAATGCAAAAATGGATACAAAACTTTCAATGGGAAAAATTATAATAGGTTTTTTGGCTTCCATTATTCCATTCGGCACCTTTTTTCTGAGCCGCATCATGGGTTTATCTCAAAAATAGTCGGCTTTTTTCTTCCCCTTGCCCTTAAACAAGGCTAAATCGAGTGCATAAATAACTCCAATGGCATGAACTGTAACCGGATTGGCTGCGTGGTATTGGGGTTGAATGAGGTAGAAACCATTCAGGTGATGACGCTTTTTCCATTCCCAGTCAAACCCTGCCACATACCGAAGCCGGCCTATATACTGCTCTTTGGTTTTTATTTTATAGAACAACTCGGCCGACCCATAAAGGTCTACCCTCTTTCTCCATTTATATTTTAACTGCACCCGGTTTCGCCAATAAGCATCAGGTTCTTTTCCCGGTTCATACACCCCGGCATTAAAATACGGATAACGTTTTTGATAAAGGGTACGCCAGCTCATTGTGTAATCGCTGTGTTTGTATCTGGCTGTGAGTCCCGCACCCAACCGGTGTTGTTCATTTTTGTAAGAGGTGCGATACCGGTATTCCACCTCGGCCTGAAGCACTTTTTTTAAAAACTCATATTGCAACGCCCCCAATACATACGAACCTCTGAAATGCGACAGATTCTGGTCGGCACGATACTGATATTGCGCTACGGTGGCAAACCCTTTAGGTAAGTCAACCGACAACTGAAGCCCACTGCGCAACTGCATATCGCCTTGCTGCGCAAACACGGGTATTGCGGTGATGAGTAAAAATAAAGCAGCTGCCTTTCGCATCAATTAATCATCATCTCCACCCATTCCGCGCGAGGAGGTTTCGTTTTCTTTTGAATAATAAAAGGCGTTTACTAAAGCCACATCGCGTAAAAAATCAACACTTATCAATTCAATGCGGTGAATAGGCAACCCTGTTCTTTTCTTCAGATCTTCCATCATCTCGGGGCGTTTTTCGGGATGAATTAACTCGATACGCTCGTATTTTATTTGTTTGAAATTTTCATGGTCGAGCGACAACATTCGATCGAGCACATACGACATGGCTAAAATAAGGCCATTGGAGATGAGCAGGGTGGCAAAGCCATCATCTACCTGAGCCAGCGAATTGATGATTCCGATGGTAACACTCAGAAAAAAATACCCCATTTCGCGAATGGGAACTGTAACGGTGCGATAACGCAAAATGGAGAATATGGCAAACAACCCGAAGGCAAAACCCATTTTGAGTTTTACACTGCTAAGCATAAAACAAATGAGAAAGTTTACCGTGTTGAATAAAAGAAATGTAAACACAAAATCCTTATTCCGATGGCGAGGATAGTAAATTACCATCACCAGAATAAGAATAACCCCGAGGTTAAGCCCGTAACGAATTAAAAAATCGGAGAGGTCGTTAGGTTTTACTACCTCGCCCAGTTGCGAATCATTTGGTTCCATGTATCAGTTTGTTTAATTTTAAAAAAATGGGTTTAAATGCGTTGTTTTTTACCGGCTCAAGCAATGCGATTCCGGTAGAGTATTTACTGAATCCGGCCTGAACAAAATGCCTGCGTTTAAATGCCTGAATCATGGGGCTGAATACATTGCTTTTTTCCTGCTTCACTTCGGCCACCACCAGTTGCGGAAAGCTCATTTCCTTTGACGCATTACTGAATGTAAGGCCCAGATCCAATGTAGCCCGCTCCGACTGGTTTTTGCCGGCCAGAGTAATTCGTTTAAACCAAATGGTAAGTTTTTGATGCAGGTCTTTTACATCGGCATAATCGTGATGTACAAGAGCCAGTTCGGTTTCGGTTAATTGTTGTTTTATATCGGCCTGTTTAATCCGGTGTTTGTCGGTTCTCACTCCTTTTACCTTATATTTTACTTCAAAAAAAGTGAGGCCGCTGTCGAGATATTTTCGGTAGCGTACTTTAAGCCGGTTTAATTTACCGTTGTGATGAAATTTATACAGCAGCAAATCATGGGTATCAAAATAAACCGATTCGTACGAGAACATACGCTTGTTATCAATTTCAAGTACGCGGTAATGTGGTTTAAGTTCATCCAGAATAGAAGGAAAATCATCGATATGAAAAATGAACTTCGAGTCCATGCGGTTTAATAGCTTCACTTCATCAAGTCCTTTGAGCGATACAGGCTCAAATTCATCGAGCTTCCCCGTAATAAGGCGTTCTCTTTCCGCGTAATTGAACATGCTAATAGTAGTAGGTAAAATCGGTTACGGTAATTGTTTCCTTTTTATCATTAATGGAAACTTGGCGTATATCGGCCCGTTGATTGAGGTGGCAAGTATCGCATTCGCTGATTATCCAAACCTTGTAATCGCCTTTATTAAGCCACTCAAAAGCAAAACTGCCGTCAATACCGGTGCGGGTATCGTCATCCACCCACGTGTGATTGCCATAGGAAATATACACTTTCACATCGGCCATATATCCTGAATCCACCTTTGTCCCCAACCGGTCGAGATCAAAGGCATATACTCTTCCTTTTATGGTTGAAAGGCCACCTTTTCCTTCCTCTTTTTTACATGTGGTAAAAAGCAGAGAAATACCTAGGAGAAGAAAAATGCCGCTTAATGAAAATTTAATCATTTGTTCATTATTTTCTGATGTAAATATGCAATGAATTCGTGAATATGGCAAACTGCCGGTCGGATTTGTATTTTTTACCTTAATATTATTTCCCTGCATTTTACCTGCTAAGTAATGGGTATTAAAGCAATACGGGTTACGGCTTGAGTATTCCATGAAAATGATGCAAATTGCGGGAGTAACATATATCTACCCCATGAAAAGAAGAAATTTTCTGAAAAGTTCTGCCCTCCTTGCCATCAGTCCGTCTCTGGCAAATGCATCGGGCCATATTAATTCCATTACGCTGGAAGAAAATTTAGCCATGCTTAACAGCCAACCAAATGAAACGGCTGCTACTATGAACGAAGAATGGGATCAAATTGCCATGCAATACGATGTAAGTTCTGATTTTATCAATCTTGAAAACGGCTATTGCAGCATGTTACCAATTCCGGTTCTGGAAAGCTTTGTTCAAAAAACCAAAGACCTCAACCGCAAACTAACCTGGTTTATGCGCAGGGAAATGGGAACCGAAAGGCAGGTAATCAAAAATAGTCTTGCAGATATTGCTGGGGTTCCTGCTTCAGAGATTGCTTTAGTAAGAAACACAACCGAAGGGTTGAATATCGTGATTCACGGGATTGATTTGAAAGCAGGTGACGAAATTATATTGAGCAAACAGGATTATGGAAGTATGGTGGAAGCCTTTGAGCAAAAAGCCCAACGTACAGGTACAGTAAATAAATTCATCCATATTCCGCTGGCACCGGCCAATAAGCAGGTTATCATTGATGCGTATGCCAAAGCCATCACCCCAAAAACCAAACTCATTCTGGTTACCCATATCATTAATATCACCGGGCAAATAATGCCTGTACGTGAGATTTGCGATATGGCACACGCCAAAGGAATTGAAGTGATAGTGGACGGGGCCCATTCATTCGGGCTGCTTGATTTCAGAATAAGTGATTTAGACTGCGATTATTTTGCTACCAGCCTGCACAAATGGTTTGGCGCACCTATTGGTGCCGGGTTGCTCTACATGAAAACAGCAAAAACAGCCAAAGTGTGGCCATTGCTGGGCGACACAGGAAAAGACCGCAGCAGCATGGAAAAATTTGAACACTTAGGAACTAATCCTCCGGCTGTTTACCTCAGTGTGCGTGCGGCAATGGACTTTAACCTGCTCATGGGCATAAAACTTAAGGAAGAACGTTTACGTTACCTTAAAAACTACTGGGTGGATAAGGTAAAAGACATCCCTAAGGTAAAAATACTGACACCCGCCAGCGATCAGTCATGTGCCATTGCCACTTTTTCTATTGACGGAATGCCCCCTGCCGAAATAGAACAACTACTCCTTAATCAGCACCGCATACTTACCGTGGCTATTAACAACGATGAAGTAAAAGGAGTGCGGGTAACTCCGCATGTATTCACTTCCATTAATCATTTAGATAAATTAGTGGAAGCCATACGCGCTTTCGTAGAAGGAAAATTCGGACCTATTCCGGCACCGGGCAATACACCTCAGGCACCGGCACCTGCTAAAAACAGTAAAGGGAAGAAAAAATAATTACCTGGGTTTGTACCCTGACAATTTTAATATTTTCTGGTAATCGTTTTCATGCATTAGCTGAGGCAAGGTAACTGACGGATTTTTTTCCATGTATCTTCTTACAATTTGCCATCCCGTCCATATACCTGCTCTGGGAGCAGATTCAGAAGGAAAATCGGGGGCGGCAGTAAACGGAGCGTCTTTCAGGTAGCGCGAATAATCATCAACCGAGGTAGAAAACAGTTGCTTTTTATCTATGAAATGTGCCCAAATCTGCGGCTCATTGGCATAACACCATTCCAATTGTTTGGTGGTGTATTCCATTTTAATGGTATCGTGCACCTGAGGCATCATCCGGTCGAGCAAATAAAGAATGCGCCCCTCCTGTATCATGCGGTTGAGAAAAGGCTGACGAGCCGATGAAGGTTCGTACATGCTGTAGGCAAATGCTTTTAATGTATTGGGAACAACATAGTTTTTATTCATGAACTTGAGTTTGTATTCAGGATAGTTGATATTGGAAGCCCTGTAGGGTTTAAAATCGGCTCCCAGATAACATTCCAAACCTATTCCCAGCACACTATCGGTAAACGGATGAGCAAAATCAAACAAACCGATAAAAGTGACAATTCGGGGAATGTACTCCTTGGGAAAATAATAATGATATAAACTAAATCCCTTACTCAATTCTTCTTTGAACGGTGTAAAATCTTTGTAGATGGAATTGCTTTTGGAATATAACCCCCGGATCTCTTTGTTGCCTGTGAAACGCTTGATTACTTCGCTGTTGTTTTGTCCCGAAGGATTACCGATGCCAAGAATATGATTGAGGTATACTCCCCAGAAGTATCCGTATTTTATTTCCATTTTGTGATAAAAGGCTTCGGTGGCAGGGGTTTCAAAAAGCTCCTGATCCAGCCTCTCTATCTGAACCTCATAGTTTTGCTCCTCACTTGCCTGTATGGCTTTTTTATCGGGTTTCACAGGCAGGTTGGTTGTGTTACAGCCATTGCAGCCAGCCAAAAACATTACCACCGCCAGAAGGTTGATAAGATGAATATATTTGATGAACTTTGACCCCATAATTTTTTTAGAATGCACAAAAGTAATAAAAACCTTTTGCCCGTTTTCATCCTCCTTTTACTCAGTAACGCAGTAATGGCGCAAAAAGTCTTGTTAGGATTAAAGGCAGCTCCCTTAATGGGCTGGTACAAATGCACCGGAAGTGCGGTAAAAACAGGAGGCAGTTCCATAGGGTTTTCTTACGGGCTAATGGCCGATTTTAAAATAGGCGAACGCTATTATCTGGGAACCGGGTTTGATATTGCCTATATGGGTGGAAAGGTAGTACTTCCATCTGCTGTTTATACATTGCCGTCAACCATCAGCGTTCCTGTTACCAATGTTCAAATCAACTACAGTAACCAATATATTCAGGTGCCGCTCAGTTTAAAATTCAGAACCAAAGAAATTGGCCGGATTGCTTACTGGGCACAGTTTGGCTATGCCAATTCTTTTTTACTTCACGGAAAAGCTTCGCTACAAAGCGACAACAGCATTATCGATACAAAGAAAATTTTAACCAATTCGGCTGACGTAAAACTGAATTACAACTATGGAGTTCCCATGTACCGGGGTTCAATGATTATCGGTTTGGGTATTGAATACCCTATAGGAGGTAATTCGCGCATTTATTCAGGTCTTAAATTCGACAATGGTTTATTCAGTTCGGTAAAAGACAAAAAAATGGATGCACTTCACTCCAACCTTTCGCTCAACTTCGGAGTATATTTCTGATTAATACAGCAGATGAAAATAGCACTTGCTCAATTAAATTTCCATACCGGGAATTTTTCGTTAAACACCGGTAAAATTATTTCGTGCCTCGATAAGGCAAAAAAAGAAGGTGCCGATCTGGTGGTGTTTCCCGAGTTATGCATCAGCGGCTATCCTCCACGCGATTTTCTTGAATTCAATGACTTTATTCACTTGTGCCGCGAGCAGGTAGATCATATTGCCACATTTTGCAAAGACATTGCAGCCATTGTGGGAGCCCCCTCGGTAAATCCTCAGGTAGAAGGTAAAGATTTATTTAACTCGGCCTTTTTTTTATGTGACGGAAAAGTACATTCCATCCGAAACAAAACCCTGCTCCCTACCTACGATGTATTTGATGAATACCGTTATTTCGAACCCAACCGCAGTTTTGAAATTGTAACCTATAAAAATACCCGAATTGCGCTTACCATTTGCGAAGATTTGTGGAATATAAACCACAACCCGCTGTACATTACAACACCCATGGATGAACTGATAAAGCAGCATCCCGACCTTATCATAAATATTGCCGCTTCTCCGTTTTCACATCAGCAACTGGGCAATCGCACCACGGTATTACAAAACAATGCCCGTCAGTACCAACTTCCGGTAATTTACGTAAATCATGCAGGGGCTCAAACCGAATTAATTTTTGACGGAGGCTCGATGGTGGTGAATGCAAAAGGAGAAATTGTGAAGCAACTGAAATATTTTGAAGAAGAACTTTCGTTTGTAACAACAAGCCAAATTAATGCCCTCCCATCCCAAAAAACGGAACAGGATAAGTATGCATCTATCTACAAAGCCTTGGTGCTTGGAACACGTGATTATTTTGACAAACTCGGTTTTAAACAGGCTATTCTTGGATTATCCGGAGGTATTGACTCGGCTCTTGTATTATGTATTGCTGTTGAAGCACTGGGGAAAGAAAACGTTAGAGCAGTGCTTATGCCCTCTCAGTTTTCAAGCGAACACTCGGTAAGCGATTCATTGAAGCTGGCAGCAAATCTGGGTGTAAAACATGATATCATTCCTATAGAAAAAGCCTTTAACCAGTTTAGAGAATTGCTGCAACCGGTGTTTGAAAATCGTCCGTTTGATTTAACTGAAGAAAACATGCAGGCACGCTGTCGCGGATTAATATTAATGAGCATGAGCAATAAATTCGGGTATATACTGCTTAACACCTCCAATAAAAGTGAACTGGCAGTAGGATATGGAACCCTTTACGGAGATATGTGCGGTGGTTTATCTGTGATAGGAGATTTATACAAAACCGAAGTGTTTGAATTATGCCGCTACATTAACCACAGTAATGAAGTTATACCTAACGATATTCTCACCAAAGCCCCTTCCGCAGAATTACGACCCGATCAGAAAGATTCGGATTCGCTGCCTGAATACAATGTATTAGATCCGGTGTTGTATGCTTATATTGAGGAATGCAAAGGCCCTAAGGAAATAATTGCTGCCGGACACGATGCGAAAGTGGTGGAGCGTATTTTACGATTGGTAAATCTGAACGAATATAAACGTCATCAAACTCCACCTATTCTTCGTATTTCGCCCAAAGCGTTTGGTATGGGCCGCAGAATGCCCATTGTGGCGAAGTACCTGATTTAAAAAAGTGATTATTCTTCGTCTTCCCCTTCGTTCGAAGGTTCTTTAGGTTCAGTAAACGGAATAGGCTCATCGCCCAAAAGAACGATCATCTCGTTTACCTCCCCACATTTCAACCGTTCATTGAGTTGTTCAAATGAATGAAACAGGTTTCGCAACACCCGTTTAATGATATCTACATTGCTGCAGGGCTCAAAATAAAATGGTTTAGGCTCCAGATGAATTTGCTTGATAAACTGCTCCAGGTTTTTGCGTGTTAATATAACTCCATTGTTAAAAGCATTGATGTAAAACAACACATTTCCCTGTGTGTAATCCAGTCGGTGGTGCATATTATAGGGCTCTTCTTCGTAGTGCCAGTTTTCATTTTCTTCTTTGTAGGCCAGTAAAAAATGCTGAGGTAAATTCACCCCGTAAACAGGAAGATTTAAGCGCTGAGCAACCAATGAGTATATAATCGCCATAGAGATGGGATTTCCCTTCCGGCTTTCAAGTACATTGTTGATAAATGAATTTTGCGGAGAATGGTAATTACCGGTATTGCCTTTAAATCCGTGCGTGGTATAAATTACATGATTCAACACCCTCACTTTTTCCAGGGCACTAAGTACATTATGCATTTCGAGCCACACATCAAGTTTAATTCGGTCTATCTCGTTCTCAATTTCATGAATATCCAAATCCGGATAACGATAGCGGGCAATTAGCCACGAACCGTATAATAAGTCAGGGTTTTCTTCCTGTGCCCACCGGCTCAAATCGTTTTTTACTCCGTCAAACTGAATTTTATGAATTACCTGCTCAATGCGATGCTGTAACACGTGATCGGATGTAACCTGCCACAAATTCTCAAGGTGAGGAATTACCTCTATACCCATTGCCACCAATTTTTCTTCGATGTGTCCGGAAACTTCTGTATCCGGATCATCCAGCAACGATACCATCACCTGCAATTCTTTCTCGTTCATCATTCAACCTTACCCGTTGATTTTTTATCGTTTGCTTTTAGCTTTCTTTTTGGCAACCTTTTTTACTGTAGCTTTTTTGACAACCACTTTTTTTGTCGCTACTGCTTTTTTCACAACAGCTTTTTTGGCTGTTGTCTTTTTGGCTACCGCCTTTTTAGCGGCTGTTTTTTTTGCAGGAACTTTTTTAGATTTAGTCGGTTTTGTTGCGGCTTTTTTAGCCCCTGTTTTGGCTGCCCCTTTAACCGGAACTTCTTTTATTCCACCCTGCTTGTCGATAATTTCCATTACCTGCGCATAGGTAAGTTTTTCGGCAGCAATCGAACCTTTGGGTATTTTAAAGTTTTGTTTTCCGATGGCAATATATGGTCCCCAGCGGCCTTTAAGCACCTGTAAACCCTCGTGCTCTTTAAATGTTTTCATTACACGCTCGGCATCCGATTTACGTTTCGCCTCAATCAGTTCAATTGCTCTTTTTTCTTCTACCGTATATGGATCATCCGTTTTAGGTAAGGATACAAATTTGTTATCGTGCAAAAGGTAAGGGCCGAATTTACCAATAGAAACTTTAATTTCTTTTCCCTCAAATTTTCCGGCAACACGCGGAAGTTTAAACAAGCTAAGTGCTTCTTCCAGGGTAATCCGCTCTATAGTTTGATTACCGCGTATCCCAGCGTAAGTTGGTTTTTCCTCATCGGTATTTTCACCTATTTGTGCCAGCGGGCCATAACGGCCAATTTTAACATACACATTTTTGCCACTTACCGGATCTTTTCCAAGCAAACGTTCCCCGGTTTGTTTCTCGGCCGTTTCAATGGTACGTTCTACTGTTTTATGAAACGGACCATAAAACGATTCAAGCATTTTATTCCATTTCAACTGGCCCTGGGCTATCTCGTCAAATTCTTTTTCAACCATTGCGGTAAATCCGAAATCGAGAATTTCTCCGAAATTTTTTACCAGAAAATCGTTTACCACCGACCCAATATCGCTCGGGAATAATTTTGATTTTTCGGAACCGTAGTTTTCTGTTTTTGTTTCTTCTTTTAACTTATCCGAAGCATTTAACGTTAGTACTTCAAACGTGCGTTCTTTTCCTTCACGGTCTTCTTTTACCACATACCCTCTTTTTTGAATGGTAGAAATGGTAGGAGCATAAGTTGAAGGACGACCAATACCAAGTTCTTCCAGCTTTTTAACCAAACTTGCCTCTGTATATCGTGGTGCAGGCCTTGCGTATTTTTGCACAGCAGTCATCTCATGCAATTTCAGTTTATCGCCTACCTTTAGCGGGGGCAGCATTCCGGCATTTTCTTCATCAGCATTGTCATCATCTTTCGACTCGAGGTACACCTTGAGAAATCCGTCAAATTTCATTACTTCACCTGTTGCAATAAATTCTTCTCCGGCTGTTGAAACGCTAATGGTAGCTGTTGTTTTTTCCAATTGGGCATCGGCCATTTGCGAAGCAATGGAGCGTTTCCAAATTAAATCGTACAAACGCTTTGCTCCGTTATCCCCTTCAATGGTTTGATTTTCGAAATAGGTAGGCCTGATGGCTTCGTGCGCTTCCTGTGCTCCACTGCTTTTGGTAGTGTATCTGCGGGTAAAAACATAATTATTTCCGTAGCTCGATTTGATTTCTTTTTTGGCTGCATCCAAAGCGAGTTCCGACAAATTCACTGAATCGGTACGCATGTAGGTGATATGTCCCGATTCATACAATTTCTGCGCAATGGTCATGGTTTGCGAAACAGAAAATCCCAACTTGCGGCTGGCTTCCTGCTGCAGTGTAGAAGTGGTAAATGGAGCAGCCGGAGATTTTTTTGCAGGTTTTGTTTCGAGGTTTTTAATTTTATAAGTGGCCCCTTTGCATTTTTCCAAAAAGGCTCTGGCTTCTTTGTACGTATTAAACCGTTTTGGCAATTCGGCCTGCATTTTTTTGCCCGAACCATCGGTGAGTACAAACTCGGCACTCACTTTATAATTGAACGTTGTTTTAAAATTTAAAATTTCACGCTCACGTTCTACAATTACACGCACGGCAACCGACTGTACCCTTCCTGCCGATAAACTTGGTTTTACTTTTTTCCAGAGTATGGGCGAAAGTTCAAAACCTACCAAACGGTCTAAAATTCTTCGGGCTTGCTGTGCATCCACCAGATTCATATCAATGGAGCGCGGTTTGTCAATTGCTTTGAGAATGGCCGGTTTGGTAATTTCATGAAAAACAATTCTGCGTGTTTTGTTTTTTTCAAGTTCGAGCACCTGAGATAAATGCCACGAGATAGCCTCTCCTTCGCGGTCCTCATCGGATGCGAGCCAGATGATATCACTTTTATCGGCAAGCCCTTTCAGCTCTTTTACCAACTGCTTTTTATCGGGGTCTACTTCGTAAACCGGCTTAAATTTATTTTTGATATCAATGGCACTGTCTCCTTTCACAAGGTCGCGGATATGGCCATAGCATGACTTTACCACGAAATCTTTTCCAAGAAATTTCTCTATGGTTTTAGCCTTTGCAGGCGACTCTACGATGACGAGGTTTTTAGGCATAACTTTCCCTATTAAGATAAAAAGGGCAAATAAACATGTTTTGTTTATTTACCCAACTTGTAAAAGTTAAAAATCTTTTTTAACTGCACCCCCCGCTTATCGGGAAATTATCAGTTTAAGCACGTGTTGACGGCCTCCGGCAGTAATTTTTACCAGATAAACCCCCTCGGGCAGAGTACCTTGATGTAATTGATCGGTATTAAATGAGTGTTCTCCCTGAGACAGTTCCCCTAAGTTAAGGATACCGAATTGCTGTCCCATCATATTCACCAGCTCGGCCTGAACCGATTGTTTATCGAGCAGGGTAAAGTCAATTTTGGCCGAGTGTGTAGCCGGATTTGGATAAAGGTTTACCCCGTTTACCCATTCGGATTGTTGCACACTGCTCAGCATTTGTGAACTGATATTTAAATCGTCAAGGTACAAATTGTTGCCGCGATAATAGAAAAACTCGATCCTGATTCTCACATTAGAGGTGCGGTAGTTTGCCAGATTGAGGGTAAACGTTTTCCATTGTGATTTGTTTGTGGGCACAAATACCGAAGTAGAAACAACCCCGTTGTTTGAAATCACATTGGCTCCTTCTTTAAAAATGGGGGTCCAGCTTTTTCCGCAATCAGTACTTACAAAAACCCTTAACGAATCGCTTAAGGTTGTAATGCGCTGCGCACACGAAACGGCAAAATTAAAATAAGCCGATGTCATCATGGAGAGGTTGTACGATGGCGAATAAATATTGTAAGTATACCGGGTTAAAGAAGTTGGATGAGTATATGAAGGAAGGTAAATTGATTTGTTCCCGTTAAACTTGGCCGAATCGGTTACCCGCCATCCATAGGCATTTCCGGTGAGGTTTTCGATGCTCCAACCTCCCGAGAGGGTAAAGTTATTGGCTGTAGCTGTTTCAAAATCCTGTGTTACCGGAGGCACATTGGTAGAAGCCGGTGCGGTGTAATTTTCCACTCCGGTTGCTGACAGATTTGATGCTGAAACCAATGTGGTGTAGTAAGTACTAATCATGCTCCTCATGCGTGCTTTTTGCCCCTCTGTAAAAATATTCTGGCAATCTCCATCGGTATAATCCATATAATTCTCGAGCATATCAGGTAAATCCGGGTTATCATTGGTACACGAATTTTTTGAAGGCGTGCAGGCACCAAAATTCTGGTCGGCTACCGGTGGGGTATCAGCTACCTGATCTCCTCCAAAACATCCACCCTGAAAAGTATGGTATAATCCGAAACAATGACCAGCTTCGTGAGTTAATACGCGGCCTCCTTTTGTTTTGGAACTGGTACCAATGGTACCAACATAATCAGACCTGATCACCACTCCGCGGGTTAAGGTAGAGCCTGTATTGGGAAATTGAGCATAACCAAGAGTCGTGGTATTTGGGTCGCTGTCGGTATCTTTTATATTAGAAACCACATACACATTAAAATATTTTCCGCCCCTCCACAACGATGAAACCAACCCCTTTACCTGATCATCGGCATTATTTCCCAATCCGTTGGTGTCATAAATACGATTGATGCCATCAAAACAGTTTCCGCTGGGGTCGCGGTTGGCCAAACGGAATTCTATTTCACAATCGGCTGCCAGCGGATTGCTTGAACTTCCTCCGGGTGTTCCGGCTGTTTTACGATAATCTTCATTCAGGATACGAATCTGATCGAGTATCTGCTCGCGGCTGATATTTTCTTTTCCGTTTTGGTGAAATACATGGAACACAATAGGCACAATATAAACAGTTCCGTTGGTTTTGTAGTGAGCACTTGCCATTGCTTTTAACTGCTCATTCATCCGGTCCATTTCTATTTTGTACTCGGGATGTGCGGCAACAGCCTGCTCATAGTAAAAATCAGTAAGACACTGATGTACGTTTCGCTGCTGGGCATTCACTGCAACACTTGCAGTAAGTAAAATCAAAATTGTACTAAAAAACTTATTCATCATCATTATTAAAAGTGGTCAAATATAACTTTTCGCGTATTAAACTAAAGAAAAAGTTGGTTTGCCTGTTCACTTAAATTCCGGCCATCAGCAAGTGGTCGTAAATTACCAGAGCGGCCATACTTTCTACAATGGGCACTGCCCGTGGCACCACACAGGGGTCGTGGCGGCCTTTTGCTTCAAGTGTTACCTCTTCTCCATCTGTGTTCAAAGACCGCTGGGGTGTTGCAATCGTTGCAACCGGTTTAAAAGCCACCCGCATATAAATATCATTACCATTTGATATTCCGCCTTGTATGCCGCCAGAAAAATTTGTGCGCGTGGTTATTTTACCCTGAGCTGACAGAAACTCATCGTTATGCTGTTCACCCGTCATGCTCACGCCTTCAAAACCCGAACCATAGTCGAAACCTTTTACGGCATTGATGCTGAACATGGCCTTTGCTAAATTGGCGTGAAGCTTATCAAATAAAGGCTCGCCAAGACCGGCAGGACAATTTTTAATCACACAGGATACCATTCCGCCTGTGCTGTTTCCCTGACTTTTTAACTGCTCAACATATGCCTCCATTGCATTTGCAGCCTCTTTGTCAGGACAACGAACCGCTGATGTATCTGTTTCGGCAAGGTTAAGTTCTGTATAGGGTTTTGAAATTTTTATATTGCCCACCTGCGAAACATAAGCCTGAATGATAATTCCTTTTTGGGCAAGAATGGATTGGGCAAACGCGCCTGCGGCCACCCATCCCGCTGTAACCCGGGCCGAAGACCTTCCTCCGCCCCGGTAATCGCGCACTCCGTATTTGGTATGGTAAGTATAATCGGCATGAGAGGGTCTGAACACATTTTTCATTGCCTCGTAATCCGCAGGTCGTGCATCTGTATTTGGAATGAGTATGCAAATGGGAGTGCCGGTTGTTTTTCCTTCAAATACTCCCGAAATTACTGAAAACTTTTCGTCTTCCTGCCGGTTGGTGGTAAGCGCAGATTGCCCAGGCCGCCTGCGTTGAAGTTGCTTTGCAATAAACGATTCATCAAATGGAATTCCGCCTTTGCATCCATCAATCACCACACCTATGGCAGGCCCGTGCGACTCGCCAAAAGAAGTAACTTTAAAAACTGTTCCTAATGTATTTGAAGCCATGAAGAGAAAAAACAAACATACAACGCATTTTTTTTACTTGCTCACAAATCCGGCTTTTATCAGTTCGTCCCAAAATCCGGGATACGATTTTGACACCACCGTTTCATCATGAAGTTCTATAGGAACACGACACGCAAAACCGGCCATACTCATAGCTATTCGGTGATCGTTCCACGTATAAAATCCCTCCTTGGGTAAGGTAAAGTTTCCGGGTGCCAGGCGCATGGTTCCCTCATCGGTATAGGTTACCAAACAGTTTACCTTTTGAAGTTCGGCTGTCAGGGATGTTATACGGTCACTCTCCTTTAATTTCAAATGAGCCACTCCGGTAAACACTGCAGGAATTCCATGAAGGGCACAGGTAACGGCAAAGGCAGGAACCAGATCGGGGTATGACGAAAAATCTTTTTCAAAATGGCTACCCACCGGTAATTCTCCCGAAGAAATAACGCAGCGGTCGGCCCTGGTTTCTGTTTTTACTCCCAGTTCCTGCATCCAGATTGCGACTATGCTATCGCCCTGAAAAGATGGTAAAACTAAACCTGGCAATTCAATGCGTGAGCCCCTGCAAGCCGAAACCATCATGTACCAATACGAAGCAGCCGACCAATCTTTTTCAATCATCAATGGTAAATTTTTAGTATACCTCCCCTGCTCCACCTTTATTTCCGTTAAAGTAGTTTGAACCTTTGCCCCCCATTGTTTCATCAAATCAATGGTGAGCTGAATATACGAAAAAGAAACGGGCGGGTGGAGAAATTTAATGGTAAGTCCGCCATTTAGATAAGGTGCAATTAGCAGCAATGCCGATATAAACTGGCTGCTGGTTGAACCCTGCAATACAACTTCTCCTCCGTGCATAGAAGCCTGATTAATATTTAGCGGAGGAAATCCTTCCTGTTGTTCATACCTAATGTCGGCACCCAAATGGCGCAATGCATTTACAAGTTCACCAATGGGACGCTGGTACATTCGTCCGTTTCCCTGTATAAGAATCTTTTTTCCCTGCAAGGCATATACCGCAGTAAGAAAACGCATAACGGTACCTGCATCGGCTGCATTTTTTGCATCACCTTCTGTAACGAGGTTTGAGTGCATTAGCTGCACATCATCCGATAAAAAAAACAACGGAGTGTTTTTAAAAATATCGCTAAGGTTGTCTCCGGCCAGGTATTTTAAAATCAAAACCCTGTTGACAGTGCTTTTTGACCAGGGCAGATTTACACTGGTATCAATTGGTGCTCGGGGCTTGCTTAGCCTTATCATCTGGCTGAAGTTGGATATAGAAATTTAATGCTTCGCCTATAAGTGCATCTCCGGTGGTTTGATTGATTACAGGTTTCCCTATTTTTTTGAGCAACGCAAAATGAATCAGGTCGTCTTCATTTTTTTTATCGTTGCGCATCAGGTCGAGCAATTCGTTTTGATTCACTTTTGCCAACGGGTAAGTTGGGAAATAACCTGCAACAAACTCCACCACTTCTTCTACCTCTTTTTTGGATACCTGTAATAATTTAAACGACAACCAGGTTTCGCAAATAATACCTATGGCTACTGCTTCTCCGTGTAGCAGCGGATTGCTGTCATATTTTAACGAATATGATTCGATGGCGTGCCCAATAGTATGCCCGAAATTAAGCACTTTGCGTATGTTTTTTTCCAGCGGATCTTTATTTACGATTTCGCGTTTAATTTTTACGGATTTATTAATTAAAGATGCCAGCTTTTCCTCATCATGCAAATTCATTTTTCTGAATTTATCCCACTCGTCTTTATCACTAATGAGTACATGTTTCATCATTTCAGCCACTCCGGCTACCAGCTGTCGTTTAGGAAGTGTTTTTAAAAAACCCGGGTAAATAAAAACCGCACGCGGATGTTTAAACACCCCTACCGAATTTTTAAAATAATTCAGGTCAATACCTTGTTTGCCACCTAATGATGCATCCACCATCCCAAGTAACGTGGTGGGCACGTGAATAAAATCAATTCCACGTTTATAGGTTGCGGCACAGAAACCACCCAAATCCGTAACCGTTCCTCCACCAAGATTTATTAAAACGGTTTTACGGTCGGCATAATGGTTGGCCAGAAAAGTCCATATCTTCTCGCAGTTTTGAATGTTTTTGGCATTTTCTCCTGCCTCTACACTAATAAGCTTAAAGTCAATGAGGTAAGTACTTAATTGAGGTAAACAATGTTTTTGCGTATTGGAATCGGTGAGAACAAAAACAGTGGAATAATCTTTTTCGATAAGATATTGAAAAAGAAAATCAAGGGCTTCCGTGCCATTGTAAATGTTATAGTCTTTTGATTCGTAAACCTTCAAGTTTCTTATACCTTTGCACCGCAAAGTTGAAGTATTCGCTTTGATTTAACAATTATATTTGGTGACTTCTTTACAAAATATCATATGAGCAGCGCACTTTCGTTCTCCGACACCTCCATCGCCTTTGAATCAAAAACCAATGAGGACCTAAAACGGGCCCATCTTCTTTTTAAAGCTATTGGGATGAACTGGCTGGTACAGACCGGTGCTCCTTTAGTAAATATGGCTTTTGCCATGAAACTTCCCATTTCCGGTTTAATCCGAAAAACAGTATTCAAACAATTTTGCGGTGGCGAATCGATTGAAGAATGCGAAGCCACTACCGATTTATTAGCCAAATACCATATCGGCACCATTCTCGACTACTCGGTAGAAGGCAAAGAAGAAGAAGCCGTGTTTGAGGCGACCTGCAACGAAATTTTACATACGATTGAAAAAGCCAAAGGCAACAGCAAAATTCCGTTTTGTGTGTTTAAACCCACCGGTATTGCCAGCATGGCCTTGCTTACCAAAATATCGGCTAAGGAGCAGTTGAATAAAGAACAGCATGACGAATTAACCGCCACCCGCGACCGAATGAATCGCATTTGTAAAGCTGCCCGCGATAATGATGTACGCCTGTTTATTGATGCCGAAGAAAGCTGGACACAGGATGCTATTGATGCACTGGTGCGCGAAATGATGTTGAAGTACAATAAAGAAAAAGCCATTGTGTTTAACACCGCTCAGTTGTACCGCCACGACCGCTTGGAATTTATTAAGCGCTGTTACTTTGATGCCCAAACCAACAATTATTTTCTTGGATTTAAATTAGTGCGGGGTGCTTATATGGAAAAAGAACGGGAACGCGCCAAAGAAATGGGCTATAACTCGCCTATTTACCCGAACAAAAAATCAACCGATAAAGGTTATGACGATGCAGTTCGTTTTTGCGTGGAGCATATTGACCGTATTGCCATTTGTGCCGGAACTCATAATGAAAGCAGCTCGGAAATGCTGGTAAAACTGATGGAAGAAAAAAACATTGCTAAAAACGACCCGCGCATTTATTTTTCTCAATTGCTGGGCATGAGCGATCATATCAGTTTTAACCTGAGCCATGCCGGATACAATGTAGTGAAATACGTTCCTTACGGACCTGTAAAAAATGTGCTCCCCTATTTAATTAGGCGGGCACAGGAAAACACCAGCGTAAAAGGACAAACCGGCCGCGAACTTTCGTTAATTCTCACCGAGATGAAACGAAGAGGAATGAAGAAATAAATTTATACCATGAAATTAACTTTGAGCTTTCTGATGCTTTTCCTTACATCCTTCCCGGTGTTGGCGCAAAACGACTCTAATGCGGTAGAAGATGGCGAGGAACCTTTTTTGTTTGCCGAAGTTATGCCCGAGTTTCCCGGAGGAGATGAGAACATGCATAATTTTATTGTCAAGAACATGAGGTATCCCCCTGAGGCAATTGAAAAAAACATTCAGGGCAAAGTAATTGTCAGGTTTATTGTTGAAAAAAACGGGAAGGTATCACATATAGAATGTAGGACCGGTGATCCTCTTCTACAAGAGGAAGCCGTGCGGATTGTAAAATTGTTTCCTGCATTTAAACCGGGCCGTTTAAATGGAAAACCGGTAAGGGTTATCTACACCGTTCCTATCCGGTTTGTGTTGAAATAAAGTGAAGAATCGAAAATACCTCATGAAAAAATTCATCTGGCAAATATGCCTGTGTTGTGTAGTTTATCTCTTTGGAATGCCAAACGCACAAGCACAAAAAAATGATTCAGATACCAGTGTAAGGGTTTATGTTGAGGATATGCCTGTATTCTCAGACGGAGATTACATGATGTATGAATTTATAACAAAAACAATTGCGTACCCTAAGGCTGCAAAAGAAGCTTCTATTGAAGGAAAAGTGGTGGTTACGTTTATTGTTGAGAAAGACGGAAGCATTACCAATGTAAAAGCCTTGTCGGGCCTTGAAGGTTTTGGATTAAAAGAAGAAGCCGTGCGGGTTGTAAAACTATTTCCGAAATTCACCCCCGGCATGCAAAATGGAAAACCGGTTCGGGTGCAGTTGAACATTCCGATTGCTTTCAGGCTTAATTAAAAAACTGAAGCCGGGTTACTACTACACCTGATGTTGTCTCAAGTTTAATCCAGTAAATACCCTCGGTAAGATTTTCTCTTTTTATATCCAGCTCACCATTTTCAGGTAAAGCCAATGGTGTTTCAAAACCTTGTGCATTGAATAAAGTTACCCTGTTCACCACGAGGTTTCCGGTTGTTAATTTACAAGTATGGCTGGCTGGATTCGGGTACAGCCTTACCTGTTCTTGTATATCTACTTGCTTTACCCCTGTTCCCGTTCCAAAATAAAAATAGGTGTACACCGGAAAATGATCGGTAGTGGTGGTTCCGTAATTGGTAATATAATTATCTAACCTGAACACTGTGGCCGAACCCGCCTGATAATGCTGTTTAAGCCGGTCACTGATTAAAATATGGTCGATAAAACTATTGGTAAACGTAGCCAGGGTGGTTTCTCCGTTTTGATTGCGCTGCAGGGTTGTAAAATAATAATGAGTAGGGTCGTTGAGAAAATTTTTGTAAGGCGAAATACTGTCTTTCCAGATTGAAGTGGTGAGGCGGTCGTTCCAGTCGCCCATCACAGCTACTTTTTGTCCCGCACGCGTTTGGTCGAGGTAATTTTTTAAAGCCGTTCCTGCATCTCTGCGGTCGTAGTAGGCCTGTAGTTTTTCCGAGTTGGTTCCGGTATTGGCCTTCATGTGTAGCACAATGCAGTAGAGGGTATCAAAATGATTGAGGCTATCCGAAACCAGTGTAACCTCCAATGGCAGTCGTCCGTTGGCAAATACCGAGGAATAATTATTTAGGATTAACCCCGACTGGTACCTGCGGAATAAACTTTTTTTCCAGAGCAATGCCGTTTTTTGCGTTTGTGAAAAACTTGCCAGGGCATAACCGTATTGAGGCAACTGACTCATCAGATTGGTAAAGGTAGTGGCGTTTGAAACTTCCTCAAGTGCAAGTATATCGAGGTCGGCACTCTCAATGGCATTTTTTACATTTTTGTATTGCAGGGTTTCATCGGTGGGACCAAACTGCGTGTCCCCAAACCACTCAATATTCCAACAGGCCAATTCGGTTTTGCCATCCTGACCCACTTTGGGTACCTGCGCTATAGCCGTTTGCACAGCCACTGTTAAAATCAGCCACATTTTTCTCATACGCTGCGAAGTAAACCTTTTTTCCAATAACCTGCTTTAACCCCGCTATAATTTTGACCCGAATAAAAACCCGAAACCCGTATATTCGCGCTTTGATTCAGAAAATTTATGATGCACGAATTAAGCGAACAGGAATTATTGCGCAGGGAGTCATTACACCAGCTACGGTTGTTGGGCATTGAGCCCTATCCTGCCGAAACCTTTGAGGTAAATGCCTCGGCAAGGGAAATTTTAGAAAATTACGAAAACAATAAAATTGAATACAAAAATGTGAGTCTGGCCGGCCGCATCATGACCCGCAGAATTATGGGAAATGCCGCTTTTGCCGTGTTGCAGGACAGTACCGGAAAAATGCAGATTTATGTGAAGCGTGATGAAATTTGCCCGGGCGAAGACAAAACATTGTACAATACGGTTTTCAAAAAACTGCTTGATATTGGTGATATAATCGGGGTGAAAGGGTATGTGTTTACCACTCAAACCGGTGAAACCACCCTGCATGTAACCGAGCTTACCGTACTAAGCAAAGCCCTGCGCCCATTACCTATTGTGAAAGAAAAAGACGGTGAAGTATTTGATGCCGTGAGCGACCCTGAATTGCGCTACCGCCAGCGCTACGTGGATTTAATTATTAATCCGGAAGTGCGCGAAACATTCCGCAAGCGCACCCAACTGATGAATACCATGCGCGAGTACCTGAATGAAAAAGGATACTTAGAAGTGGAAACTCCCATTTTGCAACCGTTGTATGGGGGAGCAGCTGCACGCCCTTTTAAAACGCACCACAACACGCTTGATATGTCCTTGTATTTGCGTATTGCCAACGAGCTCTATTTAAAACGTCTTATTGTGGGCGGATACGATGGCGTGTATGAATTTTCGAAAGATTTTCGCAACGAGGGAATGAGTCGTTTTCACAACCCCGAGTTTACCCAGATTGAATTGTACGTGGCTTATAAAGATTACTACTGGATGATGAATCTGGTAGAAGAAATGGTAGAAAAAGTAGCTATGGCGCTGCATGGAAACACCGAGGTAAAAGTGGGCGAACATACCATCAACTTCCAGCGCCCTTGGAAACGCTACACCATGTATGAAGCCATTAAGGAATTTACCGGAGTTGACATTAGCGAAATGGACGAACAAACCATGTTTTCCGAGGCGCGCAAAATGCATGTACCATTAGACGCGAGTATGGGCCGCGGAAAAATTATTGACGCCATTTTCGGAGAAAAAGTCGAGCCGTTTTTAATTCAGCCTACGTTTATCACCGACTACCCGGTAGAGATGAGCCCGCTGGCTAAAAAACACCGCAGCAAAGAAGGACTGGTGGAACGATTTGAAGCCATTTGCAACGGAAAAGAAATTTGCAATTCGTTCTCGGAACTGAACGATCCTATTGACCAACGTATGCGTTTTGAACATCAGTTGGAATTAGGTAAACGTGGAGATGATGAAGCCATGGTGCTTGATGAAGATTTTTTGCGTGCACTGGAATACGGCATGCCTCCTACTGCCGGATTGGGAATTGGAATTGACCGACTGAGTATGATTATGACCAACTCGAACTCTATACAGGATGTGTTGTTCTTCCCGCAAATGAAACCTGAACAAAATCCCTCGTAATGCTGCTGCTTACCCCCCAACACTGGAAAGATTACGAACTGCTTGACTGCGGTGATTTTGAAAAACTGGAACGGTTTGGGCAATACATATTGCGCAGACCCGAACCGCAAGCCGTGTGGAATAAAGTGTGGAGCGAACGCGACTGGCAACAGCATGCTGAAATTACTTTTATTCCCAAAGGAAGCCAGAGTGGTGAGTGGAAACGCAAAACCCCGGGAGCCGAAAACTGGCACACTCAATATGCACACGAGGGACTAAAACTGAAATTTAAATTAGCGCTTACTTCATTTAAACATGTGGGCTTGTTTCCGGAGCAGGCAGCCAACTGGGATTATATTTTTTCCTCGGTAAAAAATATGAAAACCACCCAACCCAAAGTGCTCAATTTATTTGCCTACACAGGTGCATCCTCGCTGGCCGCCAAGGCTGCCGGAGCCGATGTGGTGCATGTAGACAGCGTGAAACAGGTAGTGAGCTGGGCACGTGAAAACATGGAACTATCAGGACTTGATAATATACGCTGGACAGTGGAAGATGCCGCCAAATTTGTGGAGCGAGAGGCGAAACGAGGCAAAAAATACAACGGCATTATTCTCGACCCTCCCGCCTACGGCATTGGTGCCAAGGGAGAGCGATGGAAACTGGAAGATATGATCAATGATTTAATGGCAAATCTGGCCCGCATTTTAGATGATGAAGAACATTTCTTTTTAATTAATACCTACTCGCTGGGTTTTTCTTCGCTCATTCTGGAAAACCTCATCAACCTGCACTTTCCAAAAGCCAATGCCTTTGAGTTTGGCGAACTTTTTCTTCAGGCAAAATCAGGAGTGAAATTACCTCTGGGCGTATTGGGGCGGTTCAGAAAATAACCTTCATACATCGTCACGCTGAACAAAGTGCTTGTCCCGCCATCTGCGGGGAAGAGTCTCCCAAAGCGAAGCCTACGAATCTCCCCAGCAAATAATCGTGCCCGCTCAAATTTAAGCGGACCCATTCCACGTTGTGTTAACTCACAAACACAACTTTTCAAGCGCTTCTGTTTTCTATTTCTAGTATGATTTAGTTTCAGCCGGGGTGTGTTCCACTCAAAACAGCCCCCGCACACTTCTCTCCATCCATAGCCGCACTTACAATTCCACCGGCATATCCGGCTCCTTCGGCACAGGGAAATAAATTTTCTATTTGTACATGATGCAGTTTTTCCTTGTCACGGGGTATGCGCACCGGAGATGATGTGCGCGACTCCACTCCCACCATCACGGCTTCACCGGTAAAATACCCGCGCATTTTTTTTCCGAACAACGGCAATGCATGACGCAGGCTTTTGGTAATTTCGGGTGGCAACACATGATCCAATTCCACCGATTTCACTCCCGGCAAATACGAAGTAAGAGGAATGGTAGTGCTGTGTTTTTTATTTACAAAATCGGTGAGGCGCTGGGCAGGTGCAGTGAGCCCCCCACCGCCAGCCCGGTGTGCAGCCTGCTCTACCTGCTGCTGAAAATACATAGCCGCTAAAGCTCCGTGTGCCGCAAAAGGTAAAAAATCTTTTTCGCCTACGGCCACCACCGTTCCTGAGTTGGCAAAAGGGTTATTGCGTTTGGAGGGAGACCATCCGTTTACCACAATCTCTCCTGTATTGGTAGCTGCGGGGGCAATAATACCACCGGGACACATGCAAAAAGAAAACACACCCCTATCACCGGCCTGTTCCACCAGCGAATAGGAGGCAGGAGGTAAATACAATCCGCGCGAAGGACAATGGTACTGTATGCTGTCAATTAATTCCTGCGGATGTTCAATGCGCACGCCCAGCGCAAATGGTTTAGCTTCAATTAAAATTTGATTGCGGTGCAATAATTCGAACACATCGCGGGCTGAGTGGCCGGTTGCCAGAATTACGGCACGGCACGCAACGGCAACCCCACCGGCAAAATGCAGTTTAGTAATGCGGTTGTTAGTGATTGTTACATCAGTGAGGCGGGTGTTGAAATGAATTTCTCCTCCGTGCTGCAAAATAGTTTCGCGAATGGCTTCAATGATATGCGGTAATTTATTGGTGCCGATATGAGGATGCGCTTCGTACAAAATATGTTCATCGGCTCCATGGTATACCAGCAGTTTTAAAATGCGGTTCATATCACCCCGTTTGCCAGAGCGGGTATATAATTTTCCGTCAGAATAAGTGCCGGCCCCCCCTTCGCCAAAACAATAATTTGAATCCGGGTCAATCGTATGTTCTCTGGTAATTTTAGCCAGATCCCTTCTGCGTTCGCGCACTTTTTTGCCCCGTTCAAAAATCACGGGCTTATATCCCAGTTCAAGTAATTTTAAAGCGGCAAATAATCCGGCCGGACCTGCACCGATAATATGCACTTCGGGTTTATTAGTTACCTGCTGAAAAGTAAATTCATTCGGTTCAGGATAATAGGGTTCATTTATCCATACATCCACCACAAGTCTTATGCGGATGGGATTTCTGCGCGCATCAATAGATTGTTTTAGTTTCTGGATATGTACAATGCCCGATGCAGGAACCTTTAATTCATTGGCTACGCGGCTCAGTAAGCGGCTGCTCACAGCTGCTTCTTCTGGGCTAAGGGTGAGTTCGAGTTGTGTTTTCATGTTAGGTGTTTATCCTAAAAATCTGGCAACAAGGTATTTGATACCATTGTATAACTTGTTGATATTACAAAAGTCGGAATTTTGTTTGGGAATATTGAATGAGTCAACTTTGATGCTGCAATCATAAAACAGAATATGGCTGAAATCAACGAATTAAAACGAACTGCCTCACAGGTACGCAGGGATATAGTGCGCATGGTGCATGGATGTAAATCGGGTCACCCGGGTGGCTCGCTGGGTTGTGCCGATTTTCTTACGGCTCTTTACTTTGATGTGATGAAACACAACCCAAAGTTTAGCATGGAGGGCAAAGGAGAAGATATTTTCTTTTTGAGTAACGGGCATATTTCACCGGTGTTCTATAGTGTACTTGCGCGCTCGGGGTATTTCCCGGTAAAGGAACTGGCTACTTTTCGTCAGCTTAATTCACGCCTGCAGGGACATCCGGCCACAGCCGAGCATTTACCCGGTGTGCGCATTGCTTCAGGCTCATTGGGTCAGGGAGTATCGGTAGCTGTGGGTGCCGCACAGGCAAAAAAACTGAATAATGATACCTCGCTTGTTTACGCCCTAATGGGCGATGGCGAAATGCAGGAAGGGCAAATCTGGGAAGCATTGATGTATGCGGCCCACAACAAAGTAGATAATTTAATTCTAACCATTGATTTCAACAAACAGCAGATTGATGGCTCTACCGTGGAAATTATGGGCTTTGATGATATTACTGCTAAAATTTCTTCGTTCGGATGGCATGTATTGCATATGAACGGAAACGATATGACCGATGTGGTGAAAGTAATGCGTGAAGCCAAAGCCGCCTGCGGAAAAGGAAAACCTGTTTTTGTAATCATGAAAACAGAAATGGGACAGGGCGTAGATTTTATGATGGGCAGTCACAAATGGCACGGAGTAGCTCCCAATGACCAACAATTAGCATCGGCTTTAAAACAATTAGACGAAACTCTGGGAGATTATTAATGAACCGTGCACTGATTCGTTTTTGTTTATTGATTGTTTTTTCGCTGGGCATGTTACTGCCTGCAAAATTATTGGCGCAAAAAAACGGCAATAAAACAAGGATACTTTTTTTACTGGATGCATCGGGAAGCATGCTTGCCCAAATGGATAAAGGGAAAGACCGGATGGATGTGGCCAAACGATTGCTAAGCTCGGTGCTCGACAGTCTGGCGCAATACAAAAACGTGGAAGTGGCCTTGCGTGTTTACGGACACCAAAGCCCTATTGTTGATCAAAACTGCAAAGACACCAAACTGGAAGTAGGATTCAAAGCCAATAACCACGGAGACATTAAAAAGAAATTACAAACTATTTCGCCCAAAGGGACTACGTTGATTGCTTACTCCCTTACCCAGGCTGCCAATGATTTTCCGGATAAAAATGCACGAAATATCATCATCCTTATTACTGACGGACTCGAAGAATGCAAAGGCGACCCCTGTGCCGTATCAGAGGCTCTTCAGCGAAATGGTGTAGCCCTTCGTCCGTTTATTATTGGCGTAGGTGCCATGACCGATGATTTCAGAAAAGCATTTGAATGTGTAGGGCGTTTTTATGATGCGAGTACCGAGGCTACTTTTGCCAATGCACTGAATGTAGTAGTATCGCAGGCGCTCAACACCACCACCGCTCAGGTAAACCTGCTTGATATTTATTCAAAACCAAGCGAAACCAATGTGAACATGAGCTTTTATGATTCGCACACGGGTTTATTGCTCTACAATTACCTGCATGTGATTAACGACCGCGGTTATCCCGATACCATTACCCTCGACCCTACCGTGAAATACACGGTGGTAGTTCACACCACTCCGCAGGTAGTTAAAGAAGGCGTTGAACTGATACCGGGCAAACACAATATCATTGGCATTGATGCCCCGCAGGGTTATTTAAAATTAGCCTGCGAAGGAATTACCAATTATCCGCGCCTTGAATGCATCATTCGCAAAGGCGGAGAAATGCAAACCATGTATGTGCAGGAGTTTAACAGCACACATAAAATGCTGGTAGGAAAATACGATTTGGAAATCCTCACACTTCCGCGAATGAAACTGAGTCAGGTGAGTATAAACCAAAGTACCACCACCAATATAAGTGTACCTCAGCCCGGTAAATTAAATATACTGTCGGGAACCGAAGTATGGGGTGCGGTGTACCAGATGGTAAACAACCGGATGGAACTGGTATGTGAAATTGATCTGGTAAACAAAACACAATCCATTACCATACAACCCGGCATTTACAAAATTGTGTATCGCCCCAAAAACATGACCCGTTCGTATTACACCTTCGAAAGAGAATTTAAAATAACATCAGCTTACGCCACTACCCTAAATTTGTAACACATGAAACACTACGAAATATTTGATAAAAAAGATACCCGCTCAGGCTTTGGTGCCGGATTACTGGAAGCCGGAAAAAACAACAGCGAAGTGGTAGCACTTTGTGCCGACCTTACCGGTTCGGTTAAAATGGATGCTTTTAAAGCCGCTTTCCCCGAACGTTTTTTTCAGGTGGGAATTGCCGAAGCAAACATGATAGGGCTTGCAGCAGGAATGAGCATTGGCGGGAAAATTCCGTTTACCGGAACCTTTGCCAATTTTTCTACGGGCAGGGTGTTCGATCAAATTCGTCAGTCGGTGGCGTACTCCAATAAAAATGTAAAAATTTGTGCTTCACATGCCGGATTAACATTGGGCGAAGACGGAGCTACACATCAAATTCTGGAAGATATCGGGCTGATGAAAATGTTGCCGAATATGACAGTGATTAATCCGTGTGACTACAACCAGACCAAAGCTGCAACCATGGCTATTGCCAATATGGTTGGTCCGGTGTATTTACGTTTTGGCCGTCCGGTGGTTCCTAACTTTACTGCCCCCGATCAGAAATTTGAAATAGGCAAAGCCTGGATGGTGAATGAAGGAAAAGATGTAAGCATTTTTGCTACGGGACATTTGGTATGGAAGGCCATTGAAGCCGGACATATTTTAGCTGAGAAAGGCATTGATGCCGAAATTATAAATATACATACCATTAAACCACTTGACGAAGCAGCCGTATTAAAATCAGTAGCCAAAACCAAATGCGTGGTAACGGCCGAAGAACATCAGCGCCATGGTGGATTGGGCGACAGCATTTGTCAGTTATTGGCTCGCAATACTCCGGCACCGGTTGAAATGGTTGCCGTAAACGACAGCTTTGGCGAAAGCGGTGTACCGGAAGATTTATTGAAAAAATACAAACTCGACACTCCGGATATTGTAGAAGCCGTATTGAAGGTGCTGGCAAGGAAGGGGTAAAACCTACATCATAACATTCAGCGTCCCGTGTTCTTCATGAACTACTCCATCTAAATCTTCTAAGCGAAATTTCCAGAGGTATTGGCCGGGTGAAGCAAGTAAGTATGTATTGTTTTTTTGACCATCCCAATGCGCATTAATATTCGGGGTAGAGAAATACAATTCATTATGAATATCGCGAACTTCAAGGCTGAAAGATTTTACTTCATGTGGTAATTGCATGGTGCTTGATCCATTGCAGGAATCAGCATAATAATGAACCGAACTACCAACGTACCATGTATCATTTATTCCATCTTGGTTTGGACTAAAGGTGTTGGGAACAGCTATTACATGGTAACCCCCACAATTGCTTGTGAAAGGCCACAGGTATTGATACTTTGGAGACTGCTGATCGAATTCTTCTTTACAACCTACGATCATAAACCAATAACAAATTAAAACAATCAGAATTTGTCGCGATGTGATACTTTTTTCCACCTTTTGTCAAAATTATAATTCACTCCAAACCTAAACTCTCCTACTTCTTTTTGAAATTCTTTGCTCAAGGAATAATATCTTCTATATCCGACATTCATTCGCCAATGATAATTACCGGAGTAAATGACCCGTACACCCAATAAAGCATCAGCACCATATTCTAATCCTATGCGGTATTTATCCTTAAATGCCAGAACCAAATGTGCTGCTAAAAGTTTTGTAAGGTTTTCCATTCTGTTCCAACTTATTCCTGGAAGTGCATAAAAAGAACTGTATTTGTTTTTTGAAAGATTAATATGATAACTGAGACGGGCAAAGTATGTTCTTCGCAAATTATAACCAACTCCCGGAGAAGGATAATGCGCCTGATTGGGTTCGGTTAAATGTGACACCAAAACTTCAGCAATCAATTTTCTGTTGGCAAAAATAAGTCCGGAATTAAAATCAGGAATTACCCAGCTTTTGGGAGGCATTTGCAAAGTAGGATTTGCATAGCCCACCCCCGCCACTATCATGTCCGGTAAGGTTTTATATACCCAATCGTAATCTATAGACAGACCTGCACCTTCCAAAGCAAATGATAAAGCAGCGCTCTTTCCTATTCGCACCCGATAATTATAGGCTATCTCTGCGGACCGATGCGTAAACAAGCCAACATTTTTGTATTGATATCGCAGAGAAAATCCTCCATGTCTTTTCAGCTTATAATTGACCCGTGCATTGTATTCATTGCTCAGGTAATATGTGCCCATAAAGGAATATTGGCGGTTTATATTTACATTGCACCTGCCAAGAAACGCAGTAATAGCGGGGTTGTTATCAAAATCATTCAGGTAGCTTATCCAGTTCCTTGCAGCTCCGCCTCCACCTTCTTCGCGGGGCCAGTGTTTTGGGAATGAAAGCTTGTGTTGAGCACTATCTGTCTGCCCATAACAAACGTTATGAAACCCTGTAATGCACAAAACGAAAACTGCGAAAAGATAACTTCGCATAAACAATACGGTTTTAATTTCAGTTATAAAATTAACGAAATTCTGGCAAAAGTATATCTATTGGAAAAATTTATTTCGGAATACGCAAGGTAAACGTGCTTCCCTTGCCGATTTCGCTGGAAACGGTAAGGGTTCCTCCATGGGCCTTGGCAAACTCTTTACATACAAGCAAACCCAGTCCGGTTCCTTTTTCATTGGCGGTGCCGGGTGTAATTTGAATTTGATTTGCATCGAAAAGATGATTCACCCGGGTTTTATCCATTCCAATACCATTATCTTTTACCTCGAATGAAATATCGTGCTCATGGGCACAAATGCTTAATTCAACTTTTCCGCCCTGAGGAGTAAATTTAATGGCATTGGTCATCAGGTTGCGCAGAATGGTGCTGATCATTTGCCAGTCGAGCAGGTAAGGCTGTTCACTTTTTACCGATGAGGTAAGGGAAATATTTTTGGCATGAGCCATTCCTGAGAGTTGATGAATCAAATCATCGGCTATAAATTTTAATTCGGTTTTGGTGGGGCAAAATGAAATGGTATTGGTTTGCGCCCTTGCCCACTGCAATAAATTTTCGAGCAAAATATTTGCCCCCAACGTTGATTGGGTAAGCATATCCAAAATTTGTTTTGACTCGCTGCGCAGTTCTTCCTTTTCAAAATCATTCACCAAAATATTCACCAGCCCCGAAATAACATTGAGGGGATTTCGTAAATCGTGGGCAATGATGGAAAACAACTTATTTTTGGTAGCATTTAATTCTTCCAGTTGCAATTCCTGCTTCTTTCGTTTGTCTATATTGGTGCAAACACCTACCAGAAATTTTACTTCTCCATTTTCATCACGTATATTTGAAATGGAGGCATCTACCCAGATGATTTCATTGTTTTGTCTTTGAAAACGTTTTTCTATTCGAAAGCCGGTAATTTTGTTTTTAATCATCTGTTCAATCAAAACTACCTCATCAGCCAAATCTTCAGGATGTATAAAATAACTGAAGTGCATTTTTTTCAGTTGATCGTTGCTGTACCCAACCAGTTCCTCAAAAGCTTTATTTACTTCAACCAGATTTCCGCCTGCATCCGCAAAAGCGATCCCGGCATTAGCCGACTCAAAAATGGTTTTATACCGATGATTCAGCTCGATATACTCATTGGCCTGAAGTTTATTGGTGGTAATATCCTGAATGGTAACAATAGCCTGACGCTGCTCCGGATGGTTATTCCCCATCAGCGGGTTCACCACCGCCCGGAAGAAACACACCTTTCCATCAAAGTCTAAGTTGTATTCGCACTCGGCAGCCATGTTTGACATAAAAGCTTGCTGAATACATTCATGGCAGGTGGCAGCGGCACCCGGAGGCAATACTTCAACAACTCTCTTACCAAGAAAATAATCGGGACTTGCAAACAGCAAAGCATTATCAGACGAGGCAAAGCGTAAAATTTGCGAATCCTCGTTTACAATAAATGCTAAATCGAAAATACCTGTCGGAACAGCTGTACTGGTCTCCATTTATACCCTAAATCAGAGGCAAGGTAAATGTAAAAGAGTAAAATAACAAATGGCCCATTTCAACCTCGCTGGGGTAACTCCATTTTTACAAGGTAATCTCCATTAAGAAAGGGAATTTCATTAAAAATACTTTGCTGCATGCAATACTCAATATCGCGTTCAATATTCAGTTTTTTAAATCGGTGGGCGTGTGACGACTTAAGTATGTAACCATACAGGTTATCCTTTGCCAGTTTATATAAATCACATGCAGCAATAGAAGCATCACTGCACAATGAAAATTCGTTTTGCAGATGATAACAAACAGCCCCGGCAAACAAGGTATCTTCAAGATTAAATTTATTTTTCCATCCGGCACACAACAAAATCACATCCTTGTTTTGCTTGGTTAACCAGTTGCAAATTGCCTGCAAATTTAAAAACGACCCGATAACCACGGTGTGGGCATGGCGGGCATGATCAATCGCATAAGTTCCATTGGTAGTAGTGAGGGCAATATTTCTTCCTTCCAGTTTTTTGTCCATATAGCTGAAAGGAGAATTACCGATATCAAATCCATCAACCACCATTCCGTCACGCTCGGCCGCACACACAAAACCCTTGTATTGATAGGTGGCACATTCTTCAGGTGTGCTTACCGGAAGAATTTTTTGAACCCCCGTATTAAAGGCCACACAAATGGAAGACGTAGCTCTGAGTATATCAATAACCACTACCACTTTTCCCTCAATCTGATAAAGGGGAAGCATGGCTGGTGTAAGAACTACATCAATTTGCTGCATGGCCTTTTAGTTTGGTAACACTGCCTGTAAGCTAAAACTTACTTTTGCAAAAAAGGCATCTTGGTAACCCGGGCTTTGATTCGGGTTTCACGGATATTGATGAATATTTCTGTATTCAATTTGCTGTACTCAGTTTTTACATATCCCATCCCAATGGCCTTACTTAGAGATGGTGATTGTGTACCGGAGGTCACTTCCCCAATAATATTTCCCTGCCCGTCTACTATATCGTAATGCTGACGCGGAATACCACGTTCAATCATTTCAAAACCCACTAATTTTTTCTTCACTCCTTCTTCCTTGAGTTTTTTGTGGTAATCACTCATGGTAAAATTTTTGGTAAATTTGGTTATCCAGCCAAGTCCGGCCTCAATGGGCGAAGTCTCGTCATTGATATCATTTCCGTACAAACAAAATCCCATTTCCAAACGGAGTGTGTCGCGCGCACCCAACCCGCATGGTTTAATTTCAAACTCGGCACCGGCTTCCATCACGGCATCCCAAAGTTTGCGTGCGTCATTGTTCATTACATACAACTCAAAACCACCAGCACCGGTATAGCCTGTATTGGAAATAATCACTCCTTCAATTCCGGCAAGCGTGCCTGCTGTAAAAGTGTAATATTCCATTGCTCCCAAATCGACCGAAGTAAGTTTTTGAAGTGCTTTCACGGCATTTGGCCCCTGAACCGCCAGTAGCGACATATCATCGCTCATGTTCACCATTTCTACTCCGTAGGTATTGTGCTTGCTTATCCACTCCCAGTCTTTTTCAATATTTGAAGCATTCACCACCAGATAATATTCATCTTCTTTCCAGCGATAAACCAGTAAATCGTCAACAATCCCGCCTTTATCGTTGGGCAAACAACTGTACTGCACTTTCCCGTCAGTGAGTTTGGAAGCATCGTTTGAAGTTACGGCCTGAATTAAATCAAGTGCCTTTGGCCCTTTCAACATAAACTCACCCATATGACTTACATCAAACACGCCTACCGAATTGCGAACGGCATGATGTTCCTGAATTAAATTGGCGTACAATACAGGCATGTTATATCCTGCAAACGGAACCATTTTAGCACCTAACGATTTGTGCAACTCGGTTAACGAGGTGTTTTTTAAAGCAGCTGTTGTCATGAACTTTATTCTTTTTTTGAACGCCAAAAGTAAGAAGAATTACCGAGAGTTGTTTGGCTTTTTTACCTAAACCAATCAGGAAGAAATTGCCGGTGCACTCACACCTGATACCCATTTAATCAATGGCTTATAACCATCTTTCGGCTCACGCTGCGATTACCGGCCTGTACCGAAACAATATACACACCCGGTTTAACTGTTGGCAACTGGACATTTAGTGTGGCTGTATTTTTTACCTGCATCCGATAGATTTCTTCGCCCAGTATATTCACCAATCTTAGGTCTATCACCTCGGCTTCCGAGGCCAGTGCCACGGTAAATATTCCGTTATTCGGATTGGGATACAGTAGGAAAAAATCGTTATCAGACACCTTCGTTTCGGCCATTCCAACATTTACAATATGGTTTCGCCTTCCCGGTGTTCCGTAGTCTCCGGCAAAAGCATACCAGGAAGAT
This sequence comes from uncultured Bifidobacteriaceae bacterium, assembly GCA_964535575.1. GTDB lineage: Bacteria > Bacteroidota > Bacteroidia > UKL13-3 > UKL13-3 > JAGPCK01. The sequence goes on from CAZHTC010000001.1 coordinate 90,903, forward strand.
GCGAGGGCATTATCCCAGGTAAAATTTTTAAGCTCTAGGGTTGGTCCTTTGGCATCAGCCGCAGTCGGCCAGGGTAGTACATCATCGTACAAAACGGAATCTATCAACCGACCGTTGGCATTAAATAACCGTATTAACTCTCCGGCACCCGAAAATCCATAACCAAGATTACCAAAATACTGAATGTTGGTATTGTTGAATAAGGAATACCCAAGCGTATCTTCACACACCACAAGGTAAGAATCGGGTTGAATGACGGTGCCGTTTGGAAAAACGTAGCTGTGGGCATTTGATACATCCCGAAAAACCCATTTACTTAAATCAACGGGATGAGTATTGGGGTTATACAATTCAATCCAGTCGCCCGTATTGTGGTTTCCGGGAGAGTTATAATTAATTTCATTAATTACCACTGAATCGGTAGCCGGGAAAGGGATATCATCAAAGAAAAGAAGCGTTTTTGAAGTGAGCGGAGTAAGGGCTGGCGAAAGAATTTCAAACAGATCCTTTTCCTGCAAATCAAAATACAACGACACATTGCATATTTTCTTTCCGGGAAATGATTTACGCGCCATCATGGTGTCGTTGGTGATAATGAAAGTATCGCCAGGCTGCAACAGCGTATTATGCAAAAACATTACGTCCTTGTAAGCGGCATTTACCCTGAAATGGCAATACGAAATATCGGATGTCTGGCTTGATGAATTATTGACTACTTCCACAAAGTAGGACGTGCTTTGTTTAAAGGTGCGCCCGATTCGAATGCGGCCGCCTAAATTATTGTCTGCATTGCCTTTGTTAAATGCAAACGATTTGGAGCGGTAATAATCAATATAAAAAAGTCCGTTTGAAGGATAATTTTGATACCCTCCCGTAAACGAATACGGAACATATTTACTGTAAAACGCCTGCGCATTCACCGTGTTTCCATACACCAGATCATTTGCCAAAAGGTCGTTGTGCGCCCCGTCATCATACAATTCAATCCGTTTCAAATTAAATGGCCGGCCAAAAATATCAAAAGTCACCGAATCGGCCAGATACATAAATACGCGTTGCTTGGCTTCCGATTTTACCCGAATATCCGCCAGCGGATATGTGGCATTAGGGAAAGGATTGGAACAATAAAATTCGGTGAGTTCGTAATGCTCGGGCACCGGATTGGCTGTAAGAAACGCTTTTCTCCCTGTCATAAATTGCCTTAACCTGGCAAGGTCATTTTCAAACTCGGCATTCGAAGTTTCTTTGGTAGTATCCTGATATACATCATTCCGTATACGATTGGCAGTATTGGAAATTAACGTATCCAGATAGGTATACCCCTCATTAATAATTTTACTAACGCGGGCATTAAATATTGCCCTGATAGAATCATTATCAATTAAGCGCTGAAAAAGTACATTATACTCCCCGGTATAGGAATCCTCCATCAGGTAATCCATATGACTGGTATCGAAATCGCCAAAAGCCCCGAAGCCAAAACTACCCTCATTGTCCCAGGGTACCCACTCATATGTTCCGGTAACTCCGTTAAAATTTATGTATTGATTTTTGTTAAAATTATCAAAGGCTGTATTGGCAAAATGAACGGCAAAAAAGCTTAAGGCATTGTCTACATTTACGATGGTATGTATACTTGAATCGAACTCTTCCTCACTCCAGTAAAAAATCTTGTTTGTCAGAATCTTCAGATCACTATGGTTATCATTTCCTACCCGTTCGGTCCACACGGCAGGCCAATAGGAATCTTTGGTAAGAGCAAACATCCCGGCACCGTGGTTTTCGGCTTTGTAAAAATCAAGTGCCGGTAATCCGTGATTGGCCAAAAAATCTTCGTCCATTTGCTCTATCAGGGTATGGACTCCGGCATATCGTTCATTCACCTTAAAACTCACATGGGTAATGTTGGGTCCATCGACCCCCAAAACATTTTTGAATAACCGCAATACCATTAAATTGCGCATATACGAATGGTCCTTGTAATCGCAATTCAGGTTAATTCGTTGCGCATGAAAAATATTTTGATTATCCCCAAATTTTATGGCCCAACTTTTTTTTGGGTAATCAAGTGAAGAGGCCCCTTTAAATTTTACTTCACATGGATAGGTAACGGTATCAAACCTGAAAACGGCAGGGTAATAAATCTCCGCACGCGGGTCGGCATACATCGCTTTTAAATACCCCGTATCTATATCAATTTTGAAAAGGGGCAGGGTTAAATTTTGCGCTTGCAATGTGGCAACAAAGCTGAAAAGCAGCACCTGAACAATAAAAACTTTCCTCATGTCTGGTTTGTGCAGGCAAGTTATATCAAACCACTTAGAAAAAAAACTGCCTCGTGCTATTTCAGTTCAATTTATTGGCTATTTTTGGCTGCTTTTGAATTATATAAGAATGCTTATGACAACTTACAGCCGCTTATTAAGTTTTGTTTTACCTCCGGTAGCCGATGATAAAGAGTTCCACTCGTCAGTAGATTTGCTTGCCGGATTAGTGCTTAAATCAAAAACCGAAGCCGAATTGGTGGTTTGTTTGCCCGATGATAAAAAAGAAGTATGGGCCCAATCATCCAAAACCAAATCGGTAACCGAAGCCCTTGCCAAAGGAAAAATTACAGTGGTAAGTACCACGGCAAATGCAGGCAAGGCTCTTGGGCAATGTACCGAAAGCATTAACGGAGAATGGGTGTATGTTTATCACCCGCACCAGGCCTGTGCGGCCACCAATGCGCTTAACTGGTTCAACAGCAATCACTCAAAAACTGAAAGCAATGCGGTGTGGTTTGTTCCCACCAAAGACAACCACCAACTTGGATTTCTTCATAAATTACTCAAATGGAAAAGTAATTTCATCAACGAAACCAATATCGGGTCGGGGATAAAAGATTTATCGGCAAAAGCGTTTTTGCTAAAAACAGAAAAAGCAAAGAGCCTTTTTGGAGATTTGTCGGGTAACGGATTAAACCTGTTTACCGAACTTCTTGGGAAAATTAAACTGAATGAAGTTTCGGTTGAAACGGCAGTAGTGGCCTTAAAAACCAACCCTTACCGTGCCTACAAATGGATAGGCGAAGTATGGAGTGCTCTGGCCCTGGTGTTCACCTTACGCTGGTATTGGCACGTTAAAAAACCCATCAGCGAATTTAAAACCTCCCCGCTTTCCATTGGCGATGGCAGTCACCCCTTGTACCGCTTTGCTTTTTTTCTGGTGTTTGCCATTGCATTCGTGGCCATGCCTTACCTCAGTTTCGATTTTGGCGTTACCTGGGATGAAAAAGCACAGAACGAATACGGCAAAGACATGCTTAAGTTTTTCTTCTCGTTTGGCGAAGACAAAACGGTGTTCGATACCAACAAGGCCCTGTACAGTCACCTTCTTTATTACGGAAGCTTTTTTGATTTACTGGCTGCCTTTGTAAATGAGGTACTGTCACCGTTTGGTGAATTCGAAACAAGGCATTTGCTCAACTCGCTGTTTGGTTTAATGGCAATGACCTATGCGGCACTCACCGCCCGCGAATTGGGCAACTGGCGCACCGCATTTTTTGCCTTGCTGCTTATTTTAATTACTCCGCAGTTTTTCGGGCAGTCTATGAATAACCCCAAGGACATTCCGTTTGCAGCAGGGTATATTTTCAGCATTTATCACCTTATCCGTTTCTTAAAACAATTACCAAATCCACGCACTTCCACCCTATTGTTTTTAATTCTGGGTATTGCCCTTACCAACAGCATGCGTATCGGAGGAATCATTCTTCTTGGCTTCACAGGGTTGTTCATGGGTTTTGAATGGCTTGCTCATCTGCGCAAAAACAACAAAACTGCTTTTTCGTTAATTCCCAAATACCTGAAATACTTTTTTACCATTGCGGGCTTCAGTTATTTTCTTGGAATACTTTTCTGGCCGTTTGGTATCACCAAACCTTTTACCAATCCCATTAAAGCGCTCAAGGAGTTTACCAATTTCTCCCTCATTACCTCGTACGAAAATTTTGAAGGAGTGCATATCAATATGGCCGAAGTTCCGTGGTATTACACCTTAAAATACATCGGCATCACCGTACCGGTGGTAGCACTTGCAGGTGCCGCATTAGGATTACTTTTAATTGTGTTTGCACGTAAAAAATTCCGGTGGCCGGTGGTGGGGCTGCTTGTATTTGTTATTGTGTTTCCGGTGTTTTATGCAGCCTACAAAAATTCCATGCTGTACAACGGATGGCGTCACTTTTTATTTATCTACCCTCCATTGGTGGCCATTGCAGCCTGTGGGTGGGACATCATAGCTTCTGCCGTAAAAATTAAAGCTGTTCAGCTTATACTCGTACTGCTACCTCTTGCCGGTTTAGCCGAACCATTAAGCTGGATGATTCGAAACCATCCCAACGAATATGTGTACTTCAACCAGTTTGTGGGCGGAATAAAAGGGGCCTACGGAAAATACGAAACCGACTACTACGGCAATGTGGTGAAACAGGCTACCGAATGGCTGCTGAAAAATGAACCGCTGAATTTTAATAAAGCAGTGGTGGTGGCTATTAACAACGAGCCGCTGAATGCCTCGTACTACTCGCAAAAAGTAACCGACAGCATTCAATGGCAATGGACCCGCGATATGGAATGGTACAAAGGAAAATGGGACTATGCCATTTACACCACCCGCACACTCACCCCGCATCAAATCGCTTCAGGGCAATTCCCTCCTAAGGAAGCCATACACGTGATAGAAGCAGACGGTGTACCTCTGGCAGCCATCTTAAAAAGCCACGATCACTACCTAGCCGATGCGTACCCGCAGTTGTACAGCCGCAGTTTCGACTCGGCTATTGTAAACTTAAAAAAGGCCATTGCCTGGAATCCCAATAATGAAGAAGCACACCGTGTGCTTGGAGGAGTATATGTAAACATGCTGGATGAAACCAATGCACGGATACACCTGAAAAAAGCACTCGAACTGTTACCCGAAAATTATGAAGTATATGACCTGCTGGGCTTAATTGAATTCAATAAAAAGAACTACGAGCCGGCCATTAAGTTGTTTCATAAATCCTACGGCTTGAAAATTAACTATGCCATGGCGTATTACCATGCGGCCACCTCGTATATGAACATGCAGAAGTATGCAGAAGCCATTCCCGAATATGAAAATTGCATTAAGCAAAACGGAAAACTTCCGGAAATTTATATGGCACTGGGGCAGGCCTATTTTCTTACCGGCAATTATGCCAAATGCGTAGAGGCTGAAACCAACGCAGTAAATTTACGTCAGGAAATGCCTCAGGCTTACCAGATAATGCGGGATGCTTATACCCGAATGGGGAATCAGGAAATGGCTCAGGCATGCACTCAAATGATTGAGAAACTTCAAAGCATGGGCGTTCATTGAAATTCGAATGCTTATTTTATCTTTGAACCCCTGACCCTATACCACAAAAATGTATTTCGATTCGAACTGGGCCGCTATCGTGCCAATGGCTAACGAAGAAAAAGATTTCGCTGATTTTATCAGGGAAGTAACCAAGGTATTGAATAGCCTGGGCAGTGGTAAAATTTATTTAGTGGTCGACAAAGCATCGAAAGACCGTACCCTTGAGTTGTGCCAGCAGCAAAGTGCCTCCGACAACAGGTATATAACCATTTGGGCTCCCGAAAATAAAAATGTAGTGGATGCCTACGTGCGCGGATATAAAGAAGCCTATGCCAATGGCCACGATTTTATTATTGAAATGGATGCCGGCCTATCGCACGACCCGCGCGCCCTTCCTATGTTTTTACGGGTATTAAACGAAGGAAATGAATGTGCCTTTGGCAGCCGTTTTATAAACGGAGGCTCCATGTCCGACTCTCCTTTTTTCAGGCGGATGCTCTCAAAAACCGGAACCATTCTTTCCAATGTACTTTTAGGCACCCATATGTATGATATGACCTCGGGGTTTCAGGGGTTTCATGCTTCGGTAGTGAAGGAATTGCTCGACTATCAGTTACTCTCAAAAGCCCATTTTTATCAGACAGAAGTACGCTACCTGTTGCGCAAAAAACGCTTTGCCGAAATACCCATTCATTACAAAGCTCCGTCACCCAGCGTATCGAAACGGGCCATACGCAATTCGATTGAAGTATTGCTGCATTATGTTCTGCTTCGGTTTACTTTTAATTCCAAATCACTCTAATTTTTTTCATGAACAGCCAAACTGCTTTAGTTATTACGTCTATATCTGCTCCCAATGATGTGTTGCGTTCATTTGCCGAAGGATGCGCCCAAAACGGAACCGAATTTATTTTGATTGGTGATTCCAAATCGCCTAAGGATTTCTCCTTAAATGGTTGCCGCTTTTATTCTCTCGAAGAACAAAAAACACTTCCATTCGCGTTTGCCAAAATTTGTCCCGAGCGCCACTATGCCCGAAAAAACATAGGCTACCTGATTGCTATTAAAAACGGGGCACAGATGATTATTGAGAGCGATGACGACAATTTTCCGAGAGCAGATTTCTGGAACAACCGTTCCCTTGCACAAAGGGCTTTCGATATTCAGCAACAAGGATGGCTCAATGTATATTCGCATTTTACCAAAGGATATATATGGCCGCGCGGTTATCCGCTCGAATATTTACAGAAAGAAATAAAACCCCTGCATACTTTTGAGCAGCGCGAAATAAAAGCTCCCATTCAACAGGGGCTGGCCGATGAAAATCCGGATATAGATGCTGTATTCCGCCTTACACAAAGCCTTCCGTTTTCGTTCACCGAAAAACATAAAATTGGGTTGGGAAAAAACACCTGGTGCCCTTACAATAGCCAAAACACCACGCATTTTAAAGAAGCCTTCCCATTGCTTTACCTTCCTGCGTACTGCAGTTTCAGAATGACCGATATATGGCGCAGTTTTGTGGCGCAACGCATTGCCTGGGAAAACGACTGGCATATTTTGTTTGAAGAAGCCACCGTGTGGCAGGAGCGTAATCAGCATAACCTGCTTCGTGATTTTGAAGATGAAATTCCGGGGTACCTCAACAATGCCAAAATTGCCGGGACACTGGAAAAACTAGACCTAAAACCGGGCACCCGGCACCTGGGCGAAAACCTGATAACCTGCTACCGTGCCCTCATTGATTTGAAATTGGTGGGCGAACAGGAAATGCCTCTTTTGGAAGCGTGGCTGGCCGATTTGGGTTAAAAAGAGCCTCCTTCCCCATTTTCAAAATTCCACATAAACGAGGCTTTGTCCATTTTTTTCGACTGCCACTTTTCTAAGGTAAAACTGCTATTCAGGAATTGTTCTCGCCTGCTTTATGCCTCATATTGTGAATAAACCACAGGTTTCAAACGAATGCCCATTTTCATAGCGAAGTAAAACAAAGTAGATTTGGACTATGCTTTTAGAAGAAAAGCTGGGCATACCTGTAGCTTTACTTAAGACTGACACCAATTTGCACGAATTTTATTTCGAGCTGGGCAATATTTTCCGCTTTCTGGAATTGCCCGATAAAGTGGTGCGCATTGAACAATTTAATGCATCGGCTTCCCGCTCGTATTACGCTAATGCATTGGAACGATCGATTGCCGATTTGGAAACCCTTAAAAACATTTTAAGCAAAAAGGCACAGGCCAAAGGGTTCAATGAAAAAACATTGTACATTTACCGGGAAGCGGAAGAATACCTGCTTACCAAGCGCGAAGAACCCCTTAACGTTGAACTGCTGGTTCAGTTGCACAAATTAATCAGTAGCACCGTAAACCGCTCTACTGAAGATTTTGATTTGTTTACCATACAATACCACAAACTTCCCGAATCGCTTACCCAAATGGAAGAAGCGCAACTGGCCGAGGTTTTTGATATGGTGCAAAACGAAAACGAACTCGACCCCATCGCTACTTCCTGGATTTTGCATTTTGAAATACTGCGCATAAAACCATTTGGCAGCGATGCTCCCATACTGGCCCGTTTGATGCAAAATTTCTGGCTGGCTAAACACAGCCTTAATATGGACGGATTGCTTACCCTGGAACACGAGTTATTCTTAAACCGCTCGCGCTATTTTGAGTTGCGCGAACAGGAAGAATTCAGTATTGAAAACCTTAAGAGCAAAATAGATTTCGGTAACGAAATTTTTCACAATAACCTGGTGCGGGTTAAACAGGTGTTGCGCCAGTATTTTCGCAAGCAGGTGGAATATGATGATGCCAACCCAAGGCAACGAAATATTATGAACTATGTGTTTGAGCATGGATATAAACTCAAGCTGTATAGTCATGGATTGTTGAATAAACGGCAGGAACTCATTATGTATATTATCCATCATAAAGGATTTGTGAGTACTAAAGAGCTTACCGAAGAATTTGGATGCAACCGCAAAACCATTCAGCGCGATTTTAACGACCTGCTTAAGATGAATATGGTGCGAACCATAGGCAATGGCAGTTCCCTGCGTTATTCGGTAAGTATTAAAGCTGCCAGTGGCAATGAAGAACTGAATGAGTTTATGCCTCCATTTCTTAAAGATATTCACCAGGCTTCAAAAGGGCAGGGTGAAGAAGAAAGTCAGTCGGCTGAAAATTTTGCAGCCATGCAGGCTTCGGTTGCTGCCGGCAACGGCATGAGGGGTTTTGCCAGTTAATTCCTTTACCCAATTTACAACTACGCTTTCCTGCTGCCTGCTTTAATTAATGTTTAATACAACGCATGTCAGGAACCAATAATACCGTAACTACACCTTTTCCTGTTTCAACAAAAAGTTTGTTCAGTAACTGGCCCGTTGCGGTTTCGCTTTCGCTGGTGCTGCTTCCGGTGGTTACTCCCTTACCGGCAACGGTGGCCTTATCCCTTTTTATTCTCAACATTCTTTTCTGCTCATATTTCGTTTTCAAAAATCAACTCGTTAAAAGAAAACAGATTCTCCGGTTCTCCTACCTTAACCATACTTTTTTTAATGGCTTGCTGGCGGGGTTGGTGCTTTGGGTAATTCTTGGCCTCATTTTAAATCCGGTTCTCAATCATTTCACCGGCATTATGACCAACTACCAAAAATTTAATGTGCTCAGGCATAATATACCGTTAACTCTGCAGGCTACAGCAGGTATGTGGCTTACGGCAGCCATTGGTGAAGAAATTATTTTCAGGGGATTTTTGCTAGACCGTTTTGTGCAGCTCACTAATCACCGCGGAGTATCGGTTACCATTTCCTCCATCCTGTTTGCCCTTATTCATATTTACCAGGGAGCAAACGGAGTAGTTACCACTTTTGTTGCCGGAGTACTTTTTGGATGGCTTTACCTGCGCAGCGACAAAAACCTGTTCCTGCTTATTCTTTGCCACGGCATTGCCGATACCTTATTTTTTGCCTCGGTATGTTTTAACTACGATTCCACGTTTTTAATCTCGCGGCTGTTTTAGCAAATACCTGTAATGTTTTATTGAAAATAAAACACCGAGAACGTAAACAGTTCCTTCAAACTTTCTTCATCAAACCAGTGCCCTCTGTCTTTAAAAATCAGCATGGACTCGTATCCCGAAGTATCCAGTTTATGATTCATATCTACCGACTGGGCCGGATACGAAATATCATCGGTATTGCCGTGTACAAACAAGGTTTTGCAAAAGTTGGTGGCATTGATAGGGCTGGAGGCTACCACGTCTTTATAGGCATAGCTTGCATTGAACAACACTTTTGAATTGGCATTTTTAGTTAAGTCGCCAATGGTTCCCATACACACCACTCCTATTACACGCGGATCTGCGGTGTGGTAGGCATAATCCATGGCAATGGTGCTTCCGGCTGATATACCTGCCAGCACAAATTTTTTATACTGAAACTTGCTGCTTAAAAAATCAAGACAACTTTTCACTTCGGTTTGATTGAGGTCGCCACAGTATTTTTTCTTTACAGTATAGTTCATATTGCAGGCAGCACGATGGTACTTACCAAACACTTCAGCCGAACGGTAAAAATTACTTTTATCTCCACCCTCCCATGCACCGCCATGAATCAACACAAAACAGGTATCGCCCGGATACGGATATACATCGCACACATTGGTGCTGTCGTACAGGTAGGGTATTTTGTTTTCGGCAATGGCTGCCTTTTCCCGGTTGCACGAGAACAAAAAAAAGGATAAAAGAAGTAAAAAAACTAATTGCCGCATCGGTTACACCCGGTTGTTTTGTTTTGCAAATGTAACGCTAAGGTAAATATTAGCTGTCATAGTTTTAGTGGTGAATAAAATATCACTTTCCGTCACTCTGAGCAACGCGAAGAGTCTTCCCGTATTTTGCACCATGCTAAATTTGTACCCTTTGCTTAAAGTCGACAGATTCTTCGTCCCCACTTGCCTCCTCCTATGAGGGAAAAAATGCCCGGGGACTCAGAATGACGATTTTGTTTGGCTCAACTCCTCCTCAAAGGTCGGTCCTGTTCAGTCCCCCTAGCAGCGTGGCCTCCGCTTGTCACACCGAGTTCACCGAGGTGGAAGGGGGCAGGGGGATGAATAAATGTCACTCTGTCCCGCCCATGCGGGAAAGCATCTGCCCGTGGGCTTACGTCATGCTGAGCGGAGCGAAGCATCTCTCTGTGGTTTGCACCATGCTAAATTTGTACCCCCTGCTCAAAGTAAGCAGATTCTTCGTCCCCACTTGCCTCCTCCTATGAGGGAAAAAATGCCCGGGGACTCAGAATGACGATTTTGTTTGGCTCAACTCCTCCTCAAAGGTCGGTCCTGTTCAGTCCCCCTAGCAGCGTGGCCTCCGCTTGTCACACCGAGTTCACCGAGGTGGAAGGGGGCAGGGGAATGAACTAATCTTTTTTGCCAAACTCCTAAACTTTTTATACCTTGCCTTTTCAATGTACTAAACCATGACCTCACTCCACTTTTGTCCCTGCTTTTCCAAGTTAAAAAAAGAACAACACTTTCGTGTATTCCCCCCAAGTTGTAGAGATAAACAAAGGTTTATATCGCTAATACACGAGTTATATGCTATACAAAAAAGATCGAATAAATAATGCCAGTAATATTTGACTCTGCACCAGTATTCCCAATTGAAAGGACTGAAACACTCGTTAAGTATTTAGACTTAGCTAAATTTCTGTCATTACTTAAAAGGAAATCTTTTTTCTTTTGCAGACTTAACAAACTCGAAGACCAATTCGAGGGGACAACGGCAAAAAAGAATTACGAATCCAGAATCAATTGGTATAGGTGGTGCAACACACAAGTTGAGAGTGGGACTTTTTCGAGAGTTTTGACTGAAGATGAAATTTTACAAAAGGTTAATGAATATTATGACTTTGAAAACAGAATTAAGGCATTGACTTGTGTTAATTGCTGGAATAACAATCAAATTGAATCTGCGGCACTATGGAAAATATATTCCGATAATGGTCAAGGTATAAGACTGAAAACGACAGTACAAAAATTAATAGACTCGTTGACTGGGGCAACCCCAGAAATTAGAATTAGCCGAATTAATTATATTGACTATTCTAACGACACAATGGATGACGGGAATACTATGTTTCCAATTATTCATAAACATCACGCATATCATTACGAAGAAGAAGTTAGATTAATACACGAAGTAAAGGCAGAGAAAGGATTTGTTCACGATTGGAAAAAAGAAGAATCTGAATTTGGTATTTATGTACCTGTTGATATGACTAATTTAATTGACGAAATTGTAGTAGGCCCATTTTCTAAACCATATATATTCGAAATTATTCAGGACCTTTGCGTAAAGTATGACATAAAGTCTGAGATACGGAAATCAGAATTAACAGTGGAAAAGTAAGCACCGCATATAACAGCAGGTAATTCCCCAGCCGTTCGGCATTTGCAAAGCCCGAATAGCCGGGGGAGTAATAAATAAAACAACATGATAACAAGGAAGGATAAGACTTACAAAATAACAAACCTACCCAAATTGCGATCAAATTCTTTAACATTTAATGGTCGGACAGGGTTCACAGGATCTTTAATCAAAAGATCTGTAAAAGGTACAATTGGATTATTTAAACATACTGGCCTTGTATATGGGTATGACAAAAAAAATACACTATGGATTATAGAAAACAATTTAAATGGTGTAGAATGTATTACTTTACGTGACTTTACCCAAGGCATGAATTATATTATAGAGCCAAACACCAACCCATTAATAATTGAAACAATTATGAGTAGGGTACACGAAAGAGCAACTGAAATTTACAATGCCAGAAAAAACAATTGTGAGCATTTTACAAATTATTGTTTAGCTGGAATTCATCATAGCAACCAAACAGAAACAACTGAAAATATTGTCAATGCTCTCTTATCAATCGCAGAAATGTCCTTAGTCGGCAATTCTTCAAATGCAGTCAGTTTAGAAGCATTTAATAAATTTAGAAATTCAATACAACTAGATCGACCTGAATCAATTGAATCAGTTATTAAAGATATCTTAAACAATAGGACGGCTGTGCAGACAAAAAAGCAGACAAGCAATCAAATGGTAAAAAAGGTCAATCCCCCCAGCCGTTCGGGATTGCAAATCCAGAAAAGTCGGAGAAAAAGCAATTAGGAATAGGAATAAGAGAAATTTGTGCTAAGCTTATTAAAAGAATAATTGATTTAGGTTCAATAAATTGTTTATTTTAATGGCAACTAATCTTCACGCTTGAACTGCAACTGACACCAACTTCAACTATGTTTTGGGCATTAATTAATAACCAAAAAACTGAACCCAAACCTAATATGTTAGGGAGTTGTCCGTTATGTGGAAACAAAGTTATTTCTAGATGCGGACCAATAAAAGCATGGCACTGGTCTCATTTAAAAAGCGAAAACTGTGACCCTTGGCATGAACAAGAAACATATTGGCATCTGCACTGGAAATTAACTTTCGGAAAGGAAAATTCAGAAATTATCATTAAGAAGAATAACAAATGGCACATTGCAGACATCTTCACAGAACAGGAAATTGTAATAGAATTACAGAACTCCCCTATCAAGAGAGATATAATTAATCAAAGGGAAGAGTTTTATGGAGAACGGATGATATGGTTATTAAATGGGAATAAATTTAAAGAGAATTTTCACATAAAGGATCTCGAAGACGATTCACACTGGTGGTTTAACAAGCATAATAATACAAAAAATATGCTTGGAAAAAAGGTATTCAAATGGAACTATCCTCGAAAAAGTTGGGAGATTTTAAAAAGACATCTTTTTATTGACTTTGGTGAGAAAAATTTATTCTGGGTGAAATCTGGAATGGGAACTTCAACAGGAATTGGTGTATTTGTTGAAAAAGAAAAATTTATTAAAAAATACAATGGGAATTGTGAGTACTATTTCAGTAAGTTTCCCAGCAAATGAGTTACCATGCTTTCGCAAGTTCATAATTGTGACAAAAAATAAGTGAAGTTTGCAACTTCCATATCGCAAACAGTCTTATTCGTTAAAACAAAAAAGCCTGTGCAGTGCACAGGCCTTTTAATAAGGTTTCAATAAATTAATTACAGCTCATCGGCATTGTAAAAATAATCATCGTTAGTGGGGTAATCCGGCCACACTTCCTCTATGCTTTCAAATGGTTCCCCATCGTCTTCCAGTTCCTGAAGGTTTTCTATCACCTCCAAAGGTGCACCTGAACGAATGGCGTAATCTATCAATTCGTCTTTGGTTGCCGGCCATGGAGCATCGTCCAAATAAGATGCGAGTTCTAACGTCCAGTACATAGTAAATCTGTTTAAATAATTATCCCTGTTTTTCCCGCGAATATAAAAGGATTTCGCAATCTATTGCTACGCTTTCAGGAATCTTTTAAAAAACTTTGCAACAGGCTGACCTTGTTAATTTTGCCCGAAGGCAACATGGGGAATTTTTCCACAAAGAGATAACCTGCCGGTGCATGATAGGCTGGCAAAACGGCTTTCATCCGTTGTTTGAGTGCTTCCAGTTTTTCTTCACCGGGCTTTGTGCCCTGCAGCACAAGCACCAGTTTACTTCCCCATTTTTCATCGGGCAAAGCAGCGGCTACAGCAGCGTATGGTAAATTCAATTCGTTTAATATTTCATCGGCTGCCCATTCAATTTGTGCCGGAAAAATTTTTATTCCTCCACTGTTTATCACTTCATCAAATCGCCCGCAAAGAATAAATTTTCCGTAACTCAATTCAACTACATCATTGGTGGCTATCCATTGGTTTCCGGTTACAGCTGCTTTAATGTTTAAACAATTTCGTTCATCTGTTTTTAGTTCCACACCGGGCAAGGGGTGGTAAAATTCCGAACGGTTTTCGCCATTTACTTTGCGCAGCGCAATATGCGAAACGGTTTCGGTCATGCCATAGGTTTGCCATATATCTGCCCCGTTTATTTGCTGCAGTTCTTTGTTTAAACTTGCTGGAATAGGCGCACCACCCACCAATACGGTTTTAAACCGCTGCAGTGCCTCAGAAGCCCGCTTATTATCTTTTATAATAGTAAGCTGAGACGGCACCACCGATACCAACTGATACCGATGAAAGGCATCAAGCTTAGTGAGAAAATCGGCCGAGGGTTTTACCACCTCTATATCCATTTGGTAAAGCAGTGCCCGCACCAGCAACATTTTCCCTCCGATATACCGCGCAGAGATGGGCAATAAAGCCGTTTTCATCTGGTGGAAATTCAGAAAATCTCCGGTAAGGGTGGCACTAAGCAACATATGTTCCCGGCTTATAGAAATTACTTTGGGTGCTCCCGTGCTGCCGGATGTTTGTTGTTCAAAAAAGTTTTTTCCGCTCAGCCATTCGTGTAAAAATACCACGGCTGCACGTTCATCTTCATCGCGCAGCAAACCGAGGGTATGCTGTTTTAAATGCAGCAATTCATCGGTGAGGTATAATTTACCAAAAATGCGAATGATCATTGAGCCTGTTGCAATTCTTCCCAAAACTCCACAGCCCTGCGCGTATGCGGAATGACAATGGTACCGCCTACAATATTAGCTACTGCAAAAATCTCAAACATTTGTGCCGAAGTTACGCCCTGCTGATGGCATTTTTCGAGGTGATATTTTACGCAATCGTCACACCTGAGCACCATGGATGCTACCAGGCCCAGCATTTCTTTTACCTGACTGCTGAGGGCACCATCCTGATACGTGTTGGTATCAAGATTAAACAGGCGCTTAAGCACCAGATTATCGGATGCAAGAATCTTTTCATTCATCCGGCTGCGATACTCATTAAATTCGTTTACTTTACTCATGCGTTTCCATTTTGACTACAAATCAAATACCTTTGGGCGTTTAATCAATGAACCTGCCCGAGAATAAATTTCAGATTAATATTACCAACAGCCGCATCCCTCAGTTAGATGGTTTCAGGGGATTTGCCCTGTGTGCTGCCCTGCTCTGGCATTATTATGCATGTGAAATTACAGCTTACAGTCCGTTTTTAAAACTTTTTAAACCGGCCACCGATATGTGTATTATGGCGGTCGACTTATTTTTTGTGCTCTCGGGCTTTCTTATTGCCAGCATTCTGATTGAAAGCAAAGGTTCGCCCAATTTTTTTAAAACATTTTACGTTCGAAGAATCCTGCGCATCTTCCCAATCTATTATATAGTTTATGGCCTGTTTCTTCTTGGAATTCTTTGGGGAGGTGAACAAAAAATTCCGTTTATTTTTCAAAACTCGTTACCCGATCAGCCCATCCCGATATGGTCGTATGCCATTTTTGTGCAGAATTTTTTTATGGACATGGATGTACAGCGCCAGATTTACAATTTCGGGCCACACTTTCTGGGCATCACCTGGTCGGTTACCATTGAAGAGCAATTTTATGTACTCGCTCCGTTTTTCATATGGGTTACCCCAAAGAAGCACCTCATTCGCATGTGTTGTGTGTTTATTGCGGTGTGCTGGGGAGTAAAATTTGCCCTTTGGGGCGATAATATCATGCACACGTATGTGACCATGCCTGCACGTATGGACTCTTTGCTGATGGGAGTAATTATTGCGCAGTTGGTTCAAAACCCTGAGTTTATTCAAAAAATATTTTCTATCCGACAACCCTTGTACATCCTGCTGCTGGTTCAGTTAATCCTGTCGATGGCGCTTATACAATGGGTGGGCAGCAGCCCCTGGTACGGTTTTCTTTTCACCTTTGGCGGATTGATGTGGAGTAATTGCCTGCTGCTTATTCTGGCCGACCGCAACGGACCGGTAGGCCGTTTTTTCAGCATGAAATTTTTAATGTGGCTTGGCTCCATTTCCTATACCATTTATTTAACTCATCAGGCCATTAACGGGGTTTTACATCAGTATATCCTGCATCAGGCGCCCATTATTCATTATGTAAACGGCTGGTATAACTGGAAAGATATTGCGGTTACCCTTACCTCGCTGCTCCTTTCGTTTGTATTGGCGCATTTCTCATTTAAATATTTTGAGAAACCTTTGATTAAAAAAGGCCACAGCTTTAAGTATTAATTTACTTTTCGTCCGTCCTCGCTCATCCGTAAAAATAATTTTAACAACAAACGGATGAAATAATACGAAGCAAAATTTATCAATTGCCGGAGTGCCGATTTTTCATGCGCATATACTTCTGCTTTTACTTTTTCGGCTCCCTGTGCTATCAGCGTTTCAATGGTATGCTGCACCTCCACAGCCGTAGCCGCATGATGCACATGCATATTGAGCTCAATGCTTCCGTAATCGCTAAGCCGGTTTATATTGTAGGAGCCCACGGTGAACCATTCCCTGTCGGCAATCATCAGTTTACCGTGCAATACCGAAGGGCTCCATTCATAAATGGTGATTTTATTCCGGAGCAGCCAGTCGTACAAATAGTGTGTAGCCCTGTTTACCGAAGGAACATCCGAAACACCCGATAACAAAACAGTAATTTTCACTCCCCTTGCAGCAGCCTGTGCCAGTGCTTTGCGAATGGATTTTCCGGGTAAAAAATAACTGGCTACTATCAACAGTTCTTCTTTGGCCGAATGAATCACCTGTGCATATGCTACCGACACTTCGGATTTTTGCAGATACCAGTTGTTTACACTTAGTGAAACAGGAATAGCCCCCTCAACAATTACCGGTTTTAACGTTGAATTTTTAAAGTGAATTCTTCTGAATCTCCGTTGCCATAAATGTTCGCATACCTCCCTTATCTGGTTACAGGCCTCACCCTGTATGAGCAGGGCAAAATCAAGCCATGGTTTTTCATTTAATTTCCCTCTGTATTTATCGGCAATATTAATTCCACCCACTAATGCTTTTCCCTCATCGGTAACTACAACTTTATGATGAAGTCTTTTCCCTACCCGCATCCAGCGCAAAGGAGAAAAGTTGCGGTAAAACACTCCGTTTTCTCTAAGTTTTTTTATGGTAGCTTCCGACAGTCGGGTTCCGTACCCATCCGTTATCAGATATACTTTAATTCCGCGATGTGCGGCATCTATTAAAGCATGCAGCACTTCATTTCCGGTCTCATCTTCCTCCAGAATATAGGTTTGAATATGAATCCACCCGCGGCTGTTATGAATAAGCTGAAGTAATTGTACAAAAAACCCTTCCCCGCTCTGAAGCAATGAGATTTTATTTCTGCTGGAATAAGTACCGGGCCAGATCATGTGGTTTCAAAGCTACAAAACAAAAAAGGGAAAGCCCCTAATGATTAAGTAATGAAAAAAAAATTACTGTAGCTCTGTACTAAAAAGGAATGCTTACGCAGTGGCAATGAATCCAAACAACTCCTTCCATTGTTGTTGAACGAGTTTTTACGTGAGATTATTTATGTCGTCTAAATCTCTAAGTCTGCCAGATTCTTTTTTGTTTTTCAGAAGGTCATTATAACCAATAAAATTTACAAGTAGACCTTCAATTTCTACTTGAGTTTTATTCTGATAACAATCTTTAAACGTCACTCCGTCAATTTGTGTTAGCAAGTCAATTCTGAGTGGGGGATATCCAAGTTTAACGATATTTCCTTCTTTCATGAAGTCTTCATGTCTTAGACCATAGGAAGCAAAGCCAAACTTGTTAAGACATGCTAAAATCCTTTCTGCATTTTCACGGGTCGGATTCAACCAAATGTCTAAGTCTCCGGTATAACGTGGATGTCCATGAACACCAACCGCGTAACCTCCAACGATTAAATATTCTGCATCATGCTTGATTAACAATTCTACAAACTCTTTGAAGTCTTGGCTGAACATCTTTTTTAAATCTGAAATATTGCTGTCTTAGAATTTCAATTGCGTCTAAACGCTCATTAAAGCTTTTAGTTGACCAGTAAGCAAAGTCGGAACTGTTGTCTTTTATGGATGTTATTTTTAGAACCTTTTCCATGATTCAAATATAAATCTTTTTTGAGACTATTCTATTATGGTTTGTAACGTCAAAGCCTTAGTTATTGGACGGGATAATGTGAAAAAGCCTTTATCCCCTTTTATAGCGTAAAACTTATAAAAAGAGACAATAAATGCTAGAAAAATGTGCCGGGTTGCTTGCGCAGTAGTTTTATGCAGCACATCCATGCTGTTGCAATTTTTCCCCTGCGACATGCTACAAAACAAAAAAGTCCCTTTGTTTTACTAAAGGGACTTTTTTATATGTCAATTTTATTCTTACAAATGAATGCACTCGTTGTATGCCTGAGCGGTGGCTTCCATAATAGCTTCGCTCATGGTTGGGTGCGGGTGTACTGATTTAATAATTTCGTGACCCGTAGTTTCTAACTTGCGTGCCACCACCACTTCGGCAATCATTTCGGTAACGTTGGCACCTACCATATGACAACCAAGCCACTCTCCGTATTTTGCATCAAATATTACTTTCACAAATCCTTCCTTAGCTCCGGCAGCACTCGCTTTTCCGCTGGCCGAGAATGGGAATTTACCCACTTTAATTTCATAACCTGCTTCTTTAGCCGCTTTTTCAGTGTATCCTACCGAGGCCACTTCGGGTGAACAATAGGTACATCCCGGAATATTCTGATAATTTAACGGCTCGGGATGATGACCTGCCATTTTCTCTACGCAAATAATTCCTTCGGCACTGGCCACGTGTGCCAATGCAGGTCCTTTTACGATATCCCCAATTGCATAAATACCCTTGATATTGGTTTGGTAAAAATCGTCAACCAGCACTTTATCCTTATCGGTTTTCACACCTGCCTGCTCCAATCCCAGATTTTCAATATTTGTTTTTATTCCGACTGCCGAAAGTACCACATCGCATGTCAACTCTTTCATTCCATCGGCAGCTTTTACTTTTACCTTGCACCCCTCGCCCGTGGTATCAACCGATTCAACAGATGCGGAAGTAAGAATTTCAATTCCGCTTTTACGAAAATGACGGCTCATTTCACGCGACACATCTTCGTCTTCAATGGGAAGTATATTTGGCATGTATTCTACAATGGTAACCTTTGTACCCATTGAGTTGTAGAAATACGCGAATTCACATCCAATGGCTCCCGAACCCATTACCACCATACTTTTGGGTTGCTGAGGAAGTACCATGGCATCGCGGTAACCAATTATTTTTTTACCGTCAATTTTTATGTTGGGTAATTCACGGCTGCGGGCTCCGGTGGCCAGAATAATATTTTTTGTTTCCAGCGTTTTTTTGGTCCCTGCAGCATCGGTTACTTCTACTTTTCCTGCAGCAAGCACCTTTCCTGTTCCGGCAATTACTTCAATTTTGTTTTTCTTCATCAAAAACGCAATGCCTTTACTCATTCCATCTGCCACAGCACGGCTGCGTTTTACCACAGCGGCAAAGTCGTGAGTAGAACCGTTAACATTTATACCGTAATCTGCGGCATGTTTAATATAGTCAAACACCTGTGCCGATTTAAGTAACGCTTTGGTTGGGATACATCCCCAGTTAAGGCAAATTCCCCCTAACTCAGAACGCTCTACCACAGCGGTTTTTAGTCCCAGTTGGGAAGCACGGATAGCAGCCACATACCCACCCGGGCCACTGCCAATTACGATTAAATCAAAACTCATAGAATGATAAAATTAGTTGGCTGCAAACATACAAAAGCATAAGCCAAAAACCACATGCATTCATTTAGCAATAAAACCTTGCCCGCTGCTATTAATTTAACAGGAATTAAATTATATTGCCCCTTTATAATCAGCACCTAAAATGGTTCATCGCACAAAAACAGTATTCACCGTGATTGCCTTGATTCTTTGCACGGTATTCAACAGTCTGGCTCAAAAACAATCGTCCGGAATTATATATCTGAAAAGTGGTCCGGTGGTTTTACAGGAAAATCAACTTCCCGAAACAGCACAATTAGAGGCATCGGCCTTTAATGGAAATTATTACCTGATGATTCAACTGAAGGAAACGATTACCCTTGCAACAAGGGAAAAATTAACGGCAATGGGGGTTCAGTTTTTTGATTATATCCCCACTAAAGCCTACCTCGTTTCCGTTCCGCAGCAGGTACAACTCAACACCCTGTTTTCATCAGGAGTAAGAAGTATTTCGGCTATACAACCGGAGTGGAAAACATCGGCCCATCTTACACTCTATACCAAACAAAGCATCCCTGAAACAGACCTTCGCCTGCGTGTTTCTATTTCCTATTTTAAAAACACAAATATGGATATTGCCTTGTCCTATTTGAGCAGTAACCAAATTTCTATTCTTGAGAAATCGGACTATTTCAACCGCATGTTGGTAGAACTTGATATGGCAAAATTAAACGAACTGATAGCCCAACCCTGGGTATTATGGGCCGATCGCGAAACCCCTTCAATGACAGAGGCGAATTTACCCGGAAAAACACTTACACGAAGCAGCACCATAGGTTCTTCGGCACCCGGTGCTCGCAATCTTACCGGACAGGGAGTAATTGTGGGTGTATGGGATGGCGGAAAATGCGGGATTCATGTGGACTTTACAGGTCGAGAAACAAATATTGAAACTTCTACCCTTAGCCAGCATGCCACGCACGTAACGGGCACCATTGGCGGAGCAGGATTAAAAGATCAGGACAATACCGGAATGGCACCTAAAGCTACCTTGCTCAACTGGGATTATAACGGTGATATTCCAGGCGAAATGTTTGCAGCATTAAGTGCGCAGAATATTGTAATGACCAACAACTCGTATGCCTACAGTAGCGACCCCTGCGCCAACCGCGGAGATTACGACCAGCGCAGTCAGGATTTAGATAATTTAGTTAACAGCAATGTGTATTTATCACAAATGTTTGCGGCCGGAAATTTTCAGACAGATAATTGTGCCGGATCGGGTGCTAATGCCGGATACCGGACTGTGCATAGCGGGTCGCAGGCAACTAAAAATGCCATAGCTGTGGGGGCTGTAGACCGGCTTGATGCCATGAGTAGTTTCAGTGCCTGGGGCCCTATTCGCGACAACCGGTTGAAACCGGAAGTAGTAGCAGTGGGTGTAGCAGTTAATTCAACCAACGACCCCAATGTGTATGCTTCCAGTCAAGGTACTTCCATGGCTACCCCAAATGTTACCGGAATTGTTGCACAAATTTACCAGCGGTATCATCAGCTGAACAGCGGACAAAATCCGGATGCCACCTTAATCAGAGGAGTATTGGCAAACACAGCCGAAGACCTGGGCAATGCAGGTCCTGATTTTAAATTCGGATTCGGAAGAGTGAATGCATTGAGGGCGGTTAAAGCATTAGAAAGCAACAATTATTTTAATGACACCATTCAACCGGGTTCATTAGGTCGCACCCGAATGATTGTGGTGCCTGCCAATTGCAAGCGTTTAAAAGTAATGCTTACCTGGAACGACCCTGCAGGAAGTACAGCAGCCTCTGTTGCGCTGGTGAATGATTTAGACCTTGCTGTTACCGATGGAGTTGGAAACTCAACCCTGCCGTGGGTGCTTTCTGTTTCTCCCTACAGTGCCGTTGCCACCCGCGGACGCGACAGTTTGAACAATATTGAACAGGTTACCATTGATAATCCGGCAGCCGGACAATGGTATATTAAAGTTACCGGTGATGTAAATAGCGGAAGCAGTCAGAAATTTTTCATCACCTACGAGTTTGAACAGGCATCACTTGATGTAACCTACCCCAACGGAGGGGAAGTACTTGTGCCCGGAGCTACCGAGAATATCAGGTGGGATTCGAAATTTGTTACCGGAAATGTGCAGTTGCAATATTCAACCGATGCCGGAAATTCATGGATTAACATAACTACGGCTACTGCAAGTTCCCTCTCGTATACCTGGACAGTTCCGTCCATTCAAACCGCCAAAGCACTTATTCGTGTGCGTACCCTTGACAGCACCATCAGTTCAACAAGTGATACTACCTTCACCATATTGGGTACTGCAGGAGGATTGACAACCAAAGTGTGCAGCAATCAGATTCACCTTACCTGGGGTAGTGTAACCGGAGCAGTAGCTTATGAACCCATGCTATTGGAAAATGGCAGTTACGTAGGCAAAGGCATTACTCCTTCTGCCAATCGGTTTTTCACTTTTACCGGTTTAACCAACGGCACCGAATACTGGGTAACCGTTAGAGCAATTATGGCTACCGACAGTGCGCGGGGCAAACGAGCCATTGCAGTAAATGCAACCCCTTCAAGTGCCAGCCAACCTCCGGTGATTACAACAAATCTTCCGCTTATCTCCTCGGTATGTTTGAACGCGACTATTGTGTTGAGAACACAATCAACAGGTGCGGCTACTCTTTCCCGCCAATGGCAGCGCAGCACCAATGGCGGAGCAAGCTGGAATACGGTAGGCAGCAATTTAGATTCGCTTGTGCTCACCGGTGTTACCAATACATCAGATAAATATTTATACCGGATGAACCTGACCAGTTCTACGTGTGGCAATACCATTACCTCCAATACAACTACCTTAAGAGTTGATACCGGCTTAACCATTAAACGTGTTCCAACTGATATTACGGCCTGTCACAATGCAACGGTTTCTTTTAATTACGGAAGCACCAGCAAATCCTTGCCAAATACCAAGTGGCAATTCAGCACCAACGGAGGACAAAGCTGGAACGCTTTAGCTCCTGCCATGTTCGATACACTGATAACTTTTCAGGCACCCGATACTATGAACAATTCATTGATTCGGGCCATTGCGTCTAACGGTTGCGATGCGGGAGATACAACCGCATCGGCCAACCTCTTTGTGAAACAAAGGCTGATGGCCACAGTAAACAACGATACCTTTATCTGCTTCCGCGATATGGTAACACTAAATGCTAATGCCAGCAGTGGTGCGCCACCGTTAACATACAATTGGGTAAATCAGGGTAACAATGCATCATACCCTATTCAACCGACAGGAACTGCTTATCATAAAATTATTATTTCCGACAGTTGCGGGGCGTCTATTACCGACAGCGTACTGGTGGCAGTAATGGTTATTGACTCTTCGTTTACACATAACAGCAGCGGACAAACACTGGTAAATTTTAATGCAACCGATGCCGCTGCCACTACCTATGCCTGGAATTTTGGCGATGGAGCTTCAGCTTCAACCAAAACGGTGAACCACTTTTACAGTGCCAATGGAAGCTATAATGTATGTTTAACCCTCACCAAAGGAAACTGCACCACCAGCAAATGCCAGCAAATTTCGGTTACCAAAACGGGAACCGGACCTCAGATTCAACTCAGCGATTTGGTTAACATATACCCTAACCCTGCCTCTACCCAACTTAATATAAACGCTCCTTTGGCCATGCACTACATTGAATTAATCAATGAACTCGGGCAATCGGTTTATGCCATCAACCTTAACGGAAACCAAACCGCCTCTATTCCATTAGCAACTGTTGCCAATGGCATTTATATGTTAAAAATAACCGGAGAAGCAGGGGTAGTTAATAAAAAAGTATTTGTATTGAAGTGATTTTAGAAAAAGAAATAAAATGTTACAGTTACAGACCATCAGAAACAATAAAGACGAGGTAATCGCCAAACTCACAAAAAAAAACTTTAAAAATGCCGACTCAGTCATAAACAGCATTGTTGAACTTGATGAGGAAAGAAGAAACAAAAAAACTGAACTTGAAGGATTACTTGCCGAGGGAAACCAGCTGGCAAAACAAATAGGAGAGCTTTTTAAGAGCGGGAAAAAAGAAGAAGCAGATTCATTAAAAATTCGCAGCACAGAGATTAAGGAAAAATCAAAACTGATCGAAGAACGTTTTAATCAAATTGAAGAAGAAGTACAGCAACTGCTGCTCACCATTCCAAATACTCCTCACCACTCGGTTCCCGCAGGGATAACACCTGAGGAAAACGAAGAGGTTTTTGCAGAAGGTGTTATTCCGAAGTTAGATGAATCGGCTCTGCCTCATTGGGAACTCACCTCAAAATATGATATCATCGATTTTGAATTAGGTAATAAAATAACAGGAGCCGGATTTCCGGTGTACAAAGGGAAAGGCGCCCGCCTGCAACGGGCACTTATAAACTTTTTTCTTGACGAAGCACTAAAAGCAGGTTATTACGAAATAATGCCCCCTAATGTAGTGAATGCCGATTCGGGATTTGGAACCGGACAACTTCCGGATAAGGAAGGGCAAATGTATCATGTAACCATTGATGATTTATACCTGATTCCAACGGCCGAAGTTCCGATTACCAACCTGTACCGCGATGTGATTTTAAAAGAAGAAGAACTCCCTGTAAAAAATGCAGGATACACCCCTTGTTTCAGACGCGAGGCAGGAAGTTACGGTGCCCACGTGCGCGGACTGAATCGCCTGCACCAGTTTGATAAGGTAGAAATTGTTCAACTGGTTCATCCCGATAATTCATACCGGGTATTGGACGAAATGGTTGAACATGTAAAAGGTCTGCTCCAAAAACTTGAACTCCCCTACCGCATCCTGCGTTTATGTGGAGGAGACATGAGTTTTGCCTCGGCTCTTACCTATGATTTTGAAGTTTTTTCGGCTGCCCAGCAACGGTGGTTGGAAGTGAGCTCTACCTCCAATTTTGAAACCTTTCAGGCCAACCGGATGAAATGTCGATTTAAAGGTAAGGACGGAAAAAATCAGTTGGTACATACCCTAAACGGAAGCGCATTGGCTTTGCCCAGGATTGTAGCGGCATTGCTCGAGAACAATCAAACACCCGAAGGCATCAGACTACCAGAGGTTTTGCATGCATACACTGGTTTTAAAGTGATTAATTGATTTTTTAGCTGCCAACTATTGCATTATTGAAATATTTGTCTATATTGCTCGCTAATATTTATATTAATTTCTCTATCACATGAACATTTACGTAGGAAATCTCTCGTACAAAGCGAGAGAAAACGACCTGAGGCAAGCATTTGAAGCCTACGGTCAGGTTGCATCAGTAAAAATTATTACCGATCGCGCAACAAAAAGATCTAAAGGATTTGGCTTTGTAGAAATGCCGAATGATGACGAAGCCAGACACGCCATTGAAAAATTGCATGGTCAGGACCTTATGGGACGCAATCTTAATGTGAACGAGTCGCTTTCGAAACCACAACAACCACGCGAAGGGCAACAGTCTGAATAAGACTTTACGGAACTTACTGGATGAAAAAAATCCCTTGCTTTACAGTAAGGGATTTTTTTTGCGCTATTGGGAACTATAAAACTAACTCTGATGATGGATATCGCTCTCCCGAGGAGCTGAATTAATCTCTGCTGCTTCGGGATTCTCCTGTACAGCCTCATGTTCCGTATGGGCAAAAAACCTTTTCTGAAAAACAAAAATGCTTATAACCCCTGTGCTGATAGATGTATCGGCCAGATTAAAAACAGGGCGAAAAAAAACAAAGTCCTCTCCTTTCCATATAGGAAACCACTCGGGGAAATGACCTTCAATAACGGGGAAATAAAGCATATCAATTACCCTTCCATGAAACCACCGGGTAGGCGAACCATAAGGAGCATTATTCAGCAAAACTCCGTAAAACGTACTGTCGATAATATTACCCATTGCTCCGGCAACTACCAGCGACACACAAATGATAAACCATTTGTTGGCCTGTTCTTTTATGAGTTTAATAAGGTACCAGATAATGCCAATAACCACCACCAGACGAAACCCGGTAAGAATTAACTTTCCGTATTTCACAGAGAGTTCCATCCCAAATGCCATTCCCGGATTCTCGGTGTAATGAAGGTAAAACCAGTTACCAAATACCGCCCGTTCCTGCCCGAGAGTCATGGTTTCATGTATCCATAATTTCAGCACCTGATCGAGCAGTATTACCGAGATAATGACGAGAAACGGAATTATAAATTTCTTCATGCTATTCTTAAAAAAGTAAAGCGAAGTATAGAACAACTTCGCTTTACTGTAACGTGAAATGGTGTGACAATATTTTTATTTATACTGTTGTAATTTGGCTTCGATGCTTTGAGTGGTATGGGGAACTGCTCTCAAACGTTCTTTTGAGATAAGTTTTCCGGTTACCTTACAAATACCATAGGTTTTATTTTCTACGCGCATCAATGCATTCTCCAGATTCTCTACATATTTTTTCTGACGGGCTGCCATCTGGCTTAAGCGTTCTTTTTCCTCTGTGGTTGAACCATCCTCAAGCGTTAAATAACCGGTACTTTCAATGCTTTGAATTGCCTCGTTAATGGTGTTGTATTCACTACGGGCCGAGTCAAGTTTTTTCTGAATCAACTCTTTAAATTCCTGTAATTCTTCATCATTATAACGGGTACGCTTATCATCATTTGGACCTGTTAATTTGGCAACCGGCTCAGGTTTTTTAATTGAAGGCTGAACAGGAGGCGGTATCACTATTTCAATCTTTTTCTCTTCTACCTTCACTACTTCCTTTTTAACTACCGGCTGTATTTTTTCAACCTTTTTAGGTTCTGCCTTTACTGCAGGTTTAACCACAGGTTTTGCAGCAACTTTCACTTCTGTCTTTTTAACTTCCGGTTTTGAAACCTTCTTTACTATTGGCTTTGGAGCTGGCTTGGCCACAGCCTTTTTTGCTACAGGCTTTACCACTTTTTTAGCAACCGGCTTTTTGGCAACAACCTTTTTGGGTGCCACTTTTTTAACCGGCTTTTTGGCTACTGCTTTCTTGGCGGGTTTAGCTGCTTTTTTAGCAACAACTTTTTTTACCGCCTTTTTAGCTACCGCCTTTTTGGGTGCTACCTTTTTAACCGGCTTTTTGGCCACGGGCTTTTTAGGTGCAACTTTTTTTACCGCTTTTTTAGGTGCAGCTTTTTTAGCTGGCTTAGCAACTTTTTTTGCCGGTTTTTTGGCTACCGGTTTTTTTGTTTTTGCCGCAGCTTTTTTAGGAGCTGATTTTTTTGCGGTAGCTTTTTTGGGAGCTACTTTCTTGGCTGACTTTTTTGTAGTTTTCTTCATTTGTCAGGCTAGTTTTGAGAGTTTAACATCTGTTACAACATCTTCCACCTCAATGCTTACTCCGTTATCCAATTGATTGACGAGGGTAAACACCTCTGCTAAAATTTGGCTGCAAATATAGGTTTTATACGAATTAATAGCATCATTGAGCTTCTCATTACCCTTTATTTCTACGGCAATGCGGTCGGTTACATCCAGTCCCATATCCTTTCTGAGGTTTTGCAAACGGTTAACTACCTCTCGGGCAATACCTTCCTGTTTCAATTCGGGGGTTAAGGTAATATCCAGTGCCACGGTTATTTTCCCCTCATTGGCTACTTTATAACCCGGAATATCGGCCGAAAGAATTTCTACATCCTCGGTCACCAAAACAAATGGTTCACCCTCGGCCTGCACTTCAAGCGTTCCGGTTTGCTCAATTCGGGCAATTTGCTCCTGACTCAATTGCGTAATAAGAGCCGCCAATGCTTTCATTTTAGGTCCTGCTTTTTTACCCAGTACTTTAAAGTTGGCTTTTATACTTTTCTGAATGGATTCCATGTACTCGAGTTCTTTCACATTCACCTCTGAAAGAATCAGGTCTTTTACATGTTCAATCTCACTTTTGATTCTAGGATCTACTACAGGAATCAGCATTTTTTGCAATGGCTGACGAACCCGTATTTCTTCCTTTTTACGGATGGAGAGTACCAGCGATGAAATTTTTTGCGCATAATCCATCTGCTCTTCCAGTTCTTTATCAATAACAGAAGTATTGGCTACCGGCAAATCACTCAGATGAACAGACTCAACTTTTTTACGGTTGGTTACCCTGTTCAGGTCATTGAATAATTGGTCGGCAAAGAATGGTGCAAGAGGGCTCATTAGCTGGGATACTGTTTCCAGACAGGTATAAAGGGTTTGGTAAGCTGAAATTTTATCTTCGCTGTATTCGCCTTTCCAAAAACGCTTGCGGCATAAACGCACATACCAATTGCTCAAATGTTCATTTACAAAATCGGAAATGGCACGGGCCGCAGGTGTAGGGTCATAATCGTCCATATGTGCACGCACCTTTGCAATGAGTGTATTGAGTAATGATAATACCCACCGGTCAATTTCAGGCCGGTCTTTAAGAGGTATTTCCGCTTCCTTATAAGTGAAACCATCTATGTTGGCGTAGAGTGCAAAAAAGGAATAGGTATTATACAGAGTGCCGAAAAATTTACGTTGCACCTCGGCCACCCCCTCTATATCAAATTTCAGATTATCCCAGGGGTCGCTGTTGCTGATCATGTACCAGCGGTTGGCATCGGCTCCGTATTTGGCAATGGCCTCAAAAGGATCTATTACATTACCAACCCGTTTACTCATTTTGTTTCCGTTCTTGTCCAGTACCAGTCCGTTGGCTATTACATTTTTGTAAGCAATGCTATCGAACAACAAAACGGAAATAGCGTGCAGGGTAAAAAACCAGCCGCGGGTTTGATCTACTCCTTCGGCAATGTAATCGGCAGGAAAATTTTTACGAAATACCTCTTCGTTCTCAAATGGCCAGTGCCATTGGGCATAGGGCATGGCGCCACTGTCAAACCACACATCAATCAGGTCGGGTTCACGGAACATTTTTTCTCCTTTGGATGAAACAAGAACCACATCATCCACGTAGGGTTTATGCAGATCTTTCATTTCAAAAGAGGCTGGAATAAACCCAGCTGCTTTTGCCTTGATAATTTCTGCATGCAATTCTTCGGTTGAACCAATACATTTTTCTTCGCTTCCATCCTCCGTTCTCCATATAGGCAATGGTGTTCCCCAATAGCGGGAACGGGAAAGGTTCCAATCCACCAGATTCTCCAACCAGTTTCCAAAACGGCCGCTGCCTGTATGTTCCGGCTTCCAGTTAATGGTTTTATTTAACTCCACTAAACGATCCTTTGCCGCAGTAGTTTTAATAAACCAGCTTTCGAGCGGATAATACAAAATGGGCTTATCCGTGCGCCAGCAATGCGGATAGGTGTGTTCGTATTTTTCTTTTTTGAAAAGCTTGCCCTCTTCCTGTAGTTTCAGAATAATTCTCTCGTCAACACTCAGGTAGGTTTTTAACTCTTTTATTTTTCCGTTCGATTCAAGAATTGTTTTCTGCTTTTCAAATTCGGTTTTCTTTTCCTCTTCGGTAAGGTAAGCTTCTTTTACATACTCTTCTCCGTAAAGGAAAATACCGTCTTTTACTTCAGGCAAAAATTTCCCACGCTTGTCAACGAGTGTGAGTGAACCGATACCGTTTTGTCTGGCCACGCGAAAGTCATCGGCACCAAAACTGGGCGCAATATGAACAATGCCTGTTCCATCTTCGGTGGTCACAAAATCTCCGGTGATTACTTTGAAAGCATCTCCGTTTTCGGGTTTGGCAAAGGGAAGCAATTGCTCGTAAAGGATACCAGCTAAATCTTTTCCCGTTACTTCTTTTACAACCTCGTAAGGAATATTTTTATCTCCCGCTATGTATTCGTTCAGTTTTAATTCTGCATTTTCAGCTTTGAAATATTTTCCAAACAAATCTTTAGCGAGTACTACAAAGCAAGGTTGGTGAGTATAGGGATTAAATGTTTTTACCAGGACATAAGTAATTTTCTCCCCAACAGCCAAAGCCGTATTCGAAGGAAGTGTCCACGGTGTAGTTGTCCAGGCAAGGAAATAAACATCTCCATCAGCCATGAACTTTGAACCATCCACTGCTTTAAACATCGCAACGGCTGTAGAATCCTTCACATCCCTGTAGGTTCCGGGCTGATTAAGCTCATGTGAACTTAATCCCGTTCCTGCAGCCGGTGAGTATGGCTGAATGGTATAACCCTTGTACAACAAACCTTTTTCGTACAACTTTTTAAGCAACGACCAAAGGCTTTCGATATAATTGTTCTCATAGGTGATGTAAGGGTCGCTCAAATCCACCCAGTATCCTATGCGATCGGTGAGTTTATCCCACACATCTTTAAACTTCAATACATCTTTGCGACAAGCTTCGTTGTATTCGGCCACCGATATTTTTTTTCCGATATCTTCTTTAGTAATGCCTAAGGTTTTTTCTACCTGCAATTCAATGGGCAGTCCGTGGGTATCCCAACCGGCCTTGCGTTTTACCTGTTTACCGTTGAGGGTTTGGTAGCGGCAAAAAATATCTTTTACCGTACGCGCCATCACGTGGTGAATGCCGGGCATCCCATTGGCACTGGGTGGACCTTCGTAAAACACAAAGGATTCTTTCCCCTCGCGGTTGCTTACACTTTTTTCAAAAACCTTGTTTTCTTTCCAAAACTTCAGTACTTCCTCTTCAAAAGCCGGGAAGTCGAGTTTTTTATATTCTTTGTATTTGGACATGTATTAAGCGACTGAAATCAGTTTATAAATATGAATTATTCATCCTCATCTTCTTCCTCAATCTCAATAAAGGAAGTGCCGAGTTCTTTTTTGGCATTCATCGATTTCTCTAATGAGAGAAGCAGGCTGGGCAACAAAAACAAATTAGTAAATAACCCTATAACCAAAGCCAGTGAGGTGAGCAACCCAAGCGCCACTGTTCCGCCAAAGGATGAAGCAGCAAAAATGATGAAACCAAAAAAGAGAATTACCGTAGTGTAAATCATGCTCACTCCGCTCTCGTGCATGGAGTAATTTACCGACTCGCTTATGACCCAATTGTGCTTACGCAACTCGTGCCGGTACTTGGCAAGAAAGTGAATGGTAAGGTCAACAACAATACCATAAGCAATACTAAAAATAAGAATGGTAGACGATTTAAGGGCAACCCCTCCATAGCCCATAATTCCTAAAACCATAACTAAGGGAATTAAATTGGGAACCAAAGAAATCATCACCATTTTCCAGGAGAAAAACAAGGCCGCCATTAATAACGAAATAATAATAAGAGCCCATACCATACTGCTGGTAAGATTGGCAATGAGGTAGTCATTCCCTTTAAGAAAAATTACACTGGTACCTGTCATTTTTACGTCATACTGATCCTTTTCAAAAATGGAATCAACCTGAGGTCTCAACTCCTTTTTAATACGCTCAATATCTACTGAGCCCACATCTTCCATTTGCACACTTACCCTGGCTATTTGGGCATTGCTATCCATAAGCGACCGGGTTAATCCTCCATTACCATGCGAGCGGTTTACATACGAAAGAATAAAACTTTTCTCCTGCTCGTTAGGCAGTTTATACCTGGCTGGATTTCCTCTGTAAAATGCCTGATTGGAGAACTTAATCATATCGGCAATGGAAACCGAACGTGAAAACTCGGGATAAGCGGCAAGCACCTCCTGCAACTGTTCTATTTTATGCAGCGTAGATACTTTATGGACTCCCCTTTTCTTTTTGGTATCAATAGAAATTTCGAAAGGCATTACCCCGTTAAAGTGTTGTTCGAAAAACAATAAATCTTCCGACAGGGGGTCGTTTTTAGGAATATCATCGAGCATATACCCGATGCTGCGTACTTTAAAAATACCAATAAATGAAATGAGAACCAAAACGGCTGTAATAACATAAATTAATTTTCTGCGGTGAAAAACCGAATACGTAATGGTATCTACAAACCGCTGCATGAGTTTATTCTCGAGGTGTTTTGTTTGCTTGAAAGTAGGGTCGGGTAACAGCGTAAACACAGCCGGAATAACCACCATGGAAATCACAAAACTGATCATGATAGCCACAGATGACACCATCGAAAACTCATCCAATACCACGCTACCTGAAAAACTAAATACTCCAAACCCTACAGCGGTGGTAAGATTGGTGAGAAAAGAAGCCAACCCTATTTTGGTTAACACCCTGGTCATGGCTTTTAGTTTGTTTTTCACTTTGCGAAATTCAAAATGATAAACATTTAGTAAGTAAATGCAATTTTGAATGGAAGTAACCACAATCAAAGGTGGAATCAATCCGGTAAGCAGGGTAATGCGATAGCCAAATAAATCAATAAGCGCCATGGTGGAGAGCACGCAGATAATAACCACCAGCATAGAATAAAACATGGCGGCAAACGAGCGGAAAAAAAGCAGCATCATAACTGCGGTAACAATCATGGCCAGCAGGGTAAATATACGCAACTCCTTAGCTACTTTAGTCGAATACACTGTGCGTATATAGGGCAGTCCGGAGAAATGAAGTTTGGTGTGAAAATTCTCTCCGAATTTTTCGGCCTTATCCTGAATGTTTTTTACTAATTGAATGCGCTCTTTAGAATCAAGTTTATCCTTTTTTAGGGTAACAGCCATCAGCGTTACATGGGTTTTGGGATTATGAATCAACCCTTCGTAAAATTTTAGCGACTCAATAATGGTTTTAATCGAATCCAGCTCCATTTGGGTTTGCGGTTTTTGGTTGAGCACCAGCGACACATCAAACCTGCGCAGGCTGTCGTTTTTTACAATATTGTATAACTTAGGCAACGACACTACCTTCTGAACCCCATCAATTTTTTCAATTGAATCGCTCAGGTCGTACCAGGCATTAAAAAATTCGAGTTGATAAATCTTCTCATTCTGCACACCTATCACCAGCACATTTCCATCTTCACCAAACTGCTTTTTAAATTTCATGTAGTCAACATAGTCCGAATCATCAACTGGTACTACCTTGGCAAACTCATAACTTAACTGAACTTTTGAGGCATAGTAACCCATCCACACGGTAAACAAAAGTGTGGCTACCAGACACCATATCCGGTTACGCAAAACTATTGACGCAAACTTTTCCCACATAATCTTAAGCGGCAAAAGTAATAAATACCTGTTAATTAGCTTAGCAAAGATTTCATTCTAAACTAAGGCAGCTAAATTTTCGTTATACTGGCTATATTGCAACAAAATGAAACTCGTAAAAATAGTTACATTGATTTTGTTTACAGGGGTTTTCGCCAACCTGAATGCTCAAAACGGAGCAACAGGAAGCTGGAAAGTACACCTGCCTTTTCAAACCGCTTCAACCCTTACAGCAGATAACCATAGAATTTATGTGGGAGGGCCCAGCGGCATTTTTACCTATGGCATTGACGATAGAGAACTGGAACTGTGGGACAAAAGCCGTGGCCTGGCTTCCCTTTCCGTTAATGTGCTTAAATACTCCCCGGATTTGGATGTATTGATGATTGTTTATCAAAACGCTGATATTGATTTGATAAAAAACGGGGTTATATATAATCTTCCGGATATTGCCCGAAAGCAAATGGTAGGTGAAAAACGTATCAGTCATATTTATTTCAATGGTCAATATGCTTACCTCTCGGGTTCGTTGGGAATTATTGTGGTTGATATATTAAAGCGTGAAATAAAAGACTCGTACACGAATATCGGTCCTGCAGCCACTACTGTGGAAGTAAACGGGTGTACCATTTACCACGATTCAATTTATGCTGCAACCCATAAAGGTATTTTACGGGCAAGCATTCACAGTCCCAACCTGGCCGATTATAATTACTGGTCGCTGTTTAAGTCCAGTTCAAAAAGTAAGCTCATACACACCTATAACAACAAATTATTTGCTGAAGTAGATACGGTTATGTACACCTTCACCTCGTCAGGAGCTACTTTTTTACGAGACGGGATAACACGCAGCAACTACGATATCAGCGATAATTTTGGCAATCTTATCATCAGCCAGAATGATGGAATAACTATTTTTTGGAAAGAAAATCCGGACATCTCAATCAAAATAGATTTAGACAATCCCGTAAGATCTATAACGGGTACAAACAAACAACTTCTTTTTTTAAGTTATTACCAGAACGGGCTTAACTATGCCAACACCTTCACCGGCCAGATTGATTCCGATATTCATCCCAACGGACCGGTAGCCATCTCGGGGGCCGACATTTGTACAGACGGAAATGATGTATATGTGGCCGGAGGAAATCCGGAAAGCTGGTACCTTGGATATAATTTTAATCTTTACTATAAATACAGCAATGGATTATGGAGCAGTTGTGTTACCAAACAATGTGCACTCGACACAGCATCCGACATTGTGGCCATTGCATCCAATTCGATTACCAATAAATTATATTTAGGTTCATTCGGGCGCGGACTTTACGAAAAAGATGAAGTCACACAGGAAGTAAAAGCCTACAATGAAACCAACAGTTCATTAGGTCGTCCGCCATCCGATATTAATCGTCCGTTAAACATTTCGGGCCTTAAAGTTGACCCGAACGGAAATTTATGGGTGAGCAATTACGGATCGTCAAGTCCGCTGAGTGTGCTTACCCCCGAAGGAAACTGGAAAAACTTCACCTTCCCCGGTGCTCTTGGCAATCAAAATTCGCTCACTGATATTGATATTGACAACAGTGGATACAAATGGGTGGTAGCCGTGCGCTCGGTTGGGTTACTGGTTTTTGACGATAACGGAACTAT
Source organism: uncultured Bifidobacteriaceae bacterium (assembly GCA_964535575.1). Classification (GTDB taxonomy): domain Bacteria; phylum Bacteroidota; class Bacteroidia; order UKL13-3; family UKL13-3; genus JAGPCK01. The sequence goes on from CAZHTC010000001.1 coordinate 125,639, forward strand.
TGACAACACTGCTGATGATCGGTACCGTGTGCTTAAACAGGGTGCCGGAAACGGAGGACTGCCCAGCAACGATGTGCTGTGTGCCACCAAAGACCGTGACGGAGAAATTTGGGTAGGAACACAGGCGGGCCTGGCTGTAGTATTTGACCCGGCCAATGTATTTGAGGGATCAGAAGCTGCACAGGTAATTATTGGAACCGGATCAAATGCCGCCTACCTGCTGGGTAACGCTTATATCAATTGCATCACCGTTGACGGAGGTAACAGAAAATGGATAGGCACAAAAACCGGAGTATGGCTTTTATCACCCGATGGAAATAAAACGATTGCCAATTTTACGGAGGATAACAGCCCACTTATCTCAAACAATGTATTGGATATTGCCATCAATCCGGTAACGGGTGAAGTGGTGATGATTACTGATAAAGGTCTTATTTCATACTTTGGCGATGGTACCGAAGGAGCCGATAAACACGGAGATGTTTTTGTATTTCCCAACCCGGTGCGACACGACTTTGCAGGGGTAGTTTCTATAAGAGGCTTGCCCGAAAAAGCCAATGTAAAAATTACAGATATTACCGGTGCATTAGTTTATGAAACTGTTTCAAACGGTGGAATGGCCACCTGGAACGGAAGAAATTTTAACGGAACAAGAGTAGCTACCGGGGTATACCTGGTTTTTACATCCAACAAAGATGGAAGTGATAACCTGGCAAGTAAAATTTTGTTTATTAACTAAAGTATTACTGAATGTTTCAGCACTGGCTAATTCTCTCATCACGTAAGTACTTTTATCCTCTCATTTTTTTTATCCTTCTGTCAGTAATTTATTTGCTTTGTGGTGTTTTCGAAGCACTGCCTCTGGCACCACAGAGTATTCATGCGTGGGCGCAAAGCGACCGGGCATCAGTAGCAGCTATCTACTACTATGAAAAAATGGATTTGTTTCACCCCAGAGTGTATAACCTGCTCAATGGTACTGGCTACACGGGAATGGAATTCCCGCTCATTAATTATTCAGCGGCCTGCCTCTATAAAGTATTCGGTTTTCATAATTTCTGGTACCGATTTCTGGTTATGTGTATTGTCACCACAGGAATGTACGCCTCCTTCCGGATTGCCTGCGATGTGCTGAATCATAAACCTGCTGCACTTTTTATCACACTGCTTTGGGTTTTATCCCCGGTATTCCTGTTTTATACCCCCAACTTTCTATCGGATGCAGCAAGCCTGGGATTTATAATGATAGCCTGGCTGGCTTTCTTTCAACTTCAGAAAAAGTTTTCGGTTCGTTGGCTGATGGTACTCTTTTTCTTTGGCACCTTTGCCACTCTTGTTAAAATCACGTCTTCCATATCCATATTAAGTATGATCGGGCTTTTGCTACCGCACTATCTGAAGTGGCTGAGTATTGACCCAAAAAACCTGTTTACACACAAACACTGGCTAATAAGTTCGCTCCTGCTAACGCTTTTTATCACATCAGGATGGTATCAATATGCGGCTTATCTAAACGTAGCCAATTTTTCTGAGATGTTTCACCTTGGAATAAGCCCTCCCGAAAATTTTTCTGAAGCAATCAGTATCCTGAGAAAATTTCCCGATTTTTTTCTGTATGACTATTACTCTCCGTTTACTTTAATAACCATTGTGTGCCTTGTTCCCCTATTGGCTATCCTGTCAAAAAAAATCAATCGTATGATGGGATTACTCGTGCTGGGAATGGGTGCAGCCAACGGGTGTTTTATCTACCTGCAGCTGCAAAAATACCTTCCGCACGACTACTACATTCTAACCATCTTACCCTGGGTATTCTTCCTGTTTGTCACCACCGCTAAACTGATTTTAGAAAAAATAACAGTCGGAAAATTTAAAACAACCATACTGATTTTACTTGCAGGTATTCTATGTTACAACACTGCTTACTGCAAACGTTTGCTCACCTACCGGTATGACCAGAATAACTCCAGCTACTATGAAAGTGCCTTTCATGCGTATTACAATGTACAACCGATACTAAGAGAAAAAGGTATAAATCGTACCGATACCATTATTACCCTGGTTGATTATACTCCAAACCTCTCCCTATATCTGATGGGTAATAAGGGATACAGTCTTATCGATAAGGATTACGGCCCGGGACTGCTGTTTCTTATTGAAGAACGGAATGCCAAATACCTAATCACTAACCGGGAAATATCAACCTGGGATCCGTTTGTGCGAAAAGTTATTGGCAAACCTGTATTTAAACATCAGAACCTCCGGATATACAAACCTAAACGCAATCAACTCATCCGTCATCTGATGGACTCTGCTCTGGACGCACGATTTGTTCTTCCCTATCAGATTATGAAAGAAATTGATTACTGGGGTGAAAATATTAAAAATTTTGCCGCTTACCTTCAACTGCCCCTGCGTAATGTTGAAAGGCAAAATGCACTGAAATGGTTCAGGGTGATTGATTCGGATTTAACCATCAGGTTTGGTGAATATAAAAAGAATCATACAGGAGAAGAGCAGGTGTTGCGGAATAAATTTGCAGCAGACCAAAAACTGGGAAGAGAAGAAAAATATGTATGGGAAAACCCCTACCAAACCTGGTTTCGTGATCTGGAGAAAAACATACCTGATGAATAAGCATTATTTTTGACAACGTGTTAAGTTATGTAACTGCCCTCGCAAATGACCAACAATAATTCACCTTTTGCAAAATATACAGCATTTTCAAAACAGCATTTTCATACCTCGGGTACCTGGCTCCTGCTGCTCCTTTTCATGGCCTTTGTTTATTACAAGGGATTGGTTTGGCAATCACTAAATATACCTCCTCAGTCACTTCATATTTCTGCACAATGCGACCGGGCAAGCATAGCCAGTAATTTCTATGAAGAAGACATGAACATTTTCCTTCCTAAAATCAATAACATGGAAAGAAAGACAGGTATTGCTGCTGCCGAATTCCCTTTGATACCCTACCTGGCAGCCTGCTGCTACCAAGTATTCGGATTCCATAATTTCTGGTTCCGTTTTATCACCTTTATTTTCTTTTCTGCAGGTTTTATCTTTTCGTTCAAATTGTCCCTTTTACTCACCGACAATAAAACCATCTCTTACCTCGTCTGCATTTTATGGCTCTGTTCGCCCACTTTGCTTTACTATATACCCAATTTTAATCCGGATCCGGCTGCCTTGGGTGTAACCATGGTAGCTTGGTATTACTTTTTTTTATGGCAGAAAAAACAACATTTCCCTTATCTGTTAATACTGGGCTTTAGCTGTTCACTGGCCATATTGTTAAAAGCATCAGCAGCCATCAGTATTATTGCAATGCTGTTATTACTTGTTATTGACACCACAGGTTGGCTTGATAAGGAAGGAAAAAGAATACTGCCCCAAAAAACCGCTTTGCTGGTCACCTTACTGTCTTCAGCCCTTCTTGCCTATTTTTGGTACGCTTATGCAAAAGCACTGAATGAAAAGTATTTTTCCGCCTTTTTTACACTTGAAACAAGAACCCCATCAAACACCAATCAGATATGGATGGTATGGGAAATTTTAAAAGATAAATGGCTTGCCCATTATTATGCTCAGGAAACCCTTTGGCTTATCGCGCTGTTGCATTTGCTTCTTTTACTCCTGCATAAAAAAATACCCAGGCAACTACTGATACTCACATGGATGCTGACTGTGGGCTCCCTTTCATTTATTTTCCTGATGTTTATTGCGTTTGAACATCACGATTACTACATCATTGCATTGTTGCCCTGGATTTTTTTCCTTTTCCTTTCATCCGGTATTGGATTAATGCACTGGCTTAAAAACAATATTATCCGGTTGGCTTTGGTATTGCTGGTTACTGAATTCATTACTATAAACATTTCCTATTGCAATAAAAAAAATACTTTTCTCTACGATCTCAACAATACAGCTTTATATCAACCCGAGTTTTACGGATACTATGACGCTGAACCGGCAATGCGTAGAGCCGGCATTGAAAGAAATGACTACATCGTCAGTATTACGGACCCGACTTATGATGTTTCACTTTACCTCATGAACCAGAAAGGATACACCATAACCGACAAAAAAGACATTAATAAAATTTTCAACCGGGTAATTTCGTGGGATGCAAAGTATGTGGTAACAAATTCTGACGAATGCCTGCCTGATTTACCTGTGGTAAAAAAACTCTTGGGAAATCCGGTATTGATACACAAAAACCTTAAGTTTTACAAAGTCAACCTAAAAGATACCGCCCTGATTCATAAAATTCACCAAACCATCCACCAGCATATTGACCTACAGATTCACTTTTTTGACAACGACATACCCACACGGAGATACCACAAAGAATTCTGCCGCATTACAGGTATATCGTATGATGCAGTGATGCACGATGCCTGCCTGTATCAGTTCAAAAACATTGAAAATACACTGACCCCTGCTTTAACCGAGTTTGCGTTGAAGAACTTTCATACCGATTCGATTTCTGACGGAATAGTGAATGCCTTTTCCGACCACCGGAACCTGGATTCAATATCCCGTTATGTTCTGCTTCATCCCTACCGGTCATGGTTTAATCATTTTGACTAATAATGCTTTTCAGTTCAAAAGCCATCGTTATACGAACCATAAAATACTCCGAAACAAGCGTGATTGCAAAGCTGTACACGCGCCAGTTTGGAATGCAATCCTATATGATACGCGGTGTGCGAACCAGTAAAAGTTCGGGCATTAAACCTGCACAGTTGCTCAACCTCAATTTACTTGAAATAGTAGCTTACCGTAAACAAAATACCGAACTGCAAAACATAAAAGAAATGCGTTGCACACCGGCCTTATCAAACCTGCATACTGATTTTATCAAAACAGCTATCGGGATGTTTATGGCCGAGTTGATGCACAAGTGCATTGTAGAAGAAGAACCGAACGAAGTGCTTTTTGATTTTGCGCAGGAATGTATTACCCGATTGGATGAGACACCACACAACACCTCTTTTTTTCCAGCGTGGTTTATGATACACCTGAGCCGCTACCTGGGTTTTGAACCCAAAGGCGAAGTAGAAAACCAGGAAGTATTTGATATGGAAGAAGGAATATTTACACAGGATGCAGCCGGCTTATTAAATATTATTCCTTACCCGTTATCCGGCCTGCTCCACCAACTCAAACAATCGGATCTGAGCAATTATCATGTAATAACAAGCAACCACCTGCAACGAAATTCGTTATTGGAACACCTTATCACCTATTACAAATTACACCACCTGAATATTGGCGAAATTAAGTCCCATAGGGTGCTGGGTGAAGTGTTGGGATAAATTTATTCCTCTTCTGATCTTTCAATCAGAGCCGGTGGTAAATTTTTCGAAGTAATCGCTCCCATCTTTTTTAATTCCTGTACCCGGTTTACCAAATTTCCTCTCCCTTCTGAGAGTTTTTTCATGGCTTCCACATACGTGTTTTTAGAGCCGTCCAGTTTTTTGCCAAGATCAATCATATCCTCTACAAAGCCATTAAACTTGTCATACAGATCACCGGCCTTTCGGGCAATCTCTACGGCATTCCGGTTGTGATTTTCCTGACGCCAGATACTGGCAATGGTTCTTAATGTAGCAAGCAACGTACTCGGGCTTACTATCACTATATTCTTATCAAAGGCATCATTAAACAACTGTGCATCCTGTTGCACCGATAAGGCAAAAGCCGGTTCAATGGGTATAAACAACAAGACAAAATCAAGACTTCGGATATGGTAAAGATTCTGGTAATTTTTTTCGCTAAGCCCTTTTATGTGATTTCGAATGGATAAATTATGCTCCCTTAAAGCCGCCAGTTTTAACGTTTCATCTTCGGCCGAATAAAACTTCTCATACCCCACCAGGGAAACTTTAGAGTCAATGATAAGTGTTTTTCCCTCCGGCAGATTTATGAGCACATCGGGTTGTAAACGTCTTCCATCTTCGGTGGTAAAACTTTGTTGCACACTATACTCCCTGTCTTTTACCAGGCCCGATTTTTCCAAAATAGTTTCGAGGATAAGCTCACCCCAGTTGCCCTGCGTTTTACTGTCACCTTTTAATGCTTTGGTGAGGTTTTGTGCCTCTGTAGTCATTTTCTGGTTCAACTCATACAGGCGTTGTATTTCTGTTTTAAGAGAGGCTTTTTCTTTATTCTCCGCATCGTAATTGTCCTGCACTTTTTTCTCAAAGTCTTTTATTTTTTCACCCAGCGGTTTTAATATCTGGTCAATATTCTCCTTATTCTGTTCGGTAAATTTCCGGCTTTTTTCATCCAGTATTTTATTGGCTAAGTTTTCAAATTCTTTCGTAAACTTTTCCTGCAACTGCTGCAACTCTTGTTTCTGCTCAGTGAGTCTTACCTGCAGGTTATCATAATCAGCTTTGGTTTTGGAAAGCTGGGTTGAGAGTTGAAGTTTCTCTTCCCGTTCTGTTGTTAAATCAGTTTCAATTTGCTTACGCTGCTCCTGCAACATCCGAATGGATTCGTCATTGCGTGATTGGGCTAACCTGGCCTGCTGTAATTCGTGATTCAGTGCACTTAGTTCATCACCGGCACCCGAAGTGGTTTGTTTCGATTTGCTGATAAAAAATCCGAGGGCTACCCCAATCAATAAACCAATCAAAAGAAAAAGAATGTCCATGATATTATTTACTCCTCCATAATAAAACGGCAGCACTCAATGTCCCCGCAGCCGAGGCCACAAAGGTAACCGTTGGACCGAAATTCTGCCAAAGCAATCCGGCTAAAAAACTGGCAGCTAAAAGCAATACACTGTTAAAACTGCTGTAAAACCCAATGGCGGTTGCCGTGTCCTTATTATCACTTTGATTGGTTAAGATGGCTTTGGAACTTCCCTCAATAAAGGCTGAATAACCCCCGTAAAGAAAAAACACCCCAAACACCTGCCAGTGCGTGTTGGCTACCGTAATCAACCCATAGGTGAGTGCAAACAAAAACATGCCGATGAGTAAATTATTTTTTAACCCATACTGGTCGCCCAGTAATCCGGCCGGGTAAGCTAATATAGCATAAACCAGGTTATAGAATATATATACTGTAAGCAACGAAATATCATCAAATCCTTTGTATTTTAACAGCAGCAACAAAAACACATCCGAGCTGTTGAATAGCGTAAACAGTAGTAAGGCGGTAACGGTGGTTTTATATCCGGCCGTAGCCCTGTTCCAGTAACCCAGGTAAGAGAAAAATTTATTTTTCCCGATGGGAGCTGCGGTGGCAACTGCCTTTTTCTCCTTAATAATCATAGAGAGAGCCACCGTTAATACCCCCGGAATAAAGGCCAGTGTAAAAAGTGTTTTATAATCGCCCGGGAAAAAACTGAGGTAAGCCAGTGCTACTAAAGGACCAATGGCCGCACCCAGGGTATCTAAAGCCCGGTGAAAACCAAAAACCTGTCCTTTATGTTCGGGAGTGGTTTCGTCCGATAACATAGCATCACGGGCACTGGTGCGCATACCTTTGCCCAGGCGGTCGAGGGTGCGGGCACCAAACACCCACAGGGGTAAACTAAACACCACCATCAGTGGTTTGCTAATAGCACTCAACAAATAACCTAATTGCACAAAAGGCAGGCGCCTTCCGCTTTGATCACTCCACTTCCCAAAAAAACCTTTGCTTAAACCTGCGGTAGCCTCGGCCACCCCCTCCAACAAGCCAATTAGCACAATGGAAAATCCGATTTCTTTCAGATAAATGGGCATGACCGGATACAGCATTTCACCGGCTATATCGGTAAAAAGGCTTACGAAGGATAAGATAAGAATATTGCGCGTGAGGAATTTCTTCATCAGGTCAAAGCTACTAATTATTGTTTGTTTCCCGCTGAACCTTTAGCTCAGCGAAGCTAAATCGCAGAAAAACTTTAAACTTTAAACAAGAAACTTTAAACCTAATAAATGAGTTTACCGATTCTTCCCTTACCCCCTGCAAAAAAAACGGCCTTGCCTTTTTTGGCCTTGCGGACAACATGAAAACCGTCTCCGATTTTCGAAAATCGAAATTCCTTTGTTTGACCGTTAATCTGTCTAAAATGCCCTACTTCCGTACATGACGTACCTGTGACAATAACCATATCCGTTACAACAACTTCAATAGAGGATTTATAACCATGCGATACCTCATAATAATTCTCAACCAACTCCACAGGATCAAGCAAATTGTACTCAAAACTATATGGTCTAAATGCCGTATCTTGTTCATAATCCCCTCCGGCAAAAAGCCAATGCTTATTTGATCGCGCCAGTGAAAAAGCGCCTTGGCTAGGAATTCCCATCCTTGAAAAACTCAACCGATACTCTTTCCAGGTTTTATTTTTGGCGGCTTTATGATAAAAAGCCGACCTCGCTCCGCCCGTAACAAATCCAAATCCGGTTTTACCCCAACACCTCAAACTCGTTCCGCTGGCCGCAAACACCGCCTCGCTATCTAAAGCCATGGGGCAAGCTGCTGTATCCCAAAGCTTCCAGGTATCCCCTCCATCTTTCGTTTCCAGCAACACAAAATGCCCGTTTATGGGGTCGCCCACCATCATTCCCCGTTTATCATCCCAAAAATCCATGGCATCCAAAAACATTTCGGGTCGTTCATCTTTAAAAACCAATTTCCAGGTTTTGCCCCCATCTACTGTTTTTAAAATAACGGCCGGGGTGCCACTGGCCATAATCACCGCCCGGTTTTTATCAAAAGCTTCAATATCCCGGAAATCTGATGTTGAGAAACCCGGAACTTTAACCCAGATCCAGGTCTTCCCCCCATCCACCGACCGGCCCACGGTACCTTTGCTTCCGCTCACCCACACCACCTCATCGGTAACCACCGACAAGCCTCTGAAACTGCAATTGACTTGGCTTGAGTCAATTAACTCAATTTTAGCCTGCCCTAACAACCGTAAGGGAGCTGAAATAATCAGCAAGAATAAATAAATAGTTAAAAGTCGAAACATAGCTCTTGTGGTTTAGAATTAAAGACTTACTTTCGCGTCCCTTTTGAGCACCAAACATAAAGCAAAAGTGTTTGATTCCAAGAGATTAGGGCGGGGTGAAAAAATTTAAAGATTTATTCTCAATCTCTTGTAAATATGTTTTACTCCCCTTACCTTTGCCGTCCCAATTTCGAAAAGTTTTGCATTAAAAAGTTATGCCAACCATACAACAACTTGTAAGAAAAGGTCGCAGCACCCCCGAGTGGAAGAGCAAGTCTCCGGCCCTCGATTCATGCCCACAGCGCAGAGGTGTTTGCACCCGTGTTTATACTACTACGCCAAAGAAGCCTAATTCGGCTATGCGTAAGGTAGCCCGTGTAAGGCTCACCAATAAGAATGAGGTGAATGCCTACATTCCGGGTGAAGGCCATAACCTTCAGGAACACTCGATTGTGCTGGTGCGTGGCGGAAGGGTAAAAGACCTTCCGGGAGTACGTTACCACATTGTTCGGGGCGCCCTGGATACAGCCGGAGTGGAAGGCAGAAACCAAAGAAGATCAAAATACGGTACTAAAAAACCTAAGGCAGGAGCAGCAGCTGCACCGGCTAAAGGCAAAAAATAATCGCATAGCAGTAAGATGAGAAAGTCGAGAGCTAAAAAAAGAATTTTGTCACCCGATCCTAAGTTTAGCGATGTGCTGGTGACCCGTTTCGTAAATAACATGATGTGGCAGGGTAAAAAAACCACTGCCTTTTCTGTATTCTACGGGGCCCTGGATATTGTTGAGAAAAAAACACAGGAGCGCGGTATTGATGTTTGGAAAAAAGCATTGAACAACGTAATGCCTACCGTTGAGGTAAAGGCAAGACGTGTGGGTGGTGCCACCTTCCAGATTCCAATGGAAGTTCCGGCTGACAGAAGAATAGCCGTTGGGATGAAATGGATGATTAACTACGCCCGTTCGCGCAACGAAAAATCAATGGCCGAAAAATTAGCCGGAGAAATTGTAGCTGCTTCAAAAGGGGAAGGTGCTTCTGTAAAGAAGAAAGACGATACCCACAAAATGGCTGAAGCAAACAAAGCCTTCTCACACTTTAGAGTATAAGAACGAGGAATAAGAAATGTCAAGAGACTTAAAATATACACGTAATATTGGAATTGCAGCTCATATTGATGCGGGTAAAACCACAACAACTGAGCGTATTTTATACTATGCCGGGGTAAATCACAAAATAGGTGAAGTACACGATGGTGCTGCTACCATGGACTGGATGGTTCAGGAGCAGGAACGCGGTATCACCATTACTTCGGCCGCTACTACCGTATTCTGGAAATACCGCGATAATCAATACCATATTAATATTATTGATACCCCCGGCCACGTAGACTTTACCGTTGAGGTAAACCGTTCACTGCGCGTATTGGACGGGTTGGTGTTCTTATTCTCTGCAGTTGACGGAGTAGAACCACAGTCGGAAACCAACTGGCGTCTGGCTAATAACTACAATGTTGCCCGTATTGGATTCGTAAATAAAATGGATCGTGCCGGTGCCGACTTCTTAAACGTAGTAAAACAGGTTAAAGAAATGCTGGGCAGCAATGCCGTTCCGCTTCAGTTACCTTTAGGTGCCGAAGATAATTTCCGTGGAGTAATTGACCTTATCAATTTCCGTGGAATGGTTTGGAACGAAGCCGACAAAGGAATGACTTATGAAGTAGTTCCGATTCCGGAAGATATGCTGGAGGAAGCTACTCAATACCGTGAAAAACTGCTCGAAGCTGTATCTGAATTTGATGATACGCTGATGGAGAAGTTTTTTGATGATCCTACTTCTATTTCAGAACGCGAAATTCTGGATGCATTGCGTAAAGCAACCGTGGCTATGAAAATAGTTCCTATGGTTTGCGGCTCTTCATTCAAAAATAAAGGTGTTCAAACCATGCTTGATTTGGTAATGGAATTATTGCCAAGTCCTATGGATAAAGAACATATTACCGGAACTAACCCTGATACAGGCGAAGCTGTTGAAAGACACCCTTCATACAATGAACCGTTCACTGCACTTGCATTTAAGATTGCTACCGACCCATATGTTGGACGTTTAGCCTTTATGCGCGCTTACTCTGGTAAACTTGATGCAGGTTCTTACGTGCTTAATACCCGTAGTGGTAACAAAGAGCGTATATCACGTATTTTCCAGATGCACGCCAATAAGCAAAATCCTATTGAGTCACTGGGTGCCGGAGACATTGGTGCTGCAGTAGGCTTTAAAGATATTCGTACGGGAGATACCCTGTGTGATGAAAAGAACCCGATTGTACTTGAAGCAATGGACTTCCCTGATCCTGTAATTGGTTTAGCGATAGAGCCAAAAACTCAGGCCGACTCTGATAAACTCGGAACATCTTTAGCTAAACTGGCCGAAGAAGATCCTACTTTCCGTGTGAAAACAGATGAAGATACCGGGCAAACCGTTATCTCAGGGATGGGTGAATTACACCTTGAGATTATCGTTGACCGCTTAAGACGTGAATTTAAAGTAGAGTGTAACCAGGGAGCTCCTCAGGTTGCCTATAAAGAAGCAATTACCAAAAATGTTGAGCACCGCGAAGTGTACAAAAAACAAACCGGTGGTCGTGGTAAATTTGCCGATATTCAATTTGAATTATTACCGGGTAACCCTGAAAAACCGGGACTCGAATTTGTAAATGAAATTGTGGGTGGTTCAATTCCCCGTGAATTTATTCCATCTGTTCAAAAAGGATTTGATTCTGCTATGACCAATGGTGTTTTAGCAGGATATCCAGTTGACAGTATAAAAGTTCGTTTGTTTGACGGATCTTACCACCCTGTCGATTCAGACTCATTCTCTTTTGAAATGGCTGCCAAGATTGCATTTAAAGAAGCTTGCCGCAAGGCCGGTCCGGTGCTGCTTGAGCCTATTATGAAAGTAGAAGTACTGACCCCAGAAGAAAATATGGGTGACGTAATTGGTGACCTGAACAAGCGCAGGGGTATGATGGAAGGGATGGATACGCGTGCAGGTTCACAGGTAATTAAAGCAAAAGTTCCCCTCGGAGAAATGTTTGGATACGTAACCACTTTACGTACCATCACTTCAGGTCGTGCAACATCTACTATGGAGTTTTCGCATTATGCCGAAACACCAAAAATGATTGCCGATGAGGTATTAGCTAAAGTAAACGGTAAAGCAGCAAAAGCTTAATAAAATGGTTAGCCAGAAGATTAGAATTAAATTAAAGTCATTCGATTACAACCTCGTTGACAAAAGTGCGGAGAAAATCGTTCGTACAGTTAAATCAACCGGTGCTGTGGTAAGCGGACCCATTCCGTTGCCAACAGAGAAGAAGATTTACACAGTACTTCGTTCACCTCACGTAAACAAGAAAGCCAGAGAACAATTCCAATTGTGCTCTTATAAGAGGCTTCTTGACATTTACAGTTCAACTGCCAAAACAGTTGATGCATTAATGAAACTGGAATTGCCCAGCGGTGTTGACGTAGAAATTAAAGTTTGATCATGTCAGGTATCATAGGTAAAAAAATAGGAATGACCAGCATTTACGACAAAAACGGTAAGGCAGTAGCCTGCACCGTAGTTGAAGCTGGCCCATGCGTAGTCACTCAGGTAAAAAATGGCGAAACGGACGGATATAATGCCATCCAGCTTGCATTTGGTGACCGCAAAGAGAAAAATACTCCAAAAGCAATTATGGGTCATATGAAAAAAGCCAATAGCGGACCAAAATCCAAAATGGCTGAATTCAAAGGATTCGAAAATCCGTTAAACCTTGGAGACACCATTACAGTTGACATTTTTGCCGAAGGCGAATTTGTGGATGTAGTAGGTACAACCAAAGGAAAAGGATTTCAGGGCGTAGTTAAGCGTCATGGATTTAGCGGTGTGGGCGGAAACACTCACGGCCAGCATGACCGTCAGCGTGCTCCGGGATCAATCGGAGCATCCTCATTTCCTTCAAAAGTATTTAAAGGAATGCGCATGGCAGGACGTACGGGTGGTGCAAGAGTAAAGAAAACAAACCTCGAAATTATTAAGGTTATCAAGGATCAGAACCTTCTCGTAGTAAAAGGTGCTGTTCCCGGTCCTAAAGGTTCATTTGTATTAGTTGAAAAGTAAGATGGAATTAGCCGTATTAAACACACAGGGAAACGAAACAGGCCGCAAGGTGAAGCTTACCGAGGAAGTGTTCTCGGTAGAGCCGAATGACCATGCTATATGGCTTGACGTAAAACAGTTTCTTGCCAACAAACGTCAGGGAACTCATAAAGCAAAAGAAAAAAGCGAAGTAAGCGGTTCAACTAAAAAATTGCATCGCCAAAAAGGAACCGGTGGTTCGCGTAAAGGAAGTATCAAAAGCGGTACTTTTGTAGGCGGAGCCCGTATCCATGGCCCTCGTCCCCGTGATTACAGTTTTAAACTGAATAAAAAATTAAAGCAGGTTGCCCGTAAATCAGCCCTCAGCTATAAAGCCAAAGAGAACAACATTATTGTTCTGGAGGATTTTGCACTGAATACTCCAAAAACCAAAGAATATATCAGCATTCTGGAAAACCTGAAGCTGAATGATTCGAAAACGCTGATGGTAGTATCTGATTACAACAAAAACCTGTACCTCTCCAGCCGGAACCTGGCTAAAGCCCGTGTAATGAAAGCTGCGGATCTCAACACCTATGAGATCATGAATGCTAAAAACGTAATTCTGCTCGAGAACTCTGTTAAAGCAATTGAAGAAACATTAAATAAGTAAGCAATGAGCGTACTGAAGAAGCCGATAATAACCGAAAAAATGACTGCCTTAACTGATAAGTTAAAGCAATACGGTTTCATCGTTGATAAACTGGCTACAAAAACACAGATTAAATCTGAAATTGAAAAGATGTACAATGTGAATGTTGCCACTATCAGCACCCTGATTCACGCAGGAAAAAACAAAACCCGTTTCACCCGCAAAGGGTTGTCGGTGGGCAGAAAACCTGCCTATAAAAAAGCGATTGTTACACTTAAAGAAGGTCAGGTAATTGACTTTTTTGAAAACGTATAAGTAAGTCATGGCAGTTAGAAGATTAAGACCAGTAACACCAGGCACCAGGTTCAGAGTTGTAAACTCGTATGAAGAGATTACAACCAATATTCCTGAGAAAAGCCTCACGGTTCCTGTTAAAAATTCAGGAGGACGTAATAATTCAGGTAAAATGACCATGCGCTATATTGGCGGAGGTCATAAACGTAAATACAGAATTATTGATTTCAAGCGTAACAAGGTAGACGTAGCTGCTACTGTAAAAACGATTGAATACGACCCAAACCGTTCAGCTTTTATCGCGTTGGTTGAATACACTGACGGAGAAAAAAGTTATATACTGGCTCCTCAAGGAATTAAAGTAGGACAAAGCATTATGTCGGGTGCCAAAGCAGCCCCCGAAGTAGGAAATGCACTTCCACTTAATGCAATTCCGCTGGGAAGTATCATTTACAATATCGAAATGCAACCCGGTCAGGGAGGTAAACTGGCCCGCAGCGCAGGTTCATTTGCACAGTTGCAAAACCGCGATGGTAAATACGCCATTGTAAAATTAAGTTCAGGTGAAACCCGCATGATTCTTTCCAACTGTATGGCCTCTATCGGTTCAGTGTCAAATCCTGATCATACCCTTGAACGTAAGGGTAAGGCAGGAGCAAGCCGCTGGATTGGCCGCAAGCCACGCACCCGTCCTGTAGCTATGAACCCGGTAGATCACCCGATGGGTGGTGGAGAAGGTCGTGCCTCAGGTGGTCACCCACGCTCACGCAAAGGATTACTTGCTAAAGGATACAAAACACGTCATCCTAAAAAGACAAGTTCTAAATTTATTATTGAAAGACGTAAGAAGTAATAAGAAGATATGGCTCGTTCGCTCAAAAAAGGTCCTTTCGTAGATGTAAAGCTGGAGAAAAAAGTTCTGGCCCAAGCCGAAAGCAAAAAGAAAGCGGTGATTAAAACATGGTCACGCAGAACCATGATTACTCCCGATTTTGTGGGACAAACTTTTGCCGTTCACAACGGAAATAAGTTTATCCCAGTATATGTAACTGAGAACATGGTAGGACATAAACTTGGTGAGTTTGCCCCTACCCGCGTATTCAAAGGTCACCCGATTAAGAAAGACAAGTAAACATGGAAGCAGTAGCTAAGTTAAAAAATTGCCCCACTTCACCACGCAAAATGCGTTTGCTGGCCGATTTGATTCGTGGCCAGCGTGTGGAGAAAGCTTTAGGCATACTTAAGTTTAATGCCAAGCAAGATAATGCCATTCGTTTAGAAAAGCTGTTATTATCAGCTATCGCCAACTGGTCGCAAAAAAACGAAGGTTCACGCGTGGAGGAAAGTGAACTGATTGTTAAAACAGTTTTCGTTGATATTGCTCCCATGCTTAAACGCATGAGACCCGCCCCTCAGGGAAGAGGATACCGTGTAAGAAAAAGATCAAATCATGTTACCCTGGTTGTTGACAGCAAGAACCCGGTGAACGCTACAGAAGAAACAACCGCAACTCAAGAGTAAAAAAGTAATATGGGACAAAAAGTAAACCCGATAGCATTAAGACTTGGTATTATCAGAGGCTGGGAAAGCAACTGGTATGGTGGAAAAAATTTCGCTGAGAAACTCATTGAAGACGAAAAAATCCGCAAGTATCTTTTTGCACGTATTCCTAAAGGTGGTATCTCTAAAATAGTAATTGAGCGCACCATTAAAAGAATTATCATCACGGCTCACACCTCCCGCCCCGGTATTGTAATTGGAAAAGGCGGACAGGAAGTTGATAAGATTAAAGAAGAAATTAAAAAGCTTACCAATAAAGACGTTCAGATTAACATTTTTGAAATCAAACGTCCGGAGTTGGATGCAAAACTGGTAGGTGATTCAATAGCCGCTCAAATTGAAGGACGCGTTTCTTTTAAGCGTGCCATTAAAACAGCCATTGGTTCTACCATGCGCATGGGAGCTGAAGGAATTAAAGTAATTGCCTCTGGTCGTTTGGCCGGTTCAGAAATGGCCCGTACAGAACAGTACAAAGAAGGACGTACGCCACTGCACACCCTGCGTGCCGATATTGATTATGCCATTTGCGAAGCAAACACCGTTTATGGAAAAATTGGTATCAAAGTATGGATTTGCCGGGGCGAAGTTTTCGGAAAACGCGACCTTTCTCCAAACATTGGGATGACTGAAAAAGGCGGACAAGGCGGCAATGCCGGAGGTCCTAAAGGCCGGGGCGACCACCGCGGAGATCGTGGTGACCGTGGAGGAGATAAAAGAAGATCAAGAAAAAAATAATTGAGGTTTCATAAGATTTTATAAGATGTTACAACCAAAACGTCAAAAGTTCAGAAAGCAACAAAAAGGAAGAGTAAGAGGCCTTGCCACACGTGGCAACAGCATCGAGTTCGGATCATTCGGACTCAAATCTCTTGAGCCTTCCTTCATCACTTCACGCCAGTTGGAAGCTGCAAGGGTTGCAATCAACCGATTCATGAAAAGAGAAGGTAACGTTTGGATCAGAATATTCCCTGACAAACCTATTACCAAGAAACCAGCCGAGGTGCGTATGGGTAAAGGAAAAGGTGCGCCTGAGTACTTTGTAGCTATCGTAAAACCCGGTACCATCATGTTTGAAGCTGACGGAGTTCCTGTGGCCGTTGCCAGAGAGGCAATGCGCCTGGCCGCACAGAAACTGCCGGTAACAACCCGATTCGTAGTTAGACCTGATTATTCAGAATAAGGAGAAGCTCAGCATGAAAAATAACGAGATAGTTGAATTGTCGTCAAAAGAGTTGATGACAAAATTAAAAGACGAAAAAGCACGACTGGCAAAGATGACGTTTAACCACACCGTGGCTCCCATCGAAAACCCAAGCCAGATCAAAGCAACAAAGGTTACCATAGCCCGCCTTCTCACCGAAATGAGAAAAAGGCAACTGGAAGGAATAAATAAGTAAGAAATGGAAGCTGCAGAAAGAAATACACGTAAAGAAATCATCGGAAAAGTGGTGAGCAACAAAATGGATAAAACCATCACCGTTTCTGTTGAACGTAAGGTAAAACACCCCAAATACGGAAAGTTTGTAAAGAAAACTTCCAAGTTTAAAGCTCATGACGAAAAAAACGAATGCAACATCAATGATGTGGTGCGCGTAATGGAAACTCGTCCGCTGAGTAAAGATAAAAGATGGCGTTTGGTTGAAATAGTAGAAAGGGCTAAGTAACATGATACAACAGGAAAGCAGACTGAAAGTAGCTGATAACAGCGGAGCAAGAGAAGTTCTTTGTATCCGAGTGTTGGGCGGAACCGCCAAGCGTTATGCTTCAATCGGTGATAAAATTGTGGTAACCGTAAAAGATGCCCTTCCTTCGGGAGGCATTAAAAAAGGAACCGTTTCAAAAGCAGTAATTGTGCGCACCAAGAAAGAAGTTCGCAGAGCAGATGGATCATATATCCGTTTTGACGATAATTCATGTGTTTTACTTAATGCTTCTGATGAGCCCAGAGCTACCCGTATCTTCGGACCGGTAGCCAGGGAATTAAGAGAAAAGCAGTTTATGAAAATTGTTTCATTAGCACCGGAGGTACTTTAATTATGCAAAGAAAATTTAACAAGCAGCCTAAGCTGCATATCAAAAAAGGCGACACCGTTCAGGTAATAAGTGGCGACAGCAAGGGCCAAAAAGGTCGTGTACTTGCCGTTTTCACCAAAACCCTTCGTGCAACTGTTGAAGGCCTTAATATTGTAAAACGTCATACCAAACCAAATGCACAGAATCCTAATGGAGGTATTCTGGAAAAAGAGGCCCCTATTCACATCTCCAATCTTAAAGTGATCGGAAATGATGGTAAGCCAACCCGCATTGGTCGTAAAGCTGACGAAAACGGAAAATTAGTTAGATACGCTAAAACTACAGGGGAGGTAATTAAGTAATGAATACGCCCAGACTTAAAGAAAAATACGTAAAATCAGTTGTTCCTGCACTGAAAGAAAAATTCGGTTACAAAAATGTAATGCAGGTTCCACGTTTAACCAAAATATGCCTGAATCAGGGCGTAGGTGCTGCAGTAGCTGATAAAAAACTGGTAGAGGTTGCCGTAGGAGAAATGACTCTTATTGCCGGACAAAAAGCTGTTCCTACCAAATCAAGAAAAGACATTTCAAACTTTAAACTAAGGGCGAATATGCCTATTGGTACCCGCGTAACTTTACGTGGTGATAAAATGTATGAATTTCTTGACCGTTTAATCTCTGTTGCCCTGCCGCGTGTACGCGATTTTAACGGGGTAAATGATAAAGGATTTGATGGCCGCGGTAACTACACCTTAGGTGTAACCGAGCAAATCATTTTCCCTGAGATTAATATTGACAAAGTAAGCCGCATTCAGGGAATGGACATCACGTTTGTAACTGATGCCCCTACTGATGAAGAGTGCTTGTCACTACTTAAAGAATTCGGAGTTCCTTTTAAAAATCAAAATAAGTAAGCACAAATGGCAAAAGAATCAATTAAAGCCAGACAGGTAAAAAGAGAGAAACTGGTAGCAAGGTTTGCAGAAAAAAGAGCAGCCCTTAAAGAAGCCGGTGACTGGAATGGTTTACAAAAACTTCCACGCAACTCTTCACCCGTTCGCCTCAGAAACCGTTGCAAACTTTCAGGCCGTCCGCGCGGATATATCCGTGATTTCGGTCTTTGCCGTAACATGTTTCGCGAAATGGCATCCATGGGCAAAATTCCTGGCGTAACTAAAGCCAGTTGGTAATTTAAATTAATAAACAACGCTTGCCGGAAAGAGTTATTCCAAATGGCTTACTACCGGGCAGCTTAAACAACACATAACAGAAAATGACAGATCCGATTTCAGATTATCTCACCCGAGTGAGAAATGCAATCAAAGCAAATCATCGCATTGTGGAAATTCCATCTTCCAAACTGAAGAAAGAAATTACCCGCGTGCTTTTTGAAAAAGGTTACATCCTCAATTTTAAATTCGAAGATGTTCCCAATCATCAGGGCATTATTAAAATAGCCCTCAAGTACCATCCGGTTACAAAAACTCCGGCCATCCGCACCATGAAAAGAATAAGCCGCCCCGGCTTACGTAATTACACCGGTGTAGATACCATGCCGAGAGTAATTAACGGATTGGGTATTGCCATTTTGAGTACATCTAAAGGTGTAATGACCGATAAAGAGGCACGCTCAAACAATGTAGGTGGCGAGGTTTTATGTTATGTATATTAATAGGGAGGTAAAAGTATGTCACGTATAGGAAAATTACCCGTTACCGTTCCTTCAGGAGTTGAAGTAAAAACAACCCCCACCTCTGTTACCGTTAAAGGTCCAAAAGGTGAACTGAAGCAAACCATTGATCCGGATATTAAATTAGAAGTTGATAACGGACTATTAACCGTTACCCGCCCTACCGACAGCAAACGTCACAAGGCATTACACGGATTATACCGTTCGCTTATCAATAATATGGTTACCGGAGTTACTCAGGGATATCAATTAAAGCAAGAACTGGTGGGTGTAGGTTACAAAGCCAGCACCGATGGTCAGATTCTTGACTTAACCCTCGGCTATTCCCACCATATTTATATGGAAGTACCTAAGGAAGTTAAAGTGAAAGCTGAAACCGAAAAAGGTAAAAACCCAATTATCACCCTCGAGAGTGCTGACAAGCAGTTAATCGGACAGGTTGCTGCCAAAATCAGATCCCTGCGTAAGCCTGAGCCATACAAAGGAAAAGGTATCAAGTTTGTAAACGAACAATTGAGAAGAAAAGCTGGTAAATCGGCTGGTAAATAAGTAAGCGTATGAGCAACGTAAAAACGGAAAGAAGAATAAAAATAAAAAAGAGAATCAGAAGCCGCATTTTTGGCACTGCCGAAAAACCTAGGTTATCTGTATTCCGCAGCAATAAAGATATCTATGCGCAAATCATAGATGACGTGAAAGGTACTACGCTGGCCTCTGCTTCGTCAAAAAGCCTGAAGGATAAAATTACCAAATCCGACAAAGCCGCTTTAGTAGGAAAACAAATTGCCGAAAAAGCTCGCGAAGCCGGAGTTGAAACCGTAATTTTTGATCGTAATGGTTACCTGTATCACGGTCGTGTTAAATGCCTGGCCGATGGTGCACGCGAAGGAGGTCTTAAATTCTAATTGCAAACAGTATGTCAACAGCTAATATAAAAAGAGTAAAATCAAGCGATATCGAACTTAAGGAACGGGTTGTAAGCATTAAGCGTGTAGCCAAAGTTACCAAAGGTGGTCGTACATTCAGCTTCTCAGCCATTGTGGTTGTAGGCGATGGAAAAGGCATTGTAGGTTACGGATTGGGTAAAGCCAGCGAGGTTACCGATGCCATTACCAAAGGAATTGATGATGCAAAAAAATCATTGATTAAAGTTCCGATTATTAACGGAACCGTACCTCACGAAATGATTGGTAAATTTTGCGGTGGTAATGTATTCCTTAAACCAGCATCGCACGGAACCGGAGTAATTGCCGGTGGTGCTATGCGTGCTGTTTTGGAAAGTGCCGGTATTACTGACGTGCTTGCTAAATCAAAAGGCTCATCAAACCCGCACAACGTGGTTAAAGCAACTATTGATGCCTTAGTAAATATGCGCGATGCATTTACTGTAGCTCAACACCGCGGATTAGGATTAAAGAAAGTTTTTAATGGTTAATACAATGTCGAAGATCAAAATTACACAGCTAAAAAGCACCATCGATCGCAGCGAAAACCAGAAGAGAACAGTGAGAGCTCTTGGTTTAACCAAGGTGAATCAATGCGTGGAACTGGAAGCCACTCCCCAGATATTAGGAATGGTAAACAAGGTAAGTCACTTATTGAAAGTTGAAAATATTTAATCATTATGGATTTAAGCAATCTTAAACCCGCAGAAGGTTCAACCAAAAAAAGAAAAAGAATTGGTCGTGGTCAGGGTTCTGGCCACGGTGGAACTTCAACACGCGGACATAAAGGTGCCGGCTCGCGCTCAGGTACTAAAAATAAAGCCGGATTTGAAGGTGGTCAGATGCCTTTACAAAGACGTGTTCCCAAGTTTGGCTTTAAGAGCCTGAACCGGGTAGAATACGTAGGTGTAAACCTCGACACTATTCAGAAAATTGCCGATGAAGCAAAAATTACCAAATTTGATCATGCTGTATTTCAAAAACACGGTATTGTATCTAAAAATGATTTGGTAAAAATATTAGGCCGCGGAGAATTGAAAGCTAAAGTTGAAATAAGCGCACATGCTTTTTCTGCTGCTGCAATCAAAGCTGTTGAAGCTGCCGGTGGAACTGCTAACAAAATTTAAACTTTTTTGACAGAGAAAAGTAAATGAAGCGATTCATAGAAACCATACGAAACATTTTCCGCATAGAGGACCTTAGAGTTCGCCTGCTGAATACCCTTTGGTTATTGGTAATTTACCGTATCGGAACCTATGTGGTTCTGCCAGGTATCGACCCTAATCAACTTCAGCAATTAAACCAGCAGTCTAAAGACGGAATTTTAGGAATCATCAACATGTTTGCGGGTGGTGCATTTGCCCGTGGTTCTATTTTCGCGTTGGGTATTATGCCCTACATTTCTGCTTCCATTGTGGTGCAGTTGCTCACTATGGCTATTCCATCATTCCAGAAAATGCAGAAAGACGGAGAAGACGGACGCAGAAAAATTAATCAGCTTACCCGTTACCTCACCATTATTATCACCGCAGTTCAGTCGTTTGGTTATTTAATTAACCTGAAGAATGAAAGCCCTAGTGCTATTCTGTCGGTTACCAATCCTGAAATGATTTCGAATTTTACCTTTATGTTTACCTCTATAGTAATTCTTACCTGCAGCACGGTATTTATCATGTGGCTGGGTGAGCGCATTACCGATAAAGGTTTGGGTAACGGAATTTCGCTTATCATCATGGTAGGTATTATCGCCCGCCTTCCTTTCTCGTTTATTGCCGAATTAAATTCAAGAATTAACGAAGCAGGCGGAGGCCCGGTAGTATTCCTTATCGAACTGGTTGCCCTGCTTGGAGTAATAACCCTGGTAATTTTATTGGTTCAGGGAACCCGCAAAATTCCGGTGCAGTACGCCAAACGCATTGAAGGAAACCGCCAGTATGGAGGAGTTCGTCAGTACATTCCGTTAAAAGTAAATCAGGCCGGAGTAATGCCCATCATTTTTGCCCAGGCATTAATGTTTATTCCGTCATCCATAGCACAGTTTTTCCCTAACGAAAGTGTGCAGGGCTTTGTAGGCGCATTTGTAGATTATACCTCCTTTTGGTACAATTTTACCTTTGCCGTACTCATTATCCTGTTCACCTATTTCTATACAGCCATTTCACTGAACACCGTGAACATAGCTGACGACATGAAACGTAATAACGGCTTTATTCCAGGAATAAAACCCGGAAAACCCACAGCCGACTTTATTGACGCCATTATGTCGAAAATTACTTTACCCGGAGCTTTATTCCTTTCATTAATCGCCATATTACCAGCTATTGCCGTATTGTTTAATATCAATAGCCAGTTTGCCCAGTTTTACGGAGGCACCTCGCTGCTTATTTTGGTTGGGGTAGTACTTGATACCCTGCAGCAGATTGAAAGCCACCTGCTAATGAGGCACTATGATGGTTTAATGAAAAGCGGCAGAATAAGAGGCCGGCAAACAACAGCAGGAGCTGCATAAGTATTTGATTAATTGAAAAGAATAGAGTAATTTCGCAGCCCATTTGAAAAGATGTCGAAACAGGCACTGATAAAACAAGATGGAACTATCACTGAAGCATTATCTAATGCAATGTTCAGGGTGCAACTGGAGAATGGTCATGAGATCATTTGCCATATCTCCGGTAAAATGCGCATGAACTACATTAAGATTCTGCCCGGTGACAAGGTTTCAGTTGAAATGTCGCCCTACGACCTCTCGAAAGGAAGAATAACGTACCGTTACAAATAATTGAGCAATGAAAGTAAGAGCATCAATCAAAAAGCGTAGTGCCGACTGCAAAGTAGTAAGGCGCAATGGCAAGCTTTACGTAATTAACAAAAAGAATCCTAAGTTTAAACAAAGACAAGGTTAAGATATGGCACGTATATCAGGTATTGACTTACCAAAGAACAAACGAGGTGTAATAGGCCTCACCTACATTTACGGAATAGGCCCGTCTACGGCTGCCAAAATTCTTGATGGTGCAGGAATCTCTCAGGACAAAAAAGTGAGCGAATGGAATGATGACGAATTATCGACCATACGTAAAACCATTACCGATGGAATTACGGTTGAGGGTGAACTTCGTTCAGAAAAACAACTTAACATTAAGCGATTAATGGATATTGGCTGCTACCGTGGCCTGCGCCACAGAAAAGGTTTACCGGTAAGAGGTCAGCGTACCCGCACCAACTCACGTACCCGTAAAGGAAAACGTAAAACGGTTGCAGGAAAGAAAAAAGTTACTAAGTAATTAATTGAATAATCGAAATTAGATGGCATCACCTAATAGCAAAAAGGTTACAAAAAAACGTGTGGTTCACGTGGAAACTGTTGGTCAGGTTCACATCACCGCCTCGTTTAATAATATTATTATCTCCGTTACCAATTCAACGGGACAGGTTATTTCATGGGCTTCTGCCGGTAAAATGGGTTTCAGAGGTTCAAAGAAAAACACTCCATACGCAGCAGGCTTAGCCGCCTCCGAGTGTGCTAAAGTTGCTTTCGATCTTGGCCTTCGCAAAGTAGAAGTTTTTGTTAAAGGTCCGGGTTCGGGCAGAGAATCTGCCATCCGCACCCTTGCCATTGCAGGCCTGGAAGTAACATCCATTCGCGACATTACCCCGTTGCCTCACAACGGCTGCCGCCCTCCTAAGAAAAGAAGAGTTTAACGAACAAAAATTACAAGCATAACATGGCAAGATATATTGGCCCTAAATCAAAAATAGCAAGACGCTTCAAAGAGCCCATCTTTGGTCCGGATAAAGCGATGGAGAAAAGAAATTACCCTCCGGGACAACACGGACAAATGCGTAAAAGAGCCAAACTTTCAGAATACGCAGTTCAGCTTTACGAAAAACAGAAAGCAAAATATACTTACGGTCTCCTCGAACGTCAGTTTGCAAAAACATTTCATAAAGCTGCCGTAATGAAAGGAATTACCGGTGAAAACCTCCTGAAATTACTCGAAGCACGTTTGGATAATGCCGTTTACCGTTTAGGTGTGGCCAATACACGCAGTGCAGCCCGTCAGTTGGTTTCGCATCGCCATATCACTGTAAATGGTGAAGTGGTAAATATTCCTTCTTACCAGTTGAAACCGGGTGATGTGATTGCCGTTCGCGAAAAATCAAAATCACTCGAAACCATTACTGAATCCCTGAGCCACCGCAGCAATAAATTCTCGTGGTTTGAGTGGGATGCCTCTAATTATAAAGGAACTTTCCTTGCTTACCCCGACAGGGAGCAAATACCCGAGAATATCAAAGAACAACTCATTGTTGAATTGTACTCTAAGTAATAAGCAAATAATAATACAAACAATAACATGGCAATACTTGCTTTTCAAAAACCCGACAGAGTAATCATGCATAAGGAAACTGACTTCTACGGTCAGTTTGAATTCCGCCCGCTTGAAAAAGGTTACGGAGTTACTATTGGAAACGCTTTAAGACGTATCCTCCTCTCCTCTCTGGAAGGCTATGCCATTACCTCCCTCAAAATACAGGGAATAGATCACGAATTCGCTACCATTAAAGGCGTAATTGAAGACGTGGTAGAGATTGTGTTAAACCTGAAACAGGTTCGTTTCAAAAAACTCAATGACTCTGCTGCCGACAACGAAAAAATTTATATTTCGCTTAAAGGACAAAACCAGTTTACTGCCGGTGATATTGCCAAGCACACGGCTGCTTTCCGTATTCTTAACCCCGAGATGGTTATTTGCAATATGGAAACATTTGTAAACCTTGAACTCGAAATTACCGTAGAGAAAGGACGTGGTTACATTCCGGCCGAGGAAAACAAACCTAAAGATGCCGTAATCGGATTAATCCCGGTTGACTCTGTATTTACACCTATCAAAAATGTAAAATACAGCGTGGAAGATTATCGCGTGGAGCAAAAAACCGACTACGAAAAATTAGTAGTTGAAATCAACACCGATGGTTCCATTCATCCGGAAGATGCACTGAAAGAAGCTGCCAAAATCCTTATCCAGCACTTCATGCTATTCTCTGACGAATCAATTACCCTCGATACCCAGATTAAAGAAGTAAATACCGAAGTGGATGAGAATATTTTACACATGCGTAAAATACTCAAAACCCCGCTTTCCGACCTCGACCTTTCCGTACGTGCCTACAATTGCTTAAAAGCTGCCGAAATACGCACACTGGCCGATCTGGTAAGCTACGATATTGCCGACCTGTTGAAGTTCCGCAATTTTGGTAAAAAATCACTGGCCGAATTGGAAGAGTTGGTACGTGAGAAAAACCTCACTTTTGGTATGGACCTCTCTAAATACCGTTTGAACGAAGAATAATAACACAGCGTAATGAGACACGGAAATACAGTTAATAAATTAAGCAGAACCGCTTCGCACCGCGCAGCATTGTTGTCAAACATGGCATCATCGCTCATTTTGCACAAGCGTATAAAAACCACTGTTGCCAAGGCCAAAGCCCTGCGCAAATATGTGGAGCCACTAATCACCAAAGCAAAAGCCGATAACACCAACAACCGTAGGGTAGTGTTCAGTTACCTCCAAAATAAAGATTCGGTAAAAGAATTATTTGGAAGTGTAGCCGATAAAATTGCTGCCCGTCCCGGAGGTTATACCCGCATCCTTAAATTAGGCAACCGTTTAGGCGATAATGCCGAAATGGCCGTGATTGAACTGGTTGACTTTAACGAACTGATGCTGGCTGAAAGCAAAGGTGCTAAAAAAGCCGCCAAAGGACGTACCCGCAGGGCCGGAAGCAAAAAGAAAGAAACTGCTACCGATACCGCAGCCGAAACAACTACCAACGAATAAGTTTAACTTATACCAATTCAAAAAAGGATGGCCCGAAAGAGTCATCCTTTTTTGTTATCCCCTGCCATTTGGTAGCAGGTCGGTTTGGTCACTATTCCTGCGCAATTTGTAATCAGGCGTTTACCTCCCTTTCCGCTCTTTTTCAACACCATTTTCTAATTTAGGTGCATCCCTTTATCTTTGCCCAAATCCAATCAACCCTTGAGCAAA
This sequence comes from uncultured Bifidobacteriaceae bacterium, assembly GCA_964535575.1. Taxonomy (GTDB): domain Bacteria; phylum Bacteroidota; class Bacteroidia; order UKL13-3; family UKL13-3; genus JAGPCK01. Next base: position 151,934 of record CAZHTC010000001.1, read on the forward strand.
ATTCTTAACAAAATACCTGCTGTGCTGCTACTGGCAGACGGGGTATATTTTAAAGGAACATCTATTGGCAAAATAGGTACCACCACCGGTGAAATTTGTTTTAATACCGGAATGACCGGCTATCAGGAAGTGTTTACCGACCCTTCCTACTACGGACAAATTCTTGTTGAAACCAATGTGCATGTAGGTAACTACGGTATCAGCAGCACCGAAAAAGAATCGGAACATATTAAAATTGCCGGGCTGGTATGCAAGAATTTTAACGTGCCTTACTCGCGCAAGATGGCCAGCGAAAGCATACAGGACTATTTCAGCAACGAAAGCATTGTAGGCATCAGTGATGTGGATACACGGGAGATTGTGCGCCACGTGCGTCAGAAAGGGGCTATGAATGCCATCATCTCAGCCGAAGAAACCGATATTGAAAAATTAAAAGCCATGCTGGCCAAAGTTCCTTCGATGGAAGGATTGGAGCTGGCATCTAAAGTAAGTACCACCAGCCCGTATTTTGTGGGCGAAGCAGGTGCCGCACGCAAAGTAGCTGTACTCGATTACGGAGTAAAACGCAATATTGTAACCTGCCTTGCCGAGCGTGGCGCTTATGTGCAGGTATTTCCGGGCAGCACTTCGTTTGAAGAAATTAAAGCCTGGAACCCCGATGGCATTTTACTTTCCAACGGCCCCGGTGACCCTGCCACCATGCACTCGGCCGTAGACGTAGTAAAACAATTGCTCAATACCGATATCCCCATTTTTGGCATTTGTCTGGGGCATCAGATACTAGCCGAAGCCAACGGACTTTCTACTTTTAAAATGCATAATGGTCATCGCGGTTGCAATCATCCGGTAAAAAATTTGAAAACCGGCAAGTGCGAAATTACTTCACAAAACCACGGGTTTGCCGTAAACCCCGAGTCGGTAAAAAATAATGCAAACGTAGAGGTTACCCATGTCAATCTGAATGACGGAACTGTGGAAGGTATAACCATCAAAGGCAAAAAAGCGTTCTCTGTACAGTACCATCCGGAGTCGTCACCGGGGCCGCATGATTCGCGCTACCTGTTTGATGATTTTATGAAGATGTTGAATTAGAAATACTAAAAAGAGAAGGAGTTTTTTCATCCCCCTGCCCCCTTCTCTCGTTCACAAATCCATCGCTACAAGGGGGACAAAAAAAGGAACCAAAATAAAAACGAGTATATGAGTACCATTGCACAAATAAGGGGCCGTCAGATTCTGGATTCACGCGGCAACCCTACCGTAGAAGCAGATGTAATTACCGAATCAGGAACTGTGGGGCGTGCTGCTGTTCCATCAGGTGCATCAACAGGAGCCCACGAAGCCGTTGAATTACGTGACGGGGATAAGAAAAAATTTATGGGCAAAGGTGTGCTCAAAGCGGTGAAACACGTGAATGAAAGCATTGCCAAAACCCTGCGCGGTCACTATATTTTTGACCAGAACGGGTTGGATCAGGCCATGCTTGATTTGGATGGAACCGAAAACAAATCGAAACTGGGAGCCAATGCTATGCTGGCGGTATCTATGGCTGCTGCTAAGGCAGCCGCTATGGAAAGCGGATTGCCGCTGTATCGTTACCTGGGTGGAGTAAACGCCAATACCCTTCCTATTCCGTTAATGAATATTTTGAATGGTGGCGCCCATGCCGACAACAGCATCGACTTTCAGGAGTTCATGATTATGCCGGTAAAAGCAAACTCATTCTCCGATGCCCTGCGTATGGGTACCGAGGTATTTCATCAATTAAAAAATGTACTGAAAAGCAAAAACTATAGCACCAATGTGGGCGATGAAGGCGGATTTGCTCCCAATATAAAATCGAATGAAGAGGCTATTGAAACGGTACTGAAAGCCATTGAAGCTGCAGGGTTTAAACCGGGCGAGGATATTTACATTGCCATGGATGCTGCTTCTACCGAGTTTTACGAAGAGAAAACCGGGCTTTATACCTTCAAAAAATCGAGCGGCAAAAAAATGACTTCCTCTGAACTGGTTGCTTACTGGAAAAAATGGACGGCTAAATACCCTATTCTTTCTATTGAAGATGGATTGGCCGAAGACGACTGGAAAGGCTGGGCTGAACTGACCAAAGCCATTGGCGATAAAGTGCAGCTGGTAGGAGATGATTTGTTTGTAACCAACGTAAAACGTTTACAAAAAGGCATTGAAAAAAATGTGGCCAACTCCATTCTGGTAAAAGTAAACCAGATTGGCACCCTTACCGAAACCATTAATGCCGTGAACTTAGCCACCCGCAACAGCTACACCAATATTATGAGCCACCGCTCGGGCGAAACCGAAGATACCACCATTGCCGATTTGGCCGTTGCACTCAATAGCGGACAAATAAAAACAGGCTCGGCCTCGCGTACCGACAGGATTGCCAAATACAACCAACTGCTGCGCATTGAGCAGGAACTGGGAGATAATGCCCACTACCCAGGCAAAAGTTTTAAATACACGAAGTAATTCGTTTGTACAAGTTCAAACAAAAAAGCCCGGTGAAATTCATCGGGCTTTTTTGTGTCGTCAACTAAGATAGACGCCTGTTTATAACACTTTACCCAAAGCAGCCCAATAGCTTTAACTTTGTGAAGGTGCAAGTGAGGGAAAAAATACAGCAGCATAAGTTCAAAATCATCACCCTGGTGTTTTTGGTATGGATGACTTTTTTTGATAAAAACAATTTCATCGACCAATACCACCTGCGTGCGCAGTACCAAAGCATAGTTGACGAACGTGATTATTACGTGACCCAAATTGAACAGGCCAAAAAAGAACGCGAACAGCTTTTTACCAATAGCGATGCGCTCGAAAAATTTGCCCGAGAAAAATACCATATGAAAAAGGACGATGAAGAGGTGTTCATTATGGTGCAACCGGAAAAGAAAAAATAATCGCCCAATTCTAAGCTTATTTTAACTCTCCCTCTTTGGCTTTTTTTCCGCAAAATGCACCTACATTTGATTTCGTTCCTTTTTTAACCATCCATCATCATGAAAAAAGCACTTCTTTTTACTCTTGGCTTATATGCAGGCTGCATGTGTGCACTTGCCCAATTACCCAAAATTAAATTGCCATCAGGTTCAAATTCCATGGCAGCGGCAGCGGTTCCGGGGCCGGGATCCTACCATGCGGCCCGTCCGGTAAATCCCAAAATTCACAATATTCTGCCACGCTATTACGCTGCTACCGATGGAATGAATTACACCGCAACCGAGGCTCCGGCTGGCGAACTGCAACTGAATAATTTTGATAAAATTCTTTTTGGTAAAGCCCGTATAGATAAAAACGGAACTGCTGCCCAACTCAGCACCACATTTAATGCAGGCGAAAGCATTTACGGCAGGGCTTTTATGCGCACCTGTATGATGAATTATAAAGTGTACGGCACCCAAATGAATACCGACCCGCATAAATGTATGGAAGGGCGTTTTGAAGTAAACTACTCAATTGATGGCAAAGACATGGGCGTATTTATGACCAATAGCCTTGACGGGGAACTGGAAAACAAAACCACCTTTACCATTATTGTAGTGGGAACAGGTGACGATGCCCAAGCCAATAACGAAGCGTTTATTCAGGTATTAAACAACCTTGCTGATGGGAGTCACACCATTCGCATGGTGGTTTGGGCCACACAAGGGCAATTTATTTCGGTTGACCCCGTAGCCATTGGAGAATTTACCTATGTAAAAGGTGCCGGCACAGGAAAAGTTGGTTTGGGGCGCAACTTCAGTTCGGTAAAAGATGAAATGCCCGATAACCTTGCCCTGAAAGCAAAGTTTTTGAAAAAACTGAATGAACATGCCAAAGCCAACGGATGGAAAGAAACCTTTACCGAAGTAAAAATAACCGATGAAGACTGGAGCACGCTGCGCAATGAAATAACTTCGGTAATTACAGGAAGAATGATAAACATTGCCGCTAAAGCTACCTGGCCCGATGGGCACTGCACCTATCAAACTTTTAGTATGTATTCAGACTATGATGGAGCCGCTTATTCAAATGCTGTATCCCTTCGTGGCATAGGCGACCAAACAAAAATTGACTGCAATTAACCGCCTTCCTTTTTTGATTTGATAATTGTTCCAACTGTTTTTAATCAGCAAGAAATTATTGCCGCACAAAGCACCCGTGCGGGTGGTGTGAGTGCTGCTCCTTTTTTCTCTCTTAACCTTGGCCTTTCGGTTAACGATAAAGAAGAAAATGTAACACAAAACCGTAAGTTATTTTTTGAAAAATCAGGCATTCCTCCTTCGCGCATTTGCACCCAGCATCAGGTACACGGCCATGAGGTGAACGTAGCAACCCAACCCGGACACCACAACGGATTTGATGCACAAATAACCGATAAGCGCAATTTATTTCTGGTAGTATCTATTGCCGACTGCACTCCGGTTTTAATTCATGATACAAAAAACCATGCGGTAGCCGCCATTCATGCCGGATGGAGAGGAACCGTTGCGCAAATTGTAACTCATACGCTGCAAAAAATGCATCAGGAATATGGTACCGAAGGAAAAGACTGCCGCGCATTTATTGGAGCGTGTATTTCGCTTGCCCATTTTGAAGTGGGTAACGAAGTAGCCACGCAGTTTGACGGGCAATTGAAATATTTTGATGCAGAAAAACAAAAATGGCGGGTAGATTTAAAAGAAGCAAACCGGCAACAATTACTCGCTTTTGGATTAAAAGAAAATCATATAGAAGTTAGTACCTATTGTACCGTTGAACATAATGATTTGTTTTTTTCGCACCGCAAAGAAAACGGCACTACCGGCAGAATGATGGCGGTGATTGGAATGAAATAATTACAGTACTTTAAAACGGTAGCCCAATCTGAATTCGGGAATTTTTGCCTTAAATCCTCCGTCAAAATAAAAGTTCCATAAATCAGTACCCGGAAAGTAAACCCCAATGCTTGCCGAAAGATTTTTTTGGTGCACTCCTATCCGTATATTCATTGCAGTAGTAGAAAAAGAATAACCAAATATTCTCATATCTCTATTATACAAATTTGAGTCGGGAAGATTTATCATTCTTCCATACACGTGAGTGCTCCTGAAAAACTCATTGGTACCCACGGAAACATACATGCTACGTTCATTTTTAAGTTTAATGTATTTCACCAATTCAAAATGAATATCGGTAACAGGGGCCCATTTGTTATAATCGTACGTAGCTGAAATAATCTGGTGCGTAGAATCTCTGATCTCCTCCGTTCTCATTACATTATATAATTTTGCATAGCGCTGTGTCATTCCAAAAGAGATTCCTGTTTTCCACGGATTATACATCAACTCAACCGAGCCATGCAACCCAAAACCAACATTCTGCTCCCTGAAACTATAACTTATATTAGGATAGTTTACATACGAATAAGGTCGGGAACCATCAACCGTGGTTGGGCGATTTATTACCTGCAATGAGGTATAAACAGAAAACTTTGGTGATTTTGCTGTTTGCTGCGCGTAGGCGCTTAACGAAACGAAGCATAAAAAGAAAAGGTAGTGTTTCATCATGGTTGTTTATTCCATGACGCGCAACCGGCAAATAAGTTGCAAATGAATTTTACTTCTGTTTAAATCCCCCGGCTTTCCAGGTTTTGAAGAAACTCGACCAGGCCAATGGATCAAGCACACGGATAGGAGGCGCCTGCCCCAGGTAATAATACTTGGCCGCTTCATAATTCATCATAGTGCGCTGGCTTTCTCTTCCGTCAATGGGCATGGTGCGTTGCAGTTTGGCTAACTTTTCTTTATCAGTATTGGCAAGTGCCTGCGAGTATTCATCAATTTGGCCGGTGGCTAAAAAACGATCTATTTCTTCCTTGCTTGGCCATGGTCGTATTACTGTTTCGTTCAGGTAAATGGTGTCTTCGCGCATAAGTTGTATCCACGAGTATTTAGGTGTGCTCAAATCTTTTGGAATCACGGTGTACATGGTTTTGTACCCAATGGCCCTGAACATAATGGAATCGCCTGCACGCGCTACAAAATTAAAAAAGCCATCTCCGTCAGCCATGCTTCCTTTGGTAGTTCCTACAATAGTTATAGAAGCGTACGAAACAGCTTTGAGGCTATCGTGCGATAAAACTATACCCGAAAACTGAATGTATTTTGGCGTAGTGCCTGCAGGTTTTGTTTCTCCGTTATTTCCATTTTGGGCAAATGCTCCGGTCATTCCCCCCACCAAAATCCAATATGCTATAATGAGCCTGCTCATAGAATTAATTTTCGACAGTCAAAGTTAGCCATTTTAGTGCCAGTAAACTAATAGCGCTAAAAAATAATACCGCACAAAATGGTAATGGCCACCACAATGGGTGGGGATAGTCGGAAAAAATACAATACCGCAGAAGTAAGAGCCACTATTACCAGATTAAGGGAACTAAAACCCAGCGGCTCAAACAGCAAGTAGGCCGAGGCCACCACCAGTCCGGCCGATGAGGCATTGATGCCCGAAATAGCCTTTTGAATGCGCGGGTGCCCCTTGAACTGGTCCCATATAGGATATAAAAAAAAGATGAGCAAAATACCCGGCAAAAAAATACCAACACTGCCCACAATTGATCCAAGTAAAATACCCGATGTTCCCCAGTGGCTCATGCTCATGCCGCAAGCAAATGAAGAAAAGCTAAACACCGGCCCTGGAATAGATTGCAATAACCCAAGCCCGGTAATAAAATCCTGCGCACTCATGTATTCCCTGAAATTTACAAACTGCTCGTAAATCATAGGGATAAGTACATTGCCCCCGCCAAAAACAATGCTGCCGTAGCGATAGGTATTTTCAAATAACAGAAACGGCCTGGCAGCTATTTGCCCGTAGTTTGATTTTACATAGGCGGCCACCGCTGCCGATATCAGAAAAATAGAAACAAAGAGTATAAAATTATCCCATCGCACATTGGTGATGCGGTAATAGCCTTCGAGTTTTTTCTTATCGGTAAAATTGGAGACAATGCCCCCAAAAATTAAAATGATTGGGAAAACCAGCGGAGTGCGCATAAAAATAGCCGCTTGCGCAGCAATAATCAGCAATAGCAGTTCGGTAATCGTTTTGGCAAACATTTGCCCAATACTTACGGCAGCATACACCATAAACCCGATAGCCATTGGTTGAATATATTTAAGGCAACTTAAATCGATGGATGAATGTCCGTAGGAACTCAATAAAACAGCAAGCAAAAACATGATTACACAGGCAGGTAAAATCCAGACGGCAAGTGTAAGAAAAGCCAACATGGGCCCACCTAATTTAAATCCGATAGCTGTTACCGTTTGGGTAGATGTGGGGCCCGGCAACATCTGGCAAAACGAGTTGAGTTCTTTCAAATCTTCCTCGGTGATATAGTGTTTTTTGGTTACCAGCCGTTTTAAAAACTGAACAAAATGCACCTGAGGTCCGCCAAAGGCTGTGATCGATAAAACAAATACGTCCTTCAGAAAAACAAGCTGCTTCAGCTTTCTGATGCGTATATTTGTATGCCGGGTCAACTGAAAATTGAATTTAAAATTCCGTTACGAAGGTACATTACCACCGATAAAATTATTAATAAAAGGCAAAATGCCAAAAAATATCATTTTGTTAGCCCTGTTCCTTGGTGCTGTGTGGATGAGTTGTAAAAGTCCGGCACAAAAATTTGCCACCGAAACCACTCAATTAGACAGCATTCGCACGCAACTAAACACCATGAAAGTGTGGTTTATGGTAGATGAACGAAAAGTGAGTAAACGGTTTACCCACCTGCAGCAACAGGACAGCATTATTCAATTAACCAATCTGGCCCAAAGACTTCCTGAGGATTTGGGACTGGCAATTGAAGAATTCAGGGCCATCCCCGAAATTTATAAAAACTACCTGAACCTGTTTAAACAACAACAACAGCAACTCGACTCGCTTGCGCAAAGTACCGATAGTTTACAAAACCTGTTGTACAGCGAAACAATAGGTAGAAGAAAATTCAGGGAATTGCTGGGTGTGCATCAGTTAGTGGTAAACCGCCTGCAACAGGAAGTGGAAGCCACCGTAAAAAAAACCATTGAGGTAGAACCCACCTACAAGCGTATTCAGCCCCATATCGACTCGCTGGAGCGCTTTTCGGCTATGCCTGGGCAGTTGGCCCCCCGAAAGTAAGCGGAAGCGGAATTTCCTCCTGTACCTTAATGGTACCGAAGTTCTCTTCAAACTTGTTGATATTATCGGATAAAGCCATCAACAAACGCTTGGCATGCATGGGAGTTAATAAAACCCGTGATTTAACTTTTGCTTTGGGCACTCCGGGCATTATACGCACAAAGTCTATCACAAACTCACTGTTTGAATGGGTAATAATAGCCAGATTGGAATATGTTCCTTCGGCTATTTCTTCTGATAACTCAATATTGAGCTGATTCTGATTTTCGTTGTTGGTATCCATACTACAAAGGTAGCTTTTTTTAATTTAGGGCAGCAATGGCAATTGCCCGCTTACTAATTCATCAGGATAGCGCGGGCGTCATCGCCCGTGATAACTATAAACAGGCATCTTGCCTGCATAATTGAGGAAGATGCTCATAAATTAGGAATCACGAGGCCGGAGCCTCGCGCAATCAGAGCCATTTAATTTCACTATTTCTTATAACTTTTTACAAGCCGTATATTCGTTTATAAATTTTGATGCAGGTGCTTTAACCGCAATACCATGCGAATTTTAATAGCTATTCTTTTCGTCTATATATCTTTTGTTTCACGGGCCCAAACCTATTATGTTTTTGAGGATGATTACAACGGGTATTTAGTGAGGATGGAATTAGCCAAAGCCAATAAATTCAAAACCTTCTCCATCATTTCATATAAAAATGAAAACGATAAGCATGGAAAAGTCACAACCATCGAAAAGTACGACAGTACGGGAAAAATATCTAGCCGGGAAGAACCTTCCTTTTGTTCAAAAAACTACTGTACCAGTATTTTTTATTACGACAGTTTAGATCGTCTGATTAGTATTTTTAAACGTTACTGTAAAAGATACTATTCAACAATGAATATTGGTATTGACTCAAACGGCAAGGCTAAATACATTGTGGAGGGAAATCAAAAACACGTGGTTTTAGGGGATACATTATATTATGGGTACAATGAAAATGGCTTAGTTCTTTTTAGGCACTTTAGTGGCCACAGAGATACATTGTATTCCATTTATAAGTCTAACGGAAAACTCATGAAATTCTCCTATAAGGCAAACGACACCATTGAAAATCGAATATTTGATAAAAATGGTTGCGTAAACGGAGATACAGAGGATACAATCTCCATTTGGCCTGAAATGAGATATACCGTAGAATATGATAGCTTTTGCAATGTTACTTCCTGGATAGAGAAATGGTATGCAAATGGAAAAGAAATAATAATTTCTAAAGGCGAAAACAAATATGAGCATAGAAGATTGACAGAGGAGATTGTGTTCCGATGTCCTAAATCAGACTACACTAAGAGCAAAGGAAAATTAAGGTTCAGCTATCACACCAAATATGAATATTACTCAAACGGATTACTTAAACAGGCAAAACACTATAATAAATCCGGAAAGCTGACTGGAGTTGTTAAGTATGTCTATGAATTGTATTAATCATAGTTCTTTCAGCCCTCCACTTAAGATAGTGCGGGTATCATCGCCCGTGATAACTATAAACAGGCATCCTGCCTGCATAGGAAAGCAAGATGCTTTCAAATAACCAATCACGGAGGCTTGAGCCTCGCGCTATCAAACAAAACAGCCCCGCAACTTGCGCTGCGAGGCTGTTTCAGGTATAGCTAAACCGTATTAGTTGGCTTTAGCTGTTTCCATGGCTTCCTGTTTAGAGGCCATGAGTGATTCGTACTCTTCGCGCGAACCTACCACCAATTTATCGTAGGCGCGGTTACCGGTACCGGCAGGAATCAGGTGACCAACGATCACATTTTCCTTCAGACCTAATAACTCATCTACCTTACCATTAATAGCGGCTTCGTTAAGCACCTTGGTGGTTTCCTGGAACGAGGCGGCACTCATAAAGCTATGTGTACCTAATGATGCACGGGTAATACCCTGTATCATCGCTCCGGCTGTTGCAGGAACAGCATCGCGCACTTCAACCAGTTTCTGGTCTTTGCGTTTCAGCATTGAGTTCTCGTCACGCAGTTTGCGCACGCTCACAATTTGTCCTGCTTTCAGGTTTTGCGAATCGCCTGCTTCAGTAACTACTTTCTTGTCGTAAATCCAGTCGTTTTCTTCAATAAAATCGAATTTATCGGCTGCTTCACCTTCAAGGAAACGGGTATCTCCCGGATCTTCAATTTCTACCTTCTGCATCATTTGGCGCACAATCACCTCAATATGCTTATCGCTGATTTTTACACCCTGTAAACGGTAAACTTCCTGAATTCCGTTGGTAATATAACGCTGTACCGAAAGCGGACCTTCAATACGCAGAATATCCTGAGGACTGATAGCTCCATCTGACAACGGAGTACCGGCTTTTACGAAATCGTTTTCCTGAACAAGGATATGCTTGGAAAGCGAAACAAGGTATTTTTTAACTTGTCCGTCACGTGACTCAATGATGATTTCACGGTTACCACGCTTGATACCTCCGAATGATACCACACCGTCAATCTCTGTAACCACTGCAGGGTTAGAAGGATTACGTGCTTCGAACAATTCGGTTACGCGTGGAAGACCTCCGGTAATATCCCTCGTTTTACCAATGGTACGAGGTATTTTCACCAGAATTTGTCCGGCTACCACGGCTTCTTTGTCCTCGGCAGCAAGGTGAGCTCCTACCGGAAGGTTGTACTCTTTAAGTACCTCGCCTTTCTTATCAACGATTTGGATCGAAGCAATACGTGTTTTATCGCGGCTCTCAATAATTACTTTTTCTTTGTGGCCGGTTTGTTCGTCACTCTCCTCGCGGAAGGTGATGCTCTCAATAATATTTGAGAACTGAACCTTACCTGCAAATTCAGAAAGAATCACGGCATTGTACGGATCCCATGAACACAACACATCGCCCTTGCTCACTTTTTGTCCGTCTTTCACCATCAGGTGCGCTCCGTATGGAATATTTACCGTAATGATAACGGCACGTGTTTTCTCATCAAGAATTTTCACCTCACCCTGACGTCCCAATACAATTTGAATTTCTCCGTCTTCTGATTTGTAGGCCACACTGCGCACCTCTTCAAACTCGAGAATACCACCAAACTTGGCAGTGAGTTGCGACTCGGCAGCAATATTGGATGCAGTACCACCCACGTGGAAGGTACGGAGGGTAAGCTGTGTTCCTGGTTCACCAATTGACTGAGCGGCTATTACACCAACGGCTTCTCCGTCCTGCACCATGCGGCCGGTAGAGAGGTTTCGTCCGTAGCATTTTGCGCAAATACCAAATTTGGTTTCGCAGGTTAATGCCGAACGTATTTCCATTGATTCAATAGCTGAATTTTCAATTTTATCAGCAATGTCTTCGGTAATTTCTTCGCCCGATTTAACAAGCAGCTCTCCGGTTATCGGATCGTACGTGTCGTGCAGAGAAACTCTTCCCAATACGCGCTCATATAAACTTTCAACTACTTCTTCATTGTCTTTCAAAGCAGAGATTGGAATACCACGAAGGGTTCCGCAGTCTACTTCCGAAACAACAACGTCCTGAGCCACGTCATGCAACCTACGGGTAAGGTAACCCGCGTCAGCCGTTTTCAAAGCTGTATCGGCAAGACCCTTACGCGCTCCGTGGGTAGAGATAAAATACTCGAGTACCGAAAGTCCCTCTTTAAAGTTGGAAAGAATCGGATTCTCGATAATCTCACCGGTACCACCGCTTAAATTTTTCTGCGGCTTGGCCATCAATCCCCTCATACCACCCAACTGACGAATTTGTTCTTTCGAACCACGCGCCCCTGAGTCAAGCATCATGTAAATAGGATTGAACCCTTGCCTGTCGGATGAAATTTGTTTTAACAACGTATCTGAAATACGTGAGTTAACACGGGTCCAGATATCAATAACCTGATTGTAGCGTTCGTTATTGGTGATAAAACCATTGTTGTAGTTGCTCCAAATTTCTTCTACTTCTTTCTGTGCTTCTCCAATGAATTTCATTTTTTCATCAGGTATACGCACATCAGAAAGGTTGAATGAAAGACCTCCTTTAAACGCATTATGGTAACCAAGTTCTTTGATATCATCAAGGAATTTAGCTGTAACGGCTGTACCGAATTGTTTTACGATACCCCCGATAATGTCGCGCAGGTTTTTCTTGGTCAAAGTTTCGTTGATAAACCCATGTCCTTTTGGAACAACCTGATTGAAGATAACTCGACCTACCGTTGTTTCGAATAACACATTTTCAATTTCACCTTTGTCGTTTTTTACATCCACTTTTACTTTGATAAAAGAGTGCATGGCAACCTTTCCTTCATTGTAAGCAATGATTACTTCCTCTGGTGAATAAAAACGCAGGCCTTCTCCAAGTGCTTTGTATGTATCAATACCTTTACGTCCTTTGGTAATATAGTACAATCCAAGCACCATGTCCTGCGAAGGAACGGTGATAGGAGTACCATTGGCCGGATTCAATACGTTGTGCGGTGCCAGCATGAGCATTTGGGCTTCAAGAATAGCCGCGTTACCCAGCGGTACGTGAACCGCCATCTGGTCACCGTCAAAGTCAGCGTTAAAACCTGTACACACCAATGGGTGCAATTGAATCGCTTTTCCTTCAATCAGCTTAGGCTGAAAGGCCTGAATACCCAACCTGTGGAGTGTAGGAGCACGATTAAGCAATACAGGATGGCCTTTAAGAATATTTTCGAGGATATCCCAAATAACGGCTTCTTTACGGTCAACCAATTTCTTGGCGGACTTCACCGTTTTCACAATACCTCTTTCAAGTAGTTTACGAATGATAAATGGTTTGAATAACTCGGCAGCCATTCCTTTAGGAATACCGCACTCGTGTAATTTAAGGGTTGGTCCCACCACAATTACCGAACGGCCTGAGTAGTCAACACGTTTACCCAATAAGTTTTGACGGAAACGTCCTTGTTTTCCTTTAAGCATATCACTCAAAGATTTTAACGGACGGTTACCTTCGGTTTTCACCGCGCTTACCCTTCTGGTGTTGTCGAGCAACGAGTCAACCGCTTCCTGAAGCATACGTTTTTCGTTACGTAAAATTACCTCAGGTGCTTTAATCTCAATCAAACGTTTTAAGCGGTTGTTGCGGATAATTACCCTGCGGTAAAGGTCGTTCAAATCGGAGGTAGCAAAACGGCCACCTTCCAATGGAACTAACGGACGCAACTCGGGCGGAATAACCGGAAGAATTTTGATTACCATCCACTCGGGGCGGTTTTCAGCTTTCTCATTTGCCGAACGGAAACTCTCAATAACTTTTAAACGTTTTAACGCTTCCGTTTTACGTTGCTGGGAAGTTTCGTTGGCAGCCTGGTGACGCAAACTGAAAGAAAGGTCGTCAAGCTTGGTGCGTGACAATAAATCCCATAATGCATCCCCGCCCATTTTGGCAACGAATTTATTAGGGTCTGTATCTTCGAGGTACTGATTTTCTTTTGGCAACGAATCAAGAATATCCAGGTATTCCTCTTCGGTTAATAAATCGAGGTAATTGGTTCCATCCTGTGCTTTAATTCCGGGCTGGATAACGATATAGCGTTCGTAGTAGATCACCATATCCAGCTTTTTGGTAGGAACACCCAACAGGTAACCAATCTTATTTGGCAATGAACGGAAGTACCAGATATGCGCAACAGGAACTACCAGATTGATATGTCCCATGCGTTCTCTGCGCACTTTTTTCTCTGTAACCTCTACCCCGCAGCGATCGCATACAATCCCTTTGTAACGGATACGTTTGTATTTACCGCAATGGCATTCGAAATCCTTTACAGGACCAAAAATGCGCTCGCAAAACAAACCACCCATTTCAGGTTTGTATGAACGGTAGTTGATGGTTTCGGGTTTGGTAACCTCACCATACGATCTTTGCAGAATCGTTTCAGGAGAAGCAAGACTAATCTTAATCTTGGTGAAGTTGCTTTTTAATTTTATATCTTTTTTAAATGACATGTAATACTCCTCCTTAATTAATCAATGGTAATTTCAAGACCTAATCCTCTTAACTCGTGAACCAATACGTTGAACGATTCAGGAATACCTGGCGTAGGTAAGTTATCACCTTTCACAATGGCTTCATACGTTTTGGCGCGGCCCACAATATCATCCGACTTAACGGTAAGAATTTCCTGAAGAATGTTTGATGCTCCGAAGGCTTCGAGTGCCCAAACCTCCATCTCACCAAAACGCTGACCACCAAACTGAGCTTTACCGCCCAAAGGTTGCTGTGTAATGAGTGAATATGGTCCGATTGAACGAGCGTGCATCTTATCATCAACCATGTGACCCAGTTTCAACATGTAGATAATACCAACAGTTGTTTTCTGGTGGAAACGTTCTCCTGTCAATCCATCGTGCAGGTAAACGGCACCGTCAATAGGAAGTTTAGCTTCATTCATATATTTTTCAATATCCTCAATTGAAGCTCCGTCAAAAATTGGAGTAGCGAATTTTACTCCCAGTTCTTTTCCGGCCCATCCCAGTACAGTTTCATAAATCTGCCCAAGGTTCATACGCGAAGGCACTCCCAATGGATTTAACACAATATCAACAGGAGTTCCATCTTCAAGGAAAGGCATATCTTCTTCACGTACAATACGGGCAACAATACCTTTGTTACCGTGACGACCTGCCATCTTATCACCCACTTTAAGCTTACGCTTGTCGGCAATATAAACTTTGGCAAGTTTAAGAATACCTGCAGGCAACTCATCTCCTACCTGAATAGCAAATAACTTCCGTTTGTAATCTGCGATTACATCGTTGGCAGCCACTTTGTAGTTCGAAAGAATTTCTTTAATCAAATCATTCTTTTCTTTATCTGTTGTCCAGTTGTTGGCATTGATATTTGTGTAATCAATGTCCATCAATTGTTTTTGGGTAAACTTGGTTCCTTTCGGTATCAGCTCTTCGTTGTAAACATTGGTAACTCCCTGTGATGTTTTACCATTTACTACAGTAAACAACTTGTCGACCAACACACCTTTCAATGCTGCCATTGCTTTGTTGTGTTCGTCTTCAATTTTGCTCACTTTCGTTTTCTCCTCGCCTTTTGTGGCTTTATCCTTTTTGGTACGGGAAAACAATTTTTTATCAATGATAATACCCGAGGTTGACGGTGGTGCTTTCATCGAAGCATCTTTTACGTCACCAGCTTTATCACCAAAGATGGCACGAAGTAATTTTTCCTCAGGTGAAGGTTCTGTTTCACCTTTAGGAGTAATTTTTCCGATAAGAATATCTCCTTCGTGAACTTCGGCACCCACGCGAATCAATCCGTTTTCATCAAGATTACGTGTGGCTTCTTCGCTTACGTTAGGAATATCGTTGGTTAACTCTTCTTCGCCACGTTTTGTATCACGCACTTCGAGTTCGTATTCGGTAATATGAATGGAAGTAAACCAATCTTCTTTGGCTACACGTTCAGAAATTACAATCGCATCCTCAAAGTTATATCCCTGCCAAGGCATAAAAGCGACTTTCAGGTTGCGGCCCAAAGCCAGTTCACCCTGATCGGTAGCATGACCTTCGCACAATACATCGCCTTTTTTCACGGCTTGTCCTTTGCTTACAACTGGACGCTGATTGAGGCAGGTATTCTGGTTAGTTCTTCTGAACTTAGTAAGTGGATATGATTTTACACTACCGCTGAAATTAACAAGTAAATCCTTTTCGGTCTGCTCGTATTTCACACGTATTTCATTTGCGTCTACAAACTCAACTACGCCTGTTCCTTCAGCCACAATAAGTGCACGCGAATCACGGGCCACTTTTCCTTCCAGTCCGGTTCCTACTATAGGAGCCTGCGGACGGATAAGAGGTACCGCCTGACGTTGCATGTTTGAACCCATCAATGCACGGTTGGCATCATCATGCTCCAAAAACGGAATCATGGATGCGGCAATAGATACAATCTGGTTCGGAGCTACGTCCATATAATCGAGTTTCTCGGGATCCACCATCGGGAAGTCCCCTTCGAAACGGGCTTTTACTTTTTGGTCAACAAAATTGCCATCTTTAGCTACTTGAGCATTCGCCTGGGCAATCACTTTTCCATCCTCGTCTTCTGCACTCAGGTAAACCACTGGTTTATCAACAACAACTTTACCATCCACCACGGCACGGTAAGGAGTTTCAATGAATCCCATTCCGTTAATACGGGCATGCACACAAAGAGAAGAAATCAAACCGATATTCGGACCTTCAGGAGTTTCGATGGTACACAAACGACCGTAGTGCGTATAGTGAACGTCACGAACCTCGAAACCGGCACGGTCACGACTTAAACCACCTGGACCGAGAGCTGACATTCTCCGCTTGTGCGTAATCTCGGCCAGCGGATTGGTTTGATCCATGAATTGTGACAGCTGATTGGTTCCGAAGAAAGAATTAATAACCGAACTTAACGTACGAGCATTGATCAAATCGGCCGGAGTAAACACTTCGTTGTCGCGAATATTCATACGCTCGCGAATGGTACGCGCCATACGAGCCAAACCAACTCCAAACTGTGAATACAATTGTTCTCCAACTGTACGCACACGTCTGTTCGACAAGTGGTCAATATCATCCACATCAGCACGTGAGTTAAATAACTCAATCAGGTATTTAATAATGGCAATAATATCGTCTTTGGTAAGAATACGCACGCTCATATCCGTACCGCGGTTTAACTTGCGGTTGATACGATAACGGCCTACTTCACCAAGGTCATATCGTTTATCGGAGAAGAACAGTTTTTCAAGAATACCTCTTGCGGTTTCTTCGTCAGGTGGATCGGCATTACGCAACTGACGGTAAATATGCTCGAGAGCTTCTTTACCTGAGTTCGATGTATCTTTCTGAAGTGTATTCAGAATAATCGCGAAATCATTGTGATTAGCTTCTTCCTTGTGAAGAATTACGGTTTTAACACCTGCATCCACAATCATGTCTATATGGTCATCTTCAAGTGTGGTATCGCGTTCAATAATTACTTCGTTACGCTCAATGGAAACCACCTCTCCTGTATCTTCATCCACAAAATCCTCAACCCATGTTCTAAGAACGCGGGCGGCTAATTTTCGGCCAAGCACTTTTTTCAATCCGGCTTTACTTACCTTAATTTCTTCGGCAAGGTCAAAAAGATTCAAAATGTCCTTATCGGTTTCGTATCCGATGGCACGCAACAATGTGGTAACAGGGAATTTTTTCTTACGGTCAATATACGCATACATCACGTTATTGATATCCGTTGCAAATTCAATCCATGAACCTTTGAAAGGAATTACACGGGCTGAATACAGTTTGGTTCCGTTGGTATGATAAGTTTGTCCAAAGAATACTCCGGGCGAACGGTGAAGCTGCGAAACGATAATACGTTCGGCACCATTGATAATAAAGGTACCTTTTGGCGACATGTAGGGTATAGTTCCCAAATACACATCCTGTACAATGGTTTCAAAGTCTTCGTGCTCCGGATCGTTGCATGACAAACGCAATTTAGCCTTAAGCGGAACGCTGTAGGTTAAACCCCGGTCAATACATTCTTCGATGGTGTAACGTGGAGGATCCACGAAATAATCAAGAAACTCAAGAACGAAAATATTCCTTGAGTCGCTGATTGGGAAGTTTTCGGCAAATACGTTAAAAAGCCCTTCGTTCTTTCTGTTTTCAGATGAGGTTTCGAGCTGAAAAAACTCGCGAAACGACTCAACCTGTACGTCAAGAAAATCTGGGTAATCGATTACCTTGTCAACTGATGCGAAACTAATTCTTTCAGTGACGTTATTCTTATTAGCCAAGCGATTTATTAATTTAAAATGTGAAGGAACAAAAGAAAAAGGAACGGGTACAAATACATAGTTGACCCACGGCAAAAGCCGGGGTCAACTCACAATAACTTTGGGTAGTATGACTACTTGAGTTCAACTTCTGCTCCTGCTTCTTCAAGCTTAGCCTTCAAGGTATTTGCTTCGTCTTTAGAAACATTTTCCTTTACAGCTTTCGGAGCTCCGTCAACTAATTCTTTAGCCTCTTTCAAGCCAAGACCGGTAAGGTCTTTAACGAGTTTTACTACGTTGAGTTTTCCTGCACCTGCATTCTTAAGAATTACGGTGAACTCAGTTTGCTCAGCAGGAGCTGCAGCAGCAGCGCCACCAGCAGCCGGAGCAGCAGCAACAGCTGCAGCAGCAGGCTCAATGCCGTACTCTTCTTTAAGAATCTGAGCCAACTCGTTTACTTCTTTTACTGATAAGTTTACCAACTGTTCAGCAAATGATTTTAAATCTGCCATTTTTGTAAAGTATTATATAGTTAACAATTAAATTTCTTTTTACTCGGGTTTTTCAGAGAGTGTTTTTACGATACCTGCAAGCTTTCCTCCGGAAGATTTAAGTGCAGAAATAACATTCTTGGCAGGTGACTGCAACAAGGCAATGATATCTCCAACCAATTCGTCTTTCGTTTTCAGAGCAAGCAAGGTGTCGAGTTGGTTGTCTCCAATGAATACTTCATTTTCTACAAATGCTGCTTTCAGTGCCGGCTTATCCATTCCGGCTTTTCTGAATTCTTTAATGATTTTTGCAGGAGCTTTGAAGTCTTCAGAGAACAGAATAGATGATGAACCTTTGAGTGAACCATACATTTGACCGTAATCAACTCCGGTACTTTCCAGAGCCTTGCGGATGAGTGTATTTTTGGCAACGGTCATCTTCACTCCGCCCTTAAACATAACTCTTCTCAGTTCGTTTGTTTTTCCAGCGGAAAGTTGTGATGTATCGGTAATGTAGAAGCATTTGCTTTTATTCAAATGAGCGGTAAGCTCAGCAACTACATCGTATTTTTCTTGCTTTTTCATATTGATTAGATTCCTGGTATTGTCTTCGTGTCAACATTTACACTCGGGCTCATGGTACTTGACATGTAAACGCTTTTGAAATAAGTTCCTTTTGCTGACGAAGGTTTTAATTTCGCAACGGCCTGAATTAATTCAACTGCGTTTTCGTAGATTTTCTCCGGAGAGAAGGAAGCTTTGCCAATGGCAGCGTGGATAATTCCGGTTTTATCAACTTTAAAGTCAATTTTACCCGCTTTTACCTCTTTTACAACTTTGCCTATATCGGTGGTAACAGTTCCGGTTTTAGGATTTGGCATCAGGTTGCGAGGTCCGAGAATCTTTCCAAGTTTACCCAATTTAGCCATAATAGCAGGCATGGTAACGATTACATCTACATCGGTCCATCCGCCTTCTATTTTTTTGATATACTCGTCCAACCCAACAAAATCAGCTCCTGCCTCTTTAGCTTCAGCTTCTTTTTCGGGGGTACATAATACGAGTACTTTTTTAGTTTTGCCCGTTCCGTGCGGAAGAGCCACTACACCGCGCACCATTTGGTTTGATTTACGGGGATCAACACCCAAACGGATGTCAACATCTACCGATGCATCAAACTTGGTTGTGGTGAGTTCCTTTACGAGTTTTGCCGACTCGTTCAGGCTGTACTGCTTTGTACGATCGTACTTAGTCAGCACCACTTTTCTTTTTTTACTGATTGTTGCCATGATAACGTCTTAAAAATTTTTAGTTTTTAGACCAGGGAGCATCTCCGGTCACTGCGATACCCATGCTGCGAGCTGTACCGGCCACCATTTTCATTGCTGATTCAACGGTGAAACAGTTCAAATCGGGCATTTTATCTTCAGCGATAGTACGCACCTGATCCCAGGTCACCTGACCTGCTTTTTTACGATTAGACTCTGGCGAGCCCTTTTGGATTTTGCACACCTCGAGAAGTTGTGCAGCCACCGGTGGGGTTTTTATTACAAAGTCAAATGATTTGTCATTATAAACGGTAATTACAACCGGGAGTATTTTGCCTGTCTTATCTTGTGTTCGGGCATTGAACTGCTTACAGAAGTCCATAATATTAACACCCTTTGAACCCAATGCAGGTCCGATAGGAGGAGCCGGATTAGCTGCTCCGCCTTTAACTTGTAGTTTTACAAATCCGGTTACTTCTTTTGCCATAAAGCTATTCTTTTTCTACTTGTATAAAGTTCAATTCTAAAGGTGTTCTGCGGCCAAAAATTTTCACCATCACCTTTAGTTTCTTTTTGTCTTCGTGTACTTCTTCAATTACTCCGCTAAAGCCGCTGAAAGGTCCGTCTGTTACCTTTACTGTTTCGCCCACAATAAAAGGCTCCGAAATACTTTCGCCATGCTCAGCGATTTCATCAACTTTACCCAGAATGCGGTTTACTTCCGACATTCTAAGCGGGGAGGGAACACCTTTGCCTCCTAAAAACCCAACTACTCCATTTACCGAATCAATGGTGTGAGCAACCTCTCCTACCAATTCGGCCTGAATTAAGATGTAGCCCGGGAAATAACTACGCTCTTTTGAAGTTTTTTTACCATTTTTAATCTGGTAAACTTTCTCCATCGGAATCAAAATCTGAGGTACAAAATGGCTAAGCCCCGCACGCACCAGTTCGGCCTCAATATGTGCCTTCACCTTTTTTTCCTGCCCGCTTATGGCTCTCACCACGTACCATTTAAAATCTTGTGTAGTCCCGCTCATGTTGATTTTTCAGTATTAATTTTCAAAAAATTTATAAAAAATCTCCATGGCAAAATTGCTGGTGAAGTCTATTACAAAAACAACACCCGCAAAAATGATTGAGGCCACCATCACAATGATAGTACTGCTTTGCAACTCTTCCCAGGTAGGCCACGACACTTTTGTCATCAACTCCTCCGAGGTACTTTTAAGGTAAGCTATTACTTTTTCCATTTTCTGTTGCTAAGCACGGGTGCCTGGGCTCGAACCAAGATCAACGGTTTTGGAGACCGCTATTCTACCATTGAACTACACCCGTGGGTTATAGACACCAAATGGAACCGGTGTTCTCGGTTCCATTCGGGGTCTGATTATTTTTTTAATTACTTTAAAATCTCTGTTACCTGACCTGCACCAATGGTACGACCACCTTCACGAATAGCGAAACGCAGACCTTTTTCCATTGCGATTGGCTGGATCAGTTTCACTGTAATGGTGGTATTATCACCAGGCATAATCATTTCTACTCCCTCAGGAAGTACAGTTTCACCTGTTACGTCTGTTGTACGGAAATAGAACTGAGGACGGTATTTGTTAAAGAACGGAGTGTGACGTCCGCCTTCTTCTTTGCTCAATACGTAAACTTCAGCTTTAAATTCGGTGTGTGGAGTTACCGAACCAGGCTTACAGATAACCATACCTCTGCGGATATCGTTTTTCTCAATACCACGAAGTAATAAACCTGCATTATCCCCTGCTTCACCACGGTCAAGAAGCTTGCGGAACATTTCAACACCGGTAATGGTTGAAGTCATTTTCTCGGCACCTAAACCGATAATTTCAACCGGATCACCTACGTTAATTACACCACGCTCAATACGACCTGTGGCAACTGTACCACGACCAGTGATTGAGAATACGTCTTCAACCGGCATAAGGAATGGAAGATCAACGGCACGTGGAGGAATCGGAATATAAGTGTCTACCGCTTCCATCAGTTCCATGATTTTCTCTACCCATTTAGCGTCTCCGTTCAATCCACCCAAGGCAGAACCTTTGATGATTGGAATTTCGTCACCCGGGAAATCATATTTATTTAAAAGCTCGCGAATTTCCATTTCAACAATCTCCAGCAATTCAGGATCGTCAACCATGTCAACTTTGTTCATGAAAACAACGATACGTGGCACTCCTACCTGACGGGCTAAAAGAATGTGCTCGCGGGTTTGTGGCATTGGTCCGTCCGTGGCGGCAACAACCAGAATTGCACCGTCCATCTGAGCCGCTCCCGTAACCATGTTTTTAACATAGTCAGCGTGACCCGGACAGTCAACGTGCGCATAGTGACGATTTTGAGTTTGGTATTCAACGTGAGCTGTGTTGATGGTGATACCGCGCTCTCTCTCTTCAGGAGCCGAATCGATTGAATCAAAAGAACGTGCTTCTGAAAGCCCTTTTTCTGCCAATACTTTAGTGATGGCAGCGGTCAAAGTGGTTTTACCGTGGTCAACGTGACCGATTGTACCAATGTTTACGTGTGGTTTCGAGCGGTCGAAATTTTCTTTAGCCATAGTTAACTATTGTTTGAGTTGTTTATATTATTTTCTTTAAACTTTTATTTTACACCAATAGCGGGACTAACCCGCTGTTTTTTTCCGGGATTTCACCGGATACTTTTTCTGGAGCCGTTGAGGAGAATCGAACTCTCGACCTCTTCCTTACCAAGGAAGTGCTCTACCACTGAGCTACAACGGCATACTCAGTTGTTTGGGTCGTTTATTTTCTGTCTTAGTAGAAAATGTTCAACGTCAAACTCCCTTTTTGAGCGGGAGACCGGGCTCGAACCGGCCACCTATAGCTTGGAAGGCTATCGCTCTACCAAATGAGCTACTCCCGCTTTTCGTCTTTTTTGTCCTCGTTCCGACAAAAATGACCAAGTGGGGAGAGAAGGATTCGAACCTTCGAAGATTTCTCAACGGATTTACAGTCCGTCCCATTTGGCCACTCTGGTATCTCCCCAAAACCACAGAGCCACTTGCCGGAGTCGAACCAGCGACCTACTGATTACAAATCAGTTGCTCTACCAGCTGAGCTAAAGTGGCATCAGGATTTTATCCTAATAAAATATACTGAGAACAACCTTTTGAAAACGACTATTTTTTCAAAAGGACTGCAAATGTAGAGAAAAAAACGTTATATGGAAATTTTAGCTGATTTTTTTTTACTTGGCTCTCAGCTTCTCGTTATAGCGTTTTACCTGAGTTTTTAGCTGATCAACGGCTAAATCAGTAGCTGCTTCAAAGGATACAGAGGTATGCTCAGCAAAAAGTGGCTTTTGATTAACGTTTATCTTGATTTCCACCTGTTTATTTTCCTTTTCAGCAGCCTTCTGCACTTTTAAATAAACCTCTGCTCCTTTTATACTATCGTGGAAAGTTCCGAGTTTACTTACCTTACGCTCAATGTAATCAATCAATTTGTGATCGGCATCAAAATGAATGGATTGAATTTCAATTTTCATAAGTCACTTTAAGTTGTAAAAGCCTTAGGCTGTTCCCGTTTCAACCTTCGGCTTTTGGTTCTACATTATTTTATATCGGGAACAGGTTTCATCACGATTTAGGGTGGGCCTGCTTGTGAACATTTTTCAGCCGTTCAATGCTATTGTGCGTGTACACTTGCGTAGCCGAAAGATTGGCATGGCCCAGTAATTCTTTTATGGCATTTAAGTCGGCCCCTTTATTTAATAAGTGTGTCGCAAAGGTATGTCGGAGCACGTGAGGACTTTTTTTATCAATTGTTGTAACCATACTTAAAAAACGATTTACAACCAGGTAGGCAAATTTAGGATATAATTTAACTCCTTTATTACTACACAATAATTCCGGATTTGAAAAACCACTCTCACTTTTGAGGCTGAGGTAATTATTAATGCTTTTCTCTAACTCCGTTACCATTGGTATAATGCGTTCTTTGTTTCGTTTACCCAGTACCTTCAGTGTTTTTCTTGAAAAATCTAAATCAGATTCAAGCAAACCTAAAAGTTCTGATAATCGAATACCCGTACAATATAATAATTCTATAATTAATTTATTTCTAAGTCCGGCAAAATCATTTGTAAAAAGCTCTTTCTCAAGCAATATTTCCATTCCCTTTTCTTCTACAAAGGCCGGAAGTTTTTTTGACGTTTTTGGGGCCTGCACCTTTAATAAGGGATTCTTTTGTACGATGTTCTCTTTGAGCAGGTATTTATAGAAAGTTTTTAGAGCAGAAAGTTTTCGGTTTACAGATCGCGGGTCGTTCCCGGCATTAAGCAATTCAACCATCCAGCTTCGTATCACTGAATGGTTGACCTGATGTATTGAATCTATTTGATATTGCTGCTGCACATAGGACGAGAACTGATTTAAATCGGTTTCGTACGAGGTAGCCGTGTGTCCAGAATATTTTTTCTGGAAGGTTAAATATTCAAGGAAACCTGTAATTAGCTCAGGTTCCATAAATAGTTACGCAATGCTTTCTGACTGTATAAATTGCTTGTAGGCAGCGCGAATAACCTGTTGTCTGCGTTTAATGCAGGGCTTGGTAAATGATTGTCTTTCTCTAAGTTCTTTTACAACACCGGTTTTTTCAAATTTCTTTTTGAACTTCTTCAGCGCCTTGTCAAGTGACTCGTTTTCTTTTACGTTTACAATGATCATACAACTATTTTGAAAAATTGGACTGCAAATATAGAAGGTACCTGTTAATTTTCAAAGTTTTAAATTTAATCCTTTAAAACACTTCTCGAAATCACAAGTTTCTGAATTTCAGAAGTCCCCTCTCCAATGGTGCAAAGTTTTGAATCTCGATAGAATTTTTCAACAGGAAAGTCTTTGGTGTAACCATACCCGCCAAATATTTGCACTGCCTCAGTTGATGCCCATACGGCTGTTTCTGAAGTATAGTATTTGGCCATGGCTGATTGTTTAGTAACCGGAAGGCCTTTATTTTTCAGATCGGCTGCCTGCAACGTCAGAAGCTCCGCTGCTTCAATACGCGTAGCCATATCAGCCAGTTTGAAAGAAATAGCCTGAAAATTTGAAATGGGCTGCCCGAACTGATGACGTTCTTTAGAATATTTTACAGCGGCTTCATAGGCTCCTTTGGCAATACCTAATCCCAAAGAGGCAATGGAAATTCTTCCTCCGTCAAGTACTTTCATGGCTTGTACAAAACCGTCTCCTACATTTCCCAGAATATTATCTTTATGAATCCGACAATCTTCAAAAATAAGTTCGGCCGTTTCGCTTGCACGCATGCCCAGTTTGTTTTCCTTTTTTCCACCTTTAAATCCGGGTGTTCCCCGTTCAATTACAAATGCAGTGATACCACGGGAATCCAACAATTCTCCCGTTCGTACCAGGACAACAGCCACATTACCTGAAATACCGTGAGTAATCCAGTTTTTGGTTCCATTAATTACCCAATAATCTCCGTCTTGTTTGGCAACACATTGCATACGCATGGCATCCGAGCCGGTATTTGCCTCGGTTAAACCCCAGGCACCAATCCATTCGCCAGAGGCCAGCTTAGGCAACCATTTCTTTTTTTGTTCTTCGTTGCCAAATTGTAAAATATGACCAGTGCATAATGAATTATGTGCAGCCATTGACAACCCCACCGAGCCGCAAACTTTAGCCAGTTCAACAATGGCAGTTACATACTCCAAATACCCAAAACCGGCCCCGCCATATTGCTCAGGCACTAACACGCCAAGCAATCCGAGCTTCCCCATTTCGGTAAACATATCCCGCGGAAAAATCTGTTGCTCGTCCCACTCCATAATATTTGGGCGAATATGCTTTTCTGCAAAGTCACGAACCATTCCGGCTACCATTTTTTGATTTTCAGTTTGGCCGAAATGCATTTGCGAAGTGGATTCTGAACTGCTCATAAACTTAAAGTTTTCTAAAATTGAACGGCAAAAATAAGAAATGCCCTTGTAAAGTTCACTATTCAAAGGCAATATATTGCAGTTACTCGAAGTCTATATATGGCTGAATTTGAGAAATGGTGCTGTCTGAAACCAAAACTACCTTACTTAAATCTTCAACTGAACGATAAGGCCCGTGCTGGTCGCGGTAGTTAATGATTGCCCGGGCAATATTAAAACGCCATATATAAGGATGATTCCGCAACTGCTCAACCGTTGCCGAATTAATTTTTATTTTCTGAATGACTTCCGGCCTGATATATATCTGCGGCTGTACCAGTTTGAGTAATGAATCGGTAAAACCCCAGACTTCCATCAACTGCTCCGGTTTTATAAATCCACCCAGTTGGTTTCGGTATTTTAAGATACGTTTTGCAAAAGAAGGCCCTATGCCCTTAAGAGAAACCAATTGAGCCGAATCTGCCGAATTCAGTTCGAGTGCCGGTTTAGGTCTGGATTCGAATGTTGCCCGGGGTTGATATTCCTTTTTGTTTTCATTTCCGGCCAAAGAACCCGAATCGGGTAAAAGAATATACGCCTCAATTTTATCAAAAAAGATTTCGTCAATACTGTATAGTTTCAGCAAATCTGTTTTTTTTCTAAAATGTCCCCCCGCCCGCAAATAGTGTTGAATATTTTGCATTTGCCGTTTGGTAAATCCAAGTTTCTCCCCGTCTGTATCGCTAAGGGTATTGGGGTCAAATGGAAATAATCCGGTAAGGTCGGATGACTGGTGTACATCATTCACTCGGTTATCACTAAGCGGGTAGCTGTTTTCATTTGTGGTATCCTTACGGTTTTGCATCTGATGCATTCCTGAATCAGCTAATAGCAACAAACCTTTTTGCGGGGATACCCACAATGGCATGGTTACATATACAATTAATGTTATTGCCAGCAACACCAGCAGCAATAAAACTCCACGCCTTTCACTTACAGAAAATGCGAAAAGTAAACGCAACTGCCGTTTTAACTCCTTCCACATAAGTTCTAAGAAGTTTGAGTATTACACCAAAGTAACCAAACAGGAAGTTCTATAACGTTTCACTTTCTGCCACCTTGTGGCGGATTTTAACTTTGGGGTAATTAATTTCATAGTAGACATATTTTTAGATTTAGTGATTAGCAATTTTAAGTTGATTATTCAAAATCAGGAGCCCCTCCTCAAAGCTGTGAGGTTCATACCCGAGATTTACTTTGGCTTTATTAAGAATAAAACCCGTGATAGGAGGCCGTAGTGCCGGTTGTTTTATGTCGGTACTTTTAGCCCGTTTGATAAGTGATTTATCTAACTTCCAAAAGTCGGCCACCCGCAACGCAAGGTCGTAAACGCTCATAAAATCTTTACCTGAGATATGAAATATCCCTGTTGCGCCTTTTGCAGCAATAAGAATACAACCGGATGCTAAATCTTCGGCAAGAGTCGGGGTTCGGAACTGGTCGTCAACTACGGGAATACTTTTCCCTTTTTCAAGTGCATCTTTTGCCCACAATACTATATTGCTCCGGCTCATCCCATTTACCAATCCATAAACTAAAACAGTGCGCACAATAGCCCATTTACAGGTTGATTGCTGAACAAGTTTTTCGCCTTGCCATTTTGAATGCCCGTAAAAACTCACGGGGTCTGGTTTTTCATCTTCACTAAGCGGACCGTGCGTACCGTTAAAAACAAAATCTGTAGACAAGTGAATAAGATGAACCTGATATTTCTCTGACGCTTTTACCAGATAACCTACCGCGTCCACATTCATCTTTAAACAACTGTTGTGATCCTGTTCACAGGCGTCTACATTAGTCATTGCAGCAGTGTGAATGACAATATCGGGGGTCACATTTTTAAATACCTCCTCAACGTTGTTTTCATCGGTAATATCAAGTGAAATGTAGGTATATCCAGAAGTAAGTAAACAGCGATTTTCCCCTTTTGAAGTAGCTACTAATTCAAAAACACTGCTATTTGCCAGTGCATGTATCAACTTTTGCCCCAGCAACCCATTACTTCCCGTAACTAATATTTTCTTCTTTAACATTTAGGTAATTGAAAATAGTGTTTAGAGTGCTTTAATATAGCATCGTTTGCGTTTGTGCTGAATATGTTCGTAGTTTTTCCAAACCTGAATGGCCTTTTCGTTGGTTTCAAACATTCCGGTTGTTTCGGTATGATAAATTCCCATATCGAGCATCGACTTCTGAAGTTCGGTAATTAATATAGCCGGAACCCCCTGGGCCTGCATTTTAGGATGCACACCCGTTAAAATCAAATCCATTACAGTAGGTTTTTGCAGTGCCTTTTTTAAATGCCACCAGCCAAACGGCCATAGTTTTCCGTTGGCTTTTTGCATAGCTTCTGAAAGAGATGGCATTCCGATGATAAAACCTACCATTTGCTCTTCTTTATCAAGCACTACTTTCACGAGCTTAGGATTAAGAAAAGTCATGTATTTGTTCACGTAATAATCCCGCATGTTACTGTTTAGCGGAACCACACTGAATAATTCGGCAAATGCTTCATTTAACAAGTGAAAAATGCCATGAGCATATTTTTTCAATTCATCGTAAGAGGTAAATGAGATTACCTTAAGCCCGAATCGCTCTTTAATCAATTCGTTTAGCCTTAAAGCCTTTTCCGGTATTTCGCGTGTGGTGAGGCGAAACTCCACCCAATCTACTTCTTTAGTATAACCAAGTTGCTCCAGGTGTTTATGATAATAAGGCATATGATACACCGATGCAACTGAAGGCAGGTGATCAAAACCTTCAACCAACATTCCCTGATGGTCGAGGTTGGTAAAACCCAAAGGCCCCTGAATTTTGTTCATGCCGTTGGTGCGGGCCCAGTTTTCAGCCGTGCTCAGAAGCGCCCTTGAAACTTCAATATCATCAATAACTTCAAAGCGGGTAAACCGTGCTGTTTTTTCATTTTTCTTTTCGTTCCACAAATTATTGATAATGCCTCCAAGCCTTCCTACTAACTGTCCGTCCTGATAGGCCAGCCACCATTTAACATCACAAAATTCAAATGCCGGATTACGCGAGGGTATAAGCGCATTGTACTCCTGGCTTATGAGATGCGGAACCCAATACCGGTTGTTCCTGTATATTTTAAATGGTAGTTTTACAAAAGCTTTTAACTCCTTTTCTGAAAGAGCTTCTTTGATTGTTATTGACATGAGCTAACCAACTTCTTATTCGCCAAATATATCTGATAAAAACCGTTGAGCAAAGTATAATTCTCTTATCTTTTTCAAAAACAGGTAAATGAATTTAGTTTCTTCTGCCAATTTGTCACCAAAAATCTTACCTTTGCACCACCTTTATCCACAAAAATGAGAGGATTAGTTGGAGACATACCCGTTGCCACAGGCAGCAAGAATTTATACATAGAAACTTATGGCTGTGCTATGAACTTAGCCGATAGTGAAGTGGTGGCCAGTATTCTTTCAGAAAACGGATACAAAACCACCAGCGATGTAAAAGAAGCTGATGTAGTATTTATTAATACCTGTGCCATAAGAGACAATGCCGAGTCAAGAGTATGGGGGCGCCTGCGTGAATTGCGTACGGTAAAAAAGGGGAAGCCCGATTTGATAGTTGGAGTTTTAGGCTGTATGGCTGAACGATTAAAATCACAACTGCTGGAAAAAGAAAAACTGGTAGATGTGGTGGTAGGACCAGACGCGTACCGCGATTTACCAAAATTACTAGAAACAGCAGAAGATGGTGAGAAGGCAGTAAATGTGCTTCTTTCGCGCGAGGAAACCTATGCCGAGATTAGTCCGGTTCGTTTAAACAGCAATGGCATTAACGCCTTTATATCTATTATGAGAGGTTGTAACAATATGTGCTCCTTTTGTGTAGTTCCGTTTACACGCGGAAGAGAACGTAGCCGCGAACCAAATTCGGTGATAGATGAAGCCCGGGATTTATTTGAAAAAGGATACCGTGAAGTTACCCTGCTGGGGCAAAACGTAGATTCGTATCACTGGAACAATGAAGAAACCGGAGAAGAATGCAATTTTGCCCAACTACTCGAAAAAGTTGCCAAAATAAACCCCTTGTTGCGGATTCGTTTTTCCAGTTCTCACCCCAAGGATATTACCGATGAGGTGCTTTTTACAATGAAAAAGTACGAGAACATTTGCAATTATATTCACTTCCCGCTACAGTCGGGCAATTCCCGTATTTTAAATTTGATGAACCGTACCTACGACAGGGAATGGTTTATGAAGCGCCTAAATAAAATCAGAGAAATACTTCCCGACTGTGGCATCTCAACCGATGTGATTGCAGGCTTTTGTACCGAAACGGAAGATGAACATAAAGATACCGTTGAATTATTTGAATGGGCTCAGTTTGATTTCGCTTACATGTACCAGTACAGTGAGCGTCCCGGGACCCTTGCCGCACGACAATTTGAAGATGATGTACCTGAAGATGTAAAAAACCGCAGGTTATCCGAAATTATTAATTTGCAACACAGCATAAGTGCTGCTAAAAACAGATCACATATAGGTAAAACGTATAAAGTGTTAATTGAAGGACACTCAAAAAAATCTACTGACGATTTAGTTGGAAGAAATGAACAAAATATAAAAGTAATATTCCCGAAAGAAAATCATTCACCGGGCGAGTATGTGCATGTACTTATTGAAAGGAGTACCACAACAAGCCTGATAGGAAAAGTAATAATCCCTTAACCATAAACCATAAAATGTTATGAAAAAAGTTCAAGTATTCGCGTTTCTTGGTATTCTGATGATGGCGGCAGCCGGTTTAATGGCGTTTAATGTAAACTCCGAAACCACCGCCCATGCCGCAACACCTAATGCCTATTTAAGTATTATTGCCGTTTCTGCTGAAGATTCCCTGTCGTTGGTATTAAGTGCCAAAGGGAAAACTTTTAAAACACTTAATTACCCTAACAGAGAAACTGCTTTTGATTTAACCCCGGCCCTTAACTGGGTGTTGGAACTGGAAAAACAAGGCTATGATTTGATGAATCAGTCAACAGCTTTTGACAGTAAGCATGGGCACATGGTTTACACATTTTTAATGCGGAAAAAGGGGATTAAATGAGTTCTTTACAGGAAGTAAAAAACCGTTTTGAAATAATTGGAAACTCTCCGCTCCTCAATATTGCACTTGAAACTGCCATTAAGGTAGCCCCTACTGATATTTCGGTGCTTATAACGGGTGAAAGCGGGGTTGGGAAAGAAGCATTTTCCAAAATTATTCATGCACTCAGCAAGCGAAAACACGGGCCTTTCATTGCTGTGAACTGCGGAGCCATACCTGGTGGAACAATTGATTCAGAACTATTCGGCCACGAAAAAGGTTCATTTACCGGTGCACATGAAACAAGAAAAG
The DNA here is from genome assembly GCA_964535575.1 of uncultured Bifidobacteriaceae bacterium. GTDB lineage: Bacteria > Bacteroidota > Bacteroidia > UKL13-3 > UKL13-3 > JAGPCK01. The sequence continues at coordinate 183,003 of CAZHTC010000001.1, forward strand.
GATATTTTGAGACGGTAAACGGTGGAACCATTTTTTTAGATGAGGTAGGTGAACTTCCGCTCGAAACTCAATCGCGTTTGCTACGTATTCTTGAAAGCGGAGAATTTTTCAAGGTAGGATCATCCAAAGTTCAGAAAACCGATGTGCGGGTAATTGCAGCCACCAACAGGGATTTACTTGAACTGTCTGCGCAGGGAAGATTTCGCGAAGATTTATATTACCGACTTTGCACTGTTCCTATCAAAGTCCCGCCTTTAAGAGAAAGAAAAGAAGATATTCCTACCATCTTAAGAAAATTTGCTATTGATTTGGCTGATGCATACCATATGCAGCCTGTTACTCTTGATACCGAAGCACTACGTTTGTTAACTAATTTCAGGTGGCCCGGTAATATCAGGCAGCTTAAAAATATTACCGAACAATTATCGGTGCTTGAAGAAAGCCGTGTTGTGAATGCCGAAAGTATTTTGCGATACCTGCCCCAGGAAAATTCACTGCCTGCAATCAGCCATGCCAATGGAAAAGACAATGGATTTTCAGAACGTGATATCTTCTACAAGGTGTTGTATGATATGCGCAAGGATGTATCTGATTTAAAAAAATTAGTTGTTGGTCTTATTCAACACAGTACGAATAAAGAAGAGTTTATTGAAGATAACCAGGAATTGATCGGGACACTTTTTAACAACGAACCTATTGGAAACCAACCGGCCAAAATAGAATCTGCTCCGGTGGTTAACCGGTCAAATTTTGTAGTTACGGCTTATCCTAAAGAACAATTTATTGAAGCAAAGGAAACTCATGCCGATACCGTTACCGAATCTTTATCGCTGGAGGATAAAGAAATTGAAATGATACGAAAAGCACTTGACAAACATAAAGGCAGAAGAAAAAAGGCTGCCGATGAGTTGGGAATCTCAGAGCGTACTCTATACCGTAAAATTAAACAATACAATATAGAAAGCGAATGAACCGGTTAATCTGTTTAGTTCGAACCGGATTTGTTCCGCTGTTGTTTATTCTGCTTTTTAACGGATGCAGCGTTTCTTTTAATGGTGTATCCATCGACCCCAATGCCAAAACAGTTTCGATAGCTTATATTCAAAATGTGGCTCCAGTCATTTCTCCGAGGCTAAGCCAAACGTTTACCGAAAAGCTCCGAAACAAATTTGTAGTTGAAACAAAACTTCAGGTGATTCCTACTGAAGGAGATTTACAATTCAGCGGAAAAATTACCGGATTTACCAATGCCCCCGTTTCCATAAGCAGCAACCAAACTACTTCTCAAAACAGGCTAACCATTACAGCTACCATTAAATTTGTAAATAAGCTTGATGAGAAGAAAAACTTCGAAAGTACTTTCACCAATTTTGAAGATTACCCGAGCACCAAAAACTTTTCAAGTATAGAAAATGACCTGATTGATGCAGTAACAACAAAAATGATTCAGGACATTTTTAATAAAGCTGTTATTAACTGGTGAACCGCTCGGTATTCATACAATTATTAGAACAACCGCAGCTCTGCAACAAGGAGCAGGAAAATGATTTGCGTGAAATTGTGAACGCATACCCCTATTTCCAGTCGGCCCAGGTTTTACTTGCAAAAAACCTGCACAACCAAAACAGTTACCTCTACGAAAAGCAGTTAAAAACCGCAGCTCTTTATGCCGGAAGCCGGAAGCTGCTTTACCATTTCATTCAGCAACCAGAAACCGAAAATCCGGAACCAGTAACAGAAGCGATTGCCGAAATCCAAACTCCACCTGAACTAGCGGTTACAAAAAATCAGGAAGACGAATTGAAGGAAACATCTCTGGAATTAATTCCGGAACAAACTATACTTGAAGACAAGTTGCCTGTTGTTGTTGTCCCTCAAAAAGAAATTACTCCTGAGCCCTTTGTTGAACCGACTTCTGAATTAATAGAAGCAATTCATCCTCCAGAGGAAATTACTGCAATACACGAGCATACCGAAATTGAAACTACCGGCATTGAACAACCTGCTGTAATAAATGCAAATGAGCCACATAGTTTTGATGAATGGCTCAGTTTAATAAGCGGTAAATACCAAATTGATGTAATTGATCCGGCCAATGCCGATGAAGAACTGGCAACTGATACCAGGCTGATTGAAGAAGAAAAGCCTATTGAAGATGAAATAAGTAAACCTGCAGTTGAAGCTCCGGTAAATAAAAATAAAGCATTTGATTCTGATTCAATTATTGAGAAGTTTATTAAAGAAAGTCCAAGCATCAGCAGGCCTAAGGCTGAGTTCTTTAATCCTGTGAATATGGCCAAAATAAGTGTGGAGGAAGATGATGATTTAGCCACTGAAACGCTTGCGAAAATTTATACCAAACAGGGTAACTACAAGAAGGCCATACGGATTTACGAAAAATTGTGTTTGAAATTTCCGGATAAAATGCCGTATTTCGTTGCCCTTATTCAAAAAATTAAATCGGATAATAAAATAGATTAAAGCATATGTACCTTTTACTCACTATATTAATCATTATTGTGTGCGTTTTACTCGCACTGGTTGTATTAATCCAAAATCCAAAAGGCGGAGGAATTGCTTCAAACTTTGCTTCGTCAAACCAGATTATGGGCGTTAAGCGTACCTCTGAAACAGTAGAAAAAGCTACTTGGATTTTGGCCATATCTTTAATTGTACTCACCCTGCTCACCAATTTTGCCCGACCTACCGAAGGAGGAACAACTACCGAATCGAAATCAATGATTGAAGATGAAGTATCGACCGCCCCGGCTCCGCAGCAGCAACAGGCTCCTCAACAGCAACCTCAGCAGGTACCGGCAAATCCTGAGGCTCCGGCTAACAAGTAATTATATCCTTTTATCCTGTTCTATATAACGTATCAGCAACCTTTGGGTTATTGGTTCTATGGTTTCGCGCAATGGAAATTGCATTTCCGAAATCATGGCATAGGTTGCCGGATTGGGAAGTTTATTATTAGTCTTAATCAAATCGCGTTTTATCCATTCAAATGTATTAGTAACAGAATGTCTGTAAGTGGTAATAAATCGGGTATGCACCCCCCGGTATTTTGATAATTGCTCTTCAAATAGGGTAATCTGGTATTCGTAAACACGCGTATCATTTCCAGCTTCTTTTACCAGCAAATATCCTTCATTTTTATATAGGGGTAAAATACCAACAGGGGTAACGGATATATGCTCTTCAATAAACTCATAAATTTCTTTGCCTTCATCTAATGCTACTTTAAATTGAGGCAAAGCAAATTGAACAATTGTTTCAATCTCGTTCATTAATTCATCGTCCTGTACCACCTTTTCATAGGCCAGTCGGAAATTATCCAGATCAACTTTTGAAATTCGCTCCGGAAAACTACCAAACAATAACTGCTTGCCGCTGACAAAATCATTTAAATTCCGGTAGTGCATTACCAAATCGGCCAGGTGAGGATATAATTTTTGCTGTACAAAATTTTGTTTTACATGCTGCAGGTACCCCAGCAAAACATATTTTTTGTGTTCGAAATCAACCAGATTTTCTATGAACCAGTTTTTATCAAGTTTCTGCATAAATCAGTATCCTTTTTAACAATAACGAATATACTCAAAACGCCATATTAAAAAGCAAACAAAATTTATACAACGGCTAAAAAGCGTGGTAGCGTAAAGTGGCATTAAGCCCAAAAAATGCAGGTGTTTGCCTGGTGAAAGATTTGTCTTTAATCATTGAATTTAGTCCGTACCGCAGATACGGGGAAGCCTCCACCGAAAATTTCCCATTGAGTCGATAAGACATACCCATTCCTAAATTGAGGTTAGTTACCATTTTATAACCGGGGTACTCGGATAAACTTTGCACCACCACAAAGCCTACCCGGTCTATATCAAGATACGCGGCTGTTGCGTAGGTTACTTTCATAAAACTTACTCCTGCCTCCAGTACCACATTCCATCGTTTGCTCATAGGTACATAGTAGGAAAAAGTAACAGGCACCTCGCTGCAATAAAATTTATTTACAAACGAATAAGTGCTTCCGGGCATAACAGAATCTCCCCCATGTTTGTAGTTAAAAGCTAACAAAGTAGGATCAGTTCCTCTGTACGGATCAGAAACGGCTTTTTTAATATCATAGGTATATTTATCAGAATAAATGGTTCTTCGGAACCCGGTCGATAACATTAACCTGTCGGTAATCCGTAATCCTGCTGAAAGACCAAATGAGGGTGCCACCCTGCCATTGCTAATCTGGTTTGTTAGTTTGGCATTGTCCAGTAGGGCTGCATTTGCGTTGCTACCGGTGGTGTATCGGGTAATTCCGTAACTTATATTATTTACAATGGCAATTGAAAACGCGGAAACAGGAGTAAACCAGCGTTCCCTTTCAAGAGGAGGCGGAAGCAATTTGGTATTGCCATGCAACGGAAAGTCAGGAAATTTTACTTTATGAAAATTAATTACAATGGGTTCCCCAACGGCTAATTGTTGCGCAGGCATCGTGTTAGTTAATTGAGCCGGGGCAAATTCTTTTGTTGCCTTTGAGGTTGATTCATCCGTCCCGGCATGTTGCCCGGTTACCGGGGCAGGTTCCGGTTGAGCGGGTGCTATCAAGTTCTTTTCGGCAACCTTTTTCCCTGAAAATTTTTTATTACTTTTTATCTTGATGGGTGTTTTGTCAGCTATTGACATTTCCGTTTTTTCAGGTAAAGCATGCAATGGTTTTGTGAAAGGTTTGGAAACCCGATTTTCTGTTTTTGGTGTTGTAACAGTTGTTTCAACTTTGGGTTTCACCTTGCCTTTTTCGTCAATAAAATGAATACCAGCCCATAATCCTGCCGATACCCCTGCAATGATAGCAGCTATCCAATACCAGCCAATTCTCCTTTTTCGCTCAGGAGCAGTCATTGCATTCAACCGGGCATCCAATTTCTCCCACAAAGCGTCCGATGGGGTTTCGCTGTGGTTGTAAACCTTATCACGCAGTTTGTCGGTTACTTTATCCTGATTTTGCCAATCGCTCATACAAACTTTTATTATGCTTTAACAACAGCTGCTGAATATACATTCGGGCACGGGCCACCTGAGACTTGGAAGTGCCTACTGCAATATCCAAATGCTCAGCAATTTCTTTATGCGAATACCCCTCAATAGCAAAAAGATTAAATATTACCCGGTATCCATCGGGCAGTAACTGTATTAAATTCACTATTTCTTTTGCTGACATTTTATCAATCACATCTTCATTTACCACATTATCATGATGCTCAGGCATGGGCTCATCTTTATACTTGCGCAACCGACTTTTGTAAATATTAATTGCGGTAAATACAATTACCCTGCGCACCCATCCCTCAAACGAACCAAGTTTTTGATAAGTAACAATGCTTTGAAAAACCCTGATAAATCCTTCCTGCAACATATCTTCGGCTTCTTCCCGGCTTTCGGCATACCGCATACACACACCCAGCATTTTGGATGCATACTTATCATAAAGAGCTTTTTGAAATACCCGTTCTCCACGGATACAGCCCTCTATCATTTCATCTTCGGTATATTTCACGATGCGTAACGTAAGCCCGGGATTTAAAATTACCGGACTGGGATTGGTACTAAGTTACTAAAACTTTTTACATCTCCAGCCCGGATTCACCATTGTTTACTAACCTAACTTCTTACTAAATCAATTTTAACCGGAGTATGGTTGCCTGATAGAGGAATTTTTTTCAGTCAATGGATTTAACCTGTCAGCTATTCTGATAAAAATGTCAGTGAAACCAGCAAAAAATGTCACCTTTGTTCCTTTGGCACTTTTGCTGATAAGGCAGGTACACAAAACCATTTAAACTTTAAAAATTATTCAAAAAAATATGGCAGTAAGTCTTAAACCATTGGCAGACAGAGTTCTGGTTGAACCTGCTCCTGCAGAAGAGAAAACATCAGGAGGAATTATCATACCTGACACAGCAAAAGAAAAACCTCAAAGAGGTAAAGTAGTGGCAGCCGGTGAAGGCAAAAAAGATGAGCCAATGACCGTGAAGGCCGGAGATACCGTTCTTTACGGGAAATATGCCGGAACCGAAATAACGGTTGACGGTAAAGACTACCTCATTATGCGCGAGTCTGACATTTTCGCAATCATTTAAATCAGTTTAACCTTAAAATAAACAATAAAAAATATGGCTAAGAAAATTCAATATAACGTAGAAGCCCGCGATGGATTGAAACGCGGTGTGGATGCATTGGCAAATGCAGTAAAAGTAACCCTTGGCCCTAAAGGCCGTAATGTAGTTATTGATAAAAAATTCGGTTCACCTGCAGTAACCAAAGACGGTGTAACTGTTGCTAAAGAAATTGAACTGAAAGACCCGATTGAAAACATGGGTGCCCAAATGGTAAAAGAAGTAGCCAGCAAAACTGCTGATCAGGCAGGAGACGGAACTACTACCGCTACCGTATTGGCTCAGGCAATTGTAACTGCAGGTATGAAAAACGTAGCTGCCGGAGCAAATCCTATGGATTTAAAACGTGGTATTGACAAAGCCGTTGAAGCCATTGTAGAAAACCTGAAAAAGCAGTCGCAAAAAGTTGGTGACGACAATAACAAAATTCAGCAGGTTGCTTCCATCTCGGCCAATAACGATGAAGTAATTGGTAAACTGATTGCCGATGCAATGGCTAAGGTTGGAAAAGAAGGTGTCATTACTGTTGAAGAAGCAAAAGGAACCGAAACTGAAGTAAAAACAGTAGAAGGTATGCAGTTTGACCGTGGTTACCTTTCTCCTTACTTTGTAACCAATGCCGAGAAAATGGAAGCCGAAATGGATGCTCCTTTCATTCTGATTTATGATAAAAAAATCAGCAACATGAAAGAGTTGCTTCCTATTTTAGAGCAAGTGGTACAAACCGGAAAACCTCTTTTGATTATTGCTGAGGATATAGAAGGTGAAGCATTAGCAACATTGGTAGTAAATAAAATTCGTGGTGCATTGAAAATTGCTGCAGTAAAAGCTCCGGGCTTTGGCGACAGAAGAAAAGCTATGCTCGAAGATATTGCTATCCTTACAGGTGGTACAGTGATAAGTGAAGAGCGCGGATTTAAATTAGAGAACGCTGATATCACATATTTAGGTAAAGCTGAAAAAATATCAATCGATAAAGACAATACTACCATTATCAACGGTGCCGGCAAAAAAGAAGATATTCAGGCGCGCGTTGGTCAGATTAAAGCACAAATTGACAGCACTACCAGCGACTACGATCGTGAAAAATTACAGGAGCGTTTGGCTAAATTAGCCGGTGGCGTTGCTGTATTGTACATTGGTGCTGCAACCGAAGTGGAAATGAAGGAGAAAAAAGACCGTGTGGATGATGCCTTGCACGCAACCCGTGCTGCCGTAGAAGAAGGTATTGTTGCCGGTGGTGGTGTGGCTTACATTCGTGCACTTGAAGTATTAGAAAAACTGAAAGGTGCCAATGAAGACGAGAACACAGGTATTGCCATTATTAAACGTGCTATAGAAGAACCATTGCGTCAGATTGTGGCCAATGCAGGTGGTGAAGGAAGTGTGGTTGTAAATAAAGTACGTGAAGGCAAAGCTGATTTTGGTTACAATGCCCGCACCGAAAAATTTGAGAACCTGATTGCAGCCGGTGTTATTGACCCTACTAAAGTAACTCGTGTGGCTTTACAAAATGCTGCATCGGCCGCTGCCATGATACTTACTACCGAATGTGCACTGGTAGAGGAAAAAGAAGAAAAAGCACCAGCTATGCCGGGCGGAATGCCGGGTGGTATGGGCGGAATGGATTATTAAGATTTTTAAAAATCCGTTGCATAAAAAAACCCGAATCAAATATGATTCGGGTTTTTTATTTTATGAAAAATACTGTTCGTCTTCACTGAAATCTATAAACGAATAGGCTGTTTTTAATTCATTTATTTTTTCGCGCATGATGCAGGTAAAACGCGCCCACTCCTCGGGCACTTTATGCAACGGTCGATGTGCTTTTGCCGTAAGTACCCCCTCATAATTTTTAACAAATGCTTTCGTTTCACTATCCATAAAACTCTCGGCAAACTTCATCCACACATACTCAACTGCCTGTTTATTGGGATGCACCATATCGGCTTCAAAAAAACGGTAATCGCGCAGCACGTCAATAACCATTTCGTAAGCCGGAAAATAAAAACAATCTTTATGTTGTTGCACCATGCGGTGAACACTTTGCAGCAAAACAGATTTGCTCAGGTTATTCTCAACCAATCCATCTCGCACATATCTTACAGGGCTCACAGTAAACATAAATTTTGCTGAACTGTTCAGTTGTTTCATTCTGGCATAAACTTCATCAAAAAGGGTTTCTATTTCACCGGGCTGCAACAATCGCTTTTCAAATAAATCAGCAGGCAATTTATGGCAATTGGCCACTACCGTTTTCGACTCCTTCCATTCATAAACCCAGGCTGAACCAAATGTAAGAATGATCCAATCGGTGGTTTTTAAAAACCCGTGACTGGCTTGCATCCTTTCATTTATGTTTTGCAGCAGCCCCGATTGGGAAGTGTTGCCAAAAACACCGTGATGGTGGATAGAGTGCCAGAGTTTATCCTGTTGCACACAATCGGAAGCAGTGTAAGGTTCTTGCGATACATCGTGTTGAAGCCCCTGTAATATACTTACCGGATTAAACAAAATACCATTGGGATTGCTATGCAACACAAAGCGATTTCGCAAAAAATACTCCGACATATTTGCGGCAAAACACGAACCCGATAACCACACCGGCTTGCGGATACTGAGCGTAGTAGCCGGAACTGCCGGATTAAATTCGAGTTGAAACTTCATATGTCAATTTACGAATGCAAGTTACTACATTTTTCGCCAGCAGATAAACTGACTTTGCTGAAAAGGATTTAAAAACAAGACCCCGTAGCATCACTGCTACAGGGCATTTGTTTAACCTTAATCTATGATGAAACTATTTAATCTTTACTCCATTGTACTTGATGGCAACCGTATTAAAATAACCCAATGCACCACCCGTTATGTTGGTGGGTAAATTGGCAGGCGGTGCATCAAAAAATCCATTCGGATTCATTTGAAACAGCAACGCCAAATAATAATCATAAGCCGGCTTGGTAAACGACTGGCTTTCGAGTACCACACTATCGCCCAAAGCCACCGGAAACGGGGTAGTAAAAGTGATGTAATTGCCATCTACAAAATCATCGTTTACCACAATAAAACGGTCGGCCCGGTTGGAGAAAAAACCATTTACAATAAATTTAAAGCGGTAATTATTCCCTTTGCCAGCGGGTTCCTGGGCATACATGGTTACATAATATCCGTTCTCGGGGTACAGAATACTTTCTTCGTGATATTTATAAGAAAGCGAATCTACATTTGAGATGGGGAGAATTTCTCCGCTGGCAGTGTACACCTTATTCTGATAGTTTACATATAACTGATAAGTGCGCCCTATTTCACCTTTGGGAAATGAGGCTGTGGTTTTGTATTCGCCCGGCAATTGTTCAGCAAGAGTATCTGTATTTCCGGCATTGTCCCGGATAATCACTATTGCACCCGTAGCTCTGTCGGTAGGAGCATTTTTAAGGTATGGTCCCGTAAGTGATAGTTTAACTGTATAAGGCCCGGGCTGGTCTGTTACCATTCCGTCAATTACCAATTGTTTGGTTGATTCATCCAGATCATAACTGATTACTTCCTGGCAGGAAGAAAACAGGGCACCCGTTAAAATCAGAAAAATGTATAAGCTGTTTTTTTTCATACTGCAGTTCTCAGAATTTAAAGTTCCAGGTTACCGATGGAATAAATGTAAAAAGGTATGTTTTTACCGCCTGGTATGTATCGGGGTATCCTTCGCGTTGCCTGAATACAATTGAGTAGGCATTTTTGCGTCCGTACGCATTGAAGAGGGAGAATGTCCAGTTGGCTTTGAATTTTTTGCCCTCATATTTTTTAGGGTATAAAGTTGCCGCCATATCCAGGCGATGGTAATCCGGCATGCGGTAATTGTTGCGCGATGATACGTAAGGAACCACATATCCGTCAAACTCATAGCGGGCATTGGGCGCAGTAAAGGCGCCACCGGTTACATAGATAAAATTGGCGGAGAATGTCCATTTCTTACTGTGCTCATACGTAAACACCCAAGATAAATTATGGCGATGATCGTAACGGGTAGGGTAAGCCTTGTTGTTATTTATACCGTCAATTTTTCTATCTGCTTTTGATAAGGTATAACTCATCCACGCATCCACTTTACCTGTTTTCTTTTTTACCATCAATTCCAAACCATAGGAAGTACCTGTGCCGGCCATTAATTGCGATTCGAGGTATTTATTCAAAAACAGATTTGCATTATCTACATAATCCACCTGATTGTACATTCTTTTATAATATACTTCGGCCGATGTTTGCAGTGTATTTTCATTGAAATTCCTGAAATATCCTGCTGCTACCTGATCGGCATATTGCGGTTTGATATTAGGACTGCTATTGATATAAATATCGGTGGGCGAAGCTGAATTTGTATTGGACACCAAATGCAAATACTGATAGGTTCTGTTATAAGATGCCTTTACCGAGCTGTTTTCGTTTATAGAGTACTTCATGGAAACACGAGGTTCCCATCCCGTATAAGTATGATAAATCACTCCGCTGCCATAGTCAACCGAATCTTTTGTATCGGGATTATTTCCATAACGATTTGCTCCGTAGGTGAACACAGTGGCAGAACCTACATTGTGAAACACAGAAAACCGGATTCCGTAATCTACCGTAAGACGTGAACTTATTTTTTGTTCATTATCGATATAATAATAATGCTCCAGGGAATTGCTCACAGGCAATTTTTGTTCATTAATTACTGATTTCGGATTGTTTGGTCCCGCTTTACCCGGAAACAGAGCATGCCAGGTAATTCCTGCCCCGAAACGAATGGTATTTTTAGGACTAACGTAGTAAGTAAAATCTCCTTTCACTGTTTGGTCCGACATATCCGACTTCCATAAGAACCCTTGTGATTCTTCGGTTTCTGCTTCAAGTTTATAATTATAGCTGCTGGTGATGAGTGTTACGTTCGAAAACAGTTTTTTATTAAAGACATGGTTCCATCGCAGTGTTCCCGTAGCATTTCCCCAGCCTTGAGTAAACGTTTTGTCAAATCCGAGAATATCGCGCCCGAAATATCCTGAAACAAAAATGCGGTTATTGTCATTAATGGTGTAGTTTACTTTTGCATTCAGATCATAAAAATACAATTTACTTTTTTGCACTTCTTTGTCGGGCGACAATTTCAAAAACATATCTGCATAAGTTCTACGGGCTGAAATGATGAAGGAACTTTTTTCTTTCACAATGGGCCCTTCAAGGGTAATACGACTCGAGATAGTTCCAATGCCACCCGATGCCGAGAAATGTTTTGAATTGCCGTCTTTCATTTTTACATCCAGCACTGACGATAGCCGGCCACCGAACTGAGCGGGTATTGCCCCCTTATACAATTCAGCATCCTTTATGGCATCGGCATTAAACACCGAGAAAAAACCGAAAAGATGGGAAGGATTGTATACAATAGCCTCATCCAGTAAAATCAAATTCTGGTCAACATTGCCCCCTCGTACGTAAAATCCGGTGCTCCCTTCTCCTCCTGTTTGCACTCCGGGCATAAATTGCAATGCACGCAAAATGTCAACTTCTCCAAGCAGCGCAGGCATTTTTTTGAGCGACTGAATATCTACACTCATCACACTCATTCGGGTGGATTCAATATTATCATTTCCTTTTGTTGCCTGAACTTTTACTTCCCTCAGTTCATTTTTATCATCGCTCATTTCGGGTCTAAGTACCACATCGGTTTTTAAATCAACGTCAATAGCCAGAGACTTGTATCCGATATAGGAAAACAGAATTTTGTATTTGCCCTCGGGCAGTGTGAGCGAAAAAAAACCATAGGAGTTGGTTACCGTTCCAATACTTTGCCCTTCAACTTTCACCATCACACCTATCAGTTCTTCTCCTGTTTTTTGGTCTTTCACCCTGCCGCTAACCGTATGTTTATGCTGGGCCTTAACGGATAGCACACCTGCAAACATAAATATACCTATAAGAAATTGTTTCATAGAAACCGTTTTTGAAATCAGGGCACAAAACTATTAATGACGCCCCGTTTAAATGAAAGAAAAAGGACAAAATGCAGATAATAGCCGATAAAATGCGGTAAGCTGTGTTTTAAACCGGCTTATTCAGTTTACTATGACGATACCCGTAAAGAAAATAGACAATTAAGCCTATAAGTAACCAAATAATAAAAGCCGCCCAATTGGTAAAATTTAACTGGGTCATCAGGTAAAAATTGCTCACCATACCTAAAACAGGAATAACGGAATAACGGTATCTAAAGCTTAATACACTAAGCGTTACAAACATGACCCAGAAAATCCCCGTTGGCCAGTTTTCGCGTTCGTTTAAATGAAAAAACACATCGCTGGTATCGAAAACAATAAATACAAAAAGTGAAATTAAGCACAGCAATGGAATAAATAAACGGCCGTTATAATAAGGCACCCTGAATCCAACGTGATTTTCGTTGCGATGTGTTTCCATTTGAATAACGCCCGCGTTCACCAATACAAAAGCGAATAAAGTCCCTATACTCGAGAGGTCGGTTACTTCCTGCAAATTCATAAATAAAGCCGGGATAGCCACCATTGCACCGGTAACCAAAGTAGAAAACGAAGGCGATTTAAACTTAGGATGAATTTTACTGAATCGTTTGGGCAAAAGTCCGTCACGACTCATGCTCATCCAAATGCGCGGCTGCCCGTTTTGAAAAACAAGTAGCACACTTGCCATTGCAATCACCGCACTTACGGCCACTAATCCGCTCATCCAGTCTACATGAATTAAACTAAATGCATGTGCCAGCGGATCGCCTACACCCAGTTCTTTATAATTTACCAGCCCGGTAAGGGTAAGTGCAATGAGAATATATAAAACCGTGCAGATGATTAAAGAGGCAATCATGGCTTTGGGCAAATCCCGCTTAGGGTTTTTGCATTCCTCGGCTGTGGTGGCCAATGCATCAAAACCGATATAGGCAAAAAACACCGATGCCACTCCCTTCAGCACACCGGGCAATCCGTTTGGTGCAAACGGGCTCCAGTGATCAGGGTTTACATAGAACGCTCCGACAATTATTACCAGAATGATTACAATAAGTTTGAGCCCAACAAAATAATTTCCTACCGTTTTAGTTTCGTGAACACCCCGATAAATTAATGCGGTAATAGCAAACACAATGGCCAATGCCGGTAAATCGCAAATTATTTTTAATCCCCAAAACTCGGGTGCATTAACCCAGGCGGAATGCTTTGCGGTAATATGTACATTGGTAAAATGCTCTAATAGTTCTTTTGTTTTCTCGGGAGTAGCTGCCAAAGCATTCTCTACCTCTAAGTACCCGCTTTTAGCCGAAAAATAATCCATCGTAAAATACTCGGGAATATGCCAGCCCATTCCATCCATCAGCCCGGTAAAATAATCGCTCCAGCTAATGGCCACAACTATATTTCCGATAGCATATTCTACAATAAGTGCCCACCCTATTATCCACGCTATAAGTTCGCCAAAAGATGCATAGGCATAGGTATAGGCACTTCCGGAAATTGGAATGCTGGATGCAAACTCGGCATAACTCATTGCCGAGAATGAACAGGCAACAGCAATAAATGCAAAAAGCAAAATAACTGCAGGACCTCCGGAGGCACTGGCATTTCCAATAGTGCTGAAAATACCAGCTCCGATAATTGCCGCAATTCCTAAGGAAGTTAAATCACGCAGGGAAAGGTTACGCTGAAGCGAATGCTCTCCCGTATCCGACCCCTCGGCCAAAATGCGGTTGATATTTTTTCGCCTGAATAAACGACTCAATGGATGCAATTAGGATTAAATGGAGGTAGTATATCTTCTTCTTACTAACTGTTCCAGTTCTTTGGCTAAATCCAAATCCGCTTTCCAGTTATATCTGGTTCTAAGCATATGCAAGGTGTTTAGGGCGTCCTGTAAATTATCGGCTGTATTCAACTGGTCGAGTGCTTTATTATAATCCTCACTCTCCTGATTGAACAGACCTATGATATAGGCAACTTTTTTATTGAGGGTAATATGTGATTTTATATTATCAATGGGCGTAATCTGCATTTTATCCGCAAGTGTTTTCTGTTCCTGAGTGATACGGTCAATTAGTTTTTCTTCATCGGCCTTTTCACTTGTTAACAGTTCAATTACACTCTGAGGAGTTGTTGTTTTAGGTGACTCTTCCATGGACAAAATCACCTGTTCTTCTTCCGGTTCCACCACAGATATCGTTTCAGAGATTTCAATTTCTTCAGTTACAGAACCGCTGGAAGAAAAAAGATTTAACGCTTCAATTACTTCTTCTTCCTTTTCGGGTTCACGTGGCAAAGTAGATTCACTCATTTCAACAGGGATGTCATTTATTACCGGAACAATCAACTCCTGCTCCACAATCACATCAGCAACGGGTTCATTTTGCTTTTTGAGGGGCATCACCTCCTTGCTTGGCGTAGTAACCTGATTTACGATCGCATCATACATTTGCAATAAATAACTCCGCAAAAGGTCCTGTTCAAGCATGGTAAGAACAGGCTGTGCGGTAAGGGTCGCTATCTTTTGAGCAAGTTCCCTGAGTTGAATACTAGTTTCCATAAACCATTTTGTCTAAACAAAAATACCATTTATGCCTCTGGAACAACGGTTAACTTTTACACATTTCAATAGAGCTGTATAATTTGACTGATAAATCCTAATTTGCAACACATGTTTATTGAGCCGTCATACCATATAACCCATAAAAAGGGGTGGATTGAAGTAATTTGCGGGAGTATGTTTTCGGGGAAAACCGAAGAGCTGATTCGCAGATTAAAACGTGCCCGTATTGCTAATTTACGCGTAGAAATTTTTAAACCGGCTACCGATACCCGTTATCACGAAGAAAATATTGTGTCGCATAATGCCAATTCCATCAAATCAACTCCGGTAGATTCTTCGCTGAAAATTTTATTAATGGCCAAAGAGGTCGATGTAATTGGGATTGACGAGGCACAGTTTTTTGATACGGAAATTGTGTATGTGTGCGAAACACTTGCCTCCCAGGGCATACGGGTTATTGTGGCGGGCCTGGATATGGATTTTTTAGCGCAACCATTTGGACCAATGCCCGCACTGATGGCTATAGCCGAGTTTGTCACCAAGGTACATGCTATTTGTGTGGTGTGTGGTGACCATGCCAATCACTCCTACCGGACTAGTGCCAATGAAAGCAAAATTTTGCTTGGAGAAAAAGATAGTTATGAACCCCGTTGCCGCAAGTGTTTTGCCGATGGGATGAAAAAACGAAATCAAAATTAAAAGTCGGTGCTCAGCGATACATAATACACCGGATCTTTACTTAACTGCATATCTTCTATGCCCCAGGCCATGTCGCCACGTACATAATACCCAAACAATTTAAGGTGCAGCCCGGCTCCCACACCTCCTACCAGCGGTTGCCTGATATTAATAATGGTTGCTGTAATAGGATAGCGGCTCACTACCCGCTTATTAAAGGTATTATCATCGGCATTGGGCGATTTGCCCGACCATGCGGTTCCCAGGTCACAAAAGGGAACAATCATAAAATTTTTCAGAAAATCACTTTTCATCGGACGATTGGTGATATAGGCAAACAATGGAAGACGCAGTTCGTTATTCATCACTACAAATGAACTTCCATTGCGTATATTTTGAGTAAATCCCCTGAGATTTGTGGCCAAAGACTGGTACACGTAATTTTTGGTGGCATCGACCAAAATGTCTTTGTTGTATCGCGGACTGATCCAGTTATCTACTCCTCCTAAGAAATAAACTACCCGAGCACTTCCAAATGAAGTGTTGGCACTAAAACGGGTGGCTAAAACCAATTGCCGGTGAATTTTTAAATAATTACGAATATCAATACCTGCTGCGGCTAAGGTGGTATTTTCTCTTTTTACATCTTTGTAGGTTTCAACAAAAACTTTATACCGGAGTCCGTTTAGCAGGTTTAATCCTTTATTTACTGTGTTGTCGTAAATATATTCCAGTTTTCCTCCAGCCCAGTTTCGCTCTATAGAAGGACGGCCTGCATTAAAAGCATCTGACGAAAGAATATTTGTTATATCCTGTCGCCCGAAAACGTGAAACCTCAGGCAACTTCGCTCGGTAAACACATACTTTTGAATAAAACGCACTTCATTCACTAGGGTACGCTGGTAGTCAAAATCAGATTGCACAAATCGCGAAGAACGGAAATACTGAATTCTTTTATCAACCCGTCTTTTGTTATTTTCGTAAGCCAGAAAAACATCGGTACCACGCAGATCAACCGATAGCCTGAAACCGCCAACAATCCGTTTGTCGTTAAACATATCGTTAATTCCCAACTTAAACATCCCGTTAAAACCCGGATTAAAAAATTGAATTGACCCGGGGGTATACGGTTGGTAATAGGTATTGATTACGGTATTATCAAGTTGCGTCACAAAATAATCTGGTAAAAAAACCGAGCGGTAGGTGCGTGGTGGCGGAAGACGGAGTTGTTTTTCTTTACTTATATTTTTTATTACCGGTTGCTCTGCGAGTATCTGATCTATATTGAAGTTCTCCCGATTGGTAAATTCGTTGAGAAAACGATACTTCATACTGTCGGCAGGCTGCTTTTGTAATGAATCCTGTGAATGCACTTTTGGCAACTGTAAAGACTCATTATCCGTGCTCCGTTGTGCCAGCGTATCCCTTACCCACAGCGATGGCACAGGAAAAGCACCACCTCTCTTAAAGGGCTTGATCTGAAACGATTTTTTATTTCGCCAGTTGGTATAATAAGTAGCAATATCCTTTGTTTGTTCAGGAATATCGGTAAAGTTCGGAGTTTTATAAATGCGCAATGAATTCTCGTTGTAAACCAACTCTACAGAAAATGCAGCAGGTACACAGGCATCATGCGCCAAAACACTCCGGTAATAATTGGTTAGGGGATAGGTGTATGTTTTATTCCGGTAGTGCATTAAGGTATCTACCCTTTCGGTAAGCGAATCAATGGCATGAATTTTACCTCTTACCGAAAATGGTGTAGTTACCTCAATAAGGGTATCTAAAAACAGTGTGTCATGTTGCCGAAGAGAGGTATCTTTTGACATGATCCTTAGTTCGACAAAATCAAAAACAGGTTCAACTTTTACTGCATACCTATTTACCACACCGTTGTAGTCGGTGAGGTAACTGTAATAGCCGGCACTGTATGGTATGGGAGCCGACTCGTTTACATAAGGTGTATTGGTAACCCGGTGCAGCAGGTCGTCTTCTTGTTCCAAATCATAAATGAAAATGTCGTAATTATTTTCTTTGGTCAATACTCCATCTGCAAGGGCGCTTAACGTATCGGAAATTCTGTTGGATGCAAAAATAATTCGTTTGCCTTCATCAATATAATGCGCTTCTTTATCATCGTAAAAATCATTAGACAGTTGTCGTTCCCTTTGCGATTTTATATCCAGCAAATACAAATCGGATTGTCCTTTACGTGTTCCTGTAAGCAATATCATGTTTCCGCTCGGGTTAAATTCAAACCCGGTTACTTTATCCAGTTTTTGTAACCTGAACCTTTCCTTTTTCCCCGTCTCCAGATTAATAGTGAGAAAATAACTTGCTCCTTTACGTTCATAAAAACATCCGATTGATTTTCCGTTTGGATGCCACCCTATCAAAGGAAAAGATTTATCCTGAGTCATATTCCGGTATTTAAATCCTCCCCGATATACTTTTTCTCTTTGTTTGTTGTACAGGTCAATCGTGTAAATTTTATACACCCCATGATCGTTGGTGGTAAGAAGTAATTTATTGCCCATAGGGCTTAAACTCACCTGAGGAAGCAAGGTTCTCCTCATTTTTTTACTTAGTTTAATTTCTTCGGCAGGGAGTGTTTTCCCCTGATCATCCTTTTCATAAATATGATTATAAAAAATTTCCCAGTTATCGGTAAGCTCATGCATGCGCATACCAAGTACATAATAGAAAGAAGACTCTATGTTTCGGGTAACTCGGGTAATGTAAAGTAAATTAGAGACAATGCGTTCATCATTACTTTCAATCAAAAATTTCCAGATGGATTTACCTGCAAAAACAGCTTCATCTTCCGTTAGGGTGCTAAACTTTCTGAACCTTCGGGTTTTTAGGGCATCCTTCATCCTGCTGTCATCAGCCACTGTCCATCCTTCGGCCAGGTAATTAATTAGCCCATTGATGTACCATTCGGGCAAAGTAAGCAGGGCAGCATTTTGAAGCCTGTCGGTTAAGGTTCCGCCATACAGCATTTCGTTGGCAATTATTTCGGCCAAACCGGCCCGTATTTGCTGGGTAAAATGTTCGTGATCTCCGTCAAAAGTTAAAATAACTTTAGTATCGTACACGCGGGTTACTCCGCCTGTATTTATCTGCACCTCGGTCATTCCTATATTACTCTGCCTGAAATCAGACTGGGTGGTGTAAATTACAAATTCAATGCGCCCGGAAATGCGGTAATCCATTACCTTTTCCATGGCTTTTAAATGTTTTTCGGCCACCTTCATGGCATAAACAGCAAGTTCTTTTCCGCCAGTATAAAAGTACGCATCAAAGTTTTCGTTTCGGTAAAACTGCCAGTCAAATTTTTCAAACTGTACCCTATTCTGACCAAAGTCAGTGTACATACCCTGAGCCGCTGCCTGTTGGTAGAAAGAAAACAGGAGTAGCAGGAAACAGAAAATTTTCCTTAAAAACAGGAATATGTTATTGTTTAAAAAAAGCACGTTCTTCGCAAAGTTATTCTTTAGCTTATTAATTTTCAGAAAAAACATGATAAGAGTTAGTACTTTTACATTTAATGACTTTGCTGAGAATACCTACGTACTGCATGACGAAACCGGAGAATGTGTAATTATTGACCCAGGCTGCCAAAAATCGACCGAACAAAAGGAACTCACTACCTTCATTGACAGCAGAAAACTGAAACCGGTTGCATTGATCAATACGCATTGCCATATTGACCATATTTTGGGAAACGGATTTGTGGCCGATAAATATAAACTTCCCCTCCACCTGCATGAAGACGAATTAATTACCATGCGCGAAGCAGCCAGCTGGGCCAGTCTTTTTGAAATGAATATAAATGAAGCCCCCGAGCGCAAAATTTTTATTTCAGAAGGAGATATTATCCAGTTTGGCAATTCACTTCTGGAAACTTTTCTCACCCCGGGTCATTCACGGGCCAGTCTCAGCTTCTATAGTAAAGCCGACAAACTCGTAGTTTCGGGCGATGTGCTTTTTAACGGAAGTATTGGCCGGACCGATTTGCCAGGCGGAGATTATGATACACTTATTTTCTCGATTAAAAATAAACTATTCAGCCTTAGTGATGACTACGTAGTTTACCCCGGGCACGGACCAAATACAACCATTGGATATGAAAAATTAAGTAACCCGTTTTTAGCCTGATGGAACAAACCGGGATTCAAAACTTTCTGATTCTGGTTCTGGTAGCCACTGCTTTTGCCTTTTTACTCTGGCAACTGGTGCGTCCGTGGAAGAAAAAAAATTCTGAAAAGGATAAGGATTGCGATAAATGCGAATAAGTCTTTACTTATACAAAAGCACCGAAGCATAAGCCGCCAATCCCTCTTCTCTGCCAATATAACCCAGTTTTTCGTTAGTGGTAGCTTTTATGGAAACTGCATCTTCGGCTATTTCACAAATTGCAGCAAGCACCTTTACCATTGCCGGGATATGAGGATTTACTTTTGGTTGCTCCAGGCAAATAGTAGAATCAATATTGCTTATTTTATAACCTTCTCCGGTTATTTTAACAATCACCTCTTTCAATAATAATTTACTGTCAATTCCCTTGTATTTAGGGTCGGTATTCGGAAAATGAAAACCTATATCGCGCATGGCTGCTGCACCCAGTATGGCATCACAAATAGCGTGAATCAATACATCGGCATCCGAATGCCCTACAGCGCCTTTTTCGGCATCAAGTTTTACCCCACCCAAAAAAAGAGGGTAACCCTGCGACAACTGATGCACATCAAACCCGAAACCTATCCGGATATTCATTATTTTGCATCAGGAGTGGGCTGTTGCGATTTGAACGCATCAATATCGAATATCATCGTGAATCGCAGCGTATTCTCCAAAGGGTTGCGTTGCTGAAACGGAACAAGGTAGGCTACATCCAATCCAAATACTTTATAGCGTAATCCGGCCCCAAAAGTCATGTATTTACGATTGCCTTTGTAAGGAGATTCATGAAAATAACCTGCACGCAATGCAAATTGTTTATCATACCAGTATTCCATTCCTGCCGAATAGTGCACTTCGCGCAATTCTTCTTTCAAACCTCCCGGAGCATCATAAAACGACTGCATCATCCCTTTAAGGATGGGTTGGTCGGGTACTTTTCCTCTGTCAATAACAGGAATTCCGTTCACCAAACTATCCCCATTTCCGGCCGCATTTTTTAAATAATATGGATTTGTAGGAACTAGAAGCTTATTTAAATCAATCCCGAATGAAATGGTATTATATTCATCAATTTCATAGGTACCAAAAGTTCCCAAACGTAAATTAATCGGAATAAAATCCCTGTTTTCGGCAGTGGTGTAAGTAATTTTAGAACCAATATTGGTAATGGCTGCACCAATGGCATAGTTTACCTTTTTACCCTCTACTTTAAATTTGTTGCGGTAGTACATAGTAATATCACCGGCTCCGGCTATACCGGCCTTAGCCTGAATTCCGCTGGAGAGAACTGCATTAGGTGCGAGATTCGAATAAATAAAACGGAAGGCAACTCCCATCGATAGTTTATCGGAAAGTTGGGTAGCATAGGCCCCGTCAAGCGCCCATTCATTTGGAGTGGCACTTCCGGTACTATTTCCAAAATTATCGGTAAACTGAATATTCCCTAATGAGAAATACCGTAATGAGCCAGCAAATGCCGATCTCTTACCAATTTTAGAATATGCTGAAATATAGGAAAGAGAAACATCGGGAACCAATTGGCGCAACCACGGGGTATACGAAAGGGACACTCCTGCTTTACGCTCAATAAAAGCCAGCTTGGCCGAGTTCCAGTGGATGGAATTTACGTCAGGAGATGTGGCAACGCCAATATCGCCCATTCCCGCATGGCGTGCATCGGGGGTAATAGTGAGAAAAGGCACCGCAGTGGTTATCACATTCTGCTGACCCGCTAATTGGGATTTATTAGTTATCTGAGCCAACGATTCTATCGTGGCAAGGGCACCTGCTGTGGCAAATACTGCTGAAATGAAAACTTTTTTAAACATCATCAAATTTTATCAGGCAAATTTATAAATATTCTATTTAGTTCAGTAACACCAATTTTTCAAACTTCTCGACCTTCTCTCCGTCAGCCGATTTGACCCGTACCTTGTACACATACACCCCTTTAGCCAACTTATCCCCGTATTCATCCCGCCCATCCCAGGGTACACTTGTAAAATGACTTTCAGCCGCTACCACATCCTGACTGATGGTTTTAAGCAGTTTGCCTGAAACGGAATAAATCTGAATCTGCACCTGTAAAAATTGTCCGTATTTATTATGATCAAATTGAAAAGTAGTGGATGTGGTGAATGGATTGGGATAATTTAATACATGGTTTAAAGCCAATCCCGCCTCGGAGGCTACAATAAATTCAAGAGAAGCTTCGGATGAATTATTAAAAACATCCCACGCCTTTAGTTTTATATTGTGCACTCCCGGTGCTAGCGAACTGAAATTATATTTTACCTGTCCGTTAGTAAAACTGTTAAGATTAGCCTGGTAATAATCATTCATAATGATGGAAGATTGGGCATTTCCGTCAATGGTGGCCGTTATTTCACGCCCTATGCCATTGCCGGCTGTATTAATTCCGTTTTCGTCAAAAAGTGTGGCTAAAAAAAGCGGAGCCGTATTGGTAGTACCTCCGCTCACAAAGGCAAAATCGTTCATGTAAAGTTTTATTTGCGGCCCCTTATTATCGCTACCGGCAGAATCAGAAGTTCCACCAATAATCAGGTTTGAATAGTTACCGGCCGCATCAGTCACTCCGTTTTCGGCATAGTAACTTATTTTGCCAGAGCCATTCACATACGAAATATCTTTAGGAACAATAAACGAATACGTAAATGCTCCGTTGTTCACCGATGCTCTTCCCCGATAAATAACATTTCGCCTCATCTTATAGGTAGCAGGGAAACTTGCTACATCATTTGCCAGCGTAGTATAAGTTTCTTCCTTATCAAAAACAGAAACGTATAGAGTTCCGTTAAACCCTGTAAGGTTTTGTCCATTTATATCCTGAATGTTGCCGCTGATAGTAACTTTACTCAGTGCCTTTATGGTGTCGGGAATCGAATTAACAGGCTTCCCGTTTATCGAAGCAGTGATTACTTTATTTCGTGGATAGGCCAACACCAGTGCCGGGTCACCAAGCAGGGTAAAGTTACGACTGTTAAAATCAGGTGCAATATTTTTTGCCTTCGCCAACACATCACCCAGCGTGGGGAATTTATTTCCTGGATCTGAGAATAAGTTATTCTGCAATACATTAATATTTAACAGATAATTAGGAAAGGCAAATACCAGCCTTACGGTTGTAAATAAACCTATCCCTCCGCCATTTGAATTAATCAACACTAACTCTCCTGCCGAGGTTCGTTCCGGATCATCAAATTTACTAAACTCGCAGGTTGCAGTGATAAAAAGAGGAAGTGCATTTTTATTTGTCCATCCGTTTATATCCGATACAGTTAAAACCTGCTCATGCGCCCACTGGGTTTCACCACCGTGACCTGTATAATTAATAATTAAACACCCTTTGTTTACCTGATTGTTAATGGCAGTGCGAACATCAGGATATCGGCCACCCTCAGGTGTAGAGATCTGTTTATATGAATCAAAAAATATTTTATTGATATTGTAGTTTACATAATCAGAATCAATAATGGCGCTTAAATTATTTGATTGGCTCAGGTGAATATTAAAATCTTCATCATCTGCCACAAATGCCACATCGTTTCTCCAGTTGCGCATGGAACTGCTATTGTAATACGAAATTATCTTATTTACAACCTGCGCTGCTTCTGTTGTTGATTTTACGGGTAAACGTCCAACACCCAAATCTAATCCTTCCTCCTTACCAAACTGCTCATCCCAGTATCCCTCTTCGGGGTCGAGAAAGCCAAAAAAATCGTCAGAGCAATAAGAAGCTGTTGGTGCATACGAATTTCGGCTTTCGTAAGTAGGAACAAAATTCCCCTTCCATTTTTTAATATCCCTGTAATCAAAAGATGCATCGCCAAACATGAGCAGGTATTTGGGTTGTTCATTGGTTATTCTCCCTCTTTCATAAAACATCCGCATAAAATTCCGGATGGAACTTACATCAGGGGTTCCGGAAGAAAACTCATTGTAAATTTGCTCAGGTGACACCACAAGTACATTCATTCCCGACTGCTGTGTGTGAAAATCGGCCAACCGTTGTGCATCATAAACAAAATCGGGATACGCCACAATGACCATATCAGGCTGCCCTTTAGCATGAAGATTTTGATTAACTACTTTAACTCCAGCTCCGGGAACAAGAAACTGCGTGCCATCAAAAGCAATAAATTCGGTTAGTTTTTCTGTGTTTGTTTGAAATGAATAGTTCGACCCGTTTTGCACAAGTTCCATTTGCCTGATGTTATACCCATCAGTAACATCCCAGATATTTACAGGTGCTGATGAAGTTATGGTAAAACGTGTATTGGTGCTGCCCATTGACCGCGAGTCTCTGAAGGACATTTGAGACCCATCCATCACTAAAGTGCGCCTTAAATTAAGCTCAAAAAAGTTTAACCATGCACTGGAACTTAATGCCGGTTTATTATATGAATAATTGATATTTAAATTTGAGGAAGAAACTGCACATGCTGCCGATTGAACAACCGGATCGTCTACCCAGGGAGCCGTATAATCATCATAAACCGGATTGAAATTTTCCGTTATGCGCTGAACTCCGTTCACCGAAACTACCATGGAACTGGGAGAAAACGAATGAGCCACCACCTCCGACCGTAACAAAACCGGTTCTGAAGTTATGAGACCTGGAACAGAAAAGTTAAAATCGTAAGAAGTTACCTTATCAAAAACTTCACCGTACCACTCCCTGCCCGATTTAATAAAACTTACCCTGTCATCTTCGTGAGCATAGTAATAATCATATGAGTTTACATCTTTCTGAGGAGACCCTCCAAGTGATGTTTTAATACTAACTCTCTTCCCGTTTAATCCGCCTATTGTCAGAAAATAATACCCGAAATCAGAGTAAACATTTTTTTCGTGCGTAAACTTTCCGGATATGCTGTCGTATTTCCAGGCGTCCGTTCCCTTTGAATAAAAGAGTACTTTATCGGTTGCATCAAATTTTCCATCTGCCTCGCCATTTACTAAAATGGCATTTTCCATTAAATCATCATCCGCTTCGGTATTATTTTGCTGTCCTAGCATATTGCCCCCGCGTCCGTAAATTCGTATTGTTTTAGGATTTAGTCCGGCCAAATCAATACCCAGATTTTTGAGATAGTTATAATCGAGCGAATAAATACCCTCAATAGTTACAGGTATTTTAAACCATACTCCGGTAGCTAAAACCGAGGAAGGGCTCCAACGTACATTCGGCTGATTTATTTTTGTTTTCGAATCGGCCTTCATTGATTCCTGAATGGTAATTTTAAATTGAGTTACCAGTTCAACTTGTTGCCCGTTTTTTCGTAAAGGAATAATGCGGATAAGCGCAAACGCTTTTCCTGAGAGGTAAATCACCTGCTGCTCAATTTTGGGGTCGTTTTGTAAAACCGCCACGTCAGCACTCAGCTGGGTATTGAGTAAAGTGGTTTGCAAAACTTCAACCTGAGCTTTAAATGAAGAACCTGATAAAGGAATTTTTTCAATATAGACCGGTAAAAAACCAGAACCCGATTTAACCTGTGCGGCTCCATCAAATGAAATGAGTTTCAAACTTTTTGAATCCGACAGCCTCATTTCGTAAGGTTTTTGCCATGCGACCTTACGCGTATAGCTTTTTAAAACCTGAGCATCAGACAATAAAGGTAGTATTGAGAGAACTAAGATAACCCTCCTGAATTTCTTAATCATTCTATTATCAAATTTAAAAACATGAACACAACGAAGTCTTTTGAAAAATAATTATCCTTGTGGTGTACAAAATAAGTATTTTTTCCATAAATTCGTTTTGATTTTGCAGGTGAAGTATCGATACATGAAAAAATTTAGCCCCCTAATTTTTGTTTTCCTCGCCTTTATTCAAGGAAAACAGGCAATAGCCCAGGATCCCGAATTTACTCAGTTTTTTGCGGCTCCTATTTATACCAATCCGGCATTTGCCGGTGCCGCCATTAATGGGCGTATTAATTTGAATTATCGAATGCAGTGGCCTTCTTTGCCAGGAACTTTCCGTACTTTCTCTGGGTCGTATGACGAACACTTCTCAAGCATTGGAGGAGGAGTAGGTATTATTGCTCTGCAGGATGTGGCCGGTCAAGGATTGCTAACCACCACTACTTTAGCTGCTATTTATTCTTATAACATAGAAGTTAACCGATACTTTAATATAAAGGCAGGAATTGAAGCCCAGTATTTTCAACGAAGCATTAGCATGAGCAAACTACGTTTTCCCGACCAGATTGTTCCAAGGTTAGGTTTTGTGTTGCCCACCAACGAACCTAAGCCTAACTCAACCATTGGAGTTCCAAACTTTGCGGCCGGTTTTGTCGGATATACCAATAAATTTTATTTTGGAGCAGCGGTTCACAACCTCACTGAACCAAATCAATCTTTCTATGGAACACCGGGTGCTGCAAGCAATTTACCCCGGAGATACACGGTTCATGCAGGATTAGTAATTCCTTTAACACGTTCTAAATACAATGAATCCAGCTTCTCCCCTAATATTTTATTTATGAGACAGCGGGAGTTTACTCAGGTAAATCTTGGATTTTATGTAAATAAAGGACCTTTGGTAACCGGCTTATGGTTTAGGCAAACAGCCCCCAACACCGATGCCATGATGGTGCTTGTTGGATTCCGTAACAAGAAAAACTTCAAATTTGGATACAGTTACGACCTTACCATTTCTGAAGGACGCTCAGCCTTAACAGGTTCCCACGAATTATCCTGTTCAATAGAGTGGAATAAACGCTCGAAACGAACACGCGGTCGTGTATTAGTTTGTCCGAAGTTTTAACAGAAATACTAAGATTTAAGGTTTAATCGTTATATTTGGCGAATATTATTCACAACTAACCAACACATGAATAAGAAAATAAGGAAAGTTACCTTACTTACTTTTATCTTCTCAACGGTACTTGTTGTATCTTGTAAAAAAGAGAAATCTCCAACAACCGGATGGGAATTTAACAACCCTGACTGGGGTGGATTTGAGAAGGTTAACTACATGGGACAAGAAACAGGTCCCGGACTCGTTTTTGTTGAGGGTGGAACCTTTACAATGGGATCTTTTGAACAGGATCTGGTACTGGAGCAAAAAAACCTAAAAAGAAGAGTGACCGTTCACAGTTTTTACATGGACGAGCACGAAATCTCCAATCTCGATTATTTACAATACCTCTGGTGGTTGATGCGTGTTTACGTTTCGTACCCCGAAGTATATAAAAAGGCTCTGCCCGATACCTTGGTGTGGAGGGATAAGCTTGCTTATAATGAACCATTTGTAAATTACTACCTTCGTCATCCGGGGTATCAGGATTATCCGGTGGTTGGTGTAAACTGGTTGCAGGCTTCTGCCTATGCTGCCTGGCGTACTGACCGTGTAAACGAAATGATTCTTATAAGAGAGGGGGTGTTAAAGTTAAAAACAATAACCGAAGCTGCGGTTGATGAAAATAACTTCAATACCGATGCTTATTTGCTGAGTCAGTATGATGGAGTGGAAGGAAACTTATTAAAAGATTACGCTTCCGGAAGTTCTGGTAGAAGGGTGCGCATGGAGGATGGTATTCTTCTTCCTATTTATCGTTTACCTACTGAGGCCGAATGGGAATATGCAGCTTATTGTTACAAGAGTGAATCGTACAATGAGAATATTGATGTTCACAAAGTGTATCCGTGGACGGGGTTAACCGTACGTAAACATGCCCCTGAAAAAGACAGAGGTTTTATGTGGGCCAACTTTAAACGTGGAAAAGGTGATCAGGCCGGTGTTCCGGGTCGATTGAATGATATGGGCTTTATCACCATGCCGGTTCAGTCTTATTGGCCAAATGATTACGGTTTGTTCCATATGGCAGGCAACGTTTCAGAGTGGGTAATGGATGTTTATCGTCCGCTTTCACTTGAAGATATGACCGATTTTCAGCCTTTCCGTGGCAATACCTACCTCACCAAAGAACTTGACCCTGAAGGAAACATTGTAGATAAGGATAGCTTAGGCCGTATTAAATACAAAGTTGCCGATGAGGTTGACGCATCTAAACGCAGAAATTACCGCAAGGGAGACAATATTGGCTTTAAGGACGAGGAAGAATATGTGGGTATGGATCAGAAGTATGATTACGAAAAATCTTCCATCGTAAATAATAAAGCACATGTTTACAAAGGCGGTTCATGGAATGATCGCGCTTATTGGATGTCTCCAGGTACCAGAAGATTTTTGGATGAAGAGCAATCGTTGAGTACTCTTGGATTCCGTTGTGCAATGGACCGCGTGGGTGACCCCGTTAAAGACTAATTCTATTTTTTATACATAAGAACCCGGACTCACCTCCGGGTTTTTTTATGCCCGAAAGTGCTGTTTTAATTTTATTTTTTTAAAGTAACTTGCACCTCCATTAAATTACCAAATCAATGAATGATCCTCGTGTAAAATCAGTTTTCGAAGAAATGAAAACTGCCATGGAAAAATGTGTTGACCATGCTGCTGCCGAATTTTCAAAAATGAGAGCAGGCAAAGCTATGCCAAGCATGCTTGATCCGGTTCATGTTGAATATTACGGAAGTCTTGTTCCGTTAAGTCAGGTGGCCAATATAAGTACCCCTGATGCCCGTACCATTGCAGTACAACCATGGGAAAAGTCAATGATAACTGCCATTGAAAAAGGAATTACCATGGCTAATCTGGGGCTTAACCCGCAAAATGATGGGCAAATAGTTCGCATCAGTATTCCGCCACTTACCGAAGAACGCAGAAAAGATATCGTAAAGAAGTTGAAAGGCGAAGCTGAAAGCAACCGTGTAGCCGTTCGAAACATTCGTAAAGACGCCAATGAGAAGATCAAAAAACTTCAGAAAGAAGGCGTTCCTGAAGATGAAATTAAAGCTTCTGAAACGAAGGTGCAACAAACAACCGATTCGTATATTCAAAAAATAGATCAGTTGCTGGATGCCCGTGAAAAGGAAATCATGACCGTTTAATTTACAGGAATTGAAAATTCCGCGAATACATATTTCGTTTAAGCCTGTTCATAAAAAAATAGTTAAAATAGCCCTGCTAACAATCGGGGCTGTTTTTTTTACGGCTGTTTGTTGTTTTTTTATTTTTCGGAATTCGTTTCTTGAATTTGCACTAAAAAAAATTCAATCCAAATTAGACCACGACTATCAAACCCGCTTTGCGGTAGCCAATGCCTCCATGACCGGACTTACCGGAATAAAACTGGAAGGAATTATTGTATGTCCCGCAGATGCCGATACACTTGTTCGTCTGGATAAAGTAGCATGTTCAATCCGGTTTTGGCCGCTGCTGCAAAAAGATATACAGGTTGATTTTCTTGAGATGAAAGGAGGTTTTATTCAGTTGTCAAAAACTGATTCAACCAATAATTTCATGCGGTTCATTAAATCCAGAAAAAAAAATAACGAAGAAAACCGGAAAGAAATAAATCTGGCCGAATCGGGATACCGCATGATTAAAAAAGTATTGAGTCAGGTGCCCGATGATGTAACTATTGAACAACTTTCTTTTA
The DNA here is from genome assembly GCA_964535575.1 of uncultured Bifidobacteriaceae bacterium. Classification (GTDB taxonomy): domain Bacteria; phylum Bacteroidota; class Bacteroidia; order UKL13-3; family UKL13-3; genus JAGPCK01. The sequence goes on from CAZHTC010000001.1 coordinate 212,149, forward strand.
GAGCCATTGACCGGGAAATAAAAATAGATTTTACCGTTCAGTCACTTGCCCTTAAAGGCAATGAATTTAGCGGGAAATTTGAAATTACGGGAGACAGCCTTCATCAACACTGGGCTGCCAGCGGAACTGCCTTCCCCGATGATATGAACGGGAGTATTTCGCTCTACTCAACCGATACGCAAAAGGTTATTCTTCCCTATCTGCGCTCAAAAATTAACCTCACCACTGGTTTTGATTCGCTTAAAATGGTTTTGAAAAAAGTTGAATTTCATCATGACCAGTTGATGGTGGAAGGGATTGCGGCCGTAAATAACTTTTCCATAATGCATAAGCGCATTGCCAAAAACAAAGTGAGTGTATCCCATGCATCGGCCGATTTTAAATTCACCCTCGGAGAAAACTTTATTGCTATTGACAGCAGTTCCGTTATTCAACTGAATAAACTTATTGTCCACCCGTATTTGCGCTATGAAAATGCGCCTGAAAAAACATACGCCATTCGCTTAAACAGCGAAAAAATTAAAGCTACAGATTTTTTTGCTTCCCTTCCACAAGGTATGTTTCAATCGATTCAGGGATTAAACGCAAGTGGTGAATTAAGTTACCATTTAACCGCTTATCTCAACGACAAAGATCCCTGGAAAAATCAGTTTGATTCGGAACTGAGAAAATACAATTTTCATATTCTGAATTATGGAGAAGTAAATCTGGCTAAATTAAATACCACTTTCAGTTACACCCCTTATGAGTATGGCAGACCCATGCGTACTTTTGAAGTAGGGCCCGGCAATGGAAATTTTACACCGCTCGATCAAATTTCTACCTATTTGAAAAATGCCGTTTTATGCTCTGAAGATCCCTCCTTTTTTTATCATCGCGGGTTTATAATGGATGCCATACGGCAGTCAATTGCAACCAATTATGTAGCTAAAAAATTTAAACGCGGGGCCAGTACCATTTCTATGCAGCTGGTGAAAAATATTTTTCTGACTCGGGACAAAGTGTTATCCCGAAAATTTGAAGAAGTGCTTATTACCTGGCTTATTGAAAACAATCGCATTTCTGCCAAGGAACGAATGTTTGAAGTTTATCTGAATATTATTGAATGGGGACCTAACATTTATGGTATTGGCGAAGCAGCCCGTTTTTATTTTGATAAACATCCTTCACAACTCACCCTTCAGGAAAGCATTTACCTTTCATCAATCATTCCAAGGCCCAAAACGTTTCGTTCCTTTTTCGGTCCTGACGGAAATCTGAGGCCATGGCTAAAAAGTACCTATCGCTTTATTTCGGGCCGTATGGTGATGCGCCAATGGGCTACGCCCGAAGATACCATCGGTCTTGTTCCCAACGTTGAGCTTAAAGGTCCGGCAAAAAAATTTATTATTGTTACCGACACCATTCAGGCTGATACCAATACCATTCTACCTCCGCCCGATTTTTTTGATGAGCAGGATTAATTATTAAAAATTTAACAAATATGAATGAAGAGTTAGGCATAGGCTCACGGGTAAAACACCCGCAATACGGAGACGGAGTAGTGATTAATATGAAAGCCCACTCCTATGTAATCGTATTTACTTCCTTTGGAAAAAAAGAGTTGCTAAGGGAACAAAATGCGCTCGAAGTTATTGAAGCCGTAGAGCCTCCTGACGGATTAATTACCACACTTGATCTGGAGCGAACCCTGATTGAAATTTTGAAAAAATGGGGAGACGTACAGGAAATTACTCCACTTGGAAATAAATGGATTGGAGGTAAAATGATTTTGAAAGCAGCCGATGCCAATTTGGCTCCGAAAGAAATACCTATTGACGGATTCTTTCATAAAATTGTCATGCTTCGCGACCGTTTAAGGGTATTGGAACAACGAATCAATGCCCATGATAAACTTACTGATGAAGATAAAATAAACATGCAACAGTACATCACACGGATATATGGCACACTCACCACGTTTAATGTTTTATTCAAAAATCAGCATGAACAGTTTGTTGGAGAAAAAACAATAAAACCAAGTGAAGAATAAGATTATAAAATATTCATTATATATATGTTATAGTCTATTTTTTTATTATGGCGCCAAAGCTCAAAAAAAATTAGGCTACGATTCAACCTATATCAGTAAGTACCCCAATCAGCTGTGTATTACTTTGGTTGGGAGTAAATCTACCTCTGGGATAGACGTGCTAAACCAAAATGGCCCATGGAAAACAATTAGTTATCTTACCAATACCACCCGTTCCTGGGGAGTTGGAATAGATTACAAATGGATAACTTTCGAATTGACTCATAATTTAGGATTTCTTTTCCCTCATGATGAATCAAAGGGGAAAAGCACTTACAACTCTTTAAATTTTGGACTTACAAAACAAAAATGGTGGTTGAAGACCTACATACGTCATTACAAGGGAATGTATTGGAGTAATGTAGAAGATTTGTTTCCAAAGTACTATTCACTTTTCAAAGATATTCCTGTAAGGAATGATCTTGAAAACACCATAGTTTACCTGGGATTAAATTACTCTTTTAATCATAAAAAATACTCCCATATGGCTTCCCTTTGGCAATTAGACACGCAAAAAAAAAGTGCAGGATCATTTATTCTGGGCGCATCCCTTGTTGCTTATGGAATGAAGGCCGACAGCAGTATATTGCCAGGTGTTTTTCAAAATCAGTTTGGTGTTGATGCTACGGTAAAGGAATCGGTTGCTTCAAATTTTATTTTCAGTCTTGGGTATGTGCATACATTTGTTTACAGGAAAAAATTCTTTTTACACTTAAGTGCAATCCCAGGATTTGCGATTCAAACCAATTCATCACAATTGCAAAATGGAGATATAAAAACCTATCGGTCTAAACTTGGTATTGCCAGCGAGGGCACTTTTTCGATTGGTTACAACGGACCCAAATATTACGTTGGATTTTGCAGTTCAAGTCATTTTTTTACCGGCAACCTTGAATCGGGCGGAGTTCTTGATTTTAATTACAGCTATAACCGGTTTTTTATAGGTAAACGTTTTAATGTTGACGTTTTCAAACTAATTAAACCTACAAAGAAATTGTGACACCCGTTTCATTTCAAATGCTCCGTATCATTTTCTCTGATTAATTCAAACTTTCCGGAAACATACTCCAGTTCATACAGGCATAAATTGGTATGCTGATAATCCTCCATGTATTTGGGTTCTTTTTGAAGGAGCAGGCAAATAAAACTTTTCATGGCCCGGCCGTGCATGCAAATCAATACCAGTTCTTCATCAGCTTTTGACATGATATGTTTGAGCGCTGTTGATTGCCGCTCGCGCAGTTGTAAAGGAGTTTCCCCTCCCGGAACGCTTACGTTATAATCTCCATGACTCCAGGCACGGATCTTATCCCAATAATCGGCCTTCCATTCCACACTCGATTCGAGTCCTTCGTAAACACCCCAGCTTATTTCATTGAGCTCCGGAAGGATTTCATAAGCAAATCCATTATCGATAAATGGTTTTACCGATTGTTTGGTACGTTGCAAAGCCGATATATACACCTTATCGAAAGGCACATGCTTATAAAAATCGTAAAAACGTTTTGCCTGCAGCATTCCTTTTTCGTTGAGCGGACTATCCACTCCGCTCCCCTGCACTACCCCAAGTCGGTTGAAATCAGTTTCTCCGTGACGAATGATAAAAAGCTTCTTTGTTTCCACGTATCCTATCTCCTGCGTTTATTGTAGATTTGCACAAAAGTAATGAAATGAAACAAGCTCTTCTCGATACTACTGTTTCTTTAGAGGCGATAAACGACCGATGCCGCAATACCATGGCAGAATACATTGGCATAGAGTTTTGTGAAATAACCCCAGACTTTCTGGTAGCCAAAATGCCGGTTGACCACCGCACACATCAGCCCCTGAAAATGCTTAACGGTGGAGCTTCGTGTGTATTAGCTGAAACAGTTGGTAGTATGGCAGCTAATCTGGTGCTTGATAGGGAGAAGTACGTGGCCATTGGACTAGATATTAATGCCAACCATATTCGTCCGGCCCTGGCAGGTTTTGTTTTTGGAACAGCCCGTCCCTTTCATATTGGGAAAAAAACTCAGGTATGGGAAATACGCATTACCGATGAATCAGAAAATCTGATTTGCATCAGCCGACTCACTATGGCCATTATTGATAATCTGCCAGGTGCCCGATAAATTATTTAAGGAAATATATTTCAGTGCTTTGGAAAAAGCCGAAGCATTTGCCTTGTGGCGTTTACCTGATGCCCCCAAAGCAACGATGATTGCACAATACAGCCAAACAAATCACCACTGGATTAGCGGAAGTGACGGTTTTATTTTTCACCCGTTTGTTCCCTCTGAAAATTGCCCTGTAGTATTCATAAAAGCCGAAGAGAAAATTTCTATTGAGTCGCGCTTGATTCCCGAAATAAAGGAACCCATAAGCGCAAAATTTCTCCCTGATTCCGCAACACAGCAATTTGCCGGTAAGCCAAATTATATTCATTATGTTCAGCAATCAATTGATGCGATAAAAAACGGGCTGCTCAATAAAACTGTAGCTGCACGGGCATTAAATATGGAGGGCAAACACTCTTTATCTATGCTAACGCTTTTCAAAAAATTGTGTGAGAATTATCCTCAGGCCTTTGTAACTCTGGTTTGCAGCAGACAAAGTGGGGTATGGTGCGGGGCTACTCCTGAACTTTTACTTAAAAACTCCAACGGCAAACTTCAAACAATGGCATTGGCCGGAACAGTATCGGTTGATGAAAACCGCGATTGGAGCGAAAAGGAAAAACAGGAACAACAATTTGTGCGTACTTTTATTGAAGATGCCTTTGAGGAATTAAAAATAGCGCCCTATATCTCCCAAACACAAGAATTAAAGGCGGGCAATTCGCTAAAACATCTGGTTAATTATTTTGAGGCGCAACTACCGGCAGATGATAACTTCAACCGACTTCAATCACTGATTAAAGCCTTGCACCCTACTCCAGCAGTGGCCGGATTGCCTAAATTAGAAGCTGTTGACTGGATTTTAACCAAGGAACCTTTGCATCGCCTATACTACAGCGGTTACCTCGGTCCTGTGCATAGTGATAACTCGTTTGAATTATTTGTAAACCTAAGGTGTATGCAATGGCTTGGGAAGGGAATAATTCTTTATGCCGGGGCCGGAATTACGTCTGATTCGAATCCAGAATCGGAATGGGAGGAAACACAACGGAAAATGCAGACCATTGGCTCAGTTATTCACAACTTACCCAGCTAATAATTATTTAATCCACCTTCCCTGTGCATTTTTGCACTGATTGATTATTTTGCACACTGGAATGTCAAAAGCACTATTTATTCTAATTTTCACACTTTCAAGTTGCTTTATCAAAGCGCAGGTATTGCCCTCGTTTGGCGATTCGCGTACGGCCACCACCGGTATGCAGTTTCTCAAAATACCGATTGATGCGCGGGGCACCGCTTTGGCCGGAGCCGTTTGCGCTACCGTAGCTGACCCATCGGCCATGTATTGGAATCCGGCAGGTATTACTCATGTAGATACCGCAAAATTTGTATTTCAACTCGCTCATACCAGATATTTTGCTAATACAAAGATGAATTATGCTGCGGGAGTTTTTAAATCCGGTTCCCAATCATTTGTAGGCATACAGGTTCAATCAATGGACTATGGCGAAATGATGGAAACCACCGAGTTTCAGCCCACCGGAACAGGCCGCACATTTACTATGAGCAATTATTTAATAGGTGCTACTTTCGCCCGCGTTTTAACGGAAAGTTTCAGCATTGGTATCACCGGAAAACTGGCTCATGAAGGAATTCCTAATGTAGCCCTGAACAACGTAATGTTTGATTTAGGTTTTCAGTATGCAGTTGGTGTTCGCAACACCAGGTTTTCGGTAACCATGAGCAATTTTGGTTTTAGTGTAAAACCAAAAGGCGAGATCCAGTTGCTTGATTTTTCCACCGGAACCACTCCCAAAAATTCATTTGAATCGGTTAGTGTACCGGCCATTTTTCGTTTGGGAATTTGCACCGATGTATGGAGAAAAAACCAACATGCTATCACCTCAGCCGTTCAGTTAAATCACCCTACTGATAATAATGAAACCATTGCGCTGGGAGCTGAATACATATACAAAAGTTTTCTGTTTCTGCGCACCGGATATGAATTGGGACAGGACGTGCAAAGCAGTCCATCTGCCGGATTTGGTTTTAAATTACGCAGGCGATTCGGAGGTGTTGGATTTGATTACGGTTTTGTTCAGAAAAATACACTCGGATCTATTCACCGCTTAACTCTTCAGGTCATTCTCAAATAACATGAAAAAAACAGTCCACGTCTTTATTTTTTTATGTGTTTCATTCGTACTTACCTCGTGCAATTTTCTTTGGGGAAGCAAACAGGACGATACGGTGGCTGATATTTTTAAACAGGGAGCTATCGACCCCAATCTGGTTCCGCAAAATGTGGGCTATGTGCCGGTGCTACCTTTTTTTCAAGGATTCGTTAACCCTACCGATGTTTATGTGGGCTATGACGAAATGATTTACGTAATTGATGATTTGGGTGTACATGTACTGGATCAGAAAGGAACTTCGTATGTTACCATTCCTATTCAGGGCGCCACCGATGTAATTCAGGACAGAAGACTGCATACGTATATTGCAGGGCGCATTCAGGTGATACGCGGTGGAAATCAATATAATTTACCGGCCGTTTTTCATCTTATCCATACCGGAAGTACCAACTACCAGATTATTGATACGCTCATTCACCCCGACTGCGATGTTTCTCGTGCCAGTACCGGATTCAGAGGTGCCGAAGACGAACAGGTAAAATTTACCGGATTAGCCACATTGCACGATAATACCCTTTTTGTGGCGCGCACTGGTCCCAAAAACGATATCACCTCCTTCTCCCGTCCCGATAATGCGATATTAGTTTACGATGCCGATGGAAATAATACCAGCTATTTTGCCGGATTAAGTCCGGCCGGTTCCGGGTTACGTTCCTCCATGGGAATTTCGGCTATTGCTTCGCAGGCTGCTCCTCCACAGCGCACAGTTGGTATCAGCACCTCGCGCGATGTAATGATTACGTTAAACGACATTTCACCCACACTTGAATTCAGAGTACTTGCATTAAATTATTTTGAAGACCCCGACCTGGGTCCATCCTACCGCGAATCGGCCAATCTGCTGGATTTTGACACCACCAAAGCCAGAAGATTTTTGTACGAGCCTTTCAGGTTTAAATCGCCCGAAGATGTATACATTGCCCCCGATGCTTTGCAATACAGTTTTGTGATAGATAGCGGTACCGATTCGTTTTATCAGTTTACCAGCAAAGGTTATGAAGGTGTAAACGCCCCGGCAACTTATAAAGACCGCAAACAAATTATTGCCTCGTTTGGCGGCTTTGGCAGCGGGCCTTTTCAATTTAAAGACCCCAGCGGAGTATGTTATTTTAAACGGGTAGTGTATGTAGCCGATAAAGGCAATGGTCGAATCTGCCGGTACAAACTGAGCACGGATATCGAATAAAATACTTTTGCGCCTGCTAAAGCGTTTAACTTGCGATTATCATTTTATGCAGGTAAAACATTTCCGACTTTTTCTTATCTTAAGCATTACATTGGTCGGATGCCTTTATGATTGTTTAGTTTATACTACTCCGTACACCATTATACCGCCCGATAACAAGTGTATCGTTCTCCTTTCCCAATCATGGAAGTATGAAAATAAAGAGTTTTTTTTACGCGGCTACCACAACGCAACAAGTGCAAATGCTTACCGACAGCCTGCCTTGCAAAATTCACAATGGCTATTGGGAAGGCCCGCACTGGACAGGCTTGATGACCATCTGTAATCACCGGATCACCCAGTACATACCCCGGCAAATAATCAGCTGGGAAAACGATTCATTTCTGAGAAGAAACCTTACATTGTTCAAACGGTACTACACGAAAACAGGTAAAACACAACTTATGCGGTGGTGTGACTCCCTGGATAAAAAACAATTCCCGTATTACGTAGTAGAGAATATTCCTGTGGACTCCATGGTTCAACGAATTTTGATTCATTACCATTTTCTCTATAAGAACCCAACCGTCAAAGAATTTGACCAATCGGTACATAAAACACAGGATTCAATAGCCACTATGGTACAGCAATTATTGCCACAAAAAAAATCAATGGTTAAGTGGGCAACCTCAGCGTATAAAGAAAACAAAGTAGTATTCGAAATTGATATTTCAACCGATAAGTTGGTTGACTTTGCACCCTGCATATCGCTTCTGCAAAAAAGACTTCCGGGGATAACCGATTGGCAAAGTGATTCCCTGGTTCCCGCAGTTTATACCCTGATATATTTCGTGCCCGAACATTAAATTGTTTGCATGTGCAGCCTTTTTGTTAATTTTAAGGTCTGATTAATAATAACCCTAAATTGTGCCGGTATGAAATTTAAAATCTTAATCCCCATCATCCTGCTTACATTCCTTTCTGGATGTGAATTATTGGACTCGGAACCGGATTATCATGTAGAGAAATACTTCGGCACCTATCGTTGTAATTACCATTACAACTATTATGCATGGGAGGGGCCTGATTCAAATAACCTTGTACGTGATTCCGTAAATCTGGTTATTTCAAGAGGGACAGGAAAAAACAAGGTTACTTTCTCTACCCCCAGCGATTCATTGTTTAAAACCCCTCGTACCATACAATATTCCAGCGACTTTAATGCGTTTGCCTCTTTTAGTGATCCAAATGTAGCTCATCAATGTCAAAGATGCGTAATAAAATTTAATGGAGACAGTGTTCGTTTAGATTTTGAATATGGGACATGTGCGGCAGAACATGCTGTTATCCTTATCGGAGTAAAAGTACCTTAAATATGCAATCCTAAAAAGGCCACCAGTTTTTTTGTTTGATTCCAATATATACTCCGTCATTACGGGTTTCTACTTCGTAGTTGTTTACAAAATCACTTTGCAGCCCTTTGCCTGTGCGCATATCATACCTATAACGATGAATCGGGCACGTCACAATTCCTTTCTCATCGCATTTTCCCATGCCCAATCGTCCTCCGGCACTGTGAGGGCAACGGTCGTCAACGGCAAAATATCCATCGGGCAAACGACCCAGACATACCAGTTTGCCTTTTACATCAATGGTACGCACCGAAAACAAAGCCTGCGGCTCCTTCCCGTCTTCTTCAAAATCATAAATCTTGTACCACTTTACCGCCATATCAATGAGGTTTCATTGCACTTAGCCGCAAACGAATCTGATAACTCGACTGATCCGATTTCATCATCAACACCATTGAAGTATCATCAATATGTTCAATGATTGATGGCTTGGGGGTATAATCCTCTTTACTTGTTTTTTTCATAGCCGAGGTATTTACAATAATTAACTCTTTCCCTCCATTTTTCAATTCCCAGGTGGCATTACTGGTTTTGCCATTATAGGTAATTTGTGCAGCTCCGTCATCCTGCAAATCATATTGCGTATTGGTGAGCATGCTTCCCATCACCTCGCGCATGGCATCTTCAAAACCAGCAGCTACAGGGTCGCTGCCCATTTTTGTAGTGTCGGTTTTAATAAACTCAACATGGTACACATTCCATTTTTGAGTCAATTGCTTTTCTTTACTACGGGTGCATGCCAGTGCTGCCAACAACAGCAATACGGCATAAAATCCTTTCTGTTTCATCCTGCGCAAATATCTTTTTTTAGCTGAGAAATCCATATGTTTTGAATTTTTACTCCACTTCATTACCATCGGGGTTGTGTGCCAACGGTTAAATTTTTACATTTGCGGTCATGAAAACAGTAGATACTCTAAACTTTGCAGGAAAACGGGCTCTGGTGCGTGTAGATTTTAACGTGCCTTTGGATAAAAAAACACTAGCCATTACCGATGACTCACGCATAAAAGCCACTATACCTACCCTCAAAAAAATATTGGCTGACGGGGGTTCGTGCATACTCATGTCTCATCTGGGACGCCCGTTAAAAAAACTGAAAGAAGACGGAACCGTTGACTACGAAAAACACTCGCTCAAACATGCGGTGCAACGCACTTCCGAGTTACTTGGCGTACCGGTAAAATTCGCAGCTGATTGCATTGGGCTGGAAGCCGCACAACTAAGTGCATCTTTAAAACCAGGTGAAGTATTGCTGCTGGAAAATCTGCGTTTTTATAAAGAAGAAGAAAAAGGCGACAGCAACTTTGCACAAAAGCTTGCGTCCTATGGCGATGTTTATGTAAACGATGCCTTCGGAACGGCCCATCGCGCACATGCCTCTACCGCCATTATTGCACAGTTTTTCCCGCAGGCAAAATGTTTTGGTTATGTGATGGCCAAAGAAGTGGCCAATGCCGAGAAAGTGATGAAAAATGCCGGACATCCGTTTACAGCCATTGTGGGTGGTGCCAAAGTTTCGGATAAGTTGCTCATAATAGAAAACCTGCTGAATATTGCCGACAATATTATGATTGGTGGCGGCATGGCCTACACATTTATGAAAGCTATGGGCGGAAAAATAGGAAACTCGCTTTGCGAAGACGACCGTTTGCAACTTACCCTTGACCTGCTGGAAAAGGCCAAAGCCAAAGGAGTAAACCTACTGCTGCCTGTTGACTCGAAATGTGGAGATAATTTTTCAAACGAAGCTGCCACACAGGTAACCGATAGTAATCAAATTCCTGACGGATGGATGGGATTGGATATTGGACCCAAAGCTATTGATGAATACAAAAAGGTTTTGCTCAACTCAAAAACCATTTTATGGAACGGACCGATGGGCGTATTTGAAATGAGCCATTTTGAAGCAGGTACCAAAGCAGCAGCCGAGGCAGTGGCGGAAGCAACCACCCAAGGAGCCTTTAGTTTAATAGGCGGTGGCGACTCGGCAGCGGCTATTAACAAATTTGGTTACGAAAGTAAAGTGAGTTATGTAAGTACCGGTGGAGGCGCGCTGTTGGAATATTTTGAAGGCAAAGAACTTCCGGGTATCAAAGCCGTAATGGAATAATCTTCGATAAAATATTGATAAAATAAAAAAGCCGCCTTTGCGGCTTTTTTGTAGTCCCACTTGCCCCGATAACTATCGGGGTCGAACCGAGGACCTACGGTTTAGAAAACAGTTGTCCATTCTCTGCCGCAATAATTTTCGATAAAAATATCTGAAAAAAGAAAAAGCCGCAAAGGCGGCTTTTTTGTAGTCCCACTTGGGCTCGAACCAAGGACCTACGGTTTAGAAAACCGTTGCTCTATCCAGCTGAGCTATGGGACCAAATTATTTTTATACAAACTCTTCAAATATGTCTTACCATGTCCGCTTTTTAAATACTTTTCTCTCTCACGTGCACTCTGCCTGTCCGGAAATTCTTCAACATGACACAACTCCCATGGTCTGTAAAATTGGGTTGAAGTGGTCATTCCTTTATTGTGTTCTGACAACCTTCGTTCAACATCAGAAGTCATTCCCACATAAAGCCGGGCATCTTTTGAACTTTTTATTACGTATACAAAGAACATATTTTCTTTCAAACCTTTGCTCCCTGCCTGCCGCGCTGCAGGCCGTGCTCGGCAGGCAGGTATCCAGCTGAGCTATGGGACCAAATGCTTTTAAAGTTAAAAGTTCAAAGCTTAACGGCTGTTAAACTTTGAACTTTTACCCGTTTTGTCGGGGTGGCAGGATTCGAACCTACGACCTCCACATCCCAAATGTGGCGCGATACCGGGCTACGCTACACCCCGAAAAACTCTCAATTTTCTTTCGATTGCTAGCCGAAACTGCAAAGCCGTTGAGAGGCAACCTTGCTTCCATTGGCTAACCCCTTGAGTTAGTTGCGGAAAGGGAGGGATTCGAACCCTCGATACGACTAAACATCGTATGTCGGTTTAGCAAACCGGTGGTTTCAGCCACTCACCCACCTTTCCTTTAATGGGACTGCGAAAATAGACAAATTGGACAAAACAACAAAAAGCACCCTCCCCATTTCTCATTGTTTATTCTTTTTTTAACCTTTTGCATTAAAAGTTGCTAAAAAAAGCAAAATTGCCTGATACTTTTGGGACAATAACTGAGTCTATACATAAAAACAAGATATCCTGTATGCCAGGGAAAGATAATCTGAACTATAAGTTCAAAGACATCAAAGTATTCGGATCAACCGAGTGGCTTGCAAATAATGAAAAAAAATACCGGCTGGTGTATGACGAGGCCGAGTGTTCTTTTATTTACTGCGAGCTTTCATTCTTCAATAAAAAATTTGACGAGGAAGACTGGGATGTAAAAATCCAGATTAAGTGTTATAAAAATGACGGTTCGCTTATATGTGATTTAAAAGCCGACCGCAAAATTTCGAAAGAAGAAAATATAGTTTACATACGCGAAGGATGGGGTGTAAAAACTCCGGGCTCGTACTGGAAACGCGGCTCCTACCGCTGGGAAGCATGGATTGATGGAGAACCTGTGGGGGGAAAAGATTTCTTTGTAGAAAAAGAAGGATTGGTTACCGAAAGCATCAACAATTATTTTCATGTAAAAAATGTGAGGCTTTACGAAGGGCCTGATGCCAATGTACCTAAAGGAGAACGCAAATACCTGAAACATTTCAGTGCAAAGGATACCCGGTACGTTTGGGTTGAAATTACCAGTGATAATCTCATCAAAAAATACGATCACTGGATGTGTGAGTTTTTTTTCAACTTTAAAACGCACAGCGGACAACTGAAAGGCAGCATTGATAAATTGCAAATGGTAACAAATAAAGATGATGAATTTATTTGTACCATTGGATGGGGATCTGACCACCGCGGCACGTGGGGGCAGGATATGTATACCGTGGAAATTGTTTTCATGGATCAGATTGTTGCCTACATTTCATTTGAGGTGGGCGATACAGAAATAGAAGCAACCGAAGGAGATGAAGTGATTGCTCCGGTAATTGCCAAAACACCCGCAAGCGACCGCTTTAAGCAGGAAGCCGAGAACATGGATGAGGTAATGAAGAGCATGGATGAACTCATAGGACTTGAATCCATCAAAGCAAAAATTAAAGACTATACCAATTACCTCAACTTTATTCGCCTGCGCAAAGACAAAGGTTTTGAAGACGAGGATAAAATTAATTTACATGCGGTGTTTACCGGAAATCCCGGAACTGGAAAAACTACCGTGGCCAAAATGCTTGGGAAAATTTACAAAAAATTAGGTTTGCTCAGTAAAGGTCATGTGTTTGAAGTTGACCGCAGCGATTTGGTAGCCGAATTTATAGGGCAAACAGCTCCCAAAACGAAAGAGGCGATAAAGAAAGCCAAAGGTGGCATTTTATTTATTGATGAAGCTTATGCGTTGGCACGCAAAAATGATGACTCAAAAGATTTTGGGAAAGAAGTAATCGAAATTCTGCTCAAAGAAATGAGTGACGGGGATGGCGATATTGCCATTATTGTAGCTGGTTATCCAGAGGAGATGAATAATTTTCTGGCCTCGAATCCAGGTCTTAAATCGCGTTTCAATATGTACTACGAGTTTCCTGATTACACCCCACAGGAACTGATGCTGATTGCCGAATTCAGCTGCGGAAAGAAAAATATTTTATTCAATGACGAATCGCGCGAATTTTTATACAAAAAATTGGTTGAGTCGTACCGCGAACGCGACAGCACTTTTGGCAATGCCCGTTATGTAAACTCGCTTATTGACGAAGCCAAAATGAATATGGGATTGCGGGTGATGCAAAGTGCAGATCCGGCCAAATTATCGAAAGAAGAACTTTCTACCATAACGGTGGCCGATTTGGAAAAAATATTTGGCGTGCGCAAACGAATGGTGGCCGATATTCCTATTGACGAAGATTTGCTGAAGAGTTCGCTCAACTCGTTGCATAATATGATTGGGCTGGACCCGGTGAAAAATGAAATTGACGAGTTGGTAAAACTGGTTCGTTTTTACCGCGAAATTGGTAAAGATGTACGTCAGACATTTTCGTTGCACACAGTTTTCACCGGCAATCCGGGAACAGGGAAAACTACCGTGGCCCGCATTCTCGCCCAAATTTATAAATCGCTCGGTATTCTTGAGCGGGGCAATCTGGTAGAATGCGACCGACAGGGACTAGTGGGTGGATATATTGGACAAACCGCTATAAAAACCAACGAAATTCTGGAGCGTGCCATGGGAGGCGTTTTATTTATTGACGAGGCTTACTCCCTAACCGAAGGAGGTGAAAATGATTACGGCCGCGAAGCCATTGAAACCATTTTAAAACGTATGGAAGACCGCAGAGGCGACTTTGTGGTAATTGCGGCCGGATATACGGATAATATGCGCAGATTTCTTGAATCGAACCCGGGGTTAAAATCGCGTTTCGACAAAGAACTGCATTTTGATGATTACAGCGCCACTCAACTTTATGATATTGCCGTAAAAATGTTTGCCGACAATAATATTAAGCCGGATAAAGAATGTGCTAAGTTCCTGAAGAATTTCCTGAGCGATATGCATGCACATAAAGACAAATATTTTGGCAATGCACGGTCGGTTAGACGAATTGTAGAAGAGGCCATCAAAAATCAGCATTTGCGTTTAGCCAAACTTGATGCGGCCAAACGAACCTCTGAAATGATTAAAATACTTGCTCTGGCCGATGTGGAGGAATTTAAAGTAGATAAAGATGCAGGTGATAAAAATACCCCGAGCATCGGTTTTAAAATAAATTCGTAACACTACCCTATTGAAAGGTAAAAAGCTCATCAGCATGCTGGTGTTTGTACTCAGCATTTTGATTTTTGAATTGCTCAGCAGCAAACTCTCGGAATACATTTTAGGCATTAAACGATTTGCACAAAGTCCGTACAAAGCCACTCTGGTAGGCATGGCCGTAATTGTTTTTGTTTTATTTCCGGCTTATAAATGGATGGACAGCGCAGTGCAGCGTTTCACTAAAAAATTTCTGACGGCAGGTAAAAATATTGCAGGCACCTACATCAGTATTTTTCTGATGTTTTTTCTTTGTTTCGCGGCACTCTTTTTACTTTACCTTAAAATGTGGTTTTCCATTACAGCATCTGAAGGAGTTAAAAAGATTATGCTCTGGCTGCTTAATTTCTTTTAGAAGGGAATTCTGCAAGAATAAAGCCTTTCCTCCTACACCATTCCTTCCCTGATGAGTTTTATTTTTAATACCGCAGCCACCGTAATGCTGTCCTGAATTTCTCCGCTCAGAACACGCTGATACAATTCATCAAAATGAATTTTACGAACGGCTAATTTTTCATCTTCATCGGGTTGCGATTGGGTGTATTCCAAATTGGTGGCAAGATAAATATAGGCTATCTCGTCACTGGCCGAATTGCTGAGCTGCATAAACTGAATAAACTCCCAGTTATGCGCAATCACACCCACTTCTTCCAACAATTCACGCTTAGCCGATTCAAGTGGTTCTACATTACGATCACCACCACCTTCAGGTATTTCCCAGGTGTATGTTTGTAAAGGATAACGGTACTGTCCAACAATCCAGGTATAGCCATCGGCATCAATAGGTACCACACCTACTGCAAGTTTTTTAAACCCCACTACCGAGTAGGTGCCGGGATTTCCCGAAGGGTTTGTTACCTCGTGATGATCTAACTTTATCCAGGGCGATTCGTAAACCTGTGTTACGTTGAGTGTGATCCAGGGGTTGGGTTCAATAGGTAATAATTCCATTTATTTGGTTTGTTCTTTAATTCCGAATTTGGCAAACATATATCTTTCGTATGCCTGTTTAATGGCAAATACAAAATCATAATCGGGACTTGCCAATACAAACTCATTGGTGAAGCCACAGTATTTTTTAAAAGCAGGAATATCGGTGTAATCCAATCCAGTGATATCATGCACCAGATCCTCATTAAACCGCTTGTTTACCACGCGCTCCACTTCCATACGCCTGTACATTTGTTCAAACTTAATCATCTCTTTTCCCTTGTGGGTAAAAGGGGCAATAATGGCAGAGAGGCCTCCGTTTAAAGCCATTCCGCCCCCGGTTGCCGAACCGAATGACGGATTAACGGTGTAGCGCTGAATAAGTCCTTCGTAAAATACTTTATCAGTTGCTTTTGAATCAGATGTTTTTATCGCCACTACATGTGCCGACCGCAATTGAATTACCAGTACTTTCATGTACACCTTTATATGAAGTGCGCCTGAGTTTTCATTGGCTTTATTAAGGAGATTCGTAACCGGAATGGTTTGCGTCATCATTCCTGTGTACGAAACAGAGAGGGTATCACTTTTTTTTACATACAGGGTAAATCTTCCCTGCGGATCCGTAATGGCACCTCCGTCAGAACGTTTAATAATTACATATGCCTGACTTAAGGGAGTAATGCTATCGGGGCTATACACCCGCCCGTTTAACTGGTAACGGGGTTCTTCGTCCTGAGCAAAAACGCTGACAGAGCCCATGAGAAAAATTAAAATTAAAACCCCGAACCGCATAGGCAAATTTACGTATTAGCTTGCATTATTTTGTCAGAACGCAAAAGCGGCTTTAATAGTACCCCATTTAAAATCTGTTCCGCCCCTGAACTGTTTGGTTAAAAAATCTCCGCGAAACTCCAGATCAAATCCGCCTATGGTAATTCCCAGTGAAGCATGGTAATTCCACAACTGCCGCTTTACTTCGTTGGGGGCTAATACATACTGGTTTTTTTGTTGTTTAATCAACCCTCCTTCTAAAGTGGCATCAAAAGTATTCATGATATATTCCTGCCCGAACCGAAGGCAAAATTGTGCCCTGCTTACGCGTTTGTAATGTATATTCCGGCTGTTGTTCGGCCCCAGGCTGCTGAGGTAAGGATTTAAAAAACCTATACGGATAAAATACCCGGCACTTCCCTTTATATCAATCATGCCCACGTTAGCTTCGGCCGTTGCAAATCCCTCAATTAATCGGGCAAATTTAAAAGCAAGGTAATCGGCCCTTAACCTGTACTGAATGGCCAGCGAATTACTCAATTGTTTATCCCATCCTTTTGGAGCATTGTTAGGAGGAATTAAATGCCCCAGCGATTGCACCTGTTTACCCAAAGCCGATTTGCCCAAAACGCCCACCCAAAAATCGGAAGTAAGCCGGTAACGACCTTTTATATTATTGCTTACTCCGTTTAGCCCAAAAAGGAGGTAAGAAGCAAACGGACGATCGCCATAGGTAATCCCTGTATCATTTAAATCACGGGGGGTGTACATATTCGAAAGTAGCGACATCCCCTGGTAATAATCGGTTTGTGAACCTCTGGTTTTAATATTGGCCCATTTTAGCGGACTCTCCTTGAGCAATTCGTTGTAGGTAAAAAAACTAATTCCATTGGTAAAATACTTATCGGTTTTAAAGAAAATATCATTGGCAAAATGAAATCCCACGATGTTTTCGTCAGAGCGGTTTTTAAATACCTGCCGCTGCCCAAGAGCCCCCCGGATGTCTGTAAACCACATCAGGCAAATTGCTACCACATAAAAACCACGAGATTTCATGACGAATGCGCAAGATATAACAGCCGTTCAAACTTTTTAAACAGCCGTTTATCGAAAATATTCATTTCCTGAGTCCCAATGCTTATTTTGCAACTTTAATTCAAAATAAATTTTATGAAACGTATTTTTATTCAACTGGTACTTATTCTGGTTGCCTTTTCAACTTTCGCCCAGAAAAAGGAGGTTAAGGCCCCCGACAACTGGTTTAATCTGGACCCGAAAAAAAATAAGGTAAACGGAATCGGAACCGAGCGTGCCTACAGCGAATTGCTGCAAAACAAAAAATCAAATACGGTAATAGTTGCCGTGATTGATGGCGGAACCGATATTTATCACGAAGATCTGAAAGATGTAATCTGGACCAATGAAGATGAAATTCCTAACAACGGAATTGATGACGACCACAACGGATACATTGACGATATTCATGGATGGAATTTTATTGGCGGGCATAACCCCGATTCAAACGTGAAAGAAGACACATACGAACTTACCCGTTTATATGCCCACCTCAACTCGCTTTACGGCAAAGTGGATAAAAGCAAAGTCTCTCCGCAAAAGAAAACCGAGTATGAAAAATACGAGCGCGTTAAAAAAGTGTATGAGGAAGAAAAAGAACGTTACACCAAAGGCATGCACCGCATTTCTGAAATAGCAAAGGGCGTGGAAGCTGTGTTGACCAAATTAGGTAAGCAGGAACCCACCGTGGGCGAGGTAGAAAACTTTAAACCCACCAACGACCGTGAAGAAAAAGGACGCGCAGCCTTGCTAAGTGCTTTAACCAAATCCATTAAAATAGAAATGACCAATGTGAAGCCCGACATCTCCTTTATAATTACCATGAGTGTGCTTACTCAAACCGGAACGGCTGACAGTTGTAAAAAAATGCTGAATAGTTTTATGGAGTACTACAGCAAATACCTGGACTACCATTTGAACACTGATTTTGATACACGCAAAACAGTGGTGATGGATAACTATGAAAAAATTAATGACATTGCTTACGGAAACAACAATGTGAAAGGCCCAAGTGCCGGTCATGGTTCGCACGTAGCCGGAATTATTGCCGCCATGCGCAACAATAATATCGGTATAAAAGGTGTGGCCGACAATGTACGCATTATGGTACTGCGTGTGGTGCCCGATGGTGACGAACGCGATAAGGACGTGGCTAACGCTATCAGGTACGCAGCCGACAACGGAGCAAAAATTATCAATATGAGTTTTGGCAAAGCGTGGTCGTGGAACAAAAAAGCCGTTGACGAAGCTGCGAAGTATGCCAGTGATAAAGACGTGCTGCTGGTGCATGCAGCAGGCAATGACAATAAAGACCTGGAAAAATATTATAACTACCCCAGCGATCAGTTTGAAGGAACCGAAGATGTGATTCCCAACTGGATTGAAGTAGGTGCTTCGTCATGGATGAAAGGTAAACTTGTTCCTGCCAGTTTTTCTAATTACGGAATGGAAGCCGTTGACGTATTTGCACCGGGAGTAGATATTTATTCTACTGTTCCCGACACAAACAAATATGACTCGTATGACGGAACAAGTATGGCGGCCCCGGTTACAGCAGGTGCAGCCGCTTTAATCCGCTCCTATTATCCAAACCTTACCGCAACGCAGGTAAAAGAAATCTTAATGAAAAGTGTTACGCCTGTAAAGGGAAAAGTAAAAATGCCCGGCAGAAAGGACAAAGTAAAAATGAAAATGCTGTGCAAAACAGGTGGTATTGTGAATGTATATAATGCCCTGATACTGGCTGAAACTTATAAATAGTGTACAAATACAACCTAAAAAAAGCAGACCTGATAAGTCTGCTTTTTTTATGCTCTATGCACTTTCACAAATCTATTTTACAAATATCCGTTTCAACCAATAGCCGCATAACATTACCCCAAATGCTCCGCTAAACGCAAGCCCCATGTCTTTTTGCGCATCCCACATATCGCCCTGAGTACCCAAATATGCAATTCCTTCTGACGGGAAAAAAATATCGGCCACGGCCCATTCTACCAATTCGTAGGCAGCACTAAAAGATAAAGTAATTTCTACAGGCAACGTCCAGCATACCCAGTTTGGCCATTGAAAATGATTGATAAAATAATCGCGCATGGGATAGGTAAGTAAAAACCCGAAACTGAAATGTACTATACGATCATAATGATTTCGATCCAGGTGAAATGTATCTTTCAGCCAGTAACCAAAAGGATTCTCGGCATAGGTATATTCAGCCCCGTAAATATGAAGCAAACCATACACAAATAGCAGCGTATAACTTAAATCACTGAATTTAAACTTTCGGTATCCTGCAAACAGCACTGCGAGAATTAGAGCTGTAAGTGTATTTTCGGTAAACCAATTGGTGCGGTCGGTAGTATTTATAAAAGTAATTACCCAGCATATAAAAAATACAACCACATAGGTTTTGAGTAAAACATTTTCTTTAAACGAAACACGGGGCGGATGGGAGGCCGTTGTAAACATCATACGGGTTAGGATATATCAGAAAAAGTTTGGTAAAAAATTACTGCTTATGAATCTGTCTGCTCACAAATTCAACATGGGCCACTTTATTATGCGGCATTACATACCCGTATCCATGGTAGCACGTTTTTTCTTCAGTTGCAGGCAGTTTCATATACATTTCTTTTCCGGTAACCGCTACCTGTTTCCCTACCTCTTCCAGCAAAATATCATCGGCCCACATTTGTCCTTTTCCTTTAAGGTAAAACCCGTAAACAATGGACCCGGCTCCTGGCGGAACATCGAGCACCACCTCTCTTTTCAACCATCCTTTTGCCCCGGCAGCCATGCGGTTGTCGGTATTATCAAACGCCAGCATATAGTCTTTGTTTTCTACCCGTAACCACAAACCTGCAGCGGCATCCGTTTCATCTGCTTTAAGCCAGGCCGAAAACCTGATACGTTTGCCTGCGTAAGAATTGGCACTGATACTTTTTATGAGCGTTCCAAAATCAGATGGCTCAATCTCCTCTCCTTTTATGGAGCGAATACTGAGCACATCATTTCCTGTTCTTCCTTCGCCTTTGCTCAATCCGTTTTCGTAATAAGAAGGAACATCAGGGCCCTGCCATCCACCGGCCAAAGGCAGTGGTTGAAGTGTATCACTACAGGATGCAATAACCATAGCGGCAAGCAGGAGGCTAAAAGTAATTTTGAGTGTTTTCATGATGGTAAATTTACATTAAAACAGAAATCAGCAAAAAAACGTATCTGCAATGTACAAAATATTTTCACATCCGTTGCAAAAACAACAAATGCCCGGCTGAAATAAAAACACCCTGTCCGTTTAACCGCATACGCATTGCGGAATACCTATCACAAAAAAAAGCGACCCGAAGGCCGCTTTTTTTTGTGATTTTATTATACACTTAGTTTGCCACACCGGCACGAATAATATTTAACGCCCCTCCTGCTTTGAACCACTCAATTTGCTGGGCGTTGTAGGTATGATTTACTTTTATTTCGTCTTTGCTTCCGTCTTTGTGGGTGAGCACCATTCTAAGCGGAGTGTTTTCGGCAAAAGAAGTAAGCCCGATAATATCAATGCTATCGTCTTCCTGAATTTTGTTGTAGTCATCTTTATTGGCAAAAGTAAGCGCCAGCATTCCCTGTTTTTTCAGGTTGGTTTCGTGAATACGGGCAAATGATTTTACCAGCACGGCACGTACGCCCAAATGACGGGGCTCCATAGCAGCATGCTCGCGCGATGAACCTTCACCGTAGTTCTCATCTCCAACTACCAGCGAACCAATTCCTCTGGCTTTATACTGACGCTGCACTACGGGAACTCCTTCATAGGCTCCGGTTAACTGATTCTTTACCGAATCGGTTTTTTCGTTAAATGCATTTACGGCACCAATCAATAAGTTGTTCGAAATATTATCGAGGTGACCACGGTATTTGAGCCATTTTCCCGCCATCGAAATATGATCAGTAGTACATTTTCCTTTGGCTTTAATCAATAATTTTAATCCTTTTAAATCGCTTCCTTCCCAGGCAGCAAACGGATCGAGCAACTGCAACCTGTCGGAAGAAGGCGACACGGCTACGGTTACGCTGCTGCCATCGGTAGCGGGAGCAATATATCCGGCATCTTCCACGGCAAATCCTTTGGTTGGTAATTCATCGCCATTCGGAGCATCTAATTTTACCTGTTGGCCCTTGTTGTTGGTAAGTGTATCGGTAAGCGGATTAAATGTTAAATCTCCGGCAATGGCCATAGCGGTTACCAATTCGGGCGAGGCTACAAATGCATAGGTATTCGGATTCCCGTCTGCACGTTTGGCAAAATTGCGGTTGAAAGAGTGAATGATGGTATTTTTTTCCTGCTTTTCGGCACCCATTCTATCCCACATTCCTATACACGGTCCGCAGGCATTGGTAAATACTTTTGCGCCAATTTTATTAAACACATCTAAAAATCCGTCACGTTTAATGGTGTAACGGATTTGCTCCGAACCGGGATTAATCAGGTACTCGGCTTTGGAGGTTAAATCTTTTTCGGCTACTTGTTTTGCCAGACTCACTGCTCTCGAAATATCCTCATAGCTCGAATTGGTACACGACCCGATTAAACCTACCGAAATTTTGGTAGGCCATCCGTTGGCTAAAGCGGCTTCTTTTAATTTAGATATGGGGGTTGCCAAATCAGGAGTAAAAGGTCCGTTTACGTGCGGCTCCAGTTCAGAAAGATTGATTTCAATTACCTGATCAAAATATTTTTCAGGGTTGGCATAACATTCGGCATCGGCTGTGAGGTGGTGTTTAATTCCATCGGCCAGCGCGGCCACATCGGCCCTGCCTGTTGCTTTTAAATAACGAGCCATTGAGTCGTCATACCCGAAGGTAGAAGTGGTAGCCCCTATTTCGGCACCCATATTACAAATGGTTCCTTTGCCGGTGCAACTCATGCTGGTGGCACCTTCTCCAAAATATTCCACTACGGCATCGGTACCCCCTTTTACGGTGAGAATACCGGCCACTTTTAAAATCACATCTTTGGGAGCAGTCCATCCGTTTAATTTTCCCGTAAGCTTTACTCCTATCAGTTTAGGCATTTTCAGTTCCCACGGAAGGCCTGCCATCACATCACACGCATCCGCTCCGCCCACACCAATGGCAATCATGCCCAATCCACCGGCATTTACGGTGTGTGAGTCGGTACCAATCATCATTCCGCCAGGGAAAGCGTAATTTTCCAATACCACCTGATGTATGATACCCGCTCCCGGTTTCCAGAAACCGATTCCGTATTTGTTAGATACCGAACCTAAAAAATCATATACTTCTTTGCTTTCTTTATTGGCAAATTCCAAGTCTTCGGCCGCTCCGTTGCGGGCCGTGATGAGGTGGTCGCAATGAACGGTTGAAGGAACCGCTACCTTTGGACGACCCGATTGCATAAACTGCAACAAAGCCATTTGTGCCGTTGCATCCTGCATAGCTACGCGGTCGGGACCAAAATCCACATAACTTTTTCCGCGTTCATAACTTCTGGTCGCATTGCCTTCGGTTAAGTGGCTGTACAAAATTTTCTCGGTAAGAGTCAAGGGTCTGTTTACCACCTTGCGGGCTGCCGCAATACGTTCGTCCATACGGGCGTAAACAGCTTTTATCATTTCAATATCAAATGCCATAATTACAAGAATTTTCGGGCGCGAAGGTAGCCAATTTCAAAGCAATTTGCAGGAGATTTTCAGGTTATTTTTTACGGTGTAAAATAACTTTGCTTATCAATTTCAAGGATTTACCGAACTTTGCCCTCGCCAATGACATATCAGGGATTTTATACCACCGGACAATCGGGTCTCAGTTTTGCCTGCGAAGTTGCTTTTAACAAAGAAAATATATGCATCACCTACACCAATGCACAGGGCCAGACAGAAACCGAAAACTGGGAACCGGCTTTACTGCATCCGCATTACAAAACCGAAAACAATACCCACCAATTCAGTTACGGAAATTTCCCTTACCAAACCCTGCGCATTACCGATAGCGGGTTACCTTTGGTACTAAAACAACTTTATCCCACCCTTCCGTTACAGTCAAACAAACAATTTAGTTTTTACGCTTGGAACAAACCTTTTATCATTGGGTTGCTGCTCACTGTTTCCACCCTGTTTTTACTCATCTGGTTTGTGCTGCTTCCGTGGGTGGCGCATTTTGCCTTAGATCATTTCCCCAAAAAATATGAAGTGCAGATAGGGGAAGAAATGTACAAAGGCTCGGTGCAGGGAATGGAATTAAATGAGGCAGCCGGCAAACAGGCCACCCTGTTTTTAAAAACACTTATTGACAGCAGCGAATACCCCGTGCAGGTGGATGTGGTACATAGCCAGGAAGTAAATGCCTTTGCATTGCCGGGCGGACATATCATTGTGTACGATGGCATTTTGCATTCAATGAAAAGTTATGAAGAGCTGGCCGCCCTGCTGGGACATGAATATGCGCATGTAAAACTGCGTCACTCCACCCGCAATATTTTGCGGCAGGCGTCAGTAACTATTTTACTTTACACCCTCATGGGCGATGTGAGCGGGCTGGGTGCCTATGTGCTGCAACATGCAGCCTCGCTCAATAATTTGCAGTACAGCCGCGAACTGGAGCAGCAGGCCGATGCCGAAGGTTTTGCCCTGATGAAACAAAAACAGATTGATGCCACCGGAATGTTGCGCCTGTTTGAAACACTGAAAAAAGAAAACACAGCGGATATGCCTTCGTTTTTAAGTACCCACCCGGCTACGGAAGACCGCATTGAATTTATAAGGGAAAAACTGGTTGAACAGGGGCACACACACATGCATGAAGAATTAAAGCAATTGTTTGATACGATAAAGCAGTCCATCCCCACTCCCTAAACACAAAACAATGATTGACGAAGAATTAAACGAATCGCTGCAGCTGCTGAAAGCCGAATTAGAGAAAGAACAGGTGGAAACCGGAGTGCTGCCCCCCGAAACGCTTACGCACGAAATGTTGCGCGACTGGCTGGCCGGAAATGTGAGCTACCTGATGAAACACAATTTTCACAAGCTGATGTCCATCTTATACCGCATTGATGTGCACGAGAACAATGTAAAACGCGTGTTTGACGAATACACCCCGCACGAAATTCCATCGATGCTGGCCGAACTGATGATACAACGGCAAATACAAAAAGCCAAAACACGGATTGCGTATAGGAAAAAACAGGAAGAGGGAAAGCAAGGTTAAGTTAAGGAAATTCTTAGTTGCAAAATTAAAGATGTTCGGGATTATTCAGACATACATAAAAGAGAGCGTTGCACTTGTCTGCCTTTGGTAGAAACGCTAGAAGGAAAAGTACTCGTTGCAAACGAGTACAAGTTCGGGGGAATAGGAAAAAGCAGCTTCGAGTACTATTTACCGAAAAATTGATCTTCACTTAATCTAAATACTGAGGGATCATATACGTTATATCTCAAGTGGTAATCACAGGTATAGCACTTTAACCATTCAATTACAAGCATCTGCTCTGGATTGAAGATGACATCCTTAGTCTCAATCTTGTATATAACCAATGACTCCTCATTGCAACAAGGGCATTTTTTGATGTCCTTAAAATCAGAATAATTTCTTTCGGCATTTGCAAACCTTTTACCCCTTCCCTTAGGGTCTTTATAGTTATACTCATGCGTTGCATGGTTGTGGCGAACAAAAATATTCATGTTTAGATTAGCCCGGCCTAATTCTTTGAGATGCCCTATGTATAAAAGAATCCCAAAAATCCTTTGTTTCTCTTGTTTATCCTCTAATTGATCAAATCCATATTTTATGCCAGCTAATTTGTCAAGTATATTAACCCCGGTAATAGTTTTCAGATAGAAAAGAGACTCACCTAAATCATCATTTTCGGCCTCGGCAATGTCTTTTATTATAGGGATTAATCTTTGAGAAATAAAGTAATCAAGATACCATAAAGATGGGAGCTTACTTCCATTATGCAATATTCTGTCCCGGTACCAACTTAATAGTCTCATAGATGCTTCATACTCCTTTGAATCAAAGAAGGCATATTTTTTGAAAATAAGAGTGAACCGCTCAACTATAGGATTATTATCATTGTTCTTGCTTTGTTCCACCATTTCATAAAACCTATTCAAACAATCTCGAAATGGAGCTGATAGAGGTTTCCCTTCAAACTCTTTTGCTTTAAAAGTTCCTTCCTTTATTTTCGAAATTAACTCTTTGACCTTATTTGCAGATGTCCCATTCGTGGTTGAATAGGTAAGACGAATATCTACTTTTCGAAGAATATCTTTAATTAATAGCTCAAAAAAACGGGCAAAAGAAATTAGTGATAAAACTGTATTTTCTTCATCCAAAAATTCACGCTTGAGATTTGACACATTCCCATCAGATAATCCCATAGCATTATAATCATAAACATGGTTCTTTGTATTGAAAGTATTAAAATATGAAATAAGGCCATGTCTAAGGGAATCATAATAAAAAGGTGGAGTTCTTGAGAATCCATCATGGTCACTCAGTTCTACTTCATTTTCTTCTGCCAAAAGTCTTAATTTTTCAAAGTCCATACTATATTTATTAATCATACAAAGATTAAGGTATTTTTTTGAGAAAAGCTATATATTGTTTTCACTAAATTGTAGAAAATGATTTGCCATTTTATCATTAAAGTTGGAATAAATTGCATTCATGACACAGCAATATTATCCGTTTGCCTCAAATGAGCAACTGCCGACTCTTTCCAGCGTAACAAAGGGAATTCACAGTTTTGAAGAGGCTATTCAAAAAACTGAATTTAATTTTGAATATGAAAATCTAAAAAGCGTGTACTTAGCAAATCTGCCTTTTATTCCTACCACAATATCGTTAGCACTAAAGGAAGGAATATATCTGTATCGTGTGAGGGCAATTAATGAAAAAGAAGAAGATATTAAAAAACTTGATACTTTTTCTTATCCTCCAATAGGGTCAACTAAACAGAACAGGGCAAATCTTGCTGGAAACCCTGTTTTATATTGCTCGCTTTCAGGAATGGCAGCTTTAAAGGAGTACCGGATAAATGGTGAGCCTATTTCATCAGGACAGGAACTCTACCTGTCTGTTTATAAGATCAAGCAAGATTCTTCAATTAACTACATTCAGTATTTATTCCCTGAATCAATTGTAAAGGGCGCACTTTATGAAAAAATAAATAAAAGGAAATTGCAGCAAATGAAGGGTCTGCTTAAATCCTACCAACCTAATAAGCAAAAAGCAGTCTTGAAGCTCACTAATTACATAGCTGAAAAGTTCTTAATGAAAAATGACTATTCGATTTCGTCTTTTCTTTCGCACTATTATTTATATGAAATAGGGCAGGATTGCCGTCCTGGAATTGACGCAATCGTGTACCCAAGTGTCGCAAGAGATGCAAATGATTTTAATATTGCTTTGCATCCGAATGCGGTAGATAATAAACTTGAACTTATCGAAGTTCAAAAGCTAACTTTTACAAATTTCGTGGATAATGGAGCTTATGTATCATCCGAAGCAGTAGGAATACCTGTTATTTGTAACGGAACGATAGGTTGGAAAGAACTAACCTTAGAGGAAACAAAGGTTAGATTAGAGAAGGTCAAAGTAAGATATACCCCGACATATCCTAAGGAAGGGAGAGGTATTCAAAGAGATTTTTTTATTGATGAAAATAAATTCGATTTCGAACTTTGGATAACCCGATTCATATTGACGAAAAGGAAAGAAGATTTTCTAAAAATACGTATGGATGGCATTTTACAGGATGGGTTTACCAAGAGTGTACCTGTACGATTCCCTCAAAATGGCATATATTCTAAATGGAAAAATAAGAAGTATTATCTTAAGGAAGCTCATTGTGAATTCAGCTATACGCTTGTCTAAATTTGGGGCAAGACATGTATGTCCAATGGATAAGGTGTAAAATGGTTCTTAGTTTATTATATTTGTGATCATGAGTTTGACAGAAAATATTGAGTCTTTTTCAAAAGTCTTAAACGATTTAACTAAAGTAGTAGAAAAAGTCTATGAGCAATGGTTTAAAGAGTTAATATGTTTCAGTGTGATGGCAATTATTGTTTTTGCAACTCAGGCCTCTATTATTCCAACGTCTTTATTAAAAACTGACTTTAATGTATTTATTGCATTGTTAATTATTGGATTATCATTATACTGGTATTTACTTTCTAATACTCTTTGGTGTGTTCTTATGATTGCTTTGAATTACAGCTCAGGATCAAATTCTTTTCTTCAACTTCTTACAGGATATAATATTTTCGGGCTGCTTATTGGAGGTATAGCACTAATTATAGCCTCGTCTATCGTATATATAGTTAGTAGATTTACTCCCTACTGTTATGAATTACACTTCGCGGTGTTCTTTATAGCACACTTTACTTTAACTCCGGTGATATTGATAATAGTAAGATTGTTTAAATTAGGTTTCAAGAAGCAACAAAATGTGAGTTGATTTAGGTAAGGTTTCTGATATTATGAAGAAAAGGCATGATTTTTACCAAGAATATCTTGAATGGGAAATTCTGGATCCTTTGGAGGAAATCGCAAACTCTTTCAGTCCATGGTTGGTATCCCTGACATCCGCAGGCAAATTGAACCACTATACTTAATTCCAAACCCACCATCTTGCCGTGGTATATTAGCTGCCGTTTCACATATTCTCTATAAACGCTTTCGCTTGACAAATCTCCCTCGGTGAAGTACATACGGAGATTGTTTTTGATGCAAAATTGAACTGCTTATTGATAGTTTCTCGATTTGTTTTTCGTACTTATTCGGCTGTTTAAACCATTTGCCCTCTATAATATTATTGATAAAAGAATCTCTTGTAAGAATTGCAACTTCGGATTCCCTTGTATTTCTTTTTGGAAATAAGTAATAAAGGTAATTTCTACAATCATCCGGATTGTCAATTGATTCTACACCTTTAAAATCAAAAACAACATGTACCAGACTGCCAATCCATGCAGAAGGAAAACATTTATCAGGGGAATCTACCAAATGTCTGCCTTTTTCTACTGTAGGCCGGAAATTTGTTTTCCCTTTCAGAAATCGAAGATAATCGCTCTTTAGTCGTGTTCCGTCAATTACCCAGACCATATTTTTATAAAAATTCTCCCGTTTAATACGTTCCTGAGAATTTAAGAATGAATGTTGAAATTCGATAACAAGTCCATGTTCGGTGCGAACATCGGCTATATGCTTCTCACCAGTTATTTTATCATGTAAAATTATTTCCTGCCAATCTGGGTTAAAATTACTCTTCCATGTCCGATGCCACTCAGTTTCATTTTCCCACCAAAGGTCACAAGTACGAATGCCTTTATGCGCCCAATGATGCAATTTAATGTCCCCGCATTTCGCGATTAACTCAGAACCACAAAATGGACAGATTCCTTTTGCTCCTTTAATAGCTTCGGTTCTGACATTGTCGATAAGTGCAAATTTTGTTTTCATGATAGAAGTTGGCGGGGTATTGCAGACTCTGCCTTAATGGGGTAAATAATATAAGGCCGAAAAACTTCCAGCCTTATATATTTCCGCAATTACTACTTTCCCTTGGGTCTTGGAGGATTATTTCCTCGATCGCCTCCTGAGGGCTTTCCTGTAGTACTCGGTCCATTCGGAGGAGGTGTACTCTTTGCCATAAAATTATTTTTTTTAGTAACCACAAAGTTTAACTTATTTTACCCTAAAGTCAATGATTCGAAAAGAATTTATTTTGTACTCTGTTGTAAAGTCATACTCATTTTGAATTTGCACCAATATTAATATATTTTTTAGCTTCATTGAGGTAACTCAGATTTATATTTTTAATCGGATAATATGATTTTAGCACCTGATCTAATAACATTCTTTTCGTTGATGCCTTCAGATTAACTTGTTTTGATTTCTCAATCAGCTCCTGAATTGTAAATCCATGAATAATTATAGCTTGTATAAGGTAATCCCAAGTGTCAATATCTATGAAACAGAGGTTTTCTGGTGGAAGTACCTCAAGATTTATATTGTTCGCACCAATGAAAATGCCAACTTCTTCAGCTAGGAACTCGGACCATGCATCCTCCCCAAACCCTAAATACATCTCCTTATAAGTTACAACCAACCCATAAAATGGAGCTTTATTATTTAACGATTGTGCGGTGCTTAATAGCTGACAATACGACTTAACAATGGAGTTTTTAAGAGTTGAGGACATTACTTCAGAATATCTTAATACTGCTGCATTGGGGTGTAGTTCTATTGCTTTACTTTCTATCAGAACATTATTAGGTAGGAAAAAGTCAACAACCTTACCTGTTATATTAAAAGTTGATTTAATTGAATTTTCTGTCATGTACTCAACTCGTGCCTCTTCTAAGCCTTTTTTTAAGTATTTCTCCATTCTTTTCCCCAACTCAGCAGAAAACTTCTCAGACTTTGCCTTCATAAAATCATAAATAAAATGCTTGCATGTTTGAAAAAAGATTGCCTTATGTGGAACTTTGAATTTACTGTTTACAATCAAGAATGGTTTCGTTGATAGGAAATTAGTTTCATACAATTGATATATTTCGTTAGACATCTTTTGAAGTGATACAATGCCTTCGATGTCTACAAGCTTTAATAGATTAAAAAAAAGTTTTAGCTTATTTTCTCCGAAATGACCTTTAAACCAGTCAAAATAATCACCATATAAAAATCCATCATATTCATATTCCTCATTTAATTCATCTAAGTTAAAGTATAAGGCAATGGACGAACAGATGCTTAAAAAATCTTCAATAGTGAGGGAGGTTACTTTCATAAACTCTTCTTCAATATCAAATTTGTGACTTAATAACTTGTATAGAACAATTTGACGCTCCAAATGATAGTTTCTAATTTCATCCTGGAGCCAAAATTGCTGATAAGCTAACACCCTCATACCTCTCTGAATGTTACTACTATCTTTAAAGTTTATAAATTGATTATTTTCTGTGAAATCATCCACAAGCTTTAGAGTTTCTTCAACATCTTCAATCGTAGCTTCAGGTAACTGCTTAGATCGTTGTCCATGAATCAGCACCCATTTAAGCAGGATAATAACATTCCAAACAGGAAATCTTACTATCTTATTTTTTTGAAGGTGATCAAGAATTTGAAGACAACCCAATATTTGTGATTGCCAACCATACGATTCAATCCTGTTCTTTATTTGCTCAAATTGGGAGCCCATATTTTAGATTTTGGTGTTTTTTTAGTCCGTGGTTGGCGTCCCCGGGTAACCATATAGCAGTTGCAGCAGGAATGGCGAAAAAACTATTCATTAAACGAATCTATTTTTTTTCTAATATCTGCCAACAGATTTGAAAGACAGCCACCAAAATATTGTGGCTTTAAAAAGTCGTCATTATAGATAAAGGCAATTTCTACACCTTTGGCACTACCTATTACCAACTTATAAACCTCTGGATGTTTTGTAATATAGAAATCGGCAGAATCAATCGCATTGCGTACTTTTCGCGATGCGGCTTCCCGGGTTTTCTTGTTCCCTCCATTGGTGTCTGGATAAGCCAATTCGAAATCAGAATAAATCTTATCTAATGTACTATAAATACTTTCCCATTCATTCTTAGTCATAATAACTATTTTTAAGCTTTCCTTTTTGCGCTTTTCTTAATTGGTTCATCCTTTAGCTTCTCTTTCGGTTTAGGGTTCCCGATAACAGATGTTTTAATTATATGCTCAAACAGTTCAGAGGCTTCTTTTGGGGTCACATCCCCGTCAACCCTCTGTTTTTTCAGTTCTCAATATAAATAAGAAAAATGAGAAACACAAAAAAGGTCGGCAGGGATGCCGACCTTGGACAAGTTTGGTGCTTTGCGGTCCCGACAGGAATAGCTTTGCTGTTCCTTTAAGCCCCATTTTGAAATAGTAAAGCCCAACCCCGCCCGAGCGGGGTGTTTTTTTCATTTTCCTCCGCTAATGAAAGCAAGCTTTCAGAGCTTCGATAAATGAAAAAAGCCCCATGCTTTGCAAGGGGCTTTGCTCTTATCTGCGGTCCCGACAGGAATCGAACCTGTATCTTAAGTTCCGGAGACTTACGTAGTATCCATTCTACTACGGGACCTGATTCAAAAAAATCAGCGGCAAAGATAAGGGAAGTTTACCAAGGTTTATCTATTTGCTTTAACTCGCCCGGCTGCATATTGCCCAACAGCAGGTTACCTATACGCACCCGTACCAGCCTCACTACCGGAAAACCCAATGCAGCCATCATTTTACGTACCTGCCTGTTTTTTCCTTCGGTAAGTGTAACACTAAGCCAGGCCGATTCTTTTTTCTGGTGCTTTAACAAATGCGGCACCCGCGGTATTAAATTAACCGGTTCAGTCAGCCTATAAACTTTACAAGGTCGAGTGGTATAAGTGACCCCTCTTAATTGAATGGGCACCCCGCTGCACCATTGCTGTACATGTTCGGCTCCGGGCACTCCCACCACCTGCACCCAATATTCCTTCTCGATGGTTTTTACCTGTATGGTTTCGTGATTAAATACTTTATCGTTGGTAAGGAGCAACAAGCCCTCGCTGTCTTCGTCCAACCGGCCCATTGCCTGTACCCCGTGTGGAATTTTGCATACCTGAACTAAGGTTTTTTTTCGTGGCTGATCGGTAACCATCTGGCTTAAAAACCCTACCGGTTTGTAAAGAGCGAAATACAATAATTCAGTCACCCGAGCAACATTTTCCTTCATGCACTTCGTTTATCCAAACTTCATCTGTTATTGTTTCCTGCTTCTCGGGCATGGTAACAGAAGTAACCGGTTTACACCAATCGCATACCTCGCCCTCTGCGGTAAAACCACTTCCTTCGCATTGGGGGCAAACATATCCGCAGGTCATCCTTAATATTTTTGGTGAGTGTGCAAAGATACTACCTTCATGGCAATTTCTGCCTGCTCTTCAGGAGTGGCTGTACCATCAATCCAATGCACCTGCAAACCCTCGCGTTCCAATTTGCGAAACCAGGTCATTTGCCGTTTGGCAAACTGCTGAATAGCGATAGTGAGGTGTTCCTGCATATACGCTAAAGAATATTTTTTTTGAAGGTGCTCCACCACAAATTTATATTCGAGTCCGTAACGGATAAGCTCATCTTCTGCAATTCCTTTCGTCAATAGCTGCTGCACCTCTTCTATCAACCCGTTATGCAGGCGTGCCTCGAGTCGCTGAGCTATGCGTTCACGCCTGATGTCGCGCGGCAAATCAATGCCAAACACCAATGGCTTAAGAACAGGTAACTTTAATTTGGCCAATGGATTTTTTAAAAGAAAGGTGACTATTTCTATAGCGCGGATAATTCTTTTGGCGGTTGAGGTATCTGCTTTCTTCGTGTAGTCGGTTAATGGTAATTTTTTAAACTTAAGCAACAATTCTTCTTTTGATAAAGACCGGAGCTGTTGACGCAGCTCCTCGTTTACAGGTACGGAAGTAAATTCAAATCCGCGCAATAAGGCCTGCACGTATAAGGCAGTTCCCCCGCATAAAACAGGAATTTTTTGTGCAGCAATTAATTGTTGGTATACGTGTACAAAATGCTCAAGGTAATGATGCAGATGAAAATTTGACCCGGGTTCGGCCACATCCATCAAATGCACAGGTATGGTTTTTCCATTGGTTATATACTCAGCATAATCTTTTCCGGTACCGATATTCATTTCTTTATACACCTGTCTTGAGTCGAGGCTCACAATTTCTCCGCCAAGACTTTGTGCCAGCGCAACGGCCAGTTTTGTTTTGCCCGATGCTGTTGGTCCCAATATCATTACCTCCTTAAACTCGCGTGACTGCATGATACAAAGGTAATTAGTCTGGTGGCATAATGTTTGATTTTTAGGTCCCGCTCTAATTTCCTAATTTTAACCCAAATAAACTCCGTATGAAACCACAACTACGCTCCGCTATTCTATTGTTAATGGTTTTCTGCACCATTCAGGTTCACGCTCAAAACCTGCCTCCGGGTATTCCGGAAAACAGTAAAATTATTCAGGGAAACGATACCGCTTCCGTTGACTGGACCAATCAACTGCTTACGGCTAAAGGGTGGTCATTTCTCGACACCATCCGTTTTAAAAACCGAGCGCAGGCCGAGATGATGGCTACGCGTGGTGCTATTGCTGTTGCGCAGCGCAATTTACTTGAATTGGTAATGGGTGTAAACGTAACCAGTGTAACCACTGTGCGCGATTATGTAACCGAAAGCGATGTGGTGGTAACCAAACTACAGGGGATGATGAAAAACTCGCGTCAGGTAGGCAAACCGGTAATTAAAAACGGGGTGGTTGAAGTGGTGATGCAAGTTGCTATTTATGATGTAACATCAGGCGATGAATCGGTGGCCTCAGTAATCGGGAAAAAAGTGAGTGAAACGTCTGCTAAAACAAAAGCCGCAACGGTATTGTGCGACTCCAATGGATTTAAACCTTCCCTGCTTCCGGTAGTAAAAGATTTGCAGGGAAATTTGATTTACAACCTCAATAATCCAAAAGCACTTCTTACAGGTAAAAAACCGGTTTTCCTTAAAAGTTCCGATGCAGCTTTAAGTGCGTTGGAAAAAGGAAAGTTTGGTGAGGTAGCTGAAGCGGCTTTAAAAGATTGCGAACTGGTAGTAAAACCGAATGCAGGCAAAGGTAAAATGACCACTCAGCAATGGCTTGACATTGGAAAAACCGCACTGAAAATAGGATCAACTCTTATGTTGTTTATCTAGCATAACCATGATTTTTCGTTTACTTCTGCTCGCTTTTTTCATTCCATTAGTTTCCTCCGGGCAAACACTAAGTGAAGTGCAGGCCACCGGGCATGGAATGGACAGGCCCTCCGCCATTTCAGATGCCTTACGTCAGGCTATTTCGCAGGCCTGTGGCACCTATGTACAATCAACCACTAAGGTTGAAAATTACATGACACTTGAGGATGCCATTGTAACCAATACCAGCGGATATATTCAGTCGTATCAGGTAACTTCAGAAAAAAAGAACGGCAACGATTATGAAGTAAGTGTTACTGCCAAAGTAAGTCTTGACCCGTTAAAAAAAGATGCTGCCCTGTTAGCACAGTTCACCGGAAATATCCGTTTTATGGTGTTGTACGATGAGCGTTTTGTGAAGGAAGAGGAAAAAAGCAATTACCGTTTTGCCTACAGCCGCCTCAATGAAAAATTATTGGAAAGCAAACTGAGGTATATTGAGAGCGATAAATTCAGCCAAAGCAGCAAAGACGTTTATGCTGCCCTTGGCAAAGATACTTCGCAAAGCACGTTTACTCAAAAATTAGGAATGATTTCGGATGCCGAGTTTTTGATGTTGATTCGAAATGTGCAGGTACGTGTGGAGCAAAAATCGGCCGGGTTGTACAGTGCCAAAGCCACTATTGAAGCTTCGGCCTATGATAATTGCACAGCCGATGGGTTGGCCTCAACTGCTGCCGAAGGAGAATGGAAAACATTACCCGACAAAGAACAGGCAGTAAAAAAAGCTATCCAATCGGCCATTGAAAAATGTTACCCTCAATTAATGCAGGCTTTCACCCAGCGTTTAGGTTCGTGGGTAAACGGAGCTCCGTTTCAACTCCGGTTTTACGGGGTTAAAACGCCACGGTACATTATTCAGCTTATTGAATTGCTTCATCAGGATGCCGATTTTGGCGGAGAGATGCAACACATGCTTACTCCCAATTATATTCGCCTTGACTTTACTTACAAAGGACGCCCTACTGCACTTTACACTAAACTGATGCAGTACATCGATCAGTTGCCCGAGTTGAAAAAACTGCAGCTTGATGTAAAAATATTTTATGGAAGGCAGCTTTCATTAGCACCTCCCAAATATGTGATTCCCGGAAATTCCCAACCCATAACTCCAACCAAATGAAGAAAATTTTACTTATCATTTTAATTTCCTTCGCCAGTTCTATTGCATTTGCACAAAATGACGATGTGCTTTTGCGTTTATCAGATAAGATAGCTGAACAGATTTTTCAAACCATAACCAGAGACGGGCGCGTGCCAAAAGGTTCGAAAATAGCTGTGCTCAATTTTATGAATATGAAAGACCACAGCGATTCCATTCGCACCCCTTTTGGTGCCGAAGTGGGTAAGGCTGTTACGCACCGCATGCAGCAAATAGCCCTGAGTAAAAAAATGCCCTTCACTGTACTGGTGCCAAATGCCGAAGCCGAACGAATGATGAGTTCCTTTTTTGTAGTTCCGGATAGCGTGGATGAAAGCGATTTCTGGTCAAGGTACCTGAACAGCCAAAAACCCGATTATTACGTGAGCTGCGCTTATCGCATTGCCGATGATTATTCGGCCATACATATTCGCAACGGGCATTTGATACCCGACAGGTACAATACGAATTTACCCAGCATTCCGATCGCTAATTTTTCGTTCGAACTCAATTCTCAGGAAGAGAAGCAACAAATCATGCATCACCAGGTGATACAGGATATGAAAGAACTATGCGACCAGTTTGCATACCAGTTAAAATTTCACTTAAAAATAAAAAACATCCGGCTCAACTATTTTACTGATGAACTGAGCGGAGCAGTGACTCCATTTTCTAAAAAAATAAACGAAACACTTACCGCATCGCTAACCCGCATAGGAGGTTATCAGGTTACCCTGATTGAACCCGGCAAGCGTGGGATATTTGACAAAAATGACAATATATACGAAGTGCGTGGGAAATTTACCACCGAAGGTGAATACGTGAAAGTACTCGGTTTTTTAGTGAATTCGGGCAACGAAGCTACCATTGCCTCGGCCGAATTTTACCTGCCTAAAAAAGTAATGGAAACAAACGGAACGGTAGTGAGTTTAACAGCTAAACTCACCGCTGATTTATGGACCAACAAGGGCATGGAAAATGTGTCGTACGTAGATGGTGAAGTGATGCAGATTTTTTATCAAACCAACAAACCGGCATATGTACGCTTGATTTATGTTACTGCAGACGGGCAACGTATTTTAATGGTGGATAATCAATACATCGACATGTCGATGGCCGGAAAACCACTTACCGTTCCCACCGAATTAAGTTGTGCCCAGCCTTTCGGTTCGGAGCGGATTATTTTAATGGTGAGCACTGCCCAGTTTGATAATATTCCTTATGTGATACAGGGAGGAGTAAAAGTAATTACGATTGACCCCAACACCGCCATTGCTGCACGGGGATTTAAGCAGGAAATAGAACATTTAGAAAAAAATATTCCGGTTACTACCGTTTCAAGAAAATAATATCATGGTTAAACATATTGTATGCTGGAGGCTGAAAGATGAAGCCAACGGAATGAGCAAAGAAGAAAATGCCAAAACAATAAAAGAGAAATTAGAATCACTGCAAGGACAAATTCACGGGTTAATTAAAATTGAAGTAGGATTTGACTTTCTGCATTCCCCCGAATCGATGGATATTGTGCTTTACTCAGAATTTGAAAGCAGGGCAGCTTTAGATTTTTACCAGCAACATCCGTTGCATAAAGCTATCATGCCATTTATTGGTGAAGCCCGAAACGAGCGCAGGGTGGTGGATTACGAAATATAGTATAGTTTACACCCCCAGCACGGCTTTGAGTTTGGGATAACCGCTGCGGCTCAAGGGCACTTTTGCCCCCGATTTTAACACTGCAAAATGATGTTCGTTATCGGGTGATTCGATTCGGGTAATTTGCGCCAATTGCAGAATATACGAACGGTGCACACGTACGAATAATGCTGCATCAAGTACATGTTCAAAATACGTCATCGTTTTTTTCTTGAGGAATGAGCCATCGGCAGTGTGAATGCGTACGTAATCATCATCGGCCTCGAGAAAATGAATATCGTTTACCGGGATAATCCGGATTTTGCTTCCGGTTTTAATCACCACGCGTTGCGATTGCTCGGGTTGAGCAGCGGCCTCCTCCATCACAGCTTTGGTACCGGTGGTTGATTTTTTCTCGCGGTATTGTTCTTTCCATTTCTGTATGGCTTTATCAAACCTATCTTTACTGAATGGTTTTAGTAAATAATCTACCGCATGCGCTTCAAAAGCCTTTAACGCAAACTCATCAAAGGCAGTGGTAAAAATAACCGAAGGTGGTTCATCAATTAACTCAAGCATTTCAAACCCGTTAATTTTGGGCATTTGTATATCCAGAAAAATTAAATCGGGTTTATGTTGTTGTATGGCTTTTACCCCTTCAAATCCATCATTGCATTCCTGCACCACTTCCATATCAGGGTAGGCTTGCAGGTATTCGCGCACCAGAGTGCGGGCCAGAGGTTCATCATCAATGAGTATAACACGTATCATATTACGGGAATTTTTATGGTTGTTGTGAAAAGATTATCGGTTGCGGTGGCCTGCATCAGGTCATTGCGTGCAAAGAGCAAATAGAGCCTGCGCTGGGCCGAGCTCAATCCGAAACCGGTACCCGATTTTGGAGCAGCGGTTTTCGGGTCAAACGGATTGGTGACTTTTATAATGAGGTAGCCGTTTTCAATAGTTACCTCTACTTTTATGGTAACAGTTTCGGTGGTATCGTACAAGCCAAATTTAATCGCGTTCTCTACCACAGGTTGCAGAATCAGGTGCGGAAGTTTAATTTGTCTGCCTGCCTCCTCGCATACCACTTCGGTGTGCAGCCGGTGACCGAAACGTACTTTTTCAATATCAAGATACAGTCGCAGGTGATTTAATTCTTCATCAAGCGTTACCAATTGCTGCTCTTCCTTGCGCAGTGTACCTCTTAAAAAATCGGAAAGTTGCTGAATCATGTGTCGGGCTTCTTCGGGCCGGCTACCCACCAGTGCACTTATAGAATTTAAACTGTTGAATAAAAAATGGGGCTGCAATTGCTGACGCAGTTTACTCAACTCAGCATCTTTTACCAATTGTTCCTGCGCGGTGGCCCTTCCTTTCACCTCTTCCTGCTCTTTAAAATAATATACCAGCCAGTTGAGCAGAGACACAAACGAAATCATCAGAAAATTATAACAAAACCGAAGCGGCCACATGCGATTTAAAAAACCGGTGTATATCTCTTCCTTCTCGAACAAACGGGCTAATGAAGCTGTTTCGCCAATGGTTAACACAATGGCCAACACCAGCACCCAAATGCGCAGATAAAAGTAGTTTTGTGTACGAGGCCTATATGATTTCATTGCATAAAACATGGCTACCCCTACCAATGCCAGAGAAACCGTATCCAAAGCGGCTTCGGTAATGGCAATTTTAAACGGGAAACCTGCATACAAAATGAGCCATGCCGTAATAAAACACCAAATGGCCCACCAAAAAAGGTAAGGCCATATTATTTTTCCTTTAGTTAATTCAGTTGGCAAGACTACTGGCCTCCGGTTGGGGATAAATACTTTTAGCTTCTATTTCCGTTGCCTGACCTTTTATAAAATGCATATAGGCATTCGGCTCTTCTGTTTCGTGAATACGGGAACACAATTCCATTCCGTCAACAAAATGTTCCAACTGCTGCAAACCGGCCACATCCACAAATTCCCATTTCACGGCCCCGTTGGTTAGCTCTTCGTGGCGCATACCCAATAACCGCGCTTTTAAAAAAGCCTGCTGCGCGGAAGGTGCCTGCACCAATCGCATTTGTTCATCAAATTGTGCCAGCGAAGTTTTGCCCGCTCTAATATAAAACACCAGTTTTGTAAGATACCAGTTCATAGATTATGGTGTGTTGATGGTAAAAAATTAATAACTATTTATTTCAATACCTCCGAATACCGAAGTTCCTTTTATCAGTAATACTTTGTTTTCTGCGGTTACCGGCTCTTTATACACCGGTCGCTTATCTTCCACACCGCCAAAAACAGCCGTCATATCGGTTTGTATTTCCCAATGCGGAGGCACCACAATATTGGTTCCGCCAAAAACCTGAGTTACTTCCAAAGTTGCCTTGCCGGTAAAATCGGCCTGCGAGAAATTAATTTCGGCTCCCCCCATAAAACAGGTAACTTCTCCTTCTTTAAAATTTTTGGAGATGATATGTTTTTTCACGCCCCCGAATATCGAGGTTGATTCAAAATGATCATCTGAAGTAGATGTTTCTGCAGCGTTAGAACAATACTCCTTGCGCTTCATCCATTTCTCCCAGTTTCTGAATTTACCCTTGTGCCTGCGCGGAGTTAAAATCATAAGCACCCCCACCGAAATAATCACCACCGGCCACAACATGGGACCTACGTTAATCTCCGGATAAAAATCATCGAGTAAAAACAGTACCCCGATAAGCACAGGAATCATCCAGCCTCGTGTTTGAAAACCGTGTTTGGCACCTGTGTACAGTCCTATCACTATCAGCAACATTTCCCAGGTAAACAACCACACCGGTAAAACCACCCCCATTTGCCGTGCCAGCAGTACCCCTCCAATAATCACGAGAAGTAAACCTCCCATCACTCGTCCATAGCGGCTGCGCTGTTGCCAGGATTCCCATTGCTCCCGGTACTGATCCTGCATATTATTTGGTTCCATTTCTTAAAAATTTACGGATGCAAAACTAAGCAGCCTTTTTAATACCGCCATCATTGATGCAGCCGGAAGAGGCGCAAAGGGTGTGAAATGCAGATAAAAAGGGTTGAACGGAAGAACAGTATACCCATGATTGTAAACCAGTAGTTTAAATTTAGTTGATATTGCTAACTATTTATTTAGTCAACTATCTTTGCTGAGTGGCAACAAAAAATACAACCCCAAGTAAAACATACGATGAAACCCCCTTGTCGTTTAACCTGAATGCACTGGCAAAACTGTATATAGGCATTCAAAGCCGGCAGTTTCATCAACTGGATATTGACCGCTACTTCTTTGTGCTTAGTCTGATTATAAAACACAAAAATGCTACTCAAAAATGCATCTCCAATTGTTTAAACATTGACAAGGCAAGCATGGTACGCATAATAGACTACCTTTCGGAAAACGGATATGTAAAAAGGGTACTGAACCCTGATGACCGCAGGGAATATATCATTGTCGCCACACCGAGAGCCGAGAAATTGTATCCGGAACTTATTAAATCCTTCAGGCAAAACAATGAAGCTGCTTTTACAGGATTTACGGAAGAGGAGAAAGAAATATTTTACACTATGCTTGAGCGCATGTTTCAGAATTTAAGCGGTCTTCCGGCTGACAGGTATTTTATTAAATACATTAAAACAGAAAAAAAGAAACAACATGAAAAATAAATGGTTCAGATGGATATTGGTGTTGGGAGTCATCA
Organism: uncultured Bifidobacteriaceae bacterium; assembly: GCA_964535575.1. Lineage (GTDB taxonomy): Bacteria > Bacteroidota > Bacteroidia > UKL13-3 > UKL13-3 > JAGPCK01. Next base: position 253,002 of record CAZHTC010000001.1, read on the forward strand.
CCGTATTGGCACTTCCCAAACTGATGAAAAAGAAAGACCCGTCAATGGCCGGAGGAAAAGGTCCGGGCGGTCAGTCGGGGCCCATACAAATACAGGGTGAAGTGGTACGCAGCCAAACTTTATCCAATACGCTTCACGCCACCGGTACCTTGCTGGCGAATGAAGAAGTAGAATTACAGTGCGAAGCCAGTGGAAAAGTAACTGCCATTTATTTTGAAGAAGGTAAACCTGTTCGCAAAGGTCAGTTACTGCTAAAAACAAATGATACAGAATTGCAGGCTGCCCTCAAAAAAGCCGAATCGAGAATGAAACTGGCCACCGACATGGAGCGCAGGCAAAAAGAACTTTTGAAAAAAGAAGGTATTAGCGAAGCCGAATACGACCTTGCCCGCAATGACCTGAATGCGGCTGGTGCCGAAATGGCACAACTTAAAGAACAAATACGCAAAACCGAAATTGTAGCCCCCTTTGACGGAAATATAGGACTAAAATACATTAGTGAAGGAGCCTTTGTAACGCCCAGCTCCAGAATTGCCTCGTTACAAAATGTGAGCAGTATAAAAATAGAATTTGCTATCCCCGAACAATATATTTCCCGCATCCATAATAACACCCGCATTCGTTTTACCACTCCCGGAACTGACAAAGTTTATGAAGCCATGGTATATGCCATTGAACCGAAAATTGATTTGCAAACACGCAATATCACCCTGCGTGCACGATGCATAAATGACGGAAAACTTTTTCCGGGTTCTTTTGCCTCGGTTGAAGTAATTCTTGATGATATCAAAAATGCGCTGCTGGTTCCTACCGAAGCAATTGTTCCAATTTTGAAAGGGCAAAAAGTATATGTAATAAAAACAGATTCGGTAGTTGAACAAAAAGTAGAAACCGGCATACGTACTTCCAATCTTATTCAAATAAAAAGCGGACTATCGGCCGGAGATACCATTGCCACTACGGCATTGATGCAACTGAAAAAAGGAAGCAAAGTAAAACTTGTAGGGGTGAAGTGAGGTGGTGAATTTTGTGAGGTGGTGAGGTGATTGATGCTATTTGAACTATTATATAACCGATTAATTAAAACTGTTATGAATTTTAATGAAACATTCAGACAAAGAAGTAAAGCATTTGTAGTAGAGGTGGTGAAATTTTGTGCAACGGCTCCAAAAACTGATGAATCAAGAGTTATACTACGTCAATTGCTCCGATCTGCCTCATCGGTTGGTGCCAATTTCAGAGCTGCCTGCCGCGGACGTTCTAAAAAAGAATATTTTGCCAAATTAAGCATAGTGGTAGAGGAATGCGATGAGAGTTTGTTCTGGATAGAAGTTTTGGAAGAAGCAGGGATAGACAAAAGTGTAAAACTTAAAAAACTACAGCAGGAAAACACGGAATTACTTTTAGTATTTTCCAAACTCCGTAAAAACGCAAAAATTGCTTAACATGATAATCATTCACAAATTAATAAACTCACCCTTTCACAAATTAAAAATCGCATGAGTTTAAGTACTACCAGTATTAATCGCCCTGTGCTTGCCACGGTTATGTCCATCCTTATCGTGTTGTTTGGCGTTATCGGTTATTCCTTTTTAGGAGTTCGCGAATACCCATCCATTGACCCGCCCGTGATTAATGTGCGCACGGCCTACACCGGTGCCAGTGCCGAGGTGATCGAATCCCAGGTAACCGAACCCCTCGAAAAATCCATTAACGGAATTGCCGGAATCCGTTCCATTTCTTCCGCGAGTAATCTGGGCACTTCACAAATAACCGTTGAGTTTAATCTGGATGCCAATTTAGAAGAAGCCGCCAATGATGTGCGGGATAAAGTATCACAGGCGGTTCGTCAGTTGCCGCAAGATATAGATGCGCCTCCTGTAGTATCAAAAGCCGATGCCAACTCGGATGCCATTATTTCCATGACGGTCCGCAGCAGCACCCGAAATCAACTGCAATTAAATGATTATGCTGAAAACGTATTGCTCGAAAAATTGCAAACCATTCCGGGAGTAAGCACCATTCAGGTGTGGGGACAAAAACGGTATGCCATGCGCATTTGGATGAACCCCGGCAAATTAGCTTCTTTCGGCCTCACTCCATTGGATATTAAAGCAGCTCTTGACCGCGAGAATGTGGAATTACCCGGTGGCAAAATTGAAGGAAATAACACGGAACTCACTGTGCGCACTATGGGAAAATTTGCCACCGAAGAAGATTTCAATAACCTCATCATTCGCTCAGACGGAACACGCACCATAAAACTGCGCGATATAGGTATGGCCATGTTGGGTGCCGAAAATGAAGAAACCATGCTGAAGGGAAACGGAACTCCCATGATTGGTTTGGGCGTGGTACCTCAACCGGGAGCCAACTACATTGATATTGCCGATGAGTTTCATAAACGAATGGCAAAAATTGAAAAAGAAAAACCGGATGACATTGAACTGAACATAGCACTCGACAACACCCAATTTATCCGTTCGTCCATCACCGAGGTGCAGGAAACATTACTCATTGCCTTTTTGCTGGTGGTACTCATAATTTATTTATTCTTCCGCGACTGGCTTATTGCCATTCGACCGCTTATTGATATTCCTGTTTCACTCATCGGAGCCTTTTTTATTATGTATCTGGCCGGTTTTTCTATAAATGTACTCACTATGCTGGCCATTGTGCTGGCCACCGGTTTGGTGGTGGATGACGGCATTGTGGTAACCGAAAATATTTTCAAAAAAATTGAAGGTGGTTTATCGGTGCGTGAAGCCGCCATTAAAGGCAGCAATGAAATTTTCTTTGCGGTTGTGTCCACCTCCATTACACTGGCCATTGTGTTCCTTCCAATCATTTTTTTACAGGGATTTGTAGGACGGTTGTTTCGTGAATTTGGAGTAGTGGTGGCGGGGGCCGTTTTAATTTCGGCTTTTGTTTCGCTTTCACTTACTCCCATGCTCAATGTGTTGCTTAACCGAAAGCAGCACAAGCATACGCGATTTTACGACATGACCGAACCGTTTTTTGTGAAACTGAATATGGCTTACCATCACTCGCTGCAACGGTTTCTTAAAAAACGCTGGCAGGCACTACTCATCATTCTGGCCTCATTTGGTTTAATTATATTGTTGTTTAACACCATCAAGTCTGAATTATCCCCGTTAGACGACCGAAGTGTATTGCGATTAACAGCATCGGCCCCCGAAGGTTCATCGTATGAGTACATGGACAATTACATGAGTAAAATGACCGAGTACGCACTTGATTCGATTCAGGAAAAAACAATTATCCTCACCGTAGTGGCTCCTGGTTTCACCGGAAGTGGCGCAGTGAATACAGGCTTTATGCGGGTGGTGTTAACCGACCCCTCCAACAGAGGCCGCAGCCAGATGGCCATTGCCGAACAATTTCAGAAAGGGGTCAGTAAGTTTACCGATGGAAAAGCATTTGTGGTGCAGGATCAAACCATCAGTGCAGGCGGAGGTCCGCGCATTGGATTGCCCGTTCAGTTTATTCTGCAAAATCAGAACTTTGAAAAACTGCGCGAATTCCTTCCAAAGTTTATGGAAGAAGTAGCCAAACATCCCACCTTTCAGGGAAACGATGTAAACCTTAAATTTAATAAACCCGAATTATTTATTACCATTGAACGCGACAAGGCCAAAGCTCTTGGTGTTTCGGTAATGGATGTGGCGCAAACCCTGCAGTTGGCCTACAGTGGGGTGCGCTATGCCTATTTTAATATGAACGGAAAACAATATCAGGTAATAGGACAAATGGATCGGGAAAACCGTGACGAACCTTTAGACTTAACATCGCTTTACGTACGCAATACACAGGGAAAACTTATTCAGTTGGACAACGTGGTAAAAGTAAGCGAACAAACAAGTCCGCCACAGCTGTATCATTACAACCGTTACAAATCGGCTACCGTATCGGCCGGACTTGCCCCTGGAAAAACCATTGGTGACGGAGTAAAAGCCATGCAGGAGATTGCCACAAAAGTTCTTGATGATTCTTTTACCACCGACTTAGCAGGCCCTTCGCGCGACTTTACTGAAAGTTCATCCAATACCTCCTTTGCATTTTTACTTGCGTTGGTATTAATTTATCTGGTGCTGGCTGCGCAATTTGAAAGTTTCACCGACCCGCTCATTATCATGATTACCGTTCCGCTAGCGCTGGCAGGCGCCCTGCTTGCTCTTTGGTATTTTGATCAAACCTTAAACATTTTTTCACAGATAGGTATTATTATGCTCATAGGGCTGGTAACCAAAAACGGAATTCTGATTGTGGAATTTGCCAATCATAAAAAGACTGAAGGACTTTCCAAACGGGATGCCGTGCTTGAAGCGTCCGTACTACGCCTGCGACCTATTCTCATGACAAGTCTCGCAACCATTTTAGGTGCCCTTCCTATTGCGCTGGCTTTGGGTGCTGCTGCCAACAGCCGCATGCCCATGGGCATTGCCATCATTGGAGGTCTGGCCTTTTCTTCTTTCTTCACCCTGTATGTGGTACCCGCCATGTACACTTATTTATCACGTACTAAAAAACAGAAAGGAAACCATCACGCATGAAACGGATAGTGATTCTTTTTCTTGGTTTGTGTAGTTTTAAAAGCTACTCCCAATCGCTGCTCACACTGGATGAAGCGGTGAAACTTACCCTGCAGAATAATTTTGATATTCAACTGGCTCGAAACAGCACCGATATCGCAAAAGCCAATAATACTCCTGGAAATGCAGGTATGCTGCCCACCCTTAATGCCACTGCCGGAACAGGAGGAAGCAATACGAATATAAACCAGAATCTGGCCGATGGAAGAACCATTAACCGGAGTGGGGTTCCATCAAGTACATTAAACGGAGGAGCTACCCTCAACTGGACTTTGTTTGACGGAATGGGTATGTTTATTAACCGCACCCGGTTAAAACAAATGCAGGAAACAGGCGAACAGAATTACCGCCTGCAGGTAGAAAACACCCTTTATCAGGTAATGACACAATATTACCAATTGGTGAAACTTCAATACCTGGTAAAAGTAAATCAAAGCAACCTCAACGTATCGGCCGAACGGTTGCGATTGGCCGAAAACCGTTACCAGGCCGGAACAGGTTCGAAACTCGATTACCTGCAGAATAAAGTGGATTATAACAACGACCGCTCGGCTTTGCTCACACAGGAATATGGGTTGGATGCTGCCAAAATGCAGTTGAATGTACTGATGGCCCGCGATGCAGCCGTAACTTTTAATGTAACCGATTCCATTACCTCTGAGCTGATGCCCGACTACGGCATGCTGCAAAAAGATCTGGCAGCAAAAAACAGCACCTTAAAACTGATGGAGCTCAATAAAAATATGGCTGCACTGGATATAAAAAGTATCCGGGCTCAGCAACTTCCCAAACTCAGTTTGAATGCAGGCTATAATTACAACCGCTCAAAAACCACAGCCGGTTTTATGCTGCTCAATCAAAATCAGGGAGCGGTGTATGGTGTAAATGCTACCGTACCCTTGTTTAACGGTTTTAATCTGAACAGGCAATACCGCGAAGCGCAATTGTTATGGAAAGGCTCCGAACTTCAATACCAAAAACAACAGTTGCAATTAAACAGCGAGTTGAGCACCGTGTATTTACGTTATAAACGCTACAAAGAACTGCTGTTGCTGCAACAGGAAAACATTGAAGTGGCCCGGCAAACAACAGCCATTGCACTTGAAAAATACCGCACCGGCAGCAGCACCCTGCTCGATGTAAAAAATGCCCAGCAAAATTTACTTAATGCCGAGAATAACTACATTTCGGTGCTATACGAAGTAAAAATAGCCGAACTGGATTTAATGAAACTAAGTGGGAACATGATAAAGGGGAATTAACTATATTTAAACCCTGTTAAACTTCCACTTTGTTAGTTTAAATTATTATTCATTAAGTAGCCGTTGCACCAGCTCCTTTTTTACTCGTTCATCTAAGTTTTCAGAATTAAGAATTTCAATCAATATGCTTCTCACCTGCTGCAATTCTCCCGATGAATTGGTGAACACCCCTTTTAGATCTGACATTAAAAGTAAAATGTATATACTAATATCGAGTATGGAGCAAATTTTTAAGAGAAAAGTGAGTTTAATCTCTACCCTACCACTCTCTAATCTGTGAATATTTGATTGATCAACTCCTGCCTTTAAAGCAAGATACTCCTGCGAGTAACCCCGGGTTTCCCGCATCGTACGTATGTTTTTACCTATTAAAATATTCAGTTCAGTGCTTTCGGCTTTCATAAAAATAAAATTAGGTCAATTTTAACTAAATAAGTTTAATTATGCGTTTTTCGCATTCTTTTTTCCTTGCTTATCTCCATTTTTCACGGGAATTTTGGTTTATTATTAAACCTAGAATAATATGAAAACATTAAAACCCTTTGTAATCTTTAGTCTTTTGTTATTCGGCAATTCGTTTAACTCATCAGCACAATTAAGCGGTACAACCCCAAATCCGCTATTTACCCTGAGTCAGGATTTAGGCATTGGAACCAGCACTCCCGCAGCTCAGGTTGAAATTGCCACCACCAATGCAGGTGGCACCACCGGCCTTTTACTTTCACGGGCTACTTTTAACTCTATTAACCCGCAACCCTTTTTAGAAGTGATAAGGGGAACAGCCACCAAATTTATTTTGGATGATAAGGGTTTTGTGGGTATCAATAATGCGAGCCCACTTGCTTTGCTCGATGTAAAATCGGGAACCACTTCTAATACCAAAATTGCCATTTTTGGCACCACTGCCCAAAGCGGTCAGGGTTCAAGGCAAATGTTCTTTGTAAACTACCTGGGTAACCAGGCTTTTTCAGATATGAGTAAATCGGGCGACAACGGTATTTTCTGGAGTGACGGACAGCAAAGCAGCACCTGTTATGACGAGAATAACAACCCCTACACTTGTTATGAGAACAATCTCGGGGGTTTTGTGCTTGCACCCTTTAATACCCAGAATAATATTGCCAAAGGGCTGCGCATTGACGGACTTGGAAATGTAGGTATCGGCATCCACTCACCGGCTGAAAAACTGGAGGTAGCAGGTAATATACGCTGCACTAAAATTATTGTGAATGCGCAGTGGTGGGATAAAGTATTTGCCAGCGATTATAAACTGATGAATTTGCACCAACTAGAGCAATACATTATTACCAATAAACACCTGCCCGATATGCCCACCGATGCCGAAGTGCAGCAAAACGGGGTGAGCGTGGGCGATGTAGAGGCTATTTTACTTAAAAAGGTAGAAGAACTCACCCTTTATATTATTGAGCTTAACAAAAAGTTGGAAGCTCAGCAAAAACAAATTGATCTGCTCAATAATAAACAATAAATTTGATTTGATGAAAAGCTGGCTTACTCCTTTATGTTTGATTACTGCAACGGTGTGTACACTCTTATTCACCAATAGCTGCAGGCATTGCGATGATCCAACAAACCCCGATTGCGGAAATTATAACCCTTGTTATGGGGTGGATGGAAAAGCGGATTTTGATTGCTCGGAGTATTTTGATGAAAACACCGACCTGCTGGTAAAATGTGATACCCTTATCGCAAGTTCGACTCTATCTTGGTTTGGCTCTAATCGTGAATACCTGAGTTATCAGTGGAAGGTAGGAAGCGATACCAATATACGCTATGGGAAATCGTTCCTCATTCAGTTTACCAAGCCTTTTGGTACCATTCCCGTTACATTAATCGGTACCCGTAAACCCCGGCCCGAATGCCTGCCCGGAGATGATGGGGTGGACACTTTTACCAAAGCCATTACCATAGTTGACGAAAAAGCCTCTCCTTTGTTTGGGAAATTTAAAGGCGCACTTACCCATAACCCAACCGACACATTTACAATTACCATTACTGCCAATCATGGTATATCGCAAATAGGTCCTTTCCCGGCTATTTTCAACCTGATACATAATTGTGATGTAATATTACCGATTGGTATTGGCTACAAGCAAATAAGTGCTTTTAACGAACAGTATTCTCCTTCAGGCACATGTTATTATGCGACTAAGATAAGGGGAAGGCTAGATTCAAGTAACCAGTTAATTACTATCACTTATACAGCGTATAAGAGCAAGGAACATCTTACTGAAACGTTCATTGGCAGGCGTATTCCATAAAATCAAAAATCTTTTTAAACACATGACAAAACATTTATATCTCACAATATGGGTATGTTGCTGCTCAATAGCAGCACAGGCTCAAAACACCACTTGCCCGGAACAGGGCATCAGAACCAACCCCGATAACCCTTTTGAAACTCGGACAGAACCGACTGACGCAAACGGAACAGTGATTTTTTTAAATAATGGGAAATTTGACTGGCGCACGAATCCTTATACCTGGATGCATACGGTAAACGGGATAACATTGACCCAACAAATAATCTCTCCATATATACAACCCGGTAACCCGAATACAATTGGATATATTGACAATATTCCTGCAGATAACAAACCTGAAGACGGATGGGAACTGGTGAAATACGATTTCGGACTTTCTTTAACAGGTGCACTCATACAAACGGATCACCCCAGATTCATTTTATATAACCGCTATACAGGTATACTTCGCATTTTTATATACTACAATTGTCCGATAACAAAAGAAGATTATCAGACTGGAAGGATACGTTTGTCCTATCATAGAAATGAGCCAGGGCGTTATCAATCTGCATTACTCACTTATGTTGAAAAGGAAGCTGTGCCTTTAGATGATTTTTCCAAACGTCTTGGGTATGCTAATATTAATGAAATCAACAGCACCACAGGTCAATGGTTGGTGGCAGATTTTCCGATGGCATACGATCCTTGCACCTGCCTCAACGAATATGAACTACTTAATATTACCCTTGAATTGGTATTACAATCAACAGTTACATTAACTGGTAGAATTGCCACAACTGACAACCTGGTAGTTAACAATAAGGCAAAAAGCGGAGGGTTTCCAAATCAATACAAAATTGAAATGAACTCTAAAATTGTTAATGCAGGGAATACTGCTATTGAAGTTATTTCACAAGGACAAAAAACTTTTAAAACATACGGAGATTTTTTAACCAACCTGAATACATTGCTTAATGGTGAGAAACCTTCCAAAAAAAAGGATAGCATGCAATTAGCGATTAATAATTTTAGTAGTTTTTTTGGACTAAATCCAGAAATAAATGCTGCTGTTGGACTCATTAATTTCTTTATTGGAGGGGGCAAAGCAACAAGTCCAGCCAATGGTACACCAACCAGTTTTGATGCAGATGTTGATATTAGCGGCATAATTGAAACAGATTTTAATGCTACCCATCAATATCTGGTGGTTCCCGGTTCCATTCCAAAGCCAGGAACCTCTATCGAGTACTACCCCATGTACAATGAAGTACTTGGGATATTTAACCTGCTTGAAACTCCCGAACTCGAATTTGTAGATTATGAATGCAACAATTGGCTTTCTTGCTCAGGCAGCTATTCATCTCCCGGTGCTGTACGACATTTTAAGGTAACCAAACCCATTCAGTACGCGGTGAACCCGGCTGCCCATCTGGAAATTGAAAAATTTGATGCCACCTTCACCATTACCTACGATGCCGAAGATATATCCGCATTAGCTTTACCTGTACAAGACTATTTTAATGCTCCGGCACTTTCCCCAATTATGCATATCAGACCTAATCTGTATATGTCCTACCATGTATTTCCCCGGCCCTTTGAGGAGTATGGAAATTATACGAATTTAACATATGAAGAACGCTTAAATCGGATTGGTATGGGCATTGAAACCTGGGACAATAATTATCCCAATAGTGGCCAAGCAGTACTCAATACCACTTGGTTGCCAGTGGGTGCTATCCAAGATCAATCTTTTATGTTATATAGGGATGCCTATTACGGAGGGTCTCCTGTTCAATTATGTTATGATGGATTTGGTCGCATTCCAGACCCCATTATCCGACTAAAGGTACACATCACTTTTAAACGAACCGACAACCCCAATGCCCAGAAAGTGGTATTTGTGGCGAGTTTTAAAGTAAAATTCAAACAACATCCGGTTATGGTTACTAACCCTGGGACGTTTGTTTTTTACCCCGAAGTAAACATAGTAAATCCGGAAGATCCTTCCCAAATTATTGGCTCCGCGCCTAATCCTGGCCCTACTTACTTTACCTCAGTGAACAATCTGGTACCCTCTGGTATGGAATATCTTAATTTTTACCGCATCCCGGTTGACCTCGAACTAGAGAACACCAGCGTAGGTCCCGGTACTGTGCAGGCTATTAACACCATCAAGATTGGCAACAATGTTACCATTGCACCGGGCACTATTTTTAATGCAAGCAAACAAATTACAGTAGAGCCCACAAACAATGTTGATCCCACCGTGGTAATGCAACTTCAATACCCCACTGCTAATGCTGCATTAAACCCTGAAAGTATTAAAACCACCGATTTTTCATCCATTTGCAATAACCTGAGCAAATACAACCCCATTGTTCCGGAGGGAGAAATGGCTCCACCAATGCCTGATGGGAAAGCGAACCCGATTATTCAACCAAATGACTTTATCATATACCCGAACCCCGCAAGCCTGCAGGCAAAAATTGTTTACAATATTGCTAATGATGCAAATGCCAGAATTACCGTAATGGATGCTATGGGCAAAGAAGTGATATCAGTTGTGAACGGTTTTCACGCACAGGGGCAATACACTCAAAGCTTAGACGCTTCGCAACTCCCTCCGGGTATTTACTTCTGTCGGTTAGAACGCAACGGAGAGGTTTCCATTAAGAAGTTTACCATTATAAAATAAGTTTAGTTTAGCTCCCAAAGAGGTCACCTTCGGGTGACTTCTTTGTTTTTACCTAAAATACCCGAATGAAAATATCAAATTTTATAAAGGCTCAGCAAAAACAAATTGATTTACTCAGCAATTGATGGTAAATTTGAGATATACCTACCGTTTTTTGTATGCAACGAAATATTATCCTTCTTTTTATTGTAGTCCTGCTGTATAACTCGTGCAAACACGATATACCCGAGCAACCCTGTAAAGACTATTTGGTTCCTACGGAAGGATTTAAGGTTTATGAAATATCAGATGTATCTAGCTTTACTTACGACCCGGATATTGAACTGGAAACAGATACTATTTTTAGGGATGCTACATTCAGAGCTACTTTGCCCTACGACAAATACACCTGGACCATTGGTGCCGATACCACCAGGCGGTATGGAAAACAAGTGCACCTTTATTTCTCCAACCCAAATGGCTGGGGATTAATAAGGGTAACCATGATAGGAGAACGTAAACCCAATTTGCTTTGCAACCCCCTGGATGACGGAGTGGATACCTTTACCAAAACGGTATATAATGTCCCCATCAACCAACTCGGATATTACGGAACCTACGAGGGGTACGATGTGGAGAACCCGGACAGTATCTACCGGCTTGATATCAGGCAAACCGATTTTGAAAAAGACTGGACCATGGGTATTGATTCCATAAAATCCGATTGCGATATTTTTCCAGGTGACCCCAATACCCCTTATTTCTACAGACTTATTGCAGTACCGAGGGCACATACTTTTTTTGGTGATTGCGATTGCAATAATTCCTTGTACGGGGTTTACAATAAGAAACAAAATATCATCTCCATTAAAAGATCCTATGTAGAAAGACCATCCAATAAAAAAACAACAAGATTATTTATTGGACACAAAATTTAATGCTTTGAAAAAAATATTGACCCTTCTATTTGGTTTAATTTTGCTATTCAATAGCTGCAGGCATTGCGATGATCCAACAAACCCCGATTGTGGAAATTATAACCCCTGCTATGGGGTGAACAATGGGGCCAGTTTTGAGTGCTCGGAGTATTTTGATGAAAACACCGGCCTGCTGGTAAAATGCGATACGCTAATTGCAAGTTCACATCTATCTTGGTTTGGGTCTACTCATGAATACCTGAGTTATCAATGGAAGGTGGGAAGCGATACCAACACGCGCAACGGCAAGTCATTTCTTATCCAGTTTACCAAACCGTTCGGCACCATTCCTGTTACGCTGATTGGCACCCGTAAACCGCGGCCCGAATGCCTGCCCGGGGATGATGGTGTGGACACTTTTACCAAAGCCATCACAATTGTAGATGAGAAAGCATCTCCATTATTTGGTAAATTCAAAGGCGCACTTACCCATAACCCAACCGACACATTTACAATTGCCATCACTGCCAATCATGGCATATCACAAATTGGCCCCTTCCCTGCTATTTTTAATCTCATAAGAAACTGCGATGTAATACTTCCGATTATTAATATCGGTTACAAACAATTTGCAGAGTTTAACAAACAGTATTCTCCTTCTGGCTCTTGTTATTACTCGACAGAAATACGAGGTAAGCTTGACTCTGGTAACCAGTTTATCACCATTACTTATACTGCGTACAAGAGCAAGGAACATCTTACTGAAACGTTCATTGGCAGGCGTATTCCATAAAATCATCGTACTTCGCATAAACAGATACATTCGCCCCGGCTATGCGCAAGCCTGCGATTGCTCAGTATGATGTGAGGGGGTTGTTTTTCTTTTTCGTCATGCTGAGGCACTGCGTTGGCTTTGCGGGTGAGTTTGCCGTGAGCATCTGTCTGTTTGGAGATGGATTCCTCATTGCCTTGAACGGACAGATACATTCGCTCCGGCTATGCGCAAGCCTGCAATCGTTCAGTATGACGTGAGGGGGTTGTTTTTCTTTTCGTCATGCTGAGGCACTGCGTTGGCTTTGCAGGTGAGTGTGCCGTGAGCATCTGTCTGTTTGGAGATGAATTCCTCGGTGCCTTGAAAAGATAGACACATTCGCTCCGGCTACGCGCAAGCCTGCGGTCGCTCAGTATGACGTGAGGATGTGGGTTATTTATTTGCCGCTACCAAATCTTCGCTCTTTCCGTTTCGGCCCGCCACATTTTATCTCCTTCCTTTACACCAAAGGCTGTATAAAACTCGGGCAGGTTACTCAACGGCCCCAACACCCGGAAACGTCCGGGCGAGTGCGGATCGGTCATAATCATTTGCCGCAAAAATTCGGGGCGTGCATTGTTTTTCCATACCTGAGCAAATCCGATAAAGAATCGTTGCTCGGGAGTAAACCCATCAATCACTTCTTTGGGTTTCCCCTGCAGGCTCATCATATAGGCCTCGTAAGCTACCGAAATACCTGCCAGGTCGGCAATGTTTTCGCCAAGCGTTAATTTACCATTTACGGCCAGGCTATCGTTTACTTTAAACTTGTTGAATTGCTCTACCAGAATTTTTGTTTTTGCTTCAAACTTGGCCTTGTCTTCATCGGTCCACCAGTTGCTAAGGTTTCCTTTCGCATCAAACTTGCTTCCGTTATCATCAAAACCATGAGAAATTTCGTGTCCGATCACGGCACCAATGCTTCCGTAGTTTACAGCATCATCGGCCTCGGGATTAAAAAACGGAGGCTGCATAATGGCTGCGGGAAAAACAATTTCATTCATTGACGGATTGTAATACGCATTTACGGTTTGCGGCAGCATATTCCATTTGGCCCGGTCAATTGGTTGCCCCAGTTTATTCATGTTATCCATATAGCCCCATTGTTGCGAGCGCAGGAAATTGGCAAAGTACGAGTCGTTTTTTATTTCCAATCCTGCATACTCTTCAAACTTATCAGGATAACCAATTTTTCGGGCAATGGTGCTTAGTTTTTCCAATGCGCGTGTACGTGTTTCGGCACTCATCCACTCTACTGTACCAAGCCGTTTTTTGTACACCGCCATTAAATTATCAATCATTTCGTTCAGGCGTCTTTTTGATTCAGGAGTGAAGGCTACTTTTACAAATTCCTGTCCCAGCAATTCGCCAATCATGCCGTTAGTGGAACCAATGGCCCTTTTCCAACGTGGCTTTTGCTCTTTTTGCCCATTGAGCACAGTTGAATAAAAACTGAAATTTTGTTTCTCAATTTCCTTGTTCAGAAAACCTGCTGCCGTATTCATCACATTCCATTTGAGGTAAGCTTTCCAGCTGCTTAAGGTTGACTCGGTAAAACGGGTGCTGACATACTGAACGAATTCAGGCTGCATCACAATCACACTGTCAAACTTTTTTTGTTTGTAACCCGTGGTAGTAAAATACGTGTCCCAGTTAAACATGGGAGTGAGTTTTTGCAACTCGGCTAATGATTTTTTGTTGTATTGCTTTTCAATATTTCTTCTGTCGGTTCGGGTCATGCTCACTGCTGCAAGTCCTTTTTCAAACTCCATTACTTTATTGGCCATATTAATGGCTTCGGGCCGCATGTATCCGAATAATTCAAACATACGGGTAACGTGGCGCACATATTCTCCTTTAATCTCTTCTGATTTTGGGTCGTCTTTCATGTAATAATCACGGTCGGGCATACCCAAACCACCCTGACTCAGATAAACGGCATAAGCTTCACTGTTTTTCATATCGGTACTCACTCCGAAACCGAAAAGCGGGTCGATACCCAGTCGGTGGTGTTTAGCCACGAGTTTAATAATATCCTCCTGATTGGTTATCTTATCAACCTCTTCCATCAACGATTTAACCGGTGAAATGCCATCCTGCTCCAATTTGACGGTATCCATTATTGCTTTGTACAAATCACCCAAACGTTGGGTGGGTGAACCATAAGGTGCGCTGGGATTTGCCGCTGCATCTTCCAGAATTTTTTTAAGCAACAGGTTGTTTCGCTCGGCTACTATATTAAAACTGGCCCATCGACCTTCGGATGCAGGAACCGGATTATTTTTTATCCAGTTTCCGTTGGCGTATAAATAAAAATCTTCGCGCGGATTTACTTTGCTATCCATCCATGATGTATCGGGGCCTTTAAGTGCACTTACCATAAATGCGCAGGAGGCAATGGCTGCAACCGGAAAAAGAAGTTGTTTTATTTTCATAACTGTAAATTTGTATTAGTTACCTGTTGATGTAGCAAGCAAAAGATAATCGAGTACAATCTGTTCTCCTTCCTTCAGAATCAAATCGTACTTTTCATTTTCATTTTTAGTGTCCCCCAGCAATTTTTTTCTGGCTTCTTCTCGTGCCTTGTTTTTTGCACTTTGATCGTCCTGCTCCTTTTTTAACAGTGCCGAATTAAGGGTAGCATATTCTTTAAGACGGTATGCCCTGAATCCGATAACATCTTCGAGCAGAAAATTGTACTCGGCATTATCTTTCATACGGTCCTCATGCAGTTTTTTTACTTTAAGAATTAATTGCTCGTTGGCAGGAAGTGCCTTGTATGCACTACGCGCAATCTGATCCCATGCTAATGCAAACTCACTGGCTTCTTCTCCATATTCTTTATCAGAATATATTCCCGGGAATGAAATATCGGGCGTTACTCCTTTTAATTGCGTACTGTTTCCGCTTACCCGGTAAAACTTGGCCATGGTTAATTTAATTTGCCCAACTCTTTTTCCTGGTGAATTTACAATAGCATTTAAATCGGCTACCTGCTGCACGGTTCCTTTTCCAAAGGTATTTTCTCCTACAATAATTCCGCGGTGATAATCCTGAATAGCTCCCGCAAAAATCTCAGAAGCCGAAGCACTGAACCGATTTACTAAAACTACCAAAGGACCGTCCCATGTTACCGAATTGTCGGTATCGTCATCCACTTCAACCCGGCCATTGCCATAGCGCACCTGCACCACCGGCCCAGAAGTAATAAATAAACCCGTAAGGTTAATGGCTTCCTGCAAAGCACCACCACCGTTATTTCGAAGGTCGAGTACTACGCCCTGCACTTTTTGCTTTTTAAAATCTTCCAGAATTCTTTTTATATCACGCGTAGTACTTGCATAGTCTTTTTCTCCGCGCTGATATCCGGCATAATCAAGGTAAAACGATGGTAAAGTAATGAGCCCTACTTTGTACTTTTTCTTGTCGCGCATCACTTCATGCACCTCGCCTTTGGCAGTTTGTTCTTCTAATTTTATTTTATCGCGTTCAATAAATATAATAACAGGAGTAGCATTGGTTGGGACATTTGCACTTAGCACACCCAACTTAACCACTGTACCTTTGGGTCCCCTGATTTTACTTACCACATCATCTATTCTCCAGCCAACCACATCTACCATTTCACCGTCTTTTCCCTGTCCTACCGAAACAATTCTGTCGCCCACTTTCAGTTTTTTACTGCGTTCGGCAGGCCCGCCTTTTACCAGCTCACGTATGGTGGTGTAATCGTTTTCAACACCCAGAGTGGCTCCTATTCCTTCTAATGCCTGAGACGTGCTGATGCGAAAATCATCGCCCTGACTGGGAGAAAAATAGTTGGTATGCGGATCAACAACTTCGGTAACGGCATTCATGAAAAAACTGAAAATATCTTCGCTTTTGGTTTTGGTGAGATTTTTCTCAAGGTTCTCATACCGCTTGCGTATTACATCGGTCGCATCTTTCCATGATTTCCCTGATGATTTTAAACCCACCAGTTCATATTTAATTTTAGAAACCCAAAGTGCATCCATTTCCTGTTGGTTATAACACCAGTTGGCATTTTCTCTTTTCACCTGAAATGAATCGTTCAACGAAAAATCAAGCGAATCTCCACTAAGTACTTTATAGGTAAATTTAATGCGTCCGTTTATGCGCTCCAAAAAAGTGTTGTACATATCAAAGGCAAACTTTACATCCCCCGCACGCAGGTAATCATCAATACGCCCTCTGTGTTGATCAAAATCTTTGATATCGGTAGCCAAAAAATACGACCGGTTATAGTCAAGATCCTTGAGATATAAATCAAATACTTTTTGCGAAAATCCGTCATCCATAATTGCCGGATGGTAATGATCGTTTGCAAGGATTTCAGTGATGGTTTTGGTTACCGCCTGATGTTCGGGTTCGGGGCTGAATTGTTTTACTTCCTGAGCCGAAAGCGTACATACACTAATCCATAGAATGGCAGAAAAAAGAAATATTCGTTTCATTCAAAAAAAATTTGATACGGCAATATGCAATAAAAATACCACGCTCACAAACACTTTACCGACAAGCCGACAGAAAGCCTTCAATTACCGATTAACGTTTGAAATTCCGTTAATTTGCACTACTGATGAAAGTTTCAGAACAGTATCTCAATATTACCCGAACACAGCTTAACACCGTGGCAATGGCTATAGCTACCCATATTCAACATCTTTCTTTTATATGCTTTTTTGGCGAAATGGGATCGGGCAAAACTACACTTATAAAAGCCATTGTAAAGGAACTTAACAGCAAAGATGAGGTAAGCAGCCCTACCTTTTCACTGGTAAATGAATATGCCGGTGACCACGGAATACCAATTTACCATTTCGACTTTTACCGACTGAAATCGATCGAGGAGGCCTTTGATATAGGATACGAAGAATACTTTTTCGGAGAGGGCATTTGTTTGGTTGAATGGCCACAAGTAATTGAAAGTCTACTGCCTACCCCGCGGCTGGAAGTTTATATAACCAAACATTCACCCGATACCCGCGATTTCGTTATAAAATCTGTGACATAAATTTTACCTGCTCTTTTTTTTTGTTTAATTTTATGCCTTGTAACGACCAACAAAAATAATGGCAGATACATCAAAAGCCGGGTTTAAAGAACTGGCTAAAAAAGCTTCCATGCAGCCTCAGGAGGCCATGCTTGAAGTAAAAAAACCAAACAAAGGTTTATATATAGGCGTTCCCAAAGAGATTACATACGAAGAAAACAGGGTAGCCTTAACCCCTTCCTCGGTAAAATTATTGGTAAACAACGGGCACGAAGTGGTAATGGAAACCAAGGCCGGCCTGGCCTCTCATTTTACAGATAAAGACTACAGCGATGCAGGAGCAAAAATTGCCTATAGTGTAACCGAAGTGTACAGGTCGGATATTATCGTTAAAGTTGACCCTCCTACCGAGCAGGAAATTAACCTGATGCATCAGGACCAGTTAATTTTTTCGGCTATTCAGCAAACCACCATTCGCGATACCTATGTAAAAAGGCTGATGCAGAAAAAAGTAACTGCCGTGGCCTTTGAATACATGCGCGATGATGAGTTAACACTCCCCATTGTGCGCTCTATGAGCGAAATTGCCGGAACCACTTCCATCCTGATAGCCTCCGAATTTTTAAGCAGCGCCAATGGCGGAAAAGGAGAAATGCTGGGCGGGGTGACGGGCATTCCTCCATCGGAGGTAGTGATTATAGGAGCCGGAACAGTAGGAGAATTTGCAGCTATGGCCGCATTAGGTTTGGGCGCTTCGGTAAAAGTGTTTGATAAATCAACCCATAGACTCAGGCGTTTGCAAACCAATTTAGGCACACGTGTGTATACCTCTTTATTGCATCCCCGAATTCTCGAAAAATCACTGCTCACCGCTGATGTTGCACTTGGTGCACTGAGAAGTGAAAACGGACGGTCGCCACATATTGTTACCGAAGATATGGTGAGCAAAATGAAACCCGGTTCAGTAATTATTGATGTGAGCATTGATCAGGGCGGATGTTTTGAAACATCTGAACTTACCAATCACACCCACCCGGTTTTCAAAAAACATGATGTAATTCATTACTGTGTTCCCAATATCCCGTCAAGGGTAGCACGCACAGCCAGTTATGCCCTCAGCAATATTTTAACTCCCATTTTACTTGGGATTGCCGATGAAGGAGGTTTTCAAAATTATATCTGGGATAAACCCGGACCACGAAGCGGAGTATATGTGTACAAAGGTATTTTGACCAATAAATTTATTGGCGACCAGTTTAAAATATCTACTAAAGACATTGACCTGCTGATAGCTGCACATCTGTAACCCAGCATCATTTTTCAGGTTGGGATAAGAATAATAAAAAACTAATTTTGCCACGCTGGGCAATAAATTGGCCGGCAATTAATATTTAACACAACCAAACATGGCAGATTTTGAACTGGTGATGCCCAAAATGGGCGAAAGTATTGCGGAAGCTACCATTATCCGCTGGCTTAAAAAAGAAGGTGAAACTGTTAAAACAGACGAATCTGTTTTAGAGATTGCCACCGACAAAGTTGACTCTGAAGTGCCAACTCCTCAGGGTGGTGTTATTTCAAAAATTATGTTTAAGGAAGGCGATGTGGTAGCAGTGGGTGCAACCATTGCAGTAATCAGTTCTGAAACGACTGCTGCAACTACTGTGTCTACTCCGGCTGCTCCGGTTGTAACCGAGGCTCCAAAAGTAGAAGTTGCAGCCACACAAATTGCAAATGAAATAAAAACCGCACAACAAACAGTGAGCAATAACAACGGAGCCAAATTTTACAGCCCGCTGGTATTGAATATTGCGCGGGAGGAAAATGTGAGCATGAGTGAATTGGAAAATATACCCGGAACCGGAAACGAAGGGCGTGTAACCAAAAGAGATATCCTGGCTTACGTTGAACAGCGCAAAAGCGGAGTGGTATCTGCTCCGGCAGTGGTAGCCGCTCCGGTAGCTACCCCCGAAGTGAAAATCCCGGCTCCGCAACCTGAAGTAAAGAGTGCCGCCCCGGCTGTTGCATCTACTTCTTCCAAAATTGCCCTGATGGCCGGTGACGAAATCATAGAAATGGATCGCATGCGCAAACTTATTGCCGACCACATGGTGATGAGTAAACATACTTCTCCGCATGTTACTTCATTTGTAGAAGCCGATGTAACCAATATGGTGCTATGGCGCGAAAAAGTGAAAAAGAATTTTGAAAAACGCGAAGGAGAAAAAATTACTTTCACTCCGCTGTTTATAGAGTGCGTGGTAAAAGCCATTAAAGACTTCCCGATGATTAACGTGAGTATTGACGGACAAAATATCATTAAACGCAAAAACATTAATCTTGGAATGGCTGCTGCCCTCCCATCAGGCAACCTTATAGTACCGGTAATTAAAAATGCCGATACCATGAACCTTGTTGGTTTAACCAAATCGGTAAATGATTTAGGAAATCGTGCTCGTAATAATAAACTTGCTCCCGATGAAATTTCGGGAGGAACATTTACCCTCACAAACGTAGGCGGCTTTGGCAACGTAATGGGAACCCCGATTATCAACCAGCCACAGGTAGCTATTATGGCCACCGGAACAATTAAAAAGAAACCCGCAGTAATTGAAACCGAATACGGTGATGTAATTGCCATAAGGCATATGATGTTTCTTTCACTAAGCTATGACCACCGCGTAGTGGATGGCTCACTGGGAGGAAGTTTCCTGCGCAGAGTGGGAGATTATATGGAACAATGGGATATTAACCGGGAATATTAATTTCAGATTCAAATCAAACAGCCATGCAACAACACATGGCTGTTTTTAGTTAATCCAATACATGCGCAAAAAAATCTTCGGTTCGTTTTTACTTTTTTCTTCCCTGTTATTAGTGGCTCAGCCGACAGTAATGAAATCGTATCTGGCAAGAGGTGGATACTTTTCTATTTCTTATCCCAGCAGTTGGGAATTGGGCACTCAACAGATTGCCGGCATATATTTTCAGGCATTTTCTCCAAAAGAGGGGGCAAACGATAGGTTTAGAGAAAACCTGAATGTTGTAATAGAAGATTTAAATGGTAAACAGATAAGTGAACAAGAATACGTAGAAGCTACCAAAAAAAAACTTTTGTTATATGTAAAGGAATACCACTTAATTAGGGCCGGTGAAATAATGATGGGGAGTTATAAGGCCTATGAGATAATTTATTCCGGTAAGGTTGATTTTTATAATTTAAAATTCAGAGCTGTAATTACATTCTTTGAAAAAAGAGCATTTGTAATGACCTATTCAAGTGATCTTATTTCTTATGATAAATTTTATCCTGAAGCAAATAAAATAATGAGTTCAATCAAGTTGCTTCATGTGGCTGCTCCTGTTGCTAAACCTGCTGTTCCTACAACTAAACCCGTAGTTCCTAAAACTAAAACACCGGTGAAAAAATGAAAAAAATACTCTCACTCCTTATCATTATAACTTTATTCGCTTTTTCAGCTGATAAACCGGCTTATAAACTCTATAGCGCATCGGGTAAAGAAACTGAGTATGAAAAGTTGCTGAAAGAGGCAAGTAAGGCAGATGTTGTTTTATTCGGGGAGCTGCACAACAATCCCATTTGTCATTGGCTGCAATTAGAACTTACCCGTGATTTATTTGCAGAAAAAGTCGGTAATTTAAAACTGGGAGCAGAAATGTTTGAAAGCGATGACCAATTGGTGATGGACGAATACCTGGCCGGTAAAATGACGGATAAAACCTTTAAGGATGAAGCCAAACTGTGGACTAATTATGCTACTGACTATAAGCCGTTGATTGATTTTGCGAAAAAAAATAAAGTCCCCTTTATTGCCACCAATATACCGCGCAGGTATGCCAATTTGGTTTACAGCTCCGGGACAAAAGCATTAGACAGCCTTCGGGAAGATGGGAAAAAATACATTGCCCCGCTTCCGTTTCCATACGATCCCGAAGTAAAATGTTACAAAGAAATTTTTGAAGCTGCGCAGGGGCATGGCGGTGAAAATTTGCCCAAATCGCAAGCTATAAAAGACGCCACCATGGCCCATTTTATTCTAAAAAATATTCAGTCCGGACAAACCATGCTGCATTTCAACGGTGCTTATCATTCCAACAATTTTCAGGGCATTATGTGGTATCTTAAACAATATCGTCCCGATATTAGGGTGGTAACTATTTCATCGGCCGAGCAGGATACCCTGAAAGAACTCGATAATGAAAATAAAAATCTGGCCGATTTTACTATCGTAATTCCCTCGGGGATGACAAAAACATATTAAGATTATTCCCTCATCCCATTTCAATTTGTATCTTTGAACAATGAAATCAACGGTATTGGCCATTATTCCCGCCAGATACGCATCTACCCGCTTTCCGGGAAAACCACTTATTGATATTGGTGGCAAAACCATGATTGAACGCGTTTACCGACAGGTAAAAAAAGCAAAACTCATCAGCGAAGTAATTGTGGCCACCGATGATGAACGAATTGCTGAAGCCGTGAAACATTTTGGCGGACTGGTAGAAATGACTTCGGCTAATCATCCAAGCGGAACCGACCGCTGTGCCGAAGTAGCCAAACGTTTTGAAGGAGCCTTTGATATGGTTGTGAATATTCAGGGTGACGAACCATTTATAAACCCTCAGGCAATTGATGCCTTATGCCATTCGTTCGAAAACCCCTTGGTGGGAATTGCAAGTCTTTGCAAAAAAATTGAAGACAAAGCCACTTTAACTAACCCGAATGTGGTGAAAGTGGTAAAAGACACAAACGGATTTGCCCTTTATTTCAGCAGACATCCTATTCCGTTTTTGCGGAATGCGTTAACCTCCAACTGGCAACTGGAACATCCTTATTTTAAACATTTGGGTATTTACGGCTTTCGGTTAACTACCCTGCTTCAACTTACCCAACTGGCACAGAGTGAACTTGAAAAAGCTGAATCGCTGGAACAATTGCGCTGGGTTGAAAACGGCTTTCGCATTTTTATGAGTGAAACAACCCATGAAACCCTGGCTATTGATTCGCCTTCGGATTTAGAACATGTTGAAAAGTATTTGAAAAGCCACTTCTGATTTTTTTTGGCTCCCAAGGCCTTTTAGTTACTTTTGAATCCCGTACAGAAACATGATTGAGAGTTTGTGCGGCCATGGCTTAAATTCCTTTTATTCAGCCTTGCAATCTTCTCCTCTTGATTTTATTGCGTAAAATTTATGAAACAGGCAAAATACGTTTTCGTTACTGGCGGGGTAACATCATCATTAGGTAAAGGCATTGTATCGGCTTCATTAGCCAAACTGCTGCAGGCTCGCGGTTACTCGGTAACCATCCAAAAATTTGACCCATACATTAATGTTGACCCCGGAACACTGAATCCTTACGAACACGGAGAGTGTTATGTTACTGAAGATGGAGCCGAAACCGACCTTGATCTTGGCCATTATGAACGTTTTTTGAATGTAGCAACTTCGCAGGCAAATAATGTGACCACCGGCAGAATATATCAGCATGTAATTACCCAGGAACGCGAAGGAGCCTATCTGGGCAAAACAGTTCAGGTAATTCCACATATTACTGATGAAATTAAACGCAGAATGAAACTGCTGGGCGAAAGCGGCAAATACGATATTGTGATTACCGAACTTGGCGGAACCGTTGGCGATATTGAATCCCTTCCCTATATCGAGGCCGTTCGTCAGTTAAACTGGGAAGTAAGACCCGAAGATTGCATTGTAATTCACCTCACGCTGCTGCCTTATTTAAGTACCAGTAAAGAATTAAAAACAAAACCCACACAGCACTCGGTAAAAATGCTGCTCGAAGCAGGGATTCAGCCCGATGTGTTGGTGTGCCGGGCGGAGCATCCAATTGGTAAAGATTTGAAGAAAAAAATTGCCCTGTTTTGCAACGTATCACCAAACGCGGTTATTGAAGCGCTTGACATGCCTACCATTTACGATGTGCCTATGGCCATGCTCAAGGAAAAGTTAGATAAAATTGTACTGAATAAACTTAAACTTTCTTCGGCCAAAGAACCTAACCTTGACAATTGGCTGGGATTTTTAACCCGTCATAAAAATCCAAAACATCAGGTTAAAATAGGGCTTGTAGGAAAATATGTTGAACTGCCCGATGCATACAAATCCATTACCGAAGCATTTGTACATGCTGGCGCCAACCGTGAGTGTAAAGTTGATTTGGAATACATACACTCCGAGCTGATAACAGATAGTAATGTTGATCATAAACTTCACCATTTAGATGGAATCCTAGTAGCTCCGGGTTTTGGTGACCGGGGCATTGAAGGGAAGATAACAGCAATTAAATACGCACGCGAAAACAACATCCCTTTCTTTGGAATTTGCCTGGGTATGCAATGTGCCGTAATTGAATTTGGCCGCAACGTGCTTGGATTAAAAGATGCACATAGCACCGAAATGAACTCGAAAACAAAAAATGCAGTGATTGATATGATGCCTGAGCAGAAAAAAATTACTGCAAAAGGCGGTACTATGCGTCTTGGTTCTTACGTATGCGAACTAAAAAAAGACACAAAAGCATTCAGAGCCTACGATAAACAAAAAGTGCAGGAACGTCATCGCCACCGCTATGAATTCAACAACAAATTTTTGAAAGACTACGAGGCTAAAGGAATGATTGCGTCAGGCATGAATCCGGATACCAAACTGGTAGAAATTGTAGAATTAAAAGATCACCCTTACTTTGTAGCTGTTCAGTTTCACCCCGAGTATAAAAGTACCGTTGAAACTCCTCACCCACTCTTTATTAAGTTTATAAAGGCTGCTATCGAGTATAGTAAGTCCTGATTGTAGACCCGTTTTCAGCCTATTTTTCTCCGCTCGCAATTAAGGGGCAAACTATTACCTTTGCGCTTCGTTTTAAGAACCGTATATCCATGGATCGTAATTCTATTATCGGGCTATCGCTCATTTTTTTAATTGTTGTGGGATGGGGCTATTTCAGTCAGCCCAGTCCTGAGGAACTGGCGCAAATGAAAAGGCAGCAAGACTCAGTTGCTATGGCCGAACATATGGACGACAGTCTTTCAAAAGTTCAAAAAACAGTTCAGCAAATAGAAAAAAAACTACTCACTTCAGATACCCTGTTAGCTAAAAGTAAGTTTGGATCTTTTGCATCAAGCATAAACGGTCAAAACAGCATATGCACCCTCGAGAATAAAGAACTTCGTATAAAGCTGGCCTCAAAAGGAGGAAAAATTTTATCGGTTGAATTAAAGAATTACAAAAAGTTCGACAAAAAATCGCCACTTATACTGTTTGATGAAAATAATAATAAGTTTAACTACAACCTTACTACCCTTGATGGCAAGCAGATAAATACCGAGGAACTCTATTTTACGCCAAGTGCCGCCTCGGTTACCGCAACCAATGCCGATGCTTCTTTAAGTTTTCTCATTACGCTGGCTGATGGCCAAACCATTGAACAAGTTTACGCTTTAAAGCCCGAAGGGTTTCTGGTTGATTACAGTTTAAAATTAAACGGCATGAATAAGGTGCTGGCGACCGGAAACAAAACCCTACCACTTGAATGGAATATTCTGACCCCGAATCAGGAAAAAAACACGGAAGTGGAAGGGAGAAATGCGGCCATTTATTACCATACGGGAGAAGAAGTAAAAAATCTAAGCGAAAGCAAAGACGAAGAACTTGTGCCGGAAAAATCAATTAGATGGGTGAGTTTTAAAGACCAGTATTTTAATGCCACTCTTATTGCTGCCAAACCCGAAATTCAGGCAAATCTGAAATCATCTGTTTTAACCGATAGCAACTACCTCAAAAAATATGAGGCCCGTCTGGCATTTCCTTATGCCAATGAGGCGCAGCACAACCTCAATTTTCAGTTTTTCTTTGGCCCTAACCAATATAAAACATTAGAAACCCTGAACATTGATCTGGAAAAAATTATTCCGATGGGATGGCTCATTTTCCGCTGGATGAATAAATATGTGATCATCCATTTGTTCAATTTTTTAATTGGCTTCATCAGCAACTACGGGCTCGTTATTTTACTTATGACCCTTGTAATTAAGTTGGTTCTGTTTCCATTGGTTTACAAATCCTTTCTCTCTACCATTAAAATGCGCCTGTTAAAGCCCGAGATGGATGAGATTAAAGCAAAGCTGGGTGACGACCCGCAACAGGTACAAATGGAAAATATGAAACTTTTCCGTCAGGCGGGTGTGAGTCCAATGGGCGGATGTGTTCCTGTATTACTGCAAATGCCGGTGCTTATTGCCATGTTCAGTTTTTTCCCTGCGGCTTTTGAATTACGCCAGCAGGAGTTTTTATGGGCAACCGACCTTTCGTCATACGACTCTATTTTTGAGTTCTCCTTTAATATTCCTTTTTATGGCAACCACGTAAGTTTGTTTACCCTGCTTATGACTATTTCAACTCTTATTTACACCTATATGAATAACCAGATGACAGGTGTTACCGGACAAATGAAATGGATTGGTTACATGATGCCTGTTGTATTTCTAGGTGTATTTAACAACTACGCTGCCGGTTTAAGTTATTATTATTTTGTATCAAATATGATAACCTTTGCCCAACAGTGGGGTATTCGTCAGTTTGTGGATGAAAAAGCCCTGCACGCCCAAATACAGGAAAATAAGAAGAAGCCTGTACAAAAGTCCAAGTTCCAGCAAAGGTTGGAAGAAATGGCTCAGCAAAAGCAACAGCCTAAAAAGCCGATTAAAAAATAGTTTCAGTGGCTGTGCTGTTGTCTCAACTTTTTTAATGCATGCACCAGAATTGAAAACAGAAACAGGATTTCCATTTAATTAGTGCCGCTTTGTTATTTGCTTTGGTTAATCATTGTTAACCTCACGTAGGGAAACAAAACCCAATTCATCGGTTTGTCATTCATTGCATCGTTTCAACACCCGGGTATTTATAATTGATTCGCTATTCTTATTATGCTCTTTCAGTTTTACGGCTTTACTTAGTGTACAACAACCTACGAAGGAAATGAATTAATGTATGGGAGAATTTCCTTTTATCGCCATAAACGCACTTGAAGAATTCACAAAAAAGAAACGCTGCCTTTTTAGGGGCAGCGTTTCAATTATTAACTTTATGGGGTTACTCCCTTATCAGGGTCACCGTTCCTTTCATTACATCATCCCCATGCCCGCGGAATTTGTAATGGAGTACCCAGTAATATGTTCCTGCAGGGCACTCGGCACCTGAGTTTTTCAATTTACCGTTCCAGTCAACATCAGCATCTTTGCTTTCAAACACTACTTCGCCCCAGCGGTTGTAAATAGATAACTCGTAAATTTCCTGCCCTTTAATCGGGAAGTTAAACACGTCATTTTTACCATCACCATTACCTGGGGTGAACACATTGTAGTGGCGGAACAGGGTATCAAAATTATTATGAACCATGTGGCATACACTATCTACGCACCCATACTGAGAGTAGGCAATCAAACATACCTTAAACCAACCGGTATCGTTACCATAGCAATGCCTGATTTCATCAGTAAATGTTTTGCCGATATTATTATACTTCTTCTGGTCATCAGGCAATGCATTGTCGCAACCTCCCAAACTGTTTACATCAGGGTGGCCAAAATACCAATCGAACAATACCCCGTTTTCTGATTTATTAATAAACCGGATCAGAGGAAGTTTGAGAGCAGTAGCCGATGAGGAAACGGTATCGACCTCGAAAATGGCTTTCACATTCTTTATCGCTACCACCAAACTGTCATCCAGTTTACATTCTCGTTCACCGGGAGGTGGGGTATAGTTCCCTCTTACGCGAACAGTAAATACTCCGGTATCGGCATAAATATGCGTTTTACTTGAAATTGGACCGGTTTGTTCATTGATGCCATCTCCCCAATACCATTCGAAGGTGGTAAATTTAGAACCCGATTTACTGTTATCAATATTAATAGTATCTCCTAAACATACCAATGCCGTATCTACAGAAATATGAACTGTATCAACAGGCAGCACTTTCACGCAAATGGTATCAACATCAGGAGAATTCGTATCAGGATAAACTCTTACCGGACAGAAATTAGGTACGCCAATCGCTTTATCTTTTGCAAGGAGGTAAATACAGAATGTACCCGGATTCGTATAAACTTTGGTAATGTTTGTATCTCCGTTTGTAGAATAGGTATTAAATGGATCATTTGGATCACCGAAATACCAGATAAACGATTTGGATTTATTTACAATTTCATTCGATTGATTATCGAAAGTAACTGCAAACGGAACACAACCGATAGAATCACCTACAATCTTAAACTTAGACCGTGGACCATCAATAATCACAAGATCAGTAGTATCGGCCGTACAGCCATTATGCACTTTTACTTTATGGTAGACGATAAAACTATCATTACTGGTGTAATCGTGTACCGGGTTCTTCAAAGGACTCGGAGTTTTTCCATCTCCAAATTCCCAATAATAACCGTTTTGATTTACAGGCATTATACTATCAGTACGAATACCAAATGCCTGATAATACGGGTCAATTACAATGGATTGATCATATAATCTCACTGTATCATTACATGCAAACACTGGTTTTGGAACGAGGATTCCCGGTTTAATACCTATTACAGTTACCCACGACCGGGCTGTATCCTTACATCCCAAACTATCTGTCACAATCAACTCGACTGAGTAAAGCCCGACACTATTGAATGAATATCCGAATTTACCTCCGTTACGCTGGTCGATGAGTGTATATTGATGAGTTGTACTGTCTCGCTTTAGAATTCTCCATTTCAACGATTCAAACTGATATGGTGGAGCTGGTGCCTGTGTACGATAACCTCCAAGGAATGGATCGCGTCCCACATAATAGATTTCTTTTGGCGGGAAAATTGGCTCAGGATAAATCCAATAATAAGCACTATCGCGGAAATTAACCGTATCGCCTACGCAGACAACCGTATCATCAATGGCAACTTCATTATAGAAGCCTGCAACAATTTCACGGAAAGAGAACTGTACGCAACCTGCAGTATTAACCATTGTAACACTAGGGAAGTACCTTCCTGCTTTAGTATAATAATGGACTAAGGTATCTTCTCCGACAATTGTATCCTGAACGAAAGAATAGTTCTCCGTACTATCAACTGTACCTTGAGGATTTATATAATAGCGGGTACGTGTATAATTCTTCACAGTATCTTTACTTGGTTTAACAAAGCCAACTCTTAAGATACTATCTATAACCACATAACCATCTTGCCAGTTCCATATAATTGCTAATAAACTATCCTGATAATTTTTACGGATCGAGCCTCTTAAACGCATCGGAATACAGTCGTGTACCTTAGGAGACCCATTGGCCGAATCCACAATATCCCAAACCGGAGTAAATGGAGTAAACCGGAGGAACTGATGGTAATAAGCTGTATCGTAGCACCAATGCGGATTGCCAAGGTAATCCGTCCACCCATTACCCACCAATAATCCTACAGTAACAAATCCGTTGGTATCGGCCAGTCCCGGAGGATCGAAATAATTTTTCGCAATACGGTTTGGCCAGGCTCTTGGAGCAGGTGGAGGAACCCATGGGCCCTGATTATTCAACTGCGTAAAGTGAGCAGGTTGACAAACCCATTTATTTGGTTGAATACCCGCTGCAGAGTCGTAGTTAATACAAACCCACCCGCGTGTACAAGAAGGAACAGTTTTACTCAAATCGAAAATAATACCGTTAGGTGCCGCACCGAAACACTCAATACCCGATTTTTTTAGTGTAGTTGGATCAGAATAAGACACATTATTCCAAACCACACGGGTATGCCCTCCAGGCACAAGTTCCGAACCGTTAGGACCTGCCTTAGGCGGACCCAAAGGCAATTGCATCTGATCTGTATCCCCGCAATGATTTACCGAGTCATAAAGCATCAGTTTAACAGTGTAGCAAGAGAAATTTTTGGTACTGTAAGGAGGAGAAGTGGGTTGAATAAATGTAGAACCTGCCACTGACCTCAATGCAAGGGTATCCCAATCTGTATAAATATGGATTGGTAATGAATCCCGAGAGAAATTACAATTACATGGCCTGTTGGCACCAGGAGGGTAGGTTACAGGATCAAGCAAACTCAATGTATCATGTCCGGTAACATTAATGCCATTTTTAGTATCGGTGGTACATTGGCGGGCATAACGATCACCAAAATCCCATAAACGTTCCACATTCCAAGCTTTGTAATGACATGAAAGGTTAGTAAAGTGAACTGGGTTTACCACTTTACATTGGTACCGTTCAGAGTCCACCACAGCCGGTCCTCCCGGTGTTTCAATTTGGGCATCTGGACCCAGCACTTCCACTGTATCCCAAACCCATGTGGTATCAAAACATCCAGGGGCGCGAATTTTCAAACTGGCACGAGCCATACCGCACGGTATCGTTCTGCAAGGAGTAAAAGTTCCGTCTTCAGTAAAGATTTTGGGATCGGGAGAAAGTGGTTTCCATCCTACTGCACTATACTGCCAGGTTTTGGTAGCTGTATCAAAAGGAGGATTAGGGGCAATAAAGAATGTCCACAACTTAGTAGCTCCCGGTACATTTGTTTGTTTCCAGCAAATTTTACCTGGGTTGGCACAAATTGGATTTTCAATTGCGTCTACGTCAAATGCAAAATAGGTGTTTTTAACTCCATTGGTTAAAATCATGGTATCACGACAACCATTAATATCCTCCACGATTAAACGTGGAGAGAAGCTTCCATTGGTAAAATAATAATGGGTAACGGTATCCCAGTGTGCAGGATCAGTATCCACAAATTGCCCGTCACCAAAATCCCAACGGAAACTCTTCACTGAATCCGGATAAACTACCTCTGGACGAGTTGTATTGGTAAAAAATGCTTTTGTATAAAACTTAACAGGGTTTTGAGCACACCCGATTGGAGCATTAACGGTGAAATTAACCCCTAAATCTCCTACTACATAAATATAGTTAAGACGTCTCAAGGTGTCCATACAACCATTTAGGTCAATTACCCGAATGGTTTGAGTATACACATTATAATCTGGAGAAGGATAAGTATAGCAAAAATCTCTGCTTGCCGGAGGTACATGCAGGTTGTTGTCAATACCACCATCCCCAAAGAGGAAAATCTCTTTAGTAATAGGTGCAACAGGCTGCCCTGGCAGTGGGGTAGCCGGTTGAGAATTGTCTTTGAAGCACACCCGGGCCGGATTACAAAATTTATTACCATTGGTACTCACAAAGTCTGCCTTTGGTAGATTATTGATGTAAATAGTATCGCTTTGAGAAAACACAGGCCCTGAAGGAGTGGTAATAGTTACCACTACCACGTAAGCTCCGGCAGTGCCATAAAAGTGCTGTGTTGCCGGACTTTGAGATGGTGCTGTTTGCCCATCTCCAAAATTCCAGGTGTAAGCAGTACCATTTGCAGGTGCATTTAAAATAGTGAAAGGCACTGTTTGATACAGACAGCCCTTATTCCCCGCTAAAGCTGCAATAACTTTTGGCTGGGCGTAGGCCTTAAAACCTAATGAAAGGCCTAAGAACAAGGCCATCACTGAAAGAAACTTAAATCGCATTCTTTTCATTTTTTTCTGGTTATCTTCTTTTTCGGCAGTAAAAACCTGTCCTCCTGAACGGTTTCTTACTGCATTTTTGAGGTAAATTAACTGTGCTAACATAGTATTATTATTTGTCATTTTCAAATTCTAACAATTTTATTGAATCAATTTAATAGTTCCTGTTTTGGTAAAGTCGGGCTTTCCATCTGTACTCATGGTTAATACAAAATAATAATCACCTGGAGGACAAGGCTTCCCATCTGAACAAATGCCCCTCCATCCTTCATTATAATCGGAACTTTCTTTTATCACTTTTCCGGTTTTATCCATTATGGTGAGGTGATATGAAGTAATATTGGAAGCCCTTACCTGCCACGTATCGTTTATTCCGTCCCAATCGGGGGTTATAACATTAGGAATAAAAATTTGCTCTTTAGCATCTGCCATACCCGGAGAAATATCCATCCTGAATGTATCTGAACAAGTGCTGTTCTGAGCTATGAGCATCACTGTTACTTTATCGTTACCGCTGAACCGGTGCATTGGATTTTTTACTGTGCTCAGTGACGAATTATCGCCAAAATCCCAGACAAACGTAGATGCATTTTTCGACTGATTACTGAATTTAATTTCGGGGTAAGCTGATTTATCAATAACAAAATAAGCCTGACTGATGGCTACTTTAATTTTGCGGGCTATGTTTAGTTTTTGCCCTTCGCGTGTAATACCTATCAGCGTAATATTATAAACCCCTGGCCTATCAAACCTATACGTAATATTTTCTTTGGCTACCTGATCAAGTGTATGTCCGTCATCAAAATCCCAATGAAATGAGGCAAAATTTCCGGTAGTGGTGTTGGTGAGCTGAATAATATCTCCGTAACAAATTTCCTGTTGTTCGGCTTCGAAATTTACAGCAGCAACTGCAGCAGTTTTTGAAAAATTATTACCCGATTCCGGTGTCTGTTTTATACCTGTTCCCTGCTTGGAGGGTAAAGGGGAAACCGACCCTTGCTCATTTACAGAAGGTTTTACACTTTTTTGATTTTTTGAAGCGCCAAAAACAGTTTCTGATATGGCCTCTTTACCGATTGATTTTTGTACCCTAACTGGAACGGATTGGGTTTGCTCTGTAACCTCAGCATTTGGCTGCTGACCTGCAAACGGTAATACATCCTGTTGGGTATTTGGTAAATTATTTTGTTCGGTTGCCAAAACCGGAGTTTGCTTTTTAACCCCTTTGGCTACTGTTGAACTATCTTTTTTAGTGGCAACCAGATAATAACCAATTACTACAGCCGGAACAATAACTGCAGCCGCATTAATAATAACCGAAACTATGGTTTTGGATATCGCCACCGAGCTACCCGTAGCCTGACTGGCCTGGTATCCATTATCAATTGACGACCACATATCGGCAGGCAACTCCGGCTCTAATCCCTTCATGTTCTGCTTAAAGAACTCGTCAAATGACTCTATGTTATTCTTGTTTTCCAAGGTATTATTTTGAATACAATTTTTTAATCTCTTCCTGCAAAATTACTCTTGCCCGTGAAAGTTGCGATTTGGAGGTATTTTCATTTATCCCCATCATTTCAGCAATTTCGGCATGCGAGTACCCTTCAATTACGTACATATTAAATACGGTACGGTAACCGGGTGCCAGATTTTGAATCAGTTTCAGTATCTCGTCTTTCGATAATTTTGAAAAAGTTTCATCATACCTAACCTCCCCATGGGCTTCACTAAGTTCTACTTCTTTTAAACTGATGCTGCTGCGGTAAAACTGAATGGAAGTGTTCACCATAATACGCCTTATCCAGGCCTCAAGCGGACCTGTGAACTTAAATTGCCCGATATTGGTGAGGATTTTTACAAATGCATCCTGCATCACATCTTTGGCAATGTCCTTATCGTTACAATATCTCAGGCAAACTCCGTACATTTTCTTTCCGTATAAATCATAAAGCATTTTCTGGTACCGCTTGTCCCCCCGAATACATCCATGAACCAGTTCCTTTTCATCCAGCTGCTCTATCATTTTATGTGCTTATACTGCGTGACGTTTACCATGTGTAGAAGGTTGCAAGTTTATCTAAAATTTTTTCTTTCTGCTTATTTAAGGCGCATTGCTTTTTAATACCAAACTATTTCCTATATCTTGCAATTAGCAATGCGGAATTCAGCCCTATTTACTATTACATGCTTGACGATCAGTAGCTTTTCGGGATTTTCCCAAAAGCTGACTCAGGCCACGCCCGAAATCAAAACCATTCCCTTTGTGGAGAACAAAGGACAATGGGACCCGCAAATTCTTTTCCGTTCAGGACTTCCGGCCGGGGCTATTTTTGCCACCAAAAACGGGTGGTTCTTTAATTTTTATGACGATGCCCCGCTTAAAACTTATTTTTCAAAATGGCATCAACTTAATTACGACAGGAATGATGAAGAAAAAAATAGTTTTACGGTAAAGGGCCATTGTTACCGGATTGAGTTTGAAGGAGCCAATGCATCCTCTCTTGTTAATGCCGAACAAGCTACCGGTTCATATTTCAATTATTTTTTAGGAAACAACCCCGGGCATTGGGCAACCGGTGCTAAGGCGTATGAAACCCTTGTATACCGTGAAATGTATCCAAATACCGATGTAAAAGTTTATAAAGTAAACCTTGGGATAAAATATGATATCCTGCTGCACCCCGGGGCAGATGCCCGTAAAATAAAACTGGCCATTACCGGTGCAGATAGCTTATGGCTTGATGACGGCAAATGTTATTTAAAAACAAGTGTGAATACTATTGTCGAGCAACGTCCTTATGCCTATCAGCAAATAAATAATGTGCTTGTTCAGGTTCCCTGTGTTTTTACCCTCAACGAAAATAAATTAGGGTTTGAAATTACCGGAGATTACAACAAGCACTATGATTTGATAATTGACCCCCTGCTTATTTTCTCTACTTATTCGGGCTCTACGGCCGATAATTTCGGGCATACCGCCACCTACGATTCGCAAGGACATTTATATGCCGGTGGAATTACTAGCGAATACCTGGGCGGTTCTTATCATACCACACCCGGAGCTTTTCAAATGACCTTTGGCGGAGGTACCGGATTTTTTCCGTGCGATATGAGTCTGAGCAAATACTCAAAAAACGGAGACTCCCTTTTATTCGGCACCTATGTGGGCGCAACCGGAAACGATTTTCCACACAGCATAGTCTGTGATAATAACGACAACCTGATTGTATTGGGTTCATCAAACTCCCGCTATTTTCCTGTAACCTTAACCGGATACGATACTACGTTTAATCTCCAAACCGATATTGTGGTTTCCAAATTCAGTACCGATGGAACCCAACTCCTAGGTTCAACCTTTGTGGGTGGCAATGGGGTTGACGGGCAAAATAATCGCGCCTCACTAGCTTACAATTATGCCGATGATTACCGTGGCGATATTATTTACGACAGCCAAAACGAATACTATATTGCTACATGCACCCAATCGGGTAATTTCCCTACAACCGCGAAAGCGCTTCAAAAAACATTTGGCGGATGGCAGGATGGAGTAGTATTTAAACTAAATACAGATTTAAGTCAGTTGTTGTGGAGCACGTATTATGGAGGCGACTCTACCGATGCGTTTTATTCCGTGCGCTTGAACAGAGACGAAGAGTTATTTATTGCCGGTGGAAGCAGCAGCCATAATTTTAAAACCACTCCCGGAGTTTCACAACCAACTTATCAGGGAGGGCGAGCTGACGGAGTAATTATTGAAATGACCAATACCGGTGATTCACTCATTGCTTCTTCTTATGTGGGCACTACCGGATACGATCAGGTATATTTTATTGATGTTGACCGCAAGAATCATATTTATTTTACAGGACAAACAACCGGAAGTTTTCCTGTTTTCCCTTCTACTGTACATAACAATCCAAACAGCGGGCAATTTTTAATGAAAACCAATAAAGAAATTAATACGGTGGTGTTTTCTACGGTTTTTGGTTCCGGACAATCATCCCCCGACCTGTCTCCATCGGCTTTTTTGGTTGACAACTGCGAAAATATTTACATATCGGGGTGGGGCGGAAGTATTAATACCGGCCACCCTACCGGATTACTGCAAATAACCCCCAACGCCATTCAGTCAACCACCGATGATGAAGATTTTTACATCGTAGTGTTCAGCCCCGATGCCGACTCGCTCTTATATGCAACATACTTTGGTGGCAACAACAGTGGCGACCATGTGGATGGTGGCACCAGCCGCTTTGATAAGCGTGGAATTATTTACCAATCGGTATGTTCCAGTTGTCCGCCAGGGGCAACACCCATAAGCGATTTTCCTACTTCATCCAATGCCGTTTTTAAAACCAATGTAAGTCCGCGTTGTAGTAATGCCTCATTCAAAATAGATTTACAAATAAGTAATTTTATTGAAGCCAATTTTACACCCAAACCCCTTGTAGGCTGCTCCCCTCATGCTGTAAGTTTTCAAAACAAAAGTTTTGGGGGCATTACACAGGTATGGGATTTTGGTGATGGAACTAAAGACACATTAAGGAATCCTACGCACACCTACCAAAATCCCGGAATTTACTTAGCTAAATTAATTCTGATTGACTCGGCCAGCTGTACTATTGCCGACAGTATGGAGAAAATAATTACGGTACTGCCCGGAGCCAAAGCCGAATTTAATTATTTGTATGATGCCTGCGAAAACAAAGTAACTTTTATTAATACTTCGCAAAACGTACTGACCACCGATTGGGATTTGGGTGACGGCACTACTGATACCGCTTTTACTCCCAAGCATGATTATGCCTCAGCCGGAACGTATCAGGTTAAATTATTAGTGAATAAAGGAAGTGCCTGTGCCGACTCGGTGACCAAAACTCTTGCGCTTACATCAGACTCTATAAAAAAGGTGACTATCCCAAATGTGTTCACACCAAACCAGGATTTGATGAATGATGAATGGTATGTGAGCGGACTTCACCCCGATTGCGACAGCATTGAAGTGTGGATTTACAACCGGTGGGGGCAACTTATGTTTCATACCAAAGATGTAAACGAACATTGGGGCGGCACCAACGGAAAAAACTTTGAATGCCCGTCAGGGGTGTACTACGTAATTCTCGATATTATTCGCAACAATGGCGAAAGGATAAAAAAGCAGGGAAGTATTACATTGATACGGGAGCGGAAATAGATTAAAAAGTTAACTCGCTTTGGCTCGCTTGTACCCCCCCTGTCTTGTCCTGAAATAGGTTTACACAAAAGTAGACCAAAAAAATGCAAAGACACAAAAAGAAGTACCAATTAAACGTGCGCTTGTAATCCTGAGCAAATCCCTGTACAGCTAAATGAAACAAAAGAAATAGCAACGGTCTTTTCATGCTTATCTCAAACAGCAATATACTAAAAAAACAAAAAGGCCGCTAACATGCGGCCTTTAATTGTAGCGGGAAGCAGGATCGAACTGCCGACCTCAGGGTTATGAATCCTGCGCTCTAACCATCTGAGCTACCCCGCCATTTGAGGGCTGCAAATATATAAATTTTTAGTTTGGGTAAAAATCTCCGTTGCACAATCAACGGAAACCATAGAAATTCATCATTTTAGAAAACAATTCGGTG
Organism: uncultured Bifidobacteriaceae bacterium; assembly: GCA_964535575.1. Taxonomy (GTDB): domain Bacteria; phylum Bacteroidota; class Bacteroidia; order UKL13-3; family UKL13-3; genus JAGPCK01. The sequence continues at coordinate 289,783 of CAZHTC010000001.1, forward strand.
TTTTCGTAGATACCTGCAAACTGCTCGGCACCCGGCCCGAAAGCAAAAACCGGAACCATAATACCCGTGTGGGCCTTTGACGAAAACTGGGCCGACACCTTTTTTTGCCGATACGATGTGCCCTGATTAAGGGATAAACCTCCTGTTTCATGATCGGCTGTTACAATTACAAGGGTATTGCCATCTTTGGCCGCATAATCAAGTACAGCGCCAAGGGTGCGGTTAAAATCAAGCATTTCGGATGTGATGTAATCAATATTATTCTCATGACCTCCCCAGTCAATTTGTGAGCCCTCTACCATCAGAAAAAATCCGTTTGGATTACTGTTCATAAGCTGAATAGCCTGCAATGTGGAATTGCGTAAATACCCAGTATCACGCCCCTGATAAATAGCTTTGGGGTCTTCATTAGCTATAAACCCAGCCAGTTTTCCGGTTTTCACGGAAGCCACGGAAGCTGTATCGGTTTTTACCTGATATCCTTTTGCTGCAAGTTCATTCAGTAGATTGCGTCCGTCAGTTCTTTTATCAAAAAATATCTTTCCTCCGCCTATAAACACATCAATATCGGTTTTCAGAAAATCGAGGGCAATTTGCTCGTCCATGCTGCGCGAAGCCTGATGCGCAATAAACGATGCCGGAGTAGCGTGGGTAATGGGGCAGGTAACAACCATTCCGGTGGCGTATTTATTTTCCTCGGCATACTCCAGAATGGTTTTTAAGGGCAATGAATCTACCCCTACTCCAATGGCTTTGTTATAGGTTTTTTTGCCGGTTGAAATGGCCGTGGCCCCCGCGGCACTGTCGGTTATATAATCATCGGCCGAACTGGTGCGGCTTAATCCTATTACTTTAAACCGCTGAAAATGCATATAGCCCCCGTTAGCTACCGTTCCGGCACATATCTGAGCCAGCCCCATACCATCGCCAATCATCAGAATAATTTTGCGGGGCTTTTTTTCTTCGCTCTTTTTCTTTTTTGCAGGAAGTGTAAAAGCAGTGAGAAAAACGACCATGCACAGGGTAACAAGTACCCGCGAGTGAGTGATTAATTGTTTCATGCGTTGCTTAGTTGATAATATTTGCCCGGCAAAGAACGGATGATTCCCTTAAATTCCATATCTAATAATGTGAGGGCCATATTTCCGTGCTCGGCTCTTAATTTTAAACAAATATCATCAATCCCCAGTTTTCCGGTACCTGAAAACAGATTGACAATGGATTGCTCCTCGATAGTGAGGTTAAGAGGCAATGCTTTTTTGTGGTTGATTTTTTCTTTGCTTAATTCCTGCTCCCATCCCATTTGAAAAAGAAAATCTGCGGCACTCTCAATTAATGCAGCCTTATTTTTTTTGATGAGTAAATTACATCCTGAGGAAAGTTCATCGGTGATTCTGCCCGGAACAGCAAATACATCGCGGTTGTATCCATTGGCCAAATCAGCCGTAATCATTGCACCTCCCCGCTGCGCAGTTTCAATAACCAGGGTAGCATCGCACATGGCGGCAACAATGCGGTTGCGCTTGGGGAAATTTTCCTTATCGGCATCCTGCCCCGATAAAAACTCGGTGAGCAGCCCTCCGTTTTCTTTCATTTTTTTAGCCGTGTTGTGATGAGCCGAAGGATACAGGGTATGAAGTCCGTGAGCTAATACCCCTACCGTTGGCAATTGATTTTGTACTGCTGCTTTGTGTGCACAAATATCAATTCCGTAAGCCATTCCGCTTACCACCAAACAACCCGATGAAGCGAGGTCGGCTATAAAACGCTCGGTAAATGCTTTGCCGTATTCCGAAGCTTTGCGCGTACCAACTATTGCGAGTGTTTTGGGGGCATTGAGGTCGGCATTTCCGAAGTAATAAATAACTACCGGAGCATCCTCAGCCTCTTTCAGTCTGTATGGATATTCATGGTGCGTGTAGGGCAAAGCTTTTATAGCATGTTTTTCAATAAATTCTACCTCTTGCGCAGCCCGTTCAAAATCGGTAAAGGAGGCAATGGCCGCAGCGGTAATTTCGCCAATGCCAGGAATGCGCATCAGCTTTGCTTTGTTCTTTTTAAAAACCTCTTCGGGACTTCCGCAATAACTGATTAAAATTTTGGCGTTAACCGACCCCACTCCGGGTACCTGTGTAAGCGCAATCCAATGCAACAAATCGTGATTCATTGAACGCAAGATTTTGAAAGGGCAGGTAAAATCAAAAGAAAATGAATAGTTTTTTTTAACATTTTACTAAATTTGAGTTATTGATAAATCAACTTGTGATGAGAAAACTACTTTTAATTGCCACTCTATTTCAGTGGAGCATCTATTCTAATGGACAGATTAGCATCGGCCTTAAAACAGGACCCTCTTTAACCAAATTAGCGTTCGTAGCTGACGGAACGTATGGAGGCCCCGCAATTAAGTATTCACCCGGCATGGGTTATTTTTTTGCCGGAGAAGTTGCCTTCACCCTATCAGAAAAATTTACTTTGGCGACCGAGATACAACATACCTCAATAAGCAGCACCATTAAGTTTTCGGAGCAGGACCCACCTTACAGTTATAAGGAAGAGGATCTGTTAAAAATGGAATACCTGCAATTGCCCGTTACTCTACGCTATACATTGGGAACCGGATCATGGTCGCCCTATGTATTATTTGGCCCTACCCTTGGGTATCTTACTTCCCTAACGGTAAACTCAGGCTATCAGGAAACCGATGGCATGTATACGTATAGTGGGACCTACAGTTATTCAGTATCCGGGAACGAATGGAAGTTCTACTCACGGGTTGGGGTAAATGCTACCACTGGTTTCGGAATTAATAAGGAATTAAGTCTAGGTTTTTTGAATATTGAGTTGCGATACAATCACAATTTTACCGATTTGCAGCGTGCCCCCGGCTCCATTACTTACCGTACCGTCAATTTAGGCTTAGGTTATAATCTTTCTTTCTGAATTTTTCACCCCTTATTTCCTGCAGCAATCCTTTACATGTTTGTGGTCGGAACTGAGTTTGGGACTCAAATAAGGAATTCCCAGGTTCAATCCGCGCAGCATAAAAACGCACCCGATAAGGATGGCGAATGCCGGAGTGAGTTTGCGAAAAATGCCACGTGTTTTTACAGATACAAATTGTCCCAGAATAGACACAGAAAACATTAACGGAAAAGTACCAAGCCCGAAAAAAAGCATATACAATGCCCCTTGCCACGCACTTTGAGTTGCCACCGAACCAATAAGCCCAACGTAAACAAAACCACAGGGCAGAAGACCATTTAGAATGCCTATTAAACCAAGTGAACTGATGCTGCCTTCCTGAAATAATTTTTGAATACTTCCTGCTTTAAATAACATAAAAGGATTACCCACTTTTTTCTCCAGCCAGGCGGTACTGAAAATGCCTGTTAACACAATGAGTATCCCTGCGCCAATGCTTATCCCTTGCTGAATTCCGGCCAGCTTTAATCCCCAACCAAAACTTCCGAGTAAAAACCCGAGAACGCTGTATGTAAACAGGCGCCCTGCATTATACAAAATTCTTCCGAAAATTTTCTCTCCGTTTGTTTGCCCGGCCACAGGCAAGGCCATGGCAATAGGGCCGCACATGCCTACGCAATGCATACTTCCTAAAAGTCCGGTTAAAAAAGCAATCTGAACAAACATTATTGCACGTAAAATTCTTTGGTAAATGCTACTTCTTTTCCCTGTTCAGTCCACTCACAGGTGAGTTTCCACAATCCCGTATCAAATAAGGAGGCGTCAAGATTCAAATTCCCGGCAGCATCAATGGCCGATTCGAAACTTCTATCTTTTTTTGAATCAGAAGCCCGGTAGAAGTTTATTTTCACTGCAGTGGACTTTAGAGTAAAAAAATGTACAAGGATCAGCTGTGCATTCGAATCATAGTTGAAAGAGAAATCGTTTCCTTCCCTGGCGCTGAACTTATCAATCTCCTGCTGGTAATTAATGCCCTTTTCATAATAATTTTCGGCTACCAGGTCTACCGACTCCCGTGAAATATACCACACCATTCCAAGAATGAACAGCATAAAACTTACTGCAAAAAATACCAATTTATGTCCCCAGTGAATTTTCATAAAGCGAATAAATAAAAAGTTCGAAATTAATGACCCAAGCTGTTAGTGCAATACCGGTCCCACAAAATTAGTTTTAATTTCATCCATCAGTACTCCGTTGCTGTATATCTTAAGGGTAGCAGGTGTATTATTTTCCTGAATGTATTTTTTATCCATAATAAGAAAGAAAGATCCTTTGATAATATCATCCTCATGAAGTTGCAATAGGCTTTTCTCCCTGTCGACCATTTTTAATTTAACATGTTCAGGTGAAACAACTTTTATTTCCACCTGCTGTTCGGAAAAGGTTTTATTTACCACCTCAAAATTATACATATTACTTACCTCGTGGTCGGTTTGATTCTGAAACAACATACCGGGTGTACGCAAAACAACAGCTTCTACATCTTTTCGGGTTAACAGCAGGTAACTTAAAACTACCACCAGTACCGTGAGAACCCCCATATAAGCAGCACTTCTGAATGTAACCCGCTTAACAGAACCCTTTGCAATTTCTTCCTGTGATGCATAACGAATCAACCCTTTGGGTTTATGCATGCGTTCCATCACATCATTGCACTCGTCAATACACGCGGTGCAATTCACGCATTCCAGCTGTGTCCCGTTGCGTATATCAATTCCCGTTGGACAAACGTGCACACACCGATGACAATCCACACAATCGCCCAGTTTTTCCGAAACATCCTTTTTATGTTGTCCCCTTGGCTCCCCGCGTATAAAGTCATACGCTACTACAATTGAGTTTTTGTCAAGCATAAGTCCCTGCAACCTTCCGTAAGGGCACACCACAATGCACACAATCTCTCGCATCTTTGAAAAAACAATATAGAATACAATAGAGAAAATAGTGAGGGCAATGAACTGTCCTATATGAGCAGCCGGGCCATGTGTAACCAGCTTTTTCATTTCATCCACTCCGATAAGGTAAGAAAGGAAAGTATTGGCAATAAAAAAAGAAAGGAGAAAAAAGATGGTGTTTTTAGTTCCGCGTTTTCTGAGTTTTTCACTGCTGCTCCACGAAAGGTCGGTAATTCTTTTTTGCTCCTTTGCATCCCCTTCAAAAAAATATTCAATCTTACGGAAAAGCATCTCCATAAAAATGGTTTGCGGACAGGCCCACCCGCACCATACGCGGCCAAAAACCACCGTAAATACAATGATAAACACTACAAAGGTGAGCATTAAAAGGGCAAACAAGGGTAAGTCCTGAGGCCAGAATGGTATCCCAAAAATAATAAACTTGCGCTCCAGAATATTTAACAACAAAAGAGGATGCCCGTTTATTTTCATAAAAGGCCCGGAAAACATCAGTGCCATAAGCGCAATGCTGAACCAGGTACGTCCGGTATATAATTTTCCTTTAGGTTTTTTAGGATAAATCCAGTTACGGTTTCCTGTTCGCTCATCTACAACGCCAATGGCATCTCTGAAGTGGTTAGGCGTTTGGCTCTCTTGTGGAACGTTTTTAAGCATAATGTGATAAATGTTACAATTCTATTAAAAAACCAAACCCCTTCAATGGAAGGGGTTTGGTTTTATTTTTTGGTGGTATCTGCCTGTGAGGTATCGGGCACGGCCGCTGCCGCTCCTTCGGGAAGGTATTTTTCGCCCTGCGCCTCTTTGGCACCGGGTGGGTTAGTTCCCTGTAAAGAAAGAATGTAACTGGACACCTCCTGCATTTGAGCAGCATTCAATGTGTTTTGCCATGCCACCATTCCCTTGGCAGGAACACCATATTTTATGGTCTTAAATACGTTTTTAATTCCTCCTCCGTGAATCCAAAATTCGTCAGTAAGGTTTGGCCCTACTTTTCCTTCTCCTTTTTCACCGTGACAGGCTGCGCAACGGGCTATAAAAGTTGCCGCCCCTGCATCAATTTTTGTTTTCTCGGTAAGCAGTGTTACGCTATTCTCATCAATCAGGTTTCCGGCCTTTTTCAGGAATTCCTGCTTTTGCTGATCGGCAAGCGTTAATTCATTTTCATATTCCTTACCCTGCAACGGTGCCATGTAAACCACATGATAAATGAGCAGGTAAACGATTGCAAAAACTATTGTTCCGTAAAACAGCACGTTGAACCATGGCGGAATCGGGTTATTTAATTCTTTGATGCCATCGTAATCATGATCGAGTTCAATATCTTTTTCTGCCGCCAATGGTTTAAGTGAAAGTAATTTTTCCCATCCGGTACGGTCGTCTTCGTATTTTGGTGCGCCTTCCTGCTCGGTTTTTAATACATTCACTACTTTTTGCAGGGTAAACACTACCATTACCAAAACAATGGTGAGAACGAAAATAATTCCCAGAAGAATTCCGTGAAACGTGGTAACGGGTTGTGAGGTGGTTCCCTGTGCTCCTGCTGTAAAGGTTAATGCCAGCAACAAAGCGGTTATATTAATCTTTTTCATATTTTGTCAGGTATTAACTGTTTTTTTCTAATGGAAGGTTTTTCATTTTTTGAATATACGATTTATCAACTCTTATCACCCACCAAATAAGTCCTAGGAAAAAAGCGATGAAAATCATCATGGAGAATATCAGGTAACCTTCCATTCCCGTAACATTTGCTAAAAATTGTTTCATGTTATTTATGGAATTTAAATTTACCGACTTACTGTATTTTGTTTTTTGATATCAACCCCTAAGCGTTGCAGATAGGCTATCAGTGCCACCATTTCCTTATCGCTGTCTATTTTAAATCCGTCTTTCTGTAATCCTGCCGAGATTTTATCGGCCTGCGTTTTTAAAGCGGTAGTTGAGCTGGCAATTTCATCATCGGTATATGGAACTCCCAATGTTTGCATGGCTTTCATTTTAGCGGTTGTAGAATTTACATCAATTACCTGCTCGGCCAGCCATGGATATGGAGGCATGATAGAACCGGGTGACATGGTTCTAGGATCTATCATATGGTTGTAGTGCCAGCTGTCGGGATATTTTCCGCCCAATCGGTGCAAATCAGGACCCGTACGTTTTGAACCCCACAGGAACGGGTGGTCATAAACAAATTCTCCCGCTTTTGAATATTCTCCCTGATAGCGCTCGGTTTCCGAACGGAACGGTCGTACCCATTGTGTATGGCAACTATTACAGCCTTCCCTTATGTAAATATCGCGTCCCTGCAACTCAAGCGGAGTATACGGTTTAACGCTCGCAATAGTAGGGATATTTGATTTTATAAGAAAAGTAGGAAGCATTTCAACAGCTCCGCCAACCAGTATCATCACTATCGCCAACAAAGTAAAAGTTACCGGTTTTTTCTCGAGCACAGCATGCCAGAATTCTCCCGGAACAAACAATTTTGTTTTCTCAATAGCAGGAGCTTCGGCAGGCTCATCAGCAACCAACGAACCCTGACCAATGGTTTTAACCACATTGTAAATGAGAATTAAAAATCCAGACAGGTACAACAATCCTCCGAATGAACGGAGCATATGCAGTGGCAAAATCTGAATAGTGATTTTTAAAAATTCGGGATATTGGAGGGTACCTTCTGCAGTAAACTCTTTCCACATTAATCCTTGAGTAAACCCTGACCAGTACATTGGAATAGCATAAAATACAATACCCATTGTAGCCAACCAGAAATGCACATTCATCAATTTCTTTGAGAAAATTTTGGTATTGTAAATTTTTGGAATCATGTAATAAATCATGGCAAACGTGAGCAAGCCATTCCATCCAAGCGCGCCTACGTGCACATGCCCTACAATCCAATCGGTAAAGTGTGCAATGGCATTCACATTTTTTAATGATAGCATTGGCCCCTCAAAGGTGGCCATACCATAAGCGGTTACACCCACCGCAAACATTTTCAGAATAGGCTCATCGCGCACCTTGTCCCAGGCTCCGCGTAAAGTGAGCAATCCGTTTATCATACCTCCCCAAGACGGAGCTATGAGCATGATAGAAAATGCCACCCCTAACGATTGAGCCCAATCGGGCAACGAAGAATATAACAGGTGATGAGGGCCGGCCCAAATATAAATAAATATCAATGACCAGAAGTGAAGAATAGAAAGTTTATAAGAATAAACCGGACGACCGGCCGCTTTAGGAAGGAAATAATACATCAGTCCTAAAAATGGCGTAGTAAGGAAAAATGCAACCGCATTGTGACCATACCACCATTGCACCAACGCATCCTGAACACCTGCATACACCATATAGCTTTTGGTGGCACTTACTGGCAATTCAATGGAATTGACAATGTGTAAAACAGCAACCGTAACAAATGTGGCAATGTAAAACCATATCGCCACGTACATTTGCTTTTCCCTGCGCTTCACAATTGTCATTATCATATTTATTCCGAAAACAACCCATACGAGTGCAATCAGAATATCAATAGGCCATTCTAATTCGGCATATTCCTTTGATGAGGTAAAACCCAATGGCAAAGTGATGGCAGCGCATAGAATAATCAGTTGCCATCCCCAGAAATGGACCTTGCTTAAAACATCGCTGTACATTCTGGATTTACACAACCGTTGGAGAGAATAATACACGCCCGCAAAAATGGCATTTCCAACAAACGCAAAAATGATGGCATTGGTGTGTAAGGGTCTGATGCGCCCGAATGTGGTGTACTGCAATCCCAGATTTGCAGCGGGGTAATACAACTGCACAGCCGCCAGCAATCCTACAAGCATTCCCACTACCCCAAAAATCATTGTAGCGACAATAAAGTTTCGGACAATCTTGTTGTCGTAGTTAAATTTCTCTATTTGCATATTAAGTTACGGTTTTATTTTTTACAAATGTTTGACAAAAGTACCTTTTATAGGTATACAGGGAAAATGACATTTAGCAAATGAAAAGATGATTTTAATCATATCATATTTTATTTATGAATTAGACTCCTCCTTGGATTCGAGTTCCGATTTTAGATCATCAAACAATATACGAACCGAGGGTGTATAATCATCATCCATCTGCCCCGATTTCACAGTCCAGATGAAAGCACCAAGGGCTCCCAACGCCAGAAACAGGCTACACCCGATTAATACATACATCACACTCATTTTAATCCTCCTTTTCGTGCAAAAACTGTTGTTGCAACAGTAGTAAATCCAATAACAGTAACGGAACTCAAGGGCATAAGAATGGCTGCGATAAGCGGTGAGAGTGTGCCCTGAACTGCAAAACTTAATCCCACCACATTATATAATAACGAAATAACAAAACTTCCGTGAATTACCCTCAACGTATTTTTACACAATTTGATAAAGGCAGGTAATTTCTCAAACATAGATGCATCCATGATCACGTCAGATGCCGGGGAGAAATGGGCAGTATTTTCGGTAACTGAAATTCCTACGTTACCCGCTTTAAGGGCTCCTGCATCATTTAATCCATCTCCCAGCATAAGTACCAGTTTCCCCTCATCTTGCAACCGTTCAATAAACTGAAGTTTATCCAATGGCGATTGCCGGAAGAAAAGTTTATCCGAATCACCGAAATAACCCGCAAGCCTACTGCGTTCACTTTCATTATCGCCAGATAAAAGGTAGAGATCGTACTCTGAATCAAATGAAGTAAGTACTTTCTTTAATCCGTTACGGTAGCTATGCTTAATCTGAAAATAGCCGGGCACCTTCCCGTTAATTTGAACATACACCCGTGTGGCCAGCACATCCGGGTTTTCCCCAGAAAAACCCATCGGCTCCCGAGCAGGAAAAATAAAGGCATAAGACCCGACTTTTATGTTATTTCCCGCCACAGTGCCTTCAATCCCTCTTCCGTTAAACTCCGAAAAGTTTAGCACAGTAATCAGGGGCTGTTCACCCAAATAATTTTTAATCTTTTTACTTAGTGGATGGACCGAATGGCGAACCAAAGAGGCAATCCAGGTTTTCTCTTCATCATATAAAACCTCTCCCAGATAAGATATAGTAGATTCTGCAGGTTGAGTAATTGTTCCGGTTTTATCAAAAACCATGGTATCAATTCCGGCTATTTGCTCCACCACCTCCGGAGACTTAAGATAAAACCTGTACTTCCCTAAAATTCGCATGGCCGTTCCTAATGCAAACGGACTTGACAGAGCCAAGGCACACGGACACGCAATAATTAACACGGCAGTGAACGCATTTAATGCCAGAGACGGATTTACTATCAGCCACCAGGCTGCCGAACCAAAAGCCCCTGCTAACAATCCGAAAGTAAAATATCGGCTTACTACCTGCTGAAAACTCTGAATTCGGCTATCATTTTCTTTGGTGAACTGCTCATTATTCCACAGTTGAGTGAGGTAACTTTGTGAAACCTTTTTCACTACCTCTAGTTCAATGGTACTACCCAATTGCTTTCCTCCGGCATATATCAGTTCTCCCGGTACTTTTGGCATAGGGCTGGTTTCGCCTGTAACAAAACTAAAATCAATATTGGCTTCTCCCCGCATCAAAATGGAATCGGCAGGAATAAGTTCGTTGTTTTTAATAACAATTCTGTCTCCAATATTCAGGTTCGTAACCGGAACCGACTCTTCCTTTCCTTCTTTAACTGCTGTAACAGCCACCGGAAAATACGATTTATAATCGCGTTCGAATGATAGGGTATCAAATGTTTTTTGCTGAAACCATCTTCCGATTAATAAAAAAAACACTAATCCTGCATGCGTATCAAAATACCCGATTCCGGTATGTGAAATAACCTCATAAGTACTCCTTACAAACAACACAAAAATTCCAAGTGCCAGCGGTACATCAATGCCTATATGTCGCTTTCGCAAACCTTTAAATGCAGCCGTAAAATAATCGCGGGCGCTGTACAAAAAAACAGGAATTGATAACCCTAAATTAAGATAACCAAAAAAACGCGAAAAGGTTCCGCGTGTGAAGGAATCTAATCCGAAGTACTCCGGAAAACTAATGAGCATGATATTCCCGAAGCAAAAGGCAGCCACTCCAATCCTGTAGATTAGTTTTCTGTCGGTGGATTTTTTTACTTCGGTTTCAATATCGTTGAGATTAATAGCAGGCTCATACCCTATGGAAGCCAGCAGCTCCACAATTTTTCTAAGCGAGGAGGAATCATTTTTAAACGTAACGGTAACATGTTTCTTAAGAAAATTCACTCTTGAGTTCACCACAGCCTCATCGAGTTTATACAAATGCTCCAGCAGCCATATGCAGGAACTGCAGTGCATAATCGGTATAAAAAAAGTTACCTTGGTTATTTGTTCGTTTCTGAAATCAATGAGTTTTTGTTGCACCTGTTGGTCATCGAGGTAATTGAATTTACCCGCAAGCAACGGGACTTTCATTCCGGGACTATTTTCAATCAGATAATAATCACATAAATTATTTGAAGAAAGAATCTGGTACACCCTACTGCATCCATCACAGCAAAACTCATGCATATCAAATACCACAGGCTCAACCTTGGCTTTATCCCCGCAATGATAACAGGTAATTTCTTTCCCTTCCAGGCCTATTTTCATCCGAAAATTAATACATAAACACAGAGCGATTGCCCTGCAAAAAGAATGAATGAATCCGGTTAAAAATCATATCTTCTATAATTTCATTTCTGTTTACCCCTGTTACCAGTAAAAACTCATCCATATCGGCCAGAGTTTTTAACATTTCGCTGTAATAACTCTCGGGGAAAATACGGTAAACCGAGAAAAATGGTTGATGAATTTTAAGGTAATCACACAGATTTTTTTCCGTTTCGATGGTTTGCTCATTCACCACCGTAAACAAGGTAACCCTGTTTGTTTTTAACTGATCTGATATGAGGTAAACAAAAAGTTTAATTGCTTCGAAACTTTTTTCACTGCCATCAAAAAGCAGTACGATGTTTTTAAAGGTTATCGATTCATTCGGAATTACCAGTACCGGACATTTTGCTGTATGCAACATTGCCTCAAGTAAATCACAACTAGACTGATCGTTGGCATTGCGAAGCAAGATATTCTTACCAATTACCAAAAGATCGGAATACAGACTGTCCTTTATAAAACCTTTTTCAAAACTATCTTCGTTTAGATAAATCCGGGTTTTAATATTCAACTCTTCGCATTTATTCACAAAACGCTTAATAAACTCGTTGCTGTTATCTATTTCGGTATGCAGTATCTTATCCAGAATTTCGGCATACGAATAATAAGAATTCAAAACACTACCCGGTAATTCAAACAGATTGTCGAGGTTTTTATTTCGCAACCCGTTTACAAACGTTGCGTTAAAACTGCTGTCACGGTTATCAAATAACCTTACGGAAAGATCCAGCAACTTTTCTGAATCCTGTGTTCCGTCCATTAGAATTAGCATGTTTCTTACCACGGTGTTTGAGATTAAAATTATTAATTCAAAAATACGGTGGCGATATACCCTAAAACATGACGCTACTCAGGGTCAAATATGATTTTTATCACCTGCTAAACGGAGGCGTGTGAAATTTTTTCGAGGCTGGTTTTATTGAGAATTCTTATCTTTTTCCCTTCGAGTTCTATCAGTTTATCCGACTTGAACTCAGACAGCAAACGAATGACCGTTTCGGTTGCGGTGCCAACAATATTGGCAATATCTTCACGAGGCAGGGTAATTGGAATTACTTCATCAGCCTGCTCATCCGTTTTAAAGGTTGCTTGTAAGAATAGAAGGGTTTCAGCCAATCGCTCGCGTACACTTTTTTGAGCTAAACTTTGTATACGTTCTTCAACTACCCCAAGGTCGTGGCATAGTGCTTTAAGAAGTTGCTTACTCACCTGCGGGTTTTCGTCAAGCACTTCCAAAAATACTTTTTTGGGTATAAAACACGCGATGGTATCCTCTACACAAATAGCAGTAGCCACCAATGGTTCGTCTGCTATCAAGGCCCGGTAACCCAAAAAATCACTGGCCTGTGCAAAACGAAGAATTTGCTCTTTCCCGTCATGATTGGTGCGCACTAGTTTAACTACCCCATGACTAATACAGTGTATACCCAAAGGAATATTCCCTTCGTAAAATATATTCTGACCCTTCTTAAAATGGCTGCACGATTTGGCCATAGTTATTTTCTCCGCCTGTTCAGGCGAACAATCCTTCATGAAGGAAATTGATTTAGAGTCGCAATGCTGGCAATCCAAGTGAATTTTTTGCATAAATTTAGAGCAATATTAATGCGTAATCGGCACTAAATTTATAAAATCTGTGTTTAATTTGCACAAATATATACCTTAACCCCTGTGAAACAGATATTCACATTTTTTCTACTCTTGTTAAGCCTTGAAAGTTTAGCACAAAATTATCAAATAAAAGGCTGCGTTTCTGATGGGCTTACCGGGGAAAAACTGGCTGGTGTTTCCATTCGTACCGAAACTATTGGAACGGCAACAGATTCTAAGGGAACTTTTACACTCCAGGTGAACACAACAGAGATTACTCTTTTGTTTAGTTACCTTGGGTACGATTCGCTGCGCAAGGCCCTTCATGCTACAGACTTTAGTTCGAACACCGTCAATTTATCGATAGCATTGTTTCCATCATCGCATGAGTTGAAACAAATTGTGGTAAGTGCCGGAAGATTTGAACAGAATGTAAATGAGGTAACCCTTTCAATGGAAATACTAAAACCCAAACTTATTGAGTCAACAAATAGTACTAAATTAGATCAGGCCTTAGATCAGTTGCCCGGAGTAAATATGGTGAACGGCCAGGTAAACATTCGTGGCGGAAGCGGTTTCAGTTATGGAGCTGGCAGCCGGGTAAGTGTGTTGATTGACGGACTTCCTCTTTTGAGTGCCGATGCAGGGGATATTAAATGGGATGCCCTGCCGTTAGAAAATATTGAACAGGTTGAAGTTATCAAAGGGGCTTCATCGGCCATGTTTGGCTCAGGAGCATTGGGAGGGGTGATTAATTTAAGAATGGTGGTTCCCGGGAAAAAGCCGGTTACCAAAGTGCGCATTTTTTCCGGAATATATGATGATCCTGAAAAGGCATCATACAAATACTGGGGAAAAAGTCCGGTACAATCGGGTGCCAGTGTTTTTCATAGCAGGAAAATAGGACCGTACGAAGGCGGGCTTGGATTTTACTACCTGAAAGATGACGGATACCGCCAAGGCGAAAATACAGAGATCGCAAGAATTACATTGAATAATACCTGGAGAAACCAAAAGGTGAAAGGCTTGAATTACGGGATAAACATGAACGGAATTTTTACAGCGGGTGGTAATTTTTTATTTTGGAAAAGTGCCAATTCCCCCTTTATTCCAGCTGACAAAACTCTAAGCCGTATTCAAAATAATAAATTCAATATTGACCCTTTTATTCAGTATACCACCAAAGGAGGATACAAGCACGCATTTCGCAACCGCTATTTTTTAACCGATAATCAGAATAATACCAATCAGGGATCTAAAGCCCATTTGTGGTACAGCGAATACCAGTTTCAGAAAATGATGCAACCTGCAGCCAACATTCAACTCATATTTACCGCAGGAATAAGTGCCACGTTTAATACAGTAAAAAGCGACAGTTTTTACGGCCATCACAAAGGATATAACAATGCGCTTTATGCCCAGATGGATCAAAAATTAGGACGTGTTTCCCTTTCTTTTGGCGCACGTATGGAACGCAACCAAGTAGATACTATTAAAACAGAATATTACCCCGTATTCAGAGGAGGAGTAAATATTCAGACCGGAAAAGCCACTTACTTGCGTTTTTCATTGGGACAAGGGTATCGGTTTGCATCGGTTGCCGAACGTTTTGCGGCCACCACTGCAGGCTCGCTCAAAATATTTCCGAATCCCGGAGTGAAACCCGAAACCGGATGGAGCAGTGAAATTGGATTGAGGCAGGGATTTAAAATTCAAAACTGGAAAGGCTACTTAGATCTGGCTGCCTTTTGGACAGAATATTATAATATGATTGAATTTACATTTGGACTGTACCTTCCTCCCGTTTACGACCCGAATAATACTGCGCAATACCTTGGATTCTCGGCCATGAATATTACTAATGCTCGAATTAACGGATTTGAATGGAGCGGTGCAGCCGAAGGCCGGCTTTTCAATTTGCCTTTGCGGGTATTGGCCGGATACACTTTTATTGACCCGACAAATAAAGATTATGTGAAACAGCCTGCTGATACCATAGGGAACGAAGACAAACTAAAATACCGGTTTCATCACACTATAAAACTGAACGCAGACCTTAGTATTCGAAAAATAGATATTGGATGCACGTGGCGTTACAACAGCTACATGATGAATATTGACCCGACATTAGGTGTTCTGATTGACGGAGTGGAACAATATCGTAAAGACCATCACTCAGGATATGGAATTTTAGACATGCGTGTGGCTTATAATGCCGGCTCTCATCATAAACTTGCCTTTATTGTAAAAAACGTTCTTAACAAAGAATATATGTATTTCCCAGGAAATATGGGAGCTCCCCGCATGTGGAATTTACAGTACAGTCTTTCCTTTTAACGTACCAAACTTCACGCATACAAGGTTTTGCTTTTACTTTTGGAACGGTTTTGGATTTAACCCCAATAATAAATCCTGAGTTCTATGAAAAAAATAATAATGATGACGGTATTGGTGCTAATCCTAACATCGTGTGCCCGTAAAGTAAAACTTACCGGAGAATTAAAGGCCAAACTGGATGAACAGCGGGTAAACTACCATAACGTTCAGTTCTACAGCAAAGGAACTTTTACCCTTAGGCAAAAAAATTCATATGAAGCCATGGTAGCAAGTAATGGTAAATTAAGAATGAAAAAGAGAAAGGAATCGGAAAGAATGAAATTTAAAACCGGCACTAAAGCAGCTTGTGATACTATTGTTGGCGAAACCCTTTATATGCGCTTTGAAAAAGGTGACGGGAAATTACTCCCTTTTCGTATCAATGAGCAGAACTTATTTGAACTTGTGCCCGACAGGTCTGATACCAGCGGAAACTACGTTTTATATTGTGGGAAGGAATACCGAATTTTGAACTTCAATAACATTACCCTTCAGGCTAAGCGTAAAAAAGTTAATGAAGCACACAAACAAATACGAAAAGTAAAAGGCGTTACCGTAAAAGGTTAAACATTTTTCTTCTCCTGATGATTGTGCCAGCCAACCAGAATAAAAACCATAAGAGAAGAGGCAACTGCCAGATAAGAAAATTTGGGCCAATCCGGTTTTGACGAAACAATACAAGGGCTTGTCAATTCAAAACTGTTGATATATTCCTGCTGCCAGTTAAGAGACAATTGCTGCTGGTACAAAGCCAGACCTGCATCATATAATTTCACAGGATCTAATGGCTCACCATATACAAAACCTCCGGCATTACGTGGAATCATACTTTGAGCCATCAATTTTTTAAGGCTGTCAATTTCATTCAGGTCTTCGGTTAGTTTGCTGCGCATGAGATTAATTTGATTTTGCCGCATACCTTTCATCCTTGCATAGTGTTCACTTCTTTCAATAAATCCAATTAAACTTTTTTCAATCGTTTCGAAATCTTCTTTTCTCTTGGACTTAATCTGAACAACCACCAGTTTCACGGTATCCATTCTGGAATTCATCCATACCGGTTTGGCATCAATGTAATTGATAGCTTCGGTGATATCGGAAGGCAAACTGAGCAAAGAACTCAATTGCTCAACATCATCATCTCTTACCAATTGATGAATATCATGTAACTGATTCATGAAAAACAAATCATCACCAGCCATTGGCTTAAAAGTAAATTCAGACCGATACACTGGAGAAATCAGTTTTGTCAGCCCATAACTCACCCCAACGGCAATAACCATTGCTACAGCTATTTTTACAGGCTTGTACAAAGCAATTCGTATTGGATAAACCAACTTACCCAATGCTTTCACCAATAAGCGGTAGAGGCGCCTGACGGCTAATTCCACATCAAATTCATCCTGGTTTGTACTCATCATCCGGTAGCTACTTTAGTGCTACGAAGCTATTTATTTTCCTGCCATTTCACAAATCGGGTTTAATTAACCTTTGTCCAAACCCAATTTGATTAACGAAACCGTGATTTTTAACCTGAATAGAATTAAATTGCCCCCGTAATCAAGAAGCACCAATTGGCAGCTGAACAAAAGAATGGCAGACTCAAGGTAGGAATTCCCTCCTTTTTTGCACACGTTTATTTTTTCTTTAACAGTGCATTTTTACCGGCCGGGTTGCTCTACACTCAGTTTATCGGCCCTATTCTCTATCTAAAACTTTTGCTCAATAGGAAAAGAACTTACCTTTTTGCTTTTATACTATTTCTTTCCGTTTATGATTTTATTCATTTGGTGAAGGGAGTTGATATTAAAAGTTTTGCTGTATCCAATATCCTCTTTGTTTGTACCTATTGTAGCGTAATGGTTTTTTATCATTTTATTAAAGCCTACAGTAAATTACCTGAACTATTCTACAAAATTCTGCTCACTAATGCCTTTTTCACTGTGCTGGCTTTAATCACTTACTTTACCTCCTACCGGGATTTGTTGTGGTACAAAAACAAATTTACGCATAGTGTTGACAGCATGTACAGGCTTGCCCTCCTAACCTACGAAGCATCCTATTATTCCCTTTTGCTGGTTCCACTGGTTTATTATTTCCTGCTCAAACTATTTCACGGACAAATACAAAAGGGGAAATTTACAGTAGGGGTATTAGTGCTTACTCCTATGATTTTGTCGCTTTCTATCGGTGTCATTTCGGCCATGATAATGGCGTTTTGCATTTACTACCTGCTACATTGGGAAAAAATTCTGACACGCAGAAGTTTTTTCTGGCCTATATCGCTCACCATAGCCTTCACTGCTTTTACGGTGCTGTTTCTTATTCTGTTTTTCCCGGAAAACGCCCTTTTTACCCGAATATCCAATATTTTTAATGGCATCGACACTTCCACTAACGGGCGAACTACGGATTCGTTTAAAATGGCCTTGATGATTGCTGAACGCAAGAGTTTATTGTTCGGGGCCGGACTTGGTCAGATTAAAATTGTGGGTGCTGAAATACAAAAAATATATTTCTGGTATTGGGGAAACCTGGATGTGGTAAGAATTCCTAACACCACTGCCGAAACACTCGCTATATTTGGTTTAACAGGAATACTATTGCGCTTTTCACTGATTACCTATCTATTTTTTAAAACAAGGGTTTGGAATAACCATTTCAGGTTACTTATGTTTTGCTTTATTTTTATCTATCAGTTCACCGGAAGTTTTATTATTAATATTGTTGAATATACGGCCTGGATTTTTGCCTTTGTTAATTGCTTCCCTGAAATGGATGTTAAAGCCAAAGGAAAGGAAATACCCGTATGAGAATCGCATTTGTTATCAGACCAAATGTTTACACAATTCCTGGAGGTGATACCGTGCAAATGACCAAAACTGCCGAAGGGCTTGAGAAACTTGGTGTTTCGGTAGATATTTATACTTCCAACCAAAAGATAGATTACCCTAGTTTTAATCTGATTCATTTTTTCAATATCATAGATTGTGAGGATTTACTTTATCACGCCCTGCACGCTAAAATTCCAATTGCACTGTCGAGTATTTATGTTGATTACCGGGAATATGACAGATACCATCGAAAAGGAATTGTAAATCTACTTAGCAGAATACTCCCATACGACCGCATTGAATACCTGAAAACCTTCGCCAAATTTTTGCTCAAAGGCGAAAAAGTAAGTACCCCGCTCTACTGGATAAAAGGTCATAATGGTTCTATTCGAAGCATTCTGAATAAAACTGAGTTACTTCTACCCAACTCAGCCAATGAATACGTTCGTTTGAAAAAAGATTTCGGGGTAAATTTATCGTATAGGGTAATCCCAAATGGATTTGACCCTGCCCTATTTAAAGAGGCTGACAGGAGCCAGCCGCGCGAAGGAATTTTATGTGTAGGCCGTATAGAGGGAAGAAAAAATCAACTTAACCTAATACGTGCCGTAAATAAAACCGGGCACAACCTTACTCTAATCGGTCAGGTGGCTCCCAACCAAAAAAAATATTATCTGCAATGCAGGGAAGAGGCCGGACCCGGTGTAAAATTTATTGATTACATCCCTCAAAAAGAACTCTTACAATTTTATAGCCGCACTAAGGTGCACGCCATGCCAAGCTGGTTTGAAACCACCGGATTATCAAATCTGGAGGCAGCAGCGATGGGATGCAATTTAGTGATTGCCAACAGAGGTGATGTAATGGATTATTTTGAGAACTATGCGTATTATTGCGAGCCTGATAATATTGAATCTATTCAAGAAACAATAGAACAGGCCTATAAAGCTGAAAAAAACAACTCGCTTAAAGCCCATGTACTTTCGAATTTTACCTGGGAAATAGCAGCAGCCAAAACATTGAATGCTTATACTGAAATACTGAAACACCATGATACAATTTGACAGATTAGAAAAAGAAAAAGAAGAACTGCGCAACAGATTTATGCTGGCAAAACCTTTTCCCCATCTTATCATAGACAATTTTTGCGACACCCAAAAACTGCTTCAGCTGGTAAGCGATATGCCGGATATTGACACCAAAAGCCGGGATTATGTTTTTGCAGCCAATAAATTCGAGAAATCGAAATTTGCCGGGTTGTCCCCATTATTCAAAGAACTGTATGATGACCTTATTTCTGAACAATTTGAAAAGTTTTTATGCTTCATAAGCAATGAAACCGTTTTCGTTGATAAAAAATTTCATGGCGGAGGTATTCATCAGGGAAAGAAAAACAGTTTTCTTGATATGCATCTCGACTTTAATTACCATCCCCTAAATAAAAACTGGTACCGAAACCTTAACCTTCTCTTATACCTGAATGAAGGCTGGCAACCGGAGTATGGCGGGCAACTGCAATTAGAAGATTTGCGAAGCGGAGAAAAGGCAGCTATTGAAATCCCTTTCAACCGGATGGTGATTCAACAAACACGTAACTTCACATTACATGGATATCATAAAACAAACTTCCCTGAGGGTAAATCACGAATATCTGTAGCCTCATATGCATACACCATTCACAAACACCATATAGAAAAACCAAGAACCACAGACTGGCATGTTGGAGATAATGAAGTGGTGAAAAAATTTCTTGCCCGGATGTATGGTCCGGCAGTAAAATTAAAAAATAAACTTTTTGGCAGCGCAACAGCCAAACACTAAATGATGCGGGTTGCTATTTTAGGCACACGGGGTATCCCAAACAATTACGGAGGATTTGAGCAGATGGCTCAATACCTTTCGGAATATCTCGTTTCGCAGCAACATGAAGTTTGGGTATTTAATTCATCGGATCACCCATACAAAGAAAGGTTATGGAAGGGAGTTCATATTCTTCATTGTTACGATCCCGAAAAAAG
The DNA here is from genome assembly GCA_964535575.1 of uncultured Bifidobacteriaceae bacterium. Classification (GTDB taxonomy): domain Bacteria; phylum Bacteroidota; class Bacteroidia; order UKL13-3; family UKL13-3; genus JAGPCK01. The sequence goes on from CAZHTC010000001.1 coordinate 310,193, forward strand.
AATAGGTACTGCCGGCCAGTTTATTTATGACCTGAATTGTATTATGCAAATCCGAAAACTTAAACCGAATATCATTCTTCAGCTTGGATATACCAGCAGCTCCATCTGGCACTGGCTTCTTCCCTCCCAATCGGTGCTTATCACTAATATGGATGGATTGGAGTGGAAAAGAAGTAAATACCCGGCATTCGTAAAACGTTTTTTAAAATATGCCGAAAAACTTGCAGCAAAATCAAGTGATGTACTTATTGCAGATTCGCCCGGAATTAAGGTTTATCTCACCGATACTTTTAATCGCAACCCCACTTATATTGCTTATGGAGCAACCCCATTCACCAATCCCGGTGAAGACATTGTGAGACAGCAGCAATTTACTCCTTTCTCCTATTATCTGGTACTGGCCCGATTTGAACCTGAAAATAATATAGAAACAATTATTAAAGGATTTTCGCAGAGCAAAACCGATAAAAAACTTGTTTTAATTGGAAATCATCAAAACAAGTTTGGTTTAAAAATGAAAGCCATATACGGCCATTTTAAAAATATAATCTTTCATGATGCCATATACGATATAAATGTACTTAACAACCTGCGTTACCATTCGGCCATCTATTTTCACGGTCACTCGGTAGGCGGAACCAATCCCTCTCTTTTGGAAGCCATGGCATCGCAGGCATTAATTTGTGCCCATAGTAACGAATTTAACCGACATCCCCTGGGTAACGAAGCCTGGTATTTTAATAACGAAAACGATATTATGCAATTAATAACCAGTAATCCCCCCGCTGAGGAACACAGGGACTGGAAGGAAAAGAATCTGGAGAAAATAAAAAACCAGTACAGCTGGCCACAAATAAATTTACAATACGAACAACTGATGCTATCTTCGTTATAGCAATGCAACGCTTTCTACACACAAGTAATTATATTTTAGCCATAGCGGTAGCAGCCTCTTTTGTTTTACCCATTCCGGTAAACAGCCTGTTGATTATTCTTTTCATGGCGACATCGTTACTCCGTTTTTCATATCCTGTTTTAAAACAAAATGCACAGAGTTATCCTGTTATGCTATTTTCTGCTTTACTGTTTCTGTTTGTTTTAGCCGGATGGTTAGTAAGTGATAATAAAACCGAAGCCTGGCTTTTTGCAGAGCGTAAGTTGAGTTTGGTTATTTTCCCCGTAGCGTTCCTGATAATTCCTTCCTTTTCTTCCAAACAGCTTCTTACTATTCTAAGAGTTTATACACTGTCGGTGGTAATTGCCTGCGTGTACATGCTTTTACCCGCAGCTATCTCCTTCTTTTTTTTCCATGCAAAAAGTGATATATTCTTCTACCATAATCTGAGTGAAGGAATTTATTTCAACGCGATTTACCTTTCCATTTATTGTTTGTTTGGTTGCATACTCACTCTCACCTATCCGCTTTTCCATAAATACACTCCGTTAGTTTTTATATTTCTCACTTCTTGTATTGTTCTGCTCAGTTCAAAAATGGTGATTGCCCTATTTTTACTTTTTTTCTTTAGTTACCTAATTTTTAAAATCCGTTTATCAGTTAAACTTAAATTAGCTGCTGTAATATTCACCCTTCTTTCTTTTGTAATTATCATAGGGTTAACCCCTTTTCTTCAACAACGTTTTTTAACAGAAATTAACAGCAACAAGGAAGTAATCTCCAAAGACAAATTTGTTTATGATACCCCATTCAGCGGTGCTACGCTCCGAACTGTTATCTGGAAGCATTCCCTATCCATCCTATCCGAAAAAAAGGCTTGGCTAACGGGTGTTGGTACGGGTGACTTCCAACAATTACTCAATGAAAAATATAAAATAAGTGGAATGTACATGGGAAATCCTACTCTTGGCGACAGCGGCTACAGAGGCTACAACCCACACAACCAATATATTGAATTCTTGTTAAGTCAGGGGCTACTTGGCTTGCTTTGCTGGATCATGTGGATAATGTGGATGTGGTTTAAAAGCATATCGGGCAACCATTTTGCCTTTGCCATGCTCTTGGTAGTGGTGAGCATATTAAATATTACAGAGTGTTTTTTAAGTGCCAACAAAGGAGTTGTTTGGTTTTTGTTTTTCAGTTCACTCTTTACGGTGAACAATAAAATACAGGCCGATAGCAACAAACAGCTATCAAGTTCGTAATTTTGACCCGTTAATTATGCCGATCAATAAAAGAAAATTTTCCAAATTACCTTCTCGCATTAAATCGTTGTACGGTACCGATGGCTATTATGAGGCTCGAATATTAACTTTTAGGCCAGACAGAAAACCACTGGAGTTCAGATTTAACCGTTATATCAAACGCACTATGGATATAGCTATTTCTTTGGTGGTGGCAACTGCGGTTTTGTCATGGCTTTTACCGTTGCTGGCTATTTTAATCAAACTTACCTCTAAAGGACCTGTATTTTTTATTCAGGAACGCACGGGTGTTTCTCATAAAACATTTATGTGCTATAAACTTCGTACCATGAAGATGAATGAAGATGCACATACAATACAAACCACACAAAACGACCCGCGAATTACCCTTTTTGGAAAGTTTTTACGCAAGTTTAGTCTGGATGAGTTGCCGCAGTTCTTTAATGTACTGGTTGGTGATATGTCTATTATCGGGCCACGGCCTCATATGCTTAAACACACGATAGAATATTCAAAACAAATTGAGAATTTCCATCTTCGTCAGCAAATTCGCCCGGGTATCACTGGGTTGTCTCAGGTAGAAGGTTACCGCGGAGAAGTGAAAGATGCCTATATGCTTCGCAGCCGCGTTCGCCTCGATTTACTTTACATTAAAAAGTGGAATGCTCTTTTAGATTTGTGGATTATTTTCAAAACTGCCAAACTTGTGATTTTAGGTGATAAAAACGCTTACTGATAAACGAGCCCCTCTTCTCTTTTTCACCATTTTTGCAATATTTTTTATCGCATTGCAATGGGATGTGCGAAACCAACCCATTGGTGATTTCGGTAACTATTATTTTGGTTCCCTTTTTTTACGTACTGGACAATTCGGGTTGTGGGTATACGAACCAATCACATTTAATCTACACCTGTATAAAATGGGGTTAAGGAATTTTTTTCTTAATTACAACACATTACCTGTTCTTACCACCATCACCCATATTCCGCTCACCTGGTTTGAGTTCGATACTGCTAAAGTAATCTGGAATCTGGGGACTGGATTCATGTTGATATGGTCAACCAGACGTTTGCTTACACACCTCCGAATTCCATTGTGGCAAGGATTCATACTTATTCCAGTTTTTTTTACCCCATTTCGCGCCAACTTCGTTCAGGGACAAGCCTATATGCTACTCACTGCATTTATGTGTGAAGGTTACCTATCACGTGAAAAAGGCCAGAGTTGGTTAGCAGCATTTTACTGGGGCTTTTGCATCCTTTTCAAAATTTTTCCTGCCATCATACTAGGTTTCCTCCTTTTTGAAAAGGATTACCGAACATTTTGGCGTACAATTAATGTGGTGATTGTGGGATCTGTCCTCATGATTCCATTCGTGGGTTGGGATGTATGGGTTAACTATCACCATTATATTTTACCAAGAATAGCGAATGGTGAGCTGAACAACACTTTTACTTTCTATTACCAAAGCATGCAGGTTGCACTACGCAATATGCTGGTACATGACGACCTCCACAATCCAAATGAGCTCATGAACATTCCCTGGTTGTATGTCGTCCTCAATAATCTGTTCAAATCGATAATTATCTCTACCGGTGCTGCACTTGCGTCACAAAAAGAGAGTCATAGCCTGCAACGTTTTTCTCTGTGGCTCATGGCCGGTTTGCTCATTAACGGCTATGGAACCACCTATGGTCTAATTGCTTTTATAATTCCCTTTATTGGACTGGCAATGGGATTGGCCAAATTCTCTATCATAAGATGGGGTTTCTTTTCAGTTTTTTTTCTTTTTTGTAATATACCGGTTGCTTACTTTCAGAACTTTCCGGAATGGATGCAATATCCCCGTTTATTTTTAATGCTATTCATTTGGGTCATGGTTATTTATCACATTCGCCTTAAGTGGAAATCTGTACATACTGCATTATTCCTTATCATACTGACACCCGCTTTTTTCTATCGTTCCCATCCCGAAGATGCATACGCCTTAAAAAAAGAAGAAGCCCTCCTTATTTATGATTTTGAACTACAAGCCAACAAAATATACCTGAAGTATTTTGACTTGAACGGGCCACAGGAAAAAGAAATTAATTCTACCTTTCATATAACAAAAAGTACCCTTTATCCCTACACTGCTCACAGTCTTGGCGACATCAACCATGCTGGGGAGTTTATCAGAAAGGCAGTACAAATAAATGATAACCAAGTTTTATATCTGAGTGACAAAGGCCGCGGCCCGGGTTTTTATACATTGCGCTTAAAAGAACTGCCTTAACCAATAATTTCATTTCCGTTTTTCTAGTCCGACTCAACAAGACCAGTAGCTGAAATTAGTGAACGTTCCAGATAGTTGTCATAATCAGTATTGATTTCCCATAAATTATGTTGCTTGTTAAAAAGTATGTTCTCAGCGGCTAATATCCCCATAAGTATACTATGATCTTGATTATTGTATTTGAATGCCCCCCCTCTTCCAATTACGGTTAATCCATTTACTTTATCTAAGTAATTTTCTAAAGGTTTCAATTTGTCTTTATAGTTTTTGTTGTACACCGGATAGCAATTTGGAATTTTATAAACATGGCCTCCAAGTATATTGGCTCCTTTAGTAATATTAAGTTTATTTATTTCGCTTTTCCCCAATTCAATCAATTGTTCTTCTTTTAAATCCCACATCATATCATCGCTGTTACACCAATACTCCATAGCTAAAATGGTAGAATCATGCCCATGATTCAATTCAGGTGCAAAATTTCTGAAGTTTGAGATACGACCCGTTTTAACAGAATCTGAATGAATATAAATCCAGTTATCATCAAACAAGTTTTTCGCATCAATATGCAGATACACCAAAATAGTGTTGCGAAACTTTAATAAATTCCCATAGTTACTAATGTCTGAAGGCACATCATTCCACCCACGGATTATTGAAGTAATGGGCATAGTTGAAACGACATGATCATATAAACGAATTTCGCCTGAATTCAATTCAATCCCGATAACCGTATTCTTATCTTTAAGTATTCGTTTTATCCCGGATTCACATTTTACTTCACCCCCATTCTCATTGATGTATGACTTCATACGCTCGTATATCATACCTGATCCGCCTAAAGGATAAGCAAACTCATCCACTAAAGTTTTATGCTTAGTTCCTTTTATCTGAAGCATATTCTTAACTGCTTCTCCCAAAGAAAATTTTTTAATCCTTTGAGCTGCAAAGTCAGCATCCAACTCGTCACATTTTATTCCCCAAAGTTTCTCACTGTATGTTTTAAAAAATATTTCATACAACCTCCTACCGAACCTCTTGGTTACCCATGCTTCAAAAGTTTGTTGTTGACTGTTTGGCCCTATTTTCCCTTTTAAATAACTTAAGAAACAAAGAAAAGAGTTGTAAAGTCCGAGTTTTGTGAGCACATCCAGGGCCCTGATAGGATAGAAATAAAATTTCCCGTTGTAATATATTCTGGTTAACCGTTTTACCATTTTATAGTCTCCACCGGCTACTTCCAACCATAATTTATTTACTCGAGTGTCATCACTATAAAAACGATGAGGCCCCAGATCAACACTTTGACCCCACAACTCAATTGTTTTCGCCAGGCCTCCCACTTGTACCGAAGATTCAAAAACTTCCGCCTGCACCCCTTTTTTTACCAATTGATAAGCGCAGGTAAGCCCTGCCGGTCCTGCGCCAATAATTGCTACTTTTTTATCTTTAGCAGAATGTTGCATGTTTGTTTTACAATAGTAACCTTTTTCTGCTTTATGATTGAATTTTCCTTGGCTGCTTAACTTAATGATGTGAATTGTAAGCAGAAATCAATAAATTAAAAAGTGTTTTTTTTACCAAACGAATTCGATATTTTGCCTTGATGAATTCGCACCATATGCTACACATGAATAAAATAACCATAGATCAGGCAAACGGAATTCCACATCATTCCTTATTCCGCAAAAAAAACTGATACACAATAAGACTTGAACGTAAAATTATATTCAGCACAGTTAAGGCAAACATAAAATGATTTACCTGACAGATTCAGTTACATTGCCAAGGATTAGTATTTTACTGAAAAATGGTATCCAATGGTTGTATGAAGAACTTTAGACGAGTTGCTTATATTATTTACAACACGCTTTTCAGTCTGGCTCCCGGTCTGGGTAATCAATTATTTTCAATTTTAATTAACCGTTTCTTTTTCCCCGATTGGTGGGGCATGATTGTAGAATTGCAACTCATTCAATATATGGCAAACGCCTTTTGCGCCTGGGGGAACAAAGAATTTCTTAACCGACAATTTGGGAAACTGCCGCTTGAAGCAAAACCTGTCTGGAATAGTCTCCTCATTGCCAGATTTTCGGTTCTGCTTCTTCCCGTATTGATTATGTTGTTTTTTGTTTTACCGTTGCTTTCGTTTACCCACGTGTCAATATGGGTCATTTGTCGTTTCGTGACCCAATCGTTTGATTCGGTGATAACTCTGGATAAAAAATTTAAACCGGCTCTTTTTATAGAAATTTTTTCAGCCCTGATCTTATCCGCAGGAATTCTTATTTTGTTTGGCTCCCTTACGTTTAATCAGTTATTGCTTATCATTACGGTTTCCAACATTATCCGTTTGCTGGCTTATATGCTCAGATTTAGCGGATGGATTCAACCTGTTACATGGACGCATATTTCTCCTGCCTTATTAAAGACATCTGCCCCATTTATGCTGCTTGCATTTACAGGAATTGTACAAACCAAAATTGATCTTATTCTGATAGATGCCTGGATGCCAAAAAGTGAACTAGCCCGATATCATGTGTATTCCAATTTTCTTATTCTTATCCGAATGGGCTCAGCCTTTTTATTGTATCCATTTATATCCAATTTATACCGCCTTTCTGCGACTAAAATAAAACCTTTATCCCGTTGGTTGTTAATGACAGGAATAGGTATTTCTTCAGGAGGTTTGCTTATCTTATCTTTTATGATGCATTACATTTACCGAATGTCGGATGAATTCATCTGGTATATATGGGGTTTTTTATCTTGTATTCCCGGTTATTGGTTCGGTCCTGTTGTATTCTACCTCTTTAAGTTAAATAAGGAAACCAAAGTTGTCCTGATTAATATATTGGGTATTTTGGTAAATATTGCGGTGATGATGGTGACCGTTTCTCTGTATGGTATTAGTGGAGCACTGGCCGCAACGGCTATCGCGCAATTAGCCATGGGTGCGGCATATAGCTTTTTATTGATTCGTCTGCTTTCGGTCGCATGGCCTAAATCCGCAGTTGCAAACAAGGAACAGAACTTTTAATTTGCCGGTATGAAGTTTAACTATAAGGCTTTTTATTTTCTTTTGGTTGTTTTTTTGCCGGTCAGCATCGTTTTTGATGCCTGCCGCCACGATGCTGAACCTGTTGCTTCTCTAGCCATTGTACTACGATGGAGTTCCTCTCATAGCTCTCAAACACAGGAGCAGGCTTTAACAGGTTTCCGATGGTCACTTTCCTTTCTTGGGGCAAGCCTACCGGCCAATAAGGAGAAGGAACTTTTTTACTGGAAAAGCAATTCGCTCTTGCAGGTGAATCTGGACAAAGCCGGTTTTTCGGAACAGGCAAAAAACGCATTGAGTAAACTTTTAGTTCATTTTAAAAAAAGTGACGAATACCTTCAAATGGGAAGTATGGATATGGGTCGTTTCATCATGCTTACACTTAATTCAAGTAAACATTATTATGCCATTACCGGAACAGCCAGCACTTACGCACAATTTCGATCGAAATACGGTTTTGAATCCAAAAAAGCTGCGGTGATAGAATCGGAAGTTTCGTACAAACATCGTCTCATCGAATTTCCTCATGATAGTATTCTTGCACATACCGCCTATGTGGCGCAGGAAATAGAGGGCTCTCTGCCTTCAGGTAATTTTACTGTTACCGAATATGAAGTATTGGATGTTATGCCCAACGGGCAGTTGAGGTTTGGCGTATACAATACAAATGGAAATCTGATTGCGGCCTCTGATTCATCAAAAAGCAGTGCCGGTAAGCCGGCTAAATGCCTATGGTGCCATGAGGTAAATATTTTGCAACCATTTATGGCAATCACTGCTGTACCGGGCTATTATTCTCCTGAAGAATTCAGGGCAAAGGTATTTGGGAGAAAAACTGCCCTGGAAAATGAAAGAACACTTATTACTTCTTCTTCCCTTGACTACAGTAAAAAACAGGACCATACCCAGATGGAATTGCTTTATATCTCCTTTATGGAGCCATCTGCCGAACGTCTGGCAAAAGAATGGGGTATTAGTTTGAATGAAGTACAACAACGGCTCAGTGGTCTGATCACCCATACGCATCACGAATTTCCATTCCTTGGAAATCTTTATAACCGACTGGAAGTTGATGCGCTGGGACCGTATTCTTACCTTCGCGTTCCTGATTCGGCCAGAGAATTTTCGGCCTTCGAACCAGATCTCATATATTAAGAATCATGAACCGAAAATTGAAGAATTTAAACATTCGATTAGCTCCAGGTCATTTGTTTTATCATCCGGAATGGTTAGTCCTTGGAGTAAACAATGTGTGTAATCTGCACTGCAAAATGTGTGATGTGGGAACCGGATTTACCGAAAGTAATTTTGCCCAAAACCTGATTGGTACCCACCCTTTGCACATGCCGCTTGAATTGATTAGAAAAATCATGGATCAGGCTGCATTTTATTTTCCAAAAGTAAAAATCGGGTACGCCTTTACCGAACCTATGGTTTATAAATACCTCACCGAATCTTTGGAATATGCAAAAGAAAAAAATCTTTTTACATCTGTCACCACCAATGGGCTCACTCTTCCTCAAAAAGCTGCTGAATTAAGCGATGCGGGTCTCAGTGAACTTTTTATTTCATTAGACGGCCCTGCGGCAATTCACAATGAAATACGCGGAAATTCGAACTCATTCCAAAAGGCTGTGGAGGGAATGGAAAAATTATTCAGCTTAAAGACAAGACCTGAAGTTTCTGTTTTTTGTGTGATTACGGAATGGAATATTGGCCATTTGGAACAATTTGTAAAATTCTTCGCCAAATTTCCATTAAAGCAAATTGGGTTCATGCATACTAATTTTACACCCGATTGGCTTGCAATAAAACATAATAAGACTTACGGAGAAAAATACCACGCCACTCTATCAAATACAGATGAAATTAGTCCCGATAAAATGGATTTGAATTTACTTTGGGAAGAAGTACAAAATATCCGCAAAACATCTCTGAATTTTCCTGTTACATTCTCTCCTGAAATATCAAATATGGACGAACTGAAACGATTCTACCTGAGTCCTGACAGTAAATTTGGTAAAATTTGTAATGATGCCTTCCGTAATATAATGATCAAATCTGATGGCACCGTAATACCTGCTCATGGTCGCTGTTACAACCTTACCATTGGAAATTTGTATGAACAAAATCTTAAAGAAATATGGAACAGTAATATTGCAGGAGAATTCAGAAGAGATTTGATTAATGCCGGTGGATTATTTCCGGCATGCAGCCGATGTTGCAGTGCATTTTAACGCAAAAAAATGTCTGAAAAAAACAACTTCAACTTTCATCTGCTTAACCTATGGGCAAGAAACGGCATTGCCTATCTTCATCCCGGAGGCAAAAAGGCTACTGCCAAACTTTTTGAACTTCTCGAATTCAAACCTGGAATGAGTATACTTGAATTGGGGTGTGGAACTGGAGCCACTTTAGCCGATCTTTACCTAATCCCGGGCTTAAATATTACAGGTGTTGATATATCAAAACAAATGCTACGAACAGCCAAACAACGCCTCTGGTTTTGCGGTATGCAACATCATGTTACCTTAAAAAAGATTTCCCCAAATGAAAAGTTACCATTCGCTGATAACTGTTTTGACATAGTTTATACTGAATCTGTTCTGGCTATTATTGATGAAAGAGAATTTCCGAATTTGTTAAACGATATTTTAAGAATTCTTAAACCCGGTGGTCGTATTGCCAGCATTGATGCAATTTGGAGGGAAGAATGTACAGCTAAACAAATAGCTTTTGTGAATAAACGCTGTCTTGATCATTTCGGATTGATTCAATCCTTAGCCAAACCAGCAACCAGAATTCAGTGGGAAGAATGTTTTAAAACATCCGGACTTCATATGATGTCAAGTATCAATATTTCCAACAATATTTTATCTCTTTCTCAGCACCAGATTAATCACCGTTCATCACTCTTTACAAAACTAAAAAAACTGTCTCTTTTAGTGTCACCTTGGTTGTGGTACCACAACATCAAAGTTTTTTTTTCAATAAAAATGTGGCATACTCAGGACCAAAACTATTTAACCAATTATATTTTCATTGCTAAAAAACCACTACTTCAATAATCGTTTACTCAAAACCTGGGCTTTAACCCTTTACTCTTCCAGTAAGTGATTATTGGCTTGTATGGTCCGAACTTATGCTGAGCCTCTGAAAATGTATCAATATATGGCCCCTTTGCATAATCAATTGCTTTGTCTTCCGGATAGGGATAGTCTAAGGTAGTTGGATTTGGTCGGCTATGTATCCGGTCGTCATTTACGAAAGCTGCGATATCAAATGCCTCTTCATCCGTAAGTACTGGTTTATCCCAGGTAGCGGAGTCAAACGGCATATTCGCTTTTATCCATTGGGCTTGCTTAATAACTCGGTGCATACTCGAACCGGGCTGATAGGCCTGATCTCCCCATAAAGGAGGATAAAGAAAAGAAGCAGAATCCACATTCATCCTCCCCTCCCCCTTTGCGCCATGACAACGGGAACATCTTTGCATATAAAGCCGGCTTCCTCTTTCCGGATTAGCAGGCTTAGCCGGGAACTCAACCAATAATGCCTCCTCCCCTGTCATCCATTTATCTTTTGGAACGGTTTCATTAATCCATTTCAGGTAACTTAACAAGGCAACCATTTCTTTACTGTCTAACGGTAGCGGAACGCCATTATGCGGTCGTGTGACACAATTATTTATACGTTCGGCCAATGACAGCACCTTCCCCTCTCTGGCTCTGTACATCGGATATCGTTCGTGCGATTTCATTAGATTAAATGAAAATGGCTTGGTTCCAGCCCATTGATGACAATGCGTGCAATTGATTTTGTTTCCGGTGTATTTTCCATTTACTCCCTGCGGCCCTATATAATAGGCAGTATACAAAAACAGATCCCTGCCATAACGTACTTCATTACCAAATTTCCCCTTAGGCATATTCAATGTATCAGGGAAAATAGTTGCAATAGTGTCTGATTGTACTGAATCTTTTTCAGCAACTGGAACTTGTCGGCAGGCTAATACAGTTGATACAATAATCCCCAAAATAATAAACCCCTTTATCCATTTCATAATCTCTTCAAATATAATCTAACCAACAGTTCTTTTTCTTCTCCCTTTTAAATTTTTTAGTTCAAATTTATGCGACCTCAGAAATCCTGTTCCGTCAACCGAAACATAAACGTAAAAGGTTCCCGGTTCAATAACCTGAATGGTTTCAGTAGTATCCCCTGTTGACCACCTGTACCTTTTTCCCTTTATGTTTGTGTGTAAAACATAACTTCCATCAGCTGTTTGACTGGCAACTATCTCAGGTTGTTTTATGCTTTCCGGTAGCTTCATGCAACCAAAGGTACGGTAACTGCCCATTGTGTCGCCTGCAAAATACTCCATCAGCTTTTTGCCTTTGTTGGTCACCACCATAAATGTGATTTCGGGAGAACCTTTTGCCGTTTTTCCGTAGTTAATTACCCTATTTCCGTTAGGCAATTTTTGAGAACTCCCCGCAAATTCAGAAATTAAATTATCACTAAAAGTATAGCTCCATATTAAGGTATACGTTTTGTGTATTGTATCCAATTTGTACTCCACCGATCTGGTTGCATGTTTTGTTTGTGTGGGCCCGTATCCGTTATCAAATAGGGTAATAACATTTGGTTTAAGCTCGCGGGCATCGTGCTGCGCCATAAAAAACATTGAATCTCCTTCCCTGGAAAATTGATTGCTTTGCCCCCCCAATCTCCACATAATGCTTCCGTTTTTTTTGTTTACTTTAATTACTTCATTATAGTACCGTACCGATACCAGCCAATTAGAATCAGGCGTAACGGCTACCGAATTAAAATGAGTCAGGTCAACCCGTAAAGTGTCGTTCAAAAAAAAGGTATCTGCCTTTTGAATATCGAAATACTTTTTACTTTTCCATTCGTAAACCAATTCCTTTTTTGGATTCAGCTCCTGAACAACTCCGGTAATCACTTTTGCATGAATGCTACCTTTTATACCACTATGCATAAAAACAGGAAATGCACTTAAATCCATTTCTGTTTTCTCCTTACCCAATAATAAATAATTTCCATTGGGTAGAATCTGAAATTCATGGTTATCGGTTTGTATCCCGTTAACACACGAAACAGAATCAATAATCCGGAAGACGGAATCCATTAGATAATAATTATTCAGATAAAAGAATGACATCATCCCGTTAGGATATATCTTAAAATCGGAAGCATTTTCAATGGTACGGTAGAAGATAATATTTCCGGAACCATCTAAAATAAGCTGAACCGGAGCCAGAGTTTTTGTGGTGGAATCGACAATGAATTTTTTTATGTGCAGAAAATAATATCCTCCGGCTCCCTTTCCGTAAATTTTTACTACAGGTGTCTTTTGGGCGAATGCCATTCCACTGCACACAACGAAAATAAAAACCAGTTTTAACACGCTCATTAATGTGCAAGTTATAATTTAGTTTTAAAAGAGTAAACCTTGATTATGGGATAAACAAAAAACAAAATATAATGATTTTAGTTAATTTGCAGCTCTTTTGATCCTTATGAATAAAAGTGTCCTGCTATTTAACCCCAGAAGTGCCGAAAACAAATACCGCATTCCCATGTCATTGCTGCAGGTAGCGGCTTCTATCAACGGGAAGTATAACTGGATGATTGTGGATGGAAACCGTGAAACAGATGCTTACCGAACCCTCACAAAACATCTGGATACCGGAGCTTTTGGTTATGTTGGTTTTACGGTAATGCCCGGACCTCAGTTGAGGCAAGCTATTCCGTTTGCAAAAAAAATAAAACAAACTTATCCTGATATAACCATGATTTGGGGGGGATATTTTGCAGCCAATCAACATAAGTCAGTGCTTCAGTCAGGATATGTAGATTATGTAATCAACGGGCCGGGTGATTCTGCCTTTCCCGAGCTATTGCATGCGCTTGATTATAATAAATCGGTTGATGGCATTAAAAATCTAATTTACCACAACGGAGACACTATAGTAAAAACTGCAAAAGCTGATTTACCCGATTACGATAGGCTTCCTGATCTTCCATACGAAAAATTGCATCATATCTATCCTTTACAAAAATATTTGGGACGAACTTATCTGGGTGAAAAAACACTGGCATACCACAGCAGTTTTGGCTGCCCGTTTACCTGTTCGTTTTGTGCGGTAGTTCCCATTTACGAAGCCCGTTGGAAAGGCAAATCGGCAGCGGGAATATACAAAGATGTTTTGCTGGTGAAAGAGCGATGGGGAGCTGACGCAATCGAATTTCACGATAATAATTTCTTTGTATCGGAAAAACGTGTAGTTGAATTTTCGGAACTTATCCGACCTCATAATATGATTTGGTGGGGAGAAGGAAGGATTGATACCATTGATAAATACAAAGACGAATCATTGGCCCTGATGAGGGAAGCAGGATGCAGAATGATTTTTTTTGGCGCAGAAACAGGCAACGATGAAGTACTTAAAAAAATGGATAAAGGAGGAACGCAAAGCGGAAAACAAATTCTTGAATTTGCAGCCCGAATGAAAAAATTTGATATTATTCCCGAATACTCCTTTGTACTTGGAACTCCTGCTGATAGCCCCGCACAGGTGATGAAACAAATTGACGAAGACATTGCATTTATCAAAAAGGTGAAAGAGGTAAACCCGGATACCGAAATTATTATTTACGTGTATAGTCCGGTTCCTACTGAAGGTTCGGATATGTATAATCAGGTTTTAAAAAGCGGCTTTCGTTTTCCTGAAAAACTAGAAGACTGGCTAGGAAATGACTGGGAAAATTTTGACCTGCGCAAAAATCCGCTCACTCCTTGGCTCACCCCCGAAATGGTAGATAAAATAAAAGACTTTGAAACGGTTCTGAACGCTCGTTACCCCACTGTTTCGGATATACGCTTCAACTCCCATCAGCGATGGATTATCAAACAACTTTCGGCCTTCCGATACGAAAACAACCTCTTTAAATATCCATACGAACTTAAGGCCTTGCAAAAATTATGGAAGTACCGCCAGCCCGAAATACAAGGGTTTTAATACACCATGCTTAGGAAATTCATAAAGAAAATTATTCAGTACACGTACAGGCCGTATGTAATGCGGCAAATACGAGCCGACAGATTTTATGAGGCAGAGGGAATACGTATTCTTGTTAAAAAAGGAGTATTTCATCCCGGGTATTTCTTTAGTTCTCGTTTTTTGTTGCGCGAGTTGAAAAAGGAAAATTTAAACGGCAAGCAGCTACTTGAGCTGGGTGCAGGCAGCGGTATGCTTTCATTTTGGGCTGCAAGTCAAAATGCCTGTGTTACAGCCACCGATTTGAGCACCACAGCTGTTGAAGGATTGCTATTAAACAGAAATTCACTGAAAGTGAATGAAGAAAAATTCCAAATCCTTTTGTCTGACCTTTTTGAAAAAATTCCGCTAAAGCATTTTGATTACATACTCATAAATCCACCTTATTACCCACATACTCCTAAACATGAATGGGAAATGGCCTGGTACTGTGGTAACAATTATGATTACTTCATTAAATTATTTGCAGAAATTGGCAGGTACATGCAACCCAACACAAGGGTTTGGATATCTTTAAGTGAAGATTGTAACCTAAAGCAACTGCAGCAAATAGCTCATGCCAACCAGCTTCATTTACACCTGATCAAATCGAATTATTTTTGGGGTGAAAAAAACTTCATTTTTGAATTAATAGCAGCTTAATGAGGCTTGGACAATAAAAAGAAAGAATAGCCATACTTGTTTTATATTTGAACATTGGAATCGCATTTTATAAAATCGGAGAAAGAGATGCACGGCCCTGAGGCCGGAAAAACAATTATTCTTGTAAATGAGGTAGACAAAGCTATTATTCGTAAACTTCTTTACTTCGATATTTTCCGGCATCCGTTATCCGCCTCTGAAATTTACCACTTTTGCGATTTAAAACAGGCCACTCCCGATCAGATAAACAACAGCCTTCGTAAACTCTCTCAACAGGGAATTATTTTTCACTATGGTGGTTATTACTTTTTGAGGAACGATAAGGAAGCTGTTACCAAACGAATTAACGGAAATAAACTTGCTGCCGAATACATGAAAAAGGCTCTTTTCATTTCAGGCATTATTGCGCGTTTCCCATTCGTGCGGGGAGTTTTGGTTTCCGGTTCCCTTTCTAAAGGTTATATGGACAAAGGATCGGACATTGACTTTTTTATAGTAACTGAAACAGGAAGATTATGGTTATGCCGGAGCATACTAGCTGCGGTACGCAAATTATTAATTAAGCCTCTCCGAAAGTACTTTTGCATCAATTACTTTATTGATACCTCCTCGCTGGAGATACCTGACAAAAATCTATTTACAGCTACCGAACTTGCGTTTATCCGGCCCACTTACAATCCTGCTATTTATAATAGCATTTTAGCTTCCAATTCATGGATAAGCGGTTTCTACCCTAATAAGTCATTTCAGTTTAACGATATTATTACCCGAAAAGAGCCTTCGGGCATTAAAGCGATAATAGAGAAAATATTGTCCGGGAAACCGGGTGAAAAACTTGACACATATATGTTCCGCTTTATGCTAAGGCGATGGAAAAAAAGATATAGTGATTTTGATGTTCAACAATTTGACTTGAATATACGCACCAAAAAAAATGTTTCGAAACAACACGAAAAAGGATATCAGTTTATAGTTCTGGAGAAATATAAAAATAACGTACAAGCATTCGAAACTGAATTTAAGGTGACTCTTTAGCATGGCAGATATTCTCATTACCCATTCTTATTTTCTCCGTTTCGATCCGAAACAATGGAAACTTCAACGTCCTTATGCGCCACTGGCTACACTTTATGCGGCTTCTGTGCTTCGTTTAGCTGGATTTAATATTGCTTTCCATGATGTAATGTTTGCGGAAACAGCTGATGAAATTGAGCATGTAATTATAGAAAAAAGACCGAAAATTCTGGTGATTTACGATGACGGATTTAATTACCTCACCAAAATGTGCCTGACGAATATGCGCGAAGCTGCATTTAAAATGAGCAAAATTGCCAAACGTTATGGGTGCCGTGTAGTTATTTCAAGCTCCGATTCTACTGATCATTTCAAACAGTACATAGAAGAGGGCGTTGACTTTGTAATTCATGGTGAAGGTGAAAAAACACTGGAGGAACTATGTCGCTTCTTGATTAAAAATGAACAATCCATTACACAAATCAGGGGTATCTCTTACCTTGAAAGCAATGGTGTTATCCAAAACCCCGCTAGGGAAAACATTAAAGATCTCGACACGCTTCCGTTCCCTGCCTGGGATCTGATTGATTTAAACGAATACCGAAAGAGATGGATGAGAAGTACCGGTTATTTTTCAATCAATATTGGAACCACACGTGGCTGCCCGTTCAAATGCAACTGGTGTGCTAAACCTATTTACGGCAACAGATACAATTCGCGTTCACCGCAAAATGTGGTGTTGGAGCTAAAAATGCTGAAAGAAAAATATCAGTTCGACCATGTATGGTTTTGTGATGATATTTTCGGTCTTAAACCCGGATGGGTAAATCAGTTTGCCGATTTGGTACAGCAAGAAAACCTTGCTATTCGATTTAAAATACAATCGCGCGTAGATCTTTTGTTGGAAGAAAATAATATTGATGCATTAGCACGCGCAGGTTGCGATGAAGTGTGGGTTGGTGCTGAAAGCGGCTCGCAAAAAATTCTGGATGCCATGGATAAAGGAACCAAAGTAGAAGAAATTTATCGGGCTACACACCTCATGCAGCGTAAAGGAATAAAACCCTGTTTTTTCTTACAATTTGGTTACCCCGGGGAAACGAAAAATGAAATTGAGGCAACCATGAAAATGGTATTTGAGTTAATGCCGCACGACCTTGGAATCTCTGTTTCCTATCCGCTGCCCGGAACTAAATTTTATGACAACGTAAAAAGTCAACTTACACAAAAGACCAATTGGGCCGACAGTGATGAATTACTAGTCATGTTTCAAAGCACCTACCCTCCCGATTTTTATAAAAAATTACAGCGTCATGTTCATTATGAGTTTAGAAAAAAACAAGCATGGGCTGCCTTAAAAAAACTGCATGGGTTTAAAGACTTTAAAAAGGCATTTAGTCTTGGATTCAGAATTCCACAAAGCATTATTTCAAAAGCCGGAATAAAAAAGTATGTGGGATAGTAACAACCCTCTAAGTTATATAGGCAAAACTATAGTGGGGATTTCAGGAACTCGCTTATCAGAACAACGCAACGAAATTTACAGGTTATTACTGATAATGGTGTCTATCTTTCAATATTAAAAAAATAACCACAAATGAAAATAATACTTACTCACGGCTACTTTTTGCACGAAGACCTGAAAGAGCAGGAAATCATGCGACCTTATATGCCGTTGGGTATTTTATATATCTCATCATGGCTCGAAAAATTTAATTACCCGAATGATGTTTTCGACAGTACCTTTTCGTCATTTGATAAGCTGCAGGAGAAATTGCTCAGGGATAAACCGGATGTAGTTGGGATTTACACCAACCTGATGACTAAACTAAATGTACTGCGTATTATTCAATTTGTAAAACAAGAACCTTCGCTTCATCACATAAAAATTATTCTGGGCGGACCTGAGGTACGAAATCACATTCCCCATTTCCTTAATCACGGTGCTGATTATATTGTTTTGGGAGAAGGAGAAGAAACAATGCTCGAATTAATTCAACACCTCGATAAGTCTAATTCAATAACCGACATTTACCGGATTAATGGTATTGCCTTCTTGGATAAAGAGCAGAAGGTTTGTATAAATCCTGAGCGCACGAAATTAAAAGACCTTGAAGTATTGTCTTTTCCTAACCGCACAAAAGTAAATCTGCAATTATACTTTGATGTCTGGAAACAAAAACACGGAACCAGTGCCATATCGGTAAGCACCATGAGGGGTTGTCCTTACTCCTGCAATTGGTGTAGCCGTGCCGTTTACGGTCAAAGCTACCGGAGAAGAAGTGCCCGCAGTGTGGCTGATGAAATTGAATGGATTCAAAAAACATATCGGGTAGACAGCATTTGGTTTGTAGACGATGTTTTTACCATAAGTCATAAATGGTTGCAGGAGTTTGCCCATGAACTCAATTCACGAAAAATTCAGATGCCGTATGAATGCATTACAAGAGCCGACCGAATGAATGAAGAAGTGATTCATTTGTTAAAATCAACCGGTTGTTTCAGGGTTTGGATTGGCGCTGAAAGCGGCTCGCAAAAAGTAATTGATTTAATGGACAGACGTGTGGATGTGACCCAAGTGAGAAATATGATTCAACTGGCTCAACAAAACGGCATACAAGCCGGAACCTTTATTATGGTTGGCTATCCGGGAGAAACCGAAGAAGATATTTTTGAAACGGTAACCCATTTAAAAGATTCAGACCCGGATATTTTTACAATAACAGTGGCTTACCCCATTAAAGGTACTCCCCTTTATACCCAGGTAGAAAATAATTTCATCAATCCACTTCCCTGGGAAACAAGCACCGACAGAGATATTGATTTTAAACGCATGTATTCTCGCAGGTATTACAATCATGCAGTAAACATGATTATTCATGAAGTAAATGCGTTTAAAGCGAGAAAAAGAGGGCAGCTTAGGCTGGCGGTCAAACTGAAGTTAAAAGCAATAGCTGAAAGGGGGAAAATGGCCATTACCAAATAAAAAAGGGCCGGATAATTACACCCGCCCCTTTTTATCAATAGGATAAAAAATTAATCTATCGAAATCCCGTAAACTCCTTTACTTCCATCCGGATTCACACCTTCCAGCAAAACTCCGCCTTTTTTACTTTCCAGAATTTTCTTTACATCTCCAACCGTATAAACTGGTTTTTTATCAATATGAGTTAATACATATCCCTCCGGAATTCCGGCTTTGCTCAGGGCACTTCGTCCGCCAATACTTTTTATTTTTACCCCGTTGGTGATTTTTAAACGCAGACGCTCATCTCGGTTTATACTTTCAAAATCGGCACCAAGTGCATTGGCTTTATCCACTTTTGTTTCAACCGAAATGGCTGCTTTGCCTTCCTTATTTTTCAATACTACCACAAATACTTTTTCCTTTCCATCGCGTTTTACCACCACCGATACCTTATCTCCCGGATTTCTGCGGCTTATCTGTTCCTGTAACTCGGAAGAAGAATTAACTGCCGCATCTTCAACTTTTATAATAATATCCCCCGTTTTAATTCCGGCTTCTTCAGCAGCACTTTTGGGATTTACTCCTCCCACATACACGCCCCTCACTTCCTTCAATCCTTTTTCATCAGCCAACTCCGCATTTACATCTCTTATCTCCACACCCAAATAACCACGCTGGACGGTTCCGTACTTCATCACATCATTAATTACCTTTTTGGCAATATTGGAAGGAACCGCAAATGAATAACCCGAGTAGGAACCAGTTTGCGAAGCTATGGCTGTATTAATTCCAATCAATTTCCCTTCGATAGATACCAGAGCCCCCCCACTGTTACCAGGGTTAACGGCTGCATCTGTTTGTATAAATGACTCAATGGCGTAACGGCTTTCAGGGTTTTGCGGGTCACGAATCAGATTAAGGTTTCGGCCCTTGGCACTTACAATACCGGCTGTAACCGTTGATGTAAGATTAAAAGGATTGCCTACCGCCAGTACCCATTGTCCTACTTTTACGTCATCCGAATTGCCGAATATGGCAAACGGAAGATTTTTTTCTTCTACTTTAATGAGTGCAATATCCGTATTGGGGTCAGTACCTATCAGCTCGGCCGTGTACTTGCGCTTGTCATTGAGCACCACTTCAATCTTGGTAGCCCCATTTATCACATGATTATTAGTTATGATATATCCATCTTCTGAAATAATAACTCCTGAACCAGAACCCACCTGCGGGCCCATATCGGGAAGGCTAAACCCGTGACCTCTGAAAAAATCAAACGGATCGGTAGGTCCCGAGCCCGAACTAACCGATTCAACGGTGGTAATTACGTGAACAACTGTTGGCGTAACAACCTCAGAAACAGCAGTAAAATCCTGAGTCATGCCCGGACCCGACTCGGCAATACTTGCATAACGGGCTAATTGCATGGCTCCAAACTCTGAACTACGCTCCTTGTCAAATAATTTGTTTACGCCCAAGGCAACAATACCTCCCAGGCTTGCTACCAATACTAATCCAACTACTTTCTTCATAAACTTTTTATTTTGATTCCTTCGCTCATCAATTTTTGTTCCATTGTTATGTCCAAAATTAAGGTGAAACCATTTCTGAACCGTAACTTTGAAGCCTCTTTAACGCAAAAAAGACAAAAATATTTTTTTCTTTTAACAACACTATGTTTGGTTTTCGGTTTCTGAACGACAGAACTTTAATTCAGCTCATGCGCTCGGGCAATGAAGAAGCCCTTACCATGCTTTATGCACGCACCTTTAAAAAAGTTTACAGTTATGTTTTGGCTAAACGCGGAAGGGTTAAGGATGCTGAAGAAGTAATTACCGAGGCATTACTGGCAGTTTGGCAACATGTCATCCGGCAAAAAAACGGACAATCTTTCGCTCTGGCTCCTTATGTACTGGCAGTGGCCCGCAACCGCTGGAATAAGCGCGACAGGAAAAAAGGGAAAAAGGAACACGAGGGTACCGGTGAACAAATAGCTCCCAAAATTCCAAAGGAAATATGGTTATCCATCTCGGAGAACGACCGGAAATTATTGGGCTACTACTACTTTGACGGCTTTAGTCTGAAAGAGATTGCCGAACTTACCGGGGCCCACAACCCTGACTCTATAAGGCAGCGTAAAAGTGAAATTTTGAAAAGCCTGATAGAAAAAACATCACATGAATTTTAAAGCCAAACAACGTTTTACAACTAATGGTTGTCAATAGGGAAGAAATAGAAAAATGAACGAACGGCTGACTGATAATTTTGACCAGATAGAGCGCTACTTTGACGGGAAACTCGGAAAAAAGGAAAAATCCGAGTTTGAAGAACGCCTGTTGGCCGAGCCTAAACTTAAATCGCAGTATGATTTTTATGCCGCTCTGGTAGAAGGAATAAAAGAAGCCCGAAGGCAAGAGCTAAAACAATACCTGCATGAAAACACCGAGAGTATCCGGAACAAAAAAACCTTTTTCTTTGGCTTGCTTCCGTACTTACTCACTATCATTTTCATTTTAAGTGCCGTTTATTTTGTCACTGAAAATTATATCCCGCAGTACACCATTCCCAAAGTAATAAATAAAGTTGATTCCTTAATAAGGGTTCCTTACAAAGCCGTAGAACGCAGAAGCGAAGAGCAGCTACGAAAAGAATTTGCCGCAAAGCAAAATACTACAGCGCAGCAACAAAAAAATCAATCCGAAGATCCACTTAGCTCGGTAGAGGAGGAAAGTATTGACGGACAACTTTTAGAAGAAAATCCCAATTATATTAACGTGGTAGAAGACGAATGGGAATTTGACACACTGCTTTCCCCCTCGTATCTTGCTAATGAAAATCAGGAAGACACTACTGCAGAAAAAACAACGGCAATTACTGTTGAATTCTGGAAGTCTCCACTCAACTCAAAGGGATATCTGTTTAATGGGAAAAAATTAGTGCTTTATGGGATAGAACCACCTTACAAAATTCATCTGCTTACTGTGCAGGATGACCTATATTTGCACTACGAAAAAAAATACTACTACCTTGAAATGGATAGCAAGTTTCATCCTTATCGGGAAATGGAACAAGGTTTGGTAAAAAAAATATTTCAACACTGAAGTGAAATTTTATAAATATCAGGGAACCGGAAACGACTTTATAATTCTTGATGACAGGAATGAGCAATTTCCGTTGCACAATACAGAACTAATTGCCGGGTTATGCAATCGCAGATTTGGCATTGGAGCTGACGGATTAATGCTGCTGCGCAATGAAAAAGAGTTTGATTTCAGGATGGTATATTACAATGCCGATGGAAACGAAAGCAGCATGTGCGGCAACGGAGGCCGGTGTATTGCACTGTTTGCACAACAAATTGGCGTCATTTCAACAAGCACTTCATTTGTGGCAGTTGATGGGCCTCATCAGGCTATTTTTAACGGAGACCTGATAGAATTAAAGATGCAAGATGTGAGCGAGGTGAAATTCAACACTGACCATTTTGTTTTAAATACCGGATCTCCACACTATGTACTTCCCTGCATCAATACGGCCGCTACCGATATTGTAACCAGGGCTAAGTCCATTCGATATAATGAAGAATATAGGCAATCCGGAATCAATGTAAATTTTATTGAATGGCAACAAAACCGTTTGTTTGTGCGCACCTACGAACGTGGCGTGGAAGACGAAACCCTCTCGTGCGGAACCGGAGTTACTGCAGCAGCAATTGCCTGGTATTTGCTTAACAAATATACCTCAGAAGCGTTTTTTGAAGTGCCTGTAACCACACCAGGAGGAGAACTTAAGGTTAGATTTCAATTCAATCCCGAGCAAAATAAATTTACCGATGTATGGCTTATTGGTCCTGCCAAATTGGTTTTCAGCGGTGAAGTGAGTTTCTGACAATTTTCCCACATAAGCAATCCACCCGTTTATTCAACCTACCTTTATCGGTTGTTAACGTACAGAATTTGTTTTGAAAGTAGTCAATACCCAACCTTTTGAATTAATTTATACACTGGTAGAGCATCAGCACCTCGGATTAATTATTGAGCCGCACGTGGTACAAGTGAATTCCAAAGGGCAACTGACACTTACCCATCAACGTATTTTTACCAAAACTTCCGAATATTATAGCGAACAAATTGATTCCACAGACAAACAACTGCTGAAAATTTTAGATGAAATTGAGCAGGCGTATATCACCAGGAAATTTTACGTTGACAAAAACAACAAACAAATTAAACCCTCCCAGTTTTTTGATAAATACTGCGATGAAGAACTTTTTACCAAATTCATCCGTCCGTTTATAGAAAAACGCATTGCTGGTGCTCTGGAGTTGCTAAGAAATAAACGATTTTTTAAAACAGGAAACGATAACAATCCCTGCTCTACCGAACTGGAAATTGCTAAAGAAAAAAGTTCGGTTTTATTCCATTTCAGACGCGATGAAGAAGGCACCCGCTATTACCCCACCATTAAGTACATGGAGGAAAAAATGGAGTTTATGTATAAAAACGCAAGACTCCTTTGCAATTACCCCGCATGGTTGCTGGTTGATAACCGGGTTTATGATTTTCAAAAAAACATAGACGGGAAAAAATTATTGCCCTTTTTTAACAAACGATTTATTCAAATTCCTAAAAGTGCCGAAGAAAATTACTTCCGGAAATTTGTAGTGCCCCTGGTCGAAAAATTTGATGTGTATGCGCAGGGGCTTGAAATTATAACTGAAAAGCACGATGCTACACCAGTGCTTAAAATTGTACGGTTATGGGAAGAAAATGTTCAGTTGCAACTATGCTTTGAATACGGGAAGAATCTTTTTCTTTACCACAACTCTCATAAAGTTTCAGTAAGTCTTGAAAAAAAGGACAATCAATATATTTTTAAACGAATCCGAAGATCGGTAAAATGGGAGGACGGTAGAAAAGATTTTTTGGAAAATCTTGGACTGGAGCTTACCGAAGGTTCTGTGTTCAGATTAAAAAAACCCAATTCCCGGCCCAAGGAGGAACGAGCGCTGCAGGCATTTGAGACAGTAAACAAATATGAATTTATTGACTGGATAATTCTTCACAAAGAAAAAATTGAAGAAGCCGGATTTAAAATTATTCAGGAAGAAGAACGGCAAAAATACTTTCTTGGCAACAGGGAAATAAAAATTGATGTAAAAGAATTTAACGACTGGTTTGATATAAATGCGGTTGTTAAATTTGGAGAATTTCAGTTCCCCTTTCTTGCTCTCAAAGAATATATTTTACGGGGGAAGCGGGAGTTTTTGCTACCCAATGGGGAAACGGCAGTGATTCCTGACGAGTGGTTCAGTACATTCAGCAGCATTTTTGAAAATTCAGAACCCGGAGAAAACATCCGGTTACGCAACTACCATATCGGGTTAATTACTGAGTTAAGTTCTTTTAACGGAGTGCAAATGAAACTGAGTGAAAAACTCATGAATCTCAGAGATCAGCAAAGCATAAAAGAATATCCTCTTCCCGACTCTTTTAACGGAGACCTGCGTCCTTACCAAAAGGCCGGCTACAACTGGTTATCGTTTCTTCGCGACAATAAACTTGGAGCCTGCCTTGCCGATGATATGGGGTTAGGTAAAACCATTCAAACGCTTGCCTTGTTACAATATGAAAAAGAGTTTCATCACCACCCGGGTGAAGCGGAAAATTCTTCAGCCTTAGATCCATCTGAAATTTCGGAGCAAACACCGGTGCAGATTTCCCTGTTTAATCAAACTGCTCATTTACCGGCCATGGCAGGGACTAAAACTGCAGAAGCTAAAGCCAACGATACCGAACAACCCATTACTAAACAATACACCACTTCGTTAATCATTGTTCCCACCTCCTTAATTTTTAACTGGAACAATGAGGCTACGCGTTTTGCCCCCGGACTAAAAATCTTAATATATACCGGCATCAACCGGATAAAAGATCCTGCCCAGTTCAGGTATTATGATATTGTGCTTACTACTTACGGCACTGTTCGCTCGGATGTAGAATTGTTGCGCAACTATTATTTCCATTACATTATTCTTGATGAAAGTCAGAATATAAAAAATCCGATGTCGCAGGCTTCAAAGGCGGTAAAAAGTTTAAAGGCCGGATATAAAATTGTTCTCACTGGTACACCAATTGAAAATTCCGTAATTGAACTTTGGTCTCAAATGTCATTTATCAACCCCGGATTGCTTGGAGATTACAGTAGTTTTATGGAAAATTTCTCCATCCCTATTGAGAAACAGGCTGACGAAAAAAAGCTTAAAATTCTTAAAACACTTATCAACCCGTTTGTACTGCGAAGAACCAAGTCGCAGGTAGCAAAAGACCTCCCCGACAAAATTGAACAGGTGATTTATTGCGACATGAGCGAAGAGCAGGAAAAAACTTATGAAGAAGTAAAATCGCAGTATCGAAACGAATTGCTGCAGGTAATTAAAGAACAAGGCTTAAACAAATCGAAACTTACCATTATTCAAGGACTCACTAAACTTCGTCAATTAGCCAATCATCCCAGAATGGTTGAGGAAGAATATGAATTTAACTCAGGAAAATTTGATGAAGTAACCGAGCGAATAAATACCGCCATTGCCGAAGACCACAAGTTACTCGTTTTTTCGCAGTTTGTAAAACAGCTTGAAATTTACCGCCAGCATCTTGAGGCAAACAATATCCCTTATTGCTATTTACATGGACAAATGTCGCAAAAAGAGCGGGCCGACCAGGTGAAACGGTTTAATGAAAGTGAACAGATCAAGGTATTTTTAATTTCATTAAAAGCGGGTGGACTCGGGTTAAATCTAGTCTCGGCCGACTATGTTTTCATTCTGGACCCGTGGTGGAATCCGGCTGTTGAAAAGCAGGCCGAAGACCGCAGCTACCGCATTGGTCAAACCAAAAATGTGTTCACTTATAAATTTATTACCCGGAATACGGTAGAAGAGAAAATAGTAGCCCTGCAACAGAAAAAACTACAACTTGCTGAAAACCTTATTGAAACAGAAGAGTCGTTTGTTAAATCACTCGATATTGATGAATTGATAGACCTGTTGTCTTAATAACTATACAAGCCGGAAAATATTTTTAATTATACCTTTCTATTTCCACTTTCAAAATATAGATTTGTGTTAAATAATTATAAACCCAAAATTCATCAAATGAAAAAAATTCTACTTACCCTCGTATCCGTTATTGCTTTAACGGGATTATCCTTTGCTCAAACCACCAGAACCATTGACTGGTCAACAGAATCAATTCTTTATCCGGATAGTTTAAAAAGTACACCTTCAAGCGGTACTCCTTTCAATGTGGAGGTTGTAATGAAAAACAATGGTACTGATGCCGCCCTTTCGGGCGATTCCATCTGGTTTCAGTTTGCAGTATCAATTATCAGTAATTCGCAAACAATTGTATTGTATCCAGGCCCAAGCTCTTCAACCTTTGCTTTAAAAATTCTTAACAAAACTATTGCATCTGGTGACACCATGCATTTGGCCTTAAGCCTCAATGCCAATCTAAAGTTCCTTCAGTCAACCAATGTAAGATTTGCATTTATTGCTCATTGCCTCAACCGTCCGGGTTTAGGATTTGAATCAGCAAGCGGCTTAACCAACAATCAAAAATCTAAAGATATTGTATGGTTTAATGAGCATGGCTGGTACGTAGGTATTGACGGAGCTCTTGCTAATACTACTAAAGTTTATCCTAACCCTGTAAAAGATGTATTAAACATTGATGTAACTTACGATTTACCTAAAGTGTTGAACATTTTTGACATTGCCGGAAGAAAAGTAGAAGAAGTGTTGTTTGATGAGAAAAACACTACCGTAAACGTAAGCACTTACACCCGCGGATTCTATTTCTACGAAATTAAAACCAGCGAAGGTGAAGTGATTAAATCAGGAAAAATTCTGGTTAATTAATTTAACCAATAACCTTTTAAAAAAGGGCTTCGGTTACCGAAGCCCTTTTTTATTTTCCCACTTAACACAAGATATGCAAATACCGGTACGTTAACCCAATCATACCCGAGCGCAAATGAATTTTAAAACAGCACTATTTTTCCTTTCCGGCCTTTTGTGTATTGATGTTATGGCACAAAATATCCCTAACGGAACTTTTGAAAACTGGATCGTAAAAAGCCAGAGGTTGCAACCCGACAACTGGACAGTTTATACAGCCGGAATCGTGCGTATAGATATGCCGGGAGGTGGCTACGGGTTGCAAATGCAAACACTGGCGGGTTCTGCTCCTTCCTCGCTTGGCTGCAGTTTTGCCTGTCCGCTGCGCCCATTGAATTTTCGTTTTCTGGGCGGTTACAAAAAAGGTAAATCAACCGATATGGCCCTGTTTACTGTTTTCCTTTTTAAATCAAATTCAGGCTCGCGAGATACCGTAGCCTTTAATGAGTTTACCTGGAGTGACCAAACCGCCAGTGGAAACTCCATTCAACTAAAAGATATGGTTTTTACCATACAGTATTCATCAGGAGTTGCACCCGACTCGTGTGAAATTAGTATCACTCATGCGGTTTCATCAAATGCTACTTCCATTGATGACGGAACCATTCTGATCCTTGACAATATTATTTTTCGCGACTGGGCAACAGGAACACGCGAAGTTATTTCGAAGTCCCCTCTTGTTTCTGTTTTTCCAAATCCCACAGCGAATAATACCAATATCAACATAAACCTAAACAAACCCGAACAGGTAGAAATGCGCCTGATGGATATTAACGGATGTATAGTAAAATCAATTAATCAAATCCTGATACAGGGAGAAAATCGAATACCATTATGCACCTCCGAACTTCCCAATGGGTTGTATTTACTTCTCATCAATTCATCAACATTCAATGAAACAAAAAAAATAGTAATACAGCATTAACCTGATTTTTACCCTTTGTGCATAAAACCCTTTCTGAATATTAAGCAAAGAGGGTATTTTGCAGCAAATACGCTTTAGCTTGACAAAAAAAACAACCCCACAAAATCTTCAGCAGGCTATCTTTGACCTGATGATGGAGCAGGCTTCGAAAGAATGGAATGCTAAACAAATTGCTTCTCGTTTAGGATTCAGAAGTGAGGAGCAAAGAAAGCTTATTGAAAATGCGCTGAACAAGCTTCTGGGAACAGGGAAACTCAGATCAAGCGAACCGGGTAAATTTAAGGCCGTTATTTTCGACCGATTTGTAGAAGGAATTCTTGATGTAAACTCCCATGGTTCGGCTTACCTTATTCCTGATAGCGGAGGAGATGATATTTATATTGGCCCAAATGATTTAAACCGCGCTTTACATAAAGACAGAGTAAAAATATGCCTTTTTGCCCAGCGCAGAGACGGAAAAAATTCGGGCGAGGTAATAGAAATTCTGGAAAGAGCACGCACCGAATTTGTAGGGATAGTGGAACGGAAAGCCGGATTTGCATTTCTGGTTCCGGACGACCGCAGAATGCACGTGGACATTTACATTCCCAATGATAAATTAAACAAGGCCGGACACGGAATGAAAGCTATTGCCCGTATTACCGACTGGCCGGTTGATTTCAATAATCCTTTTGGAGAAATAACTCAGGTTTTGGGCAAGCCCGGAACCAACGAGGTAGAAATGAATGCCATTATTGCCGAGTATGGATTTCCGTTGAGTTTCCCTGCAGAAGTAGAAGCCGAAGCTGAAAAAATTGCCGATACCCCACCAGCCGAAGAAATAAAAAAACGAAGGGACTTCCGTTCTATTCTAACCTTTACCATTGACCCCGAAGATGCTAAAGATTTTGATGATGCCATTTCTTTTCAGGTACTACCCGATAACACATTTGAAATAGGAGTACATATTGCCGATGTGAGCCACTATGTAAAACCCGGTTCCCCATTAGACAAAGAAGCATACGACCGCGGAACATCTATTTATTTAGTAGACCGCGTAGTGCCTATGTTGCCCGAAAAATTATCGAACGGAGTATGTTCACTCAGAGCCAATGAAGATAAGCTTTGTTTTGCGGCCGTTTTTGAAATGGACGAAAAGGGGCATATTCACAAAGAGTGGTTTGGTAAAACTGTTATCCATTCCGACAGGCGTTTTGCCTATGAAGAAGTACAGCAGGTGCTCGAAAATCAAAGTGGCCCGTATGCCTATGAATTGCTGCAACTGGATGCATTGGCCAAAATAATGCGTAAAGAACGATTTAAACACGGAGCCATTTCGTTTGAAACCGAAGAAGTAAAATTTAAATTAGACGAAAAGGGAAATCCGCTTGGAGTGTACACCAAAATTCGTAAAGATGCCCATAAACTCATTGAAGATTTTATGTTGCTTGCCAATAAAAAAGTGGCCGAACTTTTAGGTAAAAACAAAAAGCCCTGCGTGTACCGTGTACATGAACTGCCCAATATTGATAAGCTTACCCAGTTTAGTACCATTGCTGCCCGATTTGGTTACCGCATTAACGCGCAATCGGAAAAACAGATTTCAAAATCGCTGAATAGCCTGCTGGAGGAGGTGGAAGGAAAACCTGAACAAAACCTGTTGCAGCAAATGGCCATTCGCACCATGGCAAAAGCATTTTATACCACCAAAAAAACAAGTCACTACGGTTTAGCCTTTGACTTTTATACACACTTTACCTCTCCCATCAGGCGCTACCCCGACTTAATGACACATCGGTTGCTGGAGCATTTTTTAGAGAAAGAAACAGGCAAAACAGGTGATTTGGAAAATAAATGCAAGCACAGTTCGGAGATGGAACAACGGGCAGCCGAGGCCGAGCGGGCTTCTATAAAATACAAGCAGGTAGAATACCTGAACCAGTTTTTAGGGAAAGTGTTTGAAGGGATTATTTCAGGTGTTACCGAGTGGGGCATTTATGTAGAAATTATAGAAAATAAATGCGAAGGAATGATACGGCTTGGCTCACTTCAGGATGATTTTTATGAATTTGACGAAGCCAACTACCGCGTAGTAGGACGTAAAAAGAAAATCGTTTACCAATTGGGCGATAAATTAAAAGTAAAAGTAATTAAAACGGATCTGGTGAAGCGCACCATCGATTTTCAGTTAATCAAATAGGTATTATGCAAACATATCAAATATACTTACAGCAGATAAATACCTATATAAAGGAAAACCGATTTAAAGGAGCTCCCGGTGAATTATATGCCCCTATTGATTACACTATGGATATGGGAGGCAAACGGGTAAGACCTGTGCTCACGTTGATGGCTTGCGAATTGTTTGGGGGTGACCTGCAAAAAGCCCTGCCTGTCGCCACTGCACTCGAAGTATTTCACAACTTTACCTTGTTACATGATGATATTATGGACAAAGCCCCGCTTCGCAGAGGGCAACCTACGGTGCATGTAAAATGGAATCCGGATACAGCGATTCTGGCCGGTGACCTGATGATGATTAAAGCAGTAGAATTATTCAGCACACTTGATCCACCTGTTTTAAAAAAATGCCTCCCTTTGTTTATGAAAACGGCTGCACAGGTATGCGAAGGACAACAACTAGACATGAATTTTGAGCAGCAGGAGCACGTAACAATTACCGATTACCTGCATATGATTGAATTAAAAACAGCGGTATTGCTGGCAGCTTCCCTAAAGCTCGGTTCTTATATGGCAAATGCTCCTGAAGAAGACGCTCAACACCTGTACGAATTCGGAAAACATATTGGCATTGCCTTCCAGTTGCAGGATGATATTTTAGATGTTTATGGTGACCGCATCGAATTCGGGAAACAACCGGGCGGTGACATTATCTCAAACAAAAAAACATTTCTACTAATAAAGGCGCTTGAACTGGCCAAAGGAAACATATTGGAAGAACTGAACCAATGGCTGCACAAAAAGCATTTTAACGAAGAGGAAAAGGTAACTGCTGTGAAAGCTGTTTATGATATGGTACGTGTACGCGAACTGGCCGAAGAACAAATGAATTTTCATCAGCAACAAGCATTTGAACATTTACAGCAGGTTCATGCTCCTGAAGGAATCAAAGCAGCATTTAGCGGCTTTGCTTCCTTCCTGCAACAGAGAGCGAGTTAGGAAAACTAATTAAACTAAAAAAGAAAACCCGCCCTGATTACTCATCAAAGCGGGAAATCCACTTAAAATATTATTTAAAACCCTAAAAAAGCCTTTTTAATGCTTATGCCAGTGGTTTAACAGATACAAATGAACGATCATTTGATGTTTTGGTAAATACTACTTTACCATCAACCAATGCAAATAAGGTATGGTCTTTCCCGATACCCACATTGTCACCGGGATGATGTTTAGTACCACGCTGGCGGATGATAATGTTACCGGCTTTGGCAAATTCTCCTCCGTAAAGTTTTACGCCTAATCGTTTACTGTGTGATTCACGGCCGTTCTTTGAACTACCGACACCTTTTTTGTGTGCCATGTTATATTATTCCTTTAAAAGATGATTAACCTACGATATCTGAAATATGAATTTTGGTAAAGTACTGACGGTGTCCGTTTTTCTTCTTGTACCCTTTTCTGCGTTTCTTTTTAAACACAATTACCTTGTCGCCTTTCAGGTGATTTAACACCGTGGCTTTTACTTTGGCACCTCCTACAACAGGGGTTCCTACTTTTACCGATCCGTTGTTGTCAACTAACAACACCTTATCGAACTCAACGCTGGCGCCTTCTTCGTTCTGCAACCTGTGCACAAACAAAGTCTGGTCTTTTTCAACTTTAAATTGTTGGCCAGCAATTTCTACGATAGCAAACATGTTTATACTTATCTTAAATTGTTAAATGGACGGCAAAGATACGGGTAACAAGCAGAATAACAAACCCACTGAAGCAAATTATTTCAATAATTCTTGAAATACAGCTTTTTAGTTATGCTCAGGGTGATAAACATATACCAATCCTTACTTCGGGGGTTGCCCCTGGCTCCGGTTTTTTGAGTGGTATTTCCAATTAATCGGGCAGGGTCGCTTAAAATGGCGGCTATCTCCCCCTGATCGTCTCTTACCGTATTGTAATCAGCATAATAACCGGCCACATCATCTAAGGCATCGGTAAAGGTTTTACGCATTCCTACCTCAAAACCCAGTGTCCATAAATTAAACGGAGAGTATTTTACCCCGGCTCCAAACGGAACTGACAAATTAAAGGTGCTGTATTTTTTTCCAAGTTCGGTATCAAGGGTTTTTACTTTGTAGTAAGTGCCCCCCACCTGCGACTTAGGTGTAAAAAAGTACAAATCTATTCCGGTAAAAACATACGGGCTAAACCGCATCATTTCCATTCCGGGATACATTCTTCTACTCCCCGAACTATACCCTAAAATATTGTATTCGCAAACTAATGAAAACTCTTTGACCGTAGTACGGAAATTAATATTTCTGAATTGCTGATATTTGGATTTGGAAAGTGCATCATCACCTTTTAAACGCCCGTAGGTAAACGATAGTTTAGCGGTTAATTTTGAACTGATATTGTACCTTCCATGTGCTCCAAGAACAAGTCCTTTTTGTTTCCAGTTAAAAAGCCCCGAACTCACATCGCCATAAAACTGGGTGATTCCCCCATGCAAACCTCCTTCTATTGAACCTTTTACATCGTCTTGAGCCTTAGCATAAAAACCAAATAAAAGAATGCTAATTAAAAAAAATACCCGCATCATAATTACCTCTATCCTCTTTTCATTATTTGGGTGCAAATTCGTTAAAAACATGACGTGAATCAAGAAACGGCACCTGATGTTATGAACGGGACTGAACAGTTAACCATACACTTGAAAAAACTCCCTAATGATTGTTAGGGCAACCTGTTGCTATTTGCAAAAAAAAGGTAATTTTGTATTGGGATGAGGTTCTATATTCTTCTGCTTTACCTAATTATTTCAGCTCCGGCATTTGGGTTGGTTAATACCGGAATGTTTCTGGTAAAATCTACCAAATCGTATGTGATTCAGGCCGGTGGAACTTCATTGGGAAGTACCACCAGTGACGACCAGATTTACCTGACCGGAACAACCGGATCGTTGGGCACCCAAACCGGAACCGGATTTTCAATTGGTTTTACCTTTTCTTACAACGGGATTAGTTACACGCAATTTGGGGTAAGTACCAATGGTTATATCAAATTAGGAAATCTCCCTTCCTTCAGTATGAATTCCAATACCTACTATCAGGATATCCAGGCAACGGGAGATGGGTTACTGCTTTCGGCTCTTAACTACGACCTACAGGGGCAAACAGGATCGTCACTCCAATATATCCTTTCGGGTACTGCTCCCTCAAGGGTGTTAACCGTGCAATGGTTTGGCTTTAGGTCGTACAACGAAACAGGCGATAATTACAATTTCCAAATTAAACTATATGAAGATTCGAGTAAGGTAGAGTTTTGTTATGGCGCGTTTACTCATAACTCAACTTCCGAAACTGCACGTGTGGGTTTATACGGTCTTTCCAATTCGGATTTTTTCATGCGTACTCATTCGAGCAATTGGGCTGCAACCGCAAATGGCAGTTCCAACAGTTCAAACATTGCATTTAACGGAAGTTGTTACCCACCCAGCGGGCTTACGTTTACTTACTACCCAATTTCCATCCTGCCGGTTACATTTACCTCATTTAATGCTGCTGCCACAGAAAACAAAGCCCTTTTGAATTGGGAAACCGCCAGCGAAATCAATAATGATTATTTTACCATTGAGCACTCAACCAACGGGAAATTGTTTGAAGAAGCCGGTAGAATAACCGGTGCCGGAACAAGCAATCTGATGCACTCCTATACTTTTGTGCACCAAAACCCTCAAGAAGGTTTTAATTATTACCGCATCAGACAAACTGATTTTAATGGAGATTTTTCATACTCGTTACTTAGGTCTGTATTCGTTGGGAACAGTCCTCCAAAAAATGTGACCGTTTACCCCAATCCGTGTACTACTGAATCAACTGTTACCTTTTCAATGCCTGCACAAACGAATACCATGGCTGTGCTCGAAATTTATACGCACCAGGGAGTTTTGGTCGATAGAATTATCATCGTACTTTCAAGTGAGGGAGAGTTGATTTACGATACAAAAAAACTTAGGGAAGGTATTTATTCTTATCAATTAGATTCGGGAGCAGAAAAAACCCGCGGCAAGTTAATTGTTTTTTCTCCTTAGTAAATCGTAATTTTTCTCACCTGTGTGGTACCAGTATTATCTACCACCTGCATCAGGTAAATGCCGGCACTTAATTCCTTAATAGAAACTTCATGCAGCAACGTGGAAGTGTCGGGTAAAAACACTTGCTTTAATATTTTCCCGTTTACATCGCTTATGGTTACACAAGCTCCGCTTGTAGGTTTTGACAAACGCAATACCAAATTAGAACCCTGATTTACCGGATTAGGATAAATAGTAAGTTGGTCTGCCCGAAAATCCTGCATCGAGTTGGATGCTCTTTTTCCCAGATAAAAAGAAATGATGCCGTTGGTCTCAAAAATTTCTGTCACTTTTACTCCGGATGGAAGTCCGTCATTCATTTTAGCACTCGGGTATGACTCGTCTTCAAAAATACGTTTTGATTTTGCGCCCGGAAATAAATCACCCGGATCACCCTGATTCGACCCGCGGTCAAGATGACGTAAGCCATCTGCTTCAGTTAAACTGACTCCCTGATCAGTAGTATCAGTGTTAATGGAATTATTTCCGGGATACAGAGATGTTTTATCGGTATTGATATGCCATATGGCTAATCCCTTTCCGGGCAAATAGGTATCAAACTTACTTTTCTGCATATTTTCCAGTAGAAAATACTCATTGCTGTTAGGAGTAAGAATTTTGAATGATATATTGGAGTCTACACTAGCCGGCAAGGTATAGGTTTTTTCCTGGCTAATCACCAGCGGTTGCTGCCATCCCAATTGCATTTTACACCATGCATCAAAATGACAAGGTGTTTTTTCACTATTAAGCCAGCACCCTCCTCCCATCACTCCCCAATTACCAATCCCTTCAGAGACATAGCTTACATCGTATAGATCTGGCAACCCAAGAATATGACCAAACTCATGAACAAATACCCCGATGCCCACCATATTCACTGTGCTACGTGTTTCGGGAGTAACGCAATATTCTTTAATCTGCACTCCATCATATGTGCGGCTCTGACTTCCAAGGTTGGAGCGATGCGACCAGATGTATTGATTTTGCGAACCCTGCTCAGCTCCGTTACCTGCATGAATAACCAAAAGGCCATCCATGATTCCGTTTTTATCGTTATCAAACTGGGAGAAATCCATTCCCATCTTTTCGGCCGAATCAATAGCCTCGGCAATAAGCGGACGAGCCGCACCATTGCCACTGCTTCGGCCATAGGTAGTGTAGGTGTTTTTAGCGGTGTACCATCCCACCACGGTTGCCTCTATTTCAAATTGCCCGAAAGAATTTTCAAGATAAAAATCCTTAAAACTACCGGTACCAGCAAAGCCCGGTTGATTCATAAATGCTTCAAAAGTGTCTTTTGAAAATTTAGCCTGCAAATCAGGGTACTGAATTAAAATCACCAACAATTTTTTCTTGCCTGTGGCCGGAAAACCCCAACTTAATTGATTTGTTTTTGTTTTGTCGTCCGAAATATTCTCAGAATCTTTTAACCGCATGGCCACAACTGAGGCATGGCGCAAATTTTTTGTTGTATTGTTAACAAAAATCAATTCACTTGCACTGCGTGTACCCGGGTTGTGAGCCACTACCCCCGATGGAATCAACATACCTTCCTTGTTTATTTCGGCATATTCATATACCCCACCTGCGTTTAATACCACGGTAAATCCATCTGTTGTTTCCGTATAAGCAAGGTTGGCATTTCCTTTACCCACTACCGACAGCATGGAGCCATCGGGTTGTTGCACTTCAATGGTAAATGGGGTTGCACCACATGAACTCACCTGAGCCTGCACCCGTAAAAAACCTATTAGAGAAAAAAGTAACACTAAAATTCTTTTCATGGCGCAATTATAACCAAAAAAGCGTTTACAAAAGTTGACAGAAAAGCGGCTTGGGGCAATTTTACAATCAATTGATAAATGATCTCTAATAGACCTGCAACACTTCTACTAGCACCCTGCTGTTATCGGCTGATACTTTTTCGTCTCCAAGGTTCATTACCTGGAGCGTTTTCCATTGATTGCCTGCCGTTACCTTATACAAAGTTTTTCCAACAGTAAGACGCATTGGCAAACTAATTCCTTCAACATCGGCACGAAGGCGGTAATGAATCTGCCATTTATCCCCCGATTGCTGCACTTTGTATTCAAACACGGGAATTGTGTAGTTATACAGGTATTGGTTAAAGAAAGCATCCCATTTTCTGTATGTAATGGCATTACATTGATTAATGATTTCTTTTGTAGTAATATTCTCACGCGAATTATCATCGGTCAGATGTTTAAGAAACCTAAAAAAAAGTGAATCATTATTTAAAGTTTCCCTAAGTGTTTGCAAAACCCAGGCCCCTTTGTAATAAATATCATTATCACTTCGACCATGGTAATACACCCCATACGGACCAATCATGGGTTCCAGATTTTTAATATTTTTACGTTGAGCGCTCAGGTACTCAAACGCCTTTTCTTTTCCATACAAACATTCCATGTACACCGTTTCACTGTAGGTGGTAAAAGATTCGTGAATCCACATCTCAGCAGCATCAGTCATGCTTAAGCTATTCCCAAAATATTCGTGACCACTTTCGTGAATGATGATAAAATCAAAACCCCAGGCATTGTTTTTAAAATTGTTCCCGTAAGCAACACAACTCTGATGCTCCATTCCCCAATAGGGGGTTTCCACCAACTTGTACCCATCATTCCAAAACGGATAGGAACCGAAATAGGTTTCAAAACAATTGAGCATATCCTTTACCTGTTTGAAATGTATTTGCGCTGTATCCGCATTATAAGATAAAACATAATAATCCAGATTTAGTTTTCCCTTAGCTCCGACATAATTATCGCTTAAATGTGTGTAGGTGCCTATGTTGATGGAAATATTGTACGGATTTATAGGATATGTTACTTTCCAATGATACTGCATGGTTTTGTCGGGCATGGGTTTTTGAGCAATTAATTTTCCGTTTGATACCCCCACTGATTTTTCAGGAACAATTAATCGCATTTCCATGCCCTCATCCGGTTCATCATTTAAATGATCTTTACAAGGCAGCCAGCATGAGGCTCCCATTCCTTCACAGGCAAGCCCCACCCAGGGGTTTCCTTTTGTATCCTTTGTCCATACAAAACCACCATCCCACGGAGCATGTTTTGCCTCAGGTGGAGTTCCGTTAAAAAAAACTTTTACTTCAAACCGTTGTCCGGGCAATAATTTTTCAGGGAAGTGTACCAAAAAAATATTGCTGTCACGGGTAAATGATATTTTCTTCTTCTCAAATAACACTGAATCAATTTTAATGACCGAAAACAAATCGAGTTGAATAGTTTCAACAGTTTCCTTACCCGTTACTATTGCCGAAATGGCGTTGGCTCCACTGATAACTTTTCCCTCAGGAAATACTCTTACCCTAATATTATACTTTAACACATTGTAACATGTGGTGTACTCGTTATCTGAACCGTGCAGCGAATCGGTTCGGGAAAAAGGCTGAGCGCGCACCTCACTACGTGTTCCGGTAAAAATCAGTAATACCACAAGAATAAAAGCTGATGCCTGCATACTGCAAGTTTACTTTATTTCCCACACAGTTGAATGACAAAATACGCTTTCCTATTACTTCTCATATTTGCTTATATTCGTGCCTCCAATGCATTATTTGTAGATGAAAAAATTACTACTACTGGTTACGCTGATAACCTTTACCGTTTTTGGTTTTGCCCAACAGGGGGCCGATTATTACCGTAGCACGGAAAATCCATACTACTGGAAAAACCGGAGACCCCATGCCGCCTATTGGCAACAGGATATACATTACAATATCAAAGCCTCATTAGATGAAAAAACTGGAATCATAATAGGAGAAGAAGAACTTACCTACTGGAACAACTCGCCCGATACCTTATACTTTGTATATTTTCACCTCTATCAAAATGCGTTTGTTAAAGGCTCGCACCTCGAGGAACTCAATGCCGCAAATGATTTTCATCAAAAGTTTGGCCCATACGAAGAAACCGGAAAAGGAACCGAAATTGAACAATTAGAAAATAACGGCATCACCAATGTGATTGCTTTTATAGATAACACCATTATGAGAGTAAATCTTTCGCATGCGCTGCTTCCAAATCAATCTACCTCATTTAAAATAAAATTTAAAACTTATTTCGATGCCGGAGACCAGCGCAGGCGTATGAAAAAATTTACTGCATCCGGTTCCTCTTATATGCACTATGACGGGGTACATTGGTATCCGCGTATTTGTGTGTACGATGCCAAATTTGGTTGGGATACTTACCAGCACTTAGGAAAGGAATTCTACGGTGATTTCGGAACCTATGATGTAGCCCTTACCCTTGCCAACCATTATGTTCTTGATGCTACCGGAGTATTGCAAAACCGAAGCGAAGTGATGCCCGATGAACTCAGGAAAAAATTAGATCTCTCCAATTTTAAAGATAAACCCATCGGCTCTCCTGCTTCCGAAATAATAAAACCCGATGGCACCACCAAAACATGGAAGTTTCATGCCGACAATGTACATGACTTTGCATGGACCGCTGACCCTACCTATCGCATTGGCGAAACTGAATGGAACGGAATTAAATGCGTTGCACTGGCACAGGAAAGCAACGCGGCAGGATGGCAGGATGCGGCTTTGTTTACTTCGAAAGTAATTCAAACGTATTCGCGCGACTTTGGATTGTATGCCTATCCCAAGATGATTGTAGCCGATGCGCGTGACGGAATGGAATACCCGATGCTTACCCTTAACGGTGGCAACTCGCCAGGCAATCATTTTGTCATTGCACACGAAGTGGGGCATAACTGGTTTTTTGGAATGGTTGGAAATAACGAAACCTACCGGGCTGCCCTTGACGAAGGCTTTACGCAATTTCTCACTTCCTGGTCACTTAAAGCCATTGACGGAGTAAATAACCCCGATGATAAATTTGAACCGTATTCAAAAACATTTGCCTTATCGGCCATGTACTACAAACAATTTAAAAAGAAATACAATAAACGGTTTGATATAGATTTACCCATTGACGAATCCACGCTGTACTTAGGTTACCTTACAGATGCCATGAATAAAAACGATGCACAACTTAATACGCACTCCGATGATTTCAGCTCGGCACTAGGACATGGTGGAGGTTACAGGCATGTGTACTACAAAACAGCAACCATGCTTTCTAATTTGCAGTATGTACTTGGCGACTCCCTGTTTATTGCTGCCATGTCGCATTATTTTAATCAATGGAAAATATGCCATCCCTACTTTGACGATTTCAGAAACTCCATTATTCAGTTTACTCATGTAGATTTAAACTGGTTTTTTGATGAGTGGATGGAAACCACCAAACGGGTAGATTATTCGGTAAAAAAAGTGCATCAGATCAAAAGTCATAAACATACAAGACCCATCCAAACTCCCAACACACAAATTACTTTTCAGCGCAAAGGAGAAATGCAGATGCCAATTGATTTTTCCGTGGTAACAGCTAAAAACGATACCCTCCGTTACACCATTCCCAACACCTATTTTGCTAAAAAGGAAAAGAATGTAACGGTATTGAAACAATGGTACGGCTGGGACAAACTGAATGAAACCTATACCGCACAAATCAATGTACCGGGAAAAATAAAAAATGTGATCATTGACCCCAGCTTTCGCCTGGCCGATATAAACTGGCTTAACAATAGTAAAAAATGCCCCGTGTATCTACGGTTTGATTCAAAAGTTTATGAACCCATTGACCGCAAACATTACCTGATGCATTGGAGGCCCGATATATGGTTCAACAGTGTGGACGGAGTAAAAGCCGGTGTTCACCTAAACGGGCATTACATGAATTACCGCCACATTTTCTCGGCTTGGCTGTGGTACAATACCGGAGCAGGCAGAGTGTGGTTTAAAGACAAAAAAGAACTGGTAAACTACTATGTGAGCTACCGTACAGCTATTGATAAAAATTTATTTGTGCATGCTGAAAGCAAAATATTAGACGGCCTTATTGGTAACAAAGCAGGGCTCGAAAAAACGGCCGGCAATAATCGCTTTGGGGTATATTTTAAAGGCATGTACCGAAACAAGCTGAACAGATATTCGGAATACAATTTGGCACGTGCCAACTTTGCTCCCAATATGCGCAACAACTCGCTCAATGTGGAAGCCGAGCACACCTACCAATACCGCAGGGGCAACGGAAAAATTTTATTGCAGTTGCGATCTTCCGCACTTTACACTGATTACGATTACCAATACGCCAAATTGGAAGTGATTAACAACAATCGATTGGGCAAGATAGATCTTCGCACCCGCACCTTTGGCCAGTACATTACAGGTACGTCTATTGCCCCCGAAAGTTATTTGTACATTGATGGTGGCAATGGAGAAGAGATGATGGAGAGCAAATACTACCGGTCTGAACTGGCTGATATGTATACTATGGATCATTATTCTAACAAAGGCAATGTGCTGGGTTTTGGTGGAGGCTTAAACCTGCGCGGCTATAACCTGGCCGTGGTACCTGAGGTATACAGCGGCACCTCTGTTTCGGCTGCTTATAAAGGCAAAGGCGGTGGCTCGGTAAATATAGAACTGGAATACGACCGGCTGCTGAAATTTGCACCCAAGTTTTTGCGCAATTCGTTTAAGTTAGACGCCTACCTGTTTGCCGATGCAGGTTATATCAAGTATCAGGTAACAGATATCACGGGTATCTCCCTTCCGACAGCCTTTAAATGGAGTGATTTGAAAGCCGATGCTGGTGCGGGATTTTTACTTACTATAAAACGATTTGGAAGGTTGGCCACCGTTGAACCGCTAACCTTCAGGGCCGATTTCCCTCTGTATGTGCGACAGCCAAATCTCGCAGGTAGCAATTATGGCTATACCAATGTGGTGATTGCAGTTGGCCGTGCGTTTTGATGGTACAAATATGTAAACTAAAAAGTAATTTCGACATTATGACTTATAATTCCACCCATTCATCAGTTGAAAAAAATTAACCCGCATGAAAAAATATATACTTCTTTGTTCTTTGCTGAGTCTTGTCCTTGGGAGCAATGCGCAGCATTTAAACTGGGCCTCTACCCTTGGGAGCAAATCAGGGGATCAAACCAAACAAGTGGTCGTGGGACCTCAAGGTTCTATCTATTCAATTGGGAGGTATGCCGATACTGCGTACATCTCGCCCGGATCAGCAGGGCCAATATTACCTCACCAATACAATGATTTCTTTATTCAAAAAATGGATGCCTCAGGAAACCTGGTATGGGTGAAGGGTATGGGAAGCAATAAACAGGACGATGCCTTATGTATAGCTGTTGATGATACCGGAAATGTGTACATCACCGGATATTACCAGGACACACTGGATTGCGACCCCGGAAGTGGGGTGTACAATTTAACACCAACGATATTCTCCGGATTAGATGCCTTTCTGATTAAACTAGATCCGAATGGAAATTTTTTATGGGCAAATAAATTAGGCGGGACTGAATATGAAAACGGAGATTTTGTAGGAGTAGATTCTTTCGGATTTGTGTACATGGCGGGTTACACTTTTGGCACAATGGATATGGATCCCGGACCCGGAACAGCCAATATAACCACTGCCGGAAATAACGATATATTTATTATCAAATTCAATGCAGCCGGAAAATACATATGGGGCAAAAGAATGGGTGGTACCGGAGTAGACATTCCACAAGCAGGATATATTGATAAAGCAGGTAATATTTATACCACCGGCTATTTTCAATCAAGTGTTGATTTTAACCCGGGTGCTGCTAGCTATTCACTCACTGCTTCCGGGCAGGAAGATGTATTCATTTCCAAACTTGACTCCGGTGGAAATTTTGTGTTGGCCAGATCCATGGGCGGCACTCTCAAAGATTATGGATACGGTATACATGTAGATATAGCAGGGAACATATACACCACCGGCTATTTTCAGGGCACTGCCGATTTTTTACCCGGTACAGGTTCCTATAATCTTGTTTCAGCCGGAGGGCAGGACGTGTTTGTTTCTAAACTTAGTAACCAGGGAAATTTTGTGTGGGCAAAACGTATAGGTGCCAGCGGAAACGATATCGGTTATTGTACAAAAATGGATGCTGTCCAACACGTTTATTGCACCGGAAGTTTTACTGGGAAAGTTGATTTTAATACAGGGAGCGATTCGCTTTTTTTTACTACCCCTAATACCAATACAGATGGCTTTGTTTTAGAATTAGATTCGGCCGGAAATTTTGTTACTGCAAATCAATTGGGAAATAAAGGAAATGAGCTGATATTTACAGTATGGCCAATTTCCTCCGGAAACTTTTACCTTGGGGGTTACTTCAGTGATACCACCGATTTAGATATGACAGCAGGAGTATATAGCCGTATAACCAAAGGTAATACTGATGCATTTCTGGCAAAATATTCCAGTTGTTCCAATTCCTCCTCTTCGTTCAGCCAATCGGCTTGCGTCAGCTACACTGCCCCTGATGGAAAGGTGTATGCAAGCAGCGGAAACGTCACAGCAATTATCCCTAATAGTACCGGTTGCGACAGCATCATCAGCATACAACTTACCATCAATACCGTTGATACGTCCGTTACACAAGCGGGTCAAACATTAACGGCATCGGCAACAGGCGCGCAATATCAATGGGTAAACTGCGCCAACAACTACGCCCCCATTAGTGGAGCCACCTCAAACGTGTTTACCACTCCTGTACCCGGAACCTATGCCGTAGTAGTAACCATAAATGGTTGCCGGGATACTTCTTCCTGCTATACAATTGTATGTAATAACAGCAGTTCGTCCATTAGTCCGGTAGCCTGTTTTGCCTATACCGCCCCCAACGGAATGGTATATACCAACAGCGGCCTGTACAATGTTACTATACCAAACTCATTTGGATGCGATAGCAATATCACCATTAATCTAACAGTAAACTCGGTAAACAATGGCATCACCCTTAATCAGCAAACGTTAACTGCTACTGCCAATGGAGCCCAATACCAATGGGTAGATTGCAACAACAACTATGGCCCCATTGCCAATGCCACGGCAAAACAATTTACCCCGCTTGCAACGGGATCCTATGCCGTAATTGTAAAAGCCAACGGATGTACCGATACCTCCTATTGTGAAGGGGTGGTTATATCCAACACCTCAATTAATGAAACGACATTGCTGAACAAACTGGAAGTATATCCTAATCCGGTTAGCACTTCGGTAAGCATTCACTTGCCGCAAGGTTTATTTACAGTAACCATATATGACAACCAGGGTAAGGCGGTAAAAACAATCAGGTCGGCACAAGGCACTATGGAAGTTGATTTAAATGGCCTCGCTAACGGAGTATATCTTATTAATGCAATAAATGATTCGTACGTAATGAAAGCAACAGTTTTAAAACACTAAAGATGGCTCACCTGAATCAATATACGATGGTTTTCATATTGACAAACGTGCGGATACCGTACTCCGAAAGTTCACGGCCGTAACCTGAAGCTTTACTTCCGCCAAAGGGCAATTCAGGCATAGAGCGGGTGAGGCTGTTGATGTACACCTGGGCTACCTCTAATTGTTCAGCCATTTTTTGTGCACGCTTCATATCGGACGAAAAGATACTTGCATCTAACCCAAAACGGGTGTCATTAGCCAAGGTAATAGCTTCCGCTTCATTATTCACTACAAACAAACTAATAACCGGACCGAATAACTCCTCTGTGTAAGCAGGAGAATCTTTGGGAATATGAGTGAGTATGGTGGGCTCAAAATAATTTCCCTCTCCAGCTACCCGTTTTCCTCCGATTAAAATTTTTGCCCCCATTTGCACACTCCTGTTTACCTGTTGTTCCAGTTTTTCAACCAAATCTTTTCGCGCCAGCGGACCAATGCCCTCTTCCAGTAAAGGATTTATACATTTCAATTGACGAACTGCTGATAATAGTTTTTCAGTAAAAGAATAGGCAATTTCCTCGAATATTATAAAACGTTTCGCCCCGTTACAAGCCTGCCCGCTATTTATAAAACGTGATTGCACTCC
The DNA here is from genome assembly GCA_964535575.1 of uncultured Bifidobacteriaceae bacterium. Classification (GTDB taxonomy): domain Bacteria; phylum Bacteroidota; class Bacteroidia; order UKL13-3; family UKL13-3; genus JAGPCK01. Next base: position 354,575 of record CAZHTC010000001.1, read on the forward strand.
TGTTTTCACTGCGAGGTTTATATCGGCATCAGGCAGCACAATCATGGCATCGCTTCCTCCCAATTCCAATACCGAAGGTTTAATGTATTTTCCGGCTTGCGATGCTACTGCGGCTCCGGCCACCTCACTGCCGGTGAGTGAAACACCTTTCACTGCAGGATGTGCGATTACCTGTGCTGCCGTATCATTCGCTAAAAACATATTGGTATAAACGCCTTCCGGAAATCCTGCCTCGTTAAAAAGTGTTTGCAATTGCAACGCACACTGAGGAACGTTAGGAGCATGTTTTATCACCACTACGTTGCCGGCCATTAACGTGGGAGCGGCAAAACGCAATACCTGCCAATAAGGAAAATTCCAGGGAAAAATTCCAAAGATTACTCCAAGTGGCTCGAAGATGATGCGATGTGGAACGGCCGCTCCTTCCAGCTTTTCCTCCATTAGCATTCCCTCTGCCTTTTCGCCAAAAAAACTTAGGGTAAGTGCCGACTTCTGAATTTCTTTCACCGCCTCCTGTACGGGTTTTCCCATTTCAAGTGTGGCCAGTTGTGCCAGCTCAGTTTCGTTTTGCGCAAGCAAACCGGCCAACCGGTGCAAATAAACCGCCCTTTGCTTAAACGTAAATTGTTTCCATTCATTAAATGCTGCAGCAGCCGTTTTTAATTTCGGTTCAGCATCCATGAGCGTTTCAGCAGGAAATGAATGAAGCAGCTGATTGGTTACCGGATTAATGGATTGATAAAGCATAGCAAATTTTGAAAGGCAAAGTTATGTAACCCGTCACGTATATTTTGTTAATTTGATTTAAATTTTCAACCCATGCTACCTCTTAAAAACGCGATCAAAGACGCAAAGCTTAAAATCTTAGAGAATAATGGTGAAATTTGATTATAGGAATACCAGTAAACACCTGCTTTTGCATGCCTTCATGATGTGGCAGGAATTGTCAGTAAAAGTCTTAGATTAATAACCCATTATCATCCCGGTAACAAAATACCCCCTGAAAACGGAACAAAAAAATTCATAAATACTTGCATATACAACTATTTGTTTTACTTTTGCTGCGTGAAAGCAAAAAAAACACCCACTCCAAACTTTGACAGCATTCAGCCTTCGGGATGCGTAAATGCCAAATTGCGCAGATTACACCGCCTCCTAAACCTGCACTATCAAAAGGCTTACAAACCCTTTGGATTGCAGGGCACGATGGTGCCTATTATGTTTATGGTTGGGAAAACACCGGGGATAAACCAGAAAACCATTGCCGACCGCCTGGTGCTTGGCCAGTCAACCATGAGCAGGGATATCCAAAAGCTGTGTTATAAAAACTGGCTGGTTGTGACCAAAGGAAGTGACCCACGGCATTCTGAACTTTATATTACTGCAGAAGGATATAAGCTGCTCGAAAAAATTGCTCCGGTATGGCAACAAATGCACAGCAAAACAAACACTCTTCTGGGAAGTTTTAATATCCAACTCATTGACCAATTAATAGCCGCCATTCAGCAGATGCCCGAAAATAATTAATTTTATTCTTAAATACTTGCATATACAATTAATATCTACTACCCATGACAATTATCCCATTTTATATTAGCTTTACGTTGGCCGCACTGGTTGGCCTCACCCTATTGGCCGTCTGGAAGCTATTTAGTCCGTTTTATCAAAAAAGCCACTTTCCCTATAAATCTGCTGCACTCATTACATTACTCCTACTTATTACCGTGCAAAGTATAATGGCCACCCAAGGGTTTTTAGCAAGCACCATCGGAAATATTCCACCTCCAATGGGTATTTCAATTATCCTTCTTACTGGTTTGGTGCTATATCTCGCTATGAGCTATACCCCTTTTCAAACACTCCAAAAAACGGATACAATAAACTTAGCGTTGCTTCAAACATTTCGTCTTCCCCTTGAACTCATTTTTCTATGGTTGCTAAAATATGAGGCTATTCCTGTTGAAATGACTTTTGAAGGACGAAATCCTGATTTGCTTATTGGGTTAAGTGCCCCTCTGGTGGCTTTGGCCGTACAGCGTAATTGGATGCCTTTAAAAGCCCTTCTGATATGGAACATCGCAGGACTTCTTTTTCTTATCAATATTATGAGTGTGGCGATTCTCTGTCTTCCTACACCATTCCGAGTATTTTTTGATAGCATCCCCAACGAGTTTGTGTTATACTTCCCCTTTAATCTGATCCCATCCGTATTCGTAATGCTTGCACTTTTTCTTCATATTCTGAGCATAAAGATTTTACTCAGAAAATAAAAAGCCGGATCCGGTTTATTTTTGTTTACTTATATTTCGAATATGCATTACTACCAGCAGCTAAGCAAAGACCGTAAACTTAAAAAAATAATTGAAACCCACGGACCCTTAGAGTTGCAAAAACACAACAAGGTGTACCTGCGTTTATGTGCCTCCATTATGTCGCAACAGTTATCGGTAAAAGTGGCGCGGGTTATTCACCAGCGATTTCTGGATTTATACAAAAACAAAAATCCGAAACCGGCAGAGATATTAAATACTCCTTTTGAAAAACTCCGGGGAATTGGGCTATCGAACGCCAAAGCAACCTATGTACAGAATGTATGCAGGTTTTTTATCGAAGAAAAAATCAGTGATACAAAACTGAAACGGATGGAAAACGAAGCAGTGGTTGACTGCCTTACCCAAATAAAAGGCGTGGGCCGTTGGACGGTGGAAATGATTCTGATGTTTACACTGGGGAGAGAAGATGTATTTGCCGTGGATGACCTGGGCATTCAAAATGCTATGATCAGTTTGTATAAATTAGATAACAGCGATAAGAAAAAACTGAAACAGGAAATGTTGCGTTTATCAGCCAAATGGGCTCCTTATCGCACTTATGCCTGCATGTATTTGTGGAGACACAAAGACTCAGGATAAGTAATCAAAAGTATTTAGTAATTCAATAATCGCTCAATGGCTGCAGCAACTTTATCTGCATTGGGCAACATTTCTTTTTCTAATCCTTCGTTGAGCGGAATGGCCGGCATGTTTACGGCACCCACCGTTTGCACCGGTGCATCCAAGTAAGTAAAGCATTCTTTTGAAATACGACCTGCAAGGCTCTCGGCAAATGAATTCAACAACGGCTCTTCGGTAAGCACCAAACATTTTCCATGGCGTTTGGTTGCTGCATACATCGCTTCCTCATCAATTGGATTGAGGCTACGCAAATCTATAATCTCAACACTTCCCGGAAAATTTTTAGCCGCTGCCGTAGCCCAGTACACTCCCATTCCATAGGTAATTACACAGATGGAATATCCTTCGTTCATCATTTCTTCGCTGGCCAATTGCACGGTTCGTGCTTTACCAAACGGCACCACATAGTGTTCATCGGGTTCAATGGTTTTTGCACCTTCTGTTCCCGGATTTTTACTCCAGTACAATCCCTTGTGCTCAAGCATCACCACGGGATTCGGATCGTAGTAGGCAGCTTTCATCAATCCTTTCAAATCGGCCGAAGTACTTGGGTAAGCAATCTTAATTCCGCGAATGGAGAGTAAAGCCGACTCAACCGAGCCCGAATGATACGGACCACCTCCGCCATAGGCACCCACCGGTACCCTGATGATGGCACTCACCGGGTATTTTCCCATGGTGAGGTAGCAACTTTTTGAAAGTTCCACCACCAATTGATTTACGCCTGTCCATATATAATCGGCAAACTGAATTTCTACAATTGGTTTGGCCCCTACGGCACTCATTCCGGCAGTAGAACCCACAATGTATGCTTCCTGAATAGGTGTATTGAACACCCGGTTGTCGCCATATTTTTTTGCCAGTGTAGCCGCCTCGCGAAACACACCCCCCAGACGAGCGCCTACATCCTGCCCGTAGAGCAAACACTCGGGGTGCTTTTTCATTAATTCGTCTACAGCATGCAGGGCAGCATCCACCATAATCACGGGATCTGAACCGGCAGGTTCGCGCATTCCGGTTTCTTCGGTTACCGGTGTAGGTGCAAACTCGTGCAGGGTTAATGTTTCAGGATCCGGATTTTCGGCTTCTACGGCCAGTTTAAAATGTTGTGCAATTTTATCCTTCGCGTTTTTTTCAATATCAATCAGCTCCTGCTCTTCAACCCCTATATCTTTTAATATTTTTCTGAGCTTTGGTCCCGGATCATCGTAGGCGCTCAGCGCCAAATCTGTTTCGGTACGATACCATTCTTTACGTACCCCCGAAGTGTGGTGACCCAATAGCGGAACTTTTGCATGCAGTAAAACGGGTTTCCTTTTTTCGCGCACATAGGTCATACATTCGGTAACGGCTTTCCATGATTCAATAAAATCGGTTCCGTCAACCCGCAGGCGCTTCATTCCTTTAAACCCACCTGCGTATTCGTAGGCATCCATCGCACGCATTTCATCGCTGCTGGCCGATATGCCCCATCCGTTATCCTGAATAAGGTAAAACACCGGCAGGTCTTTTAACACGGCCATTTGCCAAGCTTCGGCCACTTCGCCCTCTGTCACTGAACCATCGCCCAGTGAACAAAGCACCAACGGGGAACGTTTATCCTGTAAAATTCCCTGCGATTCGAGGTAGGAAATACCATGCGCCATGCCTGTAGCCGGAATGACCTGCATACCCGTTGCGCTGCTTTGATGAGGCATTTTTGGAAACCCCGCACGATTGAGCGAAGGATGCGAATAATAACTCCGGCCTCCTGAGAAAGGATCCTCGGCTTTGGCCAGCAATTGAAGCATGAGTTCGTACGGGCTTAACCCCATTCCAAGTAACATACTCTCATCACGGTAATAAGGAGCTGCATAATCATATTCCTGCAATTGCATACCCGTTGCCAGCTGAATGGCCTCGTGCCCGCGCGAAGTGGAATGCACATATTTGGTAATGGAACGATTGGCATCATATATCTCGGCCATATAGCGGGTATCGCACATATGGCTGTAAGCTTCAAGCAGAATTTCTTTTTTAATCATGGGGTAAACAAAGCAAAGCGCAAGTTTAACTAAAAACTGGTTAGTATACAGCAGCATTATAAGAATCCCTAATTTTCAAAGATTTAGATTACACCTCCGAATATTGGGAGGTATCCCTTATTTTTGTCCGTATGAATGTGAAACGAATTGCATTAGCTATTGCTTTTTCACCCCGCCTGGAAGCCAATTTGGCTGAAGCCGCCAGACTTAGAAGGCTTTTTGATGCACATTTAACCCTGATACATGTGGGAGACTATGAAGCCCAAGATGCAGGTATGCTCGAAAAGTTATATGAGAAACACGGATTGAATCATCAGAACACGCACGTGCAATGGAAACATGGCAACCCCGTAGAAGCTATTCTGGATAGCTGCCGGGAAGAAGAAATTGATCTTTTGGTAACCGGAGCCATGGAAAAGGAAGGCATGATTACCTACCTGAAAGGTTCAATTGCCCGTCAACTCGGGCGAAAAGCAGGGTGTTCGGTTTTAATGCTCACTGAGCCTTCAGTAAATCCACATGCGTTCAAAAACATAGTTGTAAGCAGCACGGATAATGCTAACACAGCTGACACCATAGAAATGGCTATTTACTTAGCCAAATTGGAACAAGCGAACAATGTATCAATAGTGCAAGAATCGGATTTGTTAAAAATAGCTAATCTGGGTCAGGAAGATAAAACACAGGAGGGATTGGATTTGATGAAGCAGGAATTTGTAGAAGAAGACGACCATAAACTCGACAAAATATTATCCTGCACCGATTGCGGTAATCTGCATATCACCCGCCATTATTTGGATGGAAAACCGGGAGTAGAAATTAGCAATTATGCCCGGCAACAACATGCCGATCTGCTGGTATTAGGACAATCGGAAAAAAAACTAAGTATTCTGGACCGTTTTTTTCAGCATGATATAGAATACGTACTGGCCGACTTGCCATGCAATCTTTTAATTGTTCAGTCAGATAAATTGAATTAAGCCCCGATGAAACTAAGCCACCAGGAGCTCATTGCACTCATTCTATCCTTAGGGGTAATGCTGCTTATTGCTCGTTTGGTGGGCGAGTTTTTCAGGCAATTTAAAATGCCTTTGGTGGTAGGAGAAATTGTGGCAGGCATACTATTGGGTCCGAGTTTGCTTGGGCAATTTCACCCTGAATTACTGAATAATTTATTTCCGGCTAATGGCGGAACCCCTGTTGCACTCAATGGCATTACACAAATGTCAGTTATAATGTTGCTTTTTGTTGCAGGCCTGGAAGTAGAATTACCCCTTATCATTAAACAAGGACGCACAGCCGGTATAACCGGACTATTCAGTTTAATTATTCCCTTTGCGGTAGGGTATTTTGCCACTTACTATGGAAAAGACTTTTTTCAACTCCCTGATCAAAAACATCTGATTGTTTTTAGCCTTTTTATTGGAACCGCCCTTTCTATATCGGCACTTCCTGTTATTGCACGAATACTGATGGATTTAAAACTTCTCAAAACACGAATCGGGATGATTGTCATTTCTTCAGCCATGTTCAATGATTTGGTTGGATGGATGATTTTTTCACTTGTTTTAAGCATGATGAAAGAAACAACCAACCATGAAGGTGTTGTAGTAACTATTGCCTACACTTTGACCTATGCTGCCCTTGTGCTCACCATTGGCAAATTTCTTATTGATAAATCTCTTCCCTGGATTCAGAAAAATTTTTCATGGCCAGGGGGAATACTTTCCATTGGATTAAGCTTGTGTTTTCTTGGGGCAGCTCTTACTGAATACATTGGCATACATGGAGTATTTGGTGCATTTATTATTGGGATGGCCTTTGGGGATTCAGTGAATCTAAAACAACAGGAACGGGAAATTATTCAACAGTTTATCACCAATATTTTTGCTCCGTTGTTTTTTGTCTCGATAGGATTGAGAATAAATTTTATTGATAATTTCAATCTGGAGATGGTAGCCGTTATCACGGGATTAGCCATTGTTTCAAAAGTAGGAGGAGCCTACATTGGATCCCGGATAAGTGGATTAAAAAACAGCGAAGCCCTCGCCATCGGATTTGGGATGAACGCACGGGGAGCGATGGAAATCATTTTAGGATTGCTTGCTCTTGAAGCCGGAATAATTAATAACACTATTTTTGTAGCATTGGTGGTAATGGCAATTCTTACCAGTGTGCTAAGCGGACCCATGCTTCAGCTATTCTGCAAAGAAGTGGTACAAAAAGACAATGTAATAAATGGCCAAGAAAAAGCTGCAGCGATTCGCTGAACTCAACACATTTACCAACACCTTTCAATTCCCGCAAAACATCAAAGGCACCTGGCACCGGGAGGTATTTAAAAACAATAACCCCATTGTGCTGGAGTTGGGATGCGGAAAAGGCGAATACACCATAGGACAGGCACGACAGTTTCGGGATAAAAATTTCATTGGTTCTGATATCAAAGGCAACCGCATCTGGCGCGGTGCTAAAACAGCCATCGAGGAACAGCTAACCAACGTAGCTTTTTTGCGCACGCAAATTGAACAGATTACCGAGTACTTTGCTCCAGGCGAGGTGAGTGAGATATGGATTACTTTCCCCGACCCGCAACCAAACAAGCCAAAGACAAAAAGACGCTTAACCAGTGCGCAGTTTACGGAACGCTACCGCCAGTTTTTACATCCGAAGGGGACAATTAACCTGAAAACCGACAGCAGGCTGTTGTATGATTTTACGCTGGAAATAATTGCAGAGAAAAAATTGCAGTTGCTTAACCATACAACTGATTTATACAACTCTCCCCTGCTGAATGAGGTTTTGGAAATTCAAACTTATTACGAAGGACTATTCCGGGCCAAGGGCATGCCGATACATTATGTGCAATACCGGTTTTAGTCTTCAACGGCAAGCGCATCCAGCACTTCACTCAATTCACTAAAATCCCGCAGTCCGGGTTTATCTTCATCGCCCCCTGTAAAACTTATGGCAAAAGGCTGATGAGTTTGAATTACGTCTTTGATGGTTTTCTCGGTTTCGTCAGTAAAATGAATAATTGTTTTAGCGATTTGAGGCGAAACAGGCATCCCGCTTTTATAAGTAACCTGAACAGCTAAAACTCCCTGAGGCACCGGGCCATTATCGTCCGTTTCCCAAATAACCGGCACCTCAATTCCGGCTATATCTTCGGGAGTATAATTACCTTTTAACTGCACCAGGTGGAGGTTGATGAGTTTACATACCTCGTTGATGGTTTCAACGGGTTCGTTTACAAATTCGCCTATGCACTCAACACCGGACAGCCAATCCATTATTTGTTTGGCGTGTGCAGGTGAAATATAGCGCTCATTCAACTGGTCGAAACAAAAACTGATATATTCTATTCCGGACGCTGCGGCAAAACGTGCATCACTTAAATTGGTTAGCCGGCTAAGCTTTATCTTTGTTAAAAAATTCATGGAACAAAGTTGCAAAAAGCATGGGGAGAAAAGAACAAGAATCTTCATTTTTTGATGATGTGTACGCGGTAGTACGCCTTATTCCCAAAGGAAGAGTGAGCAGTTACGGAGCCATTGCAAAGTACCTGGGGTCGCCACGTTCGTCACGCATGGTGGGCTGGGCTATGAACAATGCGCATGCCGTGGTGCCACCTGTACCGGCCCACCGCGTGGTGAACCGCCAGGGGTTACTTACCGGAAAAGTACATTTTGGCGACCCGAAACTGATGCAACGTTTATTGGAGAAAGAAGGCATCATCGTAAAAAAAGATCTGGTGCAGGATTTTGAAAAACGCTTTTGGGACCCAATGAAGGAACTGGGGCTGTGAGTTAGTATTTTACGTTAACCTATGTAATTATTTTCTAATATTCTTGGATACTAAAACATCCTTTCTATATTTGGTGTACGAAACTTATCTGCTACAGGTGAAGTATCATTAAATATTTCTAAATAAACCAAACAATATGCAAACCTCCAATTGGGTTCTTATTCAAAGTGTCCTTAGTGATGGAAACAATACTCCATACTACCTCACAGAGCCGTTCGCCAGCTTTTTGTCAGAGAACTTTATAGTTTCCCTTCAGCCTCCCAGCCAATCAGGAACTATGTTTTCTTCATCATTCTGGATGTTCACTTTCGACAGCGGCAACATGGGGCGGATACGTAGCCAGCTATATTCGGGGTATGTGCTTTCGGTTGATGCCAATAACAACGTAATAATTGAACAAGAGGTACAGCCCACTCCGCCCCGTCAGCAATGGACGCTGAATAACGCCTGGGATAGCCAGGGAAACGGAATAGGCTGCTATGAAATCAAAAATATTCAGTCGGGATTCATGTCTGTAAACCCCACCGATCTCACCACTGTGACCATCGGAACTCCTGTTGTGGCAGGTCAGGCTGGACTTGGAAGTAACCAAGCCTTCCAGTGGTGCCTCTCACCAAACACTATTTTGCAGGATATTGCCAATTTGCCTAACTACAACAACGGCAGTGTACCTTCGTTTCCTCCATTCACCAACGGGAATCAACCTGAAGCGTATAGCACTATTTCCAACGCACTTGCTTCTGGATCGGGTGGAGACATCAGGAGCATGTATACCGGAACGGATATTGATTGGGGTATTGCCTACACCAACCTTAAGACACCACCGATATCGGATAACTCAGGAGGGTCAAACATTGACAACAGCGACTGGATGCCAGTAGTAAACCAGCTGGAACAAGAAATTCAACCGCTTTCCAACATGCATCTGCTTCTAAACAACATTAACGGGCTAACTGACATACTCAGTTCCGTTAATCAAGCTGGTTATAATTCAGTTATTGCCGATACCGGACTCACCCCCACCTCATCAAACAACATAGGTATGCAGATGCAGGGAATTATCCAGAACCTGGCATTTTCTCTTCTTTCTGCGAGTGGCCCCGAAGGAGGAGTTGCGGCTGCAATTATGCAAGCTGCAATTGGTGTCGGCAAAATTCAAGCACCAAGCCTGCTGCTGCCCTCGCCAAAAACCATAGCGATCAGTGAACTCTGGTCGAACCTTTTACTTTCGTTAACAGGTGATCAAACCACCAATACACCTGGGATACTAAAGTGCCTTGCCACATATTTCGAAGCTGTTCTTAGTGATTGGAATAAACTTCAAGCCGCTAGCCGTCTGCTTGGAACCACCTCGTGGCCTGTGACCCTACTCACCACAACCGATACAATTCCAAATGCAGTTGATGCCAGCGCTTCCTGGTGCAAACTCACTGCATTGCAGGCAATACTCCCCACAATGTATAGCATATACATCATAGATGAAGATGCTGGGGATTTTCCTTCGTACGTGCCGTCATTTGCCCAATTCACTGGACTGGGTCGCAATATGTTTGTAGCTGCTTCAAGCTCTCCAGCCACACCCATTCCCCAGAAATTGATTAATGACTTATGGGGCCCTAATGGAGCCGGAGCTAACCAAGCTGATTTTTTCAACGGAAGTAACGGGTGGTACTTGCCCAGGTCATTCCAAGGAAGAGCTTTAGGTTACAGCGTTGAGTGGACCCTGACCATTGCCAACATGACCCCCAACATATTGACCGCTCAAATGGTTGCAGATTGGGGAGCCTACCAATTTCTGAACCAATCACTTCAGGTACTTCCCAACGAGAGTGTTACTTTCCTGGGACCAGTAACGTCTGAAACAGTACCAGGAAGTCCTACACAGGTTATGGGATACTCATGTTCCCTTCAAGACTTCAGCCAGAAAACCGTGCTTAGTTTTAATGCATCAATTTCCGGAGGGGATGGGTTACTAAATCATGCATACATCGCTATCAATAGCGTACAGGGAAATGGAGTATATACCTGCCCAATAACCATGGGTGGCGAATCCAACATTTCGCATGACACAACTGCAGCAGGAATGGTGCCGGTATTTCTCACCTGAAATACCCGTTCACCGTTAGTCTACTTTTATCTTATACTGCTCTACTCCAACCTCTCTTTTTTATTCAGACAACATCCGTTAAGTTTGCTGTATGACTCAACTTTCGGTAATCATCCCGGTTTTTAATGAGCAGGCCAATGTATTGCCTATGTATGAACGACTGAATAAGGTTGTGCAACAACTGGCTTTGTCGGCCGAATATATTTTTGTGAATGATGGTAGCCGCGATCAAAGCGTTCAGGTAATTAAAGGACTGGCCAGTACCGACTCCAAAGTAAAATACATCGATTTCAGCCGTAATTTCGGGCATCAGGTGGCGGTGAGTGCCGGATTGGATGCCTGCAAGGGAGAAGCTGTGGTGATTATTGATGCCGACCTGCAGGATCCGCCAGAGCTAATTATTGACCTCTACAAAAAAATGCAGGAAGGGTATGCCGTGGTATATGCCAAACGCAGAAGCCGCACCGGAGAAGGTTTTATGAAAAAGTTTACGGCCAAATTGTTTTACCGTATCCTGTCACACATCACCAATATTGAAATTCCGGTGGATGCCGGAGATTACCGTATCATTTCGCGTCAGGTTACCGATATACTTAAACACATGCCCGAACAACACAAATACCTGCGCGGGCAAATTGCCTGGGTGGGCTTTAACCAAACCTTTGTGGAATACGACCGGCAGGAACGATTGGCCGGACAAACAGGCTACACCTACCGCAAAATGATCCGGTTTGCACTGGACGGCATTACATCTTTCTCCCGCTTTCCTTTAAAGGTAGCAACCATTGCCGGGTTTGTAGTTTCAGGCATCACTTTTCTATTGATGATTTATACCTTATACTCCCGTTTGGTACTAAAAAACTACGAGCCGGGATGGGCCTCATTAATGATGACCATTTTATTTATTGGAGGAGTGCAGCTTATAGGTATAGGCATCATTGGTGAATACATTGGCCGGGTAAGCGACAACGTGCGCGGAAGACCTTTGTATATTGTGAAGGAATCGAATATTGATAAAAAATAGAAAGCCCGAACTTTCTGTGCGGGCTTTCTATTTATGAATTTCTCTTACTGAATAATCAACTTATTTCTGAATCCTTCTGCATTCAGGAAATAAATTCCTTTAGCCAGACTTCCTAAGTTAATTTCGCCCTGTTGTTTTTCCATTCTTATAACTGAAACAATCCGGCCCTGTACATCGGTAATATATACCTCACGTCTAGCAGCGGTTGAAAAAACAAGGGTGAAGTTTCCATTCGAAGGGTTAGGGAAAATACAAACATCCCCTGTTTCAATTAATGCAATGCCTACTCCTGCTGTAATTGTAAACACTGCATCACTCATATCGGTAGCGGTTGAGGTACCTGAGTCTGTAATTCTTACTTTGGCGGAGGTTGTTTGGGTAGCTGGTAAACTCCATGTAAATGAATTGCCAGAAACATTAGAGGCAATCGTGGTCCAAGTGTTTCCCCCGTCAGAAGAAAATTCAAGGTTTACAGCATTTACCCCGGCCGAATTCCAGGTAATGGATTGTTGTGAACTATGTACCCAGATCTCACCTCCGTTAGGAGAAGTAACTGTAACAGATGGGGCAGCAATGGTAAACACCGCATTGCTCTGATCTTTGTAATCCGGGAAATCGACATCACTGATTTTAATCAGCATCTGGGACGACTGAATGGAAGGCAAAGTCCAGTTATAGGTTCCGGCAGAAGATGCCACGGAAGAGGCAATGCTATTCCATGAAGTACCGTTATCATGGCTGTATTCAATTTTCACATTGGCAGAATTGGATGAAGTCCAGGTGATATTCTGTGAAGTATTATTATACCAAAGTTCCCCTCCGTTTGGTGCAGTAACAACAACAGAAGGAGCCGGACGAATGGTGAAATTGGTATTACTCATATCGGAATAGGCAGGGTAACTTACATCGGTAACTCTGACCTTTACCGTGGTTGAACTGACCGAAGGCAGATTCCAGGCATAACTTCCGGTTGATGAAGAAACCGATGATGCCATAATATTCCAGTTATTGCCATCAGTAGTATATTCCAACTTTACACTATCTGAGTAGGAAGATGTCCAGGTAATGTTTTTAGTTTCTCCCGCAAGCCATACCTCGCCACCATTAGGTGTTACAACGGTTATCTGTGGTTCATTACGTACAGTAAAAACTGCATTACTCTGGTCATAAATATTGTTGTATTTTTTGTTTACTACTTTCACCAGATAGTTATTTCCTGCTGCTGAAACAGGAGTCCACGCATAGGTGCCGGCAGAAGCAGCTACATTGTTTGCAATAACATTCCATGTTACCCCGCTGTCCGAACTATACATAATGTTTACCGTATCCACCAGAGTTGATGTCCAGGTAATATTATACGAATTGTTTCGCATCCACGTTTCTCCTCCGTTTGCTGACGTTACGGTAATTTTGGGCATAACATAACATACATTCAGAACCGGCCATTTGGTTGAGTCGCCATTATCGCCCGACAAGAAATGCATTGCCCGGTAATATTGTTCCGTCTCCAGTCGTATCATAAAACCAACGGAAGTTTGCGCACCACTCAAACCATCTATTATAATTGGGAGAATATTCACATCAGGGTAATTCTGCACATCTGACAAACTAGGAGATAAAACCGTCTGGTTTTGAGTAGTTGTGGTTGGTTGGTTGTTCCAAGTAATACCTGCTTCGGTCCAGGCGGAAGTGGTACGCTGTAGAAATGCTTTGTTACTTCCGCTCATTTGCGAATGTTTTGCCCAACTTGCTGAATTGCAAAAAAGAGAAAGAGCTCCTTTTGTTAATACTGCACCGGCAGGGATAGCAGAGAAATCAAACTCCATGAATGCCCTTGATGTTCCCGGTGTACCTGAATAAGTCCAGGACGTTCCTTGAAAACTGTAATCGTCCGGGTGGGTTATATTGGGATCCTTACTAATCACCCCTGCGTCTTTCCCGCTGGGATTCATTTTATAGGTAACACAATTTAACGAAACACCTGTTACGTATGTGATTTCCAGTTTTGGCCTGCGATTCATATTCGGATTATCAAATGAGCCAAATACTACCCTTCGGTAATAATTTTCATTCAATAAACGAATCATAAATCCTACTTCTTGTTGGTTACCTGACAGAGCGTCATTCACCATTTGGGTAACATTTACTTCACGGTTTTGTACTATAGCCGTTGCGCCAGGAATATAGGCTTCCCCTGCCGTGGTAAAGGATGGTTGAGTATTCCAATTCACACTATGTTCAGCCCAGGGAGAAGTAATACGCGATATCAGTGCCTCATTGTTACCACTTAACTGGCTGTTGCCTCCCCACTGATTGGAGTCACCAAATAGCTTCAATGTGGCATTCAAAACCACTGCATTTGCGGGAAGCTGAGACAAACTGAACTCCATAAGAGAACGTTCAACCCCTGGTGTGCCCTGCCAAGTCCATGCATCACCCACAAACCATTCGGAAATTCCGAAATTATTGTTGGGTGCCCATCCTAAAAGAGTCACATCTTTTCCATTTGTGTCGGGGGCAATGGTTAAAATGGACTGTGCCCGTACCTGAGTGAAACCTGCTATCAATAGAAATAAGAGGGCTATATTTTTTTTGAAACTCATGATCATTGCAATTAAAAAATGCAAAATAATTTAAATCTTCTGGTTTTACAAAAAACTCACCTATTTGAGGAACAACCCGCCAATAGGGTATTCCGTATTTACAAACATCTCAGGTTAGGTAATAACCAAAACCTTAAGTTCCACAAATCTGCCAGCCAAATAATCACAGAGAATAACCCGACTATTTAATTAGATCCAATGCGGACCAGATTAGCAATTTTCCCTAACTTGCCCATGTGAATACTTCAACCAATCAGCAAATTTTTAAACAGGAACTCAAACGCTTAAATAGTGCCCAGCAGGAAGCAGTAAATACCCTTGAAGGTCCTGTACTCGTAATCGCAGGTCCCGGAACCGGAAAAACACAAATTCTTGCCGCACGTATCGGTAATATTTTGTCGAGCGAGTTTCAATTAGCGCAACCCGAAAATATTTTGTGCCTCACCTATACCGATGCCGGTACCATTGCCATGCGCAAGCGTCTGGTGCAATTTATCGGACCTGATGCTTACCGGGTGCATATTCACACCTTTCATAGTTTCTGCAATAAAATCATTCAGGAAAACAAAGATGTTTTTGGTGTACGTGAACTCGACCCCATCACTGAACTGGAACAGGTAAAATTGTACCGAAAGCTTATTGACGCACTTGATCCTTCCAATCCGCTTAAACGATTTACCGGTGATGCCTACTATGAAATGGAACGCATGGCTAAGTTATTTAAGTTAATGAAAACGGAAGGATGGACAGAAGCGCTGTTGCTACAAAAAATTGATGAGTACCTTGCGGACCTCCCTCTTCGCGATGAATACATTTACAAAAAGGGAAATAAAAATAAAGGGATTAAAGCGGGCGATGTAAAATTGGATAAGCTGAAGGAGCAAACAGACAAAATGAATCTTCTGAAGGCTGCCGTTCAGGAATTCAAAAATTTTGTAAAACTGATGCGCAAAGAAGGCCGGTATGATTACGATGATATGATTTTGTGGGTACAGCAGGCTTTTGAACAAAATGAAAACCTGCTGCGCAATTACCAGGAACAATACCTTTATTTTTTGATTGATGAGTTTCAGGATACCAACGGGGCTCAAAACGATATTCTAAAAAAATTGGTGAGTTACTGGGATTCCCCCAACGTATTTGTAGTGGGTGATGATGACCAATCCATTTACCGGTTTCAGGGAGCCAATATTGAAAATATCATGCAGTTCAGTCACTCGTATGCTGAACAATTGCGTGTAATTATGCTTACTGAAAACTACCGCTCCACCCAGCATATTCTTAATCTGGCACAGCACCTTATAAGCAATAATACCGAACGGTTAGTCAATAAATCGTCAGGGCTTAACAAAACATTAATTGCCTCGAATGAACAATATGCCCGATTGGATGTATTGCCCGTGTTGCGCGAATACTACAACAGCATACATGAAACGGTGCATATAGCCCACGAAATTGAAGCCAGATTTAAAGATGGAGAAGACCTGAGCGAAATTGCCGTTTTATACCACAACCACAAGCAGGCCGAAGAAATTTCCCGTTACCTGGAGCACAAAAATATTCCGGTTAATATTCGGAAGAAGTCGAATATACTAAGCAGTCTATTTGTACAAAAACTACTTACCATTCTGGAATACGTGAGTGGAGAAGCCCATATGCCGCATAGCCGCGAAGATTTGCTTTTTGAAATTTTGCACTATGATTTTTTTCAGATTCCGGCATTGGATATAGCCCGGTTCGCAGCCGATATACGTGATAAAAGAAATACTTTCTGGCGAGAAGAGTTAAAAAAGATTAAACCAAAAGCGCAAAACGATCTTTTTAAAACTCAGCCCGAAGCAGCTAAGGCAATGCGCAGACTTAGCGATGATTTGGAATACTGGATACAAAGTGTGCACAATATTACCCTTCAGCAGTTGTTCGAAAAAATTGTAACCAGAGGCGGAGTGTTAGGCTATGTGATGCGCGATAAGGAAAAGGTTTGGCTGATGCAGGAACTTACTACACTGTTTGATTTTATTAAAGACGAAAGCACAAAACATCCGGGTATCAGCATCCGCGATTTTCTCACCACCATTAATCTGATGAGGGACTATGAAATTGCGCTCGACATAAATAAAATAACCTATGCTGTTAAGGGAGTAAATTTCATAACGGCTCACTCTTCTAAAGGACTAGAATTTGAAACCGTGTACCTCTTAGGTTGCCAGCTGAAAGAATGGGATAAACCGGGCATAAAACGCGGATACTCCTTACCCGATAATTTACTTGACAGTAAAACCGATGGAAGTGAAACCGAAGAAGCACGCAGGTTATTTTATGTAGCTTTAACCCGTGCCAAAAAAGAATTGATTATCTCGTGGAGTAATTTAAATAAAGAGCAAAAAGAAATAGAAAAAAGCCGGTTTGTAGCCGAACTTGAAAATTTTTCACAGGTAGAAAAACAACAGATAAGTTTGCCTGATGAGGCGCTTCTTGAATACAATCTGCTGATGATGCAGGAAGGTAGCGGCAAAACCATGGAACTTATTGACAAAGCCTGGATTGATAAACAATTGGAGAGTTACAGCATGAGTGTAACCCACCTGAACAATTACCTGAAATGCCCGTTGACTTTTTACTTTCAAAATTTATTGCGTGTTCCGGCTGCCAAAAATGCGAGCATGAGTTTCGGTTCGGCTGTGCATGACGCGCTTGACCGCTATTTCAAAAAAATGCTCGATAGCGAAACAAAAACATTTCCTCCTGTTGAAGACCTGATGCGTGACTTTGATTATTTTATGTACCGCAGTCAGGATTCTTTTACCAAAGAGGAATATGAACGGAGAAGGCAATACGGTGATAAAATTCTCCCAAAATATGTAAGCCAATACTTATCGTCATGGAATAAAGTTGTAACCACCGAGCGCAGCATTCGTGCCGGATTAAACCAGGTCCCGATTAACGGTAAAATTGATAAAATAGAATTTAACGGACGCCTGTGTCATGTGGTGGATTATAAAACAGGGCAGTTTAAAAATGCAAAGAAAAAATTAAATCCTCCATTAAAGGGCGAACTCCCGGAAAATGCCACCTATGAAGATAAGTTTGGTGGCGATTACTGGCGCCAGGCAGTGTTTTACAAAATTTTAATGGATGCCGAACAAAGTAAGCAATGGGAAATGGTAAGTGCCGAATTTGACTTTATTGAACCTACCGACAAAGAAGGGAAAATATTTGAAAAAGTGCGGATAGAAATTACTTCTGACGACCTTACCATAGTAAAAGGTCAAATTACGGATACCTATACCCGCATTCAAAACAAAGAGTTTGATAAAGGATGCGGAGAACCAGATTGCAAGTGGTGTACCTTTGTAAAAAACTATATTCATCAGGATACCACAACAGATGAGGAACTGCTGAAAGCCGATGAGGATTGGGAGGCCTGAGGCACGTAAAAGGAAAAATGCAAAACAATATTTTCATGTCTGTACCCTTTTGATTTTACTTACTTTTCCCCATCTTTGATTACTCAATTAACATTACATGAAAACACACCTCAATGCGCTTATTACAGCCGTTGCCATTATTGCAACCGCTTACTTGCTGGCCAATGCGTTTCAAAACAGAAATAAATCATCCAATTGTATAGCCGTAACCGGATTGGGAAGTAAAAACTTTGTTTCTGATTTAATTGTATGGAGCGGTTCGTTCACTGAAAAAAATCCAAACCTCAAAGAGGCATACGCACAATTAGATAAGGATCGGGAAAGTATCAGAAGCTATATGATATCAAAAGGGATTAAACCGGAAAATATTATTTTCACCTCTGTTGATATTAATGAAGAATATGACGATGTTTTTGAAAAAGGAGTAAGAATAAAATCCGTATTTAAAGGGTATCGGTTAGGTCAAAATGTACAGATAGAATCAAACGATGTAGATAAAGTAGAAAATGTGTCGCGCGAGGTAACCGAACTGATAAATTCGGGCATTCAATTCTATTCAAACAATCCGCAGTATTACTATACCAAACTGGCCGCCTTAAAAATTGAAATGATTGCCGAGGCTACCAAAGATGCCAGCGAACGGGCCAAACGTATTGCCGAAAATGCAGGAAGCAAAGTAGGGAAACTGAAAAAAGCCGATATGGGTGTGTTCCAGATTGTAGCGCAAAACTCATCCGAAGAATATTCATGGGGAGGCTCATTTAATACCACTTCGAAGCGAAAAACAGCCACCATAACGGTAAAACTGGAGTACGAAACAGATTAATTCTGTTTCAACGTTTTTCTTACCCAAACTAATCGGTATTTATGCATAAAGTATTGAATGAAACTTCTGATATTATTGAAGGAGAAATTGCCGACTATATAATGAGCCCCGAAGGCATATTAATTTCTTACTCCAAACCGGTAAAACGAACGGTACAAAATATCACAGGTAATGTTGAGTTGGTAAAAAAGATAAGCGGAAACCTAAGGGTGCCGTTATTAATTTACCTGTGCAACTCTCCCGTTCCCAATAAAGCTACCCGCGTTTTTTCGGCACAACAGATACCAGTTATCTATTCGGCTATGGCATTGGTTTCAAAACCGGGATTAGCCAATCTGATTATGAAAATGGTATTCGCACTTCAACCTCCGCCTGTACCAACCCGCTCCTTTACCAATGATGTAGAAGCATGGAATTGGTTGTTGCAGTTTACATATGATGAAAAAAAAAATACCTGATTTTAATCTTCAGTCATTTCTGCTTTATGCGCTTCACTTTCTACCAAAAGCAATCCTTTAACCACAAACAACGCATCCGCAGGAACGGATGATACTAATTCAAAGGCGTTGTTCTCTTCGTTTTGTGATAAAAGTTTTACCTGTGCTTTTATAAATTTCTCGGGGGCGGTTGGCAGGCAGTAATACACGAAATGACTATTGTCCTCGGTAATAAAAGCTGACCCCGGCAAAGTTAACTGATCGGGCAGCGTAGTCTTGAAAATTGCCTTCAAAGTCATGTCGGGCAACACCCCCTGATATAAAGTTTCAAATACCACGTGAATAATAATGGTACGGGTGGCGGGGTCCATTCCACGGCTTATAAATTCTACTTCACCTTTAACTGTTGGCAAAGTTTGATTGGTAAATGTGATGGCCACCTCCTGCCCCTCCTTTACTTTGTTGACGTCTTTTTCATATACAAAAATATCAGCATGGTAGTGATCCAGATTTACTATATGTGCCAGTTCCATATCCGGATTTACCGACATGCCCAAACTTACCGGTAAAGCCAGCAGGTATCCGTTAATTGTGGACCGAACACTAAAAGTAGGCGACAACGGGGTTTGATCAGTAACGCTCAGACTTTGTACATCCACACCCAGGTATTTTAAACGTGCCTCTGCCGAGCGCAACCGGGTAACACATGACAGGTATTTAGATTCGGCTTGCTGTAATTCCTTTCCTGCACTGATATCCGCCTCCTTCAATTTGCGCTGGCGTTCATAATCGCTTTTCAAAAATCCGATTTCAGCTTTTGCACTCAGGTAATTCTCCTGTAACTGAATAAACTCCCCACTGCTGATTTCCATCAATACCTGCCCTTTGCTTATTTTTTGTCCCTCAAGCACCAGAATTTTCTGAACACTTCCGTTTATACGAGCAGTTAATATTTCTCTGTTTTGTGAAAGCACCACCACTTTTCCATTGGCCGAAAAATTAATGCTAACAGGTTTACGTTCGGCTGCTTTTACCTGCAGGTTCATCATTTTTTGTTTGTCTTTAGTAAGCATAACCGTGTTGCTCACTGCAGAATCAGCTATAACTTCGGCTTCCGGTTGCTTTTTACTGCCACATGATGAAATGACGATTGCCAGTAAAAATATTAATTGATAATTTATGATTCGAATGGTGTTCATTTGCTATTCTCCTTTAAGGTAAAGTAATTGAGATAAACTTAAATTATATTGAAGTACTGCATCAAAATAGGCAATTTCAATTTCATATGATTTAGATAAATTATACAGGTAACGAAATAAATCAAGTTCTCCTGCCCTGAACCCGATAAGGGAAGCTTTTCGCAAGGATTCGGCTTGCTTATTTGCGGTTTCTTCAAAATACCGGATGGTTTGTACACTTTGCAGGTAATTATTTTCAGCCTGCAAAAAATGGCTCTGCAAGGTTGTACTTGTAAGCTTAAGCTGCTGTTCGTTGCGCTGCACTTCCATTTTGGCTACATTCACTTTGTGTATACGATTCCAAAATGTAATGGGAAAACGAATTCCATACTCCAGTCGGTAAACTGTGGGTGTGTTGGGGGCAGCCTGATTAAAATAACCGAAAGTGAAACCGGGCACTGATTTCCATTTCTCCAGTGTTAGATTTTTCTCACTAAATACCTTTTGCTGCTGCATGTATCCTAATACCGGATTTTTGCTTTGTACCGCCATAGAATCGGGAAGTATGGCCGTCATTTTAAAAAGAGAAAACTGTGTGGCAACAATTTCCATTTTTATGCCGGTGAACAGCCTGAACCTTGTAAGCACATTCTTGAAACGGGTGCGTGCATTATCCAGTTCATTATGCCTACTGCGGTAATCTGTTTCAGCAGTGAGCAAATCCATTCCTGATATCGCGCCCAGTTTTCTGCTATATAACGCTGCCTGATAAATGGCCTGGTATGCGCTGTCCTGTTCCTGCATTTTTTGCAGCACCATCGCTTCGTAAATCAATTGAAAATACACATCGCGCACCTGTTTTATTAACTCTGCTCTGGTAAGGTCCTTTTGTTTTATGGCCACCTGCACGGCCTGTTTTCCGGCTGCATAAGCACTACTATATGCCAGCGGAAAATCTATTGGCTGCAACAGAGCCGGCCGCATTTGATTGCCGGTTGGTGCCTGTACCAGAATATCCAGACTGGGCAACGAAAAGGCCGTTTTTGCCAATTGTTGTTGTTGCTGCACCTGTTGCTGCGCAATAACCATTGCCGGGTAATTGGCCAGTGATGAATCAATGGCCTGCTGAAGGGTGATGCCCTGTGCTGCGGCCTGCTTAGGAATTCCTGCAAACAATAAGAAAGTAACAGTTATTATTTTACCTAAAAAACCATCTTTTTTACGTTCAACCATATAATACAAAACGGGGAGAACAAGCAAGGTGAGAATAGTAGAAGAAAGAAGACCACCAATAACCACAGTTGCCAACGGCTTTTGCACCTCAGCTCCGGCTCCGTTGGATAATGCCATTGGTAAAAATCCGATGGAAGCTACCATAGCCGTCATCACTACCGGACGAAATCGATCACTAACGCCTTTCATTATGCGTTGTCTTACATCATACCCTTCGTTCTTAAGCGAGTTAAAATAAGAAATAAGTACTATCCCGTTCAGCACGGCTACCCCGAATAAAGCGATAAATCCAACTCCGGCAGAAATACTGAATGGCATATTGCGTAACCAAAGCGAAACCACTCCGCCAAAAGTAGCTAACGGAATAGCGGTGAATATTAATAATGTTTGTTTCACCGAGTTGAAACTTAAAAACAACAAAAAGAAAATAACCAATAATGCAACAGGCAGTACCACAGCAAGCCTTTCTTTGGCATGTTGCAGGTTTTCAAACTGCCCTCCATAGGTAAGGTAATATCCCGATGGTAGCTGAAGTTTTGATTCTAGAATTTTCTGAATTTCTTCTACCACACTTTGTACATCGCGCTCGCGTACGTTGAACCCTACGCTAATTTTGCGCTTTGTATCATCGCGGCCAATCTCGGCAGGACCTTTTATTACTTCTATCTCGGCCAGCTCTTTTAACGGTACGGGAATACCCTGACTGTTGTTCACATAAAGATTTTTAAAATCCTCCATATGGTCGCGATACTCATCTTCAAACTTCACCAACAAATCAAACCCCTGTTCATTCTCGAAAATAACTCCCGCTTTTCTTCCGGCAATAGCTGTTTCAATATATTTGCTAACGGTGTTTACCGATATTCCATACGTGGCAAGTTGCGAACGGTTATAGGTAATTTGTATTTGAGGGAGGCCGGTGAGTTTCTGCGCCTGCACGTCTTTTACTCCTTTCACATCCTGAATTAATCCTGCAATTTCCTCTGCTTTTGCGCTGAGCATATCAAGATCTTTCCCGTATAATTTCACAACTACATCCGTTTTGGCATTCGTCATTAGTTCATTAAACCGCATTTGAATAGGTTGCTGTAAAGAGAATGCCACACCCGGAATATCTTCGAGTACTTTTTCAATGGCTGCATCTAGTTCAGTCTTGTTAGAAGCCTTTTTCCACTCCTCCCGCGGATTCAAAACAATAATAACATCCATTGCTTCTATCGGCATGGGGTCGGTAGGAATTTCTGAAGTGCCTATTTTTGCCACTACCGTTTTTATTTCAGCCGGAAATTCAGAAAGCAGTTTTTTCTCAACGGCCTTTGACACTTCAATACTTTGAGTAAGTGAAGAACCGGGAATTAAACGGGTTTCAAGAGCATAATCTCCCTCGTCAAGTGTAGGTAAAAACTCCCCTCCCATGGTGTTGAATAAAATAAATGACCCTATCATCAATACCAGTGAAGTAATCACCACCTTAATGCGGTTGTGCAGAAAAAATTCAACTACCGGCAAATAGGATTTACGTAAGCGATTAATGAGCCGGTCGGCAAATGTTTCTTTTTCCTCATGATCAAATTTTAAAACCAATGCACTCATCATAGGCACATAGGTAAGCGACAGAATAAAGGCACCTATAATAGCGAATGAAACTGTCATTGCCATTGGTTTAAACATTTTCCCCTCAATACCGGTTAAAGCAAGTATGGGCATGTAAACAATTAAAATGATAATTTGTCCGAAGGCCGCACTGCTCATAATTTCTCCTGCACCTTTCCGTACCGTTTCTTCAAACTGGCTTCGGGTTTCAAATTTTCCTATTTGATGCAATCGTTCATTAATTTTCCGTACTACAATTTCGACAATGATTACCGCACCATCTACAATCAATCCAAAATCTATGGCTCCTAAACTCATTAAATTACCCGATACGCCAAACAAACCCATCATTCCAATAGCGAATAACATAGACAAGGGAATAACAGAAGCTACTAATAAGCCGGCTCGTATATTGCCCAGTAATAAAATAAGTACCAGAATTACAATAAGCCCTCCTTCAATTAAATTCTGACTAACGGTATTGATGGCCTTTTTTACAAGTACCTCCCGGTCTAAAAAAGATTCAATCACCAATCCTTTGGGAAGCGTTTTTTGCAGTTCTTTTATACGCACCTTCACCCGGTCAATAACACTCGATGAGTTCTCCCCCTTAAGCATGAGGATAATTCCGCCAACCACTTCCCCTTTTCCATCCTGTGTCATGGCACCATACCTGTTGGCATGAGAGAGTTCGACAGTGCCGATATCTTTAATAAGAACAGGAATTCCATTTACACTTCGTACCACGGTATTCCCTATATCTTCGTTGGTTTGAGCCATACCAATTCCCCGGATAAAATACGCCTTATCCTCCTTTTCAATGTACGATGCTCCTGTATTGCTGCTACCATTTTCGAGAGCCGCAAATACTTCATCAAGGCTAACGTGCAACGATTGCAACAACTGAGGATTTACCCGCACGTGGTATTGTTTCATGTATCCGCCAAACGAACTTACATCGGCCACCCCGGCAACACGAAGTAATTCGCGCTTTAGTTGCCAGTCCTGAATGGTGCGTAAATCATAAAGCGACCAGCTTGAATCGTTTTTATTTATTGGACGAATAACATATTGAAAAATTTCACTTAATCCAGTACTCACGGGAGCAAGTTCGGGCGTTCCAACTCCTGCCGGAATATTTCCCTCGGCCGATTTTAAACGCTCGCTTACCTGAGCCCTTGCCCAGTAAACATCCGTGGCATCGTCAAAAACCAGGGTAACCACTGAAAGTCCGAACCTTGAAATGGAACGTGTTTCTTCGAGCCCCGGAATATTTGCCGTTGCCACTTCAATAGGGTAGGTAATGAATTTCTCTATCTCAAGCGAGGCCAGATTAGGGCTCTGCGTAATTACCTGCACTTGGTTGTTGGTAATATCGGGCACCGCATCAATAGGAAGGGACACAAAAGAACCGATACCCCATCCTATTAAGAAGAGCACTCCGAAAATCACCAGTAATTTATTGCGGATACTGAATCCGATGATATGATTTAACATGCACTAAGAATTAAAAATAATAAAATAATGCCTGCAACAATGCATGGCATCTATCAATTGATTTTAATTCTTAAACCCTTGGAGGCTGAAAAATGGGATTTTGTGAGCTAAAAAAGTAAATTGGATGTGCGTAGGCAACTGGAATAAACTCTGAATACGGAACAACTACAGAAGGTACTCCGCTTTCATTACAAGTATAAACTACCGTTAACGGGCAACTATGAAAAAACGGAAGGTCTTTGTGTTCTTCCGTTTTTGTATGTTCTGTTTGGTCTGTGTAATGAGCTATCAGGAAATCGATAAAACTGAGTGAATCAGTTGTGCGATCGTGCTCAAAATAGTGTTTAATCAAAGCGGGTATCTTTACCAATTCATGTATATCATTATTGGGAAGCATACTTGTCCCCATCATGAACACCGAAATAAAAAGTAAAAATGACCTTTTCACGCTGCAAATATATACAAAAACCAACTTAACCCGATTACCATCGCCATGCCAATAATTGCTTAGCTGATAATTATCATGGGAATATGCCTTATAAATTTACTAACTTGCTGCCAGCATTCCGCCCTTACATGAAGTATTTTGTTGTAATTATTCTGTTTCTCTCCCAGCTAAATCAGCTGTGTGCCCAATCGCGTACCGATTCAATTACTGTGATCAAAAGATGGAGCACCATTTATGTTCAGCGCGGCCAAAACCTGAGCATGGGCGGTCTGTTATATATTACCAAAGACAATCCTGCCGCCTTTGCCGAAATGAAAAAGGCTCAAAACAGATATACCCTCTCTTTTTTATCTGGTTGCATTGGTGGTGCCTGTGTGGGCTATCCGGTGGGAACAGCTTTAGGAGGTGGGATACCAAACTGGAATATAGCTTTTGCCGGAGCAGCTTTTATAGGAATGAGCATTGCATTTGAACATTCATTTAATGTACATGCAACCCGCGGAGCACGGTTGCATAATTCTTCATTAAGTGGCGGACAAAACAAAGAACCCGCCTGCCTTCATTTTAATGTGTCTCCGGTAAACATGTGTTTGTCGTATCAATTTTAGAATACCCCTTAGTGTAAACAATATGAATACAAAAAAAACCTTTCGCCTCGTTGACGAATACATCAGCATCTTTCCCAAGGAGACAAAAATTAAGTTACAACAACTTAGAAACATCATTAGGGAAACAGCTCCTGAAGCAGAAGAAATAATAAGCTACAATATGCCTGCCTATAAAACAACCGGGATACTGGTTTATTTTGCAGGATACAAAAGCCATATCGGGTTTTATCCCACTTCCTCGGGAATTACACAGTTTAAAAATGAACTTGCGGTTTATAAAAATTCGAAAGGAGCGGTACAATTTCCGTTGGATAAACCCCTGCCCGAAACATTAATTAAAAAAATGGTTCTGTATCGGTTAAGTGAAACCCGTGAGCGCGAAGCAACCAAAAAGAAACAGAAAGTGTCTGAATCAAAAAAATAGAAGGCAGCAAAAACATAAACTCAAAACCCATTCTCTCATGTTTACCACTACTATAAACAAAAACGCCCCTGTCATGGCACGCGACCAGTCATATATTAATGTACAACCTAAACTTGTATGGCAGTTACTAACCAATATCAATCAGTGGCCCAAATGGCAATCGGCCATTAAACAGGCGTATATGGAAGAATCCTTAGCCGAAGGAATAACATTTAAATGGAAAGCTGGCGGATTACATTTTACCTCAGTCATTCATACTTGCGCAGCTCATCGTTTTTTTGGGTGGACGGGTAAAACAATCGGGGCTTATGCTGTCCATAACTGGGAACTCATCCCGCACAACAGAGGCTCTTTGGTACAAGTAGAAGAAAGCCTGCAGGGAATTTTCCCTTCATTGTTTAAATCAGGATTCATTAAAACGCTGGAGAAAGGAATGAGGACCCAGCTAAACGAATTAA
The DNA here is from genome assembly GCA_964535575.1 of uncultured Bifidobacteriaceae bacterium. Lineage (GTDB taxonomy): Bacteria > Bacteroidota > Bacteroidia > UKL13-3 > UKL13-3 > JAGPCK01. The sequence goes on from CAZHTC010000001.1 coordinate 381,225, forward strand.
GAGCTGCTGCCGAAAAAAACAGAGGTCAATAAAGCCTGACCGAAAATCAGCGCTCACCTATTTGCTGCCTCCACATGGCATAATATAGTCCCTTCTCGGCCAGCAAATCCTGATGCCTTCCGGTTTCAATAATATTGCCCTTTTCAAGCACATAAATTTGGTCGGCATGCATTACTGTAGAGAGCCGGTGTGCAATCATTACAGTTATATGTTCCTTTCCTTTGGTTATCTCTCTAATGGTGGCGCTTATTTCTTCTTCCGTAAGGGAATCAAGTGCAGAAGTTGCCTCGTCAAACACGAGTAATTTCGGCTTGCGCAATAAGGCCCTTGCTATAGATAGTCGTTGTTTTTCCCCACCCGAAACCTTCATACCTCCTTCTCCAATTACACTGTTAATCCCGTTATCTCCCCGGGTAAGCAGGTTCTGGCACGCTGCTTTATTTAAGGCATCCATCATTTCATTTTCGGTTGCCTGCGGATTTACAAATAACAGGTTCTCCTTAATTGAACCAGAAAACAATTGTGTGTCCTGCGTTACAAAACCAATTTGCGTACGCAATTCATTGAGGTTTATATCCTCGGCCTTTTCATTATTATAAAAGATGGTTCCTTCCTGCGGCTGGTATAAACCTACCAGCAATTTTACCAAAGTGGTTTTACCTGATCCCGAAGGACCAACAAACGCGATTGTTTCGCCTTTGGTCACATTAAAGCTGATATGTTCAATGGCTTTAACGGGAGCTGTTTTATGCTTAAATCCTACGTCATTAAAGCGGAGCGATTCAATAACCCCGATTGATTTTGGTGAAACAGGAATGACCTCGGCCGGAAGAGCCATTATGCGTTCAAAATTATTTAAAGATGATTCGGCTTCGCGGTAACTAAGAATTACGTTGCCGATTTCCTGCAACGGACCAAAAATAAAAAAGGAATAAAACTGCAATGTCATAAGTTGTCCGAGTGAAACTTTATCTTTAAACAACAGATACATTAGTAAAAACAAAATACTTTGACGTAGAAAATTAACAAAGGTTCCCTGTACAAAGTTTATACTTCTGATATCTCTTACTTTTTTCAGTTCAAGCTTCAGAATTTTCATAGTAGAATCATTTAAGCGAACTATTTCCTGAGAGGTGAGACCAAGGCTTTTTATGAGCTCAATATTGCGTAAACTTTCCGTGGTGCTGCCGGCAAGGATATTGGTTTCGCGCACAATTTTTTTCTGAACTATCTTAATTTTTTTGGAAAGTACATTGGTTATAACAGCGAGAAGTGCCGATGCAAAAAAGTAAATAGGAATAAGCCAGGAGTACACACTAAGCGAGTAAATGATTACAAAAACCAACCCAACCAGAGTGGTAAAAAATACATTGATAAAATTGGTGATAAACTTTTCCGAATCGCTGCGAACTTTTTGCAGAATATTTAAAGTCTCACCGCTTCGCTGATCTTCAAATTCCTGAAACTGTAAACCCAGCGAATGACGCAGTCCGTCAGTGTAAATGGCAGCTCCGAATTTTTGAATGATGAGGTTTAGGGTATAATCCTGAAATGCTTTGGCAATACGGCTTACCATAGCCGCCCCGATGGCAGCAAGTATTAACAAGCCAACCCCTTTTACAAAATTGTATTCGGTATAGTGATGTGGCTGGTGCGCAAACCTGTCAATAATTTTACCGTAGATATACGGATCCAGCAGGGAAAACACCTGATTGATTGAGGCAAGCGCAAGGGCAAGAAATACCAGTTTTTTGTACCCGCCAAGGTAATGAATAAGAATTTTCATGATATAAGGTGATGATGCAAAGAAAATGCATTTTATCGGATTGACGAAATAATACTTAGCCCGAAACGATGCAAGACAAACTGACCTAATTGTTTTTATTGTACCAGTGCTTTCAAATCGTTGGCAAATTTCTTGGAGAAAATTGCCGCTCCCTTACTGTTTAAATGAGTAAAATTATAGAAAAGCTCCCGTTTCGTGCCTAATGAGTCGGCTGAATAATTCATAAAATAGTTTTTGTTTCCCGCCAATTGTTTCCAGGTATCGGCCAGCTGTTCCCCGTTACTTATCCGGTCATTCATTCCCTTCTCAACCGGAGGTGAAAGCAGGATTACTTTAATCCCTCTGGCATTATAAAGGGAAATAATTTCTCTAAAGTAATTTTCCAGTGTATCATTTACGGGAATATCGAGCGAATGATTCTGCACATAACGCAATGATTCATCATTAAACTGAAAAATATCTACCGGTAAAAAACCATCCGGCTTCGGGGCATGTGGTTTAATTCCTTTTCGCTCTTTATGCCCTTCGCGCGACAAGCGGTAAAAGTGTCTGTCGTAAACAGTAAGCGGATAACAGGGAACGTACTTCATTTTATTCACCAGTACCGGATCAATTTCAGCAAGGCTTTTGAACATGGTTTCATTTCCCAGATGAGCATAAAAATTAAAAGCCTCATATAACAGGTTGCGCGAAATCAGTTCAAAAGGAGTATTTACAAAAACTACGTATTTGCATTTGGTAGTATAAGAAGCAAACTCTTTAGCCAGTCCGCGGTATTGCTGAAAAGATACTCCGCTCAAGCCCATATTCACAGTGGTCATTCCTGTTTGAACGGCAATAAGTGAATCATCCAGTTGCACCAATGCCACCGAAGAACCAAAAATCATCAGCTCCGGATCAATCTGATGACTCATCAGCAGGTTTATTTTGCCCGACTCCCCGTATGTATTGCACCGCACTCCCCACTCGACATAATATTGAATGCCGCACAAAGAGAATCCCAGCAGTAAAATAAAAATAAACGATTGCAGAAACTGATTTTTGTTCATTAAAACTGAAAATAAATGAACACCTGATGTTCGAATTTTCCCATAAAAACAATCAGAAAAATAAGCAGGTAATACACTGCCCAACGCAACCAAATAGGCTTATCAGATAACATGTGGCGGATGCTTTGATGCCTTTGTATTAAATGAACTCCTTCCAGAATTAAAATAGCCGCAATACAGTTGTACAATTCGGCCTCCGTAATTCCCAGAGCAGCTACTCCCTGCCAGTTCCAACCCTGTGTGAGGTGTGTAAGCACATACCAGGCTTTATCAAATGTTTCAACTCTGAAAAAAACCCACGCCACTGTAACCAAAATAAATGTGGCAGTAATATTTAAGCCTTTACTCAACCAGGAAACAGAACTTATACCGGATAACTCTTCGGCCGAAGACCGGAATTTTTTTGTACTAATTCCTATAATCTGATACACGGCATGCAGCGCTCCCCAGATGATAAAATTCCAACTGGCACCATGCCACAGGCCACTGATAAGAAACGTGATGAAAATATTGTAGTACCAACGCCATTTCACCACCCGGTTTCCTCCCAATGGAATATACAGGTAATCTTTAAACCAGGTAGAAAGCGAAATATGCCACCTGCGCCAAAACTCAGCAATATTTTTTGCAAAATAGGGCCGGTTAAAGTTGTCCATTAATTTAAAGCCCATCACCTGAGCCGACCCGATAGCCATATCGCTATAACCCGAAAAATCGCAGTAAATCTGAAATGAAAAAAACACCGCTGCAATAGAAAGTGTAAGTCCGTTTGCTTGTCCGGGATCATTATATATATGGTCTACCACCACCGATAGCCTGTCGGCCACTACTACCTTTTTAAAAAGCCCCCAGAGCATGAGCTTCAATCCATCGGTTACACGCGTATAATCAAATTTGTGTTTAATGTAAAACTGGTGCAGGATATTCTGCGGCCGTTCAATGGGGCCGGCAACCAGTTGCGGATAAAACATTACGTAGAGGGCATAAATTCCAAAGTGTCGTTCAGCTTTTTGATTTCCTCTGTACACTTCAATTGTATAACTCATGGCCTGAAACGTATGAAAGGAGAGCCCGATTGGCAGCAGTATAGCTAAAGCAGGAATAGGGTTTTGGGTATGTACCAAACCAAGTAAGGCGGTAATATTTTCGTTTAAGAAATTATAGTATTTAAAAACAGCAAGCACCCCAATATTGGCCACCAGACTGGCAATTAAAAACCATCGTTTCTTTTTACCTTCCGTTTTTTCAATCCAGATGCCTGCAAAATAATCAACCACTATTGTGAAGCCCAGAATAAGGATGTACACCGGCACAAAAGCCATATAGAAATAGCAGCTGGCCGATAATAGCAAAAACCACCTGTATTTATGTGGAATGACAAAGAACATCCCCGTAACGAGGATAAAGAAAATCAGAAATTCGAAGGAATTAAACAGCATACACGTTGATGCTACAAATCAAACCAAAGCGCGATTAAAAACAAAGTTCTGCTTTATTAGGGTAACCTCTCTTAATATAATAAGGGCTTACCCGCTCCCGATTTAGACCGTATTCCGCTTTTGAACCAAATATTTTTATTAAAACCCAAAAGGAGCCGATTATGTAAAATAGACCTTTTTAGGACTATTGGTGTATTTTGAAAAATAATAAATAACTGTTAATTAGGCTATTAATAATTTTGAGGTACAGCGTTCAACCGATATGGTAAACTTTACCACCATCAGCCATACTAAAGGACAAGGAACCACCATGAACATGACCAATTATGCTGCCCTTGATGAGGCCCCATTGGCCGGAACCTCCTATTATCGTTTGGTACAAGTGGATTTTGACGGAACAACCACCTTCTCAAAAAGTGTGGCTGTTACTACCAACAGCTTACATACCCCTTCCCTTTCCATCTATCCAAATCCTTCAACCGGACCAGTGAATGCCACTTTAACATCTGAATCAGCTTCGGAAGCATTTTCTGCTACCGTACTTGTAACAGACATTACCGGAAAAGTGGTTGCTACAAAATTGATAAGTGAACTTACCTCATCAGCTAAAGTGAACCTGCTTGATGGAACTGAAAACTTACCTGCCGGATTTTATTCGGTAACCATCATTAACGGAACAAGTACTCAAACGCTAAAACTCCAACTGCTCAACTAAGAATTGTTTACATAAATAGGGGATATAAAAAAGACGGTCGTTTGTAAATCAAACGGCCGTTCTTTGTTTCAAGCGTAAAGCTGTTCGAAAATAATATCGTTGTACTCCACAAAAAATGACCGACCCTCGAGAGCCAGTTCAGTTTGTTCAAAAACGCTTCGCGCCTCATCAAGTAACAGGTTTAAATTACTATATCTTGCCGAAAAATGCCCGATAATTAATTTTTTTACTCCGGCTGTTTTGGCCATTTTGCCCGCCTGTAAGGCGGTAGTATGAAAAGTTTCTACAGCTCGTTCGGCCAGTTCATGTAAAAAAGTTGATTCGTGGTATAACAAATCAACCCCGCGAATGTATTCAGCAAACTCTAAATCAAAAATGGTATCCGAAAAATAAGCATATGAACGGGAAGGCAAAGGATCGAGCGTGAGTACATCATTTTTTATTACTTTTCCTTCGGGTGTTATATAATCTTCTCCGGCTTTAAGCATATCGTAATTGCCGTAGGGAATTTTATAAAACACACATTGTTCACTGTTAATTTTTCGCTCAAGTTCTTTTTCTCTGAAAACAAATGCACACGTATGAATGCGATGCCTGATGGGGATACTTTGTACGCTTAACTCCTCATTTTCCCATATTATTTCAGGTTTTGTGCTGCTGGTTTCATAGAAATGAATCTTAAACCGGAGTTGGGTTTGCGAATGTTTAAACTGTACATCGATAATTTCTTTTAACCCCTGAGGCCCGGCAATAAATAAATCGTTTTCGCGGTGGTGAAAATTCATGGTGTACAACAAAGCCGATAATCCCAGGTAGTGATCGGCATGAAGGTGACTGATGAAAATATGGTTGATTCTGTTGTACTTTAATTTATACCTCAGCATCTGAATCTGGGTGCCCTCTCCGCAATCGAGCAGCATACAATGGTCGCGCAAATTCAGGTATTGGGCACTTGGATGCCTGTCGGTGGTAGGAGTGGCGGAACTGCTTCCTAAAATGGTAACCTCAAATGGCATTAGTCAGTACGAACAATTTTAGTAGGATATATTTTTCCATCAATGGCCAGCATCAGAATATACACGCCTGTGTTTAATTGCTGTAAATTAAGTACTGATTGATTTAACCCTGAAGTTAGCTCAAGATTTTGCTCCATTTTTAACTGCCCGGTCATATCATACACTTTTAAGGAAGCGGTTTGTTTTTTTAGCGAAATAAACCTGAGCATGGTGGTTTCATTAAACGGATTTGGGGTTACCTGTATTCTACCGCTTTTCCATAATGCCCAAATGTCTTTCACCCCAACGGCCTGATCAATGGTAAGGTCGAGCGAATTGGTAAACGTTTGGTAAACGGGGGGCACAAACGGAATCCCTGATTTGAGCTTTACTTTTACCGTTACATCTATTGAATAATTGCCGGCCGACCCTGCGGGTACATTGCACGTGAGTAACGCGCAGCCAATGGTATTTCCCTTATAAGCGCATCCGGGTTTGTTACACTGTATATTGATGGTTGCCGGCCCGCCCACAACCGACAGAATGTACAATGAGTCAACCGTGAGACTCATGGTATCTTTAGGTATTTTAAATTGCATTACCTGCGAGTAAGGCTCGCCTTCGGTACCGTTAGGAAGTGTTTTGGGGTAAACCCCGTTGTACACAATACTCAGGTCGGGAGTACATTGAGCCATTATCACATTTGATAACAACACATACATTACAAGAAGGCAATACTTTTTCATCAGCGTTAAATTTAAAACTAAAGTTCAGTATCCGGATCCAGAAAGTGGCGCTCCAACTGTTCCATAAAGGCAAAGTCAATTGCCTCCACATCGGTTGGAATTAAAGTGAAATCAGAATCTTTCAGTTCCTGAAAAATATTTTCCTGCAATTCAGTTAAAATGAGCATCCCGTTTTGGTCGCGCAGGCTCTTTTCCACTTCTTTTAGCATAATATACCCGTCTTCGGTGCATAGAAAAACTGACGACATATTCAGAATAACAAATTTATTGGCGTTTGCCAGGTTCTTCATCAGTTCCTGCTTAAACGGCTTGCCTGTTTCTGCGTCAAGTTTCTCCGACTGCAATTTCACAAGGGTATGATGTTCTTGTTTATCAATCGTGTATTTCATGGTTCAAATTTTCTAAAAAAACATGAGAATCGGAGCGTAATTTAGCGGCAAAAAACAAGACGAGCAAAAAGTTTAAATAAATTGCTAACTCACGCCATGACAAAAACAGCCTTAATCACGGGAGCCTCGGCCGGAATAGGAGAAGCCACCGCCAGCCTGCTGGCCGCCAGCGGATACCGACTAATCTTAAACGCCCGCAGAGTGGACAGGGTGAAGAAATTAGCCGAAAAATTAACCCAAGCCCACGGAACCCAATGCCTTATTGTCCCTTTTGACGTGCGCCACCGAAGCGAGGTGGAGCAGGCCATAGCCCAACTTCCTTCTGATTGGAAAAACATTGATGTGCTGGTAAACAATGCCGGGCTTGCCTCGGGGCTGGCTCCCATTGAAAGTGGCAATGTGGACGATTGGGAAGTAATGATAGATACCAATATTAAGGGCCTGCTGTTCGTTACAAGGCAGGTAATTCCTTTAATGATAGCTCATGGAACCGGACATATTATCAATATTGGCTCCATAGCCGGAAAAGAAGTATATGCCAACGGGAATGTGTATTGCAGCACCAAACACGCAGTAGATGCCCTTAACCGCGCCATGCGTATTGATCTGGCTAAATACCCCATTAAAGTTTCGGCTGTGCATCCCGGAGCCGTAGAAACCGAATTCTCCATTGTTCGTTTTAAGGGGGATGCCGAACGGGCCAAAAAAGTATACGAGGGGTTTGAAAATCTGGTAGCAGCCGACATTGCCGATGCAATTGGGTATATCCTTTCCCGCCCGCCCCATGTAAACATCAACGACCTTATTATTATGCCTACTGCCCAGCCCTGTGCCGGAGTAATACACCGTAAGTCCTGATTGTCGAAGGTTTTTGCAATATTTTAAACAGAATACTTCAAATTCAACCGGGTACTGAAATCTGAATCTGTTTCACTAGCTGTCGCAAGTTTATAACTTGTGACAAGAAGTAACTGAAGTTTGTAACTTCAGCAACTGAGTACTGAGAGCGATGGGTAAAAGTGGGCTACTAAAAATTGAATTGTTGTATTAAATTTGAATGATGGGATTGAACAGGCATCCGAATCAAAATGCAATCTTGATTTATTTTGTCTCACAGGTTACATCCTGAATAGGTCGGGACTTAAAGAACCTGCGAGAGCACTGGGGATTCACAGGAAAGAGAGCGTTGCACTTGTCTGCCTTTGGTAGAAACGCACAAATAAAGAAGTCCTCGTTGCAAACGAGGACTAGTTGGGGGGGCTGCTGTTTCAACAAGCGCTACTTCCTTAAGTGCAGCCTCCGCATTTGCTGATGAGAGGTATTTTGATACAGCTATAGACGGCATTTTTATGGGATTTTCATCTGTTGGAAGTGGATTGGCAAATAAGTTAAAAACTACTTATGAGAAGGTTGGGGGAAAGGTATTGCTAGATACATCATTAGATAAACTTAAGGAAGCTGTTTCAGATGAGTAAATATGAACATAAATTAATTCAGAAATGATAGATATTTATATAGGTATTTTGTGTTTAATATCAGGAATTGGGTTTTTAATAAACGCAATTAGAATGGATACAAAGCATGCTGTAGGTCGAGTGGGTCAATTGCAAGGAATAGTCGCTGGAATAATTTTAATAGCTCTTGGAATTACCTTTTTGCTGGGAATTGTAAATTATGACGAATCAAAGCCCCGAAAGAATAAAACAGAAATTTATATTTTATCAAATTATTTTAATAAATGCTAAATATGAGAATAAAGAACGTTCTATTTTTAATTTTGTCACTTAGTGTTTCACAAATCGTTTTTTCGCAAAGCAGCCCAATCTTAAAAGACAGTTTGATTTGCCGCACGTGGAGGTTGGAAAAATACAAAGAGACAGATGGGAAAGTCTACAATGCACCGTTATCTGCAAAAAATGAATACTTAAAGTACAATTGCGATGGCACTTTTGAAAGTATCGAGATGGGTATTACAATACTTGGGAAATGGTTTTTAATGATTCAACACGTGTTATTACAACAATACAATCAATGAATAAAAATTATCCTCCCAAAGTAGAATGCGAAATTTTATCTTTAAATGCGAATGAGCTTGTTTTATCGGGCAAAGATGCTGAAGGGAAATTGATAATATTATATATGAAAAGCCAATAGTAATGTTGTGATGTATTAGTTGGAAAATTCATAACTTTGAGTAATCAATTCAACGATGTGTTTACACTAAGCGAGTGGGTAGTGCACGATATTGCACCTGGGCAATAAATTAAAATAGAAGCTGGTGATTTTCAAATAAATCATTCAATATAAAAGATAGAGCAGGGCAGGATATTCCCAACTTCACTTCTCTCATGCCTTGCCTCGTTGGGCAGGCATCCAGCCTGATAACAATGAACTAATTATAAAAAACTGAATTATGGCAAAAAAAAACAGCAGGGAGTTAGCTCCCGCCACACGCAAGGAATTACTTGGCATTTTGAAAACCCGCTTTGAAAAAAATATGTCGCGACACAAAGGGGTGGAGTGGGCAAAAGTACAGGCCAGGCTTGAAGCCAATGCAGAAAAGTTGTGGTCGCTTAACGAAATGGAAAAAACGGGAGGCGAACCGGATGTGGTGGTATTTGGCGGTTCAGTAAAAAAAACTGAAGAATATGTTTTTTGCGATTGTTCGGCAGAAAGCCCCGCAGGAAGAAGGAGCCTTTGTTACGACCGCGAAGGATTAGAGTCGAGGAAAGAGTTTAAACCGGAAAATACCGCTATAGATATGGCCGCAACCATGGGTATTGAACTTTTAACCGAGGAGCAGTACAGGGCATTGCAGCAGCTTGGAAAATTTGATGCAAAAACTTCAAGCTGGTTAACCACTCCCGCATCCATACGCAAACTTGGTGGTTCTATTTTTGGTGATTTTCGTTATGGTACCGTATTCGTTTATCACAACGGTGCACAATCGTACTATGCAGCCCGTGGCTTCAGGGGCTTGCTGCGTGTGTAACGGATCACTCCAAGTGCGCCTACATCAGGTGCTGCAAAGTGCCCGAACGATTACGCCCGCCCGGCTTTTTCAAAATTCCCTTCAATCATTTCTTTAAGCACATTGGCCATGCGCAGGCACGAGCCTACCCGTTCCATATCCATGCAATACATATCCTTAGTTTGTGTATTACCCGGATGGCAATGCATCACGGTTAAATCAAGCAGCGAAAAACGTTTGTCTAATTCACCGCATTGCACCTGCAATACGTCCACATCGGGGGCTGCCGAAATATCTTTTCCGTTTTTTAGTAAGTAGGAAGAAAGTAAATCCGACATGATGCCACGCGTTTGGTGGCATACCGAAAAAGTCATCACGTCTTCTTCGGGACGATTCAATTCTTCGTTTACAAAATTCAGACGGGCCACAGCCTGCTGAAAAAGTTCTTCTGCCTTATTCATTTGTTAATGCTTTATTGGTTTGTGGAAATAAAAATTCATCACGGCTAAGTTCACCGCGGTCTATTTTGTTTATTAATTCTCGCTGGGCCTTATAATCGGCATTTGTGATACCTGCCCTGCTTTGCATCATGCGCCAGGCTTTTCTGCGCTCCACACAAAACAGTACCATTTGCCTTGAAACCAGATGGGCCTTCTTTTTCCCATCGGCACGGTGCTCGTAGGTATAAGCTCCCCACTCGGGGATAAATGAACGGTGTTCGGGATTTAAAAACCTGCGGTGCACAATATCATCCTGCGTAATCAGTTTAATTAATTCTTCCAGGCGTGGCTTTCCTTCTGTTTCTTTTTCATCAACTGCTTTGTGGTGCATACGGAAACGCGCTTCGGTAAATGCCCAATGAGCCGGAAGGTAGGTGTAAGGAGTTTTTGTAACCGGTGCAATAGCCTGATACCAGTCGCCCATATAATTCGGATTGCCTTTTACATTTAATGCTTCGGTAAACGACTCGCCCAATTGCGGATTAAAAATAAACTCGGGTACCCCGCGGCTGTCGCGTGCATACAATGCCTGCTGCGGACTGGCATAATCCGGTACTCCGTGCTCAGGCTGACAGGTGGTGTACACCTGAAAAAAGGCAGTACCCCGGTAACATAACCCATCGAGCAGCGATTTGTACAACGACCCTGAATTGGCTAATGAAACCTGCGCTACAAACGGAGATCCGTGGCCACCGGTAAATGTTTCGGCAACCCATTTTTTCTCTGTAAGTTTTCCACTGGTGGCAGCACCCGCCTGATTCATATCAAACCCACCTGCCATTACCGATGATTCCGAATTTTGTCCACCCGTATTTGAATATACCTGAGTATCGAGCATCATCATTTTTACATTAGGCCTGTTTTGCAATACCACTTTCGATACATTCTGAAATCCGATATCTCCCATCCCACCGTCTCCGCCTATTACCCATACTTTAGGTAATTCCATAATTTCATCATCGGTCATATAGGTATCGGTAAAATGAGTAAATCTGAAATAATCATGTTCGCTGAATATTTGAGGAGCTTTGCCAGTGAGCAGATCCGTTAACCGTTCAGGTATTACTGAACGAACAGCATGATCCCGAATAAAGCTCTCCCCCATGAGCCATCCAATGGTGGCTCCATCCTGAAAAAGGGAATTCATCCATGGATACGGATGCGGATTATTGGGCGGAGTACTTCCAAAAACGGTATTACACCCCGTGTGTGCGGCCATGGCCATAGCAGCCATTCCATTGGGAGCAACCCCTTCAATGGCCTGCAGGCTTACATGGTTTACGGCTTCGGTATGCAACACAGTTACTAAAGCTTTAATCAGTTCTTCATCTCCTCCTTTAAAATTTTCACGAATGCGTTTATCTGTTTCTTTGGCATCTTCGGCTCCCATTCCCATTAAAATATGCAGGATGGTTTTTTTGAACAATTCATAAACCTGCTCATCTTTTTCGCGCAATGCAGCAAGCATTTTTAATCCATCCTTCTCAAGTAGGGTCGCTTTCTCGTGCAATCGTGCTGCTTTTTTATGAAACACAGGACGCATGAGTGTTTCGGTTAAGGTAGCAACTGAGCGCAGTACCGATTTTTCGCCACAGCCGGCACAGGCACCATCACCCGATAGCAGTGCATTGTATTTTGATTGCAGCATAAGGTGAAACTTCAGAGCTGCAGCTTTTGAATTTTCAGGATTTTCCTCATCAAAAATACCGAGGTATTTTTTAGGTGTATCGTGCAGCAAACTAAAAAACTCATAAGCCGATTCCATATCGGCATGATGCTGTTCGGTTTCTTCAACCATCTTCAGGGCATTGTGACTTCCGCAGGCTTCCACACAAGCGGCACACCCTTTACACAAATCGCGTACGGCAATAGAAAATAATCCGCCAGAGCCCGGCTGCTTTTTCTCCATACTGCCAAAAATAGCTTTGGTATTGAGGTAAGCCATTGGAACAATTTTAAGAATTGCTCCCAGCTCGCCCAAACTCCGCTCCGTGATATGCTCATCCTTTAATACACGATAAGCCTGCATCACCAAATCAGCAAACGGTGGAGCTTCTTTTTTATCTTTTGCGTTGGTATTTTCTAGCATTGCTGCACGAACAGCAGCTTCTATGTCAGTAACCCGGTTTAACAACGCATTGCGGTTGCTTTCGTCTTTAACATAATTCCTAATGGCAGTACTGATTACGGTGCGAATATCCTGTGCGGTATTGGGCAAAGCAGTATCGGGGCACACCACCATGCACTCCATACACTGGGTGCAGTTATCGGGGATCCATACGGGTATTTGTCTGCGCGAAACATATTTGCTGCTGGTACTTCCGGTGGCCGATGCAACTAAACCTACCGATGAGAGGGCACTGGCCGGCTGATGATAACCTAGTCCGGCACGGAACTCTTCATCAAAAGTTGACATACGGAACATCGGTGCTTTTTCCGTTTCAGGTTCGTGTACCGGAGTTATCCCGGCCATGCAATGAATCATACCACCAATAAAACGCGAGGTGTCGGGGGCATCAATGGCTCCGTAAGGCACTTCAATCACATTATCAAAACCGGCCTGCATCACCTGCATATTGGAGTTAACCACTGATTCACCAAAACGACCGAATTTTTTCTCGTACTGCTTGCGAATGGTAGCCTGATATTCTTCAACCGGGATATGAAATGTTTTCAAGAAAGGAGATACATGGAAAAACGCTCCCAGAAAAGCATTTCCCTGCATACGTGTTTGCAAATCTTCACGCGGAGTGGCTTTTTTGGCAATTTCAAATCCGTTGAGGATATATACTTTTATTTTTTTGTCAATAATCCATTGGCGGCATTTTTTAGGTATGCGCTCCCAAGCTTTTTCGGGAGTATGTTCATTTGATTCCCACACAAAGGCTCCTCCGTCTTCTAATCCATCAAGCGGATTGGAGTGTAAAAACACTTTAGGGTCGCAACAGAGTACCGTGTGCACATGATGTAAATCGCAATTTACACGCACCCGCTCGGGAGCGGCCACCATAAAATAATTAGTAGGTGCACCTTTTTTCTCTGACCCATATTTTGGATTTGCGCTTATATGAATAACCTCTTTAGGCGTTCCGTCATCTTCAAAAAGTTTATCGCGCTGTGCAATATAATTTGAAAATTCGCCCAGCACTTCACCCAGATTTTTTCCTGTGGTAATCATTCCCCAGCCGCCTATGGAGTGAAAGCGAACCGCAATGGAGTCATCCGGCAGACACGAAGGATTTTCATCAGATAACACAGCATACGGGTGATCAATTCCGATAAAGAAAAACCCAGCCCCTTCACCTGCTCTTTTTCCATCTTTGCGGGCAATTCGCCCTTCGGCAAAATCAAGTGCCCCAATTATTCCTTCAGGTCTGAAATCACGCGAACCCAACCCGTACGACCCTGAAAAAATTTCAGGCTTTTCGGTAAGCGGATTTAATGAGGGTAACCCATCATGAGCGTTGGTGAAAAAGTTTGCTTCAGCTTTGCTAAGAGCCACTTTGATATCACGTGTTAACGGATTATCTCCTGAAAGCGACTCATCCGTGCGCTCCAACACTATCACACGCTTTTTCCCTTTCAGTGCTTCTATCACTGCCTTTTCCGGGAACGGACGAATAACATTAATATGTATTACCCCTACTTGTACATTTCGGGTTGCTTTCAGGTAATCAACCACCGCTTCGATATTTTCGGCAGCCGAGCCTAAAGCTATAAAAACTGTTTCGGCCTGTTCGCAATTATATGAGGAGATCAATCCATAGTTTCTCCCGGTTAATTCGCCATAATCTTTATATGCCTGCTCAAAAAATGGAAGTATGGTTTCAGAAAAATTATTTCTGCGGGCGGCAACTCCGTTCATGTAATGCTCCTGATTTTGCACCGGACCCAATAGCAACGGATTTTTTAAATCAATACCTGCCGGAATGCGTCTGCGTTTTGGTCCGAATAATATCTTTTGCGCTTCGGTAGGCGTATTAATTTTATCCGATGGATCGCCCAGAAACTCGCGTATCAATGCGGCTTCGGGTTTACGAAAAGTACGTTCAAGGTGAGTTGTCAAAAAACCGTCCTGCGCGTTTATTCCGGGATTAAGTGAAAGCTCGGTAACCTTACGCAAAATGATGGCCTGATCGGCTGCCTGCTGAGCATCCTTGGCAAAGGTGACCAACCATCCGGTATCAAGAGCTGCATACACATCATCATGGCCGCAATGCACATTCAATGCATGTTTGGTAAGGGCGCGTGCTCCAACTTCAATCACCATTGTGCTGAGTTTTCCCGGGGCGTGATAATATTGCTCCAGCCCGTACACTACCCCCTGGCCTGAGGTAAAGTTCACCGTCCGTTTGCCGGTTACACTCATGGCAATGGCTCCGCCCTGTGCGGCATGCTCGCCTTCGGTTTCAATTGCCGTAAGCGGTCGTCCAAAGGCATTGAGTTGCCCCTGTGCGTAGGCAGTTTGAAAAAGCTCTCCCATTTCAGTTGAGGGCGTGATAGGATAAAAAACACCGGCATCGCAAATCAGTTGTTCAGTGCTGCACACCAGCGAATTTCCGTTAGTGGTAACCCGTTTTCCGGGATACTTAATCTTATTTTGACTACTCATAATCCAATACCTTCTTTATTTTTTCAGAGCCGCAACAAAAGAACATAAGGTGACTTCGGTACGCTCTGATTTTGGAAGTATAAAATTACTGCCGTGCCCAAAGGGGTAATATGACAATTGTCAGGACTGGATATGATTTTTGTTTGGGAGAAGGTCTTTCGGGAATGGGTTGATAATGCTTACGCATTCTTCACAGGCAACCTACAGCTCTATGAGTCACAGATAACTCATTTGCACCATGTCACCCACTTGTATTATTCCTGGTTGCCGTACTAAGGCATTTTGACCGAAAAGAATTTTATTATTTTGCTGCCGGTAAGTACTCAGGGTATGGAGCGGTTCTTTTCCTTTTTCTGCCGTAACCTGATTGGTGGTAGTAACCGTACACCGGGCACAGGGTTTACTTATTTCAAAAACGGTATTGCCAATGTGAATTTGCCTGCATTCATCTTCTTGGTGCGGCAGTCCGCCTGTAAAAACAATATTCGGTCTGAATCGGTTTACGGGAAGTTTCTCCTGTAGTTTGCTGTTTAATAAATTCAACGACTCCTGTCCCAGCACCAGTACCGGAAATGCATCAGCAAAAGCGGTTTGTTCATTTTGTTTGGCATAATTGGCATCAACCATGCGCTTAGTTTGCGCAGCGTGTCTTACCAAAAAGCAGGAAATACCTACACGCTCACTAAACCATCTGTTTATTGCGTCAGGAGCCTGCAAAGCAGTTACCTGATCATCCCACACCTGTACCTGCACTTCGTTCCCCGTAAATAAAAAAGGAACAAACATCTTTTCACCTTTGTAGGTTATAAGGACTCCTTCCGGTTGCAATTCGGTGCTGAAAAGACATAACAGGGGTATTTCGCGTTGGGTTAAAAAACGCCCGTCTGCATCGGTGAGCATCATGAGGCGATCGTGCTCAAAACCGAGCTCAGTAACCTTTGCCTGTGTCAAAGATATGCCGCCCAGTGACTTTACCGGATATACAAACAACGAAGAGACCTGTAACATCTGGAACCTGTTTTCTGAAATATTTGTAAACTGTAGTACCTTGCGACAAATTTGCAGAAAAAACAGTGAAACCACGTATTCTATTTTTTATTGTTGCCGCCTATGTGCTGGCTGCCTTCAGCTGGCTCACTTATTCTTCCATAATGAACAGCCGAAAAATGTTCAAATATGAAAAAGATATGTTGTGGCTTACAACCTACACCGTTAATCAGGATATTCAGAAACAAATGGCTGCCGGTGAAATTACCGACAGCGCTTCTTTTGCTCAATACATGCTGCACAAACATCCGATGTACGAAGCGGGTTATACCGATGAAGCCACTTCCATTGAGGAATATGCTGTATTTCCGAAACCGGGAGCCGTGGCTTTTATTGAGGAAAGACAGCACCGTAAGGAACTGATGTACCTCTCGGAAGGAATTGTGTTTGTTCTGCTGCTGCTGTGGGGGTTGATATGGATTTACCGAAGTTTTCAGCAAAAAATGGAACTCAATAGCCAGCAACATAATTTTTTATTGTCCATTACACATGAGTTAAAAACTCCGCTGGCATCGGTAAAGTTATACTTGCAAACACTGCAAAAACATACACTTGAAAAAGCAAAAACCGAAGAAATTATCCGCAACTCCCTGAAAGAAACCGACCGGCTAAATGATTTGATTGAAAATGTACTGGTAGCAGCCCAGATTGAAGGTAAAAAATATCATTACCAGTTTGATCAACTTAACCTCTCAGAAATGCTGGGCGAAATATGCGATAAATTTGCCCATGTCTACAACGGAAAAGCTTCGTTAATCAAAACCATTGAACCGGGAGTGCTTGTACAGGCCGATCGTTTTGTTCTTTCCATTGCCATTAGCAACCTGATAGAAAATGCATTTAAGTATGCCAATAAAAACCAATGTGAAGTAAAGGTAAAACTTAGCACCGAATTGGGCAGGGCTGTGCTGCAGGTAGAAGACAACGGACAGGGAATTGCACAGGGGGAACAACAAAAAATATTTGATAAATTTTATCGTGTTGGCAGCGAAAGTACCCGCAAAACCAAAGGCACCGGTTTGGGATTGTACATTGTAAAACAGGTGCTCGACAATCATCAAGCACAGATTACCGTTAAAAGTGCCGAAGGCAAAGGAAGTATTTTCACCATAAAATTCAGCAACCATGGCTAATGAACGCATTTTAGTAGTAGAAGACGAAGAACATATTCTTGAACCCTTAAAACTGAATCTGGAACTTGAAGGATATAAAGTAGTGGGTGTTCAGGACGGGCTATCGGCCATTAAACGTTTTAAAGAAGAAAGTTTTGACCTGATCATTCTCGATATTATGCTCCCCGAAATGGATGGACTTACCGTGTGCGAAAGCATCAGGCTGCATAATAATGAAGTCCCTATCCTTTTTCTCTCGGCAAAAAACAGTGGCGAGGACCGCGTACTGGGATTAAAAAAAGGCGGTGACGATTACCTCACCAAACCGTTTAATCTGGAAGAACTGATGTTGCGCGTAAACCTGCTTATCCATAAGAGCAAACGCATAAGCGGAGTGGAAAGTAAAACCCCGAATGTATTTCATTTTGGCAATTGTCAGATAAACTTTGAGAGTTATGAGGCAATTGGGGTTAACGGACCTTTTACCCTTACTAAGAAAGAGGTGATGCTGCTTAAATTGCTTATCGATAATAAAAATGAAGTAGTGAGCCGGGAAAAAATTCTGCAAAGTGTGTGGGGATATAATGTATTTCCTTCAACCCGCACCATTGATAATTTTATTTTAATGCTTCGGAAGCATTTTGAAACCGATCCCAAAAATCCGCAATACATTGAGTCGGTGAGAGGAGTAGGATACAAATTTGTGATCTGATTTTCCCTTTGTCAAAGTTCTGTCAAAAGGCCTTAAACTGACTTGCGTCATACTTCTGTTGCCACGGGCTACTGTTTCTTTGTAGCCTGAAATTTTAAATATCCCCATATGAAAAAGTTTTTACTCGCTTTATCTATTAGTATCAGTGTGGCCGTTTCGGCCCAAACGGTTGATACCATTTATTGTACCCCGGGATTTGCTGCCCGTACTTACTACCGCCTCAGCAATAACATACAAACACCTACCCCCCTTTCCAACTGGCATTTGGCCGTTCCGGTAAGAGCTTCGGCTTTCCCTAACAATCCAATAATCGGGACTTCGATGCGCTACAACGGTGGAGCTGGAATGAAACTATATCGTGTTCCAGGAAAAACTGCTGCTGATTACAATTCACCTCTGGACACATCCGGCATGAGTAATTGGGCTAACCTGATTGACCCTGATACTACCTGGGATATAGGAGCCTTCAATGCCAACAAATCATCCGATATTTTCAACTTTGGCTGGGGAACCTACAACCAGAACTCACATGATGTGGTAGGCGATTCGATGTACCTGCTCCGAATATATGTGTCTCCGGCATTTTTCTACAAAAAATGCATTATTGAGCGTTTGGCGTACGATACCTTATGGATGCTCAAATGGTCAAACATTGATGGTACATCACCCGACAGCATAACCATTAACAAAAAAGATTTCGCAGGCAAAAACTTTGTTTACCTAAATGTGCTTTCTAAAAACGTGCTCGACAATGAACCGCAAAGCAGTAACTGGGATTTGTTGTTTGGACGTTATGCTACTTCAGTAACTTTATTCTCACAAACCATTAATGATTATCCTGTAGTTGGCGCACTTAGCAATCTGGGAGTGCAGGTAGCCGAAGCGCGCGGGGTTGACAAAACCACGGCCCACAATTTTGCGTACCGCAACAGTTACACAAAAAATATTTCAGAAATCGGATGGGACTGGAAAGCCGTTATGACCTCAACGCTGGTAGATTCATTGTGTTACTTTGTAAAGGCAAAAGACAATAATATATACAAGCTTATTTTCACCTACTATGGAGGAAATACCAATGGAAAAATTGCCCTTTCGGTACAAGGGCTTGGAACTTCTGTAAAAGAAGAAAATCCATATGCAAGCAGCTTTTCGGTATATCCAAATCCGGCAAGCACCACCGCCACTCTTGTTTTCAGCAATAACGCAGGAGATAAACAACAAACTGTTCGTGTATTTGATATAACCGGAAAACAGTGGATCACCACAACTGTAGAAAGTAAAAACGGGTTAAATACCAATGAAATTGATTTTAGCCAGTTACCAAAAGGCCTCTACTTAATAAGCCTGCAGGCCGGTGACTACACCACTCAACAACGTGTGCTGGTAAAATAAGATGCGCTTTAAGCTGCTTCTGTTTTTAACGCTGAATGGCTGTTTGATTGCTCATGCTCAAACAGCCATTCAGGTATTAAACGGGACAACCAAATTACCCGTAGCTGATGCATTTGTATATTACGTGCAACTTGGAAGCAGTAAAAACAACCAAAACCTTGCGTTTGCCGATTCCTTAGGGAAAATACAAATTATACTAAAGGGAATATCGCTGGTGCGTATCCATTTTCCCGGATACGAAGTATTGTTTGACACCCTGCAGCCCGGCACAACGAATAAGGTTTATTATCTTAAAGAAATAAATAAAATTCTTGACCAGGTGGTAGTAACCGGGCAATACGATTTACGCACAGCCGACCAGTCGGCTATCAAAATAAACGTGATTAATTCGGCCCGGATTGAAAAGCAGGCGGCACAAAACTTAGCTCAGCTACTGAGCAACGAATTGAATATACGGGTGGCCAATGATGCTTTTATGGGAAGCAGCATGAGTCTGCAGGGTATAAGCGGACAAAATGTTAAAATTTTACTTGACGGAGTTCCGCTCACCGGACGTATGAACGGCAATATTGACATGAGCCAGATGATGCTGAACAATGTGGAGCGCATTGAACTGATTGAAGGCCCTATGAGTGTGATATATGGCACCGATGCGTTGGGCGGTGTAATCAATATTATCACCAAAAAAGATTTAAATCCTTATCGCCCCGCCACTGTAAACAGCTATGTTGAAAGTATTGGTCATTACAATTTTGACGGCCGGCTGGCACAGGCAATCAAAAATAACAAGCTTATAATATCTGGAGGACGTTATTTTTTTCGTGGGTTTACCCTTGACGAAAGCAACCGTGTAAAACCCTGGAAACCTAAAGAACAGATATTTGGCGATATTAATTATACTTTCCGCACCGGAAAAATACAACACCGATTGTATTCGCAGGTTTACCATGAAAAACTTATTTGCCGCGGTTCGGCTACCATTACTCCATACGAAGCATATGCCTTTGACGACTTTTACCTTAGCTGGCGGAATACCAATTCGCTGTACAGTGACAGGTATTTTAAAAACGGCTCTTCGGTTTCCTTTATCAATTCCTACGCATGGTACAACCGGCAAAAAGAAACTTACAACCGAAATCTGGTAACCTTAGAAGATACCCGCATCAACAATGCTGCACAACAGGATACCAACGCATTTCATCATTGGCTGTCGAGGGGAATGTTCAGCTCACAAAAAGTTATTTCCGCGTTGAATTTTCAGACAGGATATGATGTGAATTACGAAAGTGGCAAAGGACGAAGGCTTACCAATAAGAAACAGGAAATGCTTGATGCCGCCTTATTTGTTACGGCCGAGTACAAACCGGTATCGCGCGTTATGGTTAGACCCGGATTGCGCGCAGCTTACAACTCCCGCTTTATGGTTCCCGTATTGCCCTCACTCCATGTAAAACTTGATATCACTAAAAATATTTTTTTGCGCAGCTCGTATGCCCGTGGGTACCGTGCCCCTTCACTTAAAGAAATGAACCTCGACTTTATTGATATAAACCACAACATACAGGGAAATCCAAACCTGAAAGCTGAAACATCCAATAATTTCCAAACTTCATTACAATGGATGCATCGCAACGCCAACAAGGTTTACAGAGTAGATTTCTCTGCCTTTTACAATCATATCAGCGATATGATTTCGCTGGCCATAACTAATCTGGGAACAATGCAATATACCTACATCAATATTGATGAGTTTCGCTCGGTCGGGGGTGTAATAAATGCCGAAATCCGTTCTGCTATTTATTCTGTTTCCGTAGGGGCTTCTTACCTTGGACGCAACAACCAATTTGCCGGCAGTGCTCACCTCCCCTTTGTATACACTCCTGAGTTCAGAAGCAATTTTACCTATACACTTCCTTATATAAAAACAGATTTCGCAGTGTTTTATAAGTTCAACGGAAAACAACTGGCCTATGCGCTTGACGAGGCAAACAAACCGGTTCAAACCCATATAAATGCCTTTAGCATGCTTGATATGAATCTGGCCAAACGAATTTGTCATAATCAGGTTTACGTAGCAGCCGGGTGTAAAAACATGCTCAATATTGTGAATATAAACAGCACTGCCAATACCACTGTCCATAGCAGCAGCAATGGTCAGATGCTGATGGGTACAGGTCGTTCCTATTTTGTAACACTTAAATGGAATTTCGGATGGAAAAAAGCATAGCTAGTTTTCTTTTAGCTATTGTCTTTTTTTCTTCCTGCGAGAAAAAAGAAGAACCCGTTAAACTGCCTCCGCACGGATTGAGTATGGTAACTACCATTGAAATGAAGGACGACTATTCGCAGCAGGTATGTTTTAATTTACAAACAGGAGCTAAATTTACTTCGGCCACCTATGGGTGGGATCTTGCTTTTGATAACCGAAACGGAAGCAACCTGATTTTAATGAACACCGGAAAAGATGTGAAAGCATGGGTAAGCAATGATACCACTTTCAATGCAATCACTTCGCCCAATGGAATCGCTTTTGACTGGGACCGCTCGGGGGCCGAATATGATTCATTGATTATAAAAGACCGTTGGCTGAGCAGCGGGCAATGTAACAACAAAATTATCTTACTTGATTTAAGCAACCTGGAACCTGCCGACATACGATATAAAAAAATACAGGTTACCAGCGTAAATGCCATGCACTACACCCTTAGGCTGGCTAATATAAACGGAAGTGATGAACAGATGGTAACCATTACCAAACAGGCAGGTGATAACTTTACCTATTTCTCGTTCAATCCACAGCCACAGCAAAAAGCATGTGAGCCCGCATCACAGAGCTGGCAACTCATGTTTACCCGATACAAAACATGGGTAAGTGCACTCGGCACCACCATCCCCTATAATGTAACCGGAGTATGGCTGAATCCGGAAGGAGTAAGCTGCACCAAGCTTGTTGACATTCCCTTTGAGCTTATTACTTATGAAAGCGTTAAAAACCTACCCTTGCAAAACAATCGGGATGCAGTGGGTTACGAATGGAAAGGATTTGATTTTGACTTTACCAATGGGAATTATAAAATTTTCAGTAACTGGACCTATATAATAAAAGATGCTAACGGTACATACTTTAAAATGCGTTTCCTCGATTTTTATGATGCCAATCACCACAAAGGGTTCCCAAAAATTGAGTATCAGAAACTTTAGGAGTCTTCGGCCGGGTTTTACCGTTTCAGGAAACCTTTGTATCTTCGAGGCCTTATTTTTACATAAAATTCTGTTATGAAATTGCTTCGTTGGTTTATTCTTTATCGTTTAATATTGGGTGTTGTGGTGATTGCCCTTGGTGGTGTACTGCAGGTTTATGAGGGTTTCTGGCCCGCGTTCCCGCTCTATTTACTTGGTGTTATTTTTATTCTCATGCACTATACCATTGGTCCCATGCGTTTGGTGCAACTTTCAATTGAAGAAGACGACCCCGATGCCGCCATTGCCCATTTAAATAAAATTAAATACCCTAAGCTGTTATTCAAACCCATACGCCAAAGCTACTATATGCTGCAGTCAAACCTGGCTTTTGCCGGCAAAGACTTAGATAAAGCCGAAGAGCACCTGCGCAAAAGTTTAAACACAAAAAGCTCCCTGCTCAAAGAACAGGAAGGAGTACAATACCTTCAATTGGGAATGATTGCCATGCAAAAAGGCGATTCAAAAGCTGCGCGCGAAAATTTAAAACTCGCCTTGCAAAAAGGCTTACCGGATGACGATAACAAAGCCGCGGCCTACCTGCAATTAGCTACGCTGGAAATTCAGCGCAGGCAAAACAAAATCGGGAAAGATTATTTTCGCAAGGCAAAAATGCTGAAACCAAAAACCAAAGAGGTGAAATCACAAATTGCCGATATGGAAAAATACATGGCTCGCATTCCCGGGTAGTTTTCTATTTTTTCGGTAACTCCCTTTCAATAGAATCCCACACCCCGGTGGCTGTTTTTTCCCAGCTGAATTTTGTTTTTTGAAAAGCTCCTTTTGAAATCAAACCGGTTCTCAGTTTTTCGTCCCCGGCCATTTGAATCATGGCATCCTTAATACTCTCAACCGAAAACGGATTTACCAATAATGCCGCATCTCCTGCCACTTCGGGCATGGAGGTCACCCCCGAACAAATAACAGGTATCCCCGCATGCATAGCCTCAAGAATCGGAATACCGAAACCTTCAAAATAAGAAACGTAGGTAAGAGCGAGAGCCGACCCCATTACATTGCCAAGGTCTTCATTGCTCAATCGACCTGTGAACACTACATCCTCTTTAAATTTCATCTCTTCAAAAATGGCCTCCAGTTCCTGCGTCTTCCAGGCCTTACGGCCTACAATTACCAATTTTATTCCGGAACCGTAGGATTTGCGAAACGCATCAAATGCCTTCAATAAATTACCAATGTTTTTGCGGGGTTGAATGGCCCCCACGTAGAGAAAGTAGGCGTGATCTTTAGTAAAGCGTCTTCGCGTAAATTGTTTTATTTCTTCACTTACAGGTTTAAAAGATGGTGCGGCACCGGGATATACCAGATCAATTTTCTCTGAAGGTATAGAATACAACTCTACAATATCCTTTTTGGTATATTCCGAAATGGTGATAATGCGCTTTGCACGCATGGCAAACTGAGGGAAAAACTTAGTGTAATACCAGGCCCCCGATTTGCTGATGTCCTCGGGGTAATGCTCAAAAGCCAAATCGTGCAATACCTGCACCTGTGGCACATTGGTACGCAACGAAAGATATCCATCGGGCGAAAAAAACAAATCGGCCTTGTGTTTTTTCAATAGCCGGGGAATGCTGTATTGAAAATACACATAGTACAAATATGGATGCCTTGCCTGCGGAAAAGCTACCACCGGCTTTACATTGGGTGCGTAAATATATTCGTCAGAAAACCTCCGGTCGAAAATAAAGATAAACTCATGCTCAGGATGATTGCGCACCAGCCGTTGCAGGGTTTCGTGCTGAAAGGTGCCAATGCCTTCCAGTTTATCCTTTAAAAGAAATCGGGTATTTACAGCTATTCTCAACGGTGGCAAATTAGTAAAATCTGCGCGGATAATTGCCATTTCAGTTAGTATTACTATCTTTCCAAGCGTATTGTGGTAAAGAAATTTTTTGGCAACCTGTTGCTATTAGTATTCGCCAACCTGCTTATTAAACCTTTGTGGGTGCTTGGCATTGACCGCACGGTACAAAACCTGATGGGTACCGAGGCTTATGGCCGTTATTACGAACTGTTCAACACTACTTTTTTGCTGGCCATTTTGCTGGATATGGGTATAAACAACTACAACAGCAAAGTAATTGCCCGCCATCCTCAGCTTATTCACAAAAACCTTTCGGGCATTTTGGTGGTAAAACTGTTACTGGCCGCTGCTTACCTGCTTATCACCCTGATCATCGGCTTGTTTTCCGGGTATTCCGGTATCCAAATGTACCTGCTGCTGCTGCTTTGTTTTAACCAGATTTTATCGTGGTATATTTTATACCTGCGCACCAATATTTCGGCCTTGCAGTTGTTTAAAACCGATACCTTTCTTTCTGTGCTCGACAGGTTGCTCATGATTGTTTTTTGCAGCACCCTGCTGTTTACTCCGTTGCGAAATGATTTTCAGATTACCTATTTTGTGTATGCTCAAACGGCTGCTTACCTGCTCACCGCTTTGGTATGTCTGGTATTTGTAAGCAAACACACCACCCAAATTAAACTGGGCTGGAACTTACCTCTGCTTTTGATTATTATAAAACGCAGTTATCCTTATGCGCTCCTTGCCTTTCTGATGGTGGTTTATACCCGTATTGATGCGAAAATGATGTACCTGATTTTGCCCGACAGTGAAAGGGAAATTGGGTTATATGCAGCAGCCTATCGCCTGCTCGATGCGGTGAATATGCTGGGTATATTGGTTGCATCATTATTATTGCCCATTTTTTTAAAGATGCTCAAGCAAAAAGAAAGTCTCGATAAATTAGTGAACTTTAGCTTTACATTGGTGGTGCTTCCGGCCATGTTGCTGGCTGCTTATTCGTGGCAATATAAAGAACAGGTGATGTCGGCCTTATATGTAAACACCTCTCCCCAAAGCGGAATGATCCTGTTGCTGCTCATGCTTTCCTTTATTCCTATTTGCACCATTTACGTGTATGGTACATTGCTTACTGCCAACGAAAGTCTTGCCCTGTTAAACAAAGTGGCTTTGCTTAGTCTGCTGCTCAATATCATGCTCAACCTATGGCTCATTCCCCAATACAAAGCTTTGGGGGCCGCCTGCACTTCACTTATTACCCAAAGTTTTGTGGCAGGTTGCCATATGTTTTTTTCCTACCGCAAAGTGGCCTTAAAAGTCAACCTCATGCTGTGGCTTAAAATAGCAGTGGCCGGAATTATGCTGTTTGCCCTTGCGGGATGGCTGCGTACGGGGGTGCTCACCGGCTTAACCGCACTAGTGTTACCTGTTGTTGCGGCCTGCATTATGGCGTTGGTACTAAATCTGTTCGACCGTAAAAACGTCCTGAATATACTGAAAGGAAATATGCAGCGTTAATCTACCGTCAAATAATGTATTTTTGCTCAAATTGCCTTTCATGAACAATACATCCAATAACCACCGTTTTGATCTGGTGAACATCGTGCACTTCCTTGTTCGCTGGTGGAAAAAAATCATACTGGTAACACTGGCCGGAGCGGGTATTTCGGTAGTGGTTGCGCTGCTCTTGCCTCCTAAATTTATGGCGCAGGCAGTGATTTTCCCAACCTCCAACGGATCTTTTGCCGGTGCCTACCTTTCTGAAATCACTTCTAAAGATAAGGCACAGGACCCGCTGGCTTTTGGTGAGGAAGAACATGCCGAACAATTGCTTCAGATTCTGCAGTCGGATTTTGTGCGCGGCTCGGTAATTCGTAAATTTAAGCTGATGGAACATTATGAAATTAATCCATCATCTAAAGGAGCCGAATTAAAATTAGCCAAACAATATGAAAGTAATGTAAAAGTCAAACGCAATCAATATTCGGCTATAGAGGTAACGGTGCTCGACAAAAATCCGCAATTTGCTGCCGATATAGCGAATGCCGTTGTAGCATTTGCCGATACCGCCAAACGTGAAATGTTGCGCAGTTACTCGGCCCGCGCCTTTCATGATATGGAGGGCTACCTGAAAGAAAAGGAAGCATACATACATATAATTAAAGATTCGCTAAATGCACTGGGCGAAAAAGGAATTATCTCGCCCGATGAGCAGGTGAAAGGTTTAATGGAGCAGGCTGCCATTGCCGCCTCGCATAACGACCAGCGCACATTAAATTATATTGACGCACGCATTAAATCTATTGGCGCCCTCTCGGGCGATTATTTCCGTTACAACCGGCTCATGGTGGAAGAGGCACAGAAGATGGCCGACCTGCGTAAAAAATACGAACAGGCCGGTGCTAATATGAAAACGGAAATTGCTGCCAGCTTTGAAGTTAACCGGGCTTATCCTCCGGGCGACCGAGCCTTTCCGGTGAGGTGGCTTATTGTGGTAGCTTCTACTCTTGCTACCTTTGTTACTACCTGCCTGGTATTGCTTATTTACGAACAACTTTACCTACCGGTTAAACAGCAGCTTGGCAACCAATAATGCCTGTTGATTTTACCCATCAGTTAAAACATCCGCGCAGCCTGTTGCTTTGGGCCATGCTGCTTTCGCTGGCCGGCATTGGAACAGGGTATTTCTTTTATGCGCAATTTCCCGAATACAACTGGCTCTTGTTTTTTTTACCGGCTTCGCTGCTCTTTGTGGTGTTTTTGTTGTTTCGGTCTTTTAATTCGGTTTTCTGGCTGGCCGTTTGCTGCACGCCACTCTCCTTAACCGCCCTAGACACAACGGCCAATGTTGGAATAAGTTTACCTAACGAGCCTTTGATTATTATTTTAATGCTCGTTATTCTATTGCGTTTACTTTTTGTTCGCAGCATTGACATAGCCTTGTTAAAACATCCCATAAGCGTAGGTATCTATCTTTATCTGGGCTGGCTGTTGATTACAACGTGCACCAGTACCATGCCATTGGTTTCATTTAAATTTTTACTTTCACGTATCTGGTTTATTGTGGTATTTTATTTTTACGGAGTTTCGTTTTCCCGGGAGAAAAAAAATATTTCCCGTTTCATCTGGCTGTATTCACTTCCGCTGGCGCTCACGGTTATCAATACACTTATACAACATAAAGTAAGCGGTTTTAGCCGAGATGCGGCCTTTTATGTCATGAGTCCGTTTTTTATTGACCACGGAGTGTATGCCGCCACTATTGCCTTCATGGTTCCTCCGCTGGTTGCCTTGTGGCTAAGCGGCCGCAAAGGCGGACAATCACGAGGTTTGCAACTAACAGCCGCTTTACTTATTACATTATTTGTAGCGGGTATTTTACTTTCATACACCCGTGCGGCCTGGCTAAGTTTAGCAGCCGCTGCCGCATTGGCAATGGTGATGCTACTGCGTATCAGGCTGTGGTTTTTAGTGCTTGCCTCGCTAGTTACAACTGTAGTTTACATCAATTTCAAAGAAGATATAGCGGTAATGCTCTCGCGTAATAAACAGGCTTCCGATACGGGATTCGACAGGCAATTTCAATCTATCACCAATATTTCCACCGATAATTCAAATCTGGAGCGCATCAACAGATGGAATTCGGCTATTGCCATGTTTAAAGAAAAACCACTCACCGGATTCGGGCCCGGAACCTATATTTTTAAATACGCCCCTTACCAGCACTCATCCGACCTTACTCCCATCAGTACCAATTTTGGTGACGGAGGAAACTCGCACAGCGAATATTTAAACCCCTTAGCCGAAACCGGACTTCCCGGAATGCTGCTGATTATTTTATTTGTGTTGCTGCTGTTGCATACCGGAATGAAATTAGTTTATCACGCCCGCATGAAACATGTGAAATGGCTTGCCTGGGGAATTACACTGGGCCTTGTTACCTATTACACCCACGGTGTATTAAACAACTATAGTGACTCCGATAAAACGATGGTACTCATTTGGGCCTTTGCAGGTATGCTCGCATCGATGGATGTGTATGGGAAGAAAAGAAATATCTGAATTATTTACTGTTATGCTTCATCAACCCCTCTTTAGTAGCTAGGTAATGATAGGCCCGCATATTATCACTGTCGTAAATAAAACTTCGCACATATTCGCTTTGTTCGGGATCAAATTTCATGGCAGTTACCAGTTTGTGTTGTATTAATCCGCGCAGGCAATCGGTAATAATATTTTCTGGGGCATTAACTTCCTTCACAATATTCTCAAAAGGCTCTACAAAATAAAGAGTCCCCAAAATATCAAATTCAATTGGTGATAAATCATTCATCGCACATTTCTTCCTTTCCATTCAAAGGTACCAAACTGTCCGGCAACACCAATATACAACACATACAACACATGCAACGGTTGTGCAGGCAAAAGCCAAATCAATAACGCGGTGCGTTTAAACATTTTTAAAACACTATATAAAAACATACCCTCGGCAATAATCTTCAGGGTAAAAATAATCAGAAATACTTTGAGCCAGCCGGGATAAAAAAAACCGGCAACACAAGCGGCCACCAAACTCACGTGATACAAATACACCAGTGCCATGAGCACCGTGATGAGTTTATTATTGTAATGCACACTTTTTGATACCCAACGTTTGCGCTGCTGAATAAAACCTTCGGTTTTATGTTGCGGTTCGGTTTGTACCAATGCATTATTGCTTTTCAAAAATCCTACCTGATGCGGATACTTTTTAAATACTTTATGCATCAAAAATTCATCATCGCCCGAACTGAGTTGCTCATTGCCACTATAGCCCCCTACCTCTGTAAATACCTGTTTACGGTAAGCCAGATTAGCTCCGTTGCACATATTGGGAGTACCCATTTTAATAGCTGCTCCTCCAATACCAATTAATCCCAAAAATTCAAGGGCCTGCATTTTTTCAAACATATTGGTAAATGAAAACTCAACAGGGCCCGAAACCAACTGCAGGTTATTGCCCTCCATAAATTGCACCATGGTTTTTAACCACTCACGGCTTCGAGTGCAATCGGCATCAGTGGTAAGAATGATGGTTCCTCCGGCCATAGAAATGGCTTTGGTTATTGCGTGCTTTTTGTACGATTTATCAATCTCATTTTTGTCTTCGAGTCTTAATAACCGCAAATTAGCTGCCCCAGTCACCAACCGTTTCCCGATGTATTCTTCTACCATTCTTGCGGTATTGTCGGTTGAGTGATCATCGGCAACAATTACTTCAAAAGCACTTGCATACTGCTGCGCAAATAATCCATCAAGACATTTGGTAATATGTTTTTCTTCGTTGCGCACAGGTACTATTATGGTACAAGACGGCAAATGCATTGATTCGCTCTCCCGGGTATCATTCCACACGGGAGTTTTGCGCCAGCCTATATAATGGTAAATAAGAATGGAACTGTAAAAGCCGCTAAGAAAAATAACTGCCGCAACTATCATGAATCCGCTTTTAAAAACCGTACCCGCAACAAAAGAATCAGCCCCACGAATGCCGGGAAAATAAGGTTGATAATCCACAAGCCATAAGCCGATAGTGTTAAACTCACCTCATTGGTTGAGTAGAATGCAAAAAACACAATGGCACTATACCCGCGCAGGCCAATTTCGGTAAGCGTGGATGTGGGTACAATGGATTGCACCAGAAAAATAACCGGAATTACCTTGAGTGCATCGGCAACCTCCACCTGGGTGCGAAAGGCATACAACATAAGCACATACTGAACCGTGAACACGGTGTAACGAATAAGCGAATAACCTAGCAGTATGGTTAAATCGGTATAGGTGTATTGCTCAAACTCTTCGAAATAACGGGCATATTTTTTAATGAAAGGGATTCTGCGACTCACCGGTGCAATTAACCAGATATTGTAATAGAGCAACAAAATAAGTCCTACCAGAATTAAACATAAAAACACTAAGGTTTGCCTAGCCAGATCCATTTGCGGAAGGATATGTTTCAACTCAACACACAAGCAAATACATCCGGCTACCAGCGTAATGCATAACTGCGCAAAACTTCCTACCATAGTAGTAAGAGCGGCTTTTACTTTATCATACGTTTCCAAATACACTACACGCCCTGCGTATTCGCCAATGCGATTGGGTGTAATTAAACTAATGGTGGTTCCGGATAACACGGCTTTAAAAGCCATTCTGAAACCTATTGTTTCTTTACGCTTAATAAGATATTGCCACTTGAGTGCCTCTATGCTCCAGTTGGCCACCATAAGCAACACCGTTAATACTACAGCCCAACCGGCCATACCTCCCACACTTTGGCGATACTGGCGATAGAGGTCATCGATATTATAGGATACAAATAGTTTGTAATACACATAAGAGCATGTGTAAACCGTGATGAGCAGTTTGACTGCAAGAATAATTACCTTTAGAGGCCTGCGATTCAAAAAATGCGGTATTTTCGCGGGTGAAGTTAGTACAATCAATTCAAAAAATAAGTTGCAAAGCCATTCAGCCATTCCGTTTGACCGAATCATACTGGGCATTGACCCTGGAACCAATATTATGGGTTACGGTTTAATTGGCTGCCATAAAAAAAAGGCAAGCATCATTAGTCTGGGTGTGGTAAAACTCAACCATCTTGAAGAACATTCGCTGAAGCTTAAACATATTTTTGAACGATGCTTAACTCTTATTGATGAATACCACCCTGATGAAATGGCATTGGAGGCCCCCTTCTTCGGAAAAAACGTTCAATCCATGCTTAAACTTGGAAGAGCTCAAGGTGTAGCTATGGCAGCCGGGTTATACCGGCAGCTTCCTATTTTTGAATATGCCCCACGTAAAATAAAACAATCAATTACCGGCAGCGGAAGTGCCAGCAAGGAACAGGTGGCCACCATGCTTCAAAAGATGTTGCACTTTAAAGAGACCCCTCAATTTTTAGATGCTACCGATGGCCTGGCTGCTGCCTATTGCCATTTTTTGCAAAACAATCCGGGAGACACGAATGAAAAAAAGTACTCGGGATGGGCTTCGTTTGTAAAAAACAATCCGAAAAAATTAAAATAACTCAGGCAATAAACTTACGGATGGACTGAGCAACGGAAGTCAGTTCTTCAGGAGTTGGCTTTAACTTTGGTTTGGCAAAATTGATATCGCCTACCTCATTTATGGGAACCAAGTGAATATGGGCATGCGGCACTTCAAGTCCAATTACCGCAACTCCTACTTTTTTGCACGGAATTGCTTTGCGAATTGCTTCGGCAACAATTTTTGAGAACAGATGTAATCCGGCAAACTGCTCGTTGTTTAAATCAAAAATATTATCCGTTTCCTGCTTTGGAATCACCAGCACGTGGCCGGCCGTAAGCGGAAACACATCTAAAAAAGCAAGGTACTCTTCCGTCTCGGCTATTTTATAACAGGGAATTTCGCCCGAAACAATCTTGCTGAATATACTTGCCATGATTTTATAAACTTATATCAATTATCTCGAGTTGTATTACTCCGGCAGGAACGGTTACATCTACCACATCACCCAGAGCTTTTCCCATTAAGGCTGCTCCAATAGGAGATTTGATAGAAATTTTTCCGGCTTTCATATCAGCTTCTTTTTCTGAAACCATAACGTAAACAATCTCTCCTTTCGTTTTCAGGTTTCTTACTTTCACCTTACTTAATATCATCACCTTGCTGTTGTCGAGCTTGGTTTCGTCTATTACACGCACTTTTGCGAGTTGACTTTCCATTTGTGAAATACGTGTTGCCAACAGGCTTTGTGCCTCTTTGGCAGCATGATATTCGGCATTCTCTGATAAATCGCCTTTATCGCGTGCTTCGGCTATCTGACGGGAGATATAAGGCATCTCCACGCTGCGCAGTTGCTGCAACTCCTTTCTAAAATTGTCGAATCCTTCTTTGGTAAGGTAAATAACTTCGTCTGCCATATTGTTGTTTCCTGTTTAAGCCAAAAAAGAAGAAACGCCTTGCTTGCAAGACGTTTCTTCTTTTAACGGTACAAATATATGTATTAATTCGATTTCTTGCCTGTAAGCAATAAGCGGGCTCCAAAAGTATGCACTCCGTCAAAACGATCGGTAGCACGATATGAATAATCCACTCCGAATTTAGTTCCTGTTTTGTTAATGGGAATCAATACTCCGAAACCGGCATTAAACCCTGTAAATACGGTTTTGCGCATTTCTTTATCGAACACATCTTTCTCAAAAATAAACCCGCTGCGCAGCAATACCATTTCTCTCAAACCATATTCAACTCCCAGAATGTACTGGTTGTTTTGAAAAGTATGTGAAGCAAAATTAAATGAAGCGGTAAGGCGGTGATTATACTTAGTTGAATCGCGGTCGAGGCGGATATCATAACTTGCTCCCACATTAATAAGCGAAGGAAGGTTGAAGGTAGCTGACCGCTGCTCGGTATTTGACGAAAGCCCGGTGGCCACGTTGGTAGTATAAACCGATAACCCGCTTCCTCCGAATTTCATATCGGGACCAATATTGCGTATAGATACCCCGAAGTGAATATCTCTTCCTTTAATTTTTGCCATTTTAGGATTGAATGAGGCTTTGTATTGTACACCTGCATCCATGCACAAGCCCTGAGCTTTTACGTCAGTAATGGCTTCTGAAATGGCGCGCATCATAATTCCACCGTAGATATTTTCGGAGAATTTTTTGGCATAACCCAACCCTACATTTAAAAATTGGGGCGAAAAAGTTCCAAGTGTAGCATCGGGAGCTTCAGTAGTAGTAATATCAATATCTCCGAAATCCATAGAGAAAACGGAAATTCCGATGACCGAACCCTCGCCTACACGCTGGGCAAATCCGAAATTATTAATATGAATATCGGCTGTCTTTAAATAATTGGTGCGGCTAAAAACCAGCTCGGTATTATCGGTAAAAGCCAATCCGGCCACATTCAGGTGGAATGATTCCAGACCTTTTACTTCAGCGCTGTTTGCTCCGCCCAAACCTGAACTTCGCACCCAGGGATTGATAAGTAACTCGGTGGCTCCTGCCTGCCCTGCACGATCAGGGTTACCTGCCATGGCAACGGGTGAAACACCAAGTGCCAGAGTTGCTGTTAAAACTATATTTCTGATTCTCATTTCTGTGTTATTTTCAGGTTAGGTATTAAAACGAATCCAAATCATACTGCCTCATCACCCCAAACCATTTGAGTACTTTCTCACCCAGTTCGCCTGCATCAATATGAATGATGTAAACTCCGCTGGCAATTGGTACGTTGGCCTGATTTTTAATATCCCAATCGGCACTGGTGGTGGTAGGATCATCTTTCTTAATACGTCTCACCAGAACTCCGTTGAGCGTGTAAATGCTGATGGTACACTTAGGCGGAAGGTTGGTAAACTTCACTTTGGTATCAAGCTGATTGGTTTCATAAGCCGAATATCCGTAGTAAGGATTAGGAACTACATTAATCATATCAATGGCTTTTTTACCTACCGCTTTACTGGCAATTGCAGCAATATCAGAAGTTGAGAACGAATAAGCAGGCATGCCTCCGTTTATCGGGTTGTTGTCGGGATTGTAGATAGCATATGGTTTTTGCATTCTTACTTTAATACGTACATCACATGGCACAATTCCCTCTTCAGGAGTTAACATTTTAAATCCTCCCTGCGTGTACGACATCATTACCCACATAGCCTGAGAAAGTACCAACCGCTTGTTGAGGTTGTTTGCTTGATTGGTGGCAAACATATTCTGGTAACTTGCTCCTTCATCATAAATAGGTCCGGTGTAGGTTCCAAATGTTTTGCTTCCCATAATGTAAATGTAGTGCTTACCACCATACACCGGTGTTGAAGATACTCCGTTGTAAATGGTTGAAGTTGGGTTCCACAACATATCACGGGTATTTTCACCTTCGTAATAAGAGTCTTCTCCAAACATAATATTTAAGCGCTCACCGGTTTCAACATTAATGGCATAACCCGGGAACCATCCGCGACCCTGCTCTCCGCCAGGCAACGCATTACCCATTTTATCTACCGAAGCGTGTTTTCTCATACTCATTTTTGCTGCATTGCCTTCAGTAAGATTTGGATCTTCTCCTAATTCAAGCACCACGCAACGTGTCCATTTGCTGGTATCGGATGTTAATACCAGATCAATACTCGCGAGATCTGATAAACGATTGTCTGTTTGTAATGAACCTTCCCATGCCGGACCATATGCATTCAGGTTATTGGTTCTGGTCTTTTTAGAACAGAGTACATAAGGAGCCATGCGACCGTCAAGCACTTTTTCAAAACGCTCCTTAGGGTCAAGGGAATTTCCGTTGGTGTTATAATCCCAGTAATAGTCCTTATCGGCAGGCGGAGACGAACTTTGCCATTCGTTGCGACCTACGCTTCCGGAACGAATCCAGTTTAGCCAGTAAGCGGTGGTGGTTACCTGAATATTATCAACGTCTTTTAACCCCGTAAGCCACGGCTTGCTTAAATCGGCAAACTCCATAGAAGAAGTGAGATAACCATTGGTCTGATCAAACAAATCGGTTGAATTACCTGATTTAATTGTTTGGTTAATGGTAACCGACATACCCCAATCTTCTGTTTTGCCGGTGTTTTGATTTTTAAACTTAATAATTTGCTCATTTTTCTTGGCCAGAGTCATCTCTGAGAAAACGGTATCGCGGTCGGTTCCGTTTTTGCGCACCATGTACCAGATTGATTTAGGAGCAGCCAATGAGTCGGCTTTGGCGGTAGAATCAAGAATGTACAATTCAAAATCTCCGGCAGGTACTTTAGTAGGGTCAATTACTTTAATGTTTACCGGACCGTTGCCGCCAAGGTAAGTAGGCTCGCTCAGTCTTCCGTTTTTCACAATGGCATCAATAGAGGCTTGTGTTAATTCAAGTTCCTGACCTCCGTTTCCTGTTCCGGTAATACGTTTAATCTGCGGTCCTCCGCCATAACCCGAATTAACCTGCAATCCTCCGCTGCGAGGCTGTGGCGGATGCGGTACGGCAGAGTAGGTTTTTACGTTTTTACGTCCCGGGTAATATTGTACACGGTAATTGTTATCGTTAGCATGTGCATAGGATATAATCATATAGTAATAGGTTTTAAAGTTTACCAGTGTTTGGTCGCCACGGGCAAATAAATCCTTTTGAATGCGGAAGGAGTGTAAAACTCCTTCATCGCTGCCTACCACTTTCAATATTTTAGTGTAATCCTTGATAGAAGAATTATATTCCTGATTAACTAAATTCTTTACATTGTTTTGTACATCGCACTGAGCCACTAAACGGGCGCGGTCCACATCATCCAGTTCACCGGTTGATACAGATCCGTCTTTCAGCTGATAGATCAGATATCCTTCAAAATTATAAAGTACATCTGGCTGTCCGCTACGCTTTAATGTATCTTGGTATTGTTCTACCTTATTGCTGGCTGTATTTTCAAGGTTAATAATAAGCTCTCTGTTTATTTCGGCAATATTTAAATCAGGAGCCGTAGGGCCATCAAGGATTTTAAAATTATTGTCGAACAGAATCTGTGCTGTTTCATCATATTTCAGGAGGAGGTCAAGTGAACCTGTGGCACCGCCTTGTGACACGCGTGCCCAAACTACCCCAACGGTTACTTTGTTTACAGCACCTGATTTTAATTTGAATGGTCCTGCTGACTGGAGGAACCTTCTGTCGGCAGGTGGATTACCGGCAGTAACTTCTGTCCACTCGCCCTGAGAAGAGTAAAGGAACGGATCGGTATTTTTAGGGAACATCCAGTTACATTTTACATTGGTTGCACCCAAACCGCCACCTATTCCGTTTCCGCCATAACTCATGGTAACACCGTTTTTCCAAATACCACGCAGGTAATTGTAATAGTGTTGCGGTGAGGTAGGATTTCCTCTGTCGGCAGAGAAGTCATTATTGTAATAAACAAATTTAGAAAGGCCAATGCGTTCGCCCGGTTCATCGGTGGTTCCGTTGCGGTCGTTATCTACTCCGTCATTCGGATCGGCAAATGGCCCTTCGAAAAAGTCTACACCCACGCTTGGCGGGTTTACCCCATAACCCAAAACACCTTCATCATCATCATCTCCATTATAGCAATAACCCAAGCTGTGGTCTACATCGCAACCCACATAGTCGTCAGAGTAATTACCAAGGTCGGCATCTACCCATTCGCCAAAATAACAGCTGTCCACGTCTTCGTTGCTCCGGTTAGTAATGGTAGTGGTATAAAATGTCATGTTGTTAATCTCATCATTGGTGGCAAAACCAAAAGCCTGAGTTTGCAATTCCAACCCGATAGGCACCCCTTGTGTTTCGGTGTGAATAGCTCCTTTGTCGTTGTAAACCCACCACAAAGTCTGGTCGCCCAACACATCCGGATAATCTCCGAGTTGTGGCTCATACCTCAAACTCCCTCCTACATTAACAAAAGGTGCCAGGTATTCCGTTTCACCAAAGGCAGGATTACCATGTGCCGGCCATTCGTCAATAACGGTTGGTGGGCTTGATTTATCGGGATTGGCAATAAAGTCTTCGATTTCCTGACGGTTTATTTTGAAAATTTTATCGTAGTATTTACAGCGATCGGGAGTAACCGATGAGTTGTTTGTATTTAACGGACCTGGGAAAAAGTCATTTCCGTTCTGGCGATAGGTTTGAGCAGCTAATTTCAGGTTGCCCTGAGATAAACCTCCAATCCACAAAGCGCCTGAGAAAAGAGAATTTTTCCTGTTGTTGTTGGCCGGATCGGTAATTTTAGGGATTTCGTATTTGGCATTGTTCAAATCCCACCACATATCACCTCCGTTCAATATACGTGTCCTTACGTTATTAATATCTAAATCCACCTGAGCCGTGGCCGGCTCGCAACCTGCAGCCATTTTATAAAACTCATTCTTGCTGTTGCTTCCGGCCGGATTTCCCGGTGCCCCTACCATTTCTCTCGCATAGCTATTACCTCCTACAAGCATGGCTATTGCTATTCCTGAAATTACTTTGTATTTCATGCTGAACTTACTTTTCGTTAATGATTTCATACTCATTTCTCTTTACTTGTTAATTAAAAGTTGTAACGAACTCCGAGTCTGGTCCATCTTGGCAACGCATAGTTGCCGGGGTTGGCCACTTTTATATTATACAAGTCAATAAATGATTGTGCACTGGTTGCTTGGTTTATGGCAACTTGTCCGGCAGGTGAATTTAAATACCCGTCATTATCAGCTGAACCGCTGTAACGATAAACCCCCAAAATATTTTTAGCATTAAACAAGTTGGTGATTTGAAGAAACACTACCATGCTTGCTTGCTTAGGTGCTCCGTTTTTATAGGTACCTGCTTTAAAATAGAATGTTTTGTCAACGTTCAGGTCAGTATAAAACTGCCATGGTAAACGCGACCCGTTAGGGTTACCTTTTATTGGGCTTCTGAATACTACACCCGGCTGTGCATCTGGTGTGGCTTGTGAGTTTACTGTATAAGGACGGCCTGATTGTGAATTAAAGATTAAGGCAATACCGGCATTTTGGAATATGGGTTTGTTAAATACAATTGGCCCGTTGTATTGATTTCTCTTGGCATCTTTATCATAACCTTTATAGTGGAAGTCAACTGTACCTTTAATAATATGACGAACATCATAATCTAGCGGGAATAATGTACGCAGGTTAGGTAAACCTACTGCAAGCAATGCTCCGCTTGAACCCGAGTTTGAACCGGTACCATCGGCAAACTGCAATGCGTAGTTAGCCATAACCGAAACATTTCCTAAATCTCTCAACTCATACTCAAAACGCAAACTCTTAACTGTAGAGAAGTCAAGATTTCCGAAGGTTGTATAGGTGATAGGATAAGCCTGATTGTATCGATACTGGGTGATGAGGTTTCTCATTTCGCTGTAAGATGCGGCAATGGTGAGCGCCTGATTTGGATTTCCATCGGCATCACTTCCGAGTGCCTGTTTAAAACCTAATTCGTAATCAGTACGTCTGGTTGGTTTCAAATCCGGATTACCAATTGTGCTGTTGGCTCTGTTTTGCATGTAGTAGTAATCATCAACCTGAGCAATGGTACCCTCGGTAGGACGCTGAGTTAAGATATCGTAGGTAGCAAAAAACTGGGCTTTTTCATTTATTGGGAAAGAGAACCAAACACGAGGTAATACATTAATTTGTGGCTGGTAATCTTTAAAAGTACCGGTTGTAGTAATTACTTGATTGTTCGGATCAACAAGGTAAGGCTGAATACGGCCCGAAGTAGTCGCATTAGCCAATACAGAAGGGTCGTTGATACGGCTGCCTTCGGAATTGTACCAATTCGTTCCGTCACGGTATCCCAATATTTTAGTCGGATTTTTTACATCGTCAACATAAACGGCATAATTAGATCCGATAGTTGAAGGGTGTACAATCGGGTTGCCTTTTATTTCACTTACCTCTCCAGCTGTTTTTACAGGATAAAGGGTAAACGGATCTTTTAATACAGGCATATTATTATCGAAACGCTCTAAGCGCACCCCGATACGGAAAATCAAATCACGGAAGATAAATTGATCCTGCAACCAGGCTGCCTGATAAATGGGCATGTAAGCCGGAATAATACGCTCTCCGTTTAAGAAACGGTCGTAACCCGGCTTACCTTTTACTTTATTTCCATAAGCATCGTATCCGTAATAGTTCACATACGAGTTACCGTTGTTTAATAACTCATCGGCACTAAACATTTTAATATTGAAGTCGCTTGGAGAATATGAATTCACATCAATAAAACTTTGCTGATTAATTGGGTTACCGTAAACATCGCGTTCACCGCGGGCCATTAACATACTACGGAACGTTTTATCGAAATACGATTGGTCTTCTCCGTTAAATGAACGGTCGTAGCGAACAGTATCCTGAAATACTCCATTCGCATCATAAGCTAAATTGGCGTGGTAATATCCGTTCTCATCGGCCTGATTGGCTAATCCGGCATTAAACTGGTTGTTCATTAACTGACGGGCAAGACCCCACAATTGAATAGCTGAAACCCCGTATGAACGTTGCACCCTCTGCTCGTGCTGCAATCCAAACTGCAATGAATGCTGACGACCTTTGTTTCGCCTGCTGTTTACGCTGGCTTCACCCATGGCATATAATGTAAACTGCTCCACTGTTGCTTTGCTGTAATTGGTTAAAGCAGTTCCGGGATTCGACCACATTAATGAATAAATAGCCTGAGGATTGTCTCCGTTTACCAATCCCAGATTCTGACGAACCTGATTGAGATTAGAAATTTTACCCCCCTGAGCAGCTACTAACTCATACAGGTTTTGGGTATAGTTGGCACGAATTGCATTTATATCCGAACGCTCAAATGTGTAGAGGGTATCAATATTAGCCACATGCTCCTGAAAATAGCTCAACACAACTGTATCACCGTTCTGATCAATAAATTTCTTTGGCGTTCCATTTACTCCCGGATTATAAGTGCTATAGAAAGCCGATTGGTAAGTTTTGAATTTCCCAACATATCCATATTTAAAGAAATCATCCTTAAGATCTGGATCCTGCTGTACAATGTGGCGGTAGGTATAGTCAAAACGCACGGTGTAAAAAGCATTGGAGATTGGGTAAAACTTGTCTTTCTCCTTGTTGTCGTTGGCAAACGTTTGTGTAAACCTGATATAGGCCCGGTAAGTTCCGTCAATGGTTTGAGGATTTTCCTTATAATTAAATAATGAACTGGAATACGAATACCCGAGTGCGTTTACATAATTGGCCTGACCTCCGAAAACAATATTAATATTTTTAGATGGCTGGTAGTTTAAACTTCCCGTAATGCTGAATGATTTGCGCGGAATGTTTAATTTGGCATCTACTTTTTCCAAATCACTTTTGGTTACAAACTCGGCATTGGGCACAAAGCCTGTTCCGCCCGGTGCAATGCGCAACGGATTTTTTTCTAGATTGCTTAGTACATTATCTTTTGCTTTCCACACTCCTATGGCTGATGGGCTGGGATCTTTGGTGTAACCCACGTTGGCTCCCAGTGAAAACCCAAGCAATGACCGTTCTTTATCTCGATCGCCCTTATCCTTTTTCAAAATTGGTCCCTGCGCATACATTTCCAACTGATTAAAATTGTAAGCATCAAATGGAGTAGAAGTAATTAACTCGGCACCACCATGCAGGTATTTTGAAGGTCCTTTGGTACGAATGGAAATAGCACCACCGGTGTAGTCACCGTACTGAGCCGGAACACCACTGGTAATTACCTGAATCTGGTCAATCATATTGGTAGGCACACCTGCACTTCCAATTACACGAACCCCATCAATATAATAAGCAGTACCATCGGCACGTGCCCCTCTGAATGTTGGTGTTCCTCCGTTTACCGAAACAACCCCTGCAGCCAGATTTGCCATTTGGTTAATATTACGGTTAGGCATGCGCATTACCTGTGCGGCCGTTAACCCGATACCTTGTTTTCCTCCCGGGTCAATCAGCGGAACTGCATTCTTGGAATCTTTTTTAATTATCACGCGTAATGTTCCTTTTGGAGCTATTTCTACATTGATAAACCTGATTTGGTCAGGCGAGAGAACGATGCCTCTGGTGGTATCGCCTTCATATCCCGGAAACTGCACCTCAATGGAATAGGTACCCGGATCAAGTGGTCGCAATACATAATTTCCTTCATCATCGGTGTAGGTGCTGCGTTTTGCTACGCCTTCAAGTTTGGCAACAACCAGTGCATAATCTACCGGCTTGCCCTTTTCGTCCCGCACTTTTCCCCGGATTTCACCATAGCCCGTTTGGGCCGAGGCAAGGTGGCATAAACCCATGAAAGCTATTAACAACAGGTAAAACTTTTTATTCATCATCTGTTCGGCTTTTTGTTTACAAAAGAATTTACAATCGGATAAAGGTAATGTTATTTTAAAATACTTGTCAAGTCTTGCTTTGACGCTTCCAATCAGTTTCAGCAAATTGGTTCGCTAAATAGCTGATTTTATTCGACAAAAAAAAGGAGATTTTTTCGTAAGATTCATGAGTCCAGCCTCCGATATGGGGGGCAAACACAACCTTGTTGTTGCCAGCCAGTTCTGTAAAAATTTCTTTTTCTTCTTTGCTCAGTTGCTCCAGCTTTTCGTTTTCCAACACATCTAATGCACAAGCCTTTATCTTTCCTTCAGCTAATGCTTTTACCAGATGTTGCTGATTAACTACTTTACCCCTTGACAAATTGAGCAGTATCACTTTCTTTTTGAATTTGTTAATGTAGTCAGCATTTACCAGGTGATGGGTTTCATCGGTGAGTGGAATATGTAAGCTCAGGATATCGGCCCGTTCAAAAATATCGGTCATGGAGGCTTGTGTGGCGTAGTTGTCTCCATAATTTTTCAGGTATTTATCGTAAGCTAAAACGGTTACCTCAAAGCCAGATAGTTTTTTAGCCACCGCCTTTCCGGTAAACCCATAGCCTACTAAACCAACAGTTTTACCTTTTAATTCTATCCCCCGATTGGCCTCGCGGTTCCACTCCATGTTATGTACTTCTTTATCGGCTTTTACCAGATTGAGCATAACAGCCAGCAGCATACCCACAGTGTGTTCCCCTACTGAATCGGCATTGGCTTCGGGTACATTAATGAGTTCAACTCCCAACTGCCTTGCATACGCTTCGTCTATATTATCCATGCCTGAACCTGCTCTTGCTATAAGTAACAGACCGGGTACATCATCTAAAAGTTGCTTATCAACATAAATCTTGCTGCGCACCACCAGACCATTGTACTGCGACAATATCTTTTTTATTTCTTCGGGAGTACTATCTGGAAAGTACCTGTAACTGATTTTTTTTTCATCCAGCTGTTGCATCAGCATCGGGTGCATATCATCGGCAATCAGCAGGTTTAGTTCCATGTCAGAAGTTTCCATATAATAACCGGCCTACCAGAAAATACACCCCGAGGCCCAGCAGGTCGTTGGTTGTGGTAATAAACGGACCTGTAGCCAAGGCCGGATCAATTTTTACCCTATCTAATAACATGGGAACGAATGTGCCCAAAATGGACGCAAAAATAATTACCGTAATTAAGGCAATGCTCACAGTAAGGCTCAACTCGAGCGAATCGCTCATAAAAAGATTATAGGCTAAAATAATGGCAGCACATACCAATCCGTTGATCAGAGAAACCATCAACTCTTTTATAATTTTCGGGAAAATATCCCGTGTGCCAAGCGTGTTATTTGCAAGTCCTTTTACAATAATAGCCGATGACTGCACACCCGCATTACCTCCCATAGCCGCAATAAGCGGAATAAAAAAAGCCATTTCGGGATGTATTTTTAATTGCCCTTCGTACAAACCTATCACCCTTGAGCTAACAATACCTCCAAGGAGCCCGATAAGGAGCCACGGAAGTCTTGCACGCGAGAGCACCCAAACCTTATCGGTTGACTCCACACTCTCGGTGATACCCGACATTAACTCGTAATCTTTCTCGGCCTCTTCTTTTATTACTTCAACAATATCATCAATTGTAATGCGTCCCACCAGACGTCCAATAGCATCTGCTACCGGAAGCACTACCAGGTTATATTTATCCATGATGGAGCTAACCTCCTCGCTTGAAGCATGGGTAGGCACCGAAACCACATCTTCAATCATAATGGCAGCCACCCTTTCACGGGCTTTGGCCAGTATCAGTTGTTTAAGTGAGATTAGTCCTTTTAATCTGTCCTGATCGTCCACCACATAAACGGTGTACACATTACTTACTTCTTCTGCCTGTGCCCGTATTTCGTCAATGCACTGGGCAACGGTCCAGTTTTCATTTACCTTTACCAGTTCCTTGGCCATGATACCGCCTGCAGTATCTTCATCAAAATTTAAGAGTGATATGATATTGGCTGCAAATTCATGGTCGGTAATATGACTTATGATCTGGTCTTTTAATTTGGGAGGAAAAGAGCGAATAATAGATACCACGTCATCGGTATCCATAAATTCAATAAACTGGCGGGCTATTTCCTCGGGAGAGTAATTGGTTAAAAACCGGTCGCGGGTATCTTCATCTATTTCAATCAGAATTTTTACCGCGTATTCCCCCTCAAAAAGGGCAATCACAAACTTAGAATCCCCGGTACTGAAATCGTAAAGGATCTCGGCCACATCTTCGGGGTGCAACTCATGAAGGAGTTTTTTCACTTCCTGTTCATTACGTGCCTCAACCGCCTGCCGCAATTCCGAAATAAACTCCTTTGTAACCGTAACGTTTGACATGTCGCCTTTTTTTAATATTTAATAGACCTGCGCGTTCTTTTTTGGGTTGCTTTTAATCAGGTAAGCATATTGGTAAGGGCTGCAAAATCCATGTACGTCAACTCTTCGGCTCTGCATTTCATAAACCCGCTGTCGAGCAATGCTTCGTTTTTATCCGGATTATACATACTCAATGCGTTACGAAGCGTTTTTCTGCGCTGATTAAAGGCCGCCTTTACCACGCGCAAAAATAAACTTTCATCGCAATTAAGAAAGCCTTCCGTTTTTCTTTTCAACCTCACCACAGCCGATTTCACTTTGGGTGGTGGATTAAAAACACCTTCGCTCACCGTAAACAGATATTCCACATCAAAATAGGCCTGCGTAATCACAGATAAGATTCCGTACTCCTTGGTTCGGGGTTTGGCAGCCAGGCGCTGTGCAACCTCCTTTTGAAACATCCCAACCATTAAAGGACATACTACTCTGTTTTCTATTACTTTAAAAACAATTTGCGAAGAGATATTGTACGGGAAGTTCCCAATTACACCCACTGGGG
Organism: uncultured Bifidobacteriaceae bacterium; assembly: GCA_964535575.1. Lineage (GTDB taxonomy): Bacteria > Bacteroidota > Bacteroidia > UKL13-3 > UKL13-3 > JAGPCK01. Next base: position 425,574 of record CAZHTC010000001.1, read on the forward strand.
CGGTATAATGGTTAAAATCCAACTGCAAAAAATCCTCACTTAGAATTCTGTCCTGCAAAACCGGAAAATGCTGATTGAGATAAGCCACACTTTCCTTGTCTATTTCAACTACAAACAACCGGTTGGCATTTTGTTCAACGAGGTACTTGGTAAGTACCCCCATACCCGGCCCAACCTCGAGTATGGTACTCCCATTAAATTCATCGAGCAGGGATTGAACAATTTTTTTCGCAATATTTTCATCCCGCAAAAAATGCTGTCCTAATTGTTTTTTGGGTTTAACCTTTTCCATTCAGTTGTTTAAGGTATTTAGTCGATATGTGGTATGTATCGGCAAATCCTTTATTTTTGAGGCTTCGAAAATACAAACCCTATGGCAACATCCATTCAAAAAGCAGTAAAAACTGAAAGTAATGCATCTATTGTGCTACTGGCGGATAAAAAAACCAGGTGGCTTTCGTACAACCTAAACGAAAAAGAGGTAGCCTATATCCATACAAAATTAAAAGCCGATGAACGTTTGATTGTCATTAATCAGTTTGACAGGCTCATATTTGTGCTCATTCCAAAAGACAAAAAAGAACGTTTTGTACAATTGGAAGACTTGCGAAGTAACGGAAGCAAAATATGCAACGCCCTGAACGCGCACAAACAGAGCCATGTGATTATAGAAGACGTGCTGCACGATACCGAAGCTGCCCTGGCCCTTGCCGAAGGAATTGCCCTTGGCAATTATCAGTTTTTAAAATACCGCAGTGAAGCGGCAAAAGAAAAAAACAGCTTACAAACCATTGCCATTAACAGTAAAAAATTAGATAAAAAAGAACTGGAGCGTTTGCACATTTTGGTGGAAGCCACTACGCTGGCACGCACGCTGGTAAACGAACCTCAGTCGTACCTCACAGCCCCCAAGCTGGCCGAAGAAATTCAGAAAATGGGCGACACCGCGGGATTTCATGTAGAGGTACTGAATAAAACAAAAATTGAAGCCCTTAAAATGGGGGGACTTCTTGCGGTAAATAAAGGAAGCCAAACTCCACCCACATTTACTATTATGGAATACAAACCACGAGGTGCGGTAAATAAAAAACCTTTGGTACTGGTAGGAAAAGGAGTAGTATATGATACCGGTGGACTAAGTTTGAAACCAACGCCCAACAGCATGGACAGCATGAAATGCGATATGGCCGGAGCCGCTGCCGTTGCCTGCGCCATATATGCTGTAGCTAAAGCTAAATTAAAATACCATGTGATCGGACTGGTGCCAGCAACCGATAATCGTCCGGGAGAAAACGCCTACACCCCCGGTGATGTAATTGAAATGTATGACGGAAAAACGGTAGAGGTATTAAACACCGATGCCGAAGGAAGAATGTTATTGGCCGATGCACTTGCCTATGCTAAGAAATACAAACCCGAACTGGTACTTGATTTTGCAACACTTACCGGTGCAGCTGCAGCAGCCATAGGGCAATACGGTATTGTATGCATGGGCACAGCAGATGAAAAAACTAAATCGAAACTTAAAAGGAGCGGAAATAATGTATACGAGCGATTGGTAGAATTTCCTTTCTGGGACGAGTATAAAAATCTGATTAAATCAGATTTGGCCGATATGAAAAATATTGGTGGCCCTGTAGCAGGTGCTATTACTGCCGGGAAATTTCTGGAACATTACACCGATTATCCCTGGATGCACTTTGATATTGCCGGACCGGCATTTATAAACAACAACGACTCATACCGCGGAAAAAATGGAACCGGTGTGGGGGTACGCTTATTATTTGATTTTATACTGAACGCAGCCAAATGAACCGATTAAAAACTCCCATTATAGGTATTTCCTTAGGCGATGTAAATGGCATTGGCCCCGAAGTAATTATTAAAACGCTTGCCGATGCACGCATCAATGAATTTTGCATTCCGGTGGTGTACGGGTCGCCAAAGGTATTTGCATTCTACAAAAAATTAATCGGGCAAAACGAATTCAATTTGTTTATTGCCAAAAGCATTGATCAGATTAATCCGAAACGACCCAATGTACTGGTGTGCTGGGAAGAGGAAATTGAAATAAAACCGGGCGAAGACAATGCTCTTGGAGGAAAATACGCGCTCAAATCATTGCAGCTTGCTACCAAAGATTTGCGCGATGGCAAAATTGACGCTTTGGTAACTGCACCTCTCAACAAACACAATATGCCTGCGGAAGCCGGAAAATTTGTAGGACACACCGAATTTCTGGCAACTGAATTTTCCAACTCGGAACACCTCATGTTTTTATTGAGCCCCGAACTGAAAATAGGATTGGTAACAGGCCATGTTCCGGTAAAAGAAGTAGCTGAAAAACTTTCTGCCGAAAAAATAACCGCCAAACTTAAACTAATGAAAAAAAGTTTGTTTGAAGATTTTGGCATCAGCAAATCCCGTATTGCCGTTTTAGGGTTAAACCCCCACGCAGGAGATAATAACCTGATAGGTACCGAAGACAAAAACATCATTGCTCCTGCTGTGAAAACAGCCCAGGATGCAGGTATTATGGCTTATGGACCGTACCCGGCCGATGGATTTTTCGGGTCACGCCAATACCGTCAGTTTGATGCCGTACTCGCCATGTACCACGACCAGGGACTAATACCGTTTAAGTACATGGCTTTTGAAGAAGGCGTAAATTTTACAGCGGGACTGCCTGCTGTACGCACCTCACCCGACCACGGAACGGCCTACTCGCTGGCAGGTAAAAACCAGGCCAGCGAAACTTCGTTCAGAAATGCCCTGTATGCCGCCATTGAAATTTTCAGGCAGCGTAAAAACAGTGAGGAGATAACTTCTAATCCATTGCCCTTTACACCGCTTCGCAGAGAGCGTTTCAGGATTGATTTTTAGTTTATATCCCTTTTTTACAGCACAATACAGGTTTTCGTTTCCTAATTAACTCATTCTTTTTATCTTTGCGGGCTTAATGAAGCAAGGGTGAGCCTGAAAGAGTTTGACATAGAGCTTTCAAAAATAAGGAACGGCCAAAACCACTATGTATATAGATTGGAGCCGGCTTTTTTTGAAAACTTTGACAATCAAACTGTAAAAAGTTCGAACATAGAGATTAATCTGGAGTTGGATAAATCCGACCGCCTCGTAAATCTTACGTTCAACATTAAAGGTTCCCTTAGCCTTGATTGCGAGAAATGTCTTGCGGCTTATCAGCAGCCGGTTGATCATGTTGCGTTTTTGATCGTAAAAATCACTGACGAAGAACAACCGAAAGATGGAGAAGACGAGATTATTTACCTCTCAAGAAAGGAGAATTGTTTTAACATAGGGCAGCATATTTATGATTTTGTAATGCTTGCTTTACCCTTTGTAAAAACATGTGCCGACCCGGGAAATTTGCCCGAATGTGACAAGGAAATGCTGGCCAAATTAGAAATACTGAGCCACCCCGACACAAACGAAGCTGAACCCGATGAACGATGGAGTAAGTTAAAAGATTTTTTGAGTAATAATTAAATAAGAAGTACGATGCCTAATCCGAAACGAAAACTCTCGAACACGAGAAGAGACAAAAGAAGAACACACTACAAAGGCGTAGCACCAACAATTGCAGTTGACCCTACATCTGGTGAAACTCATCTTTACCACAGAGTTACTGCCAACGGGTACTACAAAGGGAAAAAAGTACTTCCCGGAAACGATTCGGAAGCATAATCTTTTCTAAACGGAAAAGGTAATGATAAGGATCGGCCTTGATATGATGGGTGGAGACTATGCGCCTGCACAAGCCGTGCTGGGCTGTATACAGGCTTTGCCTTCACTTGGGGAAGACGTAAGACTTACACTTATTGGCGACAGCCAACAGGTGAAGCAATTAATAACGGAGCAACAGGTGAATCCGGATGCTTTCGATTTTGTGCATACCACCGAAGTGATTGAAATGGGCGAACACCCGACCAAGGCATTTCAGACCAAAAAAGATTCAAGCATTTCGGTAGGCTTTCAGTTGCTGGCCAAAGGAGAAATTGATGCCTTTATAAGTGCCGGAAACACCGGTGCCATGATGGTAGGCTCCATTTTTTCGGTTAAACCCATTGAAGGTGTTTCGCGGCCTACCATTACTTCTATTTTGCCAAAATCAAACGGGCAATACGGATTATTGCTTGATGTAGGAGCCAATGCCGACTGTAAACCCGAAATGCTGAATCAGTTTGCCATATTAGGTTCCCTGATGAGCAAATATGTTTATGGCATTAATAACCCCAAAGTGGGTTTAATGAGCATTGGTGAAGAGAAAGAAAAAGGGAACCTGCTTACACTGGCTGCTCATCAGTTGCTGGCCCAAAATCAACTAATCAATTTTATTGGTAATGTAGAAGGACGTGACCTGTTTAATGACAAAGCAGACGTGATTGTATGCGATGGATTTACCGGAAACGTAATTCTTAAGTCGGTAGAATCGGTATTTTATATGATGCACAAACGCAAAATTACTGATGAATACTTTGCCAGATTCAACTACGAAAACTATGGCGGCACTCCTATTCTTGGAGTAAATGCACCTGTAATTATAGGACACGGAATTTCAAACGCCCTTGCCTTTAAAAATATGATTTTAATATCGCGCGATGTGGTAAAAACCGAACTGGTAAAACAAATTCGTGACGCATTTAAAAATTTAGCAACAAGCCCCGCAGCAAACAATGAGTAAAATTACCGCAGCCATTACTGCCGTGGGTGGTTATGTACCACCTGATATTCTCTCTAATGCCGATTTGGAAAAAATGGTTGATACCAGTGACGAGTGGATTACCTCCCGTACCGGTATTAAAGAACGCCATTTGCTGAAAGGCGAAAACAAAGGGGTAACCGAAATGGCTGTACCCGCTGTGGAAGAGTTGTTGCGCAAACGCGGAATAACACCTGATGAAATAGATGTGATTATTTGCGCCACCGTTACCGGTGATATGATTTTCCCCTCATCGGCCTGTGTAATTGCCGATAAAATAGGTGCAAAAAACGCTTGGGGTTTTGACCTGCAGGCTGCCTGCTCCGGATTTTTATTCGGACTTGAAACCGGTGCCAAGTTTATTGAATCGGGTAAGTACAAAAAGGTGCTGCTGATAGGCGGTGATAAAATGAGTGCCATTATTGATTACACCGACCGCAACACCTGCATTATTTTTGGTGACGGAGCCGGTTGTGTTTTACTGGAACCCAACAACGAAGGAAATGGTGTACAGGATGCCCTGCTGCATATTGACGGTTCGGGAAGGCACTACCTGCATCAAAAAGCAGGAGGTTCACAAAAACCACCCACACATGAAACCGTTGATGCCAAGGAGCATTTTGTTTTTCAGGATGGCAAAACCGTTTTCAAATTTGCAGTTACCAATATGGCACAGGTATCGTACGAAATAATGGAACGCAACAACCTCACGGCCGATACAGTAACCTGGCTGGTGCCACATCAGGCAAACCTGCGCATTATTGATGCTACAGCAGAACGCATGGGACTGAGCCGTGATAAAATTATGATCAATATTGAGAAATACGGAAATACTACCAATGGTACTCTTCCGCTATTACTTTGGGAATGGGAAAAGAAACTCAAAAAAGGAGATAACCTTATTTTCTCAGCCTTCGGTGGGGGATTTACCTGGGGGTCGGTGTATATTAAATGGGCTTATAACGGCTGATAATCACTTACAAAGTTTTTTCATTTGTCCGTTCGCTCATTTTTTTTATACCTTTAGTTTTTATTAGTAAGAAAAATATATTTGTGTTATGGAATTAAAAGAGATAAAAGAGCTCATTAAACTTGTATCAGAATATGGTGTAAGTGAGGTGGAAGTAGAAAAAGGCGATTTTAAAATTGCCATAAAAAAAACCTATGAGGGGGTAATATCAGCTCCTGCGGTTCCTATTCCTGTAGCTCCGGTAATTCATCAAGCACCCGCGGCTCCTGCTGTAATAGCCGCTGCTCCTGCAGCACCTGCGGTTGCTCCTGCAAGCAACGATGCCCATCTGCTCACTATTAAGAGTCCGATGATTGGTACTTTTTACGCATCTGCATCGCCCGATAAACCTGCTTTTGTGAAGCCGGGGGATGAGATTAAAGCAGGCAAAGTGGTTTGTATCATTGAAGCAATGAAACTCTTCAACGAAATTGAGTCGGAAATTTCAGGTCGTATAGTAAAAGTACTGGTTGAAAATTCGTCACCGGTTGAGTACGACCAGCCGCTGTTTCTTGTTGAACCCATGTAAACCTGTAAGGCAGTAATATTGCCTCAGGCGTTATTTTTTCAAAAATGCTTATAAATCATGTTTAAGAAAATACTCATTGCCAACCGCGGAGAGATAGCCCTTCGGATTATTCGCACCTGTAAAGAGATGGGAATAAAAACCGTTGCCGTTTACTCTACGGCAGATAAAGAAAGTTTGCATGTGCGTTTTGCTGACGAGGCCGTGTGCATTGGGCCGCCACCCAGCCCGCAGAGTTATTTAAATATGGCCAGCATTATTGCTGCTGCCGAAATTACCAATGCTGATGCGATTCATCCAGGTTACGGTTTTCTCTCTGAAAATGCCAAGTTTTCTGAAATTTGCCGCGATCACGGAATTAAATTTATAGGTGCTAGCCCCGAGCAGATAAACGCTATGGGGGATAAGGCCAATGCCAAAGACACCATGAAAAAAGCCGGTGTGCCTTGCATTCCTGGATCTGACGGCTTGCTGGAAGATGTAAAAGAAGGTATTCAAATAGCTGCGCAAATTGGCTACCCCGTAATTCTTAAAGCAACAGCGGGAGGCGGTGGACGTGGCATGCGCATTATATGGAAAGACGAAGAGTTTGAACCCGCCTGGGACAGTGCCCGCCAGGAAGCAGGTGCTGCCTTTGGCAATGCCGGGGTGTACCTCGAAAAATATATTGAAGAACCGCGTCATATTGAAATACAGATTGCAGGCGACCAATACGGAAAAGTGTGCCACTTGAGTGAGCGCGACTGCTCTATTCAACGCAGGCACCAAAAACTGATTGAAGAAGCTCCATCTCCATTTGTAACACCCGAACTGCGCGAAAAAATGGGTGCTGCAGCCATTGCAGCCGGTGAAAGTATTCGCTACGAAGGCTTGGGCACCATTGAATTTTTGGTTGACAAACACCGCAACTTTTACTTCATGGAAATGAATACCCGGATACAAGTGGAACACCCCGTTACCGAAGAAGTAATTAATTATGATCTTGTAAAAGAGCAGATATTAATTGCAGCTGGTGTCCCCATAAGCGGCAAAAATCATTTGCCCATGAAACACGCTATTGAGTGCCGCATTAATGCTGAGGATCCTTTCAACAATTTCAGACCTACCCCTGGAAAAATTGTGAACCTGCACAAACCGGGTGGGCACGGAGTGCGCGTTGATACCCATATTTATGCCGGCTACACCATTCCATCAAACTATGACTCGATGGTGGCCAAATTGATTGTAAGTGCCCAAACTCGCGAAGAAGCCATTATTAAAATGGAACGTGCACTAAGCGAGTTTGTAATTGAAGGACCGGGATTACACACCACCGTGCCGCTTCAGATAAAGCTCATGCAAAACGAAGATTTTAAAAGCGGGAACTTTACCACAGCCTTTATGAACACGTTTGATATTAATGCCTAGTTAACAAATTTTACCTTTTGAAAGAGCCCGCCCTTAAGGCGGGCTCTTTTCATTTGCTTAACATGTTCATTAAAACAACTGCCAAAGCGGATATGCACCCCGAATGGAAACTAGCACCTGCAGTAACCCAATACCCAAAAACTGACCAAATTTATACCCACTACATACTAAATAATTTTGGGGGAAATCATGAGCACTTTGGAAAATTGAAATTTGAAATGAAATTAACTCTGGGTTTCACTGTTACCCCCCCTTTTTTAAGTTAACATTTCGTGAGGCCCTTTGGGTTTCAATTTTCAAGTGAACTACAAAGAGGGCGGCTAAGCTACTGTTAGTGCAATTCGGCTTTTATCCCAAGAAAAAGTTCATCATTTACTTCGAACTTGTGAGTATTAAAATACTTAGAATTGTTATGCTCATACTCTATCCCAAAGTACACTCCACGCAATCCCTTAAAAGACACCCATGCCGAAGCCTGAATAATAGCTTTATTAGAAGGTGTTACAATACGCCCCATTCCGGTTGAAGAAAGAGTCATTCCATGAAACAGGTGCGCCTCCTGAGTAGTATATTCATACCCGAAAACATAATCGGGCAATACTCGTGAAATTAATGATACACGTTTAAAAATTCTGCTGTCATAAAGCGTAAACTGTGGTCCAATGGTCATAAACTCTTCACCGGTTATACTACCGGTTTCACCCCCCAGCTGAAAGTGCTTGAATCCATAATAGAGTTCGGTATAAAGAATGAGATCTTTCATATCACGTGCTTTTGCCCAGTGAGTATTGGCATCAGCGAAAAAACGAATTCCGCCAAGCATTTTTCCACTTTTCGAGTGTTTATGGTAATCAAACATAGCTTCGTTTTTTATTACCGGATCATCGGGTACCACCATGTTAAACGGATAAATCTCGAGCTCTGTTTCCAGATCTTCGTGTTTGGGATGTTCACGTTCATCATCCACTCCGGTAAAAGTAAAATGGCTATCGGCAGGATGCAACTGCCAACCACCCTGATTATGCGAAAAGGAAGGGCTGTGCTGTTGTGCCTGTGTGGCCAAACAGAAGAAAAAGTATAATAAAAAAAGACCGCTTATACGGACGATATAAATTGAGGGGCTGTTGTTTTTTGAATGAAAATTTAGAGAAGTTTTTGTGTTGCAGTAAAAATAAAAGCCGGATTTAACATACCACATAAGTGAAGCATTTTGATAAAACAAAGTTGTTGAGGAATGTCCTGAGAAATTATGATTTCCATCACCGCTTTTTATGATAAATATCTGGAAGTATTTACCCTTATTCCTTGCGTTTGGAATAATAACCAACCGCCAGTAATATGGCTACAGCCACAAGAAGCTTTACCACATTGGTTATTCCTACGGTTTTCAAAATTTCGTCCTGCTGCTGCCACTCAATTCCCAATTGCACAAAGCCTGCGCTTATTGCCAGTGTGCAGGCTATAATAACAACCGATTCTTTTACAAACCGGTCGAGTATAATTGCCGCTGCGCAAAGAGTAAACACAATACCTGCGGCATACACAAACAATCGGGCCCCGGAAGGTAAAGGAACAAAAATGGCCATCTCGCTGGTGTAATAAAAATGACTGAGGCCAAGCACCAGAAACAACAAGCCAAATAACAGTTGCAGGATAGTGGTTACTGTTTTCATTTTTTTTAGATTATTTTTTTTGTTCAAGATAACGGATGAACCCTTTATCACCCGTTATTTCAGTCATTTTTTGTGCAAGTATCTCGGTTTGGTGATATGCATTTTCATCTAAAGTGCCAAGAGTATTTATGCTGCTCCATTCATTATCCAGAATGTGGCGAAGGGCTATGCTGCGTGCCGGTCCGCTGGTAAGACTCATGGCAATTTCCAGCTTTCGCCAGGCTGCGTCTTTTTTTTGTTGTTCAACAGGCAACTGCCGGTACTGTTCACGGATGTACAGTTGCAGAAACCTTACATAGGCCGCGCTGATAATATAAGACGGGTTATTAATATCGAGTTGATGTACATAATTGTAATAGGATGAATCGAGCGGTACTTCTTCGTTGCGTATCCATTTTTTCCAGAGGAAGGCAGTTTTATCATTGGCCCACTGAAAATCAATTTCACACCGGAGCCAGGTACGAAATACCGCATCCAAAGTGGTATCGTTTAACACAGAAGCGGCATAATCCAGTTGCTGCCGGTGGCGCCCGTCAATATAGCGTGCATAATCGGGGGCCAGTAAAAAATTACTTTCTACGTAATAATAATGTTTAACCGAAGGATTACGATAAAAGGAATCGCTAAAGTGCTGAATAAAATTGTTGTAAGGGTCGTTGTCTGAACGGATGAGTTTAGCCGGACTTTGTGCCACATTAAATTCAAGGTTCAGATGAGCTCCTGCAGGCAAAAAATAATTAGCTGCAATAATTTCACCATTCAATGCCAGATCAAAAAATCCCGTTTTCCATTCTGACCACTTAAAGGAAAACGTTCCGTCAGGGGCTACAGTACAGGAATCAACAGGCACCTTATCTGTATGAAAAACATCAGCATTTGCGGGGATTGCATAATATGTAAGGGTTTCCCCACCCTTATTGGGGTTAAGAGTTCCCTTAAGCGAAGTGCCTCCTTGTTTACAAGAAAGAAGAACAAAAAGGCTATAAAAAACAATAACCAACCTGTTTCGAAAAACAAGGTTGGTTATTCTATTATGAGCATTTACTACTGTAAGCAATTACTTACTCATTGTTTTAATGTACGCCACAACAGCCCATCTTTCGCTGTCGCTGAGTTTTTCTTTAAATGAAGGCATTGGTTTGCGGCCTTCAGTAGTTTTCCAGTACAGTTCGCCATCCGAAACTTTAGCGAATTCAGGTTTGGTGAAGTCGTTGCATGAAATATCAATTTTTTCAGCCTTTGGTCCGTCACCTTTTCCTTTTACTCCGTGGCACGATTTACAATGCACACTGTAAAGCTCTTTCCCTTCTTTAATCCCGTCAGCATTGGCTTTAGGATTTGTTTTTTTAACGGCATCGGCCGGGGCATTCCATGGTTTTCCTGCGGGTTTGCCATCATTTACTGAAAAACTCATTGCCAAAAAGCAAAAAGAACCCAACACTACTGCGCTGAAGGTTTTTTTGAAATTCGTGTTCATAATCTTACTTTTTAAAATATTATAAATGGTTGTTTTCGTTTGGAGTTCCTAATTTTTTTAACCGGAATAACTGGAACACAATATAGGCCAAAGTTCCCCAAATCCCAATAATTATTGCATTTGCAACCACCATAAAATAAACAGGAGCCCTTGCGCGGCCTGCCGAGAGGGAACGTTCCTGGGTTTTACCTGGTCGCTGCACGTCAATTCCCCATTTCACATCGGCCTTTGTTTCGGTATCCATGTATTCTTCATTCTCCTGAATTTTTGCTACTACATGCAAGGCGTGGTCAGGGTCGCCCGGAAGGTCGGAAGGAAATTCAAAAGTTGCTACCCCCTCTTCATCTGTAGTTGATTTTCCAATGGGCAATTGCCCGCCTAACCGCTCGGCATAAAGAGCTACTTCCACTTCTTTCACCGGTGCTCCGTCCGAAGTTACATTTACGAGTGCAGTTTTTACACTATCAATCACTTCGAATTTCAGTGTAAGAACGGCTTCTTTATCCTGCGCCATCAACCAAAAAGGTTGTACAAAAAAGGCACACAACGCAATTAATTTTTGCTTAGTCATTTTCTTCGTTTTTAGAGTTTTTTAATTTCCCTTCGGCTACTTCCCATACTGATATAATTGGGAAAAAGCGCGAGAATAAGGTAACTATTAACAACATTCCGGCAAAGGTGGCGGCCACAATAGTCATTTCAATTGTGCTTGGAGAATAATGTTGCCACGAGGCAGGCACGTTTTGAATTGGCATATACGGATGCATGAGCCCCGGGATAACAATGAGGTAACGTTTAAACCAGGCGGCAATAACTACCAGCACAGCAAGGATGGTTAACGGAACGGGCCTGCGCATAAATTTGAACAGCGGAAGGATGGCAGGAAGTGCAATGCCAAATACTACCACTGACCAATAGAAAGGAGCCTCTTCACCCACAAACATATCGAGCAGGTGATTGGCATGTAATCCATCCATTTTATAAGCCGGAACCAGGTATTCGTTGATATTAAAATACCCATAAATAAGTGCCATAAACACGAGTGTTTTGCCAAGAAAATCGAAATGCCTTACGGTAAGATATTTTTGAAGATTGTAAACTTTGCGAAAAACAAATACGGCAACAATCATGGCTGCGGTGCCCAATAAAAAAGCACCCGAAACAAAGTATGCTCCGAAGTTGGTACTATCCCATTCTGAACGCAGTGTGGTTGCAAACAACCAGGCCGTAACCGTGTGAATGGAGACCCCCAAAGGGATGAGCATAATGGTAAGAATGCGCATACTTTTTTTCAATAACTTCCATTGCTCGGGAGAGCCTACCCAGCCAAACGAGAGCAGGTCGTACATTTTCATTTGCCATTTGGGTTTATTTTTCAAATGGTATTTGCTGGTAGCAATGGTAGGAATAAGGGGCAGCAGCATAAATAACATACTGGTTACGCAGTAAGTCATAATTACAATTACGTCCCATACAATTGGCGACTGAATACGCCCGTGCAGAAACAGGTAGTGGAGGCGGTCGGGGCGGCCCATAGCCACCACAATACTTACACCTGCCAGCATAATTGCTGCCACGGCAATAATTTCGGCCATGCGTGACAGAGGGCGATACCATTCAAAGTGAGTAAACTTAAGTACAGCCGACATGAGTACCCCAATTAAACTAAGGGCAACAAAGAATACAAAATTACTGATATAAACACCCCACATGGTATAATCACGCAGGCTTATGGTTACATATTTACTTTTGGTTTCCTGCAGGTAATAAGCATACACACCAGCAAGAAAAACTATTGATAAAAAAATAATCCATAACCAACCGGCCCATCCTATTTTCTGAACCGGTTTAAACAGATCATCTTTCATCTTCATATACTCTTCCTGAGTATATGTTTCCTTTACTTCAAGGGCAGATTTATTTAATCCGAACATAATCTTTTGTATTTAGTGGTTTATTCCTCTGCGTTATGAATTTCGGTATCTTCTTCAAACGGAAACTCACGTTTTACCGGAGGCAAATAATAAACACGTGGTTTAGTTCCGAGTTCTTCAAACTGCCGGTATGCTGCCCGTTTTTCCAATAGTTCTTTCAGCCTGAAAGTATCTGTTCCGTTGGTTACGCTATCTTCCAGTTCGTCTCCAAAAAGAATAGTTCCGTTAGGGCAATCGGTAACACAACTTGGTAAAACCCCTTTGGCTGCATGCTCCGGACAGAAATCGCATTTGGAAACGGTTCCTTCGGTCATTGCTCTGTTGGCTGAACAGCACTTATCGGCATCATTTTTATGAGCCTCATAATACTCCTGTTGTTTAGGTCGGCCAAAATTGAAGGTACGTGCAGAATAAGGACAGGCGGCCATACAAAACTTACATCCAATGCAACGATCATTGTCAACGGCTACAATACCATCGGTGCGCTTAAATGTGGCATCAACCGGACAAACCTTAGTACACGGAGGATTATCACAATGAAAACATGGCTGTGGCATCCAATAAGGCGCAGTAAGGTCAGTATCCTGCATGCGTTTTACTTTAATCCACTCCATTGGAGGCAACAGGTTGTGCATTTTCTGGCAACCTTCCACACATTTTCTGGCATTGGCGCATTTGGCCAAATCAATCACCATCACAAATTTTCTTCCTGCAATTCCCTCTCTTATTGAAAATTCTTCCAGCTTCTTTTCAGAAGGGTGTGCCACCATGCTGCTGTCGACCTCTATCAACTTACCATCGGCAGTAAGCACTTTTACCTTTTCTCCGGTTTCCTTTTTCTCTTCCGAGGAGTCGGAACTGAGAGCATTGGTAAGGCCGGCACCGGCTATCACCGATCCACCGGTAAGCAACCCAAGCTTTAGAAAATTTCTGCGGCTGTTGGCGTGGTTATCTTGCTCGCTCATAAAATTAGCGTTTATAAGGTGAAAAATATTAAAGCCCCCATTGACGGGTTATATTAAACCCGATAATGATTTGCTTTTTAAAGAAGTCGTTGGAATTAAAAAACCGCACATCCTGATTCAGAATTCCATCTGCCGAGCATAGAAAAATCTGAAACTGGTGGCTTCCGGTCGACACTTCATATCCGATTGAAAAATCAGACTTAAGCGGGTCTTTAGAGTTCTTCAGCGATTTCATGTTCTGATCAAACGACATAATATTATTGTTGAACCCTATTAATGCCGATGATTGCGGACTGAATTTATATCGTGCAATTAACGAAACTCCAATGCGGTCGTGTGTTAATGTGGTTTGACTGTCAACAATATTGTGATGGGCGTAGTTAATACCAAACTGTGCCGAGAATTTACCGGTGAATTTACGAGCTACCATTAACTCATGGTAAAAAGTAAGGCGGTTGCTTTCTACCAGCTTACCATCCTGATTACGGAATTTGGAACCGGGAGCCTCACTACGCGCTACGTCTCCGTAATAAACAAGTGATACCGGAGAACCTCCGCCCTTTTGCTGACTCAAAATTTTATACTTCCATTCCAGGTCGTATTGCATTCTGCTTTTGGTAGCGCCTATACCTATGGTAAGTTTTTTGGTGATTCCGTAGTTAAGTCCAAGGCGAATATTAGCAGGTGCATAAATACCGTAAAAATCGTATCCGTCTTTAATAACTCCGAAACGGTGCTGTATCAAAAAGCCCAATTCATGTTTATTATTGGTAACGATGGTTTGGTTATTAATGAAAACACTGTTTTCAAATGTATTTTTAACCGGCTCTACCGAAGAAGAAGACTCAGAGGAGGCAGGCGCGGCAGCAGTTGCACTGTCTTCCTGCGCACGAACTGTTTGAGCCGAAAAGCAAATCAGCGATGCATAAAACAAAGTTCTGATTGCGTTTACTGTAATATTATTAATTTTTTTCATACTGGTGTTTTTTCGAATTAGTTGTTTTTAGCTCCCTGTTTAATCCATGCCAGAATTTTATTGGTTTTTTCTCCTGACAATTTACCGCTGGGCGGCATTGGATTGGTGGCACTGATCATGCGTATGTATAAAGTAGACCCTTCGGCATTGGTTGTATCCACATAACCCAGCATATTCAATTGGTCATAGGCATTACCGGGTGTTAAATCAGGAGCAATTCCTTTATCATGACAGCCGGAACCGTAACAACTGGCCTCAAAAATGGGCATAATGTCCGTACTGAAACTAACCGGGGTGGTAAGATCAAGCGGTGGTGGTGGTTCGAAAAAATCTTTTTTACATGCCGATATAATTCCCAGCAGAAGCAAAAAAGAAATAGTGGTTATTTTTCGCATGACTTTCTTATTTAAAGGTTAAGGTGATTACTTTAGAACCAACGTGATTTTTGCCGTCATTATCCATGAGGGCAACTCCGAATTTGTAGGTTTTTGATTTATTAAAATCAAACTGAACGTCATCGGGATTATTGGTTTTAAGTTTACGAACTATAAGTACTTTATAAGTACCATGCTGATTCTTGGAAACGGACATGGCATTATCAATCATTATCGGAGTTACATTCGAAAGAGTGGTAATATCCGCACAACTTCCTGTAGGTACCTGAAGGTAATAGCCTGGTGTTCCGGATAACCCCCTGATATAAGCAATCACATCATCTTTTTGGGCATCGGTTAATGGTGCCCAATAAGGCGACATGTCGGCAACGTTATCCATTCCAATTTTTAAGCCCTCGCGTGATTTTTTATTATCCGCAATTCCGTTTATAGCTAGCTCACTTCCACCTGCCCCATTGGGTCCGTGGCAGGAAATGCAATCACCCGGCTGACCGGGACTATCGTAAATAGCTTTTCCATTGGCCGCGCTTCCGGTAAAAGGAGTCTTGTTGAGCAGGTAAAATGCTTTATTCAGCAATACTTTTTGTCCGAAAGGATTATTGTAATACTGATTGGTTGTATCCCAATCATAAGCAGGCCCTGAGCGTGATGGATCACTGCTGATTTTTGCATTTCTTACAGCTACTGGGGTTCCGGCATCATCAATAAAGCCGGTAGCCGTTGAAATTTTATCGTGTAGGTAATTCATCGGAACCGAAGTAGCCATATTCCAATCCCAGATATCAACTTTTCCCGAGAGCGGTTGCATGGTAGCCGAAGGTCCTGTTCCGTGGCAGGCTGCCTGACATCCAACTGATGAAAAAGCACCCGCAGCACCGCTTGCATTTCCATCAATGTCAAATGCAAATGCGATATGGTCGGCATTTCGTTGCGAAGTCCAGTCGTTTGTGTTATCTGCTTTTTTAGGATCACTAGGTCCAAAAAACAGCCAGCTACCTTGCGAAAGATTTACAGTTGTATCGCGCCACTCGGCTAGGATATATAAGTTGTCCTGATCATATGCTGCTTTTAATACAAGGTTTGGATTATTCCCTTTGTTAAATGCAGTTAATCCGTCAAAAGTTCCGGTCATATTAAGCCATCCGTCAGTATAAAGCATTCCGGTACTCATATTTTCGGCTACCACTTTGTAATAGTCGGCCGTATTCCAGTACGAATGGTTTACATCTTTGGGTGCTACCAGCGCAGGCCATGCCTCAAGTGTGGTGGTTTGGGTGGGAATATGCGGTGGTGGTGGTGGTGGTGTTACGTAATTAAAATCTCTCTGACAAGCTACGGCAAGTACAAAAAGAAATAACCCACCAATATATTTTATTGAATTTTTTGTTTTCACAATATTCATGATTAGTTAATTACTTAAGGTGATAAGGTGGTATGTAAAAACCGGGGCGAAACCGAAAGGAAACGCCCCGATTCATTGATAAAAGAACTACTTTAATTGAAAATCCAACGTAACATCGTCAACGGCATTGTTTACGATTACGATAGCACCTGACGAATTAAACACAGCACCGGTAAAGTCATCTTTGTACTGAGCAGTGATATAATAGCTACCTACAGCTAGACCTTTCACGCTATAATAACCAACAGAATCGGTCATCCAATACTGATCAAACAACTTGGTAGTTGTATCTGAAGCAATTTTAATTACTGATGATGGAGCCACTTCATAAGCATTGGTTGCAGCGTTAAGGTACTTTACAGTTCCTTTAATGCGGGCCTGTCCATCAGTTGGAGAATGGTGTACATCATATTTGAACACCTTGGTTTCTTCCTTTTTACATGAAGCCATAGCGAAAACGGAGGCTACTGCAATGGTTAAATATAATCTTAATGTTTTCATTTTCTTACAAATTTTAAAATCTAAACTGGTTTTATTTTTTTACTTAATTTACAAACAAAGAACTTAGTGGTTTTTATAAAATACGTGGTTACATTCAATAATCATTTCGTCAGCTACAGATGTTGACCACACTCCATAAGTTTTGTTGGCAGCAAAGGCGGCATCGCTATTGGTTTTCTCCGAAGCTTTAGGGAATGGGAAATAAACTTTTGTTGAGTTTTTATCCATGTAATCTGAGCGGTTGAATTTAAATTTAGCACTGAAACCAACACGCATTTTATCAGCAACACCATCTTTGTTTGTATCAAAGTCATACGATCCATTGTAAGAAAGGTAAACCTGAACAGGGTGAGTAATTGGGGTTCCATCAGCAAAACCGCTGGCAGGGAGGTAACGGTTAAAGGTCATGTTTCCGTCTACTAAGTAACCTGTACCTTGTTTTGTAAATTTAGTAGCTACAAACCATGCGGTATCACAAGCAGGTAATACAGCAGTTTTGTTAGAGTCGGTGTACACTACACCAAAATAGTTTGGTCCGCATTTTCCGTAACCATCACGTCCGGGTTCAGTAGTGCTTGCAGTTGAAACACGCACCCACATTCTCAACTTACATTTAGTTAAGTCGTTCTCATAAAATTCAAATTTGGGAGCAAAGCCAAAATCACCGAAACGGCCAGTTAACCATGTATCAGAAAAGTCATAGTAACGCGATTTCCAGTTGTTGTTACAGTGTGTTTTGTCGTGTGTGTAACCAGTGTCAAGTGCAAAGTTTAACGGAAGAGGCACTTCATTTTGCGGATTAATGATGTTCAACACTTTATCGTCATACACATCATTTTGCTCGAGTTTTGGAGTAATTTCTTTTGTACATCTTTGTAAAAAGAATAAAGAGGAGATTGCCAAAGCTGTGAATAAAATCAATCGTCCTGGTTTCTTTAAAGTGTTCATACGTTTTATTTTTTTGGTTAAATAATTTCTTTTACAAGATCAAAGTTAGGTAGCTTGTATAAGGCAGGCCAATGACGGAAATCAAGTTTATACCTGATAGTACTCAACTTTAAATGTGATAAAAGTCACAAACTGGTGTTAAAAATAGCAGGATACTCGTTGGTGGCGTTGACTGGCTAAGAGATTCAACTATTCTAATATCAAATATTTACCTCAAAAGCTTTTGTGCCAAACAAATTTGTATATCATACTAATCTGAAGTAATCAGCCTGTCTCCTCTTGATGCACCGGAAATGAGTTCCCGCGTAAAACCGTTACTTTTTGTAAAAAACCTGTTAAAAAAATGGGGAATCATTGCTTTTGAAAACAATTGTAGTGCAAGGTCTTTGTGCCACACTTGCCCTAATAGAACCAGGGTCATTGTTATAGGCTTTGCTCTTTCAGAAGGTATAAATTTTTCATTTTTAGAGATTTGAAATGGGAAAAAACCGTTGATCCCGTAGGCTTCATGTACAATGTTTAGCAAAATAGCAAAAAAGCCTTGTCTCGTTGCCTGTTTTTCTTATCTTTGCCCCAGATTTTTGAACGATGAGGGGACAGCGGTCCCCTCTTTTTTTTCCGTACAATGAGTATTAAAGAACAGGTAATTAGTTGGTTGAACGAGGCGATGGCTGGAAGTTCCTTTTTTTTACTTGATGTTGCTTTTAATGAAAAGAAACAGCAATTCTCAGTGCTTATTGATGGAGATCAGGGAGTTCCAATTGGCCAATGCGTGGAAATAAGTCGTTTATTAAGCACTAAACTGGAAGAGGCCTTTGGCGAAGAACATCCTTACTCATTTGATGTGTCATCGCCAGGTGCCGATAGCCCGTTGAAACTTGCCCGGCAATATGCACAGCATGTAGGCAGAGACCTGCACGTAATTTTAACAGACGGAACTGTAATGTCCGGAAAGTTAAAGGCATTTGAAGACATGAAGCTCACGCTGGTTCAAAACCAAAAGGGAGCAGGAACAAAAAATTTAGGAAAGGAAAAAATAATTTCTTTCCCTGATATTAAAGAAGCAACAGTGATTTTAAAGTTTAAATAACTCAATAGTACCATGCAAAGCGTAGGATTAATTGATTCGTTTTCGGAGTTCAAAGAGTTTAAAAATATTGACCGCGCCACAATGATTCGTGTGCTGGAAGATGTTTTCAGAACCATGCTGCGTAAAAAATACGGAACAGACGAAAACTTCGACATCATTATTAACGACACCAGCGGTGACCTTGAAATGTACCGCAACCGTAAGATTGTAGAAGACGGAGAAGTCTTAGACCCAAAAACCGAAATCAGTATTTCGGAAGCAAAACTGATAGAACCGGATTTTGAAGTTGGGGAAGATGCCATTGAAACCGTAACTCTTGAAGTATTTGGCCGCAGAGCTATTCTTACCGCGCGCCAAACACTGATGTCTCGCGTGCTTGAACTGGAGAAAGACGAATTATACCGTAAATATAAAGACCGCGTTGGCGAAATTGTTACCGGTGAAGTATATCAAATCTGGAAAAAAGAATTGATGATTCTGGATGAGGAAGGGAATGAACTGATACTTCCGAAAACAGAAATGATTCCGGCCGACCATTATAAAAAGGGCGATACCATTCGTGCCGTAGTGCATAAAGTTGAAACCCAAAACGCCACTCCTAAAATTATTCTTTCGCGCACTTCCCCTGTATTGCTCGAGCGTTTATTTGAGCAGGAAGTACCCGAAATTTTAGATGGCTTAATTACCGTAAAGAAAATTGTGCGCGAGCCGGGAGAAAGAGCCAAAGTAGCTGTAGAAAGTTATGACGACCGCATTGATCCGGTTGGAGCTTGTGTAGGTATGAAGGGTTCGCGTATTCACGGAATCGTTCGTGAGTTGCGCAATGAAAATATTGACGTAATTAATTACACCGCCAACATGTCGCTGCTTATTCAGCGCTCGTTGAGTCCGGCTAAAATTTCTTCAGTAAAAATTGAAGAAGAAAGCAAACGTGTTGCCGTATTCCTTAAACCCGATCAGGTTTCACTGGCCATTGGTAAAGGCGGTCACAATATAAAACTTGCCGGTAAATTGGTAGGATACGAAATAGACGTTTACCGCGAAGCAGATGACGACAACACCGATATTGATCTGGATGAATTTTCAGACGAAATTGACAACTGGATAATTGACGAGCTGAAAGCCATAGGATGCGATACAGCAAAAAGCGTATTGAATCTTACCATTGACGATATTGTTCGCAGAACAGACCTTGAAGAAGAAACAGTAAAAGAAGTAATGAATGTGCTGAAAGCAGAGTTTGAATAAGCCTTTTTACTATAACCCAACCCGTAATTGAATTTTAAAGAACGTAAAAGGATTTTGAATGGCAGAAACAACGTATAGGTTACAAAAAGTTGCTTCCGAATTGAATGTGGGCATTGCTACCATTGTAGAGCACCTTGGCAAAAAGGGTTTTGCAATAGACAATAAACCTACAGCAAAAATCAATGAGGAAATGTATAAAATCCTCCTGAATGATTTCCAGTCGGACAAAAAAGCAAAGCAGGAATCAAAGCAACTGGTAACTTCTTTCCGTAATAAACCACGCGAAGAAGTAACAAGCAAACCTGCCACTCCGGCTGTTAAAGAAACACCTGCGGATGAGGAGGAAGATGAAATTCTGATTAAAAATGCAGGAGCACTTGTAAATAAACATCCGGCTCCGGCAGATAAGCCTTCTCAAAAAAGCAAAAAGAAAGAAGAGCCGGAAGCAATTGCACCTGTTACACCCCCGGTAGCCGAGCCTGAAATAAAAAAGCCAGCTGAAACCAAAGAACCGGAAGAAGAAACAACCAAAATAGAAGTAAAAGTTGTAGGCAAAATAAATCTGGAAGAAACCGCTAAAAAAGCGAAAGGGACAAAAAAAACAACTAAAGAAAAAGCTCCGGAAACATCTCCTAAAGAAGAAGAAGCTCCGAAAGCAAAAACCAAAAAGACCAAAAAAGAGGAAACACCGGAAGCCCCGCAACTCATAGCTCCTGTGGAAGAGGTGAGACCGGCAGAAATTCCGGAGCCGGTTGCCGAAATCCTCCCTCCTGTAGAAATTGTTGAAGAAAAAACAACTCCGGTTGTTGAACCCGTTGCCGAAGTACCACCTGCGGCTGAAGTACCGGATGAAGAAACAAACGTAATAGTGGCCAAAGCCGATAAACTGCAAGGTTTAAAGGTGATGGGTAAAATAGAGCTACCCGTGGAGCAACCAAAGAAAAAGCCGGTTGCCTCAAGCGATAATGTTGACGGAATAAAGAAAAAACGCAAACGTAAACAAATTACGTTTGTAGGTGGTACCGATTCAAACTTTAAGAAAGATGACAAGGGCGGAAACAATGCTCCGGGAACAGGCACAGCCAACCGGCCGCATGACAACCGTAATAACAGACCTGGCGGAGGAAATCCGAATTTCAGACCGGGTGGCGGAAACCAAAACCGTCCGGGTGGTGGCCGTGATTTTCGCAAAGGAGCCGGACGACCTACCGGGCCTGAACAACCGAAAGAAGAAATTACCGAAAAGGAAATTCAGGATAAACTTAAAGAAACACTGGCACGCTTAAATCCGGGAAGCAAACAACCGAATATCGGAGCCATCCGTTCAAAAATCCGTAAGCAAAAACGTGATGCACGTGCCGAGGAATTAGAACTGGAAAGCGAAAACGAAACCAAAAAAATAAAAGTAACCGAATTTGTTTCTGCCAATGAACTGGCAAAAATGATGGATGTTTCCATCAGTGATATTATTTCGGCATGCATGAGTTTAGGTATGATGGTTTCCATTAACCAGCGATTGGATGCGGAAACCATTACCATTGTTGCCGACCATTTTGGTTACGAAGTAGATTTTGTTACTGCCGAAAGTGTGGAAACGGTTGAAGAAGATGAAGACACTCCTGAAGATTTAAAACCGCGCCCTCCTATTGTTACTGTGATGGGACACGTTGACCACGGTAAAACATCTCTTCTCGATTATATTCGTAAAACTAATGTAATTGCCGGTGAAGCCGGAGGTATAACTCAGCATATAGGAGCCTACGAAGTAACGCTCACCAATGGAAAACACGTTACCTTTCTTGATACTCCCGGTCACGAAGCATTTACCGCCATGCGTGCGCGTGGTGCTAAAATAACCGATATTGTAATTATTGTAATTGCTGCCGATGACAGTGTAATGCCTCAAACAAGAGAGGCCATAAGCCATGCGCAGGCTGCTGGTGTACCCATTGTATTTGCATTGAATAAAATTGACCGCGAAGGGGCCAATACCGAAAGAATCAGAGAGCAACTGGCTGCCATGAATATTCTGGTAGAAGAATGGGGTGGCAAATTTCAGTGCCAGGAAATTTCGGCCAAAAAAGGATTAAATATCGAAGCTTTATTGGAAAAAGTATTGCTTGAAGCAGAAATGCTTGACCTGAAAGCAAACCCCGATAAACGTGCCGTTGGAAGTGTAATTGAAGCCACCCTTGATAAAGGACGCGGTATTGTAACTACGGTGATGGTTCAATCGGGAACATTGAGAGTAGGTGACCCTATTCTGGCCGGAACACACTCAGGAAAAGTAAAAGCCATGTTTGATGAACGTGGTAAAAAAATGAAAGAAGCAGGCCCTTCAACTCCGGTGGTATTACTTGGATTTGATGGTACGCCTACCGCGGGTGATAAATTTATTGCTACCAAAACAGAACAGGAAGCCAAGGAGGTTGCCAATAAACGCACTCAATTGCAGCGCGAGCAAGGTATACGCACACACAAACATATTACACTTGACGAAATTGGAAGACGTTTGGCCATTGGTAACTTTAAAGAACTTAACCTGATTGTGAAAGCTGACGTGGATGGTTCGATGGAAGCCCTAAGTGATTCCCTGCTGAAATTAGGAACCAACGAAATTCATGTGAACGTAATTCACCGCTCGGTTGGACAAATAAGCGAGAGCGATGTATTGCTGGCAGCCGCTTCCGATGCCATCATCATTGGCTTTAATGTGCGCCCGTCAACACAGGCACGCAAGCTGGCCGAGAATGAATCGATTGACATGCGCCTGTATTCGATTATCTACGATGCCATAGAAGAAGTGAAAGCTGCTATGGAAGGAATGCTTGCTCCTAAAATGGTTGAGAAGATTACCTGCAACGTTGAAATTCGCGAAGTGTTTAAAATTAGCAAAGTTGGAACCATTGCCGGATGTTATGTAACGGAAGGAAAAATAAACCGGAATACCAAAATACGCTTAGTGCGTGACGGGGTGGTTATTTTCAGTGGTCATCTGGCTTCATTAAAACGCTTTAAAGACGATGTAAAAGAAGTATTAACCGGATACGAGTGCGGATTGAATATTGACGGATATAATGATATACGCGAAGGCGATGTGCTGGAAGGATATGAGGAAGTAGAAGAAAAAAGAACCCTGTAAGATTAATCACCTTTCGGTGGTTACTCCGGTAGCTTTGCAAGTTTTTTATCCTGTATATATGGCCATAGCACGTCCAGCGCTTTTTCAATGGTGGAATTAATGTGTTCATGATTGAAAGTTTCAAATCTTTCATTTACCAATACCTTTCCGCTTATACGATCCACCTCCCGCACCATTATTTCGGTAACAATGGTATCCTTACTCTCAGCAGATTTCTTCCCTAACTTAGCACAAACGTAATAACAACTCTTTGAAGAGGCCTGAATATACTTTACGGCCCCAGGAAAGAAATGGTTGTTATCGATAAAATACTCGGTTGAATAAAAAGTACCGGTATCATTCATAAATACACACTTCCCATCTTTATCCCAGGCCATTATTTCAAGCCGACCTAGACTTGAATAGTTCTCTTCTTTACATGAGCAAATAAGATAAGTCCTCATGATTTCTTCTCTCAGGTTATCATAATCCAACGCAAATCTAAGTTCCAGCAAAGTATCCTCATTTGAAAAGAATCTCTCCGAAGCATAATAAGCTTCAGGTTTAGATACGATGTTCCGGGAATGGAAAAATTTAGCTTTTCTCCTCATTTTTCCATCTTGGTCATAGTCTATAAAAGTTGTTCCGTCTTTGCTATTGAGTACAGTAGTTCTTAGTGCCAACTTTCCATTGGGCCAATAGGCGTAATCTTCAACCTGTTTACCAAAATTAAAAATGCGCTTTCCAAGTAAAAGTATCCCGGAGTCATTATTTACATAGGTCAATCCCAAAAATCCTGAGTCTGTAAGAATAATCACATTCTCATGAAATACTTCACCTGACCCATAGGTGTTATAGGTACGTTCTAAAGCACAATAATATTCATCTCTGAAATTATAGGGTAAAGCATGATATTCAGTGCTATTTCTATATTTAACATATCCCTTCGATATAATTGCGGGATCAATCTTTTCCATAAAACCTTTAGGGATTTTTTGCCAATGCTCCTCTCTGCCAAGGCTTCCGTTTTCTTGAAAAAATTTCCAGGTACCAACCCTTGTACAATACGATAGGGTATCAAAATTACCCCTTACACGTATTTGGCCATTGGGATAATATTCGGTATACGATAAGTATCTCCCGTTTCTTGATGAATCAACACTTTCCAAGAACAATTCACAATCATAATTCGGAACCCATTCTTCATTCCTTCGAATGGTATTATTGTTTGCGGATATTGACACATAACGGTCCCTGATCCCCCCATATAAATCATATTTTGTTGTTTCCAACCTGCTGTTTTCTTCATTTACGTTTTGCCCCCTTGTAACAATAACCCAAAGATCATCTGAATAGGTAGTAAATACATCCCCACTCAACGTATCCGAAACATAATGTCTGACTTCGTATGTTGAAGAATAAAGGCGCTGTTCATACAAAACCGTATATCCATCCAGCCTGTTTTTCCTGAAATTAATGGTGAATCGGAACGAACCTACTATTGTAATTTTGGGCTCATCTATCTTCTTTTTCTTTCTTTCTTTTTTGACTGTATTTTCATAAACAAATCCGATTGCGATTGGTTCATCATTTTGAGGCTCTCCGTTTTCAACCACTATTTGTTCTTCAACACCCTCCCACGCACCCTCACACGCACCGTAGCAATACATTGCCTTAATATGCTTACACGTATAATCAACAAAAGAACGTGAAAATTCAACCCCCAAATCAATATGAGGGTTTAGGCTCACATTTCCATAAATCCATTCTCCGTTAAGTTTACCCTTATGGAATTTCCCCTTTGCAACTACCGGTGAAAGGCCTTCCCCAATCGGATTAAACTCCATGTAAAACAAAGCATCTCCTTGCAGTGTGTCGTTTAAAAAATTTATATACCCTTGAATGTATGCACTATCTTCGCCTACCCCACATATATCCCAGCGTCCATCCTTCAATTTGTTTTTCCTAAAGCCCGTCATCTTTATGTGCGAAGGAAAGCCACTATCATCCCATACATGAATCTTATCTGTATTAAAAAAAGGCATAGGAATGATTTCAATTTCGCGGCCTGCATATTGATAATGCAGGTTAACAACCTGGTGGCTTTTAGGTAAATTTTTGATAACAAACATTGAAACTGAATCTCCTTGGTTGTTCTTTCTTTCTCTACCCAATTGACCCAAAGCCATTAGGTTAAAGCAAACAAGTATTAATGTGACTGCTAATCTCATACTTACAATAACTAACGGTACAATTGATTTTTTATTCCGGCAGATCAACTATTTTATAATTTCGCATATAAGGCGACAAGATATCAAATGCCTTTACCAGCGCAGGATCCTCCGGTTCAGAACTAAAATCTTTGAATAGTTTGTCTTGTATGCTACTACATGTAGCCCTGTCCCAAACCCGTATGCGAATTTCTGAAAGAATCGTATCCATACTTGCTCTGCGGTTACATTTAAAAAAGGCTTCAACCACATACATCTGAGTTGCATCAACCCTTTTATAACACAGGGCACTCGGTACACCCTCCATGTGGTCGTAATATTCGACAAAGTAAAACGACCCGGTATCATTCAGAAAAACAGGTTTGCCTTTTTCGTCCCAAACCCTTGTAACTAATACATTCCCCTCCCGTTTTACCTCCCTATGCAGTTGCCCGTTTGGATACCAACTCACAGTTTCATAATTTTCATATGTTTCCAACTGTTTCTGACCTTTTGGGTAATACAGAGTGAGTATTTGATTACCCACTTTGGTTCTTACTTTACCATCGGGGTAAAAATACTGGCCATTTAAATAAATCATATGTCCATCCCTATCAAATTGTTTTTCAAATGTTCTTCCGCCCCCACTTGATTGTCCCCAATATCCCAATTGTCCTCCGGAGTAATAAACAAAATCATCTGTTAGCATACCATAGTTTTTATCCTGTCGGATAAGCATCGGTTTACCATAAGGATTCATTTTGAAAGTCAGCGCTATAAATCCAGTATCGGTAAGAAAAACTTTATTCTCCCTGAATACTTTGCCAGAGTCATTATATTCTCTTTCTACCGTACAGTAATATCCATTTTTAATGTGATAAGGAAAATTAGGGTATTTTCTATTAACTATCTCTTTATAATCTTCATCAATAATTACCTCTGCACCACCCCACCACAGGCCACTATTAAGCTTATTAACAAATGCAACAGGTGCTTTTTCCCAATGTTCATCACGAATTAGTCTCCCTCTTTCATCATAAAATTTCCACTCGCCTATCCGTATTCCATTTTCTAACTTACCTGTCATCACTAGCTGGCCAGATAAATCCTGATCTATGACTTCATTGCCTCTGGGTAAGCCTTGTTCAACACCTCCTGTCTGGCACTTTGCCCACAAAGAAATTGCACAAAGTATGACTGTAGATTGACGTTTCATTTCTACTTCAATAAATCGGCCAGGTGTTTTTCGATACCGTAAGGAGCACTTTCAACCACTCGGCCAAGCTCAATACCATCTTTCAGCAAAATAAAGGTAGGTATAAATAATACGGTATCATTTTTTTCAGCCGCACCCGGACTTTGTTTACTTCTGTCGAGAAAATACAACGAATACTTTAATCCGGTTGCATCGGCTACTTTTATAAAACGTGGCAACTCCCGCTGGGTATCTTCACACCAGTTTCCGCAATAAATTTTAACAAATAATTTATCGGCCACTGCGGCCAGTTTTCCGGTATATGCTTCGCAGGGAGTGTAAGGCGGAGGTTGGCTAAACCACTTGCAGGCGGTATCATTCCGTAAGGAATCGGCTGTGATTTTTCCGAGCAAAATATATTCTTTTGATTGTTGTGCGTTCACCGAAATCACCATCAGTAATAACGCAAAAAGGTAGCCGGTTCTAATCATTCTGTATTTCATTTAAGCTGCATATCTCCTTCCCTAGCTGCACCTGATGTTTCACTCCCAATTTCAACGCGCGATTATCTGTTATATGTCCGGCCGGGAAACCAAAACAAACCGGGTAATCAAATTCCTTCACTGCTTCAATGATAATTTCTTCCGCAGTTTTGCCAAAAGGAATGGTGTTATCCCGCATATCACTCATCCCTCCTACTACCAAACCTGCCAGGTTACTTAGTGCACCTGCTCTTTTCAAACCCATCATCATGCGGTCAATGTGGTAAAGGTATTCATCCAGATCTTCTAGAAACAGAATTTTCCCATCGGTATCAGGAAAAGAAACAGAACCCAACAGACTGTATAACACCGAAAGATTTCCGCCAACCAATATTCCGGTTGCTTCTCCGCCTCTATTGAGCATGTGAGGAACGAATGTATGGCTTAGCTTCTCTCCAAACAATGTCTGTTGCAATGTGGCAAGTGCCTCTCCGTTGTTAAGCTGTGCCGCAAAATTAACGGGCATGGTAGCATGCAACGTAGCGATACCTGTGAGCTGATGAATATGGGCATGCAATACCGTAATGTCGCTATACCCTATTACCCATTTGGGATGCTGCTGAAACGAAGTAAAATCAATACGGTCGATTACTTTCACCGAACCATATCCGCCACGAGCCACTATAACAGCTGCAATTGTTTCATCATTCAGCATTGTTTGTAAATCGGATGCCCGTTGTTCCTCAGTACCTGAAAACTGGTTGCTTGACTCAAACAAATTGTTGCCAAATACCACTTCCAGTCCCCATGAGTTAAAAACATCCACGGCCGGCTGCAATTCTTCCGGTGTGATTTTGCGGGCCGTTGCTACAACGCCAATCTTGTTTCCTTTTACTAAATACGGAGGCTGACTCATGACGAACAAAAATACTATTTACCCATCAACTTGCGGCAAATAGTTTTTGAACTTTGTGTTCATTTTGTTTCGCAAATTCTTATTGTACCAAAAATAATCCGACTCCGGTAACCAGCCGTTGTGGCTTTTGCTAATTCAAAAAATATTATTGCCTGAGAAGTTTCAGAACTTCCTGCTGCAGCCCCACTCCAAATTTTTAAAAAAGCACCCTGGCAGGTAAATTATATATCCATTGTAGGAAGAAATTTTTTATTATATTTGTTTAGTTTAACCTTTTTAATATGAAAAAAATAATAAGCATTCTCCTTATTATGGGAGTACTTTCTATCAGCCAAGAATCTAAAGCCCAAACAACTGTTAAAGGCCTTTACGTAGACCATTTTGAAGACATGCTGGGAACACAGGCACAATTTGATCTTATTAATATGTGCATTGTGGAGGGCTACAATTACGTTGCATTATACGGCTTAACAAGGTACCCTACCTGTACAACAACAAATGACGACATTTTAGGAAATACTAACAAGGAAAATGAGCTTACAGGATTCATAGCATACGCGCATCAGTTTAATGTACAAGTTGGTATTGTTTCTGGAGACATGAATTCCCCTTCTTGTGATTTGGCATTGGTAAATGCATTTAACGCCAATTATAGTTCAACAAAATTTGACGTTTTCAGTATAGAACACGAATTCTGGAATCCGGGTTATCCTTTTGCAGACGCACAGAGTTTCATCAATCACTTTAATACATCAGGGAACAATCCCCATAATATGCTGCTCGAAATATATGTAGCCCGTTGGTCGAGTCAATCAGAGATCAATTTTCTGGTTGCAAATACCAATAGAATCCTTCTTGCATGCTACAAACCTGCCCCATCCTGGGTGTATCCTTCCATTGGAGGGGGCAGTAGTTTGTTAAACAGTATGAATGCTGCTGCCGCATTAGCTGGGAAAAACTATTCCGTGGTAATGTTGTACAGCAATATGTGTTACTGGTTCGGGAACTGGATGTATACCAACAACAGTGATGAAAATGCTGCACATGCTGCTTTTCTAAGTGATTTTATACCAAATGCATCAAATTTTCCCAACCTTACCATTGATGGACACCATTGGTTTACCTATTCTACTTTCCTTAACAAAAACCAATGTACCACCAGAGGAGGAAAGGTTAACTTTGCAAGGAAATTCGACAACAATCCCGCTGTTAAGAGCTACATTTTTATTGACCATACAAGCACAGAATTAGAAAACAATGCTTACCTCAACGACTTTACTTTTGAGGCTCAAATCAAATCAGATTTTTATGATGAACATCTTTACTCCCTTGACAAGAAAGTAATATTCTGTAATTTCATCAGCAACGGAAGTGCTAACTCAGGGGGGTATGAAATTTTTGTTGACGAATACGGTGAATTAAAATTCAATAACACTCTTTATGGCATTGTTTCATCAGGTTATTTATTTACAAACGGACAATGCGCACATGTTGCGATAAGCGTTCATAATTCCGGCAATACCGATTATATTAAATTCTATATTGATGGTTCGCTCGTAGGTACCGGGTCAGGAACAAATACCCACCCGGGATTGCCTTCAAATTTTTACCATGATGTGATAATTGGAAATAACAACGCATTTTTAAATTCCAGCACATCAATTAGAACCAGTATGACACAGTTAAATTTCCCTGGGTTCTATAGTGATGGTTGGAAAGGTATGATTGACGAGGTCCGGTTATGGAACAGGGAGCTCACCGCAGCAGAATTACTATCAAATTACAATAGACAAATTTTTTCCGCTATCCCATCACTCATAGCAAATTGGCGAATGGGATCCCCTGAAAAAAATGATTATTTCTTTGACCAGATTGTGATTGATAATTCCTCCTATGGCCATCATGGTTTTCTTGGTGCAACGAATTACCAATATGATGCCCAGACTGAGCCATGGTACATTTCAAATCAATGTACTGCCTTTAATTTGGAAACAAATCTGGCCAAAGAATTTGATGGAACAACAAAAGTACTGCGCCTAAACCCTACCGCACCTGTGCAGTTTACTTACCCGAATCCGAAATACCAGACACCTGTACCCACCACTCCTTCCAGTTTTCTGATTGAAATGTGGGTACGGTCAAACATAGATGTCGCACACTATAACTTAAGTAACCCCGGTATTAATTATGAACCGGTTATTATGAGCAATCAGAATTCTGCTGGAGGAATGACCATCTACATTGATGCAAACGGGGTATTGCGTTTAAAAGATCATATCAACCCAATCCCTGCCCGCTTTTTTGACATTTCGACTAATGATTTTTTTAAACCTGGACTAACTTGTAATCACATTGCGATTGATTATTACCAAACACCCTCCAATAACTGGAATTTAAGGTTGTTTGTAAATGGCTCAACTTCGAATTTTATTCCTGTTACAATTGCCCCGTTCAATTATTTTCCAACCTCCAACAACTGGCTTGTAGGCAATGATTTTAATCTTCTAAGCGGATTCAATGGTATGATAGATGACATACGAATCTGGGGGGTATCAGAATATGATATACAAAATACCCCTCCGTTCACTTACATCAAAGATGAATACGGATCATTACATGTAAGAAGAAGCCGCAGGCTCTCTGATCCACCTTTAGAGTTGTTTGCCAATTACAGGTTAGACGAGGAAGTTGGCGATCAGGTAACATTTGACCATGGTTACTGGGAACTTAATGGAACTTTAGGTTTTAACCTAAGCGTAGAACCGAACTTTGATCCCGCATTTGCATCAACGTGTTCTCCTGCCCCTGGAACTGCACCTGCTAAGGTGGCTTATGATGTAAACTCAGAATTCAACTTTCTTAACCAGCTGGATGATGCATTCACTGACCATGAAAACGTCCTTTCCGCCACCTCTACTAAACAGCCATTAAAAGTCAATACAGCCGGTTTGAAAATCTACCCTAATCCTTTCCATGATATTATCCAAGTAAGTCTTTTTAATTCGGGAATATCCACTGGCAACTCAAAAATTATTGTTTTAGACATAACGGGCAATGTAGTCCGGGAAATTCCTTTACTTTCGAATGACCCAGTCTTCACTATTAATCTTCAAAGTCTTAAGTCTGGTTTTTACTTTTTGCAACTTTCAAATAATGGCCAAATTTTAGTTACCCAAAAGATTATCAAAATATAATTAGAAAAAACGCGCCTAAGACGCTCTAAAATTGCGACCATCTATTAGGTTTGGTTGACAACCTGCATTTCTTCCCTTGTGAAGTATTATCTTTGTGCCCTTGTATGACCAACGAATTTAAACGCTACACCGTTACAGCTGCTCTTCCCTACGCCAATGGCCCTGTGCATATTGGCCATCTGGCGGGCTGCTATTTACCAGCCGATATTTATGTGCGCTACTTACGCGCTAACGGAAAAGACGTGCTTTTTATTTGCGGAAGTGACGAACACGGAGTGCCTATTACCATCAAAGCCAAAAAAGAAGGTAAAACCCCGCAACAGGTGGTGGATCATTACCACCAGCTGATGGGAGATGCTTTCAAAAATTTTGGAATTCAGTTTGACTATTACGGACGTACTTCTTCCAAAACCCATCACAACACGGCTCAGGATTTTTTCAAAACACTTTACGATAAAGGGGTCTTTAAAGAAGAAATCACGCAGCAGTATTTTGATGAAACAGCCAACCAGTTTCTAGCCGACCGTTACATTACCGGTACCTGCCCCAAATGCGGAAACGAAAATGCATATGGCGACCAGTGCGAAAAATGCGGAAGCAGTTTAAGTCCGATGGATTTAATTAACCCGCGATCGGCATTGAGTGGCGAAAAACCCGTACTGCGCGAAACCAAAAACTGGTTTTTGCCGATGGGCGATATTCAGCAGTCGAAAGAATTTAAAGAATATATTAAACGCTTTGAACACTGGAAAAGCAATATCAAAGGGCAATGCGGAAGCTGGCTGAATGAAGGATTGCAACCCCGCGCCATGACCCGAGATTTGGATTGGGGAGTTCCCGTTCCACTGAAGGATGCCGAGGGAAAAGTATTGTATGTGTGGTTTGATGCCCCTATTGGCTACATATCGGCTACCAAAGAATACTTTGAGCAAAAGTATCAGGCCAATGTAGACAGTACCGAATCGGTGTTGACAAAGGATGAAATCAAGAGCATAGGTTTGGGTGAGTTGCATAGCAACGACTGGAAAAAATACTGGCAAAGTGAAGATACGGCTCTTATTCATTTCATCGGCAAAGACAATATTGTATTCCATGCCATCATTTTCCCGATGATGCTGATGCAGCACGGAGGATACGTTTTACCTGCCAATGTTCCGGCAAATGAATTTCTGAACCTGGAAGGAGACAAAATTTCCACTTCGCGCAACTGGGCGGTGTGGCTGCACGAATACCTCGAAGATTTTGCGGGCAGGCAGGATGAACTCCGTTATGTGCTTACCTCTATTGCCCCCGAAACTAAAGACAGCGATTTTAGCTGGAAAGATTATCAGGCAAGGGTGAACAATGAATTGGTAGCTATTCTTGGAAATTTTGTGAACCGGGTGATGGTGCTTACCTGGAAGTTTTTTGAAGGCAAAGTCCCTACCGATATTGGAGCCCCTGAGGCATCCGCTGAAATACTTGAAAAGACCGATGCGCTTTTTTCAGCATTTGTCCTACAGCAGAAGGAAATTGAACATAAACTTTCTACTTATTCTTTTCGCGAAGCATTGTTTGACACCATTGACCTTGCACGTAACGGAAATAAATACCTGCAGGAAACAGAACCCTGGAAACTCATCAAATCAGATGAGAAATCAGTAAGGTATATTTTAGCTTCTTCTCTTGAATATTGTCGTTTGTTAGCAAACGTATTAAATCCATTTTTGCCAAATACTTCAGCAAACATTTTGCAACAACTTAATATTACAAATGAAAAGTTAACTAAAGACCATTCATTGAACGAAGCCTTTTTACTTTTCAAACCAATAGAAGACTCCGAAATCGAAAAACAATTGGCCAAATTACAAGCCAGCAAAATCATGAATACACCCGCAACATCTGCAAGTAAAGAACCGGCTAAATCTGAAATTACGTTTGACGATTTTGCCAGAACAGATATTCGGGTAGGCACTATTTTAGAAGCGGAGCGGGTTCCAAAAACCGACAAACTGCTAAAACTAAAAATTGACACCGGTCTTGATCAGCGCACGGTGGTATCAGGTATTGCCGAATACCATAAACCGGAAGAGATCATCGGTCAGCAGGTATGTATTTTAATCAACCTGGCCCCACGCAAAATGAAAGGCATTGAATCGCAGGGAATGATTCTGATGGCGAAAGAACCTGACGGCAAACTGGTATTTGTTGCACCGTCTGCCCTTACTTCGAACGGAAGCGGAGTAGCTTAACTTTTACTTCACACAAATGCGCAACGTTCCTTCCACCCCGTTTTGTTCAAACCTCAGCAGATAAATTCCTTTAGGTTGTGCGGTTAAGTCAAAGGGCTGCACATACGAATTTACCTGGGTATTGCATATTACCTGTTCTTTCATCACTTCGCGACCCAGCATATCCACAATACGCACATTGACAGGTGCCGCACAATGACCATTGTTCAGAAATACAAAACGGAAATTCCCATTGGACGGATTAGGTATTACTTTAGCAAAACCATTGACCGTGGTGGTGAATACTCCTGTGTTGTACGTAACTGTTACGGAGTAATTTTTGGTGTGCGCCCCATCCTGCGAGGTTACTGTAAAAGTAAATGGCGTTGA
Organism: uncultured Bifidobacteriaceae bacterium; assembly: GCA_964535575.1. GTDB lineage: Bacteria > Bacteroidota > Bacteroidia > UKL13-3 > UKL13-3 > JAGPCK01. The sequence continues at coordinate 459,560 of CAZHTC010000001.1, forward strand.
ATAGTTGTTGGCAGTAACTCCGCTTTGCTGCTGAACTGCATTCACCGTGGCCTTAGCACTATCAGAGACAGTAAAAGTGGCAATCAGGCTGTTTAAATTTACTGAAGGCGATACCACCAGATCAACACTGCCTCCATTGGCATTTTGAGTAATTACCGCATTGGTGAGCGGATTCAATAATTTGTAGGTTAGCAAATCGCATGCGGTGTTTGGAGTCACTTTCACTATCACCGCATATGTTTTGGTATGTATTCCGTCCTGTGCCACCACCTCATAAAATACCGTATCGGTAAAATTGCGGGTAAGACCGCATATCTGCACTACTCCGTTTAGCCGGAGGCGGGCCGAATCGGAAACAGTGAAACACGAGGTAAGGAAACGTATATCTGTTCCGAAGGGAACATTCACATGCACGTATCCTCCGCTGGAGGTCGGGGTAATTACTCCTGTTATCGTTGGCCCCATGAAATAAAATGTAAGTAAATCGCATGCTTCATTGGGCAGTGTATTCACTTTTACCGAATAGATTTTTTTATTGGTACCATTTTGCGCGGTTACTTCATATTTTACGGTATCGGTAAAATTATTGGTGGTAACTCCGCTTACCTGAGAAGTTGAATTTACCTTAATGGTGGCGCTGTCGGAAATAGTGAATGCAGCTACAAGTGAGGTAAGAGCTGTACCAAAAGGTACATTAGCTGTAATCACTGTTCCGTTAATGTTGCCTGTAGCAGCGGGAGAAACAATAGAGTACGTAAGTATATCGCACAGGTTGCTTAATCCTTCACTCACCTGCACATTGTAATAGCATTTATAAGCGGTATCCTGCGCTTTAATGGTGTAAGTAACTATATTGGTAAAATTATTGGCCGTACTTCCGCTTTGCTGTTTCAGTGAACCAATATAAGCCGTGGCACTGTCTGACAAAGTGAATGAGGCCACCAGGTTGTTTTTAGGCGTACCGAAAGGAAGTACCAACTGTACGGTTCCGCCATTGGCCGTATGCGAAATATTGGCGTTTACTGCAGGATTTACACTGGCAAAAGTGAGCAGGCTGCATTGATGATTAACCTGAATGGTGATGTAAACATTCCAGGTATTGCTGCACAACGAATCGGCACTTTTCAATATATAGGAAACCACCGCAGAAAAATTGGCTGCCGACACATTACTGGTTTGTTTTACGCTGCCAATTTTTGCCGAGGCATTAGCTGTAGTTGCAAACTGGGCTACCAGCGAAGTGAGGTTTGTGCCGTAAGGCAAGGTCACATCTATTCTGCCACCGCTGGTATTGGTGGTAAGACTATCTTTTATACTTAAGCCCGGAAATGTAAACGAAGTAAATCCTAAAAAGAAAACCGTTGAGTCGCTTACGGCATTATTGGTGTTTCCGGCCATATCAATAAGTTTACCCGCAGCAATAGTGAGTTTCACTTTCCCGTTTTGCGCAGGCACTATCAAAGCAGAGTAAGTTAACGGGCCGCTTTGACTGAAATTACTCAACGTTCCGTTTTGCACACTCACAGCAGAAGCATCAAACGAAGGAACATATTTGTTCAATGTAAACGATGCGGTGAATGATTGATTGACCTGTGGTTTTGGAATGGAAATACTTACAGCCGGTTTTACCGTATCAATAAGCAGGGAATAATCTTCGGCCTGTCCGTAACTCAACGGGCCACAGGCTCCGGTAAGTGCACTGTAATCACTTATCACCCGCATTCGCAGATACGTATTTACCACAGCAGGATTAGCAGGTATAGTAATAGTGGAGGTACGTCTGCCTTTCCCGCTGGTAAACGAACAGGCAAGTTCTCCGGTTTCAAATATTCCGTTGTTGTTATAATCAATATACACCCTGCCCGTTTCATTGTATGAATTTCCGTTGGTGATGGCCACGGTATAAGAACCTCCCGGTTTTACTGCGGTTGAGATGTTACACGTATAATCTTCAATATTTGGATTAGCATTTACCGAGTACCCCGAACTTTTATCAATGGTATTCATTTCAAATCTATAAATTCCGATGGTGTACCCTCCCAAATTAGTAGTAGAGGGTACACAGGATGCCGCAGTACTTAGTGCAGAAATAACTACCGGCATACTTTTAACCGATGTACCTAATGCGTTGGTAACCGTTAACGAGATCAGGTAATTTCCGGTTGAGTTGAATTTTATTTCGGCTACTCTGTGGGAAGAATCAGAACCATTGATAAAACTCCAGCCTGTAGCAGGGGTAATGCTCCATTTACGGCTGGTTGGTGTTCCGATTGAACCATCATTGAGAAAATAATACGGGCTGCAGCTGGCCGATGAAGGATAAAAGGCAAAATCAGCAGTGGGTTTAGCACTTACCTGATTAAATAAATCGCTTTGCCATATACCCCGTCCGTAAGTGCTCATGCGCAACCGGCTATTGATGGTATCACGGTAAATTTCCAAATCAGAAATCGGAGCAATGGTAGGCATGGATGCCGAAAACGAACTCCAGTATGGTAAATACCTTTTGGTGTAAAAAACTCCTAATGCATTGGCGGCATAGATTACTGTGTCGGCCGTGTATTCATCTACAAGCACTTTCACCAAATTAAGCGAAGGAAGGTTCATGCTGATATCAGTCCAGGTTTGTCCTTTATTGGACGAGCGATAAATTTTAGTCCCTATTACAATCATCACAAAATTACCATCGCGCTGGTGTACGATAATCTGGCTGATATTTCCCGATGGTTTGGTGAGCTGAGTGAAGGTAGGCGTGCTATTAGCTATATTATCGGAACGGAACAAAGAACCATCGTTTCGCCCCACGTACAAACAAGCACCTGCTGACGAATGAGCCATAGTGGTGATGGTAGGTGTATTGGTTCCGCCAAGGCTATTGCTTACCTGTGTCCACGAAACATTGGTTGATGGGGTGGTTTTAAGATTCACGGTTCGGTACACTTCAGTAGTGGCATAAAACATCATATTGGTATCAATGGCATTCAGTGCATAAATACCACTCCCGTTAATGCTCTCTTCGCCTCCGGTTACAAACCTCCTGTTTCCCCCGTTAAAATATAACATATTGGTGTCTCGGTAATCAAATACAAAATCTCCCGTCCAGTCTCCCCCTTTTATGGTTGCAAAAGTTCCATTGCGGTAAATATTTAATCCGTTATCCTGAAGTCCGCCTATCACAATTTCTTTTCGCAGTATACTCTGTCCCATTTTATAAAACTCCGATGCACTCAGTCCATCACTCAGAGTAGTCCAGGTATTGCCGCCATTCACCGTTCGGTCCAATCCGCCATCATGTGTAATGATTAATTTATTGGGGTTGAATGGAGAAAACACCAGACAATGTTTATCGGCATGAACTCCGTAGGCCCAAGGGGATTTTAATGTCCAGGTTGCACCTCCGGTAGTAGATTTCCAGATACAAATGGCACCCACATAAATGGTGTTGATATTAGTTGGGTCAACGGCAATACATAAATTATAGGCTCCCTGCCCATCTGCCGATGAACCATCGCTGCTGTATCCTAAAATATTCGGGGTGTCGGATTGCAGAGTAAATGAATTGCCGTCATCAACCGATTTATATAATCCGCCAAAACGATTGCCGGTGCTTTTCCAAACCACGCAATACAGCACCTGCGAATCGGCAGGACTAACTCCTATTTTGATTCCTGCAGGAGTTAATCCGGAATAGATGTTTGACGAAATCCAGTTTTCGCCCATATCGTACGAGCGGTAAAAATTTCCATCGGTAGCAGCGTACAATATTTGAGTTCCGCTACGTGCCTTTATCACCAAATCACGGTAGCTGGCTGTAACAGTTGTTTTTTTCGTCCATGTACTTCCTGCATTATATGATTTATAAATTCCATCGGAACAAGCGGCAATCAGCACATTTGAATCGGTTGGATGCATCAGCATTTTCGACACCAGTTTATTTCCCATTCCGCTGTTTGACTGAAACCAGATTTTACCTCCGTCAGTACTTTTCCAAACGCCCATTCCGGTGCTGTTGTAATTGGCATCACCTGTTCCCAGATAGATAGTATTCGCATTCCATTTGTTAATACATACCGATGCACAGGCCGTACGTGGCAATTTATCCGTTAACGATTTCCATGTTTGGGCTTCATTGCTGCTTTTCCATAATCCTCCGGAGGCAGAAACAGCAAACAGGGTATTGGAATCGGCATGGTGATACACCAGCTCACTTACCCGTCCCATGCCCGTAGTTTGAACACTGGGGTTATCCGGAAATTTTACCATCCCCAGTTGCGTCCAGTTATCGAGGTTTTGTCCTAAGGCAGTGAAGCAAGCTCCAACAAAAGTCACAAAAAACAATATTCTTTTCATCGTGCGCCCTCCTTTCTTTCGGCTTCTGTTTTTTTGCGCCATTCTTCAATGATGCGGTCGGCCGAAAAGATGATTCCGTTTTCATCATGCAAATCGCGGTAATAACGCTCCCAGAATTTAAAGCGTTTGTATTCGTAGGTATATTCCGAAGGGAGTATTTCTTCGCTGTCTTCCTCCCCATCCGAAAAAATATTATGTGCTTCATTGTCCTCGCGCACCGGTTTTATTTTCCCTTCCCAATAAGCATAAAAAGCTTTGCATACCTCAAAATAATTGGCTGCGGTATCGTCCATCATGGTAATCCAGTAAGGAAAAGTTTTATATTCTTTTACCGTATCGGCCGAAGTTGGTTTCGATTTCTTTTTTTGTGGCGTTTCCTGAGCCTGTGCCGCAACAAAAACGGTGGTAAGCAGCAGTACCCAAAGCGTATATTTCATAAACAACCTTTTGTATTAATTCCTCAAATTTGCATATTTCCCTTGTGATTTAGAGTATTAGCCCTCATTTTTATTTCCCCCGCCATTGGTGTATTTTTGCGGGGCATTTGGTCTCGTAGTTCCCTGCCTCCCTTTGATTGGAGGAACGGATAGAATAGTCCCGCACATGCGGGGTTGATCCCAGTTCTATTCTGGGCGGGAATTAGTAAAGTATAGTTCTTTTTTTTGGTCTCGTAGTTCAACGGATAGAATAGATGTTTCCTAAACATTTGATCCCAGTTCGATTCTGGGCGAGACTACAAGTAAAAACAAACCTTACCAGAAAGGTGGGGCTTTCTCAGTATCGTTTGGGATAACATCCTGTAGATTGTAATTCCAAGACATAGGAAGGTTACTCAAGTAATAGCCTTCTGGAACCGGGTTTGATGGAATGTTCAGACTTTTACCCTGAAATGTATTTGCCAAAAGGGATTTTACTAATGAGAAATGTAACAAGCAATGAAATAGTGAGGCAAAAAAATGCGGTAAGTGGGATGCCCAAAACCGGGTTTATCATATTCCACAAAATGCCAAGCCTGCCCAGCAGACTAATGAACAACACATGTGATAAATAAATTCCGTAGCTGTATTTACTGATGACTTTTGCTGCCCTGATAAGCGCTGGATTTTGAAAGTGACTATGCCTAAACAATAAAAATATACCGGAAGAAGCTAAAATTACATTGGGACTCAAATAGGAATAAAGCCCATCGTAAAATTGTTTGTCTTGTTCTGTCTGAAAGTATGTGCCGAAAATCGTGATCAAAGTTCCGACTACAAAAATCAGCAATGCGTATTGTTTTATTTTTTTGCTTGGCTTGAAGCTTGCCAGCAGATAGCCTAAAATAGGATAACCCAGAAAACCTGAAAAGTAAACGAGACTGATATTTGTTTTTATTTCGTGCAACAAGGGCAATCCGCATAGTATGCCAAAAATCCATACAATAATGTAGTACCAGATCTCCTTATGGGTACTGTGGGCAATCCATTTACTGATTACAGGAAAAACCAGATAAATTCCAATAAGCATATAGATATACCATAAATGACTTGATGCACCACTTTTCAATTGGCGAAAAGTAAAAGTGCTTATCTCGGTAGCGTCAAGGGATTCATTATTTTCCCATTTTAAATAAAGATCATAAGCAATATAAAGCAAACTCCAGAAGAGGAAAGGAAGCATGATGCGTGAAAATCTCTTTTTAAGAAACGTTTGCAGCGTGTAGATTTTGGGTAAAATCAATGCTCCGCTAAGCATTAAAAAAACAGGCACACAAAAACGTACGGCACCATCATAAATATTACCGGTCCACCAGTTGGCGGGGGTAATTTCTGCATAGGGATACAGCACCGGTGCAGCTGAAATATGCAGTATGATTACAGCTAAGGTTGCAAAGCCTCTGAGGTGATCCGCCCAAAGTGTTTCGGTATATTCTGTGGTCATTACTAACTATTCTTACTTTTTCCGTGGTTTTACTTTCCTTGCACCGGTACCCAACGGCAATGGAGAAGGATTTTCAACCACCACCTTTACTGTAAAAGTTTTTTTCTCGTGATTGAAGAATATAACTTCAGCAACCAAGTGCTATCCAACCTGCGTCTTCTTCCTATAAACCGGAATGTAACGCGAATATATCAGCACCTACTCTTTTCTCAATATTTTCTCCATTTTTTTGCCCGCGGCCAGTTCATCCACCAGTTTATCCATATACCTCACTTGTTTAGTAAGTGTATTTTCGATTTCTTCAATCCGGTAGCCACATATCATTCCTTTAATCTTGCTGGCATTGGGATTCAAATTTGCTTTAGCAAAAAAAGTTTCAAATGTTACGTTCTCTTTAATAAGTTTCTTCAATTTTTCACTATTGTAACCGGTGAGCCATTCTATAACCACATGCAACTCCTCTTTTGTTTTCCCTTTTCGCTCTACCTTTGCCACATAATGCGGGTAAACCGAGGCAAATTTCATTTGAGCTATCCGCTCATTATGTTCCGGTGTTGTTTTCATCTTATTTAAGCCGTTCTAACTTTCCTTTTCGTTTCACCACGTTTTTATAGTCCCATTGTATTTCTTTCGATTTTTTTAACCATCTTTTTACCTCTGTAAGATTTACCTCCGTCATTAAATCATAAATCACCGAGGCATCCTTAAATTTACCGGTTCCGGCCTTTAGTTTTTCTTCGTCAAAGTCAGCACCACTCCAAAACATCAGTTTAATTCCACTCTTCACGCTGCTGTAACCCACAACCGGATTCCCGTCTAAAAACCATACCGGATGGGCATGCCATATTTTGTTTTCAGCCTCCGGAAGTTCGTTGCAGATCGTGACCGCAAGCAGGTCGCAAATTTCTTTACCTGCTGCTTTAAGCCGGTTGTTGTAGTCCTGTATTTCTTTTTTCATTTTAGAATGCCATCGTTCTCGCAGGTTCTTGTCCCAACGTATTCGGAGTGTAACCTGTGAAACATAGTAAATTCAAGATTGCATATAGATACGGTTACTTGTTCAAACCAATCATTCAAATTTAATATAACCATTCAATTTTTAGCAGCCTGTTTTTACCAATATAATCTTCGGTTGCTGAAGTTACACCCCGAATGAGTCGGGACAAAAGAACTTCAGTTATTTCTTGTCAAAAGTCATAAACTTGCGAGAGCATGGGGAATAAGTTACGGTTGAGTGATGCCTACCTGCGGGTTTTGTTTTACCAGAAAATCGCTGTAGAAGCGCAACAGGTTCCCGAAAACATATTGCTGAATGATCACCAGATTTTTTTCGTTATTGAGCAGGGCAAAATACCTTTCAGGGTCTACGGAAAGTGGTTGTTTAGTTTTTTCATCAAACTGCTGCATGGTGCGCTCATCAATGCCTTTATAAAAAATACGCAAGGTGTTTTTTTCTCCGCTTTTGTTTTTCACTACCATAATGCAATATGGAGTAAGCGCTGCTACCGAGTCGGCTTTGCGGGAATCAAAAGCCTGGTCGTATCCCTCGTACATTATACTGCGGAACGAAGCAGCATAATAACTTAGAAACTGATTATTAACGGGGCCCGATACATGTTTTACCGCCTGTGGCACCACGGTGAGTTTACCCCCATCATTTGAAACCACAAAAGATTCTTCCGCATTTGCAGGATAAGTGACACTGATGAATTCCAAATCTTCCGTTTTGCTGTCAAATACTTTGCGGGTTTTCCAGTCGAGTTCTTTGGTAAAATACCTTACGGTAAGGTATCCGTTAAATCCGGGAATATGGGTGATAAAAGGAGACTTTGAATTTTCCATGAGCATGTAGGTACCCAGTTGGTCGGTGGTTTGAACACCCACAAAATACGATTTTATCATATCATCGCCCTTATACACCTGCACAAATGTGTGGCGTGTGGCCAAATCAATCACCACACTGCTCTCGTCCTTTGCCGGCACCGGACTTTTTACCTCCACCGTTTTCATGGTTTCGAGCAGGGTATTCATCTTTACCTGATTTACCTCGTATTTGTTATTTACATGCCACCTGTTAATGGCTTTGCGTTCCAACGTTACTTTGTTTCCTTCTTTGTCAGTCAGAATTATTTTGGTCACTATGCCCGTATCGGCCAGCGCAAAATTTTTCAAATCGGATTTAAGGGTGGAGAGGCCGCCATTGCGCATCATCCACATAACAGCAACTGTGAGCAGCAGAAACAAAACAAGGTAAGCAAGATTCTTTTTCATCATCGGGCATATTTGCGTTTACGCGACCAGGTATTCATTATTCCAAACAGCACAATAAGCACAACCGGAAATAACATGTTGAACAACTGCCATTGCAGTTTTTCTTCTTTCATACGGGTGCGGTCAAGCAACCGCAGCTTAATTTCTTTCATGCGCACTTCTATCAGGCCCGAGTCGTCACACAGGTAGTCAACACAATTTACCATAAAGTTCTTGTTGCCAAAGTTCTGGTTGGTATATTTATCAAAGCCAAGCGGATAAATATCTCCGCTTTTGCTCACATGGTTGCGGGCAATATCTCCGTCAGCAATTACAATCATTTTATTATTGCTTACCGATGGAGAGAAATTAAGTTGCGCAAATGAGGAATCGGTAACGCTGCGCACGCGGTCTTTAAACACCGATGTAAAATCGCCTTCCAGTAATACGGCTACCGGAAGCCTGCGCTGGGTGAAACCCATTGGATTTGGTTGCAGCCGGGTCATGTTGATGTTTACACGGGCCGGAGCTCCCACCACCCGGGTATAATCGGAGGTGTGCAGTAAAACGGTTTTGCGAATGTTTTTGGTAGGCAGTGTATCAATGGTGTTGCAAAACTGGCTCCACACATAATCCAGATTTTTTACAATGGGATGATCGGTACTGCTACCCAATATGGGATAATAAAGCCAGGGCAATAATTTGGTTTGTTGCTGTCCACCGGCATACCCCGACATAATAGGAATGCGGTTGCATTGTAAATCCTGCACCAATACCGGGTTTACACGCACCCCGTATCTGAATGGAATATCATCCAGATTTAAATCGTAGTTGTAAGCCATAAATTCTCCGGCTGCGTTGCGCGCGCTGTCCATATCGGCAAAAAGCATATCAAGCATCCAGATCACCTTACCACCATGCATGATGTACTGGTCAATTTTAAATTTATCGTATTCGCTAAAAGCAGAGTCAGGTTTAGCAATTACCAGCCCGTCAAACTCATTAAACCTTTGAGGGGGATTTTTATGAATATCCAGGCGGGCCAGTTCATAAAACTCACTAAGTTCTCTCCCGAAATCGGCCACCTGAATACTTTTCAGTTCCCCGTTGCCCACCAGAAAAGCGATTTTCTTTTTCTTCTGCACTGTGCATTTGCGCAGCACATTCGATATCTGGTATTCTAATAATTCAATTGATTCATTAATGGTTTCCTCGCCTCCTTTACCAAACTGGCCTTTTAGCAAATTGAGCGGGTACTCTTTTCCCTTATACGAAAACAGTGCACCCGGTATCACAATTTTTTGCGAGAGTTCGTCATCCTGTTTTACCTGTACATTGGTAGGAAACAATCCCTGCGTTCCTAATTGTTCAATAATTTCACTTATCTGCTTTTTATCTTTTCCGTCAAACGGATCAATAAACTCATATTCTATTTTACTATTGGATGCAATGCGGTATTCATCCAGCAACTCACGGGTGGCATTGCGCAGGCGTTTAAATCCGGCAGGAAAATCCCCTTCCAGATACACTTTTATGTACAATACATCATCTAATTTTGCGGCCAGCCCGGTGGATGCTTTGGAAAGTGTGTAACGTTTCTCCTTAGTCATATCCAGTCGGAAAAACCACATTTCCGAAAGTATATTGGCAAGTATAATAATGCCCAGTACCAACAGCAGCCTGATGTACGAAGAATATTTTTGTGTGTGCCTACTTACCATTTTCTACTTGCAAAACTTATACGGGTAAACCAAAGAAATGCCATATTGAAACTTATAAAATACACCACATCGCGCGAGTCGAGCACCCCGCGACTGATGGAATCGTAATGCGTATTGATGCTGAGGTATTGGATCACACTGTCGAACGAACCGAGCAGTTTAAAATCGCTGAATAAATCAAACACAATGAAAAAGAAAAAACACAAAAACATGGAGAGGATAAATGAAACAATCTGGTTTGACGTTATGGCTGATGAAAAAATACCCACGGAAACAAAACAGGAGGCGAGCATAAACAAACCGAGGTATGAGCCCCAGGTGGCGCCTATATCCATATTTCCCTGCGGAGCGCCTAACTCGTAAATGGTGTAGTAATACAAAAAAGTGGGCACAATGGAAAACAGCACCAGAAATACTCCGGCAAAATATTTTCCCAATATAATATCCCAGTCGGTAAGCGGTTTAGTTGTTAAAAGCTCAATGGTTCCGCTGCGTTTTTCTTCCGAGAAAAAACGCATGGTTATAGCCGAAACCAGAAACATAAAAACCCACGGACCCATAGAAAAAAGGGTATCAAGGTTAGCGTATCCGTTATCAAACACATTCATATCGGGCACCACCCACATAAATAAGCCAATGGCAATAAGAAACACGGCCATAACGATATAGGCTATGAGCGAGCTCAAAAATCCGTTTATTTCTTTTTTAAGTACACTCAGCATATCAGCTTGTCAGTTTTCTGAATACATCCTCCAGCGACTGGTCTTCCATTGATACAGACAACAGCACTAACTTATTATTTACGGCAAACCCAAATAAATCTTCCCGAATATCTCGACTGGCCGTAATGCGAAACTTGTTTTGCCCCAGCGAAACCGTTTTCTCCACTCCCATTATGGTGTGCAGGTTTTTAGGCGAAAATTCTCCTTTAAATTCGGCTACAAACACCAGTTGGTTTCCGACATCGTGCTGAAGGTTTTCAGGTGTTTCATCAGCTACCAGTTTTCCTTTGTTAATAATCACCACCCGGTTGCACAGGGCTTTTACCTCCTGCATTATATGCGTGGAGAGAATAACAGTTTTGCTTTTCCCTATTTCCCGGATCAAATCGCGTATTTCGGTAATCTGATTAGGGTCGAGTCCCGATGTGGGTTCATCCAATATCAACACCTGCGGATCATGAATCATGGCCTGCGCAAGGCCCACCCGCTGCCTGTATCCTTTTGATAATTCTCCGATGCGTTTTTTGTATTCGCGGGTAAGTCCGGTACGCTCAATCATAGCATCAACTGCTTTTGCAGTGTGTGCACCCAGGCAATGAACTCCGGCTACAAACTCGAGGTACTCCTTCACATACATGTCAAGGTACAGGGGGTTATGCTCGGGCAAATACCCAATGCATTTTTTTACCTCCAGACTTTGATTGATCACATCGTAGCCGCATACCTTTACCTCGCCTTCAGTTTGCGGAAGATAGCAGGTAATAATTTTCATGGTGGTGGATTTACCGGCACCATTAGGGCCCAGAAAACCCAGAATATCTCCCGGACGAGCCGAGAAAGTAATACCGTCAACAGCCCGCTGCGCACCGTACATTTTTACCAGATTGTTAACCTCTACTCCCAATGCTTCTGTTTTTTTAACGGACGAAAATAATACAATTGCGACTTACTGATGAGTAAACAAACCCACACAAAAGGCTGCACGTCTATCCGAATAGACTGTATTTAATGATGCAATACAGGGCGCGGAAGGCATCCTTCATACCTATTTTTTTCCCTTCCTCGTAGGTACGACCGTAATACGAAATGCCTACTTCGTAAATGCGTATACCTTTTACCCGTGATATTTTCTGAGTTACTTCAGGTTCAAAACCAAAACGTTTTTCTTTTAACTCAATTTTTTGAATCATGTCGGTACGGAACAATTTGTAGCAGGTTTCCATATCGGTAAGGTTCAAATTAGAAAACATATTGCTGGCAAAGGTGAGCATTCTATTGCCTATGGTATGCCAGAAAAACAGGATACGATGGGGTTTTCCACCTGTAAACCTGGAACCGTACACCACATCGGCAAACCCATCCACCACGGGTTGCAGCAGCAGGTTGTACTCGTTGGGGTCGTATTCCAAATCGGCATCCTGAATAATGAGGTACTCTCCGGTGGCTTTTTTTATGCCGGTATGCAGGGCAGCTCCTTTTCCCTGATTGTACTCGTGTTTATAATAACTGATGGGCAAATCTGGATTCGCCTGCTGATAAGCCAGCACCGCCTCTTCGGTATTGTCCGTTGAGAAGTCGTTGACTATAATCACTTCCTTCTGAATGCCGTTCATCAGGTTCACGGCTTTCACCTTATCCAGTATAAAGTGTATGGTTCGGCCTTCGTTGTAAGCCGGTATCACAATAGAAAGTTTATTGATCTGCATCAGGGCAAAAGTACAAATAATTTAGTTTCCTAACCTATACCCTTTAAATGACGGAATATGCTATATTTGAGATGAGTTTAGCCGAAAAACCTGCCACTAAAGATAAAACTCTTTGATTTTAACGGATGACTAATGAAAGAAGTAATCATTTAGTAAAACGACAAACGCAACTATTCTTTGTTTAGGAAGTCGGATTACAAACGCCAAACTGCCGGGGGTGATCTTGGTTAGATTAGCCTATTCAATAAAAAGCAATTTTGCAGAATAACATAAAAGTATAGACTGTTTTATAAAATCATTGAAACCACATTGCAGGTAATAGAAAATGCCATCATTTAGATGGCATTTTCTGATTCTAAACCGAAAAAAGGTTATCGCATTATTAAAAGTTTGTTTTTATATACCATTTCTCCATTCTGCTCCACAATGCACTGGTAAAGTCCGGGTACCAGCCCTGAAATATCAAACCCAAATCCCGACCCATTTTGACTGATAATAGGGGGTTCTATCACCCGGCCCGATATATCAATTAACTTTAACTTATAATCGGGATGGTTTTTATCGCTTACACGCAAATTCAATATATTGTTTGCCGGATTTGGATAAACAGAAAAATGATTTGTTAAATCTGCTACGCTCTTAACTCCCGTTTCTCCACCTTGTCGCAGTCCCTCAGGTTCCCCGCCTCCTTCCTCAATCTCTCCTGTCCATGGAGAACAATTGCTTGGAGATGATGTTAGTTGAGGCGAATAATCAAAAGCAATATCATTGTTGTTTGCGCTGTATTCAAGTTCAATATTTGAACCTACCGGATAATTAATGAGTGTTAACGCAGGATTGGGAGTACCAACCCAGGCATATAAACTCCAGTAATTGTCGGTTACATCAAGATGATTATTGCTATTCGAATAAAATGAGTTAGCCAGTGACCCGAAGAGTATATTACCCGGAGTACCTGTGTAAGTAAACTATTATATCCTGCGTCAAGCAGAATATCATCCATATCGGTGGCATACACCACTTCGCTACCGGTATTTATAAACTTATTATTGCCTCCCACATCCTGATTAGATGATAAACCTGTTCCAATTCTGGTAACCGTTTGTGCAGTGCTTAAATTCAGGGTTAATCCATCTGACAGGATAAAAGCACTTGTGTTTGCTTCATATTTTGAACACTTTGAGGAAATAGTAAAATCACCATCTGCTATTATCCCAAATGTATTTGAATTGAACTGAGAACCGTCAATAAACAAATCGGCACCTGATGATCCCGAATATACAATTCCATTATCGCAATATTGCACATAGCCTTTAAAATCGCTTAAACTGCCCATGCTTTCAGCCATCCAACCTGCCGAATAGCAATTTTCAAAACGCACGTTTTGTAAATCCACTCCATTTCCAACGGTGTGCAATCCTTTATCACATCCATCAAATTGGGTTCCCAAAATGGTTAATGTACCCGACCCTGTGCTGCCCCACCAAATACCTGTTTTGGCCTTAAAAAAATTACAATACCTGATGGTAATATCGTTAACATTTTGATTCCCCAACTTCACTCCATTGTGTATATAGCCATTGGCACCGGTAGAGGTAATAGTGGTATTGTTTAATTCTGTTTTGCAGCCAAGATTAAGGTAGGCATCTGTGCCTAATTCAACTGTGCCTTTATAAATTTTAAACAGAGCCAAATTTGATGAAGGAGTTACCCAACCTTTACCGACTTCCATCACTTTGTTGGTTTGGCTATTGGTAGAGAGCACAAAAGTACAGTTATTGTTTTGGGCTGTGATTGGAATGGACTGGGCTGTTACATTGTCAGGTAAAGTAAAACGGATAAAACCATCGCCTGTAATTGTAAAATCAGAATTTGCAGCAAGATTTAATGTTCCTTGTATCTCTAAAACGCTGTTAGGACCAGTTAACTCAATGGTTGGATTACCATCTATATTCAAGTAGGCCCCGGGTTCAATTACAACCTTAGAATTGTTTTCAATCCTTAAAGTCCCACCCGTGCTTACTGAAAGAACTGAGCCATTAGTAACAAATAAATTACCTTTATTACTCACCTGCTCGTCTCCTATAATCAATTCACCACCACTCTGCACATTGATATATGTGGAGCCAAAACAATTTACACCATAGGTATAAACGCTGAACGTTGAACCTTGAACAGGATGAGGGGCAGTAGATACAGATAAACCAACGGCTTCGTCCTGATTAATCTTAATTGCTTCGCCTGAACCAATTGTTACGTTATGAATTCTATCCGTTGTATTTCCACCATAGTTGTATGTTTTACCGCTAAGTGAATTTGGTGGAGCCGCTTGGAAATAATCAATTAAATTCTCTCTAATTATTCGCTCATTAGTTGCCGTAAGTGATAAATGAGGTTCATTATTAAGAGTTCCGCCCGAGGCTTCGTAATCATCTATATCCAACTGGCCTGTACCAAGAGCATTATTTGACTGAAGGTTGTATAACAAATTAGCCTGATTTGCGCCTTTAACCGAAGCCGAACTTATGGTTGGCACAAAGCAAAAGGCGCTATTAAGAATAGTTAAGCCAGTAAATGAATTGGGAATATTTGCTGATGCTATCAGGTCTTGAGTTCCACCAGGTGCATTATCTATTGGTAAAGTACCACTAACCCTTTTCTCATTTGTTTCCTTTATAAATTTGAAGAAAGAAATATTGTATCGAAACTTAGCCTTATAAATAGTTCTGGTTCCCATTGTTTGGTCGGGTACTGCATACACATCTATATCAATATTTACGCTTGTGCCGGTAAATATACTTAAGAGTATAGCCTGATTTTTAGGAATAAAACTCGAAAGAGTACCTCGCATTTCAATTAGTTTTGCATTTGCCAAGAATGGCTGAGGCTGTGCATCGTCAGACCCATTAACAATTGCCTTAGTGGGACATTGATTTGGAAAGCCCCGGTTATTGTTTAAATGTTCTAACTCATAGAAAAAAGGCTGATACAACGAAGCTCCGGTATTAAGCTGATGAATGAGTAATTGTCGCGTAGCCGGATTTTCTAAAATTGAATATGCCAGATGAATTTGGTTAATCTCTTCAAATGGTACAATCTGATTTCTTCCTATTTTGCTATGAATAAAAGGAGAGTACCTTAAATGCGCCATAGCTGCTTGAACTCCAAGTGGAATATTGGCTCCTCGGTGGGGGCTATCAAAGGTAAGCAGTTGGGCACAATCGTGGTTCTCGCTATTCTCTTCCATATCCACTAACGCGTAGCGGCCTATTACCCCGCCCATGCTTAGTCCCAAAATCATGTTTTTGTTAGTGCTTCCGGCCTCGCTTTTTTTGGTGTTTACCCACCTTATTATATCCTCAACCACAAAGGCATTGGCCTGCATATAATCGGCTCCGTTAATAAAATCAACAAAAATCAGATCATAGCCCTCCTGTTCTATATCAGAATATAAAGTTGGGTTGTCGGCAAGTAAACTTAGAAAATTATAATATCCCCAATTGCCTATTCCCAATAGTCGGTTTTGGGGTGGATCAAAACCTTCAATTACAATAAGAGGTTTAGTAATTTTGGTGTTGCCGCAACCCAAAGATACCGTTACCCTTGCTGCTCCTACTGCACTTCCATAATTTTTTGAAGCAATAAATGGTTTACGCAAATAAATATCAGATGAAAAAAAATTGGGCATATCTACTTTAAAAAAACTGTGCCCTGTGCGCTCGGTATTATCGGTATAATGCACCTCGTACACTATTTCTTTGGTACCCGGGCTATCATAGGTTATTACCTCTACCACGTTCAGGGCAATAGTGTTCCACCCCTGCCCATCATCAAAGTTTACCCTTATAAAATCAATGGTTTTACCTCTGTTGCTTATAAAAAGTTCCGTTGGCAATACAAATTGCACTACATTGGTATCACTGTAAAAAGCTGCGGTGGTGGCGGCAAACATATTTTCAGTTTCAAAAGGATCATCGGCTCGTGCATTTACATCCCACAGTTCACTTCCTTGTATTTCAATCAACCCCTCGGCAATGGCATCGTCCCGTAGTTTATCGTAGTTCATATCAAGTATCATCAACGGTATTTGGCCGTTTTGTTCTATTGTTTTTGCAAAAGATAAAATTGAATCAAGCCGCGGAATGGTATCGGTAAGAGTATCTACCATTGCTCTGGCAAGAGTTCCATAAAGCCTTCGCCACAAAAAATGATCAACCTGATTGCTGTCGCTAAGGGAACCATCAAAAATGGCGGGAGAGGCAGTGATAAGTGCTTTGTCTAAAAAATAATTGGTTTTTAATGAATCAAGGCTTACGTGTTTAAATACCGAATCGGCCATATCATTAAAATTGAGACCAGGCAATGAATCAACATAAATACTATCGGACTCAAATGAAAGACTGTCAAGCTGGGCATATCCTTTTGGAACAAAAGCGATAATGGCACATAAAAATAAAAGTTTTTTCATAAAAATAGGTTTAAATTTACTAAGGTATTAATTGTGTTTAATTATATTTATTATCAAACCGGCCTTCGGTAATATGCACTACTTCTCCGGTAGTTTTATCGCGTGCATCAAACCAAAAAGTGCCCGAAAGTATAGAGTTAATAGTATCGAAACGGGTAATGTTTAGTTGGCCGGTGTATATACTATCGGTGAGATAAAATTTATTATTAAATACATATGTAGATCTTGTAAAATTTATGGTGCTATCACCAATATAGAATACCCCTTGGTTATAAATATTTTTAAGAAATAGTTTAACACTTGATGTATTACCCAATTTTTTTTCCGTTGTAACCAACAATGTACCTCCCTCATAATCTACCCAAGCGGTTATAGGCAACCACACCTCTCCATTCACTTTGCAACCAAAAGTATTGGCACCTACCTGCGTGGCGGGCGGCAGGGTATTGGAAGGGGGCAGGGGCTTTATCCAAGCGTCATCGGGTTCAAAAAGGGAGCATCCGTTTAAAAGAGATAAGAAAGAAATGCAAACCCAAAAAACAAGTATTTTCTTTTTCATAACAGTTAGTTATTATATAACAAAGCTAACGTATAAAATTTGGTAAAAGCAAATAATTAGTTCATTAAAATGAGCAAATTACCCTTAAGGGTAATTTATTTGTACTTCGAATTGTTGAACCCTTGTGGTTTTAAAAAGAATACTGGCTCGTGCGCCAGATTTTGCGGTTAGTTATATTAAACATTGGAGTTTGAGATTGTAATCTGTTACCAATTTAATAACTTGCAGCTATATTAATCGAAAAGCACAATTGAAAAATTTTATTACACGGGCTGCTGCCTATTCTTGTGAAAGAAGACTAACTAATATTTATAGCATATATGGTAAGGCGCATAGAAAATTCTTCAAATAATTTCATTTGCGAGTAGTTGCCGAGCAATTGAATTGGACTTTTAAATTTATAAAGCAATGAAATGGCTGCTGCTTTTGTGCGTTGGTATCATTTATTCAGATTCATTTTCTGCTACCCTATCGGATAGTACTGAACATAAAAAGCAACCTAAGAATGCTATAGAAATTGGTTATAGTGCGGCTTGGTTTTTTGATAAGCATCCAATGGCTTTTTACAAAGAGGGTGGGCTAGACTGGATACCCGTAATGACTCTCCCCTCATGGATGCCTTCATACATAAAATATTCTAGGATTATTCACAAACAAATTGACTTGGGGCTTTCCAATTATTCCTTTGCGGAATCTTATATACCCTTCCAAAAAGGAGATATCTGGATACGGTCTGTTAACGATGTAACAATTTCTATTGGCCGTAGTTTTTTTAGAAACTTAAACCAATTTACAGAGTTGAAATATTCCCTATCTCCCGGGATTTCTTACAGATGGGGAACGGAATGGGTATATTTAGCCGAGAATGATTACCACGATGTAATTTACACCTGTATGTGTGATTACAACAGCATAGGCTTGGGTAGTACAGGAAGTATAGATTTTGTTTTAAAAAACCGATTATATTTTGGGGGAAGTGCAGGATATACCTACTACTTTGAGAAATCAAAAATGAACCCTAATTCACCCTACTACTTTAAAGCCTACAAACCAAATAGGGATGTGTTTGTTTTTCATCCCCGGCTTGGTGTTATGTTTTAATTTTATCAAACGCTGTCGCTCCTATGGATAACGCCCACCCATGGTAAAGGTATTGGCGTAGTACGGTTCGTTCAGGTCGTTTACCATCACCCCCTTTTTGGTAGAGGCGTGCACAAATTTATTATCCTTAAGGTAGATGCCCACGTGGCTCACTTTTTTGCTTTGTATCGAAAAGAAAACCAAATCGCCTTCTTTCAATTGAGTGCGTTCTACTTTTTTCACGTCTTTGAGCATGCCCTGCGTATTGCGGCTAATGGTTTTACCATATACTTCTTTGTAAACGGCCTGCACAAATCCCGAGCAATCGGTACCTTCCTTGCTACTGGCATTATCCTTATACGGAACACCCAGCCAGCTTGCCACCACCTCCAGCAGTTTTAAATTGCTGTGGTCATCCACCACAATGCCCAACTTTTCTGAAAGAGCCGCATATGTTTTCCGCTGGGCCGATGAGGTGACTCCGCTCTTTTTTGATGGACCTTTGCAGGACACCATGACAAACATACCAAATAAAAAAATGAAGGAGAGCCTGTGCATTATACCCCAAACATCGGGAGTTGAGCGGAAAGGCTTTATAAAAAAATATGCACGGATGTTTATACCACCGGCTTAAACTGCTCAAACGCCTGCAGGCAGTTGTGGCAGTAATGCAGGCTGCGGCACAGTGTAGGGCCAAAAGGAGATTTGGTTTCGGTGTTTTTACTTCCGCAAAACGGGCAGGCTACGTGCTCCAGTAATTCCTGAGTAATTTCGCCCTCATGTTTGGGCGGTGGTGCCAGTCCGTGTTTTTTTAAACACAGCAACCCGCGGTCGGTAATTTTATTGCTGTTCCACGGCACATCGAGATTGGTGGTAACTGAAACTTTTTTTATTCCGGCTTCTGTTAAACAGTCGTACACCATTTGCTCCATCATTTTTATAGCGGGGCAGCCCACAAAAGTTGGCGTCATTTCAATGGCTACGCTTTGGTCGTCCCTTACTTCCACTTTGGTAATAATACCCATATCTACCATGCTCAGCGTTGGTATCTCGGGGTCTTTTACCACTTCTAATTTTTCCCAAACCTCTTTTTCAGTCAGCATCTCTTCACAAAATTAAGATCGCATCGGGGTTACCATTGGGAGGTGGGCTCAACCCTGAACACTTCACCCATTTCCTTCACCAGTGGTTCGAGGTGTTCGGTATGAAAATTTTTGCGGCCCCCGTAAATAGGGGTCCATTCTTTCTCTGCCGGCAGTTTTAATCCTGCTTTTTCAATAATGGGAGTAACCGCCTGTATCCATTTTGTTTTTAAGACTGATTCGCCTTCAAACACCTTGTTTGCTATCAGTTCTTTTTCAAACTTACTTTCTTCAAACATTCCCAGGGCATAATTCCAGGCATGGTTGAGGGCAGATTGCATACGTGCTTTGCTCTCTTCAGTTCCCTGTGCTAATTTTACCATCCAGGTATTGGCATGAAATACATGGTACTTTAATTCGCCTTTCACTTTGCGGGCTAATTTAGCCAATGGTTCGAATGACGAACCGGCCAGCATTTCAAAACGCAGCTGATCGGCATGATCATACAAAAAATGACGTACCGTGCTGAAATCATATTCTTCATTGGGTAATTCAACAAACTGAGCGTTATAAAACTGATTGGCATTACGGGTAAATGCATTAGTATCGGCATCGGGCTCTCCCAACTGATGTAATAATTGAAACAATGCCTGCGACTGGCCTATTTTATCCTGCGCCATGGATGAGAAGGAAATATCTTCTTCCAGTATGGGCCCAAGTCCTGTCCACTCGCTGTGGCGATGACCGATGATAAGTAAATCATCAGCCATTTTATATAATAATTCTTTTATTGCCGGTGTATTCATTGAGGTAACGGTTAAGGGTAATTAAATTTTGTGTTCCTTTTTGTACTTATTAATTTTCTCCATCACTTTGTATCCGCCTGCTTCGCGAAACATTTTTTCGGGAACGGTATCGAATATATCGGAGTCTTCATAATCGGTGGTGTACACATCTCGGGTTTTTACAACCCAGATGTTTACACTTTGTCCCCTGCGGCCATATTGCTCTTTGGCAAAAAGCAGGGCCATTTCCGGATTAGCGGCATGAACAATTCCTACGTGCATATGCTGGTCCCCTCTTTTTTTCTGATGAAACACTTCATAGGTCTCCCATTGATCATTTTCTTCTAACGGGGCAATGGAATTATTTAATTCTATTTCAGCGCGGGTAATGCGCGGGTCTAATGATTTTATCATGGAACTGTTATGCTAAAGGTACGATGTATTTTGTATCGGCAGTTTTTAAAGCTTCGCGCACCCAGCGTCCGCGCTCTTCGGCATTCCTGCGTACCGCCAGTCGCTCGGCATTGCACGGGCCATCACCATTAATTACCCGTTTAAATTCTTCCCAATCGGGTTCGGTATAATCCCATTTACCGGTTTCTTCATTTTTTTTCAGGTTAGGGTCAGGAAGTGTTAAACCAAGATCCCAAATTTTTGGAACATACATATTCAGGTATTGCTGACGCATGTCGTCATTCGAAGCCATTTTCACTTTCCACTTCATAAGTATTTCGGTATGTTGCGAAATTTTATCACTTGGCCCAAAGAAATGCATGATAGGAGGCCACCAGCGGGTTAATGCATCCTGTACCATTTTTCGCTGATACGGAGTTCCGGTAGCCAATGTTACTACTGCATCATGTCCGTATTTTAAGTGAAACGATTCTTCGGTACAAATGCGATCCAATGCACGGCAGTATGGTCCGTAACTTCCTTTGGCATTTGCCACCTGATTAATGATAGCACCGGCATCAATGAGCCAGGCAATAATGCAGGCATCGGCCCACTCAAATGCAGGATAGTTAAATACGTTAGAGTATTTTGATTTACCCGTAATCAAATCATTAATCATTGCTTCACGGCTTTTGCCTAATGTTTCAGCTGCGCTATAGAGCAATTGTGCATGCCCCACTTCATCCTGTACCTTGGCCATCAAGGCTAATTTACGCTGAAATCCGGGAGCACGGGTAATCCAGGTGCCTTCGGGCAACGCTCCAATAATTTCCGAATGAGCATGCTGCTCAATCATTCGGATTAATTGTTTGCGATACTCTTTGGGCATCCAGTCTTTGGGCTCAATTTTTTCCCCTTTGCTTATGCGCGCTTCAAACTCGGCTAATTTTTCTGGATCTTCTCCGGCCAAAATACTGTTGGCTTTTTCATTCGGATCGATGTAAGCGTTTCCGTACATATAAAAATGATGTTTTAATTAATAAACGTTGGTTAAGGTTTGTAGTTGGGATCGGTAACAAATTTTTTGCGCAACCCCCCAATAATAAAATCGCTTAGTTTTTTAGCTATTTCATCGGCATTCATGGCTCCATCGGCATGGTACCATTCGTTAATCCAGTTAACGGCTGAGAGGATGGTGAGGGTAGCAAATTTTTTATCTACATGGTCAAATACATCTTCATTTTCCCCATCCTGCAAAATCACCCGAAACTCAAGCTCGTATTTATCGCGCAGTTCTTTAAACTTACTGAGTTTGGGTTCGGTTAATCCGCGCCATTCTTTAATAAACATAGCCGAATGGTCGGGGTGCGAGGTAATAATTTGCACGTGATTGCGAATAGCCATTCGCAATTTCTCTTCGGCATTGAAATAAATATCATTTACCTCTTTGATAGCCGTTAAAAACTTATCGGCCATACCAAAGCAAATACTTTCCAGTATTTCTTCTTTTGATTTGATATGGCTATACAAACTGGAGGCTTCCATTCCCATTACCTGGGCCAGGTCGCGCATGCTGCTTGCAGCATATCCTTTCTCTTTGAATAATTTAGCCGCTGCATCAATAATTTGCTCTTTGCGGCTTCCTGTAATTTCTGACATACTCCTACCAAACAATTGTTAGGCAAGATAGTTTTAGAAAATTAACTATGCAAATTTTTTTTAATCGGTAACGTAAAACTTTGCCCTTTGTAAGCTTGAGAATCCCTCTTTATCCAAGAGCATTACCTGAATCACATAGTTTCCATCGGGCAATAAAAGTAGTTTTGGAAAATCCTCAACATTATTAAATTGCAGCATTTCCTGACCCATAAAATTGAAAACCTGAATACCGAATTCATGGTATGATGTTAGTTCCCGGCTGATTTCCAATAAATTCTTTTCATAGGAGCCCCGTTTAACAATATCGGGCAAATGAATCCCAGTCGATGGTCCGGTACCGTATACCATCAGGTAATCGATATGCTTTCCGGTACATCCGTTTTTTGTTTCAATTTCCAACGAAATACTATTTTTTCCATTAGGCCCGTTAGTAAAAGCATACGCAAATGTTGGTTGTTTATTGGTTCCTGCCAGTATCCCGTTGCGGTACCATTTAAAAGATACAGAATCGGCAGGCAATCCTCTAAGATCAGATAGATTCTGAAAAATGACTACCGGACTGGAAGGGTAAATAACCTGATGGGTACTTAAATTAAAGTCCGCTATGGGACGAACATAAACCTTTACATAGGCCGGCTTTACCAAAACGGTATCGCAACCGTAAAGAGATACTAAACGCACACTCACATCATATGGGGTTGATCGGGCATAATACACATGCCCGATTGTTTCACTACCCAAGCGGGAAAAACCATCCCCGAAGTTCCATATTATTGAGTCTGCATCCCAAAATTTTCCATTAAACGATGTGGCAAAAGGTTCACATCCCGTTGTAAAACAATTAAAATCTCCAGTAGGAATAAAGTTGATTTTACCCGTTACAGATGAGGAATCTTCCGCGCCTCCCGTAAACTCTACTTTAAATCCTACCTTAAAACTTCCCTTGACTCTTTCATTGTGACCCGGGTAGTAAATGGTTTGGGTGTCACTCAGGGTAGAAAAGAATCCGTCCCCGAATGTATACCATGTTTGGCTGATCGTTTGCCCGCAGGAAACCGTTGCTTTCAATGGGAAAGGAATCCCCTCACACCTCGGATCTACGGGCCCAATGCTTACACAAGTCGCCATACTTGGAATGGTACCTACTGCCATGACCAAAAGAGACAAATTATTTTTTATTCTCATCATAAACCTGTGATGTTTTAAGACAGACAAAAGTTGCATTTTATTAAACTAACCCAATAAAAACACAGCCGGCTGCTTATGAAAATCGTGCGTTTCCTGCCTCCATTGTGCCACAGTGGTCATGCGAATCAGCTGATCGGGTTGCAGCAGATTTACGGCCACACAAAGTTTGGTAGAGGCCTGGCAGCCTTTCATTAAATCCTGAAGCAATTGGTTATTCCGGTAAGGCGTCTCGATAAAAATCTGCGTCTGTTTTTTTCGCAATGCATCCTGCTCCATTTCACGGATTTTTTTTACACGGGCTGCTTTTTCAATAGGAATATACCCGTGAAAAGTAAAACCCTGCCCGTTTAATCCGGAGGCCATTAGTGCAAGCATCACTGATGAGGGGCCGGGTAATGGAATCACTTCAATGCCTTTTTGGTGAGCCAAAGCTACAACCTCACTCCCGGGATCGGCCACGCATGGCAGGCCGGCATCCGAAATTAATCCCACATCATTTCCCTCATCTATAGCTTTAAGCAAGTCTGCATACTCCACGTTTTTGGTATGCTCATTTACCAAAAGTATTTCCAACGCTGATTGAGGATGAGCAATTTGGAGATTTTTAATAGCAGCTCTCCCTGATTTTTCGCTTTCTACCAAAAAAAAACGAAGTTGGTGTACCTGCTCTAAAACATATGGAGCCAGCATGTGTTGAACCTGATAGTCTCCCAATGCACTGGGAATCAGAAAAAGTTTACCTTTCTTTTGTCCACTCATAAAATAATGCTTCAAATATAGGCAGCTTGTAAGAAAGATATTGAAATTGACGTGCTCCCCCCTTATTTTTGCCGTCTTACAAAAGTTCAATTATGTCAATTTTAGAGAGAATTAGAAAACGTTCAGGCTTATTGGTAGGCTTTGTTGGTATTGCGCTGGCACTGTTTGTAATTTCGGATTTACTTGGAACCCGTAAAGGTTGGTTTGGTCGCCAAACAACCGATATAGGCGAAGTAAGGGGTGAAAAAATTCCTTACAATGTGTTTCAGGCAGAGTACGAGCGTATAGTTGAAAATCAAAAACTCAACTCCCAAACCGAAACCCTTGACCCCAATACCATGGAGATGCTGAAAGAGCAGACATGGAATACCATGGTTCAGGAGATAATTGTAAATGCCGAATACGAAAAACTCGGACTTAGCGTAACCCCGGGCGAGGTGGCCGATATGGTGCAGGGCAACGACCCCCACCCTTCCATTAAAGGAGCCCAGCAATTCCAAAATCAGCAAACACAGCAGTTTGACCGTAATTTGTTTGCTCAATACTACAACAGCATTAAGCAGGATCCAGATGGGAAAGCCTGGAAAATGTGGCTGTCATTTGAAAGCGGCATTCAAAAAGAGCGCATGAATCAAAAATTCAATGCGATGATTAAAGGCGGTATTTTCTCCAACTCACTCGAGGCAAAAGAACTCTACCTCTCGAAAAACAAAACCATTGATATCAAATTTGCCGGATTAAATTACTCTACCATTGCCGATTCGTCAGTGGTGCTAAGTGATGATGAATTGAAAAAATATTTTGACAAAAACATTGCTAAATACAAAAGCAAAGAAAACAGCCGCAAATTAGAATACGTAGCTTTTGATATTAAACCATCGGCTGACGACAGTACTGCTGCCATGAAATGGGCTGCCGAACAAACCGAGCGTTTCCGCACTGCTGAAAATGATTCGGCTTATGTGAGTGCCAACAGCGATGTGCCATTTGATTCTACTTTTAAAGGCCACGGACAATTACCTGCCGGAGTAGAAGATTTACTTTGGAACGCTCCTGTTGGAACTGTAGTCGGTCCCTTCATGGATAATGGTTCGTACAAATTGTACAAGGTAACCAAAACCAAAGAAGATTCATTATACAGCATGCGCGCCAGTCATATTTTATTCCGCATTGAAAACGGAGATACAGCCGCGGCCATTAAAAAAGCCAACCAGGTATTGGGCGAAATAAAAAAAGGAGCCAGCTTTGAAGCCAAAGCCGCTGAATTCGGATCGGACGGAACAAAAGACCGTGGTGGTGATTTAGGCTGGTTTTCCGAAGGACAAATGGTAAAAGAATTTAACGATGCAGTGAAGCGTGGAAATAAGGGGGATTTATTCTATGTTAAAACTCAGTTCGGACCGCATATCGTAAAAGTAACCGACAACAAAACCCGTAAAAAAATTCAGGTGGCCACAGTAGAGCACGCCATAAGCGCCAGCAACGCCACTGAACAAAGTGCCTATGCGGTTGCAGGTAAATTTGCTGCCGACAGCCGCGATGCAGAAGCATTTGATAAAAATGCTGCCGCTGCCAACCTGCCTAAATTAGTAGCCGACCCTGTGAAAGAAAGCGACCGCAGTATTCCGGGAGTTGAAAACTCAAGAGAAATTGTACACTGGGCCTTTAACGCCAAAAAAGGAGAAGTATCTTCCGTTTTTGAAATTGGAGAAAAACTGATTGTAGCCATTTTAAAAGAGGTAAGAGAAAAAGAAAAAGCCAATTTTGAAGATGTAAAAATGCAGGTGGCTGAAGATGCTAAAAAGGAGAAGAAAGCTGAAATGATTATTGAAAAATTATCCAAAGCTCTTGCCGAAGCAAAAGATCCTGTAGCCATTGCACTTAAATTAGGTTCTGTTGCCAACGATGCCCAAAATCAAACGTTCGAAAATCCAAACATTCCGTATATGGGAATGGAACGTACTATTTTAGGTACCGCCTTTGGTATGAAATTAAATAAACTCTCCGAACCACTTAAAGGAGAAAACGGAGTGTACGTAATTATGGTAACCAAAATTAACGAGGCCACTCTTCCTAAAGATTTGAAACAATTCCGTGACGAGGCAATGGCTCCGTTGCGCTCACGTGCCGAATATGAAGCTCCGGCCGGATTGAAAGATGAAGCCAATGTAGTTGACAACAGGGTACAATTCTTTTAATCTCTTTTATTGAAATCAGATAAATTATTTCATCTATACGAAAACAGAACCGAGTTAACCACACTCGGTTCTGTTTTTTATGAAAGTACCGGAAACAATACCGGCACCCTTCCGCTGGTATTAATTCATGGGTTCCCGTTCGACCGAAGGTTGTGGTATAACGTGATTCCTGAATTAGAGCGAACGCGTGTTATCATTCCGGATTTACCAGGAGTGGGCAACTCAACCCTACTGCAATCTGGGTGCACCATGAATGATTATGCCGATTGCATGGCAGCCATTTTAGAAAAGGAACAAATTAAAACCTGTGTAATGGCAGGCCACTCCATGGGAGGCTATGTTGCACTGGCGTTTGCTCAAAAATATCAGGATAAACTGGCGGGATTAAGTTTGGTACATACTACCGCCTATGCCGATGATGCCGACCGCAGGCAAAAACGTGATCAGGTAATTGCTTTCTTAAATGAACAGGGTGCATTGGCATTTGTGAATGCATTTATTCCCGGACCATTTGCCCCCGGCTACTCAAACGAGGATGAACTGAAAAAACTGAAACACTGGGCAGCAGACTGCACCAGGCAGGGATTGATAGCCGCGGTAAATGCCATGAAAAACCGGGAAGATTTAACCCCTTTACTTGCTTCAATAAAAGTTCCGGTGCAATGGATAATAGGAAAACTGGATCCCATTTTTCCGTACACCACTTCCTTACAGCAGGCTACTCTTTCAAAAATGAGTATGATTGATTTACTCCGCGATTGCGGACATATGGGAATGATTGAAAAACCTGAAGAAATTGCTGAGGGGTTAACCCGGTTTATAGATTACTGTGGGCGCAGATTAACGTTATAGAACTCTGGAAAGAAACCGGACAAAATCATCGCGCATACTATCATAAAGCTCAACAAAACGATGAAAATTCTGACGGTTGGCCACATGGTCAATCACTAATTTATGTTCGGTAGCCACCGGATTTGCTTTTATTGTACGCTCCAACTCGTTTTCATGTTGTTTTATCTCGTGCCTCAGTTCATCTATCACTTCATTTTGTCTGATAAACTGGTTTTGAAACCGTTCAACATGTGCACGGGTTTCATATGATGAGTTTTTTGCTGCTACCTCCTCGAGGTGCTTCTGTAAAATACTCAAGTCATCCTTATAAAATTGCAACTGCTTCAACCAATCAATATGTTCAGTGTGCAAGTCGGAAATATGTTTCTGTTGTGTACGCATAAAGGTACCTCTTAAAGGTCATAAAAATAATCAAAAAGAGGTGAAAAACAAAAGTTGAGTACCTTAACCCCCTCTTTAATAAGGGCGAATGAGCTTTTTAACCTGATTTACAAGCTCCTTGCGAAATTCATCCATATTAATTTTTTGAGCAGCCGATATAAAAAGCATGGGTGCATTGTTTTTGGCCATCCAGGTGCGTTTCAACTGGTCTATTTTTGATTCATCTGTTTCATAATCTGAATATTGAGTTCTATGTTCTGATGGCAAACAGTCTATTTTATTAAACACAATTATCACTGGTTTGCTTTGTGCACCAATTTCATGAAGTGTTTGCTTTACCACTTCCATTTGCTCCTCAAAATTGGGATGCGACACATCAACAACATGAATTAATAAATCTGCTTCCCTCACCTCGTCAAGAGTAGATTTAAAACATTCCACTAACTGGTGCGGTAATTTACGTATAAACCCAACCGTGTCTGAAAGTAAAAAAGGAGTGTCTTCAATCACCACTTTTCTAACGGTAGAATCAAGGGTGGCAAATAATTTATTTTCGGCCAGCACATCTGATCTGCTCAATAAGTTCATTATGGTAGATTTACCTACATTGGTATATCCAACCAAGGCCACACGCACTTTGTTATCCCGGTTATTTCTTCGGGTGGCATTTTGACGGTCAATTTCCGAAAGTTGCTCTTTAAGCCGCGCTATTTTAGTACGAATATCCCTGCGGTCGGTTTCAATTTCCGTTTCTCCGGGGCCCTTCATGCCAATACCTCCTTTTTGTTTTTGAAGGTGGGTCCACATTCGGGTAAGCCGCGGAAGCAAGTACTGCAGCTGAGCCAGTTCAACCTGAGTTTTGGCCTGGGCGGTGCGTGCACGGGCAGCAAAAATATCGAGAATAAGATTACTGCGGTCTAATAATTTGCAGCTAAAGGTTTTTTCAATATTCCGAATTTGAGATGGCGAAAGTTCATCATCAAATATCACCAAATCAATCTCGTGTTCTTTAAGGTATGCCGCAATTTCGTTCATTTTACCTTCGCCAATAAATGTACGCGGATTAGGGAACTGCAACCGTTGTGTAAATATCTTATCTGTTTTGGCGCCTGCTGTTTCGGCCAGAAATTTTAACTCGTCAAGGTATTCTTTTGCCTGTTCTTCGGTTTGTTCACGGGTTATTACCCCTATTAAAACAGCTTTCTCCTGCTTTTTCTCCGTGCTGTGAAGCGTTCTTTTGCCTTTGCTCATGTGATGTGTGCGCACAAATTTCGGTAAAAACATCAAGCCTTTTACACCATTGTTATGAAGGTAGCATAAATAGCTTTATTTTTGACACTGTGACCCGCCTCCATTTCATAAGGTATACTTTGTTTTTTTTGTTTACAGCAATGGCATGGTGTGCCGCTGCCCAAACACTGGAGTGGTCTCCGCCTCTGCGCATTCACAGCAAGTCAAACTACATTCGCATGCTGGGTGTAAATTCTGACGGGTACTATATTCTTCGCAGCAAGCATCAGGATTTTTCGCGCGATGTGTTCATTGAACGATACAAGGCCTCTCTCTCACTCGATGTTACCAAAGAACTTCCCGGAAGCAGCAGGTCGCGTTTCGAAAATATTTTACTTTATGAAGAAGGATTGCTCATTTTCCGTTCGGTTGAAAATACCACCACAAATACCATTGAATTACAAGCCAACAAAGCCGATGCAGCCGGAGTGGTAAATGCAAATACCTGGATAAAAATAGATGAATGCCCCAAAAGAAGCAACAGCGATAAGGGAGATTATACCATTGTGTGCAGCAGCAATAAAGATTTACTGGTATGCTCGCATTCCGAAACAAACCTGAAAAATCAGGCAGTACTCAGCATTACTATCATCAACAGGCAACTGATAAAGCAAGCCGGGAAAAAACTTGAACTGGAATTTCCGTATGACAATCTTCAGTTTAACGAACTTCAAATTGATAATAGCGGCAACGTATTTTTCTCTGCCATCTACACCGATACGGAAAAGAAAAAACAAAGCAGCGACCGAAACAAACACCTGATGTATGCCTGGTTTAAACAAAGAGACGAACTGAAGTTTTATCCGTTGGATGAAAAAGGGCGGTTCACCAATACATTCAGTTTCGGGGTTAACTATGTAAAAAAATGCCTTACCGTTTGCGGTTTTTATTCGAATATTTCGGAAGCAAACATAGGCGGGACTTTCCTTTACAATATTGACCTCGACAGCGGATTTGTTTTTTACTCCAGATTTGAGGGCCTTAATCAGGAACTGGTGGCACGGCTTGTAGGAGAAAAAGAAGCCTCTCGCAGCGGAGAACTTTCCAATATTGAAATGCGAAAATTAATCCTTAGAAGTGATGGAGGAATGATTATGGCTGCCGAAAATACCTATATCACACAGCAAACATATACCTATTACGTAAGCGGAATGCCTCAATACTCTTACCGCAACATTTATAATTTTGACGATATTCTGGTGGTTTCATTAGACCCTGATGGCAGAGAAGAGTGGCACAATGTTATCAGAAAAAAGCAATCTACCATGAATGACCAAGGGTATTTTTCATCCTTTTTTGCTGCAGCGTATGACGATAAAATTCACTTTTTTTATAATGATAACAGCCGCAACAACGGAGATGTGCTTGATTTAGTAATTAACAACAAGGGAGAATCGGAAAAAAATGTACTGTTAAGCGCCAAAACCACATTTGCGGTGATAGTACCCGGTGAGGCTAAATTGATTGGCTACAATACGGTGCTGATGACAGCCCTCAAAGAAAAAAATTATTGTTTTCTTAAGATTACATTTCAACCTTGATTAAACTTTTCAGAAATAATCAACCGCTCAACCTCATCATCATTCTGGTGGTGGCATTTATTTTAAGGGGCTCGGTATTTATCAGGCTAAAACCAGATGTGCTTTGGCTGGCTGCTCCCTTAGCCAACGACCTGAATAATTTACTCCGCGAGCACCAGCTATCTGATTCGTTTTATAAAATTGCCTCGTTTCTGCTGATTTTACTCAATGGCATTTACCTCAATTTTATTCTGATTAAACACAATTTCTTTTCGCGCAATTCCTACATGCCTGCGCTTTTGTACGTGGTGGTAAACAGCCTATATCCTACCATGCTGGGATATTCGTCACAACTGTTCGCTTCGTTTTTTATCATCATTGCCATTGATAAACTTTTTTCAATGTATGACAATGAAAATGCAGTGACCAAAATTCTGGATGCCGGTATTTTTTGCGGAATTGCCTCCCTTTTCAGTTTTGATGCCCTTACGTTTTTCCCCTTTATTCTTTATTCCATAGCAGCCATTCGACCGTTCAGCATCAGAGAAACACTCTTATCGTTTTTCGGATTGACCCTGCCCTACTATTTGCTGGCGGTAGTATATTTGTTAAAGGGAGATTTAGATACAGTTAAAAATGGATTTGCCCTCAGAGAACAGGTGAGTCAGATTAATTCCATTGCATTTAGTTTTGAAATTATGCTCCCCATTATCATCGCTCTCCCATTAATGGTTGTAGCCGGATTTACCTACCAGAGCGATATAAGCCGCAACAATGTAAAAACACGAAAAATACAAAACGTTATCCTGTTTATGCTTCCGTTTTGTGTAGCGGCCGCTTTGTTTGCCAAGCCGGGTTTTGAATATAGTTTACCCTATTATGCCATTCCGTGCAGCATTATTTTATCCTATTGGTTTCAATTGGAAAAACGGAAAGGAGAACTTTTTAAAGAACTTTCATTTACGGCTCTTTGCATTCTTATCATTGCGCTTCAAATTATTATTAAGTAATGAAAAGGCTTGCAACCCTGGCTAGTTTCTTTTTATTCCTGTGGCCAGTATTTTCCTTTGCCATTGAAAATGCTCCTTACCTTATTGTATTGGGCATAACACAGGACGGAGGATATCCGCAGGCCGGATGCAGCAAACCTTGCTGCCGCCAGATTTATTCTGGCCAACAAAGTAAAAAGCATATCACCTGCGTAGCGCTTATTGACCCGCAAACAAAAAAAAGCTGGATGTTTGAATGCACTCCCGATTTTGGTGAACAACTGCAAATGCTGCGGGAACATCTTCATGATTCAGCTCACTTACCGTCCGGTATTTTTATTACCCACGCGCATGTAGGACACTACACCGGATTAGCTCAACTGGGCAAAGAGGTGATGGGCACCCATCAAATACCTGTGTATGCCCTGCCGCGAATGAGTTTGTTTTTAAAAAACAACGGCCCCTGGAGTCAGTTGGTGACACAGAAAAATATAACAATACACGAATTGTCTGATCTCACTGCGTTAAATCTTATTAACGGTATTTCGGTAAAGCCCATTCGCGTGCCCCACCGGGACGAGTATAGTGAAACGGTGGGTTTTGATATTCGATTCGGGAATAAAAGTGTGCTGTTTATTCCGGATATTGACAAATGGGAAAAATGGGATTACCCGAATCGGCTTTTCCCCAGCGACTCTGTTCCAGTAAAACTTCAGAAATTAGTTGCCACTTACTCGTATGTGCTGATTGACGGGACTTTTTTTAAAAACGGAGAATTACCCGGGCGCGACATGAGCGAAATTCCGCATCCGTTCATTGAAGAAACCATGCACTTGCTGGACCCGCTCCCTGCTGAAACAAAAAGTCGCATTTACTTTATTCACTTCAATCACACCAATCCGGTATTGAGGTCAAAGCCTGTTTCCGCGTTCCGTTTCGCCACCGAATTGATGATATTGAATTAGTGCGCCTCGAGCCAGTTTAAGCCTGTTCCCACCTCAGCAATTACGGGTACCTCACCCAAGCTCATGGCATTTTGCATGCATTCAATTACTATAGAGCGTATCAACTCTATTTCATCTTTATGAGCATCAAAAACCAATTCGTCATGCACCTGCAAAATCATTTTCGATTTAAAATGCTGCTTCTTCAACTCACCCTGCAATTTTATCATGGCCAGTTTAATCATGTCGGCAGCGGTTCCCTGTATAGGCATATTAATGGCATTTCGTTCAGCATATCCGCGCACCACGGCATTACCCGAGTTAATATCACGCAGCCATCGCTTGCGTCCCATTAATGTTTGTACGTAGCCATGCTCCCGTGCAAAATTCATCATGTCGTCCATGTACTGTTGCACATTGGCAAATTGCTTTTTATAATTCTCAATAATCTCTTTGGCTTCAGTGCGGGAAATGCCCAGATTTTCGGCCAAACCAAAAGCCCCCTGTCCGTAAATGATACCGAAATTTACACTTTTGGCCTTGTATCGCATTTCTTTGGTCACGTCTTCTTCGGCAACTCCGTACACTTTTGCCGCAGTGGCAGTATGAATATCCTTATGTTGCTTAAATGCCTCCACCATATTGGGGTCTTTGCTTATAGCTGCCACAATGCGCAATTCTATCTGCGAATAATCGGCACTCATTAGTACAAATTCGTTACTGCGCGGAACAAATGCTTTACGAATTTCTCTACCCCGCTCGGTGCGTATAGGTATATTTTGCAGGTTGGGATTGTTTGAACTCAATCGTCCGGTTACAGCCACAGCCTGATTAAAAGAAGTATGTACCCGCCCGGTACGGGGATTAATCATTTGCGGAAGGGCATCTACGTAAGTTGATTTTAGCTTGGTGAGCTCACGAAAAGCAAGAATATCATCTACAATTTTATGCTGATGACTCAGCTTGAGCAACACTTCTTCTCCAGTAGCATACTGACCTGTTTTTGTTTTTTTAGCTTTAGGGTCGAGTTTTAAATGTTCAAACAACACATCGCCTAATTGTTTGGGTGACGCCAGATTAAATTTTAAACCTGCCTGCTCATAAACCCGCTGCTCACTTTCTTTTGCTTCTTTGTCGAGCTGAACGGAGTACTCATTTAAAAAATCGGTATCAACTTTAACTCCCTCGTATTCCATATCGGTAAGCACTTTTACCAATGGATTTTCAATTTCATTAAATACACGCTCAACTTCTTTTGCTTTTACAATAGGTTCAAAAACGTGTTTTAACTGCAGGGTAATGTCGGCATCTTCGGCTGCGTAGTCTTTTATTTTTTCCAACTCTACATCGCGCATGGTGCCCTGATTTTTTCCCTTCTTGCCAATGAGTTCGTCAATATGTACCGGTTCATAACCCAGGTACTGGGCACTCAATAAATCCATACTTCTCCTTCCTTCCGGCTCTATTACGTAATGAGCAAGCATGGTATCAAACAACTTTCCTTTTAATTCAATCCCGTACCACTTAAGCACTAATAAATCGTACTTAATGTTCTGACCAATCCATAACACATTTTCGCGCGCAAATAAGGATGCAAATTTTTGCAGCAGTTGTCTGGCTTCATCCTGATTTGCACTTACAGGTATGTAATAAGCTTCGTTTGTTTTAACTGAAAAACTCAGCCCCACCAGTTCAACATTATTGGCATCAATTCCGGTGGTTTCGGTATCGAAACAAATTTCAGAAGCCAGCATCAGTTGCTCCATAAGCGCTGCTAACTCCTCATCGGTCTGAACAGCCTGATACGTATGCAGGGTGTTTGTTATATTTTTTTCTGCTTTCAATCCGGCATCATTCTCCTCTGTTTGTGCCTCCCGAATTGCTTTGGATGATGCTGGTTTTTGCACCGCGGCTCCGAATAAATCAGTTTGACCCGATGGGTTCGCGGGCGTTTCTCCTCCTTCATATACACTGAAAGATTCTCCCAATATTCGTTTGCCAAGTGTTTTAAATTCCAGCTCGGCAAACACTTCTTCCAGCACCTCTTTGTTGTATTCTTTTATCCTGAAACTTTCTTCGTGAAAATCAACCGGCACATTGGTAATAATGGTTGCCAGTTTTTTCGATAAGACGGCCAGGTCTTTACCGGCTCTTACTTTTTCTCCAAGTGCCCCCTTTATTTTTTCTGCATTTTCCAGTACCGCTTCAAGCGTTCCGTATTCGGCCAGTAACTTAGCTGCAGTTTTTTCACCTACTCCCGGAATTCCCGGAATATTATCTACCGCATCGCCCATTAATCCCAGAATATCTATTACCTGATTCACTTCTTTGATATTCCACTTGGCACATACCTCTTTTGGCCCCAGTATTTCTTCCTTATTTCCGAATGCCGGTGGTTTATAAATAAAAATTTTATCGCTTACCAGTTGCCCGTAATCTTTATCGGGAGTAACCATGTACACTTCATATCCCTGTTCGGCCGCCTGTTTGGCTAAGGTACCAATCACATCATCCGCTTCAAACCCGTCCATTTCCATTACCGGAAGGTTAAACCCCTCAATGATACGTTTGATATCGGGCAACGAAGCCAGTAAATCTTCAGGTGCTTCTTCGCGGTTTGCCTTGTAATCGGCAAAGTCGGTATGACGCTCGGTGGGAGCGTGGGTATCAAAGGCCACTGCCAGATGCGAGGGTTTTTCTTTATTAATCAATTCAACTAACGTATTGGTGAAACCAAACTGGGCATTGGTATTTCTACCCTTAGAGGTGAGGCGCGGATTACGTATCAATGCATAATAGGCTCTGTACACCAGTGCCATTGCATCGAGCAGAAACAGTCGTTTGTCGGGAGTAGTATTCATTCGTGTAAAGTGTAGTAGAAGGGGTAAAATTAAGCCAATTTGAACAAAGATTGGTGTAAAATTCATTTTTAGGCTTGGTATAAATGCTTTAATTTGAAACTTTATTCAGCCACCCATGAGTTTACTAAAGAACCTCTACCGTTTTCTTTCGCCAAAATACCAGAATGCGTTTCTGGATTATCCGGTAAAATTAACCCCGCGATACGGACACGGCTTACCACCCCAGCCCCAACTGTATGCATTGATTAATGAAAACAGAAAAATATACGAAGGCTATTTGAATCGGTTTCTGGCTTACAAAGAAAACTATCTCTCCATAAAACAGGCCGACCAGCAACCTGACGAATACGAACCATTTTGGAACAATAACTTTTTACCCGGACTCGATATAGTGAGCATCTATGGTTTTTTGGCCGAATTAAAACCAAAAAAGTACATTGAGGTAGGCTCGGGTAATTCAACCAAAGTGGCTTATAAAGCCATTAAAGAACAAAAGCTCCATACAAAAATCATTTCGATTGATCCGTTTCCGAGGGCTACCATTGATAAACTAAGCGATGAAATTATTCGCAAGCCCTTTGAAGAAATTGATTTAGCCGTAATAGATACGCTTGGAGAAAATGACATTTTGTTTATTGATAACTCGCACCGAAGTTTACCCAATTCTGATGCTACGGTATTTTTTCTGGAAGTACTGCCCCGCCTTAAAAAAGGCGTTGTAGTACATATTCATGATATTTACCTGCCGTATGATTACCCGCAGGATATGTGCGACCGGCTTTACAATGAACAATACCTGCTGGCCTGTTTTATCCTTGCCAATCATTCAACATACAAAACCATTTTCCCTAATTATTTCATAAGCCAGGACAAGGACCTCTCAAAAATATTTGCAGAAGTATGGAATAATCCTCATCTTAGTGGAGTTGAAACTCATGGGGGTTCCTATTGGTTGCAAATACAATAACTCACCTTATGAAAAGAAAGTTATTCATTTTTATGGTATCGCTTGCGGTTATACTGGCTGCCTGCGATAAAACGATTAATGATTTTGTGAATCCCACACAGGGCGATGGGTACAAAACGTACACCATCAAAAAAGGACAACAATACTCCTTCACTGTAACAAGTAAGTTTGTTGATACCGAAATGAAGTTTAAAGTGATTTTCGACAGTTCGGCCATATACACCACCGTTGATCCGGGCAACCAGATTGACATCAATAAACTTTATGGTTTTTCGGATTGCGGAAAGGACCACCACACCGCCAGCGCCCGTTTTGGCTGGAGATGGTCAAACGATTCGCTTCGCCTTTTTGCCTATTGCTATAAAGATGCCGTGATGACATTTAAAGAACTCTCCACCGTTGAAATTGGTAAAGAACATGATTGTGCCATTCGCATAGATGGTTCAAATTATATTTTTACCCTGAACGGCAAAGTAGATACCATGGAAAGAGGTTGTGATGTGACTACAGGAACCCGCACCCGGCTATTCCCATTTTTTGGAGGTGATGAACTTGCCCCGCACGATGTGGTTATCAAAATAAAAGAAACAAGTAAATAGCCAATTACGCGTGTTTCTTTACCAGTTCCAACAGCTTGTTTAGTTCATCGCGGTTATTGTAAATATGGCTTGATACCCGCACACAGTTAATCCCGTTTTCGGGCACCATACGGATACGAATTTTATTCTCGGCCGCTATATTGTAGAATTTATCGTAGGCAATGTTTTTAAATTTAAACGCAATCACGGCCCCTCTCGACTTTTGCTCGGTTGGTGTAAGCATTTCAATTTTATCACCCAGTTGCATTACCTCCTGCTGAAAATATCCCGCTAATGAAGTAATGCGTTCATGAATATTCTGAATGCCGATAGATTCTACAAATTCAATGGCTGCCACCACCCCGGCATACAAAGCCGAACTTTGCGTACCGTAATAAAACCGGTGAGCCGTGGGTGAATAACCGCCCATTACCGGAGGATCTGTCATCATATTCCACTTGCCGTTATCGGCTTCTCCACCCGTAAAACACACCTTAAGCGTGTCGAGCATTTCTTTTTTCACATACAAAAATCCGGTTCCCTTTGGGCCCAGCATCCATTTGTGTGTGCAACTGGTATAAAAATCGGGGTCAATCTCTTTCAGGTTTAAATCAATCATGCCCGGCCCGTGTGCGCCATCCAGAAACACAAACAGCCCTTTGCTTTTTCCCAGGGCTGTAATTTCTTTGGCCGGTAAAATTTGTCCCGTGGTGCAGGGTATGTGCGGCACGGCAATCACCCTTGTTTTTTTATTGATGAGTGCCTCTACCCGCTTCAGTGTTTCATCAGCTGTAAAGGCAGGTGTAAAGGTACGTATCACCAATCCGTCCTGCCTCGCACGGTTGAGCCATGGAAACGCATTGCCCACATGCTCGTGCGTGGTGAGAATAATTTCATCGCCTTTTTTCAACGGCAATCCCTGCGCTACAATATTGATTCCATCGGTTACATTATGTGTCAACGCAATTTCACCTTCATTCACTTTCAGAAATTTTTCGAGCCGCACGGCTGCCTGCGCCCATCCGCCATAATTGCCATTCACATCCACATCCATCATGGTGTTTTTTACGGCTTCAATCACCGGGTAGGGCGAAGGGCCCATGGTTCCGTTGTTGAGGTAAATTTTATCCTTTGCCAGCGGAAACTGATTACGCACCAGCTTCCAGTAAACTTCATCGTCTGAGGGAATATTTTTCCCGTTTGTTTTTACCTGATTGGAGATAATCACTTCAGGAAATGGCGGAACAACTATGGCTCCTAAGGCTGATGTGCTCAATTTGATAAATTGTCTGCGGTTGGTCATAAAAAAACTTTAGGGCAAGTTACCTTTTTTTTCGTACTTGCAAATAATGAATTTACAGGGTGCCAACGGAAAGCCTTATACTTGCACCATGTATTTGCACCCATGAGTTTTCGAAACCGACTCACCTACTTTTTAGCCCATCAACTTAAAATAAGCCATGCACAAGCGAGGCAAATGCTTGGCGAAGGACGCGTGAAACTTAATGGTAAAACAACTCTGCATAATGAAAATTACACTCCGTACTGCGAAATAAAAGCAGATGATATTGTGGTTAGCAAAGCACATCTGTTTACCTATGCCATGTATTACAAACCGCGTGGTGTTGAGTGTACGTTCAACCTCACCATTCCGGATAACCTTGCTGCGCAATTACCAGAAAACCTGAAAGGAATGTACCATGTAGGCCGGCTCGATAAAAACTCGGAAGGGTTGCTGTTGTTTACCAATGATGGAAACCTGCATAATAAATTGATGTTGCCCGAAGCACATATTCAGAAAATATATCTGGTAGAAACAGAACAAGCCATTACCCCCGAATTTGTTGCCGGAATGAAAAACGGAGTAGAACTAAGCGGAAAAATGGCCTTTGCCAAAGAAATAGAAATTCTTTCAGACCACGCTTTACGCATTGTACTCACACAGGGAATGAACCGGCAGATAAGGCGCATGTGTTTTAAACTTGGAAATTATGTAACCAAACTCACCCGCATTCAATTGGGAAAACTGGAACTGGGCAACCTGCAACCCGCACAATACCGATGGGTGAAACGGGAGGATATTTTTTAATTTTTGTAATTTAGCCTTTTCAATATATCGCTTATGAAACGACTCACCATTTTTTGCGGTTCATCAACAGGTAACCTGCCCCTGTTTGCCGAAGAGGCTCAAAAAGCGGGTGCTTTACTTGCCTCGAAAAAAATAGGGGTGGTATACGGAGGTGCAGGCATTGGTTTGATGGGAGCAGTTGCCAATGCTGCTCTTCAGCATGGCGGAGAAGTAATAGGGGTTATTCCCGAATTTTTAAAAACGGTTGAAATTGCACACGCTTCGCTTACGCAAATGATCGTTGTTAATACCATGCATCAGCGAAAGGCAAAAATGAATGAACTGAGTGACGGAGCCATTGCGCTGCCGGGTGGATTTGGTACCATGGAAGAGTTGTTTGAAATGCTCACGTGGTCGCAACTGGGGCTGCACAGCAAACCCATCGGACTGCTGAATACAGCAGGATTTTACAACCCGTTGCTGCAAATGATACACTCCATGACTGAACACGGATTTTTAAAACCCGAACATCACCGGTTGCTTCTATCTGATGAGCAACTGCCCGCGCTGCTTGAAAAAATGGAAAACTACCAGCCACCTGCCGACAGCCATTGGAAACAGTTTGAAAACATGAATCGCGAAGACCTGATATGAGAAAAATTGTATTGATTACCTTGCTTATGTTATCGGGTAAACTGCATGCACAGCTACACCTGCGCGTATTGTTTTTAGGCAACAGTTATACTGCCGTAAACAGTTTACCTCAGGCACTTGCCGATGCAGCCCTTTCGGCTGGCGACACGCTCACCTTTGAGGAAAATACTCCCGGTGGATATACGCTGCAAGGTCATGCCACCAACAGCACCTCACTAGGTAAAATAGCAGCCGGAAACTGGCAGGCTGTGGTGTTGCAGGAACAAAGTCAGCTCCCTTCATTTCCTATTGAACAGGTACAGACCGATGTATTTCCTTATGCCCGCCAACTCGATAGCCTGATACACCTCAATTCTCCTTGTGCCAAAACGGTTTTCTATATGACCTGGGGCAGAAAAAACGGGGATGCTTCCAACTGTCCCAACTGGCCACCGGTGTGCACCTATGCCGGTATGGACAGCCTGCTTTCCATGCGCTATATGATGATGGCCACCGCCAATCATTCTGCAGTATCTCCTGTAGGAGCCGTGTGGAAATACCTGCGTCAATACCATCCGGGTATAGAGTTATATCAGGCCGATGAAAGCCATCCGTCAGCTGCGGGAACCTATGCCGCGGCCTGCGCTTTTTATGCTACCCTGTTTAACAAAAATCCTGAATCCATCAGCTATACCTTTTCTCTACCACCTGCTGTTGCGCAGGCGATCCGATCGGCAGCCAAAACGGTAGTGTTTGATAGCCCCCAAAAATGGGATTTTACAACCGGCCCTAAATCCGTTTTCAGTTTTACTTCCGTTCCTCATCTATTTCAGGCACAGTTTATCAATCAATCGTTATATGCCCAATCGTATCATTGGGATTTTGGTGACGGAACTTTTTCTGATCAGGAAAATCCTTCCCACACTTTTCCGGGTATTGGCTTGTACACGGTGCAATTAATAGCAAGCCGTTGCAACCGGTATGATACCACCAACCGTATGGTGCGTTTTGAACCCGGAGGTGTGTCCCGCCCGTTTCATCAGCCTGATTTTTCATTGTTACCAAATGCTGAAGACGGCCAGAGCACCCTTTACAGCTATGTTCCGTTGCAACAAGTGAGTATTTACACCGGGACCGGACAATTGATTCGCCATTGGCAGCAAACGCCAACAGGTACAGCACTTCGTTTTTATTTACCCAACGGAATCTATGTGCTGCAGGTGCATAGTGCCACAAATGAAAAAATACTCCGCTTTTGTGTGCACCACTGATGCGAAAATAAATGTGAAATAACTCTTACTTTTGCGGCCATGACAGAAGTTAAAGACAGCAACGGAAATATTTTACAGGATGGAGATTCTGTAACTCTGATTAAAGATTTGAAAGTAAAAGGTTCGTCAACGGTATTAAAAAGAGGAACCATGGTAAAAAACATTCGCCTCACCGATGATCCGGCCGAAATTGATTGCCGTGTAAACAAAATGGAAATGGTGCTGCGCACTGAGTTTGTAAAAAAAGCCTGAATTTCATTTTGGGTTGTCGGCCGGTTTTCTCTCTTTGCTAAGCACCGCCAGTGAGCCCACTGATGTGCACACGGGGTGAATTGGCTGCAGGCGTTTATTTTATTACCATTACCAGAGATACCCGCAAGCAGGTACTCAGGCTAGTAAAAGAAAAGCCACTTACCCGGGGCAACTTCAAATTTTTTCATTTCAAGGTAATTTCTACCTTTGCCCCCGATGTACAGAAAGATTAGCGTATGGGATTGTATCGTGTAATAGGCATTATGTCAGGCTCCTCAATGGACGGAGTGGATTTGGCTTATTGTGAGTTCTCCGAACAAAACGGCAACTGGAGCTATGCCATTCATGCAGCAGAAACCATTCCGTATGAAATGAAATGGCGCAACCGCCTTTCGCAACTCTACAAACAAACGGCCATGATTTATGCCAAAACCGATGCCTACTATGGGCGCTATCTGGGCGATCTGGTCAACGGCTTCATTCACAAACACCGCATTCATGCCGATTTTATTTCCTCTCACGGACATACGGTGTTTCACTCTCCTTCCGAGGGATATACTTCGCAAATCGGTCACGGGGCGTTTATCCATGCCGCTACAGGTCTGCCCGTGGTAAGTGATTTTCGTACTACCGATGTGGCACTGGGTGGAGAAGGAGCCCCCCTCGTTCCTATTGGCGATAAATACCTTTTTGGCGAGTATGGCTTTTGTTTAAACCTGGGAGGTTTTGCCAATATCACTGCCAACAGCAACGGAAATATGCATGCCTTTGATATTGCTCCCTGCAATATTGTGCTTAACCGCACCGCCCGTTTACTTGAATTGGAATTTGACGAAAATGGAAACCAGGCCGCACAGGGTACCATAGAATCCAATCTGCTGGCTGATTTAAATGCCATTGAATTTTATACACTACCCTGGCCCAAATCGCTGAACCGCGAATGGATTAATAAAGCATTTTGGACGGTAGCCAAAAATTACCGCATTCCTCCTCAGGACAAGCTGGCTACTTTGTGCGAACATATAGCCATGCAAATTGCTGCAAGCATACGTGAAATAAGCAGGCACTACGAGGCGAATAATCAAAAACTGCTGGTAACCGGTGGCGGAGCTTTTAACAAGTTTCTTATTCAGAAACTGGAGCAGCATTGTGCCATGCAGGTACATGTACCCGATGAGGTGACAGTGAATTTTAAAGAAGCCCTTATTTTTGCTTTTCTGGGAGTGTTGCGGGTGTCGCAAAAAAATAATTGCCTCAGTAGTGTTACCGGTGCCGATACCGACAATACGGGCGGGGCCATGTTTGGAAAATTTAATCAGATTACCTTTTGAAATTTTAAAATATATTACTAAAAATACAAGAATGCATACGCTTTTAAAACGCTTTGAAGAAAAACAACCGGAAATAGTTTTTGAATGGAAAGATCCCGAAACCGAAGCCGAAGGCTGGGTGGTAATTAACTCCCTGCGCGGTGGATCGGCAGGGGGAGGAACACGCATGCGCAAAGGACTTAATAAACACGAAGTGCTCTCACTTGCCAAAACCATGGAAGTGAAATTTACCATTTCAGGTCCACCCATCGGAGGTGCTAAATCAGGGATAAACTTCGATCCGGCCGACCCGCGCAAACAAGGTGTGCTGGAACGCTGGTACAAAGCCGTAATGCCGCTGCTCAAAACTTATTATGGAACCGGTGGCGATTTAAATGTGGATGAAATTCACGAAGTAATTCCCATTACCGAAAAATACGGACTGCAACACCCGCAGGAAGGAACCGTGGTAGGACATCACCAGCCAGGTGAGGAAACAAAAAAGCGCATGATTCACAACCTGCGCGAAGGGGTATCAAAGGTAATTACCCATGAACAACTTTCACCCGATGTAACTAAAAAATACGTGGTGGCCGATATGATTACCGGTTTTGGAGTAGCCGAAGCTGTGCGCAATTACTATGAATTCTG
The DNA here is from genome assembly GCA_964535575.1 of uncultured Bifidobacteriaceae bacterium. GTDB lineage: Bacteria > Bacteroidota > Bacteroidia > UKL13-3 > UKL13-3 > JAGPCK01. The sequence continues at coordinate 502,967 of CAZHTC010000001.1, forward strand.
GAACGGGAACATTGTAAATAAACGGGTCATTATTCAGGGATGGGGCAATGTGGCCAGTGCCGCTGCCTACTACCTGGCCGGATTCGGTGCGAAAATAGTTGGCATCATCGACCGCTCGGGTGGATTGATGAACTCCAACGGATTCACCTTTGAAGAAGTACGTCAGCTGTTCATTCACAAAGACGGAAACAAACTGGTAGCACCAAACCTGCTGAGTTTTGACGAAGTGAACGAAAAAATATGGAGTATGGGTGCCGAGATTATGATTCCGGCTGCTGCCTCGCGCCTGCTTACACAAGAGCAGTTGCAACGCATGATAGCTAATGAACTGGAAGTAATAAGTTGTGGAGCTAATGTACCTTTTGCCGATGAGCAGATTTTTATGGGCCCCATTGCCACCTTTGCCGATAACCACGTAAGCGTGATTCCTGATTTTATTGCCAACTGCGGCATGGCGCGCGTGTTTGCTTACCTGATGAGCGAAGAAGCACAACTGGACGATACCGCCATTTTTAAAGACACTTCCAATATCATTCGCAAAACCCTGATGCGCGTGCAGCAGTTTCACCCACGCAAAACAGGTATCAGCGCCAAGGCCCTCGAGATGTCGCTCACCACTTTATTAAGATAAAAATATGTTGTTCTCCGAAGAATTTTTGCAGCGCACGTTTTTAAGCAACAGCTACCTCTCGTACCTGCTGTTCTTCACCATTATTTTATTTGGCTGGATTGTGAAACGCAGGGGCTCGCGCTGGGTGAGCCGCCTGGTGTTCCGGTTTTTCAAAGGGTTTTCTAAAAATGCCTATGCCGATGAATTTGTAGAATTGCTGCGCAAACCTTTCGAAGTATTTTTTGCGCTGCTCATTTTATATTTAGCCTGTACACATCTGGAATATCCAACCCAATGGCATCTGGGACCCGAAGAAAAATTCGGAGTGAAAATGACCGTGACCCGCGTATTCGAAACATTGCTGGGTGCTTTTATTACCTGGATTTTTTTGCGCATCACCGATTTTATTGCCTTTGTACAAACCGAACGCTCCAAACGCGGAGAACTGAAAGCCGATGCACAACTCATCAGCTTTTTACGCGAGTTGTGCAAAGTAGCACTGGCCACAATTGGTTTATTTTCCATTCTCAGCAATGTGTACGACCTGAACATTACCGCTATTATTACTTCGCTGGGTATTGGTGGTTTGGCCGTGGCGCTGGCTGCTCAGGAAACCATTGCCAACCTGCTGGGTTCGTTCATTATTTTCTTAGACAAACCGTTTACCACAGGCGATATTATTGAAACCCCCGATTTTAAAGGGGTGGTGGAAAGTGTAGGATTTCGTAGTACCAAAATACGCACCTTAGATCGCAGCCTGCTCATTGTGCCCAACAAAAAACTGGTGGATACGTTTTTGAACAATATTACCCGCAGCACCCAGCGCAGGGTAAAATTTACCATTGCCCTTACCTACACCACCGGCCGTGAGCAGGTAACAAAAGTGGTAAACGATATTAAACGTATGATTGATGTGCACGACCAAACCATTGAAGAATCGATTGTGGCCTTTTCTGATTTCAGAGACTCGAACCTGGATATAACCGTTATTTACTACGTAAACACCAACGACTGGGATATTATGATTAAGGTGAAAGAATCCATTAACCTCGAAATTTTAAAAATTGTAGAACAAAACGGCTGTCGCTTTGCCTACCCTACGTCATCGGTGTATATCGAAAATAAGTAGTAGACTTTTGCCAAAGAAAACAATTGAACTAGCAGGTAAAAAGCAATGCTGATAAAATAAACAGTATGGTTAAACCCCATTTTGTTTTTGGATGTATAACCCAACGGCTCACATGCTTGGTTTGGGTTGTGATGCTGATACTTCCTAGCGAGGCCTGCCAATCATCGCACTTCAGGTCCATTAGAGCCGTATCAACGCTGTACGACACATTAGTACTTTGCCAAAATCCACTCATTGAAAATCCGGTTAGAATTTCTCTCATCGAATTTGATGTGCTTATACCCTATGAGGATTACAAAAAAGGCTTTGAACTGTCGGAAGGAGATACCACCTCTCTTTTACCTGAATCTCTCATCAATATCACTTATACCCCGAAGGCTGGAGTTGATACCATTACAGTTGACGATAAAATAGATTCTCCTGCCAGATTATATCGTTTTATTCAGTTATCCACCCATTACAGTTCTGTCAGATTTATGGACAAACAAGGTTGTTGCCTCGACACCGTCATTTGCTTATATCAAGGATCAGAATTTAACTATCGAACCACTTTTTCATATCGTGGCAAAACCATTTTTTCTTTTTGATCAACCAGTAGGCCTAAGATAAAATCCAAAATGGAGTAATTTTGAAACAATATGATAAGGTATGTTCTGTTTACAGTTATGGCCTGCGTAACGTTTTCTATTGCTGAGTGTATATCGGCCAAGCAAACCCCCGTTTACCGGGTAAACGGTTTAAAAATGTATGTTTCCTACACGGAGGCAATGTCGGTTGCGCAACAACAGAAGAAACCTCTGTTTGTTTGTTTTGACAATACCAGCACTAACCACAGCAGTGAATGGGCTTCAGTGTTATTTGATAGTACAATTACATATTACCGCAGGCGTATGGTGAGTGTGATGTTGCATCTAGATAACCGGGAACAAGCGGCCGATGGTGAAACATGGGGCAGCAAGCACCTGAAGCTGCTGGAGCAATTCCATCCGCTCAAACCCTATCCTTCGGTTATTGTGCTAACGCAAGACGGACTCCCGCGAATGCCTTTAATTCCCATTACCAATGTAATAGGTTCTCCGAATGAAACCTTGATTAGGTTGCTGCAGAATATGAAGGACTAAATAACAAGCTCCAATTAGTTCTCAGTTGTAAGATTCTATACTATCTAAACATATTAATGTTCTAAGGTATCCCTGCTGGCGCGAGCAACCGCAATCTAAAAATTTAATTTCTTTTTGCGTTTAGAAAATTCTTTTTGATAAAACGACAGTTGATTCCTAAATGACTTGGGGAATTTAATTGAGGCAGCTTCATATATATTAAGTTCCTGAATATGATTGTGCTCGTAACACGCTTTAATAATCTCTATAAAAAACGCCTCATTTGTTCCAGCATATGAAACTTCAACAACTAACAGGTTTTTAGAAAAAAGAATTCGAGGTACTTTATCAATTTTGCTTGAGACCATACCCAAATACAGAGAATTGAGGCTATCCAAGGGAGGGACTTTTGCAAAAGTCGGCCCATCACAGAATCCGGTTTCGTTGTTAATGACCTGCAAATTTTTAAGCTTCACTAATTCGTATGGATAAATGATGTAGTCTTGATTTAAATTAAGTATTTCACTTAGATTGGTGTAAAGGAGAATGCTATCTGAAATAAATATTGTATCGGGCTCTCTTATTTCCCACCACTTTTTAGAAGCTTCAATAAACACATCTTTTACTACATTCTTGTTTGATTTAATTACAAAAAAGGAGACGCTATCTAATTCAATACAGTTAATTTCCATTCCCTCCACCCACTTTTTGACTTGTGGTTTACATGGTATATTATGCTGCCCATAAGAATAGCTATTACCAAAAGCACTTACAAGAATAAACAGTATTAAATATCGATTTTTTTGCATATCATCTAAAGTTCATACCCCCAACTAGTCCTCGTTTGCAACGAGGACTTCTTATTTTGTACGTTTGCAACGCTCACTTTTCTGTGAATCTCCGCCTTCGCTCGCGTGCCGCGAGTGTATGTTATCGCAATAGCCTGTGGCTATATCCGTTTTTCTGTTCATATGGCATCAATTTGTAAGTGATTCATGCACCACATGTTGTTTTCATGTATTCACCCCCCGCCTTCGCTCGCGTGCCGCGAGTGTATGTTATCGCAATAGCCTGTGGCTATCTCTGTGTCCCTATTCATAAAACTTCAAGATTTAAATGATGAGCCATATGTGCACTGCTGTATAAATAATGTTCCGGGTCTGTCACCAGTCCGGCACGAACAGGATTTTGATGTATATAATTCAATTTTTGCTTTATCACCTCCTGGGAGTAAAGCAAAGTAGGGTGATTGGTATACTGCCAAAAGTGATACTTCTCATATTGCTTGTTTCCTTTGGCAAACCAACTAAACAAATATAAAAGCCATTCCTTTCTGCTTTCGCCAGGATCTGTTTCAATCATTGAAATTATTTTTTTTGCTGTATGACTTTTAAAACGACCAAGCAATTGACTCAACTCAGTATGACGGCTGTCAGCAATAAGATGCAAATGATTACTCATGATGACATATGCATAAATTTCTAATCCTTCCTGTTGCTGGCAATATTGTAAATTCTCTATCAGTAATTGCTTATAGCAATCTCTCGAAAATACATCAATCCAGCCTACAGGGGTAAGGGTTACATAAAAAAGTTAATTCGCTGTTGTTTTTCGGTATTCACTCATTAACCGCTAAATTAATGAAAGTTTTGGTGGCCGGCAACATGCCGGTGTATTTGGCTTACACTCGCGGCACGCGAGCGAAGGCGGGGGGGTGCAATATCGAAAACTACCCACTTTTACCAATATAATCTTCGGTTGCTGAAGTTACAAACTTCAGTTATTTCTTGTCACAAGTTCTAAACTTGCGACAGCTAGGGGGAAATTGTTACCAAAACCTTTGCTGCCTCGTGGCGGGATTACTGACGTGATCCCGTGCGGGGAATGCTGCTCAACCAAAACCAGCATGGCTATGCCATGCTACACTTTTTATTTCCGCTTCGCGCCTCAGAGCGTGCTCTGGCGCAGAGGAAATAAAAAAGCCCGTGGTTTTCACCACGGGCTTTGGTTGGTCGGAGTGGCGGGATTTGAACCCACGACCTCTTGCACCCCAAGCAAGCGCGCTACCGGGCTGCGCTACACCCCGAATCTCTTTTATTTGGGGAAGGCGAAGGTACTATTTAGCCGTAACTTCTGCCAAAGTTTTTGCAATTTTCTGATTGATAACCGCCAACCTTACTCTTTGCAAGGTGCCGGCCGTGGTAGCCCTTAAAAACAGATTTTAGTCACCCGCAGGTATGATACTTGTCATTGGTCTTCCCGGCCCTGTGCCCTACCTTGCAAGGGTAATAAGTACACCCATTATGAAAACAAATATTCAATTCACTCATGCAAGGCCGCATGACCAATTAACCGAACTCATTAACCAGAAAATGGCTAAGCTTATCCGGATGAATGAATCCCTTTTAAATTGCGATGTCCATTTTATACTGGATAATGCAACAGAGGCCGAGAATAAAGTATGTGAAATTAAAGTGAGTGCTCCGGGCAACGATTTTTTTGCCAAACAAAAAGCTGCTTCGTTTGAAGAGGCTGCTTCAAAAGCAGTAGCGGCTCTTGAACGACAATTGGAAAAAAGAAAAGCAACACACGGATAAAACGATACACCCATTGTATATAAAAAACCCGCCATATGAAAGCGGGTTTTTTTATGGATACAATCTGTTATATCAAGTCAAACTTAGCTGTAAAATGGCGAAGGAAAGGTGGCTCGTAAGTTATCTTCAGTCCTGTTTTTTGCTCCCGCATTTCCAAAATATCATCAAACACGTCAATCACAAAATCAATATGGCTTTGGGTGTACACCCTGCGCGGAATGGCCAGTCGCACCAATTCATTTTTTGCCGGTATCAGTTTGCCTTGCTCATCGTATTTGCCAAACATCACCGAGCCTACCTCTACGCATCGGATGCCGCCCTTTTGGTATAAATCGCAAACCAGCATTTGCCCCGGATACTGCTCTACCGGTATATGCGGATACAGTTTTTTTGAATCAATGTACACGGCATGTCCGCCAATTGGCCATACTACAGGAATTCCTTTGTTACGCAAATGTTCGCCCAGGTAAGCCGTGGAACGTATGCGGTAGTGAAGGTAATCGGCATCAAACACTTCCTGCAACCCGATGGCTATGGCTTCCATATCGCGACCGGTGAGCCCTCCGTAAGTGGCAAAGCCTTCCGAAATAATCAGCAAGTTGGTGCACTGCCTGGCCAGATCTTCGTTTTTCACTGCCAGAATACCTCCCATATTTACAAGTGCATCTTTTTTGGCACTCATCATAAAAGCATCACCCAACCGCAATAATTCCTGTGCTATTTCTTTGTAGGTTTTGTTTTCATACCCTTTTTCGCGGTGTTTAATGAAATACGAATTTTCAGCCACCCGGCATCCGTCAATTACCATAAGTACACCATGCTCATCGCAAATGTTGCGCACCTCTTTCATATTCCCCATGCTCACAGGCTGGCCTCCGGCCGAGTTGTTGGTTACCGTCATAATAACTGCACCAATGCGCGAAGCGCCATATTCCTTCAGCAGTTTGCGCAATTGTTCGGTATCTATATCTCCCTTAAACGGAAGGTCGAGTTCGGGGTCATATGCTTCAGGAGGTAAAATGTCAAAAGCCTGAGCTCCGGTAAATTCAATATTGGCACGGGTGGTATCAAAGTGTGTGTTGCTGATAAACACTTTGTCTTTGCCTCCCAGAATCCCATACAAAATTCGTTCAGCGGCACGCCCCTGATGAGTAGGCAAAATATACGGCATACCCGAAAGGTCTTTAACCACCGCTTCAAAATGCTCCCAGCTATGTGCTCCGGCATATGATTCGTCTCCTATCATCATGCCTGCCCACTGATGATCGCTCATGGCACTGGTGCCGCTATCGGTGAGCAAATCAATAAACACATCGTCAGAGCGAATGAGAAAAGGATTGTACCCGGTTTTTTTCAGTATCTCTTCACGGTAAGCTTCGGTGGTTACTTTCAGCGGCTCTACCATTTTAATACGAAAGGGTTCGGCCAGTGTACGCTCTTTTTTGGGTGGTGTCATTACATACTTATTTTAAGTACGCAAGTACCCTACAAGCGCGGGCTTAACAAATGATAATAGTCAGGCGCGAAATTGATTTAACTCAGCCTCGAAAAGAAATGGGAGTGTTTTATGACGACTGCAGAGCAGCTTTGAGGTGAGTAAGCATATCGGTGGTCATGCTGCTCAAATCGTAATCAGGTTTCCATCCCCAGTGTGCGCGGGCCTCGGCATCGTTAATGCTTTGAGGCCACGAATCGGCAATTTGCTGGCGCGAATCGGGTTTATAGGTAATGGTAAATCCGGGAATATGTTTAGCCAGTTCAGCGGCAATTTCCTTAGGCGAAAAACTCATTCCGGCCAGGTTGTAGCTGCTGCGTATTTTTACTTTAGCTGCTTCGCTTTCCATGATGCCAATGGTTGCCTTAAGCGCATCAGGCATGTACAGCATGGGCAATGTGGTATTTTCAGAGAGGAAACATTCATACGTTCCTTTTTTCAGTGCTTCGTGGTAAATATGTACCGAGTAATCGGTAGTGCCCCCACCCGGTGCCGATTTGTAACCGATTAAGCCGGGATAACGCAGGCTGCGTACATCTACTCCGTATTTCTGATGGTAATATTCGCAGTAACGCTCACCGGCCTGCTTGCTGATGCCGTAAATAGTATTGGGTTCCATTACGGTATATTGAGGTGTAAGCATACGTGGAGTGGTAGGACCAAACACCGCAATAGAACTTGGCCAGTACACTTTTTTTATCAATCCTTCTTTGGCTGCATCAAGTACCAGAAAAAGGCTGTCCATATTGAGCTGCCAGGCAAATTTAGGGTTCTTCTCTGCAGTAGCCGATAGTAATGCCGCCAGCAAATACACCTGCGTGATCCCATGTGTTTTTACAATTTCATGAAAACGCTGCGGGTTTAAAATATCCAACTGCTCAAAGGGACCGTCTAATTCAAAAAAATCGGGCTTGCGCAAATCGGAAGCCACCACGTTACTGCTTCCATAAATTTTTCTGAGTTCGGTAATAAGCTCTGTTCCGATCTGGCCGGATGAACCAACCACTAAAATTTTTTCCTGCATGATATGCGTCTCGTTTTTTGTAGACCCACAAAATTAAGAAATCCTATACGGAATAAAAGCGGTTTTTTACCGCAGCATAACCCGCTGAACAGAACTGAAATCGGATTTGATATCCCGTATCTTAAGAATGTACACACCCTTAGGCCAGTATCTACAGTCTAACCCGAAGCGATTGGAGGCTGCGGGTGTGCATGAACTCACCAGGTGACCCGTGATATCAAATACCATTATTTCGGGCTGCAAAAGTATTTTATCCGTTACTATGGTCGTTTCACCGGTAAAAGGATTTGGATACACCCTGACCGCATGCGATAAGATGTTTTTGATGCCCGAGGGCTGAATATCCTGCAACACACTTAGGGTTGTATTTGTCACAATCGGATAATTGAAATCAAAATAAATATAGGCCGTATTCTTTAGCTGAGTTCCCTGCTTTGGATTGGGCTTAGGCTCAATATAGTATTGAACAAACCCGTGACTGGCCAATTCGTTTACATGACTATCGGGAAGCAAAATATTATTGAAGGTAAAATTCACTACTCCTTCATCCAATGTATAGCCATAAGCATGGCTGCTACGGATAACCTGAAAAGTTTCCAAATCAAGGTCTGCATCCAGGCTGTCTTTAATCACTACTTTGTAAGCAGTATCGGTACCCGTATTCTGGAAATAGATGGTGTAAGTAAATTGCTTTGTGCTGGTGGGAAGAGTACCGCTGGTAGCTATAGGTTCAACCGTTTTTTCATTCGGGTCGAAGGAGCCTCTCACAACAATCTCTATGGTATCATAGTTGTTTTGCGGAAAGGAATCAGCAGGAAAACGATCGATATAACAGGTGAACATGAGTTTTGTATTTAACGCAACACTGGCAGGTACAAAAAAGCGAAGTGTTTTGAAAAACACACCAAAGGGTGTGAGTGAATCACATGCCATAATTAGTCTGTTTCCGAAAAGAGAATCTTTAGGCCCTAATGTAACCTGCGGTATAACTCGATTGTCGAAATCGAGTATTATTCTTCCCTGCTCAACACCAGAAGAAAAATTTTCAAGATGCATCCAAATGGAATTGGAAAACCCGGATAGTGCCCTGTTGCCAGTTATATTTAAAATTAAATCACGCAAAGAATCTACCCTTACAGCAAAGTCATTTAAGGAGTCTATCATGAAAGAGCCATTAAAATGAATGGTATGCCTGGCGGGAGCAATCTTGCAATAATTTGAATAATATCTTCCGAAAATATCATGTGCAGAAACTTCATAAGTTCCCGTATCGGTGTAAAAGAAGTATTTACTATCTTGGGAAGAAGTTTGAGATATAATTGAAGCTCCTTTTATTAATTGAATATTTACCCGTGACAATAATGGCTCCGCTGCTCCTTTTATTCCGTTTGAATCTAAATCTAAAAACACACAACCGGAAATCTGATTAATTCCGGTTACTCTCTGCATCCGGTAAAGTCCACTTCCAATAGCCGTGAGCAAATAATTCTTGCTGATGCCGATACCATAACCGCCTATTGGTTCGCGCCAATCAGAGTAAAACTCCGGATAATCAACTACCCAATTCGGGCTATCCGCATTCATGGCAACAAGATTCGAGTAAGACCAGGATTTTACTTTACCTGATAAATAAATTATACCGCTATGCTCAACCATATCATTTATTCCTGTAGAATAAAATCCGGTGTCAGTATCCGTTACATAAGGCAGATTTGTTTTAACCTTATATAAGGAATCAATCATTACCAAGTTAGTCTTTATAAAAGAGTCAGATGTTCTTGTGATTCCACACCCGACATAAACCTTTCTCCCAAAATGTTTGAAGGTTGTTCTCTTTTGATGGAAAGGATAATAAAAACCCCATGGGTAGTCAATAGAATAATCATGAGGAAGGAGTGCTGTATCAAGTAATCCATTTGAACTTTTGAAAACGTGAATCCATCCTGGTCTGAATTGTCCATTTACTGAATCTGCGGTAAAATTATGCGCCACATAAATACGTTGCCATATAGAATCAGCAAATATTCCCGATTGTACGTTCGTATCTGGAAAAGCAGGATTCCACGAGGTTAGTGTTCCGTCTGAAAGCCGGATACAGGCAATTTTTCTCTTAATTCCTCCATAAGTACTTCCTCCAATAGCAAATAGAACCGAATCAGCTATCGAAATATCCAGTACAGGTTGTGAAGGATTAGGATTCCATGAAGTGGCCTGCCCTGTGGTAGTATCAATCTGGGCCAGGTATTTTCTGCTTACTCCTTTAACCGAGGTGAAATCCCCGCATACATACACGTAAGCCCCGCGTGGAATTACTTTGAAAACATTTCCGTTTAGCTGCGGGTTCCAACTGAGTACACGATATGTATTGGGGTCAAGGGCAATCAATCCTTTTGCTTTGGTTGCTGAAGCCATTAAAAAATCTCCAACCAAAGTTGTTCCTTTACTATCTGATTTAAGATCATAAATGACCCCGCATGGTGTAATCCCTGCAAGCAAATCAACCCCTGACCCTAACCCTTTAAGCATCGTTACCTGATGTCCAAATTCGTCAGTTGTACGCAGGTAAATGGTTGTATCTTTTATGGTGCGAACAGACAGACCGGAGGAGAGGTTTAAATAATCACTCCCAACAAGTTTTGTGTTGATGTTAACCTGATAAAAATTGTGTCTTGTATAGCCTTGTATGGAATCAAAATATCCCCACACATATAGGCTGTCGTTCCAAACATATATTCCCTGAACAGTACCCTTATGAACTTTAGGAAATAAAGTGTCAACAGTTAAAGTAACACTAGTATCCACTGCATAGATGACAACAGCATTGTTCTTGGCTCCCCACATATAAGCTTTTCCTTTGTACACATCAAGTCCATTCATATTGGAATTAATTGCCGTAGTTGGCGATACCCATGGATTTACCGAAAGTGTGGCTGTATCAATTTTCACATAGTGTTTTCTTGTTAATCCATTAGCGGTGTTAAAATCCCCGAGAACATAAATACTGTTAGCCTCTCCGGAAATTTTATAAGTACCTTTGGAAGTAACTATTCCTGAAAGGACAACGGATGGACCAATTTGCGCTCCCGTAAATTTATCGTAAGCTAGTAGTACGGAATCTTTGTATAGAAATAATTTTGATCCATATAACGCAAAAGTATAAAATTGACTAAACAGTTTCGGTACCCAGGAATAAACAAAATTGCCGTTCCTGTCCATACAAAACACTCCGTTTCGTAGAACACCCAAACTGTCGGAGTACAATCCGGCTACAAAAAATTTATTAGTAGCAGAATCATAAAGGGCATCGAAAATGTGGTAAATTTTTACCTTCACCCCAACACGTAATAAACCGGAAGAATCAAAAACAGCTACCTTTGAATTTTGATAGCCAACCATAGAAAAACTACCTCCCAGGTAAAGTTTATCCCCGTAAGGTACAACCTGATCAATATGCCCGTTAGTTCTAATTATTGCAGTATCAATCTGTGCCGATGAGCCCAGAGTTAGGAAAACAAATAAAACAGCTAAAAAACTTCTCATGTAGCAAAGTTATTGTTTATAAAAGATATAAAAAGCCTTAAAATGGTTGCTTCACTTCACCGTTTCTTTGATCACAAACCCCTCATCCATGGTTTGACCGCGGTACTGCAATCCCTCATAAAAAATACAGGTGCAGGGCAACTCGCTGTCCCAGCATTTTTGAGGATAAGCCGCTACCCTCACCACACCTCCGGGTATTTGTTTATCGGTTAACACCGGTTGCGTATAGGGCAATGGTGCAACAAAAGTTTGTGTTACCAATTGTGGCGGATAAAACGATGTAAAATAGGTGTAGTTTCCAGCCAGTAATACGGGCACTACCAACAGTAAAATTACTTTTACTGCCTGTTGCATTCCTGCCTGCTGTTTCCACATATACCAGCCCAGGGTTAAATTTACTCCTATAAACGGCAAAATAACTCCGTGCGAAAAACGCAGGTCGGGGGCAGTGACAAACCAAAACAATAACCCCGAAACAATCACTCCGTACACACTCAGCGGTAAGGCATAAGAAGAAGAAACAGCACGTATTTGTTTTTTGCGCAGCAGGCAGGTTACTGTCAAAAATACTCCGGTGAGCAACGTAAATAAAACCAACGCCAGATTAACCACATTCAATCGCTGAAACCAGATGGGCAACCACTCGCGCAGGGGCATATGAGTAACCTTTTCAATATCTACATAGGCTCCGGTTTTCATTCCGGTAAGTTTTGTTTTCCAGTTTTCGAGCAGGGCAATGGGCGAGTTTGTTCCGTTGGTTTTAAAATCAATAAACGGTGCCCGCGCCCAACCGGTAATTTCTACATGTACCCGGTCGGTTACCTTATCGGGCACGGTCCATTCGGTGTGGGGAAAAGCAGTAACCTTTACCGGAAAAACCCAATACCCGCTTTGCACAAAAGAAGAACCCGCCCAGGTAACTAATACTAATAGAAAACCCGACACTGTTGCCAGAGGTAAGAAAACTTTTTTCCGCTGTAACAAACCAAAAAACCAAACGGCCGCAGAAAGCAATAACATGGGCAATGCCGACAGTTTAATTGTTACCATAAAAACAGGAAGCCACACCACAAGCCAGCCATCGGTAGTGCGGGCCAGTATGCGGTAATGCTCCATCACATACAGCAATAGGTAAATGGTGAGCAGGGTAACGGGAATATCGGGGGTGGGAGAACTTACCGCCTTGCCCAGCAGCATGGCAGGTAAATATACCAGCACCACTAACCGGAATACATTCCATTTGGATGAACCTGTGGTGAGCGCATGCAACCAATCGAAAAGAAACAGCATTACCAGCAACAGATTTAACACATACATGGATGGCACTCCAATAAACCTGAACGAAAACAACGCCTGCAGCAAAAACCATTGCGAATTAAATGAAATCTGCTCGATAAGATTGCCCAGCCCGGGCACTACTTTATACGTTTCAATCCATTGAATAGCCTGCAGGTGATAGGCTCCGGTATCAAAGCCATTGTTGCGCGAAAGAAAATTATACAGAACGGTAATAAAACTTAACAGCCACCCCAATTTTGCCACAAGAGTAAATTGCTGCCATTTATTTTTTACCCCTGAAATAAACTCCAACCACTGATGCCGGTAAATGCGATAAATAAAAATACCTCCGGCACCAATAAGCAGAAACATAACCATAGAGACCGGAATAAAAAAATGCAGCACACGCACCGGAATACTTATAAGCATAAGGCCGGAAGATATGGTTAAAAACAAATTGCCGGATAAAGGAAGATGGTATTTTTTACCAATGAAAACGCTAAGCGCTACGCCATATAAACTGCTTATTACAAATACAAATAAAAGAAGAATGAAGGTGAGTAGCATGCGGCTTACTGTTTTACAAATATACACTGCTTACCAAATCAAAAAAGGGCTGAATTGCTTCAGCCCTTTTTATTTTAATTCTTTAAGGTAGTAGTTAAGCCTGTTCTTTCTTTCTGCGGAAGAAAGTAAATCCCACAATTACCAATGAGCCTAAATACAACGTGGTGGTAAAGGCCAGTGATATTTTTTCGCCTTTGGCATAAGTAGCGGGTTCAAATTTAAACTCAATGGTATGCTCACCTGCCGGTACACGCATGGCACGAAGCACATAGTTGGCGCGGATATGCGGCACGGGTTTGCCATCAACATAGGCATTCCATCCGTTTTCAAAATACACCTCCGAGAAAATGGCCAACTGCTCACTTCCGGTTTGTGATTTGTAAGTAAGAAAATCGGGTTTGTAATCAATGAGCTTTATCTGGGCCGATGGATCAACCTGTGGCTGGAATCCGTTCAGATAAGCTGAGTACATCTTATCAATAAACGCTACTGTTTTAGGATCGAAATTAGTGAGAGCCGCCATTTCTTCATCGGGTCCCGGAACAATTTTGTATTGCGGAATAAACCATGCATTACCGCAGGCATTTGGATTGATGGAAGGCATAGGGCCGCGCACACTGTCGTTCACAATAAAATATTTGGTGTTGAGCATATCCAGCACGTGCATGTTCTGGTTGCCAATCTGCCGCTCAATTAAATCCTGATACCTGCGCACTTTGGCTGCACTGTAACCGCCAATTGATTTATGGTAATACGAAGTGGTGGCATCGTTAAACGGACTCACCGTGGTGTTAAACACGCGGTAGTTAAGAGAAGTATCCTGCAAAATCATTCGATCGGCTTCCGTCATCGGAATATCTTTTTCCTTGCTCTTCTTTGCTTCAAAATCTTTATTGTTTAAATAACGCCTGTCAACCATCCACAGGTCAACCACCACCAAAAAGGCAAGCAGCAAAGCAAACTGTTCGAGTTTGAGTTTTTGTTTTACAAAATACCAGATAGCCGTAAAAGCCGCTGCTACAAAAAACAAAGAACGTAATGCATCGGTGCGCATAATGCTCTGCCTGTCGTCATGCAGGGATTCAAGCAACCACTCGGGCAATTGCTTATCCACCGGACCCGAGAAATCATAAATAATTCCACCTCCGATGATGAGCAATACCAGTAATCCGCCTGTAACTGCAGCTGCATAAAGTAATCCTTTTTTTAGCTGCTCCATATTGGCTTTTTCGCGGGTAAACTCGCGCAGGGCAAGTACTCCAAGCACCGGAAAACACATTTGCGCCAGTACCAGAATAAAAGTTACCGCACGAAACTTGTTGTAATAGGGAACGTAATCAAAAAAGAAATCGGTGAGCAGCGGAAAATATTTTCCATACGAAAGCAGAATAGCAAATACCGACCCTCCCACCAGCCACCATTTTTCGGGGCCTTTCACTACAAACAATCCGAGTACAAACAGAAAACATACAATGGCGCCAAAATAAGTAGGACCTGCCGTAAAACGCAATTCGCCCCAGTACAACGGAGCTGTTTTAGTAAATCCTTTAATTTGATCCTCGGGAATATTATTATCCTTTAATGTTTTCCAGGTATGCGATTTTTTGCCAAGCTCTCCGCTGGATGCACCACCAAACATATCGGGCACCAAAATGGTAAGCGGCTCGGTAATGGTATAGCTGTATTCAAGCGCATAATCTTTATCCAGTCCGGTGGTTTTATTGGCATCTTCTTCCTTGTTCTGGCCTTTGAGCACCGAGGGCGAGCGCTGACTGTCTTTTTGGTATTCGCTGCCTATCAAAATTCCGGTAGTTCCCGTTCCGAGTCCGATGCCGGCACCCACAGCCGCAAACAATCCGCATATAATAAATTCTTTGATGCGTTTTTCCTTTACATATTGCACCCCATAGGCAACTACCCACACCAAGGCGAGCAAAAAAGCATAGTAGGTAATTTGTAAGTGACCCGCATTTAATTCAAGCGCACAGGCAATGCCCGTAAGCGCGGCCCCCAGCCATTTGTTGCAACGAAAAGTGAGGTTAAGTCCGGCAAATATGAGGGGCAAATACGCAATGGCCCATCCTTTAGTGAGGTGGCCCGCATCGAGGTTAATAAAATTATAACTGGAGAACGCATACGCCACCGCTCCGATAATAGACAACCAGGGCGATACCCCGAACGTAAGCATAAGGATATAAAAACACACCATGAGCAGAAAAATGGTTTCCATAGGGCTGGGCAACCATAACTTCATCATGGCATCCAGGTAAGGGGTAATATTGGCTTTGCTTTCCAAGCCACCATAAGTGTATGTAGGCATACCGCCAAACATGGTATTGCTCCACAAAGGCGCATGACCCGATTTGGCTTTAAACTCTTTTACCTCCTGGTAGGCGCCTTTCCACATCATCACATCGTGTTGCTTGGCCACCTTACCCGATAATACGGGGGTAAAATACATGGCGGTAAGCAATAAAAACAAACCCAATGCAAGCAGGTGCATGTAAAGGGGTTTTATTTTGGGTGTACTCATATCAAAAAAGATTTGGTTCGAATATAGGAAATGAATCAGAAACCTTATTAACGGTTAAACTGATTCATTGTTATTTGAATACCGGCTAATACAAAACTTTCAGCCGCTTTTGCTGCGGTTTCAATTTGTTTTTTCACGGTTTCTTCTTCTTCGGGAGCCCATTTTCCCAATACAAAATCAACCTGTCCACCTTTTGGAAAGTGGTTGCCAATACCAAACCGTAGGCGCGGATATTGATCGCCTTCCAGGTGCAGGCTGATGCTTTTAAATCCATTGTGCCCGGCATCGCTGCCCGATGGGCGCAGGCGTAGTTTGCCAAGCGGCAGAGCCAGGTCATCGGCAATCACCAATAAATGTTCTTTTGGAATACTTAGCTTCTGCATCCAGTACTGAATGGCTTTTCCGCTAAGGTTCATAAATGTGGTGGGCTTTATAAGCCAAACCGACTTACCCCTGAGCCTGAATTCGGCTACAAAAGCAAGTCGGTCTGATTTAAATGTTGCTTCATGAGAAGCAGCTAAAAAATCTGTTACTTCAAAACCAATATTGTGACGGGTGTGTGTGTATTCGTCACCAATATTACCAAGTCCTGCAATGAGGTACTTCACTCAGGTTTTGCAGTTGTAAAAAATTACTTGGCGGCCGGTTTGGCAGCAGCTGGTGCAGCACCGGCAGCAGGAGCCTCGGCTTCTTTAGAAGCGCGGGTTACTGATACGTTTACTACAGGATTAGAAGCTGCATCCAGAATTTGATATCCTTCGGTTTTGATATCACCTACGCGAATGGATTTTCCAATCTCGAGGGTGTCAATACTGATGTCAACAAAGTCGGGCAGTTGTTTTGGTAAAGCTTTTACGCGAAGTTTTTTCAAACGCACCTGTAATTTACCACCCTGACGAACGCCCGGAGATGTTCCGTTAAGGCGAACAGGAATGTTCATGGTAATAGGTTTGTCATCGAATACCTGCAAAAAGTCGGCATGGGTAATGGTGTCATTAACCGCATGGAATTGCATGTCCTGCAAGCTGGCGCGGTACTGAGTACCGTCAATGTCTAACTTTACAAGATACGTGTTGGGTGTGTACACGAGTTCTTTGAAATCGGAGGCGTAAACAGAAAAATGAACATTTTCTTTTCCGCCATAGAGAACACAAGGAACTTTACCCTGCAGACGCAACTCGCGTGAATCTGCTTTTCCTAGATTCGCTCTCACGTTTCCGAAAATAGCTACTGATTTCATGGTGTGTGTGTTTATTTATTTAATTTATTTAGAAAATTATTATTTGGACGGAGCAGCCTCCGATATGCTGAACAGCGAACTGATGGATCCGTGTTCGTGAATATTTTTAATTGCTGCGGCAAAAAGGTGAGCGCTGCTAAGCACTTTTATTTTATCGCTTTTCCCTTTCAGCGGAATGGTATCTGTAACTATCAGTTCGTCCAGTACCGAGTTGCTGATAGTTTCATATGCCTTGCCCGATAAAACCGGATGGGTACACACGGCACGTACGCTGCGGGCACCTTTTTCCATTAACATTCCTGCCGATTTTGCGAGCGTATTGCCGGTATCTACCATATCATCTACAATTACAATATCGGCATCTTTCACTTCACCTATTACGGTCATAGAAGCAATTTCGTTCGCCCGTTTTCTTTCTTTGTCGCAAATAACCATATCGGCATTTAATGCTTTGGCATAATACCGGGCACGGCTGGTTCCACCCATATCAGGAGCGGCAATGGTTAAATTAGGCAGTTTTAAATCTTTTATATAAGGCAGAAAAATAGAAGTCGCGTCTAAGTGGTCAACCGGAATATTAAAAAATCCCTGAATCTGCGGGGCATGTAAATCCATGGTCATTACCCGGCTGGCTCCTACTGCGGTGAGCACATCGGCTACCATTTTTGAAGCTATGGAAACACGGGGCTTGTCTTTACGATCCTGACGAGCCAACCCGAAATAGGGAATAACCGCAGTAATGTAGTGAGCCGATGCTCTTTTAGCTGCATCAATGGCCATAAGCATTTCCATCAGGTTGTCGGCCGAAGGAAAAGTAGATTGGATAATAAAAATATCACAACCCCTTACCGATTCGTTAAAACTTGACTGAAACTCTCCGTCACTGAATTGGGAGAAGGTTAAATCACCAAGTGGCTTGCCGTACGCTTCCGCGATTTTCTCCGACAAATACCTCGATTTGGTGCAGGAAAATAATTTAATTTGATTGAGTACGGCTGGCACGTTATTATTGATTTACAGGGTAATTTGGTTGTCCGACTAGGGCTCGAACCTAGACTCTTCTGAACCAAAATCAGACGTGTTGCCAGTTACACCATCGGACAATGAGGGGGCAAAAATATGGAAAAACACCCTAGAGTGCAAATGAAAATCTAAAATGGAAAAAGATAGTTAATTGGCCAACTCAGAAATTACCTGAATGCGCATTAATTGTAACTCTTCTTTTGAAAACTCCCCATCAAACTCCTTGAAAGCCAAATCCAATGAATCGGATTCGGATCCTTTGAAGTAGTCAAAAATATCTTTTTGAATATCCTCGTCCATTATGGAATTGAGGTAATATTTAAGATTCAATTTGGTTCCGCTGTACACCATGCCTTCAATCTCGTTAATGAGTTCCTCTTTCGAAACTCCCTGCGAGCGGCTTATATCTTCTAAGTTTATCTTCTTATCGATATTTTGAATGATGGAAACTTTTTTACCCGATTTGTTTACGGCCGAACGAATCACCATGTCCTGAGGGCGTTCAATTTCATTCTCCTTCACATATTTCTCTATCATTTCTACAAACGGCTTCCCGAATTTTTGTGCCTTGCTCGAGGTAACCCCAAAAACCTGCGATAACTCGGCAAGCGAAATAGGGTATTTGGTAGCCATATCCTCAAGAGAAGGGTCCTGGAAAATGATATAAGGCGGTAGCCCTTTTTGTTTGGCTACCGTTTTTCGTAAGTCTTTTAACTGGTTGTAGAGTTGCTCGTCATATATATTTTCAAGTTCCGCATTGTCTTCGTCTTCCTCGGTAACACGCTCAAACTTGGTATCAATGGCAATAAATAGCGGGGTGGGCTTTTTAAGGTAGGCCATTCCGCGCTCGTTTACTTTGAGCAACCCGTAATTTTCAATATCCTTAGTAATAAGGCTCATCAGCAACCCCATGCGGATTACCGATTTCCAGAATAACACATCTTTTGCTTTTCCTGCCCCAAAACATTCAAGGTTATTATGCTCATAATCCATGATGGGCTGGCTTTTAGTTCCGGTAAGCACATCAACCACGTGTTTCAGATTAAACTTGCCGTTTAAATTTTCAATTGTATCAAGTGCCAGTAATAAATCTTTGGTTACTTCCTGCTGCTCTTTAGGATGCCGGCAGTTATCACACATTTTACCGCAATGCTTCTGATCAAATTCTTCCCCGAAATAATGCAGTAATATTTTTCTGCGGCAACCCGATGACTCTACATAAGACTGTGTTTCGAAAATGAGCTGCTCTCCTATTTCCCTTTCGGCAACAGGCTTGTCTTTCATAAATTTCTCCAGCTTTTCAATATCGGCCGGATTATAAAATAATAAACAATCTCCTTCTAATCCATCGCGGCCTGCACGTCCGGTTTCCTGATAATATCCTTCCAAACTTTTAGGCACATCGTAGTGAATCACAAAACGTACATCGGGCTTATCAATACCCATCCCGAAGGCAATGGTAGCTACAATAACATGCACATCCTCCATCAAAAATTTATCTTGATGAGTAGCTCGCGTTTTTGCATCCAATCCGGCATGGTAAGGAAGTGCTTT
Organism: uncultured Bifidobacteriaceae bacterium; assembly: GCA_964535575.1. Taxonomy (GTDB): domain Bacteria; phylum Bacteroidota; class Bacteroidia; order UKL13-3; family UKL13-3; genus JAGPCK01. The sequence continues at coordinate 522,657 of CAZHTC010000001.1, forward strand.
AATTCCATTAAGGTTAAGCACTTCGGCTATTTCTTCTACTTTTTTACGGCTAAGGCAGTAAATAATTCCCGATTTTTTATTTCGCTGCTTTATATAACCTACAATCTCCTTTAAAACTTTATCCTTTTTCCCTTTCTGACGTACTTCATAAAAAAGGTTGGAGCGATTAAAGGATGTTTTAAACACTATGGCATCCAGCATTTGCAGGTTTTTCTGAATATCGGCCTGCACTTTTGGGGTAGCCGTAGCGGTAAGTGCCATCATGGGCACATCTTTAATTTCTTTTACTATCTGCTTAATCCTGCGATACTCCGGCCTGAAATCATGACCCCATTCCGAAATACAATGGGCTTCGTCAACAGCTACAAACGATATCTTAATTTGTTTCAAAAACTCTACCGTTTCATCCTTTTTAAGGGTTTCGGGTGCTACATATAAAAGTTTGGTTTTGCCTGCCTTTATATCATCCTTTACCCGCTGAATCTCTGCTTTGCCTAATGATGAGTTTAAAAAATGAGCAGTAGCTTCATTACTGCCAAATGCCCTTATCTGGTCTACCTGATTTTTCATGAGGGCGATGAGTGGAGAGATAACAATAGCTGTTCCGCCCATCATTAAAGCCGGTAACTGAAAACAAAGTGATTTACCGGCCCCGGTAGGCATAATGACAAAACTGTCATTGCCGGCCAATACATTATTGATAATTTCTTCCTGAATACCTTTAAAACTCTCAAACCCAAAGTATTTCTTTAGGGCTCCTTTTAAATCATTTTTTACTGAAACTGCCATAGTACACTACTCCTCCATTGTTTTGTTCGCAACTAAAAATACAACATTTTTTACGAATCAAAAAAAAATTCTTACTAAATTATTTACTTTGCGCTTTAACTAAATGGGTAAAAAAGATTTGCAACAGGAAAGCGCAATTATCAAAACTGCTATTGAGACGCTTCAGATTGAGGCCGATGCGATCAGCAAATCAATCAACAAAGTTAATACCAGTTTCTCACAAAGCGTAGAATTAATTCTAAATTCTAAGGGCAGGGTGGTAATCACAGGTATTGGCAAGAGTGCTATCATTGCGCAAAAGATTGTTGCCACGCTTAATAGTACCGGTACGCCTTCAGTTTTTATGCATGCTGCCGATGCCATTCATGGCGATTTGGGCATTATTCAAACTGACGATGTGGTGATTTGTATTTCCAAAAGCGGCAATACTCCTGAAATCAGGGTTTTAGTTCCATTGTTAAAAAAAGGCGGAAACAAGCTTATTGCACTGGTTGGAGATTTAACCTCATACCTGGCCACCCACTCCGATTATATTATTGATTGCACCGTTGATAAAGAAGCCTGCCCACATAACCTGGCGCCTACCACCAGCACAACCGTACAATTAGCTTTGGGCGATGCACTGGCAGTGAGTTTACTTAAGTGCCGCAACTTTACCGCAACCGATTTTGCCAAATTTCATCCCGGGGGGGCGCTTGGCAAAAAACTTTACCTGAAGGTGAAAGATATTTATCCGTTAAATGCAGCTCCGCAGGTTCAGCTTAACTCATCTATTAAAGATGTTATTATTGAAATAACGCAAAAAAGACTTGGGGCTACCGCGGTAATGGCGGAAAATAAACTGGCTGGATTAATAACTGATGGAGATATACGCAGAATGCTTGAAGCCGGAAAATACCGTGAAAATTTAACCGCCGGAGAAATTATGAATGCATCGCCCCGAACAATTGACGAGGAAGAAATGGCTGTAGATGCTTTATCGATAATGAGAGAAAACAAGATTTCACAAATAGTGATTACAAAAAATAACACCTATGCAGGCATGGTTCATATTCATGATTTGAATCGGGAAGGCATTATATGAAAAACAATTATGGCAGGAAAAAATAAGGACAGATACGTAATTATAATGGCAGGTGGAGTGGGTTCGCGTTTCTGGCCCGTGAGCAGAACATCCTACCCTAAACAATTTTTGGATATACTGGGAACCGGTACCTCCTTACTTCAGCAAACCTATAAACGGTTTCAGAAACAATTTCTCAAAGAGAATATATTTATTGTTGCCAATGAACAGTACAGGGGTTTAATCACCGAACAAATTCCGGGCATTGACCAGTCAAAAATACTTGGTGAACCACTGGCAAAAAACACTACGGCCTGCATTGCCTATGCTGCTTTTCACATTCATAAGCTTAACCCCACAGCAAGTTGCATTGTTGCTCCTTCAGACCACCTGATACTGGATGAACCGAGTTTTTTCCAATCGGTTGACAACGGATTTGATTTTTTAAAAACAAACGATGCCTTGCTTACACTGGGTATAAAACCCAGCCGCCCCGATACGGGATACGGTTATATTCAGTATATAGACAGCAACCACCCCGAAGTAAAAAAGGTGAAAACCTTTACCGAAAAACCTTCGATAGAAATTGCCCAGACATTTATTGACAGTGGCGATTTTTTATGGAACGCAGGCATTTTTATCTGGAACAACGCTGGCATATTGGGTGCACTCGAAAAATACTCGAACGAGTTGTACAGTTTATTTAAAGAAACCGAAAGTTCATTGGGAACCGATAATGAAAAACCTGCCATTACCGAGGCCTACGAATTGTGTAAAAACATTTCGATTGACTATGCCGTAATGGAAAAAGCCGACAATGTATTTGTAATTCCGTCTGACTTTGGCTGGAGCGATTTGGGAACATGGGCCTCGCTTTACAGCATACACGATAAAGACGACAAACAAAATGCGGTAAATGGAAAACTGGTTTTTAATTTTAATACCAATAGTTGCATGGTACACGCCCCCAATGGAAAACTGGTGGTGCTGAATAGTGTAAACGATTTGATTGTGGTAGATACCGAAGATGTACTGCTGGTGTGCGACCGTAACCGGGAGCAGGAAGTAAAACAGATTGTAACCGATATTAAACTTAAATTCGGTGAGAAATATGTTTAGTTTTTTATCCGCTGCTTCACCAATTCATACAATATAATTCCGCAGGCCACCGATACATTAATTGACCCCATTTGATTGAGTAAAGGTATTTTCACCTGTTCATCGGCAAATTTTAAATATTCGTGCGAAATGCCATCTTCTTCAGAGCCCATCATAATGGCGGTGGGAATAGTGTAATCGGGCGTATCAATGAATCGGGAGCCTTTTTCGGTACAGGCCAAAATTTGCAGACCGCTATCTTTTAAATACTCCAAGGTTAGTTTCATATTAAAACTACGGCACACCGGAATAGTGAGCAATGCCCCTGCCGATGTTTTAACGGCATCCTCGTTAATGCGAGCCGAGCCTCTGTCGGGGATTACCACTGCATGCACACCTGCGGCCAATGCGCTGCGGCAAATGGCTCCGAAATTACGCACATCGGTCACCCGGTCGAGCACCACAATGCAGGGAACCTCGCCACGCTCATACACCGCTGCCAGTATTTCTTCAACCTGCTGATAAATGATGGGGGAAATATAAGCCAACACCCCTTGATGTGTACTGTCGCCTAATGACCGGAATTTTTCCTTGGGCACAAACTGATAGGGTACCTTGTACTCATAGGCCAGTTTAATTATTTCATTAACCTGTATGCTCTGATGCGGACGTTGGATAAGAATTTTTTCAAGTTCTTTTCCTTTTTCCAATGCCTCCAGTATGGCACGGGTGCCGTAAATTATTTGTGATTTGTCAACTTGTTTTTTCATAAAAATAAGAAAGCCGGTGCAACACACCGGCTTTTCTGTTTTGTATTGTTTTTTACATTGGCATTTGCATGCCGCTTAGTATTTTTTGAATGGCATCGGCCGTGGCCTTATCCTGATACTGCGAAGCTATTTGCTGGCAATAACCCACCAACTGATAATTCTCCCCAACATTTTGCTGCACCTTACGGAAGTTTTTATTTCCTCTGAACGAGTTGTAGTATTTGTATTTCTGTTCAAAATCTTTCGCCAGATCCATGGTAAGTTTGGCAGCTTTATCTTTAGCGCCTACCATATAATACCCTTCAATAATGCGAATCATGAATACATCATAAGGAACATTCTCTTTTGGCATTACTTTCATGCATCGGTCAAGCACAGCAAGCGCCTTATCCTTTTTACCTTCTTCCATTAATTTTTTGGCCAAACGGTAAAAAAGGTTTCTGAAGTTTTTGGTTTGGCGCAATATGGTCTCGTCTAAGTAAATGCCGGGCTTGTCCATATTACCCCACTCAAACTTGTTCATCAGGTTATCATACATAATATCGGTATTGATATGGCCTATTTCTCTGTCGGCACTCATTTCCGTACGGATAGGAACCAGGCGGTAGGTTAATCCTTCTAACTGAAAATACCCTTCCAGATTAAGGTACGCTTCGGAACCGGTAGTGATAGCAAAATACACCGGACGATCCCAGTTGCTTGTAGCAATGAAGTCAAGCGTAATCAGGTCGTTTTTCATCAGCGTGTTTCGGTTCACTGTGAAATTTACCGAATCAACAATCATGGCTTCATCTTTAGGATGAACTGTTTTATTTGCCAAAACTTTTTGCCTGTCAACCGGGATATAGAAATTTTTGGTTGGATAGTAACTGAGGGTTTCGCCATTTCCCGACTGCACCTTAGTTACCGGATTTTTATCGTTGGCAATAAAATCAATTACCTGCTTAAGCGGGAAAAATACATTAGGCGCAATATTCAATTCTTTGTTTTCGTAAAACACCACATAATCCCGAATTCCCTGTACATATTGTTCGGGTTTTAATGAAATAGGCACCGGATCCGAATCATATGTTTTTACTTTCAGTCCGTCAGTATACCAATCGGTATTTAACAAGCTCAAATTAATTACACGAATATCGGTGCGGTAACCCTCTACGTTTTGTGCGTACCACAGCGGATAGGTATCATTATCCCCATTGGTAAACAACACGGCATTTTTAGCACATGAGTTCAGGTAATCTTTGGCAAATGCAATAGCGGTATAACGGTTAGATCGGTCGTGGTCGTCCCAGTTTTCTTTGGCAAGTAAATAAGGCGACATAAAAAGCCCGATTACCGTAGCACCGGCTGCGGCTGCCGTTTTACCCGTTTTCTTCGAGAGCCAATCGGCAATGGCAAGTACGCCAAGTCCTACCCAGATAAAAAAAGTTTGATAGGAACCCACGTAGGCATAATCACGCTCGCGCGGTTGCAGCGGAGGGAAGTTCAGGTAAATAATAATGAATACTCCTGTGAAAAGAAATAATAAAGTGATTACAAAGGCATCTTCCCGTGCGCGGTTAAACTGATATACCAGTCCCAGAAGGCCAAGTATGAGCGGAAGAAAATAATAGTGGTTCTTCCCCTTGTTATTGGCCAGTTCTCCCGGCAAATTATCCTGTGGCCCAAGGCGGGCTTTGTCAATAAATTTAACTCCGCTCTCCCAGTTACCTGCGGTTAATTCCCCATGGCCCTGTTCATCACTTTGCCTTCCGATAAAGTTCCAGAAGAAATAGCGCCAATACATAAAATTTAACTGGTAAGAAAATAGGAAGTCAATATTTTTAGCGAATGTAGGTTTTTTACCTTCAGGTATATTTTCCCAGTCGCGGTAAGCTTTTACGTGGTCGCCCCGGTTACTCCACATACGAGGGAAAATAGTCATTTGATCTTTTTCCCAAACCGGCTCAATCTTAGGGCCTATTTCTTCGTATTTTTCTTCGCCCTTGCGGTACTGCATCGATCCTTCTTCTGTGTCGATATATTTGGCAGTGTAGTATTGGCCATAAAGCAACGGACGATCACCATACTGCTCACGGTTGAGATACGAAATGAGCGTGAAGGGATTTTCAGGATTATTCATATCTAATGGCGGATTAGCTATAGAACGAATCACAATCATCGCATAAGATGAATAGCCGATAATAACAAAAGCAAAAACCAGAATGCCGGTGTTCAGGTTAACTTTATTCTTTTTGATCGAATAAATAATCCCGTAAACAATGAGCCCTGTAACCAATAATCCGAAGAAAACAATTCCGCTTCCAAACGGAAGACTGAACGAGTTAACGAAAGTTAAATCAAAATAAGCAGCAAGGGTTGGTAAGCCGGGAATAATTCCAAACTGCACAATGGCTATGGCACCAAAGGCTACAAGTGATGCTTTAACAATACCAATTGAAGTGGCGGTATATTTTCTGAAATAATACACATAAACAATAGCCGGAATAACCAATAAGTTCAATAAGTGCACTCCTATGGCAAGTCCGCAAAAATATCCGATTAGAATCAGCCACCTGTCGGCATGCTTTTCATCAGCTACATTTTCCCACTTTAAAATAGCCCAGAAAGTGATAGCGGTGAAAAAACAAGACGAGGCATAAACCTCAGCCTCTACAGCCGAAAACCAGAACGTATCGGAAAAAGTAAGGGATAAAGCCCCAACGGTACCTGCGCCAATAATGGATATTGCCTGCCAATCGGTTGGGTCTTCATTATTTTTAACTAAAATCTTTTTAGCCAAGTGAGTAATGGTCCAGAAGGAGAACAGCACTGTTAGGGCACTGGCTAAAGCCGAAACAATATTTACCCAAAACGCTACCTGTGTAACATCATTTCCGGCCATTAAAGAGAATAATCGGCCAATAATAAGAAACAACGGAGCTCCTGGAGGGTGCACTACCTGCAAACGGTAAGAAGCAGAGATAAACTCTCCGCAATCCCAAAAACTGGCAGTTGGCTCAAGGGTTAACGTGTAGGTAACCATGGCTATGATAAAAACCAGCCAGCCAATTACCACATTCATTAAATTGTATTTTTTCATTTCTCTGTTAATAGCTTTTTTACATTCGAAAGGGCAAATATAATCAGAGTTCGCACTTATTCACAGGATTGATGAATTTGGTGGCCTCACATTTTTTTTGCCAAAAATTTTGAACGAAAATTTTAGGTTAAATATTTCAACTTATTAAAAATTAGTCTTAACTTGTAGCTGATTTAAGGGAGGTTTTCATGGAGTTTATTGATTCAAAACTGGCTGAATACGCTGAGCAACACTCAACTGAAGAGCGTGATGTTTTGAAAAAACTTAGCCGTGAAACTCAGGCTCAGGTAATGATGCCAAGAATGTTGTCGGGCCATTTACAGGGCAATTTGCTTTCTCTATTATCTAAACTAATTCAGCCTCACCGAATTTTAGAAATTGGTACCTACACCGGCTATTCGGCTATTTGCCTGGCTCAGGGGCTCACGGAGAAAGGGAAACTCCACACCATTGATATAAACGAGGAGTTGGAAACCATTACCTCTAAATATTTTGAACTGGCGGGCATTACCCACAAAGTTGTTCAGCATTTTGGCAACGCCTTGCATATTATCCCTGCACTAAACGAAGTATTTGATTTAGTGTTTATAGATGCAGATAAAATAAATTACGTAGCTTATTATGATCTGGTTTTACCCAAAGTACGAGCCGGAGGGTTGATTATAGCCGATAATGTTCTGTGGAGTGGTAAGGTAACTGATGAGCGTGAGCTTACTAAAGATGCTGATACCAAAGCGCTACACATGTTTAATGAAAAAGTAAGCCGGGATGAGCGTGTGGAAGTTGTGTTGGCTCCAGTGAGGGATGGACTGATGCTGATAAGAAAAAATTAACGAAAGAGTTCGTAAAAAAGGGCATATTTGCGGGCTTTTTTAATTTATAACATTTAACTGTCTGCAAGGTTATGTTAAAGCGACTGTGTATTTATGCGAGGTTCATTTACCTCTTCAGCCCAATGTTATTCCAATGGGAGTCAACAAGTGCGTGTTCCAACCTGACCCCCAACTTCACCATTTCCAACTCAGGGTCCTGCCTGCCCCGAACGGTTACCCTTACCAATACATCCACGGGAACTTTGGCTGCCGGAAGTACCTATATCTGGAAAATCAACGGGGCAATAATTGATACCATTGCCGGTACTGGCGGATTAACTTACACCATTAATACCCCCGGCACTTACACTTTCAGAATGGTGGCCACTACAGCCGGAAATTGCAAGGATTCAATAAGCAAAAACACCACCATTACAACAGGCGCGCCCAGAGTCCAGGATGGAAACGGAAACCCGAGTTACGCTCCGGTTTTTCAGAATTGCATCACCTTTATTACTTCCCCCGATTCGTTCCAGTTAGTCATCAGTCCGGTTGATACACTTAAAACATATACTATAAACTGGGGAGACGGAACAGCAAATACCACGGGTGCTTCGCTGGCTCCCAGCGGTTCGACTACGCACACCTATACTACTTTAGGAAACTATACTTTTTATATCAGAACTGTAAACGGGGGTTGCTCGGATACCATTTTTGGAACAGTGATCAATAACCGGATTCCAACGGCAGGAATTATTGGCCCACCTGCCGGACAAAACAGCGGATGTGCCCCACACGCGGTGAGGTTTATTAATAATTCAAGCAATACCTCCTCCTCCACTTATTTCAGATGGACGTATGGAGATGGCAGTGTTGAGATCAAATACGGAGCAAATGATACCGTATTTCATACCTATCCCCGCGGATTAGGTGCAGGGGGATGCGGATTGACCGTAACACTTGAAGCCATTAACAGCTGTGGTACTTCTCAAACCACCTGGAATCCGGTTAACATTTATGATATTGATGATGCCATAATTACCACAGCTAATCCAAACCTTTGCACTCCCAATCAAACGTTTACTTTGGTAAATGCTTCGGCTAATAATTGTATACCGGGCACAAGGTATTTCTATTGGGATTTTGGTGATGGCTCCACACTCGGATGGACAACCTCTCGTGCCAGTCAAACCAAGTCCTATCCGGTGGGTTCGTATCCTGTAATGCTTGTTGACAGTAACGGATGCGGAAGAGATACTACCTACCTGAACATAATAGTCAATAAAATCCCAACGGCCACTTTTGATTTCAATAAAGCATCGGGCTGTGCCCCGCTCACCGTTAATTTTCATGATACCTCCACCGGGTTGCTCAATACCTTTGCCTGGAATTTTGGTGACCCCACAAGCGGAGGTGCCAATACAAGTACACTGCGAAATCCGTCTCATACATTTAATCAACAGGGTGTTTTTCCCGTACGATTAACTGTTTCCAACTATTGCGGAACAAACGCAAAAACGGATACCATCAGGGCTTATGGCAAACCAAATGTACAAATAAGTAATGCCAGCTCGGGCTGTGCTCCTCTTGCTACTTCATTCACCAATACCACACTTTATACTTCAACTACGGCTACATACTTTTGGGATATGGGAGACGGCACAACTGCCATTACCAAAAACGCTCCTTCCAAAACCTACAATACTCCGGGAACCTATACAATAAAATTAAAAATTACAGATACCTGCGGCACCGACTCGGCCAACCGAACCATCACCGTATTTAATGTCCCGGTGGCAAAATTTGGAGCCAACCGCGTGTGTGCAGGAGACACTACCAGATTTACCGATTCATCAACGGTTGTAACGGGAGATACTATTGCAGCGTGGTTGTGGAATTTTGGTGATGCCACCACCTCCACGCAAAAAAATCCGAAAAAAATTTACAATTCCTCCGGAACCTATACGGTAATTTTAAGAGTAACTACACAAAACGGATGCATTGATTATGATACCGTGAATGTAACGGTTGATGTTTCTCCTGTGGTAAGTTTTACAAGAAATCCTGTAACAGTTTGCGATAAAGATTTGGTTACTTATACCGGTAGTGCCAGCACTTCTGTTGGCACGATTACCTCCTATTTATACAATCTGGGAACAGGGCAAACGGCAGTTTCAAAAGATACTTCCTACACCTATCCCTCGCCCGGAAAATACTATGTAAACTTTACAGCAGGGAATTCATTTGGATGTAGCCGAACCTATTATGACAGCGTCACAATTAATCCGAATCCGGTTGCCGGATTTACATTTACTCCCGCCTGTCTGGGAAACGGTGTATTTTTTACTGATACTTCTCTAATTGCTTCGCCAGCATCTATCAGTACCCGTCAGTGGGATTTTGACAACAACGGAACCATTGATCAAACGGGTAGTCCGGTTACCAAAGTTTTTGCCACCGCTGACACTTTTCATGTCAGACTAAAAGTAACAAGCAATAGCGGATGCATTGATCAGGATACGCAAAATGTAATTGTGCGGCCTTTGCCATTAATGAACTTTACTGTAAACAACAATAGTTTGTGTAAGAATGATTCATTTGTGTTTACAAATACCACCACAGGCGCCTCGCAGTTTAGCTGGAATTTTGGAGATGGCTCTTCGCTAGTAAATACTTCAACTACCGGTATACAGAAAAAAAATTACGCTACAGCAGGAACCTACACCACCAAACTAATCGCAACCACTTCATTTGGATGTTTGGATTCAGCCACCCAAACCGTAATTGCACGCCCTTTGCCGGATGCTATTTTTACCAGTAACGATACCGTATCGTGTGCACCAAAAACATTTACATTTGCCAATAGCTCTACCAACGCAAATACATACCGATGGCTTATTAACGGAGCTTTAAGTTACACCTCGGCCAACAGACCTGATACGACAGTGAATGTACCCGGAGCACAATTTACCGTTTCGCTGATTGCTTACAATTCGTTTAACTGCAAACCCGATACACAAACTTACACATACCGCACGTTAAACAACCCTCAGCCGGCTTTTACTCCAAGTATAGATTCGGTATGCGGACCGGCTACCATCAGCTTCACAAATAATTCACTTTTTTCCTCATCATATACCTGGACATTTGGTAATGGCGCCAGCTCCACTGCAACAAATCCTTCTATCGCCTTTGCTGCTTCAAATACACAGGATACAACTTATACCGTGAAACTTATTGCTACCAATGCCGGTGGATGTAAAGACAGTATCTCTAAAAACATACGCGTTTTCCCGAGACCCGTAGCCGCATTTACCCAAAGCAAAACCGATAGTTGCGGGCCATTTCCGATTCAGTTTGTTAATCAGTCAAACCACAAATCCGGGGGAACAATCGCCAACATGACTTTTAACTGGAATTTTGGAAACGGAAACAGCAGTACACTTAAAGACCCTGCGGCCACTTTTACCGCCTCATTAACGAAAGATACTGTGTATACAGTGAGACTTGTTGGTATGAGCCGATACGGATGCCGTGATACAGCATACAATAATGTGCGCGCTTACCCTAATCCAAAATCAATATTCTCACAGAGTAAAACTGATAGTTGCGGACCGCTTTCGGTACAATTTACCAACACATCTATACCTAATGATACAGGAAGTATAAATATCATGAGCTTTAACTGGAATCTGGGTAACGGGACTACGGCAAGCAGCCAAAATGCTTCGGCAAATTATATTGCCAGCATTACGAAAGATACAGTGTATACTGTAAGGCTTGTGGCAGTTAGTGAACACGGATGTCGCGACACCTCGTATAAAACCGTTCGTATTTATCCCAAACCGCTTGCCTTGTTTACACAAAACACAACCGTTGGCTGCCCAACTTTATTTGTACAATTCACTAATCAATCAACCCCAAAAGACACCGGCAATATTAACATGATGACCTTTAACTGGAATTTTGGAAATGGCGTTACTTCATCTACTAAAAACAATCTGGTTGGTTTCAGTGCATCGGCTACTCAGGATACTACTTACACTGTAAAACTTGTTGCTTACAGCGAACATGGATGTGTTGATTCAACATCGAAAACAATTACTGTTCACCCTAAACCAATAGTAAAATTCAATCAGGATTTAACCAGCGGGTGTTATCCCCTTAATGTCAGTTTTACCAATACCACAATAAACGGCAATTCTTATTTCTGGAATTTTGGTGATGGAAATACAAGCAACAATGTCAACAGTTCGCATACCTTTATGGCCAGGCCACTTTTTGATACCACATACAATATAAAATTGTTTGCCCTTTCGCCCTTTGGATGCCCCGGAGATACGGTTACAAAACAAGTAACGGTTAGATATAATCCCATTGCCGATTTCTTTTTTGACCCGGATACCGGCTGCGGAAATACACTTACCAGATTATATAATACTTCGCTGGGAGCTATTTCATATTCATGGATTTTAGGCGAGGGTTCCTATACCACTGCGGTAAACCCATTTGCTGTTTATCCAGCCAATCCTGTAAAAGATACCTCCTACAAAGCAAAAATGTATGCCTATACCCCATACGGGTGTATTGATTCGGCAGAAAAATCTATTTTAATTGCTCCGTTACCATTAGCGAATTTTACAGGCCCACTTACCGGATGCCATCCTTTTACTACTACATTAAATGGACTTAGTTCAAACCGCGCTGTAAGTTATCAATGGGATTTTGGTGACGGATTTACCAGCACACAGGTCAATCCTACTCATACCTTTTCAAATCCAACTCTGATAGATGTAACCTACAAAGTAATTTTAAAAGTATTCTCCGACAAAGGTTGTGAAGATACCATGATTCGAATAGTGACGGTACATCCCAATCCTTCTGCAGATTTTACTTTTACTAAAGTTCCAACATGCGATACCTCTTCATTTACCTTTAGCAATGCATCAATTAATGCGGCAACTTACAACTGGGATTTTGGTGACGGATTTAATTCAACCTTAACAAACCCGCAACACTATTTCCATACTTCTGTTTTTAACGATACTACTTATCTTGTAAAACTCATTGGTATTTCAACTTTTGGATGTAGGGATACAATTCAAAAAAGCGTAACAGCCAATCCCCTGGTAATATCCGATTTCTCAGGAACTCCTATTGTGGGTTGCGAGCCGCATACGGCCAATTTTACTAACTTGTCACGAAACGGCATTATTTATTTCTGGGATTTCGGAGATGGAGGTGCATCTACCTCTTCCAATCCTTCGCATATGTTTTTGTTGCCGGGTTACTACACAATAAAACTTGTTTCTATTGATAAGTTTGGTTGCTCCGACACGATTACCAAAACCAACTACATTCAGGTATTGCAGAAACCAAGGGCAGATTTTATACCGAGTCCGCAGCAACAGGCATTACCCAACTCAACCGTTTATTTCAACAATACAAGTATAAGCGCCTCTCCGTTAAGTTATCTTTGGGATTTTGGCGACAGCTATCAGTCAACATTAAAGGATCCGCAACATACCTACCTCGACAGCGGCACATATAAGGTAAAGCTGCGTGTAGATAATGGTCAGTGCCTCGATTCGGTATATAAAAATGTACGTATTGATCCTTTACCTCCCGTAGCCGATTTTGATGCTATCGCATCTGGATGTGCACCGCTTCAGGTGGTTTTTAATAATAAAAGCACCAACGCATATGAGTTTGACTGGTATATTGAAGGCAACGTGCTACATGATAAAAACCCTGTGTATATATTTACAAAACCGGGTACATACTCCGTTACCTTAAGAGTAAAAGGACCGGGCGGTAGTGACGATACCACCAAAACAGATTATATTACCGTTGAAGCGCAACCCCGTGCGAATTTCAGGGTAAATCCGAAAGAAGTTTTTTTACCCGATGCCTTCGTTGATTTATTAAACCTCTCTACCGATGCCGTAAAATTCTATTGGTATATATTGGATAAATCCGGCAATACCGTTTGGAGTGATACTTCTGAAAATCCGAGAGGACTTGTAAAAGATACTGGTTATTATCACGTAAAACTGATTGCTGTAAATGCAAAAGGTTGTTTCGACACCATGACCATTATAAATGCCTTCTCCGCATTTGCCAAAGGTGAAATTTATGTTCCTACTGCATTTACACCTGATAAAAACGGGTTGAATGATTTTTTTAAACCTGTTCATTACGGATTGCAAAGCCAGGACTATCATTTCATTATATTTAACCGGTGGGGTGAAGTAGTGTTTGAAACAACAGACCGCGATGCTGCCTGGGATGGAAAGTTTAAAGGAATGCCCGCTCAGCAGGATGTTTACGCGTGGTTGCTTAAAGGAACGCTTGCAGGAAATAAAAGGGTAGTGCTGAATGGCACCGTAACATTGTTACATTAATTGCCATCCAAAAGAGATTTTATTTTTAATCTTGTCGTTTCGGCTTTTCTAATTTCTTCTTCATAAATCAACCGGGTAGCGTCTGTTTTTTTTAACTTCTCTGCTTCGGTTTTATTTGTTTCAATTACATCTTTAAGTTTATTATCAAGTTGCCTGGCTACCACCTGAAGCATGGTGCGTTTTATTTCATCTCTATTCTGGTTAAGTTCTTTATCTTCGTTAAGTAGAAATTGAATTGCATAAGTTAGTTTTTCATCTTTGAGGCGGCATACATAAGCCCCGTATGAAAAAAAAGTTCCCCACTCCTTATTTTGATAAGCGGTTTCGAAAAAAGACTGGTAATCTCCTTTGCCTTTAGCCGCCAGAATTTCGGCCACCCGTGCACGCAGATAACTGCTCTTGGTTTGTTTGTTAAGCTCAGCAATAATTACAGCGGTATCAATACTGAAATCGTACACGGCATCTAAAGCAATGGCGGCAACATGATACGATGAATCGTTGGTAGCCGATAAAAAGAACTTGTAATTTTCGGCATTATTTAATTTACGTAAACATGCAAGAGCGTTTGCTCTTACCCCTGCTTTGGCATCGGAGAACGCCATTTGTTTCAATATCTCTTTAAAAGCATTTATTTGAATCGCCTCGGCTCCTGTAAGCACATCGGTGGCAGCCAGCCGGATGGTCCATAATTTATCGTTCAATGCACGCTCAACCAATTTAAGTTGCAGCGAATCCCCCACCCAGCCAAGCATAAGTTGATTAAACGCAAAACTTCGCTGAAGGTAATTTTCAAACCGGTTATAAATGTTTACCAAATCACTTCGCCTACGGAATTCATTTTTTACGGCCAGTAAATAATTTTGAGGATCAAACAAAACCACCGAAGGTTCTTCGCTCAACTTTATTTGATAAACAGCCGATTTATCCTCAAGCCACACCCGTTCACTTTTTATTTGCCCGCTTTTATTATAAAAAACAATTTCAACCGGCAACCTGAAAATCCCGAATCGGGAAGAGTCCTGCACCTGTTCGAGGTTTATTTCAACCATTTGTGCACCTTCTATCCATTTGTAATCCATTTCCAGTTCAGGATGGCCTTTTCCAAAAAACCATTGATTGAAAAACCAATTTAAGTCCTCACCGGTTACCTCTTCAAATGCCATGCGTAAATCGTGTATTTCGGCAGTATTAAATTTTCGTTTAGTGAGATATAGTTTCAGCGATTTAAAAAAAGCATCATCTCCGGTATACCCGCGAAGCATATGTAAAATCAATGCCCCTTTCTGGTAGCTGTGCCCGTCAAACATGTCCTCCTGATTTTGGTAATAATACCTGATCATTCGTTTGCTTTCGGTAAAGTTGTCGTTCATGTAACCCGAAATATCTTTCATTAAATGGGCATCCGCATCATCCTTTCCATATTTATACTCACGCCACAGATATTCGCCATAGGTAGCAAATGATTCATTAAGCGGAAGATTAGCCCAGGATTCGCAGGTTACCAAATCGCCAAACCAATGATGAAACAACTCATGCGAAATAACATCTTCATTGGTTTCATCAAGTAATCCACGTGGATCCTGTTGCAAAAATTCACCGTGCACAACGGCAGTGGTATTCTCCATTGCACCACTCACAAAATCGCGCACAACCACCTGTGAAAATTTTTCCCAGGGATAATCAACTCCGAGTTTCCGAGAGAAAAATTCCATCATTTCAGGAGTGTTTCCAAAAATTTGCCGTGCATATGGTTTATACTCCTTTTCTACATAATAATTTACCTCCACCGAGTCGCGCCACGAATCTTTTACTACCTCAAACGGACCCACCGCAATCATAACCAGGTATGGAGAATGGGGTAGGTTTTGCCGCCAGCAATCAGTATGAGTTCCGTCTGCATTAAAGTTTGAATACACAAGTTCTCCGTTAGAAAGTGTTACCTCGTTGGCCTGAACGGTGAGGTAAATTTCCTGAGTCATTTTTTCAATGGGGGCATCAATGGTGGGAAACCAGCAGGAAGACGATTGTGTTTCGCCTTGCGACCATATCTCACGTGGTTTTCCCTTTTGTTTTTGCTGCGGATTTATAAAATATAACCCGCGGGCATCGGTGATGGCACTTGACCCTTTTGCCAGCAACAAACCGGGCCGTGCAACGTATTCAATATATACATTCAGAGTTTCAGACTGGGTATATTTCCTGCCCAAGTTAACAACCATATAATCGCCATTGTAAACATAATGCAGGCTATCGTGTTTTCCGTTTTTTCCTATCA
The DNA here is from genome assembly GCA_964535575.1 of uncultured Bifidobacteriaceae bacterium. GTDB lineage: Bacteria > Bacteroidota > Bacteroidia > UKL13-3 > UKL13-3 > JAGPCK01. The sequence continues at coordinate 538,950 of CAZHTC010000001.1, forward strand.
GGGATACTTCGTGCAACTCAAAGCCACGGGCATCAACCACCAGTTGCGATGTGGCGTAAAAATAAGGTTTAAGGGTGAGGGTAGCTTTCCCGTAAACCTCTTCTTTCTCATAACTGAAACTTATTTCAAGTTTGGTATGCTGTAAATCAAAAAAACGGGTTTGCGCTGGATGGTAAGTTTTCCCTTCGGTATTTTTTTGCACGCTTCCCGTAACCTGTATTTCTGAAACAGCCTCGGCTACCTGATTGGTTGTTTTTTTCTTTACCTTACAATCAGCGAGTAAGAATGCCATTGCGCCCAGAAAAATAATTCCGTATCTCATCTTTTGGTTGTTAATTTGAACCCGGATACAAATAACAGCTAATCGCCAAATATTACAAACCATGAACAAGGCCATAATTAACGGGAAAACGTTTGAAATTGAACAAAAACAGGGACAGTTTACCCTTTACGGGCAACCTGTACAGATGGATTGGAAACCCTTGCGCGAAAATGTTTACCACCTGATATTAAATCATCAGTCGTACACCATTGAATTGCTTGAGGCCGATGCAGCCGGAAAAACGCTTGCATTGCTCATAAACGGACGCAAAACCGAAGTGCAGCTCAAAGATGCTTTTGATCAGTTGCTCTCTCAACTTGGATTTGATTTAGCTGCTGCCAATAAAGTTAATGATGTAAAAGCTCCCATGCCCGGACTGGTATTGAATATTTTTGTAGAACCAGGTCAGGCTATTAAAAAAGGAGACTCGCTGCTGGTGCTGGAAGCTATGAAAATGGAAAATGTACTCAAATCGCCCGGTGACGGTACCGTAACCAAAGTGATGGTAAAGGCCAAAGATAAAGTAGAGAAAAACCAGGTACTCCTTCATTTAAATTAATGAGTAGAAGTTTGCTTGTAGCCTTGTTGTGCATTTTGGGTAACATTGCCATTGCACAGCTACCTGCCGACTCCAGCAGTGGAGTGTATAAAACATTTTACGGCAACGGCAAAATACAAATGAAAGGCCACTTTAAAAACGGGGTGCGAAACGGTTCCTTTTATTATTTTGCCGAAGACGGAAAATTGCTGAAGCAGGAAATTTACCATAAAGGAAAGCTCAACTGGACCTACTTTTTTAATGACCACGGAAGGGTGATCCGGAAAATTGATAAAAAAGGGAAAATCACTACCAAGCCCGATTGCGGGTGTACGTGAAAAACTAAAACTTATGGTTAGTTATTCTTGAAAGGAACTATCAATTGAAATTCGGGAATAATTACATCAAAGCGATACCCGTCAATAAGCCGTTCAAACAAATAGGTTCCATACATTTTGCCCATATCGGTGTGTAAATTGCAGGCAGAAATATACTGATGCGACTCGCCCGGTTCTAAAACGGGTTGCTGACCAATGACTCCTTCACCTTCCACTTCCCGGTGCTCGCTTGAGTCAACAATATACCAGTGGCGTCTTAATAATTTGATGGTAGATTCACTCAGGTTCTCAATGGTAATGCGGTAAGCAAAAATAAACTCCTCGTCATAGAGGTCGTTCCCTCCTTTTTGAAAGGAAGTTTCAACGCTTACCAACACATCATTTGTAATAGACTTTACCATATCACCCTTCTAATAACAGGTCAAATATATATTTTGTTTTGAATGAAAGGGAAAAATGATTTCAATAGTTTATGGAAAAAATCTCTGTGTTACAGGCTCAGGTATCCTCTTGCCAGTATTCATTTCTGTACACCTTTATCAGAATAAGAAAATACGAGATAAGCAGCGGCCCAAAAATAAGCCCGGGCAATCCAAACAAATTTAACCCGACAATGACCCCGAAAACAGTAATAACCGGATGAACATCGGCAAACTGCTTCTGTAAAAGCAATCGCATCAGATTGTCGATGTTTGAAATAACCAATGCTCCGTAAGCGAGCATCCCTACTCCCTGCCAGGTTCCCTGCGAGGCAAAGAGCAACATCCCGGCAGGAATCCAGATAATAGCCGTTCCAACAACCGGTATAATAGAAAAAAATCCGCTGATAATGCCCCAGAACATAGGCTGGTCAAGGCCAAATATCCAAAAACCCACACTTGCCGCTATTCCCTGAGTGATGGCCAAAACGGGCACGGCCAGCGTATTTGAATGTGTTTGAAGTTTAAGCTCCTCTATAAACAACCGGTTATTTTCCCCTTTTACAAACGGGCTGTAATGTCGGCTCATGACAGCTGTTTCTTTTGCATACATAAGTAAATAATAGAGTATAAAATACATGATGCCGAGAATGCCTACCAAATCCATTGTTCCGTTTAATGCACTGCTCACCCAACCCAGCAATTCCTTTTTCATCTTCTCTATCGACTCATCCGACAACAATTCAAAACCAAAAGTTTGCTGGGTAAGTTTATCTACACTATTTACGTACTCGAGCAATGCCGATGGAGAACTGGCAAAAAGCATTATTTCATGATACAGCAGATATCCTAAAACAGCGAGGGGAACAATAAAAATGAGAAAGGAGATTCCCAGAATTAGCCATGCTGCACGCCCCTTTTTCCATCCGCGTATATCCACCAATCTAAGCATAAGTGGCCTAAACAAAACAAAGAAAATAAGTGCCCCCAGCAGGGATGTAAGAAAACCCCGAAGCGACCACAAAATAGCTAGTCCGCTAAAAAGTATCGCGGATAGAATAAACCATTGCTTCAATTTAAGTTTGTCTGGAGCGTTCATTTGGTTTGACAAAACTAACTGATTATATAGTTATCTTTGTCATAAAATTTAACATCCCACTGCCATGAATGAAAAAAAACAGGGAAATAACAACTGGCTACCCTTTATTGCCGGTGCTGTTGCGGGTGGAGTAATCGGGTATTTAATCGCTTCGGGAAAGGGAAAAGAATTTTGGGAAGAACTTAAAAAAAAGTCAGGAGAGTTGAAAGACCAGCTTGGCGATGAGTTTGACGACTTAAAAGGCCTGTTTACTGATGAAGAACCGGAAGGAGAAAATACCAATGGAAAACAAGGATAATTATTTTACTCAACTTAAGGACGAGTTGATTGATTACGGGAAAACCAGAGTTGATTTGGCCAAAATTACTACCTACGAAAAAACCGCACGAATCACCGCCTACATTTTTGCCTTTTTGCTATTTTGTTTTCTGCTGTTTCTTACTCTTATAATGCTCAGCTTTACTGCAGCTCACTATTTCAGTGCCTTCACCGGAAATACTATTTACGGATTTGCTATAGTTGCATTAATTGATTGTTGCTTATTACTTCTCTTCTGGATTTTCAGAAAAACACTCATTGAAAAACCGGTAACCAATGCAGTAATTAAATTACTTTTTGAAAATGAAACCGATGAACAGGATACACAATCTTGAAACACTTCTTTTGGAAAAGCAGCGGCTTCATTATGAGTGCCTGCTAAAAGAAGAAAAACTTAAACACAGACTGGAGCATATAAAGGATGAAGTTCCTAACCTCATAAAACACGCCCTTCCGGTTAATCAGCTAAACATTGCGGGTATTTTGAAAATGGTGAGTGGTTTACTTTTAAAACCCGAAACTTCCGATATAGCATCGGTAGGTGCCTCAGCTGCATTGGGAACAGCTGAAATGGCACTGGCGAAAACACTTTTCAGGATAGCAAATAAAGTGTTCTCTAGAAAAAAAACGAGTGAACATAAATCCGCTGAACATAAACCAACCGGACATAAACACTAACGGGATACGGAAAGACGAGAAGCCCTTAAGGCGGGATAATAAGAAGTTATAAACCCTATCACCACTGCAGTGCCCAATACCACAGGGAAATCCCAAAAATTCATTTTTACGGGATACGCTTCAACGACCATACTCCCCTCGCCACCAAATTTGATTAACCCGTACTTTTGCTGCACATAACAGATGGCCACTCCAATGCCAATTCCAATAACCGAGCCCAGCATGGTTACAATAAAACCCTCCATCAGGAATATACGCTTTATAAGAGATGCATCGGCCCCCATGGCCTGCATCACACGTATGTCGTTTTCCTTTTCAATCACCAGCATATACAGCGAGCCCGTAACATTAAATGCCGCAATTAGTAAAATAAAAGTAAGAATGAGATAAACCGCAATTTTTTCGGATTTCATAATGCGATACAATACCTCATTTTGCTCGTACCGGTTTCTTACATTAAAATCACTCCCTAATAGTTGTTGAATTGTCTTTTGTACTTCAAACAACCGGTCTTCATTTTTCAAATTAATTTCATAGGATGAAATTTGATTCGGATAATCGAGAATTTCGCGTGCAAACCGCATAGGAACAAACACGTATTTATTATCTATACTTTCTTCAAGTACAAAAATACCCGAAGGCAGTATTTTTCCTTCAGAGAATGCTTTATCCGGCCGAATCAAAGGATTTCCGTCCCTTCGCGGAACATACACATGCAATGGCACCATGTGGTTGTAGGGATTTACTGAAAGCTTATAGGCAATTCCACCGCCAACAATTGCATAATTAAACACACCCCTTTGCAACCGGCTATCACCCTGCACTATTAAACTATCCATCCGCACCATTTTGGTATAATTGGCATTCACTCCTTTTATGGTTGCAATGTTTTGTTTGCGATCGTATTTAAGTAAAACATTTTCTTCCAGAATTTCACTTCCATAAAGCACATCCTTCAGGTTGACTATTTGCTTTAGTTTAGACGAATCCGGCAAAAAAACTTTTCCGGTCTTAGGGGTAATTTTTATGTCGGGATAAAACGAATGATACAGCGAATCAACCAACACCTCGAATCCGTTAAATGCCGACAACACAACAATAAGAGCCATGCTGCCAAACGCAAACCCAAGAACGGAAATAGCAGTAATAACGTTACTGATATTCCTTTTTCGCTTGGAAAAAAAATACTTCCGGGCAATATAATAGCTAAGGTTCATCGGGAGCAGGTTATTCAGCAGGCTTGTCTTTATTCAACCGCTTAAAAACCTCTTCCATATGCTGCACATAATCCAGACTGTCATCAAGAATAAAGTGTAACTCAGGAACCTTTCGGGCCTGATTTTTTATACGCCCGGCCAGCAAATGCCTGATTTCCCTGCTATGTAAATTTACCAGTTCGAAGAGATAGTCTTTATTTTTCCCGTTTAAAAAACTGATAAAAACCTTTACATACCCCAGGTCGGGCGACACTTCAGTACTGCTGATCGTAATGAAAGCCCCTTCGAACAATGCACTGCTTTTTTCCTGAAAAATAGATGCCAGTTCTTTCTGAACCAACTTCGCGTATTTTTCCTGTCTGATACTTGCCATGTGGCAAATATCCGTAAAAACGGGGAATATGCTTTTTAAATGATAAGGATTTGTTGTAAAAGTGAAGGTAAAGTCTTAAAATTACATCCGCAAAGCATACAAATGGCAATCATAAATTCACTTTTATCCTGGTACTTCAGAAGCCGAATAAAGCAGGTTGAATTTTTTATGCAAAATCCGGAAGAAGTGCAGCGAAATAAACTTTTAGAACTTATTCGAACGGCTGAAAACACTGAATGGGGCAAAAAGTACGGATTTAAAAGTATTTTTAGAGAAGATGAATTTAAAAATCGTGTCCCTCTGAATAATTACGACTCTCTAAAACCATTTATAGAGCGTAACATGAAAGGCGAACAAAATGTGCTCTGGCCTTCTGAAATAAAATGGTTTGCCAAATCATCGGGTACCACGGCTGACAAAAGTAAATTTATTCCGGTAAGTTTTGAAACTATGGATGAATGCCATTTCAATGCAGGCCGAGACGTACTCACATTATATTGCAATCAAAAAGAGAATACGCAGCTATTTGACGGAAAAGGTTTGGTAATTGGCGGAAGCCATCAGGTAAACAGAATGAATGAAGAGATTTTTTATGGTGACCTCTCAGCCGTAATTATGCAGAATCTTCCTTTTTGGGTACACTTTTTAAGAACTCCTGAATTATCTATTGCCTTGCTGGATGACTGGGAGTCGAAGCTGGAGAAAATGGCTAATGCCACCGTAAACGAAAATGTAACCAATATTTCGGGTGTGCCTACTTGGACACTTGTACTCTTTAATCGTTTATTTGAAATGACTGGTAAGCGCAATTTAACCGAGATATGGCCTAACCTTGAATTATATGTGCACGGAGGAGTAAGTTTTACCCCTTATCGTAATCAGTTTAAGCAACTCATTAGTTCGCCCGGAATGAATTACATGGAAACTTATAATGCATCCGAGGGTTTTTTCGGTATTCAGGACGATTTAAGCAGTGAAGATATGCTGCTGATGCTCGATTATGGCCTCTACTATGAATTTATGCCCATGAGCGAGTATGGGAAAGAACATCCTGTTACCTACAGCCTTTCTCAGGTTGTTCCGTTTGAAAACTATGCGCTCATCATTTCAAATAATTCAGGACTGTGGCGATACCTTATTGGAGATACTATTCAGTTTACTTCAGTAAAACCATTTCGATTTAAAATTACCGGTAGAACCAAGCATTTTATAAATGCATTTGGCGAAGAACTGATTGTTGAAAATGCCGACCGTGCCGTGGCAGAAGCGTGCCGCATTTTGAATGCACAGGTATCTGAATATACTGCTGCACCGGTTTTTTTAGATAATCAGGGAAAAGGAGGACATGAATGGCTGATTGAATTTGAAAAAGAACCCGCAAACATGGAACTTTTCAGAGAGGAACTTGATAATGCATTAAAGAGTGTTAACAGTGACTATGAAGCCAAGCGGCAAAAAGATATTTCCCTCCAAAAACCTGTAGTAAGAGTAATGCAAAAAGGAAGTTTTCATCGCTGGCTTAAAGCAAAAGGTAAATTAGGAGGACAGCATAAAGTACCCCGACTTTCAAATACCCGCGACTATGTGGATGGTATTTTGACTATGATGGAGAATGAACTTAAGAATTAAAGAACAAGAGGACACAATCTCATTTAACCGCAACAAAATTAATTTCGGGGAACAACCGGATTTATTATCCGATCATTGAAGAAATGCCGGTACTGATTAAAAGTAAGGACAGCAATGGTTAATTGCGGCTATTACCTGTTACGGTCAATAATATAATGCACCAATTGAATTAAGGCTTTTTTACTATCACTATCCGGAATGGAAGTGAGACAGGCTAGAGCTTCTTGAATATAACTTTGCATCACTTTTTTGGTATATTCAATTCCTCCATGTGAATTTACGTACGCAATCAGCTCATTCACTTTTTCTTTTTTATCATGATCTTTTTTGATAGTATTAATAATTTGCTTCCTTATTTTTTCATCAGCATTATTCATTGTATAAATAATGGGCAGTGTGAGTTTTTTTTCTTTAATATCAATGCCTCTCGGTTTGCCAATATCATCATCCCCGTAGTCAAGCAGATCATCTTTTATTTGAAATGCTATTCCAATTTTCTCTCCGAAAACGCGCATGTTTTCAATTAAATCATCCTTGCCACCGGCAGATGCCGCCCCCACCGAACAACATGAGGCTATTAAAGATGCCGTTTTTTTCCTGATAATATCAAAATATACTTCCTCGGTTATATTTAATCTTCGGGTTTTTTCAATCTGCAGCAATTCTCCCTCACTCATTTCGCGCACAGCGGTTGAAACTATTTTAAGCAGCCTGAACTCATCATTTTCAAGCGACAGTAAAAGTCCTTTAGACAAGAGATAATCCCCTACCAACACTGCAATTTTATTTTTCCATAAAGCATTAATGGAGAAAAATCCTCTGCGTTCATAAGCATCATCCACCACATCATCGTGAACCAATGTAGCCGTATGCAGCAACTCAACCAGCGAAGCTCCCTTGTAAGTTGATTCAGTTACTCCACCGCATGCTTTGGCGGTAAGAAACACAAAAAGCGGACGGATTTGTTTGCCTTTCCTCTTTACAATATACGTCATAATGGTATCAAGTAAAGCAACATTGCTTTTCATTGCATGCCTGAATTTCAACTCGAATGCTTCTAATTCAGCTGATACCGGACTTTTTATCTCATCGATGGAACTGCTCATGGAAGGGTGCAAGTTTAAGCATTTTCAAAATTTTATTTATTTATTCACGTTGCAAGTTTCCTTAATCCGTTTAAATAATTTTGTTATTCTAATTTTCAGTCACTTTATGGCAAAAGTTCAAAGTAGTTTTTTCTGTCAGAATTGCGGTGCCCAGTCGGCCAAATGGGTGGGTAAATGCTCCTCCTGCGGCCAGTGGAATACCTATGTGGAAGAAGTGGTACACAAGGATAAGGAAGCCGGTAAAAACTGGAAGTCCGAAAAAAAAGTGCGTGAAAGTAAAGCCATTCTCTTAGATGATGTAGATTACAAGGTAGAAGACCGGATGGTAACTCCCGATAAGGAATTTAACCGGGTATTGGGCGGGGGAATTGTTGCAGGATCGGTTGTATTAATAGGTGGCGAACCCGGAATTGGTAAATCTACCCTGCTTCTTCAAATTGCACTTAATTTTTCGAACGGAAAAGTACTTTATATTTCGGGCGAAGAAAGCGAAGGGCAGGTAAAAATGAGAGCCGAAAGAATAAAATCGAAAGGCAGCACCTGTTATATTCTCACCGAAACGGTAACCCAAAGAATGTTTCGTCAGATAAAAGAAATTGAACCCGATCTTCTGATTATTGACTCTATACAAACACTTCAGTCAGAATACATCGATTCAACACCCGGTAGCATTTCGCAAATAAGAGAATGTGCAGGAGAACTTTTAAAATACGCCAAAGAAAGCGGCACTCCCGTTTTTATGATAGGTCATATTACGAAAGACGGAAATATTGCCGGACCAAAAATTCTGGAACATATGGTTGATACTGTTCTACAGTTTGAAGGAGACCGAAATCATATCTACCGCATTTTACGAACTACAAAAAACCGGTTTGGTTCAACTTCCGAAATTGGAATTTATGAAATGCAGGGGAGCGGATTGCGCGAAGTGACCAATCCATCCGAAATTTTGGTATCACAACGGGAAGAGCAACTTAGCGGAATTGGCATTTCCTCAGCCATTGAAGGACAACGTCCTTTATTAATCGAAACACAAGCGCTGGTGAGCGCTGCTGTTTATGGAAATCCTCAAAGAACCTCCAACGGCTATGATACAAAAAGACTCAATATGCTTCTGGCCGTATTAGAAAAAAAGGTGGGCTTAAGGATGTCCATGCAGGATGTTTTTGTGAATATTGCCGGTGGACTTCGAATCGAAGATCCTGCTATTGATCTTGGAGTTATTGCTGCAATGGTATCTTCTTTTCACGACATCCCCGTAAATCCACAAACCTGCTTTATAGGAGAAGTGGGCTTGTCGGGAGAAATTAGAGCAGTAACCCGAATCGATCAGCGTATTTCGGAAGCAATAAAACTTGGTTATCAAACAATATATTTATCCAAATACAATACGGGTATTGATAAAATAAAATCGGATAAATGCACTTTGGTTAAGGTGGGTAAAATTGATGAGGCGCTTCACTTTTTGTTTGCCTGATATACATAGGATGTGCCCTTTTTTAATGTTATTTGTATAATGAACAGAAATCCCCGGGATATTCTGAATCTTATTTCAACAGCCACCCCACGAAGAATCTGGAATGCGTTGAAAATACTTGCCAGTTATTATATAACCAGAGCAAGTTCAAGGCCTGTTCACTGGGGAATGCCTATAAGTATTTCCATTGAACCAACCACCTCCTGTAACCTGCGTTGCCCTCAATGCCCAAGTGGTTTGCGTCAGTTCACCCGTGAAACCGGAATGCTTGAAAACCCCATGCTGAAAAAAGTAATTGATGAACTGGCACCCACCCTTTCTTACATTACCTTTTATTTTCAGGGCGAACCATACCTGAACAAAGAATTTCTGAGTCATGTTCAATATGCTTCTCAAAAAAATATTTATACCGCTACCTCAACAAATGCTCATTACCTCAATGAGGATACTGCACGTAAAACAGTTGAATCGGGGCTTGATCGTTTAATAATTTCAATTGACGGAATAGATCAGGAAACTTATGAAAAATACCGGGTTGGCGGATATTTGGAAAAAGTACTGGAGGGAACAAAAAACATTGTAAATTGGAAAAAAAGACTCAATTCATCCACGCCCCACGTTATTTGGCAATTTATAGTCTTTAAACATAATGAAAATCAAATAGATAAAGTCAAGGCGTTGGGACAAAAGTACGGAGTGGATGAAGTAAGCATCAAAACTGCTCAAATCTATGATTATGAAAATAATAGTACCCTAATTCCACAAAACGAGAAGTATAGCCGTTACACAGCTGCAGGAATTTCTTATAGGCTGAAAAACAAACTACTAAGCCATTGCTGGAGGCTCTGGAACAGTTGTGTAATAACCTGGGACGGCCAAATTGCCCCCTGTTGCTTTGACAAAGATGCAAAATATTCATTGGGAAGCTTGAAAACTCACTCCTTTAAAGAAATTTGGAATAATAGCAACTATTTGAAATTCAGATCATCTATAACAAAATCCAGAAATAAAATCGATATCTGCTCCAATTGTACAGAGGGCACCAAAGTTTGGGGTGATTGATAAAAAATTTGCAACCTTTTCAAAAGTTTAGGTCTATACTGTAACGAAAGCAAATTTTATTAATAGAAACAAAGTGCGTTTCTAATTGAAATAGTTTGTTTTTATTGATTTTTTTGCCGAATTTTGGTTACTTATTGTTAAACATTTTGAAACGTAAAATTGCGTTTCATTAGTTAATCGGGGGTTTAAAAATGAAAAAGTTACTTTTTACTTTATCTCTTGTTCTCACAATTTGGGGGCTTAGTTCTCAAAATGCCTTTGCCTCTCACATGGCAGGTAGTGATATGGAGTTTAAATGTCTGGGTAAAGATACTTACCAGATAGTGCTTAGGGTATACCGGGATTGTACGGGTATCCCCATCAATGCTTCGCCACAAATTACCTTTACTCCGCAGGCTCCATGTACACAAGGTACTAAAAATGTAACTATGACCCGTACGTTGGTAAGACCAGTTCGTTTCATGTGTGCCGGTATGAAGAATATCTGTGAAGGAGGGTCTTTCCCATTTGGTATGGAAGAAAACCGATTCGAAGTAACTGTAATTTTCAACAACCTTTGGTCGGGTGGATTAGATTCAACCTGCTGCTGGATCAGGGTAACCTATCAGGAGTGTTGCCGTAATGGAAACATCACCAATATTCCTGGATCGAATTTTTATATCGATGCTGAATTAAACCGTTGCGTAACCCCATGTAACAGTTCTCCGCAAATCTCTAACTACCCGGTTGCTGTTGTTTGTGCCGGTCAGGGCTTTTGGTTTAATAATGGTATTTTGGATACTATTAATTACGACTCTATTTCATATGAATTGGCCGATCCGCTTGGATCTACCAACAGCCCTACAGGTTGGTTAAATGGCTTTTCAAAAGAAAAACCATTTAATTTTCTTGGTTTCCCTAACTATCAATTGCCTTTCCCTGCCGGATTTAACCTGAATAAAACCAATGGTGACTTAGGTTTCACTCCTATGGGACAACAACAGCCGGTTCTCGCATTCCAGATTACCGAATGGCGAAAGGTGAACGGTGTATATCAAAAAATTGGTGTCACACGAAGGGACGTTCAGTTTTATACCTACCAATGTCCGCCAAACAACCCTCCTGAAATTGAAGTGAACGGAAGTAAAGCCGGGCCGTGGAGTTATACCATTTGTGCCGGACAAACACTTTGCCTCAATATTAAAGCAACCGATAAAGACACAGTACCTCCTAAATCCGACACCACATTGCTTTCATGGAATCGCGGTATTCCAGGTGCTACATGGACCAATGTGAATTCTCCCAAAAAACTAATACGTTGGGACGAGGCCGTTTTCTGTTGGACTCCACCTGCAAGTTATGCCAGTACCCTGCCATATTATTTCACCGTAAAAGGAGAGGATGATAACTGTCCGGTACCGGGTAGTTCTACCCGCGCCATTGGTATTCGCGTTAAACCCAGCCCAGAAGGTTTCATTACTAAAACACCTCTCGGATGTTCAAAATACGGTTTTGATGTTACGGTGACAAATCAGAATAAACTTACCCAAACACCAAGTTTTCTGTGGACAATACCTAATGTTGGCAATGGAAATTTTAATGCAATAAATGCTGTTAACTATAATGCCAAAACCATCCCAAGTCATACATTTGCCGGTGGGGGAACCTACGTAATCAGACTGCGCATGGAAGGCGACCAATGTGTAAGTTTCCTCTTCGATACGGTTTATGTTGACTCCCCTGTTAAGGCCGTTGCTTGTCCTGATACCTTTGTATGTATCGGAAATACTCAATCGCTATCAGCTTCAGCCAAAAATGGTACCCTTCCGTATAAGTTTAAATGGCTTACCGGAAATTCGGCTGATACATTAACAACTCTTACCATTACCAATAACCAAACTACAAAAACATACTTTATTGAAGTTACCGACTCGTTCAGTTGTGTTTCAAAAGATAGCGTGGTTTTGGAAGTTAAACCTTTGCCTTATGTAAATGTAGGTCCGGATAAACGAATATGTTTTGCCGATAGTGCCGTATTTGACGCAGGAGATAATCAAACAAAGGGACTGCTTTCCTACGAATGGATTACTCCCGATGGCAACCGGAGTTCTCAAATTATATATGCAAAAGATTCCGGTCAATACATGATTAAAGTAATTGATAGTTTCAGATGCGAACAAAGGGATACTGCCCTGTTATTTGTGAACAGACAAGTAATAGCCAATGCCGGACCAAATGATTCAATTTGTATCAATAACTCAACCGTATTCAGAGGCAGCGGAGGACAAACTTATGAGTGGAGAGAGATAGGCTCCTTGGGGGTTCTTTCTACTGCCGACACATTATTCAAAAATCCAACTCAGCCGGGCATTACCGATATCACGTTAAAGGTAACTGTTACTTATGGGAATGTCACATGTGCAAGTATGGATACCACCACGCTTGTGGCAAATCCGCTACCCACTATCACCTTTACCAATAAATCACCCGGCTTCTGTATTGATTCTAATTGGCTCGACCCCGGAACAAAATCTGGAGCCCAACCATCTGCTACCGGAAGAAACAAATACGGCTGGTACGGTGGCTGGTGGACCATCTCTGACTTAAGTAAGGCCCAGTGTTTTGACAGAGACTCAAATAGCTCAACATTTGGATATGTTAAATTAAGTTGTCTTGGTGTATGTAATCAAGACGCAAGCGGTAATTTTGTACCGTGGAAAGTGACTTATCACTATATAAATTCAAATGGATGTTATAGTAGGGACTCAATTGATGTAACGATTTATCCTCTGCCTATTGTGACTATTGGCGCTGATAAATCTATATGTCAAAACGACAACCCATTCCAGATTTATCCATATCCAAATACTGGTGTTGGAACCAAGTGGATGAACCCTCCATCTCCTTATGACGCTAATGACCCCAACTCGGTTATTGAATACAACCCTTTAGGGCGTATTCATACTTTCTTCCCGAAAAGAGCAGTAGAAGATACTACATACATGCTGATGTATGAGGCAACCACTCAGTATCCAAAAGCTCAGTGTAAAAATACCGATACAGCTTTTTATTATATCAGGCCTATTCCTAAAGTAGATGCCGGAAGACTTCCTGATGTGTGTGAGGATGCTTCAATTGTAGACCTTCCTACCCAAAGTGGTGCAAAGGTGTTGCCTGTAACCATGAACGGGGTTGGTACATGGACTGGACCTTCTGTAAATACTCCAAACAAAACCTTTAATCCGAAAACTGCCCCTTATGGAATGAATATTATTCAGTATAGTTTCACAAATGATACCGGCTGTACAGCCTCAGATACTACCTTTATCATTGTAAATAAACTTCCAAATACACAACTTGCCAATCAACCTGATATTTGTGAAGACGCGGGAACAATTGTATTAAAGGGTAATAAACCAAGCCTTGGTACAGGCACCTATATAGTAAATGGCTTTACAACCGGCAACTCGTTTAATGCAAAACCTGCCGCAACACCAAGTGCTGCCAATCCGGTAAATTACGGAATGAATTATGCAACTTATAGCTTTACCGATAATCACGGCTGTAAAAAAGATGCTAAAGACAGTTTCGATATTCAGATATTACCAAAAGTAAAAATTCTTAACCCCGGCCCGCTTTGCGAAGGATTTCCGTTTACCCTGCAAGGTTCAATGGCCAACACGTCCTCTTTCAGATGGTCCGTAGTTGGAGATGGTAAATATTATTTTGGTACCCCAACACAATACGACACTACAAGTACTGATACTTTAGTTGGCTATATCCCGGGGCTTCAAGATGTGTTTAACGGGTCGTTCATTGTAATTTTGCATTCAACCGACAATAAACTGTGTCCTGCATCTTATGATCAGTCATTTGTGAAAATTAATCGCAACCCTGTTGGTGATTTTACTGCCAAACAAGAAGGTTGTGAACCATTCCCAACTACCTTTTTCGGAAACTTTGAAGATGCAGATTCTATTATTTGGGACTTTGGTGACGGAACAACCAGAATAGGTGGCGAAACAGTTCCACATATGTATGATAAAGCCCGCGGAACTCCATATGATGTAAGTGTAAGACTGGTTTCAGTAGATGGTTGTGATACTGTGTTAACGAAACCTTTGTTTATCAAAGTAAATATTAGTCCTTCCGCCAATTTTGAACCCAATCCACGAAAATCAACGGTTGCATTACCTCGATTTACCTTTAACAATAAAAGTGATTTGAAAGGTTTACCAATTGATAGCGTTACTTTCTCATGGGACTTTGGTGATCCGAAAACAGATTTTGACACCTCAAGTCAATACAGTCCTACTTACACTTACCCTACTGATACGGGAGTTTATGAAATCAGAATGAATCTTGTAACGGTAGACGGCTGTAAGGCCGAGGCTATAGACTATGTAAGAATTGATCCCGATATCACAGTATTTGCGCCTACAGCCTTCCGTCCTCAAAGTAAAAAAGAGCAAAATCAGCGCTTCTATGTGGTGGTTGACGGTCAGCGAACTTTCCATGTTGATATTTTTAACCGTTGGGGAGAGTTGGTTTATGCATCCGATGACCCTGAAGAAGGATGGGATGGCAAGTATAAAGGTGTAGATGTTCAACAGGATGTATTTGCATGGCAGGTAACTGTGATCAGTTTTAACGGAACCCCTTATAAATACAGCGGAACTGTTACCCTCATGCGTTAACAATCAAAACGATTCAAATAAAAAAAGGGCCCTTTGGTGGCCCTTTTTTTTATTTATACATTCCGTCAGGGGAATTTGCCATACCTAGAATTATGGATAACTCTTCTTTTACACAAAGCAGCAGATGTGCCCAAAAAATGTACCTTTGCCCAATTTAATTCTACACTATTTAACTTTTTATCAAGTGCCAAAAGACTCAAGTATAAAATCGGTATTAATTATAGGAAGCGGCCCAATAATTATTGGTCAGGCTTGCGAATTTGACTATTCAGGAAGCCAGGCAGCCCGTTCCTTAAAAGAAGAAGGTATAGAGGTTACCCTCATTAACAGCAATCCTGCTACTATTATGACCGATAAGGTAACTGCCGACCATATTTATCTTTTGCCACTCACGGTTGATTCCATTATTCAAATATTGGAGGAAAGGAAAATTGATGCGGTTTTACCAACCATGGGAGGACAAACAGCTTTAAATTTAGCTATTGAAGCAAATGAGTTGGGGGTGTGGCAAAAATATGGGGTACGAATGATTGGTGTTGATGTACACGCCATTCAAACAACCGAAGACAGAGAAAAATTCAGGCAATTGATGGTAGAAATCGGTATTCCGGTGGCTCCGTCAAAAACGGCTACCTCGTTTCTGGAAGGAAAAGAAATTGCTCAGGATATTGGATTTCCTTTGGTAATAAGACCCTCGTTTACGCTGGGAGGAACCGGAGGAAGTTTTGTTCACAAAAAGGAAGAATTTGAAGCTGCGTTGATGAGAGGATTACAGGCCTCTCCCACGCACGAAGTACTCGTAGAAAAAGCTGTTTTGGGATGGAAAGAATATGAGCTGGAGCTTTTGCGCGACAATAACGATAACGTATGCATTATTTGTTCCATTGAAAACTTTGACCCAATGGGTATTCACACCGGAGACTCGATTACCGTTGCTCCGGCAATGACCTTAAGCGATACCTGTTACCAAACCATGCGCGACATGGCCATTAAAATGATGCGTTCCATTGGAAATTTTGCCGGAGGTTGTAACGTTCAGTTTGCGGTTAATCCCGAAAATGAAGAATTAATTTCCATTGAAATTAACCCGCGGGTGTCTCGTTCCTCGGCTTTAGCATCAAAAGCAACAGGTTATCCTATAGCCAAAATAGCTTCAAAACTTGCAATTGGCTACAATCTTGATGAATTAAATAATCCTGTTACCAAAACTACTTCGGCCTATTTTGAACCTGCGCTCGATTACGTAATTGTTAAAATTCCAAGATGGAACTTTGATAAATTTAAAGGAGCCGACCGAGAGTTAGGACTACAAATGAAATCCGTAGGTGAAGTGATGGGCATAGGCCGCACCTTTATTGAAGCGTTGCAAAAGGCATGTCAGTCGCTTGAAATTGGCCGATCGGGATTAGGTGCTGATGGAAAGCAATTACGAAATCTTGAAGAAATAGCCAATAGCCTGCAACATCCTTCATGGAACCGCTTGTTCCATATTAAAGATGCATTCAGCCTTGGAGTTCCAATTTCTTCCGTTGAAAAAATGACCCGTATAGACCGGTGGTTTTTGACACAAATTCAGGATTTGGTAAGACTCGAAACAGAACTGAAACGATTTAATCTTACCAATATACCACGCGAACTTTTTGTTGAACTAAAGGAAAAAGGATTCGCTGACGAACAAATTGCCTGGATACTTCAAAATGTAAGCGAAGAAGATGTTTACAAACGGAGAAAAGAACTTGGCATAAAACGGGTATATAAAATTGTTGATACATGCGCTGCCGAATTTCCTTCTCCCACCAATTACTTCTACTCCACTTTTGACGGGGAAAATGAATCGGTTGTAACGGATAAAAAGAAAATAATTGTTTTAGGGTCTGGCCCAAACCGCATTGGGCAGGGAATTGAGTTCGACTACAGTTGTGTACACGGTTTACTGGCTTCGAAAGAATGCGGGTACGAAGCAATTATGATTAATTGCAACCCAGAAACCGTTTCTACTGATTTTGACATGGCCGATAAACTCTATTTTGAACCCGTGTTTTGGGAGCATTTGAGAGAGATAATTGAACTGGAAAAACCAGAAGGCGTAATTGTTCAACTGGGGGGTCAAACTGCACTTAAACTTTCAAGAAAACTGGAAGAACACGGAATTAAAATTATAGGTACTACTTTCCGCGATATGGATATTGCAGAGGACCGTGGTTTCTTTTCCGATTTGCTGAAAGAAATGAACATTCCTTATCCTAAATACGGTGTTGCTGAAACCGCAGAAGAAGCCATAGAGGTTGCTGCACATGTTGGATTCCCTGTATTAGTAAGGCCCTCCTATGTATTAGGCGGGCAGGGGATGAAAATTGTAATTAACAATGAAGAACTGGAAGCTGCTGTAATTGGTTTACTAGGCGACCTACCTGGCAACCGTGTTTTGATTGACCACTTTTTGGATCGTGCCGAAGAAGCAGAAGTTGATTGCATTTGTGACGGAGAGGATGTGCATATTATCGGTATGATGGAACATATTGAACCGGCAGGTATTCACTCAGGCGATTCGAGTGCGGTACTTCCTCCTTTTAGCCTGAGCGAAAATGTGAAAAAGCAAATGGAGGATTATTCAATAAAACTTTCCCGATCATTAAAAGTAAAAGGACTTCTCAATATTCAGTTTGCCATAAAAGACGAGAAGGTTTATGTAATTGAAGCTAATCCAAGAGCATCGAGAACGGTTCCATTCATTGCAAAAGCGTATGACGTTCCATATATAAATATTGCTACCAAAATAATGCTGGAAGCAAAAAAACTTAAGGATTTTGTCATCGAGGAAAAACTAACCGGATACGCGATTAAAGAGCCTGTATTTTCATTTAATAAATTCATTGGAGTAAATAAAGAATTAGGTCCTGAGATGAAATCGACCGGAGAGGCAATTCGTTTTATTAAAGACTTAAACGACCCCTTCTTCCGAAATCTGTACAAAGAAAAATCAATGTACCTGAGCAAATAAAATGATCAAGTTTTTACTAACCTCTGTTGCCGTTATTTTTCTTGTGAGAATGTTGTTAAGATTACTCACAGGAGGTTTTCATGTAAAAGTTGAGAAACACTATTACTACCACGATAACCGAAAACAGGAATCTCAAAAGCCGGAAGGTTTTACCACTATAACACAAAACACCTCTAAGGGGAAACAAAGCAAATACCCCGGCACAGAAGGCGAATATGTACCTTATGAAGAAGTAAACGAATGAGCCGACTGGTACGAAAATTATTAACCACCTTTTTAGGTACCGAAAAATACCTTGAAGTTGTAAGTTCATCTTATATCCGCATGGTAAATGCGGGGATGATGGAGCAAAAATATCCAGAACTTTTTTTCCTTGATAAAATTATAAAACCGGAATACCACTGTATTGATTTGGGGGCAAATGTTGGCTACTACTCTACCCGATTATCAAAACTTACCCAAAAAAATGGAAAGGTATATGCTGTTGAACCCGTTACTCTTTTTCGTAACCTTCTTGAGAAAAACCTGAAAAAGTTTGATTGCAGAAATGTGGAACTGATTGCGTATGCTTTGGGGTCCGAAAATAAAGCAATTAAAATGGGGACGCCTGAAATTGCAGGTGTTTTCAGGCACGGGCTTACTAAAGTAATTGATTCAGCATCCGAAAACTTTGCTCAGACCTACGAAGTGCAAATGAGGGTACCTGATCAACTTTTTCAAAACTTAACCCGGCTTGACTATGTTAAATGTGATGTGGAGGGGTATGAAGTGCATATTTTCCCGTTTTTTACTAAAACCTTATCCCGTTTTCACCCATTGATTCAAATGGAAATTTCCACTACCGAGAACAGGACACAAATTTTTAACGTGTTGCGTCCATTAGGTTATAAAATATTCGGATTGTTTGACAACTCACTTACTGAATTATCGGCAGAACAAGCGCTCGGATATAATAAAGGTGACTTTTATTTTAAGTGCGATTAAACCGCTATCTGCTACCAATCGTCTTCATCAACAATAATTGGATCCTTCATCAGCTTTTTGAAAACTTCAATCATTCGTTTCAAGTCAGCATCTGCTCCGCGAAGGATGGCATCTGCATTTTTTACATTTGTTGAAGTAGTGTTGTAGTATTCAAAATAGGTTCTGGTAGGTATCGTGTTCTTATCTCCAGCAGTAATTTTGCTTTCGTTTACCAAATTTGAGATGGCGTACTTGTAGCGGCCTTCCTTTATCCAGAGGGTCATTTTAAATTTATGATATCCTACGCTTGCTTTTGAATACTTATTGGTATAGGTATATGCATCAATGTATCCGTTTATAACCAACTTGGCGTTTTCCTTGTCAACCTCAAATATATCTTTTGGTTTCTCCCCGTTTTTTGCAAAGTTAGCCATTGCCCATCTTTTAGCCCTCTTGTATAATGAGTCTGAAAGCGACTCAGATTGTTCAATTATTTCGGTGTATGTAACCAGCATGGTAATCGAATCAACAGGTAAAACCATACGTACAAACGGTTTTGCAGCGGGTCTTCTCACAGTAGAGGTACTTTGCGTATCGTTATTATCCTGCTGCTGATTCACATCTGTAAATATATCTTGCTCATCGTTGTTTTGAGAATAGGCAAAGCCACTCCAAAGAAGAAAAGATGCACTAAGAAAAAGGAGTTTTTTCATTGAAAATTCGTTTTATGGGTTGGGTATTCTATTATTGTGCCAATAAAATATTTGGTTTCAAAAATACATGTTTCAATCAATCCCGAAAATAGTATTTTCATGTGAAATAACTTATAACTTCCTTATTAAAAAAATTAATTATTAATGAGCTCATTCTCAAACCTTAAATACATCTGCTTTGCAGGATTGATGCTAGTTGGCCTTATGGGTTGTCAAAAAAATAAGCCGAATACGAAGATTATTGGGGGAGAACTCCTGATTGCAGACCCGCATTCTTTTGCCCGGACAAACGGAGCAACGGTAAAACATCTGGAGTTGGATTTGGAGGTTAATTTTGCCAAACATATACTAAACGGATGGGCTGAATGGCATATAAACCCAAATGAAAGTGACACCCTTGTATTAGATACCCGCGACCTGAAAATAAATGCTGTTTATTTAAATAACGACAGCAATCCCAGTGCGTTCACTATAGGCAAAAATGACCCTGTGCTGGGCGAGGCACTTATCATTCCTATTGATGAGCATACACAAAAGGTGAAAATTGTTTACCAAACATCTGCACAGGCAGCCGCCCTGCAATGGTTAAATCCTTCGCAAACCAAAGGCAAACAATTACCTTTTTTATACACACAGTCACAGGCCATTCTTGCACGTTCCTGGTTGCCCTGCATGGATAGCCCCGGAATTAAATTTACGTATAATGCTAAAATTAAAGTACCTGCCAACCTGATGGCACTGATGAGTGCCGAAAACGATACCACACTTCATCCGAACGGAGTCTATCATTTTTCAATGCCTTACTCCATCCCGTCCTACCTGATGGCACTTACCGTTGGCAATCTTCAATACAAATATTTGGGTAAAAACTGCGGAGTTTACAGCGAACCGGAAACAATAAAAGAAGCTGCTTTTGAATTTGTGGACATAGAGAAAATGATCAATGCCGCATCCTCCCTGTATGGCCCATATGCCTGGGGGAAATACGATGTAGTGGTTATGCCTCCGAGTTTCCCTTTTGGCGGAATGGAAAATCCGCGCTTAACTTTTGCAACTCCTACCATCATCACCCACGACCGCTCTCTGGTGGCGCTTATAGCACATGAGCTTGCTCACAGCTGGAGCGGAAATCTGGTAACCAATAAAACGTGGGACGACTTTTGGCTGAATGAAGGCTTTACCGTATATTTTGAAAACCGGATTATGGAAGCTTTATACGGAAAAGAATATGCCGACATGCATGAAGTAATAGGGTATGGCGAGTTAAAAAAAACACTACATGAAATGGGTGAAAGTAACCCCAATACCGCCTTAAAACAAAACCTTAAGGGTATGGATCCCGATGATGCCGTAAATGATATTGCCTATGAAAAGGGGCGGTTTTTTCTGTTGCACATTGAAAGAACAGTTGGAAGGTACAAATGGGATGCTTTTTTAAAAGAGTACTTTGAACATTACCGCTTTCAAAGCATAAGTACGGAAGATTTTTTGCAATTTCTTGATGAAAAAATAATACGCGGCAATAAAGAATTAGCACTGAAAATAAATGCCAAAGAATGGATAAACACCCCGGGGTTGCCCGCCAATTTCCCATCAATCAGCTCAAATTTGCTGGATGAAGCCAAACAACTGGCGGTGACCTTTTCGGAAGGAAAATCTACAGACATTGGATCAACTGCCAATTGGCACACATTCCAGTGGCTTCATTTTTTACGCAGCCTTCCCAAAAAATTAACCCCGGTCCAATTGGCCAGCCTCGACCACTCATTTCATTTTACCAATAGCAACAATGCAGAAATACTGTGCGATTGGTTTCAATTAGCCATTCAAAATAACTATAAAGAGGCCTATCCTGCCATGGAAAATTTTCTAAACACTGTTGGAAGACGAAAATTTATACAACCTTTGTACGCCCTTATGAAAGCAACAGGACAAACAGAAACGGCATTAAAAATTTACAAAAATGCCAAACTTGGATACCATCAGGTATCGTCACATACTATTGATCAGATTTTAGTTTCAGAATAAAATATTATGCAAAAAACAATAGCCCTTACCCTCTTAGGTTCATTTCTTTTTCTGGCAGCCTGCAAAAAGAAAAACTCCACATCAGGCCATAGCAGTTCTGATGATCAAAACATGAAAATGTATGAAAAAGCCATGGAAATGGGCGACTTTCAAACCGCCATTTACAGCCTCAACCTGTTTCTTCAAACCGACTCATCGGATGTGAAATGGTACGATACGCTTGCGGTTTTATATATAAATACCAATAACTTTTTACCGGCCTCGTGGTGTGCAGATAAAGTATTAAAAAATAAGCCAAAAGAATTACGTATGCTTGAACTGAAAGCAATGGCTGAGCAACAGCTTGGGCGAAGAGATAAAATTCTGGACGTGTACAAAACCCTGTTCGACATCACCGGCAACTTCCAGTATATGTATCAAACAGCAGCCGTTGAGTTTACTGCGGGAAACATTGACCGTTGCAAAAGTTTAATTGACTCCATGATGAGCAGTAAGAATATCACCAAAGATTCAATTGACATTCAGGTAAGCGAAGACGAATCACAAAAAGTACCGTTGAAAGCGGCCATTTACAATCTGAAGGCCTTTATTAAAGCCCGCGATGGCAAATATCCTGAAGCAAAAAAGGACTTTGAAAATGCACTCCGGATATTTCCTGATTTTATTCTGGCGAAGAAAAATCTGCGTGACTTAATGCAAGGGGGCGGGCAACGGTAAACAACAACATGTCGGTAGCAATTATCGGGTCGGGAGTAAGTGGTGTACTTACCTGTTTTCATCTTCATAGGTTAAAACCCGTTACAAGAATTTACCTCATTGAATCCATCGCTTCACAAGCAGGTAAAGGTTTGGCGTATTCAACGGGTGACGAAACTCATTTGTTAAATGTTGCAGCCGGAAAAATGAGTGCACTGCCGTACCCGAGATAAGGCATCAAAGTATAGCCATTGCAAAAAAACTTGCTTATTAAATTCATTCGTTTATGAGAGCTTTAGTTACCATTTCCCTTCTCATCGTATCCAATACCTTTATGACCTTTGCCTGGTACGGGCATTTAAAATTTAAAGAATATAAATGGTTTCAAAGCACCGGACTTGTCGGGTTTATTTTACTCAGCTGGTTTATTGCCTTGTTTGAATACATTTTCCAAGTTCCGGCAAACCGCATCGGCTTTAAAGAAAACGGTGGTCCGTTTAGTCTGCTGCAGTTAAAAGTAATTCAGGAAATCATTACACTCACTGTTTTTGTTATTTTTTCATCGGTATTTTTCAAAAATGAATCTTTTAAAATGAATCACCTCATCGGCTTCATTTTTTTGATTCTGGCCGTTTATTTTATCTTTAAAAGATAAATAAATACATGGTGTTGACAGAAACTTAATTTAAAATGCCGTAAACTGTTTTACCTTAGCCACAGGAAAAAGAGATTTGAAATTCGCATCTATAGATATCGGGTCAAATGCATTGCGGCTGCTTATTGCACGCTGGGTACCCGACAACGCCACCGAGCCTTTTAAACGTATTGAATTTGTTCGGGTGCCGTTGCGATTGGGTGACGATGCCTTCAGAAAAAAAAGTATCAGCAAAGAAAAAAGGCAGATGCTTTACAAAGCACTTGAAGCCTTTCGCCTGCTTATGGATGTGCACGATGTTGACGATTACATGGCATGTGCCACCAGCGCACTGCGCGAAGCAGAAAACGGAAGAAAAATTATAGCCAAGGTCCAACAAAAACTCGACCTGACCATTGAAATCATCAGCGGGAAACGCGAATCAGAACTCATTCTGGCGTCCATAAAAAATTATTTCCCTGAAAACGGGAATTACCTCACTATTGACGTTGGAGGAGGGAGTACCGAGATGACCATTATTGACAACCACATCCCTGTTGTGTCCGAATCGTTTAATATTGGTACCGTGCGTATGCTTGATAAAGCGGTGAAGGAAAAAACCTGGACCGAAGCCGAGAAATGGGTGAAACAGCATACTTCCGGATTAACCAAGATAACTGCCATAGGCACTAGCGGAACCCTGAATAAACTTTACCGCATGGGGCAGCAAAAACCCGGAGAAGCTTTTCTTACCTACAACAAACTGGAGCAATTGCACCGAATGCTTAAAAAGTACTCGGTTAAAGAACGTACTGAAAAGTTACAACTTAACCCCGACCGGGCCGATGTAATTGAACCTTCAGCATTTATCTACCTGAAAATCATGAAATGGGCAAGTTGCGAGAAAATTTATTCTCCCAATGCAGGGCTCAAAGATGGTATCTTGCTCGAACTGGCCGGAAGGTATCAACAAGTGATTGAAGCCGGAAGATTACCTGAAAACTAAGTCTTTACAAAAAGCCTACTGATAAAAAAATAACCTGATGCCTTGCTTTTGTGTATAACTCCGCTATATTTGCAGTCCTTTTTTAAGAATATAGAATACAATGGCAAATCATAAATCAGCAGAAAAAAGAATCAGAGCCAATGCGGTAAAAAGATTAAGAAACCGTTATCAGGCAAAAAGTACCCGCACTTTGCTCAAAAATCTGCGTGCGTCAAAAGACAAAAAAGAAGCAAGCGAATTATTAAAGAAAGCATTTTCTATGCTTGACAAACTGGCTAAGAAAAGTGTGATTCATAAAAACAAAGCCTCTAATCAAAAGTCGAAATTGGCTCGTTTGGTTAAAGCTTTAAGCTAAGATATTAAAAAAATTTTCAGAGCCCTTTCGGAAATCCGCAAGGGCTTTTTTATTTTAGCGCCATGAGTGATGAAAACCCGTATATTTCTATTAAAAACTGGGCGGAAGACGACCGACCCAGAGAAAAACTGCTGATTAAAGGAAAACAAGCCCTGAGCAATGCCGAATTATTAGCCATATTAATTTCAACCGGAACCAAAGAAGCATCGGCAGTAGAATTAGGTAAGCGTATTTTGAAACTGGCAGGTGATAACCTGAATGAATTAGGCCGACTTAGCGTTAAAGACCTTACCAAAGTAAAGGGAATTGGAGAAGCCAAAGCCATTACCATTGCCGCAGCTCTAGAATTGGGAGCCCGAAGACGGGTGGAAGAAGTAATGGAAAAAGCCATTATACGTTCCTCACGCAATGCATTTGATATTATGCATCCGTTGCTCTCCGATTTAAAAAAGGAAGAATTTTGGATTTTGCTACTGAACCGCGCCAATAAAGTGATTCACAAATTTCGAATAAGTGAAGGTGGAGTAGCAGGCACGGTTGCCGATCCGAAAATAATTTTCAAATCAGCACTCGACCACCTGGCATCAGGCGTGATTTTATGTCATAACCACCCTTCGGGAAACAATAAACCCAGCCAGGCCGATATTGACCTTACGAAAAAGATGAAAGAAGCTGGAAAATTGCTCGAAATTAGCGTACTTGACCATATCATTATTGCCGAAAACCATTACTACAGTTTTGCCGATGAAGGGATCTTGTAAAAATTTTTCTCTAATCTATTCCTCCCTTTTCTTCATCTTTGCCCGTGTTGAAACATCGCATTATTATAGCAGGAGCCGGACCGGCAGGCACAAGTGCTTCCCTTTTTTTAGCAAAAGCAGGAATACCCCATTTAATTTTTGACAAGGCAACTTTTCCAAGAGATAAAGTTTGCGGAGATGCCCTTAGCGGAAAGGTAGTGGAGGTTTTAAAAAAATTAGACCCCACGCTCTTAGATGAGATGCAGGCCAACACCGAATTTTTTTTGGGAAGTCATGGAGTAGTATTTGGCGCCCCCAATGGCAAAGAACTTCCCATCCCCTTCCGATCAACAAAAAATACCGACTCATCGGCTCCCGGATTTATTAGTAAGCGATTCGACTTTGATCATTTTCTTTTTTCGAAACTAAACCGAAACTATGCCGAGGTATGGGAAAACACATCATTAAAAAAAGCAGTGCAGCTTGAGAATGGATTAAATCTGCTGGTAGAAAAAAACGGAAAGGAAGAAACGCTTTTATGTGATTTGGTAATAGATGCTACCGGTGACCGCAGTGTGCTGAACCGCGAACTGGCCGGCTATATAAAAGAAGAAAACCACTACTGTGCGGGCATCAGAGCCTATTATAAAAATGTGACCGGCTTTCATGAAGGGAATTTTATTGAACTGCATTTTCTGGAAGAATTGCTGCCGGGTTACTTCTGGATTTTTCCTTTACCCAACGGAATGGCCAATGTGGGTGCTGGCATGCTGAGCAAAAGTGTAAGTGCAAAAAAAGTAAATCTGCGCGAAGCCATGCTGAAAGCAATTAAAGAAAATCCGCGCATTAATCACCGGTTTAAGCATGCCGAATTGCAGGGAAAAATAGAAGGATGGGGGTTGCCACTTGGTTCAAAAAAAAGGGCCATTTCAGGAAATCATTTTTTGCTGGCTGGTGATGCCGCCTCGTTGATTGACCCCTTTACCGGTGAGGGAATTGGAAACGCACTCTACAGCGGAATGCTGGCTGCCGAAACAGCAGCAAAAGCCACCAGGAAAAATTGTTTTGATGCCTCTTACCTTCACCAATACGATGAGCAAATTTATGAACGACTTTGGGACGAACTTAAACTAAGCCACACCCTGCAAAAACTTTGTAAATATCCGTGGCTTTTTAATTTTGTGGTAAACAAAGCGCATAAGAGCAAAACCCTGCGCGATACTATCTCGTGCATGTTTGATGATATTGATATGCGCAACCAATTCAGCAATCCCCTGTTTTATCTCAAAATGCTTTTTAACCGGTAAGCGATTATTTAATGCGCAGTTGCTGGCCTATGCTAAGGGTAAAATCTTTCAGCCCGTTGAGCGACATCAGTTCATCAATGGTTACATTATATTTCCGGGAGATCGAGTAAAGGGTTTCTTTAGCTGTTACGATATGTAAAACGGGCTCCTGCACTTTATTTTCCTCAGTTATTTCTTTGCGTTTCGGATTTTTAAGTATCACCAGTTCCTCGCCAACCCGCACATTTAAATTTTGTAACTGATTAAGGGCAATAAGCTCATCAACCGTGAGGTTGTATTTTTTTGCGATACCATACAACGTTTCTTTCTCAGCTACCACATGCACCCCTGTTTTTATTAGTTGATTGCGTACTGCCGGCAACTGATGCTGATTTACGATAAGCTGCATCCCGATACTGATGGTATCTGATACGAGTTTATTTAATTCTTTCAGGTCGGCTACTTTCAAATTGTATTTGTGCGAAATGGAGTAAAGGGTTTCTTTAGGCTGAACGGTATGCAAAAATGTTTCTTCCGAATTATTTACGTTAGAATCGGCACGATGTTCTATGGGCAATTGCTCTAATTGTTTGGCGGTAGCTTCAATATTTTCCTTTGGTTGCTCCGAAACATGAATCTGTTCTTCGGTGAGGTAAGAGGTGGTGGTATCAGGGATTATAGTCTCTGGCTTTACCGTTTCAACAGGAAGTCCCAATACTTCTGCTTTAATTTCTTCTTTTACACGAATGGTATCGGCAGGTAGTTCGGCAACGTTTTTTGGCATATCAATAACCGGTTTAGCAGCAACCGTATCTTTTTTTGAAGGCGCGATAACAGAATCCGTTTTTACCTCGGAAGGGGGAACTTTTTTTATTTCAGCCGGTGGTGTTTCAACCGGAGGAGCGGGAGGTGGTAAAACCGGAATAAGCATAGGCCGGAACATTTCATCCTGACGGGTGCGCAAGCGCGGAGGTGTTTTCCGGTGGCTTTGCAAATTCAACACTTCACTCCACATAGGTTCGGTTCCCATTTCCATTTGATTTAGTTTGTAGAGTGTTTTAAGTTTAATGGCAAATCGCTGGGAAATTCGGTACATATTGTCGCCAAACTGCACCTCATACACAGCCACTGTTCCTTTATTGAATTTAGGTTTCAGATAGAGGGTATCTCCTTCTTTTGGTTCATTTCCTCTTTTAATATCATTGTATTTATAAATCTGCCACACCATCATATCATTCTCCAGCGCAATTTTGGCATAACTATCTCCCTTTTTTGCGCGAACCACCGGAATTCCGTTAAACTCTTTTAATGCCGGAATCTGATGCTGCTGCACAAATTCTTCTTTTTCTCTTTTAATTTCTTCCTGCTTTTGCTCTCCCGGTTTTTGCAAATCGTATTGATGCAGGTTGTGTTTTTCAATAAAACCAATCAGCAACTGAGGATAATTGGGATTGGTGGCATATCCGGCCTTTTTTAATCCATAAGCCCAATCCTGAAAATTATCTGGAGCCAGATCAAACAGAAAAGAATACCGCACCGAGTTCATCAAAAAATCCGAATGGTCGCGATACGATTCTTCAGCGGTTTTGTACGAACGAAAACATTCTTGCGGGGCATCATCATCTTCATGAATGGTATCGCCTGTCCAGCCTTTTTTACATTTTATTCCAAAGTGATTATTGGCCTGTACCGCCAGCCTGCTGTTGCCACTCCCCGACTCCAGAATGCCCTGTGCCAGGGTAATACTTGCCGGAATACGTGAACGAAGCATCTCGGCTACAGCAATTTCTTTATATTTTTCAATGTATTGCTCGGTGGTCATTTTCTGCTCGGTTTGAGCAAACAACCCGCTGAACATAAGAAGATTCAACGCAAATAAAAGAAATGTCTTTTTCATCAATTTACTCATTGGCAATAAACTTGCAGCAAAGTTCAGCCCTGTGACGCGTTTACTTCCCGCAATCAGTAAGGTTTTTACTCACAAAACGTTTTAATTTGTACAGTTAATAGTTCATTATGCGCCATTTACTTTTTACGCTTATCATTTTTACCGGGTTTGCCTCAGCGGCACCCAGATTAGAAAATCATACTAAATGGAACTTCGGTTTCAGCAAGACTGAAGTTAAGGTTGGGGAGGAAGTGGAACTTATTTTTACGGCATTGATTGATAAGAATTGGTACATGTATTCAAGTGATCTTGATCCAAAACTCATCGGGCCTATTCCAGCTTCATTTAATTTTACCTCAAACTCCACTTACAAGCTAATTGGTACCATTCGGCCCATTCATCCAAAACACAGATTCGATGAAGTATGGGGTGGCGAAATTTCCATATTTGAAAATCGGGCAGAGTTCAGACAAAAAATTAAAATTCTTTCCCCAAATCCAATAATTAAAGGAACATACTCATATGTCCATTGCATAGTGGATGGTGACGGACGATGCATTAATGTGGACGATGAAGATTTTGAATTCAAAGGTTTAAAAGTGACTCCTTCCGAAGAGACACAAGTGACAACCACACCCGATTCGCCCGCTGTATCGCAAGCAATAGCAGAAGATACCACGCAAGCAACGATTGCTCCATCAAATAAGAATGATGTGATTAAAACCACAGAAACAGCCGATGTGGCCGGTGGGGGCAAATCACTTTGGGCGTTTTTAATTTTTGCTTTCTTAGGCGGATTAACCGCAGTGATTACCCCATGTGTATTCCCCATGCTGCCCATGACGGTTACCTTCTTTACCAAAAAAAGCGAGACACGCGCACAGGCATTAAAACGCGCCTTTACATTTGGTGGCTCCATAGTGTTGATTTACTCCCTCATCGGACTGTTGTTTGGCGTATTGGGATTAGGCCCCGACTTTGGAAACTGGCTCAGTACGCATTGGGTACCTAATGTATTATTCTTTATTATTTTCATTGTATTCGGTGCTGCATTTCTGGGTATGTTCGAACTCACTTTACCCAGTGGCTTTGTAAATAAAATTGATTCCAAATCAAACATGGGCAGTATGGCCGGAGTGTTTTTTATGGCCTTTACCCTTGTGCTGGTTTCGTTTTCGTGTACCGGCCCCATTGTAGGAAGTTTGCTTATTGAAGCAGTTGGCGGAAAACTTTTGAAACCGGTGCTGGGTATGTTTTCGTTTTCTCTTGCCCTTGCGTTGCCATTTACTTTATTTGCTATTTTTCCCAACTGGTTGCAGAATTTACCCAAGTCGGGCGGATGGCTCAACTCGGTAAAAGTAGTTTTGGGCTTTCTGGAAGTTGCCTTAGCTTTTAAATTTTTGTCAATAGCCGACCAGGTTTACCATTGGGGAATTTTAGACCGCGAAGTGTATCTGGCGTTATGGATTGTGATTTTCTTTTTACTTGGAATGTACTTACTGGGTAAACTGAAATTTCATCACGACAGTGACCTGCCTTATTTAAGTGTTCCCCGACTGGGAATGGCCATTGCTGTTTTTACTTTTGTATTATACCTGATACCGGGTTTGTTTGGCGCCCCTCTCAAAGCCCTAAGCGGATACCTTCCGCCACAAAGCACACTTGATTTTGATTTATACACCAACAAAGGAAAGGCTACCGAAACAACAACTGGTGATGAGTTGGGCAAGGTGAAATATGCCGACAAATTTCATTTACCGCATAACCTGCATGGATTTTTTGATTACAAGCAAGCCCTGGAGTATTCGAAAAAAGTAAACAAACCCATTTTTATAGATTTTACAGGGCACGGCTGTGTTAACTGCCGCGAAATGGAAGCCAATGTATGGAGCGACCCGCAGGTATTGAAACGCCTGAATGAAAATTATGTTGTAGTAGCTTTGTATGCCGATGACAAAACCGAATTGCCCGAGAGCGAATGGTACCTCTCCAAATACGATAACAAAATAAAAAAGACCATTGGCAAACAAAATTCCGATTTACAGATTACGAAATACAACGCCAACGCTCAACCTTTATATGTATTGATTGACGGAAATGAGCAATTGCTTACCCAGCCAAAAGCGTATGATTTGGAAGTTTCCAATTTCGTGAAATTTCTTGACGAAGGTTTGGCTAACTATAAAAAGCTTCACCCATGAGCATAAAAAACCATTTTGACGAAGCCCTTTGGGTATTGCAAAAATTCAATGCCGACCCTGCTAATTTTAAAAAAATTGAAGCTGCCGGAAAGCTGATGGTAAAAGCCATTAAAAAGGGAAATAAAATCATCAGTTGCGGCAACGGAGGCAGCATGAGCGATGCCATGCATTTTGCCGAAGAGCTGAGTGGACGATACCGCGATGACCGCAGGGCACTTCCGGCAGTTTCTATTTCCGACCCATCTCACCTGAGTTGTGTGGCAAACGACTACGGGTATGAATTTGTTTTTTCGCGCTATATAGAAGCCTTAGGCAACACCGGTGATGTGTTGCTGGCCATAAGTACCAGCGGCAATTCAAAAAATGTGCTGCGGGCCATTGCCGCAGCCAAAGCCAAAGGGATGAAAGTAATTGGGCTTACCGGGAAAGACGGAGGAAAAATGGCGGTGGCCTGCGATGTGGAAATACGTGCTCCGCGCAGTGAGTATGCCGACCGGGCACAGGAAATACATATCAAAATCATTCATGCGCTGATTGATTACGTGGAAACACACTGCTGATGACACCGGAAACCCTTCTGCAACCTAAACGCAATCATTTTAACTTACTTCGCTTGCTGGCTGCCATTCAGGTAGCTTTTTTCCATGCCGATGCACTGCTCCCACAAAGCGTTC
This sequence comes from uncultured Bifidobacteriaceae bacterium, assembly GCA_964535575.1. Classification (GTDB taxonomy): domain Bacteria; phylum Bacteroidota; class Bacteroidia; order UKL13-3; family UKL13-3; genus JAGPCK01. The sequence continues at coordinate 570,387 of CAZHTC010000001.1, forward strand.
AATGGACTCCTTTTCTTTTTCTGAAAAAAGTACTCTGGTTTTTCCCCGGAGTCAATGTCTTTTATTTCATCAGCGGTTTTCTAATCTGGCACTCGTGCGAACGGATGCAAGGCAACATCAGGCAGTTTTATTTCAACCGCTTTATACGTATTTATCCAGGATTATGGACTGCTCTTGGGGTTGCATTGATTCTACTGGCTTGCAACGGACAACTGGCTGATCTCGGTAGTCATATCAGTAGTTTTTCAGGATGGCTCCTTGGACAGCTTACCTTTTTCCAATACTACACCCCTAACATGTTTCGTGATTTTGGAAACGGAACTCCCAATGGGGTGCTTTGGACCATTGTGGTTGAGATACAGTTCTATTTCTTAGTCCCTTTTTTATGGAGGTGGTTGCAGAAATTGGGTTCGCTCAAGGCAAAGAACATACTACTCGTTTCACTTGGGACAGCCTCATTCTTATTCAACCATTGTGAAGAAAGCATGGAGTTGGGATATGTGGTTTTCAAAACTCTTTATTTTTCTATACTGAACTTCTTCTACTTTTTTTGTCTGGGCATTTTGTGCTACCTGAACCTGGGCCGGATTTATCCCTTTATAAGAAAATATGGCTGGACTACCATAGCCGGGTATGTTGTTTTCTCAATCTGCTTTACCATATACGGTACAAAGCTCAACCGCTATCACGCTGAATTTTTTTCACTTGTGGCTACCTTATTCTTATACATAGCAGTTATTTCTTTCGCCTTTTCTCAACAGCTTTTATCTCCTGCCTACCTACGAATAAATGACTTCTCCTATGGCCTTTATCTTTACCACAGTTTGGTTATTAATTTTATTCTTGCCTATGGCATAACGCAATATTCAAATCTGATTTTTTGGAGTGTAGCCATTACCTTTGCTATGTTATCTTGGCATTTAATTGAACAACCCTTTTTAAAGAGAAAAACTCTGTATGATAGTTAAAACCTTTAGAATGTTGCTGGTCTGCGATGTGGAAATACGCGCTCCTCGCATTGAGTATTCAGGCCGTGCGCAGGAAATACATATCAAAATCATTCATGCTTTAATTGATTCTGTGGAGCAGCACAGCACCTGACTATGCAGACCGACCTTCTACAATCAGACCGAAATCATTTTAACTTACTTCGCCTGCTGGCTGCTTTTCAGGTAGCTTTTTTTCATGCCGATGCACTGCTTCCACAAATCATTCAATGGCCCCCTTTCCTGTTTCTGAAAAAAGTGCTCTGGTTTTTCCCCGGAGTCAATGTCTTTTATTTCATCAGCGGCTTTCTAATCTGGAGGTCGTTTGAGCAATCGGGAGATAACCTTAAAATTTTTTACCTTAAACGTTTAAAACGAATTTATCCCGGATTATATGGCGCACTTATTTTTACCGTCATCTGTTTGTACCTTGACGGGCAGTTTGCTGTTGAGCCACGGTATTACGAAAAAATTGGGCGCTGGTTTATTGCACAGCTCACGGTGGTGCAGTATTATGCTCCAAAAATATTTCAAGACTACGCAACAGGTATTCCCAATGGCCCTTTGTGGTCGGTAGCGGTAGAGCTCCAGTTTTACTTTTTGGTTCCCTTTATTTACCGCCTCTTGAAACAAAAAAGTTTACCGGTAAAAAATATGTTGATGATACTTTTCTGTGCGGTCTCGTTTGCATTTAACCATTATCAGGAAGACTTCATGGAATTTAACTACCGGTTTCAGGTTGTTTATTTCTCGGTGTTCAATTTTTTCTACTTTTTTGGAATAGGTATTCTGGTGTACTTAAATTTTTCAACCCTAAAAGATGCCCTTCAAAAAAACGGGAAACCCCTTATTTTACTCTATGTTTTGTTTGCCATTTATTGTTCGTACAAAAATATTACACTAAATACCTATGAAGCCGAAAGTTTTACGCTGGCGGTTAATATACTGCTCATGCTTTTTGTTTTTTCAATAGCCTTTTTACCGGTGAAAAAAAATGGATATTTTATTCAACGAAACGATTTTTCGTATGGACTTTACCTCTATCATGTACCTGTTATTAATACGATTCTAACTTATAAATTACTTTCTTATGCCAATAGTATTTTTTGGCCCGCAGCTATTACATTTGCAGTGCTATCGTGGTATTTAATTGAGAAACGATTTCTGAAAACAAAATAACCGACTATGCTTGTAAAAACATTTGGCAGTGCCGTATATGGAATTAATGCTGTAACCATTACCGTTGAAGTGAGTGTGGGCCAAAGCGGAATGAACTACTACCTGGTAGGACTGCCCGACAACGCGGTGAAAGAAAGTTACCAGCGCATTGAAACCGCCATAAAACATATTGAGTACAAAATGCCACGCGTAAAAATTGTGGTAAACATGGCACCGGCCGACATACGCAAAGAAGGCTCATCGTACGACCTTACCATTGCCTCCGGAATATTAGCTGCCTCGGGACAAATTGAAGATGTAGAAAAACTTTCGAAGTATATCATTATGGGCGAACTCTCGCTTGACGGAGAAGTGAAACCCATTAAAGGAGCCCTACCAATTGCTATACAGGCGCGCAAAGAAGGATTTAAAGGATTTATTCTTCCCAAACAAAATGCCCGCGAAGCGGCCATTGTAAGCGGACTCAAAGTGTATGGTGTAGAAAGCATGCTGGATGTAATTCATTTTTTTAACGGAGAAAAAGAACTGGAACAGGTAATTGTTGATACACGAAAGGAATTTGAAGAAAACGTAACCCGGCCCGACAGTGATTTTTCGGATGTGAAAGGACAGGAAAACATTAAACGCGCCATGGAAATTGCTGCAGCCGGTGGACATAATGTTATTCTAATTGGTCCGCCCGGTGCCGGAAAAACCATGCTGGCCAAACGGCTTCCTTCCATTCTTCCTCCGCTTACGCTGCACGAGGCATTAGAGACAACCAAAATACACTCGGTGGCCGGCAAACTATCGCGCGATGCATCTTTGCTGCATATACGTCCGTTTCGCTCGCCACACCACACCGTGAGCAATGTGGCATTAGTGGGAGGCGGCAGCAACCCGCAGCCCGGTGAAATTTCGCTGGCCCATAATGGCGTTTTGTTTTTAGATGAGTTGCCCGAGTTTGATAAAAAAGTGCTGGAAGTAATGCGGCAACCGCTGGAAGAGCGCAACGTTACCATTTCAAGAGCCAAATACAGCATAGAGTATCCTGCCAGTTTTATGCTGGTGGCCGCTATGAATCCATGCCCTTGCGGGTATTATAATCATCCCGAAAAAGAATGTGTATGCTCGCCCGGGGTGGTGCAAAAATACTTAGGAAAAATAAGCGGCCCCCTGCTCGACCGCATTGACATACATATTGAAGTAACACCCGTAAGTTTTGATGAATTGAGTGCCGAGCGAAAATCAGAAACCAGTGAAGTGATACGCGAACGGGTTATGAAAGCACGCAACTTTCAGCAGGAGCGTTTTAAAAACCAACCCGGCATGTATGCCAATGCACAAATGCCCTCGAATATGGTGAGGGAGATTTGCAGCATCAACTCAGCCGGACAAAATTTATTGAAGACTGCCATGAACCGCCTGCAACTTTCGGCACGGGCTTACGACCGCATTTTAAAAGTAGCCCGCACCATTGCCGATTTAGCAGCCAGTGATGAGATAAAAATTGAACACTTAGCCGAAGCGATTCAATACCGAAGCCTTGACAGAGAGAATTGGGCGGGATAGCGTGAAATTTCTTTTGGTGAAATGAATTACTTTTAGGGTGCTTTAAGATTGGTACGAGCTACACCCCGAAGAGGTCGGGGCAAGAGCTTGCACCAGCGGGGGGGGATTTACATTTTTAAAGCCGCGTGTGTCGTTAAAATTGTACCCATATCCATACTACCATAATAAAACAATCGGTAACATGCCTTTATCTCCACAATAGTCTGCTGCACTCAAGTATTTCCAATGATATGATTCGGCAACGAAACCCGCTTCAACAGGATTATTATGAATGTAGGTTACCTTTTGCTCCATTACATCATTGCTCCAAAGCTCTATCGGCTTATTATGATGTTGCCAAAACTGTTTTGACTTTACATTGCTGCTTTGAGCTCCTGCCTCTTCAAACATCCGTAACAACCAATCCTGTCTGCTTTCCTGACGATTTTCCAGAATGGCCTTCATAATTTTTTTGGATGTAAATTCTTTAAATCGTCCCAGAACCTGAGTAGGATTGCTATTCTTCGCACTGAATATTAAATGCAGGTGACTTGGCATAATACACCAGCAATATAATTCCATCCCCAGGTTTGAAATGCAATACTGCAAACTTTGCAGTACCTCATCGCAATATTCCTTTCTGGTAAATACATCAGCCCATTTAACGACAGCAAAACTCACAAAATAAATCCCCTCTTTGTTATGAAACTTATATTTTCTGCTCATGCCTGCATAAAGGTAACTATAAACTCACAAAATTAAAATAGGTAGGAATGTATCGTATAACATAGACACACGCGGCACGCGTGCGCCAGCGAGGGATACTTTACTTAATATTTCTCTAAATAAACTGAATCGTATTAATCAAGCAAGCCCTTAGGTATTGGGGCTTTCCAATAATCCCTGCTGGCGCGAGCTCTTGCCCCGACCTCTTCTGGGTGTAGCTCGTGCCTTTATCAATCTGCCACACCAAAATGAAATTACCTGCTCCCATAAAACAAAAATAACAAACTTATTGGTAAAGAGTGTGCGGTAAAACCCTGAAAGGCCAAGCGGCAATATTTGGCACGGGTGCATAAGATTCGTATATTTGCCTATGCGATTTTTATCTTTCGTTTTGTTAGCATCCATTTTATCGGCCGGGTGCAAAACCACTACTCCCGCAGGCGGAAAAACAGATGCTAAAACCTGGGTGGTAACCCTTATGGAAAAACAGGCCAATCCCACTACTGCTGACGGGAGCAAACTCACCCTGAAGCTAAACGATGACCATATTGTAACAGGATTTGACGGCTGCAATGAGTTTACCGGAAAATTCAGTACCGATAAAAGCACCATTACCTTCAGTGGTTTTCTATCTACCCAAAAAGCCTGCCCCGATAACAAAATTTCTGCCCGATACATGGATTTACTTACCCGCTGCAACGGATACAGCATTACCCCATCAAAACTTTTTTTATTCATCAATAAAAAAGCCGTGCTTGAATTTAGCGCGCAAAATTGAGTATGAAGTTTTTCTCTTTTGCTATCGTCTCCGTTTTGTTGATTTCCTGCGGACCCGGGGAACCCAAATCCTTACATACCACTCCTGATTTTGATCCGCTTATTTCGCCCGTGAAAGAATATGTGCAGCAACTGGAGTCGGCAGGAGATTTAAAAAGCCGGGTTGTTTCGCTTTCAGAAAGTACCACTACCGGAACGTACACCGGTTATTTTAAAAACGGGCAGTTAGTAAAGTTTGTGGCTGATGGCATAAAAACCGATGGAAAAAAATACTGGACCTTTTACCTGCAAAATAACCAGTTGGTATTGGCCCATATCAAAGAAACATCTAAAAACTGCCACGGAAACAAATTTTGCGCCTGGGAAATAAAAAATTATTTTCTGAACGGGCACCTGATCAAATCGCTCAAAAGAGGAGATGCATTTATGAGTGAAAAAGAGGCCAACGTAGAAGAAAAAAAATTTGTGCAGAACATGGATGAGGATATGTTGCAGATGGACACTACCCAGCAGCAATACGCGGCTTACGTAGCCGGCTTATTTAATCAGGCAAAAAAATAGGCGGCTTCAGATAAGATTTTATCTTTGCAGCCATGTCGGTTAATATCCCCTCTCCTTTTACCATCGGAATTATAGGTGGCGGCCAGCTGGGCCGAATGTTTATTGAAAACGCACTGAAAATGAATGTGCGTTGTGCAGTGCTGGAAAACGATGACCAATGTCCGGCCAAATTGGTGGCCCACGGGTTTATTAAAGGCTCGCTGATGGACGAGCAGGCTATTCATCAACTGGCAGCCATCAGTGATGTACTTACCTACGAAATTGAGCATGTGAATACCGATGCCCTCCTTAAACTGGAAGCCGAGGGCAAAACCATTATTCCCTCTCCAAAAATTTTACAGATTATTCAGGACAAAGGATTGCAGAAACAATTTTACCTCAACAACGGTATTCCCACAGCCGATTTCAGGATTGTGAAAAACACCAATGAGTGGGTATATGCAGCCGAAAGCATGGGAGCCAAAAAATTTGCAGCCAAACTTTGCAAAGGCGGTTATGATGGAAAAGGTGTGGCACTGCTTACCACCGAACAAATAAAAACAGACCCCTCATCCATTCCTTTTTCCGGAGAAACGGTGATTGAAACTTTTGTGGATTGTACCAAGGAGCTCTCGGTTATAGTGGCCAGAGGCATAAACGGAGAAACGGTAAGTTTTCCGGTGGTGGAGATGGAATTTGATCCGGTGGCCAATCTGGTGACTTACCTGTTTAGTCCGGCCGAAATAGACCTGCACACCGAAGAAGAGGCGCAACAGGTGGCTATCGATGCGGTGACCAAACTAAACGGTTTCGGGTTGTTTGCGGTAGAAATGATGTTGGATAAGCAGGGCAAAATTTTGGTGAATGAAATTGCTCCAAGGCCCCACAATTCGGGTCATCATACCATTGAAGGCAATTACTCTTCGCAATATGACCAGTTGCTGCGTGTACTGCTTGGTTTGCCATTAGGCAGTGTGGATATTATTCGCCCGGCAGCCATGATTAACCTGCTTGGAGGAGAAGGTTTTTCGGGTACGTACAAACTGGATGGCATTGATAAGATTTTGCAACAACCCGGAGTATATGTTCACCTGTATGAGAAAAAAGAAAGCCGGCCTATGCGAAAGCTGGGGCATATCACCGTACTGGCCGATACCGTGAAGGATGTAAAGGAAAAAGCTACCTTTGTACGCAACACCGTAAAAATTACCGCTGCATGAAACCACAAATTGCCATCATCATGGGCTCCGACAGTGACCTTCCTGTTATGCAGGAAGCAGCCAAAATACTTGACGAGTTTAAAGTTAGCTATGAAATGACCGTAGTGTCGGCCCATCGAACACCACAGCGTATGTACGATTTTGCTAAACATGCACCTAAAAACGGCATTAAGGTAATTATTGCCGGAGCCGGAGGTTCGGCCCATTTGCCGGGTATGGTGGCAGCACTCACCCATTTGCCCGTGATTGGTGTTCCGGTACAAAGCAAAGCCATGTCGGGTATCGATTCATTGTACAGCATTGTACAAATGCCTCCGGGTGTACCGGTAGCAACGGTGGCTATTAACGGAGCAAAAAATGCCGGATTGCTTGCTTTGCAGATTTTATCGACCGCTGATAAAAAAATAGAAAAAGCCCTGATAAAATACAAAGAAGACATGGAAGCGGAAGTATTGAAAAAAGCGACACAGGTAGAACAGATTGCTGCTAAAAACGCTTCTATCGGGTTTAAACTGTAGGCCTCATTTATAAATCACAACTGCCCCTTTAGCTTTAATGATACGGCTGTTATCGCCAATAATGCGTGAGCCGTTTTTTACCAATAGTTTTGCGCCTTCTTTTAAATAAATTTTTGCGTTCCCTTCCAGCACAAGCGTACTGTGTTCATCCAATACCAGAAGCGCATTTTTTTCAACAGTGATGGAGCCGGTTCCTTTTACCATTAGCAGGGTGGCAGGGCGCGGTTTATACAGGCGGTTAAAATTTACCGATTGATTCAGCAAAAGTTCTTTACCCTTGTTTATCGTTAAATGATCATGCAGCAAAATACTTCCTGTCCAGCGCACATTGCGATCGATATGAAAATAATGATACCTGATTTGTACCGTTACGCAGTCCTTTTCCATTTGCAGCACGCGAATGCTAATACCATTGACTACGGTAGTAAGCGAACGCAGCCTTACCCCGTTGGATGCCGTAGAGGGGTTGGTGGCCAAACTGAATTCGCTACGGCCTTTTTCGGTGGTAAACCCGTCTTTCCCGTCACCGTTGCAACGAATGATATGCTCTTCTCCTTCTATAGCAAAAGCGAGGGCTCTCTGTAAATTTTCCTGAGTGAGTATGGTATCGTTACGATGATCGTACTTAAGCATGCGTAAATCATCATGATCTCCAAATCCAAGAAAAGGATTTTCGTCCACACGTTTTACCATAGGTTGTTTGCCGCAGCATGGTTCCCACGACTCCACGCTGTCGGATACCACAAAATCCCAACGGCCATCAGCTTCTTCCATATCAAGATGATTTTCGGGCTGCCCGCTTTGGTGTAAAATGTATAAAGCATCGACAGTTCCGTCAACCGCATCAAACCGGGCCGTGTTGTTATGGTATTCCAATAAAAAATATTCGTCATTTACATAAGGAAGTTTAATGCGTGCCGCTTCACCGGTGGTTATAAAATCATGCAACACCACGGTGGTATCACCTGCCGTACGGGCATCGGCATCCACCAAAAAACGTGACCAACCAAGCTTTTGTCTGTCCCACGAGTTCACACAAATGCTGCTGCTGCCGTGAGCCGCTGCTAATCCCCAAGCTCCGTGATTGGTGTAATCGGGACCGTAAAAACCGTTTAATCCGGCATAATGGTCTAATGTGAAATAATGCGCCAGTTCATGTTTGAGTAACCTGAAATGCCTTGGAAAAAACTCGGCCCCGGAGTTGGAAATTAACCCCGAGCCCATAGAACCACCTTTTATCACCAAATGATCGTTGATATAATAATCCTTACACAATAATGCAGCAATACCTCCTCCCGAACCTGTCCAGTTGTACCCGAAGTGCGTAGGATCGTCTCTGAAAATGATGATGATATTTTCAATTACCCCGTCAGGTTGTTTGCGCCACATTCCGTTTACCTTGCTCCATCGGTCAAGCGCTCCCCAGTTTATGAGTCCCGATTTGTTTACCTGGTCGAGTGCCTCGTACACCATAGCTCCCAACTGCCCGTTGTTGTTATAGTACTCCATATCGTGCTCAGGCTGTACTACCTCGGGATACGTTTGCCCTATAAAGGTTAATCTTCCCATAGAAGCTTCATGTAAATATCCTGTAAGGCTACTGTCGGGGTCCATTGAAGTGAGATCCGGGGCCACTGTTTTTTTTGCAAACGAAGGCAACTGTTTTGTGCCATGAGGCCAGCTGTCGGAATGAAGGGCTGCTTTAGGATAATTAACAAAAATCACCAGCGACCAAACCGTATCAAATGCAGGCAAGTAATATCCCATGGATGAGTCGACCGAAACATAGGTTTGCAGGTTCTGATGAAAACGAACGGATTGAGCAGTTGCGGTTGGCAGCACCAGAGCAGTGCAAAAACAAAGGAATAAATATTTTTTCACTTGAATGTTTCTTAAACCAGGGTTGTGGTTGTACAATTCGTATGCCGCAAGTTACTTCAAAACATTTCACGTTGAGATTACGAACCAAAGGCTCACAAATACCTGTATGTGGTGTGATTAACAACTTGCTGATGGTTTCCCGTTGAATTAATTTTCTAAAGCAGTGGGTTTACCTATTTTTGTCCATCAAATTTTTAGCATGAAAGAGGTATTACAACGGCTTGGTATTTCAGCATTGAACAGCGGTACATGTACCGGACAAACGTGGACAGCCAAAGGCAATTCGGTTCTCAACAGTTTTTCGCCCGTAACAGGAGAAAAAATAGCTTCCGTTTCCATTACAACCCCCGAAGAATTAGAACAGGTAATTAAGTCGGCTCAAAATGCCTTTGAAATCTGGAAACAGATGCCTGCTCCCAAACGCGGAGAAATTATCAGGCAGTATGGAAATAAACTTCGGGCACACAAAGAGGACTTAGGGAAACTCGTTTCGTGGGAAATGGGCAAAATATATCAGGAAGGCCTGGGCGAAGTGCAGGAGATGATTGATATCTGTGATTTTGCTGTTGGCCTTTCGAGACAATTATACGGATTAACCATGCATTCGGAACGCCCTGAGCACCGTATGTACGAACAATGGCATCCGCTGGGAATTGTGGGCATCATCTCTGCCTTTAATTTCCCGGTTGCCGTGTGGAGCTGGAATGCCATGATTGCCGCAGTGTGTGGTGACGTGAGCATTTGGAAACCATCGGAAAAAACTCCCTTGTGCAGTGTTGCCTGCCATCAATTGCTGATGGATGTATTAAAAGAAAACAATGTTCCTGAAGGCGTATTTTGTCTGGTAAACGGTGATTACCGTATAGGTGAACTGATGACCCGTGATGAACGCATTCCCCTTATCTCTGCCACCGGGTCGGTGCGCATGGGCAAGCTGGTAGGCGCAGCCGTGGGTGCACGCTTAGGGCGCTCGCTGCTGGAACTGGGCGGAAATAATGCCATCATTATTTCTGATAAAGCCGATTTGGATATGGCTCTTCGCGCAGTGTTGTTTGGAGCCGCAGGCACCTGTGGGCAGCGTTGCACCACTACGCGCAGACTTATCATTCAGGAACAGGTATATGATGCGTTTGTACAGAAACTTCTTAAAGCATATCCTCAGATAAAAATAGGAAGTCCGGTAGAGGAAGGAACCCTGGTGGGGCCGCTTATTGATAAAGATGCGGTAAAAAACTTTTTACATGCAGTGAGTGAAGTGCAGCGCGAAGGAGGCAAAATATTGTATGGCGGGACTTTATTATCCGAAGCCCAAAACCCATCGGGTTGCTATGTGGTTCCATGCATTGCTGAAGCACAGAATCATTTCGACATTGTACAACATGAAACCTTTGCCCCGGTTTTATACCTGATGAAATATAAAACCATTGACGAGGCCATTGCTTTGCAAAACGGAGTAAAACAAGGGTTGAGTTCTTCCATTTTCACAACCCATATGCAGGAGTCGGAGCGGTTTTTATCAAATCGCGGATCGGATTGCGGAATTGCCAACGTAAACATCGGTACTTCGGGAGCCGAAATAGGTGGTGCGTTTGGTGGTGAAAAAGAAACCGGTGGGGGGCGCGAATCAGGTTCCGATTCATGGAAAGCCTATATGCGCAGGCAAACAAATACCATTAATTACGGAACAAATCTTCCTTTGGCTCAGGGTATCAAATTTGATTTTTAGGAAAATGGTACGTAAATTGAATCCTTATTTGACCTCAAAGGTGCTGTTATGAAAAAGTTGATAGGATTTTTTGCGATTTGGATGCTTACTGAAGCAGGTGCTTTTGCACAGCAAACCGTGAACCCGGTTGATACCCCTGTGCGGGTGGTAAAAAACAACGCATTTACTTTTGGCGAAAAACTCAAATACCGCGTACACTACGGGTTTATGAACGCAGCCATTATTGATTTTGAAGTGAAACCTGCCCCGTCAACCACTGTAAATAAAAAAACATTTCATATGGTGGCCTATGGCCGTACCATCAGTGCTTTTGACTGGTTTATGAAAGTGCGTGACAAATACGAAACACATGTGGATCAGGTTAGCCTGTTACCTATTGCGTATTATAAAGATCAGTTGGAAGGAAATTACAGGGACAAAGATTACGCAGTGTTTAACCACAAAACTCAGGTATGTGTGCACGAAAAAGGAAGAATGAAAATAGAGAAAGATGCGCTTGACCTTATTTCGGCTGTGTATTACTTCCGTACTTTTGATTTCAGTAAAGCCACTCCCGGGCAAACATATCCCTTCAATATTTACCTCGACAACAAAATGTATTCATTGAGCGTAAAATTTATGGGACGCGAAGTAGTGGACAGCGATTTAGGTAAACTGCGTTGTATTAAATTACGTCCTCAGTTAATTGTTGACCGCGTGTTTAAAGATGCCGATGATATGACCCTATGGATTACCGATGATGCCAATCATATTCCGGTGCGCGTTCAAAGCGAACTTCGGATAGGCTCACTTAAAGTTGACCTTACCGAGCAGAAAGGGTTACGCAGTCCGCTGGCTCTGGTAAAGTAGTTTTTGCAAATACTTACCCCTTAAAGTTTACAGAATAATTAATACCTTTGGCCTGCATGAAACATGTTGTTGCAGGCTTCCTATTATTTTTATTAAGCGTACCCGCTTTTGCCCAGTTCGACCGTTATTCTATGGATGAAGAAGCGGATATTGACACCGCTTCGGGTGGTAATCTGTACCTGAATTTTAACAACCTTAATTACCTGCGCAATCACGAATATTTTAATAAAATATGGGATGGTTACACGTTGTTCGGAACACAACTCAATCCGCAACTGAGTTATTACCCCAACTCAAGGCTGAGAGTGGATGGGGGAGTGTGGCTGCATAAAGAATATGGACGTGACGAAGTAAAGGTGCAACCCACATTTAGCGTACGCTGGAACAGCGAAAAAGGGAAAAACACTTTTTTATTCGGAAACATCCTCGGTAATATTAATCACGGATTTCTTGACCCCATCTATGATTATGAACGATTGATCACCTTTCGTAATGAATACGGAGGCCAATGGCTGCATAACAGCAAATACCTGCAACATGATTTATTTATTCACTGGGACGATATGATTCACCGGGGAGATACCGGTCAGGAATCGTTTGTGGCGGGATACACTGCCAAAATAAAATTACTGAAGAATTCCTCCTTTCAACTCAGCATTCCGGTGCAGGGTTATCTTAATCACCATGGCGGGCAAATAAATGTAACCACAAAAAATCTAACCACCATTGCCAATTCAGCTATCGGGCTTAGTGTTTCGCACAAGAAAAAAACCGAAAGCAAATCTTTTATTAATGAGTGGAGAATGGAAGGATATTACGTAACCTATAAAGATCTCTCACCAAATAAAGGACAGATTTTTAAAGATGGTGATGCCGTGATGGGAAATTTTTTATTGAAAACAACGGCTCATGTTGATTTAATGCTTACCTATTGGAAAAGCAGTGAATTTATGAGTGCCCTTGGCAATCCCCTTTACCAAAACGTTTCTTCCATTGGCGAACCATATTTCCCTAAAAACCGAGAATTGCTTTTTATGCGCCTCATCTGGGATGAAAAGTTATTTGATCATTTTTATGCTCACTTCCGGCTGGAGCCTTATTACAGTATGGACGAGTCGATGTTTGAGTATTCGTACTCCTTATTTCTTTGCTACCGGCAAAATTTTCTGCTGAAAAAAAACCTGAAGTAGTTTATTTTTTCTCCTTATGCTGCTTGCCTTTTTTTACTGCAAACAAATGCAGCAAATACGGGAACAGAGCCTGCATGGTTTCTACCGCCCCGCGTGTTGATCCCGGAAGAGTAATTACCAATGTGTCGTTTACAAATCCGGCAACTCCGCGCGAGAACATGGCATAAGGCATACGTTGCTGTCCGTAAGCTCTGGCCGCTTCCATAATACCCGGAATTTCCCTTGTAAATAGAGGCTGTACAGCTTCGGGTGTAATATCTCTAGGCGATAGCCCAGTACCTCCGCACACCAACACAAAATGAATATTGGTGGCCGCATAGCTCCTTATTTTTTGTTGTATTTGCTTCGTATCATCGGGTATGATATCGTATCCTGAGAGTTGTACCCCGTGTTTTTCCAGATTACTGATAATGGCCTTTCCGGCTTTGTCTTCTTTTTTTCCTGCCGAAATGGTATCGCTGCATACGATTACAGCCGCACTGAATGTTTCCTCCGATTCATCACGATAATCCGATTTGCCACCGCTTTTCTCCACCAGCCTTATCTGCTCAATGCTAATTTGTTTATCTACAGGTTTCAGCATATCGTAAAGAGTAAGCGCGGCCACCGATGCTCCGTGCATGGCCTCTACCTCTACTCCGGTTTTATATACTGTGTGCACTTCCACCTGTATGCGTACCGATGTATTATCCAATTCGAAAGTAACCCCTGTGTATTCTACCGGCATGGGATGGCAATCAGGAATCATATCGGAGGTACGTTTCACCGCAAACAAAGCAGCAACCCTTGCACTCTCCAGCACATTTCCCTTTGGAACCTGCTCTTCGCGAATAAGGCGAATGGTTTGCTCCGAACCTACCCGTACCCTTGCCTCGGCAATGGCCTTGCGATGGGTAGTTATTTTATGCGTTATATCAATCATAAAGCGGCAAATTACAACCTTTTTGGGAATACAGAATGACCGGATGAAAGAGATTGGTAAACGACACTACCTGTTTTCTTTCCACTGTGCCGTATCGTCTTCAAAGAGTTCTTTGCCCCATACGGGCAGTTCCTTTTTCAAACGCTCCACTACTTCGCGGCAAGCATCTATACAGGCCTTTCTATGTACCGATGAAACAAAAACCACCAGCGACAGTTCACCGGCCTTTACCGTGCCCAGACTATGCAGCACATGCATACAGGCCAGCTCGTACTTTGAAAAAACAGCTTCCTTTATTTGTGAGTACACCTCATTGGCCATTTCTTCATAGGCCGTGTATTCAATGGCTTTTACCTTTTTGCCGTTTACCTCATCGGCCCGCACCTGCCCCATAAACACATCGTGTGCTCCTATATGTGTTTTGTGCTCGTGGTTGGCTATCATTTCGGCAACTTTAGCCGGAGTTACCGCACCCTGAATAAAAATATTGACCTTCTTTTTTTCTTTCACCGTTACGCAAATTAAATTTCAAATACCTGCGTCTGCATACTTTGCAGATTAAACACTACTAACTTCCCGCTCATCACATCATTCATTTTCAGAATAATTTTTACACACTCCGCGGCCTGCATGCTTCCAATAATACCGGGTAACATGCCAAGCACTCCGGCCAGGTTGCAATCTTCAGGAGTTTCCATATTGCCTCCCTGCGGATAAATATCGTTGTAACAATTTCCTTTACCGGCAGGATAATTAAATACCGAGAGTTGCCCTTCGTACTTATACACTCCTCCGAATATCCATGGCTTTTGTAACTGCTCCGAAAATTTATCCAGCACGTAACGGGTTTCCAAATTATCGGTAGCATCTATTACCACATCAAAATCCCGCATGATTCGTTCTGCATTTTGTGCCGTTAAAAATTCATCATAAACGATTACGTTTACCATTGGGTTAATGCGGGTAAGTACCCGTTTAGCCTCCTCTGTTTTTTTCTTTCCCACCGATTCATTTCCGAAAAGAATCTGTCGCGGCAAATTACTTACCTCTACCAAATCGCCATCGGCAATACCAATAGTGCCGATACCTGCGGAAGCCAGATATAGCAGAGCAGGACATCCCAAACCACCTGCACCTACTACCAACACCTTAGCCGCTTTAAGTTTTTGCTGACCTCCCAAACCAACTTCGGCAAGTGCAGTCTGTTTGCTGTAACGTTTATATTCGTCAGGTGTAAGCATTATTTATCCTCCGCTAAAAGGGGGTAACAAAGCAATGGTGTCTCCTTCCATCAACGGATGCTGATTATCGGTACAAATTTTTTGATTAACGGCAATGCCATATCTCTGCTCTTTTAAAGGGGGAAACTGTAACTCCAGGGTATGTTTTAATTCCTGCACTGTTACCGCGGGGGTGATCTCAAAAATATCTCCCTGCAATTTTTCTTTGAGCACACCGAATACTATCACCTGCATGGTGCAAAGTAAATGATTTTTTGTTACAGCCTTTTTGTTTTTATCAGAACAGCATCAGTTTTACCGAAGCAACTGTTAAAACAACGGCCAGCACATAACTTATTTGTTTCACGGGAGCAACCTTACTGCCCCAATAGCTTCCGCATAAACCTCCGCCAAGGGTGGCCGCAATCCACGCCCACTCGCCTGGAAAAACAAAAGATTGGCTTTGAAACATTCCGGCTAAGCCTGCGGCTGAATTAACCAAAATAAAAAGGGCCGATGCGGCAGCGGTTTCCTTCATTCCGGCCCAACCTAATAACAAAATAACGGGGCTAAGAATAATGCCCCCGCCAATACCAATTAGTCCCGAAACAAAACCAATGGCCCCTCCGATTACTAAAGCAAGAGGCAATTGGAGCAATTGTTTTTGACTTGTACTTTTCGAAACGAATCCAAGTAAACGTACCACCGAAAACAACAGCAATACACCAAGTATTTTTTTGTAGAGAGATTCATCAACCGTGAAGCCGCTGCCCCAATAGGCCATAGGCACTGAGGCAAGCAAAAAAGGCCAGATTAATTTCCATTTAAAATATCCCAGCCTTGCATATTGAAAAAAAGCAATGGCCGAAACCAGCATATTGAGAACTAAGGCCGATGATTTAATCAGGTTGGTTTCAATGCCCCATAGGGTCATTAGTGCCAGATAGCTGCTTGCTCCGCCATGCCCCACAGATGAATAGAGTAATGCAATAGAAAATAATAAAACAACAAAATAAATTTCGTTGTGCATCCGATTATCCGCCAATTAAAAGCATCTGGCTGTTTTTTATATCAGGAGTCATTTGTTGTCCTCCATACTGAAATGCTTTCGCTTTTACGTTTTGCTCAATGAGCGAAACAATGTTTTCTCCGTTTCTGAAAGGAGTAAGTAAATCCATATTGGTTTGTGCGAATAAACAGTTACGCATTTTTCCATCGGCCGAAATACGCAAACGGTTGCAACCACTGCAAAAAGGATTGGATACGCTGCTTATTATGGCTAGCGTGCCTTTGTAACCTGCCACTTTATATTTTTTGGTAGTATCGTGCAACTGGTCGGGTAGCTTAATCAGCTCGTATTTTTCGCTCATCTGTTCAATAAGCTCCTGATAACTGATCACCTTGTTGCGTTCCCATTCGTTATCGGTGAAGGGCATAAACTCAATAAAGCGTATATGCAGCGGATGGTTACGGGTGAGATCAATAAAATCATTCGCCTCATCATCGTTCACCCCGCGCATCAGTACCACATTAAGCTTAATATGAAATCCCTTTTCGAGCAACAGAAAAATATTGTTGTAAACCGTTTTAAAACCATTGGTTTTGGAAATGGCTTTAAATCGTTCTTCCCTGAGCGAGTCGATGCTGATATTGATTGATTTTATCCCGGCTACTTCCAGATCTTCTAAAAACTCATGCAACAAAAATCCGTTTGTGGTTAATGTTAACTGTACAGGATATTCACTAAGTTTACGAATAATCTGGCCAAAGTCTTTTCGAAGTGTGGGCTCACCACCTGTTAACCTTATTTTATCTATTCCCAACCCAACAAACACCCCTGCAATTTCATAAATTTCCTGTGCGTTCATCAGCTCTTCGGCCTTTTTCTTTCCAGGTTTTTGATGAGGCACACAATACGTGCAACTAAAATTGCAGGTATCAATTAATGATATCCTAAGATAATTGTGAACACGGCCAAACGTATCAAAAAGGCTCACGAAACGGAATTAATTAAACCCTTCCAAAAATTCTTTCAATGAAGAAATATTAGGAACCTCAATGGCATTCACCATGCGCACATCGGCCAGGAGCAAACTGAACGCATCGAGACGGTAGATAAGTGCAAGTACCGATCCTAAATCATATTCATCTAATACAAGATTGATTACTTTGTGGTACTCCACTTCGAGAAGGGAAGTGAGAAAATCAAAACGCGATTCGATACGCTGGTTATTTCCGGAGCGAAGGAAAAAATATACCGAAGGAATATTTCCGTAATAGGTTTCAATTACATTGTGATTGGCCTCGGGCAAAACGTTCAAAAACGCTTCGTGCTTGGCATTCTCCTGAATTTGCTGGCAAAAACGTAACCCTACAGCTTCAAGCCAAGGATCAGTAACTACAATTACCTTATTGGGTATTTGCTTTTTCACCATATCCAGCAAATCTCCGGCCTCCATTTCATAATTCGCTCCGTTTTCATGTATTCTGACAGCAATCTTTTTAAGATTTTCTTTCATGGTTTCAACTTCGCCCATCAGCTCAGCAAAAATCAAGAGCAAAGTAGTAAGTGAATAAGACAATGCCATTCGTGGTTGAAATCCACCTTCGCCATAATAAATTTTACACTGATGTTGTTTTGCCAGTTCCTCTATTTTACCCCCGGTGGTAACAACAATGGTTTTACAACCTTTGGCTGTTGCATTTTCAAACAGCGAAAGTGTTTCTTCAGTATTTCCGGAATAGGAACAAAGTATCACTAATGTTTTCGCTCCTGCATAAGCAGGCAGTGCATAATCCGAAATCACTTCAACTGGAATAGGAAGTTTATCGGCAAACCAAGCTTTGGCAATTCTTCCGCCAATTCCTGAACCGCCTAAACCACCCAATACCACGTTGGTATAATTCTCCATGTTTAAACCATGGTTTGAATAGTTGTTTAACACAAATTCCATCTGATGCGAAAACTTTCTTAATGCATCGTACTGTACCTGATTATTGCTCATTTTTTATCTCTTGAAATTAAATTTAATAAATACGTACCATAACCGCTTTTCACAAGTTTTTCGGCTTGTACTTTTAACTGTTCTTTATTTATATATCCCATATGGTAAGCCACTTCCTCAATACATCCTACTTTTAATCCCTGGCGCTGCTCCAGTACCTGTACAAACTGACCGGCCTGCATAAGTGAGTCAAAAGTACCGGTATCAAGCCATGCAGTACCGCGCTGCAATACCCCAACTTTCAGTTTCCCCTGCTGTAGATATACTTTATTTACATCGGTAATTTCCAGTTCACCCCGGGGCGATGGTTTTATGTTTTTAGCTACCTGCACCACGCTGTTATCATAAAAATACAATCCCGGAACCGCATAATTTGATTTGGGATTTTGTGGTTTTTCTTCAATACTCAGCGCCCTCATCTCTTTATCAAACTCCACCACACCATACCGCTCGGGGTCGCTTACATGGTAGGCAAATACTACTCCACCTTCCGGATCATTATTAGCCTGCAGAAGTGATTTCAATCCGGAGCTGAAGAAAATATTATCCCCTAAAATAAGGGCAACCTTATCTTTTCCTATAAATTTCTCCCCTATGATAAATGCCTGTGCCAGTCCATCTGGACTTGGTTGTTGGGCGTATTCAAATCGGCAGCCAACCTGAGATCCGTCACCCAGCAATTTTTGAAATCCGGGTAAATCATGCGGAGTTGAAATAATTAAAATTTCCTTTATTCCTGCAAGCATTAAAACCGACAGCGGATAATAAATCATCGGCTTGTCGTAAACCGGCATCAGTTGTTTACTCACCGCTAAGGTGAGGGGATGCAAACGGGTGCCGCTTCCTCCGGCTAATATTATTCCTTTCATTCTGTGTTATCGGTTAGCGTACATGGATTCATAATAACGAAGGTAAGTACCCGAGGTAACATCATCGAGCCATTGCTGGTTGGTTAAATACCAGTCGATGGTTTTTTCTATTCCTTCTTCAAATTGCAGAGAAGGTTTCCACCCGAGTTCGTTCATTATTTTATTGGCATCAATGGCATAACGCAAATCGTGTCCGGCACGATCGGTTACATAGGTAATCAATTGTTCGGATTCTCCAATGGTGCGACCCAGTTTTTTATCCATGGCCCTGCAAATTACTTTTATCAGGTCAAGATTTTTCCATTCGTTGAATCCGCCAATATTGTACGTTTCGCCTTCTTTTCCTTTGTGATAAACCACATCAATAGCACGGGCATGATCAATAACGAAGAGCCAGTCGCGTACATTTTCTCCTTTGCCGTAAACTGGTAGCGGTTTTTTGTTACGGATATTATTTATAAAAAGCGGAATCAGTTTTTCGGGAAACTGGTTTGGTCCGTAATTATTAGAGCAGTTGCTGATTATAACAGGAAGTTTATAGGTGTTGCGGTATGCTCTTACAAAATGGTCGGAACCGGCCTTTGATGCGGAATAAGGGGATTGCGGATCGTAGGGAGTTGTTTCCAGAAAAAAACCACCCTCGTGGAGTGAGCCATATACCTCATCAGTTGAAACATGGTAAAAGCGTTTGCCAACCGTATTTTTCCAGCTATGCCGGGCGGCATTAAGCAGATTTACCGTACCTACCACATTTGTCATTACAAAATCCATCGGGTTCTCGATTGACCGGTCAACATGTGACTCGGCTGCCAGATGGATTACTCCGTTAAAATCATGCTCAGCAAAAAGATTTTTTATAAAACCTGCTTCAACAATATCTCCCTTTACAAAATGATAATTTGATTTTGACTCTATATCTTTCAGATTCTCCAGATTGCCGGCATAGGTGAGTTTATCGAGATTGTAAATTTCATAATCAGGATAATTATTTACAAATAAACGTACCACATGCGACCCAATAAAACCGGCACCTCCGGTAATAAGTATTTTTTGTTTCGTCATCAGTTATTGATCTCTTTTTGTTTTTGCTCCCAATTCCAGGCGCTACGCAACATATCTTCTACCGAGTATTTTGCTTTCCATTTTAATTCATTTTGTGCTTTTCCAGCATCGGCATACACGGCCGCTACATCTCCTTCCCTGCGCGGAGATAACCGATAGGGTATGTTTATTCCGGTAGCTTTTGCAAAAGCCTTTACCATATCTAGTACCGAGTATCCAATACCTGTTCCAATATTAAAAATTTCAAATCCGGTTGCATTGCTCCCCTGCAACAGCCGTTCAACTGCGGCTATATGAGCAGTGGCTACATCAACCACATGAATGTAATCCCGTACACAGGTTCCATCAGGTGTTTTATAATCACTTCCGAATACATTTAAATGCGATCGTTTTCCAAAAGCAGTTTCAGTGATATAGGGAACCAGGTGATGCGGAACCCCGTGCTGCACTTCTCCAATTAAAGCCGACTCATGTGCCCCTACCGGATTAAAATAACGGAGCGAAATGGCTTTTATGGGTTTGGTTTTGCAGGTATGTTCCAATATTTCTTCCCCCATTTGTTTGGTATTTCCATAGGGAGATTCCGCCTTTTTTACTTCAGCTGCTTCCGTTACAGGTAATTTGTCGGGGTTGCCGTACACTGTACACGAAGAGGAGAACACAAAATGTTTTACCCCAAATTTAAGCATGGACTGCAAAACATTTATCTGTGCAAACATATTATTTTCATAATACATAACCGGCTCCTGCACCGACTCGTTCACCTGCAATTTAGCCGCGAAATGAATAACAGCATCAATATTTTTTTCCCGTTCAAACAGGCAGTCAACCTCAACGCTGTTGCATAATTCCACTTTGTGAAAGGATACTTTTTTACCTGAAATTTCCTGTATGCGGTCAATCACTTCAATGGATGAATTAGAAAGGTTGTCGGCAATAACCACCTCATATCCGGCACTAAGCAACTCCACGCAAGTATGCGAGCCAATATACCCTGTTCCTCCTGTTACCAGAATTTTTTTCATGAGCTCAGTTTAGTCACCTTCCCGTTTTTCAATTCGTATTTTTCTCCGCTTTCAGCACATATGGCTATTCCTTCGGAATCAAATTTTAACTTATGCCCAAACTCACTCATCCACCCGGTTTGTTTAGCCGGATTTCCAATAACCAATGCATAATCGGGTACATTTTTGGTAACCACCGCTCCTGCTCCTATAAAAGCAAATTGTCCAATATCATGGCCACACACTATGGTTGCATTTGCTCCTATGCTGGCACCTTTTCCGACATGTGTTTTAGCATATTCACTTTTACGATTCACTGCGCTTCGGGGATTAATTACGTTGGTAAAAACCATAGAAGGCCCAAGAAAAACATCATCATCACAGGTTACTCCGGTGTAAATAGAAACATTATTCTGAATTTTAACATTGGTTCCCAAAACAACTCCAGGTGAAACCACTACATTCTGCCCGATATTGCATTTTTCTCCAATTGTACAATCCGACATGATATGCGAGAAGTGCCATATTTTAGTTCCCTTTCCTATGGTACATCCGTTATCAACCACAGCGGTTTCATGTGCAAAATAGTCCATTTCTTTATTTAATTTTGTGAGACAAAAATACCCTGACTACCCCCCTTTTCAAAACGTTTAAACATAATTAACCGTGATAAAACGACTTTCCCGAAAATTCAGAGAGGATAATGATACCGGATTTGGCAGCTCAGCGAGCACGCAAGGCTCTCGTTTGGTGAATGCTGACGGTAGTTATAATGTGAAACGAACCGGTCTGCCTTTCTCCTACCGTTTTAATCTCTTCCATAACCTCATTACCATGAAATGGTGGAAGTTTAATTTAACAGTGCTTTTTGTGTACATATTAGCTAACTGCCTGTTTGCTACCACTTATTTTCTTATTGGAATGGACCAATTGGGCGGGATGCTGAGTGAGGGAATTAGAGATAAATGGATTGAGGCCTTTTATTTTAGTTGCCAAACCTTTACCACAGTTGGGTATGGGCGGGTAAACCCGGTAGGCCATACGGCAGGTTTGATTGCTTCATTTGAATCCCTTATCGGGCTTATGTCATTTGCCTTGGCTACAGGTTTATTGTATGGGCGGTTTTCGCGACCCAGAGCCACCCTTTTATATAGTGAAAAAGCCCTTATTTCTCCTTATAAAAATATCACTGCATTGATGTTTAGAATTGCCAATGCGCGAAAAAATCAGTTAATTGAATGCGAAGCGCAGTTACTCATGAGTTTAACAGAAACCGAAAATGGCAGAAGCCTTAGAAGATTTTATCCGTTAAATCTGGAGCGGACCAAAGTAACCGGCCTGGCCATGAGCTGGACCATTGTACACCCTATTGACGATGAAAGTCCGCTCAAGGGGTTGGGTGAAAAAGATTTTAAAGAGGTCGGTATAGAATTCATTTTTATTTTCAAAGCCTTTGACGACACCTATTCACAAAATGTGCATACGCGTTATTCTTACCGTCACGAAGAGGTTCGTTGGGGAGCTAAATTTGTTCCTATGTACCATCAGTCGTCCGACCATCATAGCACCATTTTAGAAATGGATAAACTGGGACTGTTTGAAGAAACCGTACTTCCTGAAGGGGGTAATCCAACTCCATTACCTCTTCAGGTATCGCAGTAACGCCCTTTGATTATTACTGATTATTTTTCCTCTCGAACTCTTTAGGGTAAGCGTATTTGTACAAATCCTCTTTTGGAAGACCCTTAAAATACTCGTAGGTAATTTTTAAACCTTCGGCCCTGCTTACTTTGGGTTCCCATCCGAGGAGTTTTTTGGCCTTCGTAATATCAGGCTTGCGCTGTTTCGGGTCGTCTTTAGGCAACGGGAGTGAAATAAGTTTTTGATTGGCCCCGGTAAGTTTTAAAATTTCTTCACCAAACTCTTTTATTGTTATTTCATCAGGGTTACCAATATTTACCGGTTGCGCATAATCACTCATCAGTAAACGGTAAATTCCCTCAACCAAATCGTCAACATAACAAAATGAACGTGTTTGCGAGCCATCGCCAAACATGGTTAAATCTTCGCCCCGAAGCGCCTGTCCGATAAAGGCAGGAAGCACACGTCCGTCATTGAGTCGCATACGCGGACCATAGGTATTGAATATTCGGATTATTCTGGTTTCCACTCCGTGATAGGTGTGATAAGCCATCGTCATGGCCTCCTGAAAACGTTTGGCTTCATCGTACACTCCGCGCGGGCCTACCGGATTTACATTCCCCCAATATTCTTCGGTTTGCGGATGCACCAGCGGGTCGCCATACACTTCGGAGGTAGATGCTACCAGTATACGTGCCTTTTTTGCCAAAGCCAACCCCAAACAGTTATGTGTTCCCAACGAGCCTACTTTTAAGGTTTGAATCGGTATTTTCAAATAATCAATGGGGCTTGCCGGTGAAGCGAAATGCAGAATATAATCCAGTTTGCCGGGAATGTGAATGTACTTGCTTACATCGTGATGATAAAACTCAAATTGTTTCAGTTTAAAAAGATGTTCGATGTTTTTAAGATCTCCTGTTATCAGGTTATCCATTCCTATTACATCATAGCCCTCTTTAATAAAGCGGTCGCATAAATGTGAACCTAAAAATCCTGCTGCCCCGGTGATAAGTATTCGTTTGTTTGGCATAACCTTATTTTGTTTTAACTCCAATGCAATAGTATTCAAATCCAAGCTGGTTCATCTCTTTCTGTTCATAGATATTTCGTCCGTCAAAAATGAGTTTATTTTTCAAAAGACGACCGATTTGGTTAAAGTCGGGCGAACGAAACTCGGGCCACTCGGTAATAATCAATAAAGCATCGGCATCTTTTAGTGTTTCGTACTCATTGTCGCTGTACTTTATCGTATCGCCAAGTGTATGTTTAGCTTCATTCATGGCTACCGGATCATAAGCCACCACCTTTGCTCCCTGTGCTAATAATTTTTCAATTATTACCAATGAAGGAGCTTCGCGCATATCATCTGTTTTGGGTTTAAAGGAAAGCCCCCACATGGCAAATGTTTTTCCTTTGATATTTCCGCCAAAACGATTCATTACCTTATTAAACAACACCGATTTCTGGTCTTCATTTACAGCTTCAACCGCTTCAAGAATACGCATTTTATGTCCGTTTTCGGCAGCGGTTTTAGCCAAAGCTTTTACATCTTTCGGGAAGCACGAACCGCCATAACCAATTCCGGGGTAAATAAATTTATTCCCAATACGGGGGTCACTGCCAATACCTTTACGTACCAGATTTACATCGGCACCCATTATTTCACACAGGTTGGCTATATCATTCATAAAGCTGATTTTGGTAGCCAGCATAGCATTGGCGGCATACTTCGTCATTTCGGCCGAAGGAATATCCATGAAAATAATAGGGTGACCGTTTAACACGAAAGGCTTGTACAGGCGATGCATTATTTCTTCGGCTTTGGCAGAAGAAACACCAACTACAATTCTATCGGGTTTCATAAAATCATCAATGGCGGCACCCTCTTTCAAAAACTCCGGATTCGAGGCCACATCAAATGGTAAATCAGAGCCACGTTCTTTAAGCGAGGCAGCTACAGCATTTTTAACTTTTTCGGCAGTTCCTACAGGAACGGTGCTTTTAGTTACTACTACCAAATGATGATTCATGGTTTTCCCAATCTCGGAGGCCACTGCCAGAACATATTTTAAATCGGCACTTCCGTCTTCTCCCGGAGGTGTTCCTACAGCTATAAAAGCAACTTCAGCATCATGAATACTTTCACCCAGATTAGTTGAAAAATGTAACCGTCCTTTTTGAACATTCCGCGTTACAAGTTCATCCAGCCCAGGTTCATAAATTGGGAGAACCCCCTTTTTAAGATTCTCAATCTTTTTTGTGTCAATATCAACACAAGTTACATCGGCTCCTGTCTCGGCCAAACAGGTTCCTGTTACCAACCCGACATATCCGGTTCCTACTACAGAAATTTTCATGTATATTTAGTTTACGTTTTTAGTTTGTGATGAACAAAATTCAATTACTGAACGGCAAATAAACTCCAACTGTTCCTCGTCCATTTCGGTGCTTATGGGCAGGGAGATAACCTGTTCGCACAACAATTCGGAAACAGGAAAGTGCCCAGCTTTATACCTGTTATTTGAATAAGCCTTTTGCATATGCAGCGGATAAGGATAATACACCATAGAGGGAACTCCTTTTGAAGCAAGAAATTCGCGCAACGCTTTGCGGTCGATGCCAGTGGCTTTAAGTGTATATTGATGAAACACGTGCGTTGAATTCGCATTACGCACCGGAGTATGTAAATGGGGATGATTTAAGAAGTACCTGTCGTAATACGCTGCCGCCTGTTGCCTCGTTGTTTTATAGGAATCAAGTTGTTTTAATTTTACCCGTAAAATAGCGGCCTGAATGGTATCGAGCCGGGAATTTATCCCTACCTCGTCATGAATATACTGAACCGATTGTCCGTGATTGGCAATCATCTTTATTTTTTTGGCCAGCCCTTCGTCATTAGTAAATATAGCACCTCCGTCACCCATACATCCTAAATTTTTCGAAGGGAAAAAAGAGGTAGTTCCAATGGTGCCCATAGTGCCTGCCTGTTTTCGTGTTCCATTGGCAAAAGTATATTCGGCACCAATGGCCTGTGCGGTATCTTCAATTACATAAAGGGTATGTTTTTGGGCAAGCGCAAGTATTGGTTCCATATCGGCACACTGACCAAATAAATGCACCGGCACAATAGCTTTGGTACGGGTGGTGATTGCTTTTTCAATCAGTTCGGGTTCTGCACAAAAAGTTTGAGGGTTCACATCAATCAAAACAGGAGTTAAGCCCAGCAAAGCAATTACTTCGGCAGTGGCTACATAGGTAAAAGTAGGAACGATTACCTCATCTCCCGGTTTTAATCCCAGTGCCATCATGGCAATCTGAAGGGCATCGGTACCATTGGCGCATGGAATAACAAATTTAGCTCCCGTGTAATCGGCTAACTCTTCTGCAAATGCTTTCACATCGGGCCCGTTAATAAAAGCAGCCGAGTCAATTACCTGAGCAATGGCATGATCCAGTTCTTTCCTTATTTTATCATGCTGGCTGACTAAATCAACCATCTGAATTTTTTTCATTCTGTTGGGTTACAATAAAAGGATTGCAAATATATGGGTTGCTATGTAATAATGAAGAGGGAATGCCTTAAATTTGACGACTTATGAGAGCGTTTTATTTGCTTTTGGGCTTATTGCTTGGTACAACGGTTTTGGCACAACAACCTACCCCGATGAAAAAGCCATTGGACGACCCTTTGAAAATAAAATTCAAAGGAACCGAAAAACGAAAGGTTGTAAACCTGAGTTTTAACTACGATTTCCAATCCCCATCAATGGATATGGCTAAACGATTTGGGAACAGCAGCGCATTAGGTATAGGGTGCTTTGTAAAAACAAAATCAAACCTGATATGGGGAGGTGAATTAAGTTTTATGTTTGGCCCCAATGTAAAAGAAAATACCATTTTAGACAGCCTCACCAACAGCTCCGGAAATATTATAGGGATAAACGGAGGCTACTCCCGACTGGGATTAAGCGAACGCGGATATTTTTTAATGAGCAGGGTGGGTAAAGTAATCCCTGTTCTAAAACAGAATAAAAATTCAGGCTTCATTGTGTCGGGTGGAGTTGGGTTTATGCAACACAAATTGAAAATAACCGCCCCCGATGGGGATGTACCTGCACTAAGCAAAGCCTATAAAAAAGGGTATGATCGCCTGACCAATGGCTTGGTATTAAATGGTTTTGTGGGAATTTACTACCTTGACCGCAAACATTTTATTAATTTTTATGCCGGTTATAATTACCTGCATGGCTTTACCCAAAGCCGCAGGGACTGGAATTTTGATACCATGATGCAGGATAAACAAAAAAGAAATGATGTTCTTTCCGGCTTTCGGTTTGGGTGGATTATCCCCATTTATCCTTCCAGCAAAACTGACGAATATATTTTCTATTAGTTGCTTGAAGCAATGAAGGCACTTTTATTACTTGTGTATTCATTGGGGCTTACCTGTTACCTGTTATTGGCCCGTGTTGCCGGCTTTTTTAATGCCAAAGCAAATGCCTTTGTAAAGGGGAGAAACGGACTTTGGGAAGAAATAGAAAAAGCGTTAGCCGGAAAAACCGAAAAACGCATCTGGTTTCACTTTGCTTCGCTGGGGGAATTTGAACAGGGACGGCCCGTGATGGAGCAATTAAAACTTGAGTACCCGGGATATAAACTGCTCCTCACCTTTTTCTCCCCATCGGGCTACCAGATACAAAAAAACTATAAGGGGGCCGATTATGTTTTTTACCTCCCATTTGATTCCCAGCGCAACGCAAAAAAATTTCTCAATCTGGTAAATCCTGCATTAGTCATTTTTGTGAAATATGAATTCTGGCTTTATTACCTGAGAGAAATAAAAAGCAGAAATATTCCAACCTTTTTGATTTCTGCTGTTTTCAGACCCGATCAGGTATTTTTTAATCCGTTTATTGGTCATTTTTTCGCCTCACATCTTCACGCTTTTAAAACTATTTTTCTTCAAAATGCCACTTCGCTTATACAGGCTGAAAAGTTAAAATTACCCCAATGCCTTGTGGCCGGAGATACCCGTTTTGACCGGGTAACCCGAATAAGCAATGACCCTAAGGAACATGAGGATATTAAACGATTTATAGGCGGGCGAAAAGTTTTGATTGCCGGAAGCAGCTGGCAGGCCGAAGAAAATATGGTAGCTGGAATTTATACTAAACCCGAAGCTGAAGCATTTTGCTTTATAATGGTACCGCACGATATTTCACCGACACATATAAAAGAGATAAAGCAAAAATTTCCGGATGGAAAAGTTTACAGTGAATGGGATAAAAAATCAAATGATTTCCGGGTGCTCATTATTGACCGGATAGGAATGCTCTCCTCCCTATACCAGTATGGAGATGTGGCTTTGGTGGGTGGCGGTTTTGGCAGCGGACTCCATAATATATTGGAGGCTGCCGTATATGGAATTCCGGTTTTGCACGGGCCCAATATTTCAAAATTTTGGGAGGCCGGGGCATTAGTGAAAAGCGGAGGGAGCCTCCTCATTGAATCAGAGGAGCAGTTTAATTCCTTGTTTATAACCAAAGTAATAAGCGAACGGTGGCGAAAAGAGGCCGGAGGGAAAGCAAAGGAATTTATTGCCAAAAACACAGGAGCAACCGGGCTGATTATGGCAGAAATACGTAAAACCCTGGCTTAATTTAAATATTCAGTTTAGCACGAATAGCCTCAATTGATTCAGCCACCGTTGGCTTTATGTAGCCCATGAGTTCTTCGGCTTCATCTATTTTTCCTTCCGAAATGAGCTTATCAATGGTGAGGCAAATATTGGCCAACCGACCGGCACCCATGGTAAGGGCTATTCCTTTAAGACTATGGAGTGTTTTTTTACATTTAGTTGTACTCCTTGTTAACGTTTCCTTATTCAAATCGACAATTAACTCGTTGCTTCTCACAGTGAACATATCGGTTATTTCTGTAGAAAAATCATTTCCCGCGGCATTTTTTCGTAAATGCTCTATTCGTTTCTCGTCCAAAAGTGGTGTATCGGATATCTGATATTTCATGCTGCCAAAAGTTATTACAAAAGTAATGCTACCTTCTTTTTTCCATCACTATTCACCGATTTTGTGTACCCCGGTTTTAAATCCGTAAGAATTTACTGTTCGGGGATAAGAATTTATTTTGACGAACTGAATATTAAGCCTATCCGTTAATAAATCACGCATGGAATGAAAGTGGAAACATATTTCTGCCTTTCATGAAGAACAACTATTCATCGCAGTTGTTTTTAATTGCGGGCTCAAAAAAACAAAGCAGTTTCATTTTTTTTGAAGTTAAAATTAGGGTTCCGCCCTGTTGATTACTGGTGAACATTTATTTTTTGTTTACCCCATATTTAGGTTGTTTTAACCGTATTTTGCGAGAGTATTCACCTTGATTTAATAATTCAAAACCCATGGGGGTATTCAGTTTTTTAACACAGGAACTTGCTATCGATTTAGGAACAGCCAATACGCTGATTATCCATAAAGATAAGGTGGTAGTTGACGAACCTTCAATCATTGCCATTAACCGCACTACGGGCAATGTAATTGCAGTTGGCAATCAGGCTATGCAAATGCATGGCAAAGTGCATGAAGATATCAAAACCATCAGGCCGCTAAAGGATGGAGTGATTGCTGATTTTAATGCAGCCGAGCACATGATTCGCGGACTGATAAAAATGATCAGCACCAAGAATAAATTATTCAACCCGCAGCTACGCATGGTTATTTGTATTCCATCGGGTATTACCGAAGTGGAAAAACGTGCAGTAAAAGATTCGGCTGAGCGTGCCGGAGCCAAAGAAGTTTACCTGATTCACGAACCTATGGCTGCGGCTATTGGTATTGGCATTGATGTGTTTGAGCCAATGGGAAACATGGTGATTGACATTGGTGGAGGAACCACCGAAATTGCGGTAATTGCCCTGGCAGGTATTGTATGCGACCAGTCGATAAGAGTGGCCGGAGACGAATTTACCGATGATATTGTAGATTACATGCGCAGGCAGCACAATCTGCTGATAGGCGAGCGCAGTGCCGAGAAAATTAAAATTGAAGTAGGTGCAGCGCTGCCGGAGCTCGACAATCCGCCACCGGATTATGAAGTAAACGGCCGCGATTTGATGACCGGATTACCTAAACAAATACGGGTTTCATACAGCGAAATAGCACAGGCCCTCGATAAATCCATTTCGAAAATTGAAGAAGCGGTGTTGAGAGCGCTTGAGCTCACCCCTCCTGAATTATCGGCCGATATCTATCAAACCGGGCTGTACCTTACGGGAGGCGGAGCATTGCTGCGCGGGTTAGACAAACGTATTGCTGCTAAAACAAAGCTTCAGGTTCATGTAGCTGAAGACCCGCTGAGAGCGGTGGTACGCGGCACAGGCATTGCCCTCAAAAACCTCCATGTATTTAAAAACCTGATGACGTAATTCCGGAGCAGGTGAATGAGAAACATTATTGTATTTATTTACAAGTATTACGTTTTTCTGCTGTTCCTTCTGCTTGAGTTTTTTTCGCTGTACCTCATTTACCGTTACAACACCTACCAGCGCGCAAGTTTTATCAATTTTTCCAATGGAGTTTCAGGAAACGTATTCAACACGGTAGCCAATTTCAAATCGTATTTCAGATTACGGCAAATTAACGACAGCCTTCAACTGGAAAATGCGCGGTTGCGCTCCGAACTTTTTACCAGCTATTACAACAACGAAATACGCGATTTTAAGGTAAACGACAGCATCTACAAACAGCAATACACGTACGTTGCCGCCAAGGTGCTGAATAACTCGGTAAACAGGCGAAACAATTACCTCACCCTTAACCGAGGAAGAATTCACGGAGTAAAACAGCAGATGGGAGTGATTTGCGATAACGGAGTGGTTGGAATTGTGATGGGCGTGTCGGATCGTTTTTGCACCGTACTGTCTTTACTGAACAGCAATGCAAAAATAAGTGCGAAAATTGCCGACAACAATGCGTTTGGTTCACTTGTATGGGATGGTGACGACCCTACTACGTGCCGGTTGCTGGATGTAAATAAACACGTGGAAGTAGAGAACGGAAAACGAATTGTGACCAGCGGTTTTTCAACCATTTTCCCTGAAAATATTCCCATTGGCGAAGTGTACACGCACAGTCTGGAGGCGGGTGATAATTTTCACACCATAAAAGTAAAATTAGCCACCAGTTTCGGAAACCTTACTTCGGTGTACATCATCAATAATTTTTACAAAGAAGAAATGGACTCGCTCGAAACCGAAGCGCAAACACGACTCACCGATGATAAATGAAGCACTAAAACAATTGCTCAGGCTGGTTTTGCTCTTGTTTATTCAAGTGCTTATCATTAATAATATCAATTTATCTCCCTATGTAAATCCGTATATTTACGTATTGCTGATTATGATGATGCGGGTAAACGTGCCCAAAGCTCAATCTCTTTTAATCGGTTTCGGATTAGGAATGCTTATGGATGTGTTTTCGAGTACGGTAGGCATTCACACGTTTGCCACCACGCTGGTTGGGTATATCAGGCCCAGGTTTCTTGCCCTCTCATTAAACAAAGAAGATTTTGACGGAAATATTGAACCAAATATTGCCAACAAGGGTTTTGTATGGTTTTTTACTTATGCCTTCAGCATTATTTTCGTACACAACCTCGCCTTGTTTTTTCTTGAAGTGTACAGCATGAAAGAATTTTTTGCCACCATGCAGCGGGTTCTTTACAGCACCGGTGTTACTTTGCTGATGATTGTTTTGGGACAGTTTCTGTTTTTTACAGTAAAACCTTCGCATGATTGATTCATCCACAAAAAAAATAACCCTCTATATTATTTTTATCAGTGTAGGATTTATTTTTCTGCTCCGCCTTTTCTGGCTGCAAGTGGTAGATGATACTTATGTGCGGTTTGCGCAAAACAATGTACTGAACGAAGAAGTGGTGTACCCGGCCCGTGGGCTAGTGTACGATCGTGACGGGAAATTATTAGTGTACAACGATGCCATTTACGATTTGATGGTAGTTCCCGAGCGTCTCAAAAAATTAGATACTGCAGGATTTTGTGAAGTACTGGGCATTACACGCCAAGATTTTGATAAACGGTTTGAACGTATTAAAAAATCAAAGGGCTACTCGAAATACCGTGCTGTCATTTTTGAAAAACAACTTACCATACCCGTATATGCGGCCTTTCAGGAAAAACTGTATGACTTTACCGGCTTTTATGTGCAAACCCGTACCGACCGTAAATACGTGTATAAAAGTGCGGCCCACGTAATGGGCTATATTGGCGAGGTAACGGATAAAATCATTGAGCAGTCAAAAGGGTATTACCGCATGGGCGATTATTTCGGTGTTAACGGCATTGAGCGTTCGTACGAAAATGAATTGCGGGGTACACGCGGAATAAAATACGTATTGGTGGATGTGCACAACCGCGCACAGGGCCGATACAAAGACGGACTATTTGATACGGCATCAGTAGCAGGTTTAAATGTTACTACTACTTTAGACCACGATTTGCAGGAGTACGGAGAAAAACTCATTGCCAACAAACGCGGAAGTATAGTAGCCATCGAACCCGCTACCGGTGAAATACTGGCCATTGTATCTTTTCCAACCTATGACCCAAATTTGTTTATCGGTCGTGAGCGGGGAAACAATTATATGAAACTGCTTCGCGACCCCATGAAGCCATTATTTAACCGGCCTATTGCCGCTCCCTATCCACCGGGTTCTATTTTTAAAATTATTATGTCGCTGGTGGGGCAGCAGGAAGGTATGTTAAACCCCAACACCACCTACGGCTGTGCACGTGGAGCCAGTTTTGGAAGTGTGCATGTTGGTTGCCATCCGCATCCCTCGCCATTGCCACTGCGGCCCGGCATTGCTGTTTCGTGCAATGCCTATTTTTGTAATGTGTACCGCTCGGTAATTGACAACCGAAGGTACCCCACCACCGAGGCAGCTTTTGACCAATGGCGAAAACATGTGTTAAGTTTCGGGCTTGGGCAACGTTTGGGAATTGATTTACCCGGAGAAGGTACTGGCAATGTACCCACATCAACCTACTACAGTAAAATTTACGGACAGGGGCACTGGAAGGCATCTACCACTATTTCGCTAGGTATTGGCCAGGGCGAATTGGGAATTACTCCGCTGCAAATGGCCAACGTAACAGCCATACTTGCCAACAGAGGCTACTATATTACCCCTCATATTGTAAAGGCCATAGCGGGCAAAAAACTCAACAATCCCATTTTTACCGAAAAACATTTTACCACGGTTGATACCTCGTACTACGGAGTAGTAATTGATGCCATGCAGGATGTGGTGGAGCGGGGTACGGCCACCATTGCCCGACTGAAAAATATTGTGGTGTGCGGAAAAACCGGAACCGCTCAAAACCCGCATGGAAAAGATCACTCGGTATTTTTCGCCTTTGCTCCCAGAGAAAACCCAAAAATTGCCATTGCGGTGGTAATTGAGAACGCAGGATTTGGTGCCACCTACGCTGCTCCAATTGCCAGTTTAATGATTGAGCAATACCTTACCGATACCATTACGCGACCCTGGATGGAAGAGCGACTTGTTAATACCGATTTAATTCATCAGCCAGCAACCAATGAAACAACAACAGGAAAACCTGCACACACAACACATTGATTGGCCCACGTTGCTTATCTACACCATCTTTGTACTGGCAGGATGGGTTAATATTTATGCAGCCGTTTACGAGCCCGAGCATTCGAGCATTTTTGATATTACCCAGAACTACGGAAAGCAAATGATATGGATTGGGGTATCGGCATTTATTGCTTTAATGATTATGCTCATTGACGATAAGTTTTTTTACGCCTTCTCCTATATGTCGTACGGAATAATGATTGCGCTCAATATTGCGGTGATGTTTCTGAGTAAGGAAGTAAAAGGAGCCCACGCGTGGTTTGAGATTGGAAGTTTCAGGTTGCAGCCGGCCGAGTTTGCCAAGTTTGCCACAGCCCTCACACTTGCACGGTTTATGAGCCATTATGATTTTTCCCTTAAAGACAGAAAGCACTGGTACAAAGTGGCGGGTATTATCTTTTTGCCAATGGGCATTATCCTGGCGCAAAATGATACCGGTTCGGCTTTGGTGTATTGCTCCTTTGTGTTTGTACTTTACCGCGAAGGATTGCCTGGATGGATTTTGTTTATATGCCTGGCACTGGGTATTATTTCGGTACTGGCACTGGTAATGAATCCGCTTACCCTCATTTTCATTTTAATTGGTGTGGGTGTGGTGGCGGTGTTTTTGTTGAGGGCATCCAAACAGGGTATGATACTGGTGGCTGCCGTGGTATTATTTTGCGTGGGGCTGGTAAAAGGAATTGATTATTTGTTTTACAAACTGCAGCCCCACCAGCAGCAACGGGTAAATGTGCTGCTGGGTAAAGAAGTGGATTTAAAAGGAGCGGGCTATAATGTGCACCAGTCAAAAATTGCCATTGGATCGGGTGGTTTATTAGGTAAGGGTTTTCTGGAGGGTACGCAAACCAAATTTAATTTTGTGCCCGAGCAAAGCACCGATTTTATTTTTTGTACTGTTGGAGAAGAATACGGATTTGTTGGCTCCTCGGTATTAATCATTTTGTTTGTTGTGCTGTTTATTCGTTTAATTGCCATTGCCGAGCGACAGCGCAACCGGTTTAATAAAATTTACGGATACTGTGTAGCTTCTATTTTATTTTTTCATTTCACCATCAATATCGGAATGACCATTGGGGTGCTGCCTGTAATTGGTATTCCGCTGCCGTTTTTCAGCTACGGGGGCTCTTCGTTAATCAGCTTTACCATTTTATTGTTTATCCTGCTGCGGCTCGATGCCAGCCGCGTGTTTCAATTGCGAGGAAGCATTTATTAATTTTTTACCCTCCTGCTCAGCCCCCCTTGTGCTACCGTCACTCTGAACCCGCCCATGCGGGGAAGAGTCTGTTTATGTTTTGCATAATGTCACACCCAAGCTCTCTGCTCCAAGTAAATATTTTTTCTATTCTATGTTCTTTTAGCTTGACCTAAAAGAACCAAAAGGTCAAGACTGCTGAGGCGTAGTTGGCGGCTGTAAGGCCTTTGCTGCCCCTGCCAAAGAATGAACTCCATCCGCTGCGCGGATGTTCAGACACCATTCTTCTGCCACAAGCCCTGGCGCAGCAAAAACCAACACCCGCTCAACTCCTCCTCAAAGGTCGGTCATGCTCAGTCTCCCTTTGAAGACGGCAGGGGGATGAACGAATCTTTTTTGCCAAACCCTGAAACTTTTTATACCTTGCTTTTAAATATAGTAAACTATGAACCCTCGCTTAAAAAAACAAAACCTTCGCATGTCTGCCCAAAATGGAGGGATAGGCGAAAGTTTATAGCGCATATAAACGAGTTACCAGCAATTATGAAAAAGACAACGACAATAATTACTACATTGACTGTTTTACTTTTCGGTTGTTCTGACAAAGACAACAGAGTAACTGTTCAAGACACCTTTGGCAATGGTCAACCAAAAACAACTATTTACAAGACAATTGACGACAAGAACACATACTATGAAATTAAGTATGACAGTCTTGGAAGGATTAAAGAAATAACTCCATTCTCAGACGGACAAATGAATGGAACTAAAGTCTATTTCAGGGACAATTTAGGAGTTGTAGCATTATTGCCGCATAAAGATGGAAAGCGAGAAGGTTACACTTATGAGTTTTACGAAGGACAGCAGACCGCTTTCAAAGGCGAATCTAAGAACGGAGAATTTAACGGTCTGTCAACTTGGTTTCATAAATCCGGCAGCCCAGAAGAAACAGGCATTAGGACAAATGGCAAAAAGGAAGGCGAGTGGACAGAGTATCACGAAAACGGTCAACTTAAAGCAAAGGGGACATACATAAATGCAAGTAAACAAAACGACTGGACATATTGGAATAATGACGGCACAATTGACACAACAAAACACGACTGACAGACGAATAACTGCTGGTAACAGCACATTTGCAATAGGCGGGGTTTCATGCTCCGCAGACAGTTTTGTGGTAGCCGAAAGTGCAGTTCTCCGAATGAACATTTGTGCTGAAAAGCCCGCCCATCGAAAATCTGCAAACCGTTATAGCCAATGCTAAAGACAACAATGCTCATATCGACACTTTTGACTGTTTCTATAACAGTTTTTTCGCAAGACTTAAAATTAAAGTGTGGCGACAATGAAATAGACTGCCGGAATGGTAACAAAAGCCATTTTGAAATGGTTATTCACTGCCCATATGAAGAAACTGACACATTGCACTTACCACAGACTATTAAAGACAATGCAAAAAAATATCTAATCGAACGAGTTGGGAACGAATTTTACAACAAACTCAATTACTATTCAAGCCAAGTTGTCGACTTTAAAAAATATAAGGAAGTTAAGAAACAAAAAGGCTGGATAAGCAAGACAGGTGATAGAAGAGTAAAATATGCTATTCAATATTATTTTATAGTTCAAGACAGTATGAGGTATTATATTTCCGTTGTGTTTGACAAGGAAGGAAATATTATATCAAAAGACCAATTGCCGAATTATAAAAGCAACGTACAGCTCGACAAAATAATAAGTGTTTGCGACACGAAATTAATAGCAGAACAAGACACAATTTTTCCTGGCAGACTTTTGAATATTTCATTAGAATATTTGGACAGTGAAAACTCATTTGTTTGGAGAGTTGAAAAACCTTCTGTTGTAGGGGCGAAACCCAGAGAAAGTATTCATAGATTTATTTTAATAAATGTAGTAAGCGGACAAATTATAAAACGAGAAACAGAGAGTTGGACTTCAGTATGCGGAGGAAATTCATTTTAACGAAAGACAAAAGCACTGGCTATAACAGCACCCTTGCAATATGCTGGTGTTCGTGCAAGTTGCAAGCGCATTTTTTCAGCGGTGTAAACTTTTTGTTGGCGCTTGCCATAACCTGTTGAGCATTTAATCTATATTTGTGGTAGCAGACAGTTTTGTGCTTTCTAATCCAGCACATCGCAAGGCTGCAAACCGTTAGCAGTAATGCTACGTGCGACCGTCAAAACCGACAGAAATCACTTTGACGACTTCTTCAAATCTTTCAACCCCCAATCAGACATATTATCGACAATAGGTAACAAAGTTTGACCATATTTTGAAATTTTGTATTCCACTTTTGGCGGAATTTCTGCATAAATAATTCGTTCCAAAATTTTGTCCTCTTCCATTTCCCGAAGTTGGTTCACCAACATTTGCTTACTAATATCAGGAATTGCTTTTTGCAACATTGAAAAACGATTACAGTCTTTTCTAATCAAATGAATAATAACAGGTTTCCATTTGCCACCAATTTTATTCAAGCAATGTGTAACTGGACAATTGTTTGGGTTAAATTCTTTCGTTTTTCTTTTATTTTCCATTGGTCTATATTTTTAGACTATAACGATAATTAGTGACTACAATATCTATTTGGACAAAGGTAATAATTTTGCATTTGTAAAATCAAGTAAATTTAAAATATGGTTACGAAGAAAATGATAATTGGCGTATTGCTGATAATAGTTTCAGCAATTGGAGTAAAGGCGTTTGCACATTCTCGTCTTTCAAAAGAAGAAAAGGTAAAACATATTACCGAAAAAATGGCAAAGAAACTTTCACTTTCGGAAGAACAGAAAGCAAAAGTATTTCAAATTAACCTTGACAGAGCCAACGGACACGAAGACGCTTACAAACAAGGTAGAAAAAAAGAAGTTATCCAAAATGCAGTTGCAAAATGGAGAACGGATTTAAAGCAAGTTTTAACTGCTGAACAAGCCCAAAAATTAAAAATTTAATGAAAGCCATTATTCGCTTAAAAGCAGGCAAAGAATTTTCTACTATGAAAATTCAAAATACTGAAAATCCCCAAACACAATCGGGAGAATTGAAGGTAAAAATGATAAGCAGTAGAATCAATCCTGTGGATATGGATTTGATGAAAGGTTTTCCTTCTTTGAAATATAAAAACCTACAAATTGGCGGCATTGACGGAGCAGGAATTATTTTAGAAATAGGAAAAGGGGTTACAAATTTTGCTATTGGCGACAAAGTTTTGTTCTATCGAATGTTCAGTGACATTGGTACTTGGGCAGAAGAAATTACCATTCCTGCCAACTATTGTGCAAAAATTCCAAACAATATTGACATTAAAGAAGCAGGTGCAATTGCCTTGCCTTTACTTACCGCTTTTGATAGTTTGCAACAACTCAACACTAAAACAGGAGAAAAGATTTTGATTCACGGCATTGGTGGCGGAGTTGGCTTTCAAGCATTGCAAATAGCCAAACAAATGGGACTATATGTAATTGGTACAGGAAGTCAAAGTGACAAACCCGATTTAGTAAAAGCAGGAATCGACCAGTTTATTGATTACAAATCACAAGACTTTTCACAAGTATTGAAAACCAAAGAAGTGGATTACATTTTCGATACTTTGGGCGATGAAATTTTGAAGAAATCCATTGCATTAAAGCCTAAAATAATTGTTTCTGTGAAATTTGTGGACACTTCTCAAATGCACAAAGCAGGTGTAAACCTACCAGGAATTCTGAAGTGGTTAATGAAATTAATGATGGGGAAATTTAGCAAAATGGCTAAGAAAAACAAGGTGCAATTAATCGGTCAAGTTACAGGCGCAAACGGAAAATTATTGCAACAAGCCATTGATTTAATTCAAAACAGTTTTGTGTCGAGAAAATATAATTACGTTGATTTTTCAACTATTGAGATAGAAGGTTTAAGCAATAAATCAATCGGTAAAATAATTCAATTTTAAAATGAAATAAGAAACTTCAAAAAATTAAACAAATGACAACAATCGCAGAAATCAAACAATTTATTCAAGGTGGAGAATGGACTTCACTTTCAACTGAACTTCGACCATTTGAAGACCGTTTAGGAACAGGAAAAATTGAACCATTTTATGTACAACGAATTTTCAAATATTTACCAAACGACCGATTTGAAGGGACAATTATTAGTTCAGCCGACCCATTCGGGCAAATGCCTTTGGTTCAATTCACGTTCAAAGGACATACGGTTTGGGGTAAAGAACACCAAATTGCAAAAGGTGCTTTTGAAATTGACTACATTTTAGACGAAGCATTTGAAGTAACACCTTTACACCCAATGTTTGCAGACCAATTGAACCAAGCACCGGCAAAAGGACTAAACAAATGGGAAGCAAATAAAATGCAAGACATTAAAGGAAAAGAATTTCCATTGTTTGGGATTAAGGAAGGTGAGACAGTTGGAGATTACGATTTGATTTACATTTACAACAATATGTTGTTTATGGGAAGTAAACATGTTGACGGAAAAGGATTTGATAAGCCAGAAAACAGACCAACTAACTTACAAGTTCCATTAGAAAGAAAGTAATTATTTAAACTGACAAAATTTAAGCAGAAAGGTGAAATATCTTTTCTGCTTTTTGTATTTTAGCGGACGAGAAGAAGCACTAGTGCAAACAGCAGATAAAAAGGATGGCTGTTTTGTAGGTTTGGAAAATGTGTTGTTCAAATTACCTTTGTACTTGATGGGAGGTTTGTAAGATCCGAAGCCACCCTTCTTATCCGCAACCGTTAACTTTTTTATAGACACAAATCCTACAAATGAAGAAAATGGAGAAAGAAAAAACCTTAAAATTTTTAGCAATAGTTCTTCCATCAGTAATGGTTTGGCTGTTACCAACAGTAATTCTTACTCCACTCATATTTGCGTGGACAAAAAAATATAAAGTAAAATTAAACCAGACATACACTAACAACAATGGCAAAAAGTAAAACCCCGACAGTACACCGAACCCTGCGCTGCATGGGAGAAATTTTAATCCCCTTCTACCACCCATTTGCTGCTCATGGCAACAATTGAATTGGGGCTCCGACCGAAAATATTCACCAGCAAATTCAAATCATTACATTGTTTTGTTTAATTCGTCACCTCGGTAAACTCGGTGTGACATTCTTTTGGAACTTGTGAAGGGTTAATTTTTTTTGCCTTCATTGCTGTCTTAAGTTCTTTGCTTATGACAAAAAAAGTGAAGTTTGCAACGTCAACAACCTACCCCTTTCTTTCACGATTTTTCATGGTGCTCTTGGTTTGTCAGGCTGAGTTTACCGAAGCCCTTCCTGTTATTTTTCTCATTAGATAAAACAATCAACTGCTCAAAGTTCTCCTGAATTAAGGCAACTTTTTTCGCCTACTCCAACCTTTAATCTGTTTCTCACGCTTAATTGCCAGATTATAATCAGTGAATGGTTGATAGTACTTTAATACTACCGGCCTCTTGTTAAAAGTATACGCTCCTTTATTTAATCCCAAATTGTGTTCAATAATCCGTCTTTCTAAATTATTGGTTATGCCTGTATAAAAAGAGCCATCGTTACATTCAACGAGGTAAACATACAACAATTTAAAACACTTCATTTTTAACTTAATTAAAATCACACCGGTCCACCTGTAACGAATCGGGCAATCATTGCCGGGTCAATTCGTCACCTCGGTAAACTCGGTGTGACATTCTTTTTGGGACTTCTGAAGGTTTAATCCTTTTTACCGCCAATCATCAGCAATTCATTTACGATAATTTCGGTGCTGTAGCGTTTGTTGCCTTCTTTATCGGTGTAATTGCGGGTACTCAATTTCCCTTCAACCGAAATCTCACTTCCTTTTTTCAGGTATTTGGCTACCACATCGGCCTGCTTGCCCCATACCACCAAGTTGTGCCACTGGGTGTCGGTAATTTTTTCGCCATCGGCATTGCGATAGGTTTCGGAAGTGGCCAGCGAAAATTTCGCCATTTTTTTTCCGCCTTTTAATTCTTTTACGTCAGGATTTTGTCCGATGTGGCCCAGGAGGCGTACACTGTTTCTTAAATTGTTCATACGAGTTTTAATTTTAAAAAAGTTATTAATTTATTTACCCGCATCAGGCTCCAGATCTCGGTGGCGCCTTCCGAACCGGCAACCTTACTGCGGCATCAACGAATTGACGATACAAAGGTGGGGAGGACTGAAAAACTTAGTCGTATAAGAAACGTATAGAAACGGGTAGAGTGAATTTAACCGTGTACAAACGGATAAAGAGGCTTTTTAAAAATAGTGAAAAAAGCGGATTTTCCCAATGAAAAAGGATACTCTTAGTGTTTAAAATGCCTGATGCCGGTAAATACCATGGCGAGCCCGTGGGCATTGCAATAATCAATGCTCAGCTGGTCCTTAATAGAGCCTCCGGGTTGTGTAATGGCGGTAATGCCGGCCTTGTGGGCTACTTCTACGCAATCGGGGAATGGGAAAAATGCATCGGAAGCCATTACTGCCCCTTGCAAATCCAATCCAAATTCAGCGGCTTTGTTAATGGCATGTTGCAAGGCATCAATTCGCGAAGTGTGTCCGCATCCTATTCCAAGCAGTTGTCCGTTTTTAGCCAGCACAATGGTGTTTGATTTGGCATGCTTTACTATGCGTATGGCAAAAAGCATATCCGCAATTTCATGCGCGGTTGCCACTTTTTGTGTTGCCGGCTTTAACATATCTGCCGTTTCGCTCATCAGGTCTTTGTCTTGTACCAGCACACCATTCAGCAACGATTTGTACTGAAGTTTACTTTTGGCACAGGGTTTTTGTACCAGTAAAATCCGGTTCTTTTTACTTTTTAATACTTCGAGTGCATCGGCATCATACCCCGGGGCCAGCAACACTTCAAAAAACAAACTGTCCATTTCCATTGCCGTTTCCTTATCGATGTTGCGGTTGCATGCAATCACTCCGCCAAAGGCCGAAACAGGATCACCGGCCAGTGCATCTTTCCAGGCAAGTTTCAACGTATCGCGCTGGGCAAGTCCGCACGGGTTGGTATGTTTAATAATGGCAAAAGCCGGTTGCATAAACTCGGCTACCAGTTCCGATGCTGCATCGGCATCTACCAGGTTGTTGTACGAAAGTTCTTTGCCGTGCAACTGGGTAAACACTTCATTCATTTCACCAAAAAACACCGCCTGCTGATGAGGATTTTCGCCATACCTAAGCGTGGTTCCGTTTAGATAACTTTGTTTGAACTGTTGTTTACTTTCGCCATTAAACCAGTTAAAAATGCGCGTATCGTAATGCGAAGTAATATTGAATGCCTTAGCGGCAAATTCTTTTCTGTCGGGTTTATCGCTAAAGCCGTTTTTTGTGTTGAGCAGGTTGAGTAAATCGGTATAACTGCTTTTGTGAGCCACAATAAGGGTGTCGGCAAAATTTTTAGCTGCAGCCCGTATCAGCGAAACTCCGCCAATATCTATTTTTTCAATAATGGTTTGTTCATCGGTGGTGCTCTTTACTGTTTCTTCAAACGGATACAAATCTACGATCACCAAATCAAGCATAGGTATTTCATATTGTGTGGCCTCCTGCATATCCTGTGCGTTTTCTCTGCGGGCCAGTATGCCGCCAAATACTTTTGGATGAAGTGTTTTTACACGCCCTCCCAAAATAGAAGGATAACCGGTTACTTTTTCCACGGCTACCACCGGAATACCGAGTTTTTCAATAAAATCCTGAGTGCCTCCCGTAGAGTGAATGATTACCCCCAGCTCGTGCAGCCTGCGCACTACGGGTTCCAGCCCATCTTTATAAAATACCGAAATCAATGCGTTGCTTATTTTTTTGGCCTGGCTCATATACAAATTTTAATGAGCCGCAAAACTACTTCATTGGCTGCTGTTGCAGGGAAGATTTTTTCAGAACTTATTCACCTTTTGCTTCGGCCACTTTTTTCAGTTTTAGCAAACTCACTTGCATATCAGAGCCCTGTCGTTCGGTAACCGATTTAAGGGAAAAACGGGCAAACGAATTGTAGCCCACATCGCCCGAATCGACCCATGTAACCTGAGTAGTATTGCCTATGGCTTTTACCAGAATATCTCCGTCAGTACTAAATTCGCCATCGGCCGTAGTTATTTCATAACGGATTCCTTTATTTACCTGAGACGATTTTATTTTAAACGTAATATCAACCAGCGGACCTTTCATCACGATGGCAGAATTTTCTCCGGCCACGGGACCTGAAAAAATATATTTATAATTAGTGTCGGGCGACTGCCAGCTCATCCATTTATTCCATTTAGCGGGGGTGTTGATATAAGTAAAAACACTATCAACCGGAGCCTGAATGGTAACCGATTTTGAAACAACAAATTGATTTTCAAAAAGCAGTGAAAATAAAAAAACGGCCAATATAAAAAGGGCGATACCGATAAAGGTGTTGCGAATGCGCGTAATAATCATAACGGGAGCAAA
This sequence comes from uncultured Bifidobacteriaceae bacterium, assembly GCA_964535575.1. Classification (GTDB taxonomy): domain Bacteria; phylum Bacteroidota; class Bacteroidia; order UKL13-3; family UKL13-3; genus JAGPCK01. The sequence goes on from CAZHTC010000001.1 coordinate 613,587, forward strand.
ACTACGTGTTATTTGGAAAAGCCCAAGCCAATGGTTTGCATCAGATACCCTCCTTTGCCCTCAATTCCCGGCCTCATGCCCACCTCGAGCCGGTAGGATATATTAAGCCTTGGAAAATCAACGCAACCTACTTTTTCAAAAATAAGCCGGGCTCCCAGGTTCTGCGTTTTAAATCCGCCAGCTCCGGTTACGTTGTAGGGTGCTCCGTTATAAAATATCTGATCAACCGTAATAGTGGGGCAATACAGAACATCGAGGTACACATTGCGAATAAATGAAATCTCTTCCTCTTCGTTTTTAGCAGAGGTATAAAACACACGGAGCAGTTTTGAAACCGAAATACCTCCGTAAAAACCGTTTGCCCGGCACATGGTATACACATCAGCCGTATCGGGAAAAGTGAAAGGGGCTCCGTTTCCGGCCAACTCACCGGTAAGGCCGCCTTTAGCCGAAGTTTGATCAATGGTTTGGTTCCAGCTATAAATTCCTCCTCTTACTCCAATCATTACCCGGGCCGGCAGGTATTGCGAAGTAAAAGTGTACATGGTGTCTTTTTCAATGGGGTCTACATAAAATTCTGTTCCGGGCCAGGCAAACACCCTTGCTTTAGCATAACCGGTATAGTTAAAAAATAAGCCGAATCCGGCTTCGTACTGAAAAAAAAGTTTGGTGCTGTTTTGCGATGAAACAACTCCTTTGGTGGCGTTGTAATGGTTTAAATCAAAAAGCGATTGCTTAAACGATCCCTGCAGTGATAGAACCCGGGGCAACAATACTTCTGCTTTTGCACCCATACCAAAGTTAAGCGAATTTGCCTGATTGTACTCGAGGTAATAAGGTTGTGCATGTAAAATTACAGTGGTTCCATTGGGGTCCCAGGTAAGCGAAGAGTCTTCCTCTAAGGTGTTTTGAGCTGAGGCAAAAAAAGTACCTAACAGCAATAACACTAAGTAAACAAAGCGGAATGGGTGTAGGGGCATCTTTAGTTTCGAGTAATAATTGCGGTGAAAATAATGCATTATTGCGTATGCAACAAATATCTATGATGACAGGACGTAAATCTTTGTTTTTCTTTGGTTTTCTCTTTGTATTGGTTTCGGGGGCCCGGGGACAGAACCAGGAGGCAAAAGCCATTCAGGTGGTCGACTTTCTGGTGAAGCACCGTTTTGACTCGGTTTATACCCTTTTTTCGGAAGAAGTGAAGGAAAGTTTTTCGCTTAATAACCTCACCCTTACCTGGATCGAATTTGAACGGCAGGGAGGCGGTTTAATCAAACACGGATATCCGCGCATGAACTACCTGATGGGAAGCGAAGTGTGGCTTACCGAAATTAATTTTGCCAAAGTAACGTATGATTTGGTATTGAGGTTTGACAGTGCTGCACAACTTTCGGGCTTTCGCATTTCTATGCCTGCTGCAAAATGTGATTACCACGACCCCGAATATGCAAAAGGTAATTTTACATATTCAGAAATTAAAACATTTGTTGTGTGCGGTGAATATAAACTGCCGGCCATTCTCACCCTGCCTGTAACCACCGCAAAAGTTCCGGTGGTGGTAATGGTTCACGGCTCAGGGCCAAATGATATAGATGAAACAGCAGGTAATTATAAAACATTTCGCGACCTGGCGCTGGGTTTGGCCGTAAATGGTATTGCCTCCTTGCGCTATGAAAAACGTTCGCACGTGTATGGAAATAAAATGGCTGCCGATATGGAAATTTTTACTGTAAAAGAAGAAGTAACTGACGATGCTCTTGCTGCCATTAAACAGGTTTCTGTTATCCCGGAAATTGATGCCGGAAAAATTTTTTTGATGGGGCATAGTCTGGGTGCTTTGCTGGCACCGCGTATTGCTGCACAAACCCGGTTGCTCAATGGAATTATTATGCTGGCTGCAAATGCTCAGCCACTGCAAAACGTAGTGCTGGAGCAGTATGAATACCTCACCGCTCTCGATACCACAGCTACTGAACAGGAGAAAAAAGAATTTCTGGAAGATGCCCGCAGCAAAATAAATCAATTAAACGATACAGCAGCAGTACGAAATATGAAGGCCGAAGATTTGTTATTGGGGCTTCCGGCAACTTACTGGTTAGATTTAATTAACTACCACCAAACTTCAGTTGCAAAAAACCTTTCGGTACGTATGCTTATTGTGCAGGGAGGAAAAGATTATCAGGTAACTCCTAAAGAATATGAATTGTGGCAAAAAGCGCTGAAGAAAAAGAAACGCACAACCTTTATGTTTTTTCCTCAACTGAATCATCTGATGGTGCCATCGGTGGGCAAACCCGGCCCCGCTGAGTACACCCAAACAAAAGGAAATGTTCCGGAAGAATTGGTGAAACAAGTAGTGAACTGGATAAACTCGAAAAACTAAAATCAGGAAAGAAGTTTTTGCCTGAGTAAAAACTCCAGTTGTTCGTTTACGGTGAGCAGTTGAGAAATTAAATCTTTATTTTGTTCCCTTAGAGAGAATACTTCATACCCATTTCTGAAAACGGCCCGCAATTGTTGTTCGTCCCAGGGCTTGGTGAGGTAATAAAAAATCTGGCCTTTGTTAATGGCATCCACCACTGCTTCAATATCGGTGTAACCGGTAAGTAAAATCCGGATGGGATTAGGAAAATCCGGTATGATGGATTCTAAAAATTCAACCCCGGTAACCCCGGGCATGCGCTGGTCGGTAACCAAAATATGAATGGGGACCTGTTCCAAAATCGCCCTACCCTCCTGAGCCGAAAGGGCAATATGGACATCAAAATCCCGTCTGAAAACCGCTTTAAATGAATTCAGGTTATTAATTTCGTCATCCACGTAAAGGATGCTGATCTTTTTGTTTTCAGCCATTTAATTCAATTGTTATCCAAAAATAACGATACAGACTCTGATAAACGACAAAATTCACCATTATTTTTAAATAATTCATCGAATATTTATAAATTGCTTTCATTATTTACTAATCATGCCTGCCCCATCTCCAATTGAACAGTTACTGATACCCGGTGAACGGAATGATTTTTCGTGGAAGGTATCCGTTTTTAATCTACAGGAAACTGCTGACCGTGAAAAACTTGAAATATTACTTGCCGAAAATCCCGGATGCACGCGCATTGATACCATGAAGCAGCAGCTTGCCGAGCTGGCTAAAATACGAAACGCTCATAAAAAATTAACTCCCGAAGAAACCGATGAATGGATAATTTCTTTTTTAAACGGCCGATCAATGGCTGCTTACGGAGTATGGGTTTATTACCCCTGGAGCAACCGGCTGGTTCATACATTGGGTAAGGAAGAGTTTATTGAAGTACGCACCAGCCGCAATCTGTACAAAATAACACACGAAGAGCAGCAACTGTTATCAACTAAGTGCATAGCCATTATTGGCCTTTCTGTTGGTAAATCTATAGCTTTGGCTTTAGCAACCGAGCGCATTTGCGGAAAGATGAAGCTGGCCGATTTCGACACACTTGACCTGAGTAATTTAAACAGGCTGAACGCGGGCATTCAGGATATAGGATTGCCCAAAACCATTATTGCCGCCCGTGAAATTGCCGAACTTGACCCATACCTGGAAGTGGAACTTTTTGAAGATGGCCTTACAGCCGAAAACACCGGTTCCTTTTTTGGCGGAACAGTAAAACCGGATCTTTTGATTGAGGAGTGCGACAGTTTGGACATAAAAGTAATGGCCAGGTATAAGGCCCGCGAATTGGGAATGCCGGTAATCATGGATACCAACGACCGTGGTATGCTCGATATTGAGCGATTTGATCTGGAACCTGCACGTCCTGTGTTACACGGACTCATGGAAGGAATAAATCCCGAAACCCTAAGCACACTCACACAGCCCGAAAAGCTGAATGTGGTGCTGAAAATGATAAACAGCGAACAGATTTCCGAGAGGTTAAAACGCACCATGAGTGAAGTGGGACGCACCGTAGTTTCCTGGCCTCAGCTGGCATCGGCTGTTTATTTGGGTGGAGCTTTGGGGGCTCATTGCAGCAGAAAAATATTGTTAAACGAACATTTGCCTTCGGGCAGATTTTATATTGATTTAGATGAACTGATTAACTAAGGCAGCACACTGAAAACAGAAATTGTTAGCATAAGGGTATTTCGGGCGGTTGAAGACAACGCTTCCTGTTTGCGATTTGCCGAAGGGCACTCAAACGTGTTGCGCGATTATGGTGTTACCAAAGTAACCTCTGCCAAAAACGACTGGATCAATAATCCCGATGTATATGTAGTGATTGTAGAATCGCCTGACGGAAAAATTACCTATGGTGGCGAACGGATTCATGTGGCCAATGGAGTAAATCCGTTGCCAATTGAAACAGCCATTGGAGTAGTGGATGCAGGTATTTATGATTTGGTGGCAAAGTATGTTCCGGGACGAACAGGAGAATTGTGTGGCCTGTGGAATTCAAAAGCGATAGCCGGACATGGAATTAGTGTATTGCTTAGTAAAATTGGTGTGGCCCTGTCCATGCGCCTGCAATTAGGAAGTTTATTTGTGTTGTGTGCTCCTTACACCGTAGCTATGACACAAATGTGTGGATTTGAAATCGAAACTTCCATTGGCAATCAGGGAACTTTTTATTACCCCAAACTTGATTTAATTGCCACTTCATTAATAATAAAAGATGTGAGAAACATTCCCACAGCCGATCCGGAAATAAAAACAGAAATCCTTTCCTACTCGTCATCGGGCAAAATGCATACACATGAAAAAGGCCCAAAAGGTGAACTTGATGTAGAACTTAACTTAACAATTCAAAGAAATGTAAATTTAAATATATAGCTAAACCCATTATGAATTTTGTCAGAATTACTTTTATTTACCTCTTCACCTTTTACTGTTACAGCATAAAAGCGCAACAGCCCTTTGAGGTCACAACAGCCGAAGCCAATCCACTTATTCCGCAACAATACCTTTACCTTTTTGTGGACTCTACTGCTTCGCTTTCCATTCACAAGGTATCTGAGCTGAAAGGGCTGTTTCAACCCAGCCCTACCGCAGTGCCGCATCATCCGGTTACCAAATCAAATTTCTGGATTCACTTTAAAATAAAAAATCAAGTCCTTTTTACCAAAGTGCTTATTACCGTTCAAAATGCGGTATTGCAAAATGTTACTCTGTACTACAGGGCCGAAGGCGATTCTTTTGCGGTTACCGAAATCACCAAAAACAAATCTTTTAACCATCGCACGTATCAGTCGCAAAACCCGGTTTTCAGTCTCCCCTCGTCTGACCACGAAGTAATGTACGACTGTTATTTATTAGTTAACAGTTATACGGAGTTGCAAACTCCGGTATACGTGGGTACCGCTGCTTCTATGCTGGAAAAGATTGAAGAAAAAGATTACTCGTTTGGTATTTACACGGGAATAATGCTGGTTATTTTTCTTTATAATCTTTTTATATTTTTTATAGTAAAAGACCGCAGCTACCTTTTCTATATCATTTACATTGCCTCGGTGGCTTTTGTTCAGATAAGCCTTCAGGGATTCGGATATAAATACCTGTGGCCCCATTATCCGGGCTTTGAGAAAATGAGTCCTTTTCTGTTCTCGGCCTTTACTGCGTTTACTTCCATTGCCTTTATCCGTAATTTTTTACAGGTAAAATTGTTTACTCCGCGCTTAAATCATTTTCTATCCGCAATTTTTGTACTCTATGCCATTACGCTTGTGTTTGCCTTTGCCGGATTTAAACACGAAGCCTATAATTTACTCAACCTGCTTGCCCTCATTCTTGCATTACTCATGTTATGGGTGGCCATTTACATTCGCATCACCAGGCGTACCCGATCATCGCTGTTCTTTATTATTTCATGGGGTGCCTTTTTGGGAAGCATCATTGTGTTTGTACTAAAAGACGTAGGTGTTTTACCTTTTAACAATATCACCACCTCCTCGTTGCAGATAGGCTCAGCTGCCGAAGCCATTTTGCTTTCCATAGCACTGGCCGACCGAATTAATGTGCTGAAACGGGAAAAGGAAATTTCGCAAGCCGAAGCACTGCGTGTGTCAATGGAAAACGAGCGCATTATACGCGAACAGAATATTGTGCTGGAACAAAAAGTTGCCGAACGGACACATGAATTGAAAGAGGCTAATTCAGACCTGAATACTGCCATGACCAAATTAAAAGATGCGCAAACCCAATTGGTAGATGCCGAAAAAATGGCCTCGCTGGGTCAGCTTACTGCGGGGGTTGCCCACGAAATTAATAACCCTATCAATTTTGTAAGCTCCAATATAAAACCGCTGAAACGCGATGTAGATGACATTATAGAATTGCTTTCCAGATACGAACATATGGGAAGTTATAACCTGCCCGATGATGCCAGAGCTTACCTGACAGAAATTGATAAATTTAAAACCGAAATTGACTACACGTATATCCGCGAAGAAATTGATATTTTACTGAGAGGAATGTATGAAGGAGCCACCCGTACGGTTGAAATAGTGAAAAGTCTTAAAAACTTTTCGCGGCTAGATGAGGCTGATTTAAAATACGTAAACGTAAATGAAGGAATCAACTCAACGCTTATTCTTTTAAACAACCAATTGGGCGACCGCGTAAAAGTAAATAAAGACCTGGGAAGTATTCCTGATATAGAATGTTTTCCCGGAAAACTAAATCAGGTTTTTATGAATATACTGAACAATGCCATTTATGCGGTTCGTAAACGGGATGACGTGGCCGGATTGATTACAGCCAAAACCTATTTCGAAGACGAGCGCGTAGTGATTAAAATATCGGATAATGGCACAGGAATGACTCCCGAAGTAAAAGCCCGCATTTTTGATCCGTTTTTTACCACCAAAGATGTGGGCGAAGGTACAGGGCTGGGTTTGTCTATTGTTTATAAAATAATTGAATCGCATAAGGGAACCATAGAGGTAGAATCGGAACCGGGGGCAGGTACCGAATTCACCATTAAACTTCCCAAATCACAAAATTAATTTTACCTTTATCCGGAAATTTGTATGACACCCAAGCCCAAAATTTCTGTTCTGTATCTTGACGATGAGTTGCACAACCTCGAATCGTTTAAGGCTGCCTATCGTAAAGATTATAACATTTTTATTACCGACAAGCCCGAAGAAGCAGAAGAAATTCTGAAAAGGGAAGAAATTCAGATTGTGATTTCCGACCAGCGTATGCCGCAAATTACGGGTGTGGAGTTTTTTGAAAAAATCCGGAATCACCACTCCGAACCCGTTCGAATTCTTATTACAGGATATACCGATATAAAAGCAGCCATTGACTCTATTAACCGAGGAGAAGTTTTCAGATTTATTGATAAACCGTGGGACCACGACTACGTAAAAAATGCCATTGAAAATGCGTATGATATTTACCGCACCCGAAAGGAATTAAGGGAACGAAATTCGCAACTTGAAAAAGCCTATAACGAACTCGATAAATTTATTTACAGTGCCTCACACGACTTGCGTGCGCCCCTGATGTCGGTGCTCGGCATTGCCCAGTTGGCTAAATTAGACACCAATTTTACCAGGGAAAATATTGATAATTACCTTAACCTGATTGAGCAGTCGGTTAAAAAACTAGATACGTTTATTATCAATATTATTGACTACTACAAAAACTCGCGTTCGGGCACTGAAATAAGTGCAGTAGATTTTAAACAATTAGTTAATGAAATAAAAGACAGCTTCCATTTTATTCCCGGAAACGAGGAAGTACGTTACGAAATTCAGATTGAACAAACAGGTCAGTTTTTTTCAGACCCTGTAAAACTGCGCATTATTTTAAATAACCTTATTGGTAATGCACTTAAATATCAGAAGAAAGACAATTCAGAAAAGTTTATCAAAATTACCATTAATAGTAATGATGATGCATGCACCATCGTAATTGAAGACAATGGCATTGGTATTGGCGAAAACGATCTTGAAAATGTTTTTAAAATGTTTTTCCGCGGCACTTCGCAAAACAGCGGATCGGGTATTGGCCTTTATGTGGTAAATGAAGCCATTCATAAACTCAATGGCCGCATAAATGTAACTTCTGCTCAACACGCGGGTACCACTTTTTCAATCGAAATTCCCGCATCCGAAAAAAATGATTAAACAGTTTGCCTTTGTTTTAATTGACGACAGCGATTTGGATATTTTCATCAATGAAAAGTTCTTATCCATTTCCGACCTGGCTTCTTCTATCCGCTCGTTTACCGATGCCGAATCGGCCCTTGCTTATTTTGCAAGCAACCCGAAAACAGAAACCGAAACCATTGTATTGCTCGATTTGCAATTAGCTGGCATGAGTGGTTTTGATTTTTTAGATGCCTTTTGCCTGCTCGATGAATCGCTTCGGAAAAACATACGCTTATTTATGCTTTCCTCTACTGCCGATGACAGCGATTTTGAACGGGCCATTAATCACAAATGCCTCGAAGCCCTGCTGCCCAAGCCTCTTGATATGGAAAAGTTAAAAACCCTGCTTGCTTAAAATCCGTATTCACTAATCAGCCACAGCAAAGTAGCCATAGAGGCCGCTCCCATTGCCAGTTCGCGTTTATTTACACTTTCAAACACATCGGTTGCGGCATGGTGTACATCAAAATAGCGTTGTGAGTCGGGTACGTAACCAATCAAAACTGTTCCCTGCGGATTAAGCGGACTTATATCGGCACCGCCACCACCCTGCTCTATTTTATCTAATCCGTAAGGAGCAAGTAATTTCAGCCAGCGCTGCATACGGGCTATGGTATCGGCTTCGGCCTCTACCGAAAATCCACGCGGAGTAAAACCTCCTCTATCCGACTCAATGGCTGCGTAGTGTTTTTCCTTTTTTAAAGCTGCCTGTTCGGCATATACTTTCCCTCCGCGCAATCCGTTTTCTTCATTCATAAACATCACGCAGCGAAGGGTGCGTGCAGGTTTTATTCCACTTATCTTAAACAACCGTAGTGCCTCTATGCTTTGCACACATCCTGCTCCGTCATCGTGGGCACCTTCGCCTATATCCCAGCTATCCAGATGTCCGCCTACAGTAATAATTTCTTCGGGGTGAACCCTGCCCCTCAATTCGCCAATTACATTGTACGATTTTACATCGGCCCGCATTTCGCAAAAAGTAGTGAGGCTTATTTTAAGGTCTTTGCTTTTTACAAGCAGCTCATGTATTTTTTCAGCATCGGCTGTGCTCACTGCAATTGCGGCAATGGGTTTTACCCCATCGGCATACCTTAATGCTCCGGTATGTGGAAAATCATCGAGTGTATGCGTCATGCTGCGCACCACCACTGCTGCAGCTCCGTACCTGGCTGCTTCGGCCGCCCCCGATGAACGCTGATCCACTGCCTCGCGGTAGGCTTCAAAACTAACAATATGTTCATCATTAAACGGGCGGTTATAAAAAACGATATTGCCTTCAATGGCTTCCCGCCCCAGTTTTTCTAATTCTTTTAAACTAAAAACTTCAACCACTTTGCCACTTGCACCGGCTGTTCCCGTACCTACCGAGTTCCCCAGAGCAGTTATGTGCAGGTCCATTATTTTTTTACCCCCGGCTGTAACAAAAGCTGTTTCTTTAGCTCCTCTTACCCACTGCGGCACCATTACCTCCTGCAGATAAACGGTATCAAACCCGTAACTTTTCATGCGCTCATAGGTAAACTCTACTGCCCGCTGTGCCTGTGCCGAACCGCTTATGCGATGGCCTATGTTTTTACACAGGTAACGCAAATCGTCATAAGCCTTTCCATGGCTGAGTGCTTTGGTAAAAAATGAGCGAATAGTAACAGAATCTGTTTGTTGAGCCGCGGCTCCCGGGCAAAAACACCAGGCTATACACACCGCAAGAATCATTTGTTTCATAAGCATCTACACTTTTATAAGCGTTCAAATATATCAATTATTACGGGGCAGATAGAAACAATTTTAACCTGCAAAAAACACCGGCTGCTACTATTAATTAGGATAACCCTGTGAAATTCCATCGCCTTTGTTATTTTTGCAGCCTCTTAAACAAAAAATTGTATGATAATCGGAGTACCTAAAGAAATTAAAAATAATGAAAACCGGGTGGGACTTACACCTGCGGGCGTTTCGGCCTTTGTAAAAGCCGGACACAAAGTATTTGTACAGGCAACAGCCGGTAATGGCAGCGGTTTTAGTGACGAGGAATATAAAAAAGCCGGAGCTACCCTGTTAAAAACCATTGACGAGGTGTACAAAAAGGCCGAAATGATTATTAAGGTAAAGGAACCTATTAAGCAGGAGTATGCTTTGATTAAAGAAGGACAACTGCTGTTTACTTATTTTCACTTTGCTTCTTATGAGCCACTTACCAAAGCCATGATTAAAAGCAAAGCGGTGTGCCTTGCATACGAAACCGTAGAGAAAAAGGACCGCTCGCTGCCCCTGCTGGTTCCTATGAGCGAAGTAGCAGGACGTATGAGTGTGCAGGAAGGTGCCAAATATCTGGAAAAACCAATGGGTGGACGTGGTATTTTGCTGGGTGGTGTGCCCGGTGTGCGCCCGGCCAAGGTGTTGGTACTGGGGGGCGGTATTGTAGGAACACAGGCCGCAAAAATGGCTGCCGGCATGGGAGCCGATGTAACGCTGATGGATATTTCGTTACCACGCCTTCGCCAGTTAGACGATATTCTGGAAAAAAATGTAAAAACCGTTTACTCGAGTGAGTACAATATTCGCGAAGCCATTAAATCATCCGACCTGATTATAGGAGCGGTGCTTATTCCCGGTGCCAAAGCACCATCGCTTATTACCCGCGATATGCTCAAAACCATGCGCCCCGGTACTGTAATGGTAGATGTAGCCATTGATCAGGGCGGCTGCTTTGAAACATCAAAAGCCACCACCCATCAGGACCCTATTTATGTAGTAGATAATGTAATTCACTACTGTGTAGCCAATATGCCTGGTGCGGTACCATATACTTCCACCCTTGCGCTCACCAATGCTACCCTGCCCTACGCATTGCAATTAGCCAACAAAGGATGGAAAAAAGCATGTGCAGAGAACGAAGAGTTGTTGCTAGGCCTTAATGTGGTTGACGGCAAAGTGGTGTACAAAGGCGTGGCCGAAGCATTTAAATTAAAATATACCGATGTAAAAGAGGTGCTGAAATAAGCCCTTTGGTTTATCATAGAAAAAACCGCCCCGATAGTACGGGGCGGTTTTTTATTGCATAAAACAGTCTGTTAAGCATTGACCCCCAAACCGGATTTGGCTGTTCATTTATACTTTGCTTTTCTCCGGTTTTGTTTTTAATTTTATAAAAAATTACTTCCATGAAGAATTATTCGATTTGGGTTTGGATGACCCTAGCAAGTACTTTTTTTTCATTTGATCTTCCTGAGGGATGGATTAAGGCGGGCAGCTCACCCAAAAGCTATGAGATGGGCATTGAGCGGGGTACAGGCCGTGACGGACAAAATACCGCTACCATTAAATCAATTGCTAAAAAAATACACGGATTCGGGACCCTTATGCAACAATGCAATCCCGACAAATACCTGGGTAAACGGGTACGTATGAAAGCTTATATGAAAACAAGTAATGTAACTGACTGGGCAGGTATCTGGTTCAGGGTAGATGGTGCCGGAAATAAAACCCTATCGTTCGATAACCTTCATGATGGAAAAAAAGACCGTTCTGTAAAGGGAAGTACCGAGTGGAGTAAGTACGAGATTGTGTTGGATGTGCCACTTCACGCTACTAATATTGCTTTTGGTGCGTTATTGGTTGGAACAGGACAAATTTGGTTTTCAAGCATCGCTTTTGAAGTAGTTGATACCTCAGTAGAAGTCACAGATAAGAGTAAAAACTATATGCCCCTTTCAGAACCAACCAACCTGAATTTTGAAAAATAGATCTCCCGCGCTTTAAAGGTTCATGGCCTTTTATTTTCCTTTTGTATCTTGCAGCCTACCTTCCGTTACTGTATTATGAAACAAATCACCAAATTGCTACTTACCCTGTTGCTCCTTGCCGGCTGTGGCATGGCAGGCATACACCTACAGGTATACAACCCCGAAAAACCCGGAACCTACCCTAAAGAAACGGAAAAGCTTTTGCTGCTGGGTGCTCCAAGCAAGTACCGCAATTGTTTTGATGTAACTTACTACAACCTGAAAGTTGGAGTAAATCCGGATGAAAAATACCTGATTGGCTCAGTACAAATGGATGCCGTGGCGGTTACCGATTTTGATACGCTGCAAATGGATTTGTATGCCAACATGAAAATTAATTTTATTAAACAATCAGAAAACGGGCAGGCGCTCAATTACTACCGCAAAGAAGGAGCAGTGTTTATCTGCTTACCTGTGCAGGTAAAAAAGGGAAATCCATTTTCGGTGTATGTGTCGTACGAGGGAAACCCGGTACAGGCGGCCAAAGCTCCATGGGATGGTGGTTTTGTATGGAAAAAAGACAAAAATAAAAAGCCCTGGATTGGGGTAGCCTGTGAGAGCGAAGGAGCCGGAATGTGGTGGCCCAATAAAGACGATATGGCCGATGAGCCCGATAGTGTGGACATAGCCGTGACGGTACCTAAAGAATTAACTGCCGTGTGTAATGGGGTGCTGCGTGGCGAAAGCAGCGCCAATCATAAAACAATGACCTACCACTGGCACACGTCATACCCTATTAACAATTATAATGTAACGCTCTATGTGGGCGACTTTAAATTATTGCAGGATACGTTTGTGAGCGAACTTACCGGCAAAACAACATTACTCAATCATTACGTATTGCCTTATAATTACGACTCGGCCCAGGTACATTTTCAGCAGGTAAAAAAACATATTGCCTTTTACGAAAAAATGTTTGGCGAGTACCCTTGGCAGCGGGATGGATTTAAATTAGTTGAATCGCCATATGCAGGTATGGAGCACCAAAGCGCCATTGCATATGGCAATGGATACAAAAATGATAAACGCAATAATTTTGATTACATCATATTGCACGAAACCGCCCACGAGTGGTGGGGCAACAGTGTAACGGCTGCCGATCTGGCTGACGGATGGATACACGAAGGGTTTGCTACCTATTGCGAAGCCCTTTATGTGGAATACACACAGGGGCATAAAGCCTATTTGAATTATTTGTTTTTGCAGCGCATCATGATCAAAAACGAAAGACCTGTGGTTCGCAAACGCGGTATTCGTTATTTTGATTATCACGATGAAGATATTTACGTAAAGGGGTCGTGGGTGCTGCACACCCTGCGTACCGTGATAGCCAACGACTCGGTGTTTTTTGATATTCTAAAAACATTTCGCAACGAAAACAACTGTAAACAAATTTTATCGGAAACGTTTATTGAATTAGTGAACCGTAAAACCGGACAGAACTACAACTGGTTTTTTAAGCAGTACCTGTTTAACCGGGAAGCCCCCATTTTTGAATTTTACTGGGGAAAATCAGGATTTTATTACCGCTGGACTCATGTGGGTGATGATTTTGTGATGCCAATAGAAATTATAACCAGCGCAGGAAGCAGGCAAAAAATATATCCGACAAAAAAGATAAAACAAAAAACGGTACTCGCTTCCGGGAGTATCAATTTCAATACCTCCGAGCAGCTTTACGGAACATCGCAAAACGATAAGCTGCCCGAATTATTCAACAAAGAACTTACAGGTAAATGAGAACACTGGGCCGGTGTATTTAATTTTTTCTTTCGGGATTTAAGTTTATATATTGCAGTTCAATCACGGGCATTGGTCAAAGAAGTGTCATACCAACCTAACCATAATCAAGAGCGCATTCAATGGAACCAATAAAAATATTAATTGTGGAAGATGAGTCGCTGGTGGCAATGGATATCAGTGATATGCTTACCAGACTGCATTACGAAGTGTTGCCAAATGCATTGAGTTATAACGGAGCGATTGAAATAATTGATAAACAGAAACCGGATTTAGCATTGGTTGACATCAATTTGGGAGGAGAAAAATCCGGAATTGAATTAGCAGAGACCTTAAAAAATAGGTATAAAGTTCCTTTCATTTTTATCACTTCACATTCTGATAAAAAAACCGTGGCACAAGCTGCTTCGCTTAAGCCCAACGGATATCTGGTGAAACCGTTTGAACAGGAAGATCTTTTTACTTCTATTGAAATGGCGATTGCTTCTTTACCAATTTTAAACATACCCGCCAATGAAGAAGCTACGGGAACCAAACTGCTTACTGATTGTCTTTTTGTAAAAACGGACCGTAATTATGTTAAGGTAAAAATTGAAGATATACTCTGGCTGCAGTCTGACCATAACTATATTTACATTATAACAGAAAAGGGGAAAAATATTGTACGCTCCAATTTTAAGGAACTCTTGTCTAACTTACCCAATGATTTGTTTGTACAGGTGCACAAATCATATATGGTTAACCTTAGATGCATTGATGCGGTTTCACATACTGAAGTACTGGTTGGTGGCACAGAAATACCGCTAAGCCGGAGTTTTAAAGAAGAGCTAATGAGCCGAATTACCCGTATTGCCTGATGATAAACTGAATTTGTAGTGTGATACCCATTCTAATGCACGTTGTACCAAAATTAGCTATGATGTTCTTTTTAAAACTCACATTTGCAGATTGACCGGTTTTTAATCTAAGTTTTGCTCAAACGATTTCTACTTCTGCTAACAACCACAATTTTTGCCCTGCACGTAGTGGCACAGGTGGAGATTGAATCAGTACGTAAGGAACTGGCCAAAGCAGAAAGCGATTCGGCAAGGGCAAGATTACTTGGGGTACTGGCCTGGGAACTTAAATTCAGCAGGCAGGAAGAGGCAATACAACTCGCCAAAGAAGAAATACGGCTGGCAGAAAAAAACGCACTGCTAAATTACCTTGCTGACGGATATCGAACCCTGGGGTTTGTTCTTATTTTACAAACTCATTTAAAAGAAGGACTGGCAGCATACAACCAATGCCTTATCTATGCCCGAAAATCCGGTAATAAATTATATGAAGCATCGTGCCTGAGCATGATTGCAGGAATGTATCAGGACAAAGGAGACTTTGATCAGTCACTGAATTACTACCTGAAAGGACTTGAGGTTGCTGAACAGACCGACAACCACAGGTTAATTGCCGTTTTGTGTAATAATACCGCCTCGCTGCTGGCCGATGCCGGTCATAATGCCAGCGAAAGTTTGCCATATTTTGAAAAAGCACTTCAACATGTTACTATTATTCAAAACTGGTCGTTTGCAGGTATGATTTGCGCCAATATTGCCGTTGAACACCATCGCAACGGAAATATGAGCAAATGCAATGCATATATTGACAGGGCTATTAACTATGCCAGTAAAAGCAATGCAACCGACTACGATTATGCAACCATTAAATACGAAACAGGAAATATTTACCTGAAAACAGAAAAATACAAAATAGCCGAAGAATACCTGCAAACCTCACTGAGGGTGCTTGACAGTTTGCAAATGCCCGATAATGCGCTGAGACCCTTATCAGCCTTATCGCAACTATACCTGAAGCTATCCCAAACAAAAAAAGCAAAAACCTATGCAACCCGTTTACTAAATGATGCCCAAAAACAGCAAGCCAAATTGTTTATCGGGGAAGCATATAAAACCCTGGCCAATATTGCGCGTGCCGAAAAAGACTATCCGAAAGCACTAAATTATTTAGAGCTGGCCAACCAATGGAACGATAGCGTGTTTAATGAATCGCGGGAACGCGGCATTGCCAATGCACAAGCACAGAGTTTACTGCAGCAACATGAATTGGAAATGAAATTAAATGTGAAGCATGGGCGAAATGAGAATGAGATTCTGAAGGCTAAAAACAAAAGCTTAAGAAATGAAAAAATACTAGCCATCATTCTTTGCATGGCCTTGTTGCTGATTGGTTTTTTTTTATTTAGGGGTTATACCCACAAAAACAAACAAAACAAGGAACTCGAAAAACAAAAGCTCATCATCCTGAATCAGTCGGTTGAAAAAGATACATTGATAAGAGAAATACATCACAGAGTAAAAAATAACCTGCAAATTGTTTCGAGCTTATTGAATCTGCAATCAAACTCGATGGAAGACAAAAATGCCATTGAAGCACTCAGGGAAAGTCATAACCGGGTAAAAACAATTTCGCTGCTGCATCAAAAATTATATGCTTTCGATGTATTATCGGCTATTCCTTTAAACGAATATATCCTTCAACTGTGGAACCATTTGCGTACTGTTTACAAGGCAGATCATGCCGAACTGAAAACAACAATTCAGCCTGAAAATCTACAGTTAGATATGGAAACAGCTATCCCAATAGGGCTTATCCTGAATGAGCTTATTACAAATGCCCTGAAATACGCCTTACCCGATAATCAATTAAAAACAATTATTACAATTTCACTTTCACAATTGGATACCGGCTTTTATAACCTAACGGTCTCCGACAACGGACAGGGCATGCCCGGAGATTTTAATGCAGAACAGTCAACCAGTCTTGGAATACGAATTCTAAAGGAACTTACCCGCCAGCTAAGGGGCGCTATTACTTATTCATCACATACCGGAGCTGTGTTTACCATTCATTTTCCAGGAACCGAATTGCGCAAAAATATTTCCTGACCTTATTCCCCGTGCAGGTTGTACCCATAACCCTGCAGGTTGTACCATTTATTTTTTTACTGTGAGTGATAATGGTACCATTGATATTCATTTTGAAAAAAATATGGCTTAAAACCAAACAAGCGTTTCTTTTCAATTTGAAAGGGCATTTTTAACCTAACCAAATGATCTCCAATTCGGGCAACTTTAACTGTAAGGCTCCAAAATCCTTAAAGGGTGTTTTATACACCTTATTGTTCTTTTGTTTCTTTTCTGCCCAAGCTCAGCAACCTGCCCCTGCGTCAAAACCTGCAATCAGCGAATTAAAAGGCGCTGAACTTTTTACCACCTTTGAAGGAAATGGAAGAATACAGGTTTTCTTAAAAGTATTCTATTCCTGTTCGGCCCCCGTTCCCGCTAACGAATATGTTTCTCTTTTTGAAAGTATGGGCGTACGATTATTTGCCGTGCTCCAACTTTCAAAAGATACTGAATTTATGCAGCCAACCAAAACCTCGGTTCCGTGCATGACCGAAAAAGAAACCTGTTTGAAACAGGTTGTTTATTCCGTTAAAAAAGACCTTGGCCCCGCTTACATGGATTACGACTTAAGTTGGGGATATTGTTGTTTTGACCGGGGGGTGGTAAATCTTGACCACACTAATAAACAAGGTTTTGCTCTTCAGATTCACCTTCCAAATCCGGTGATTGCGGAACCCAATATAATGTCGTCACTGGCTGCTTTGCCTGAATTAAATTTTTGCAATGGAACCAGTACTTCATTTGTACTACCCATTGTTAATCCCGACAGCGATGAAGTTAGTTTGAAACTCAGTCAGCCTTGGTACTATCAGGCCTCCAATCAGCCCGACTACCGGTTTGAAAAAACACATTTAGCCACGCTAAATCAGGTTAAACAAAATCCGATGTTTGCCGCTTCTTTCCTTACCAACAATCCACCTTTTGACAAAGTGAAATATGCAAATGGGTTTACTGCCGAAAAAAATTTACCCGAAGGGAATTTTAAGCTGGATGCAAAAACCGGAAAAGTTGATATCAAGGCCACTGGCTCCGGAAAATATTTGACAACCATAACTATTCAGGAAAAAAGAAATGCTAAAGTTATCTCGGAACATGCCGCTCTTTTTATAATTGAAATACGCTAAAAAATAAAAGCAACTCTATACTTAATAATTTTATGATGAAACAACTACTTACATTCAAAAGAGGCCTCCAAACCGGATTGCTCCTTTTGTTTTTAGTGACCGGACTGAGAAGTTCGGCTGCCTCCTATTACTGGGTAGGCGGAACCGGTGTTTGGACTGACCTTACCCACTGGGCAACCAGTTCGGGCGGATCGGTAAACCCTACTATTGTTCCAACACCAATTGATGACGTTATTTTCGATGCCAACTCATTTACCGCGAGTGGCGGCACGGTAACCATCAATTTTGAGGGATTTTGCAAAGATTTTATTGTTACCAGCGGGGTTACCTCGAGTGTAACGTTTAATTTCAATGCAGGTATTAATGCAGCCAATGTATTTAATATTAATCCGTCAAAAAGGCTTACCTGGAATCAACTTTCAAAAATTACAGCCGCCAATGGTGCCACTTTCAGGAAGACCAGCTTTACCATGAACTCAGGATTAATCCAAATTTATGCAGGTAATCTTACACTGAATGATTCGGCCTATTTTGTTAAATCAGGAAACAACGATAATACTAAAATTGATGCAGGAACACTTGTGTTGGATGGTACATCCAGATTTACTCAAAACAAAGGTTATTTCTACTCCAACCAGGGTGATCTAGTTGTTCCGGCAGGAGCCACATTCAATTCAACTGCATATACCCATTATATTAAAAACGGTTCATTTGTGGGGCAACCTTTAGCCACCATCAATATTGATGGCCAGTGGGAAATTACCGATGGCGGATTTGACGTAAACAGCCAGGCGTTTTATACAAAAAATGCCACTTACTCCGGTTTATCAAATAACAATGGAGGCTACATGTATTTTTATGCTACCCATGCCGGAACTTACAATATACGAAGCGGTGGCAAGGATATGCACTATATTCAACTGGGCGGAACCAATTACGGAGCCGAATATAAGTTGCAGGATACACTTAAAGTAGTTGCATTGGGTGCAGGAATTTATCCTAACGCAAATAAATTTATATCTAACGGATTCCCTATAACCGCCCCTTATTTCTGGGCCTGGTCGGGCAATGTGGGAACGGTTGATTTTACCGGTACCGATACTGTTTATATTACCTACCAATTTGGTATGTATCCCAATGCCAGCACTACCTATATTAACGGAGGAGCCACTATTAAATTTACCGGAGTAAGTGGTTTTTACTTTTATCCAGGAGGAAAAACTTATCAGGATGTTGTATTTGATGCAACTGCCACTTACAATTCACAAGTTTACTCTAACTATGGTGGTACATTCAGGGATATTATTATTAACGGAAAAGGACAGCAATACCTCGATTTTTACGCAAACAACACATTTCGAAATTTCACTTTCAATCACACCAGTACGGGCACCACTTTTTATGCACCCAAAATTAAATTTTATGGGATCAATGCATTCAGAGGAACATTCAAAACCACAAGTGCTTCTTCGGCCATTCGTCCAAGTATTGAGTTTCTAAGCAACGATTCTTTTGGAGTTATTGATATAGGGAATATAAGCGAACTTGTTTTAGGTTCTGGTTATACGCAGAATTACGGAACATTTACCGCAATTAACGGAAGCTGTCAGAAAACAGTTTTAATCCGTAGCTCAAACGGAGGCTCAAAAGCCTATATGCGTCAGACCTCAGGAAATGTTTCTGTTGATTGGGCACAAATGCAAGATATTGACGGGGCCGGTGGTGCAACCTTTACTGCTACTAATACTATTAACCTAGGCAATGTTAGCGGATGGACCATCAGCACGATTCCCGCACAAAATTTTTACTGGATTGGCGGAAACGGAAACTGGAGCGACCCCAATCACTGGTCGCTTACCTCGGGCGGAACAGCCGGTTGTGCTATTCCAAGTCGTATTGATAATGCCTTCTTCGACTCCCTTTCATTTACGGCTGCCGGGCAATATTGTTCTATTGACGTAACAGCAGAATGTAAAAACATGAACTGGACCGGAATTAAAACCGGAGCCGGAATAAGCAACAGCCAGCAATTAAATATTTTTGGTTCCTTAAAGCTGGATGCCAACATGAATTTCAGCTATGGAGGCAATATGTATTTTCAAAGTACAACAACCGGAAATACAATTGAAACGCAGGGAAAAACTTTACCATGTAATATTTACTTCCAGGGTCAAAATCAAACTTCGGGAGAGTGGAAATTGTTAGATAAATTAACCACCACCAACTGGATTTACCTGAACTACGGTACGTTTAAAACCAACGGATACAATTTAGACGTCTTAGCTTTTCAGGCTAATACAGGTGGAGGAGCTACTGCCGATTTTACTGGTGGAACCACACTTATTAAGGTTGGCTATTACTGGTATATCTACTATGCCAACCTGAAAATGGGAACTGCCGATCTGTTGCTTCAGGGAAACAACTACCTGCAGTTTAACTCCTATGGCCCGAGTACAGGTGCAGGAAGATTGCGCTATAATACCGTTACCCTTGACAACCAAAATACCGGTGGATATTATATTTATTACCAGGGAATCAATAATACCATGGCCAATTTAATTGTAAACCATAATGGCGATGGCTATTTTTATGATTACAACCAGGGAGGCGACTCCATTGCCAATGCTACTTATACCTTTGGAAGAAACTTCCAGTCGAGCAACGGAGTTTTCTATATGTACGGTTACGGAAACAGCAGGTATTATGGAAATGTAACGTACAACGGTACCGGATCAAATTTGCCAAGAGCAGAATTTAACCACCCGTTCACCGCTAAAAAACTTACCATAAACAATTTGAACACGTTCAAGTTTCATTCTTCTTACACCTGCACCATCGATACCATTCTTATCAATGGTACCTGTATGTACCGCACCTATGTAGGATCTATGACTCCTGGATCACAGGTAACCATAAACAATGTTAAATGGGCTTATGCCAATTACGCAAACATTGCCGACCTGAAATTGAATGGTGGCGGAACCTATGCCGGAACAAACTCGGTATTGCTGGGTAATGTAACCAACTGGACCATGAGCAGTACTCCCGGTAGTTTCTACTGGATAGGCGGAACAGGAAGCTGGCACGAAACAGCACATTGGTCAAATACCAGCGGTGGCACTCCAGCCGGATGTTTACCCGGTGCTGGAGATAATGTGTTTTTTGATGTAAACTCATTTACTGCTGCCAACCAAACTGTTTCAATTAATGCGAATGCGTATTGCAACAATATGGTATGGAACAATGTAAATAATCCCCGCCTGAGCGGAGGAAATGAATTGCATGTTTTCGGTTCCATGTTATTGGCACCAAACCTTACCTGGCAACAAACAGGGTACGTTTATTTTGATTCGCGTAAAAACGGAAATACCATTAATACCAATGGCGTAAAAATGTATCGGGCACAATTTTATGGCGATGGAGGATACGTGGGAGAATGGACACTTCAAAATAACCTCACTCTCGCAGATGACTTATTACTTCGCTCAGGCAAGTTTATCTCTGCCGGCTATCAGGTAAAAGCCCGATCTATTACCAATGATTACAACGACTCCAGAATTATTCTCGACTTTACCGGAACAGATACCATTTATTCGGATAACGAAATCAGGTTCTCATCGGCCGTAACGGTCATGATGAGCGGAACCAATATCAAGTTCACCAATTCATACAATAATATCAACCGGCTGTACGGGGGAAACAAAACATTTAAAGATGTTATTTTCACCCATACCTACAACAATGGATTAAGCGGACCTACCATTGAAATACAGGACAACAACAGTTTCCGAAATATTTCATTAACCACCATTGGATGGCCTGCAATTACGTATACCGGTTCAAACAGCTTTAATGATGTTACCTATAACTTCAATAATGCCACCACCAATATTCCAACGGTAACTTACCAAAGTGCCAATACATTTAATAACCTTACCGTAACCTCTACCGGAAACGGTGGGCCATACCTCAGCCTGAATCAAAACAACACGTTCAACTCACTGATTGCTGCCGGACTTGGAACCCGTTTATTACTTGGTGCCGGAAAAACACAAACAGTAAACAGTTTACTTGCTTTAGGAAACGGAAGTTATCCGGTAATTGTTAAATCACTTACTCAAGGGCAACAAGCTACCATTTACAAACCATCAGGAAAAGTTTGTTTAGACTTTGTACTGATGCAGGATATTAAAGCTGATGGATTACCTAACGGCTCGGGAGGAATTCAAACTCTGTTTTTTGCAGGAGCAAGCAGCGTGAATCTGGGTAATAACACTAACTGGAATTTCAGTTCATGTAATGCATTTTACTGGGTTGGCGACAACGGTAACTGGAGCGACTACTCACACCACTGGGCTACTTCATCAGGTGGTACTACCTTCCAGATTTCAGTTCCCGGACCAAATGATGATGTATATTTTGATGCCAATTCATTTACCACTTCAGGACGTACTGTTACAGTTGATGTAGCTGTAGCTACTACCCGCGACATGAAATGGGGATCGGCTGTGTTTACTCCTACCTTTACAGGTAGCGGTGAAATTAAAATATATGGTGACCTGGAATTAATTTCAGGAATGAACCAAAACTACACCGGTGAGTGGAAATTTATGGCTATTGATGCCAACCACGTAATAAACAGCGGTGGCAAATCAATGACCAACGTAAGTTTTGTAGGTGGCAACTCGGGAACCGGTGAGTGGAAATTATTAAACCCGCTTACTGTTTTAAACAACCTGAATTTTGATAACGGAACATTGATTAGTAATAACAAAGACATTACTACCAAAAATTTCAACAGCAGCACTTCAAACACCCGTTCCCTTCAATTGGGAAGTTCAATTGTTACCATACAAAACGGAACATGGAATCCATCAACCCTTAGTAATACTGCGCTGGTTGAGGGCACTTCCACCATCGTTATTACAGGTAACGGAGGTTCATCTTCTTTCCTTGGAAATAACTTAACTTATAATAATGTTACGTTTACCACTACCTCCACCCTTGCAGCAAACTTAACCGGTGCCAATACGTTCAATACCCTGAAAGTGGAAAAAGGGTTGACCCTTTCTGTTGAACCGGGCGTTCAAACCATGAGCCAGCTGATTGCCAACGGAACCTGCTCGAATCTGATTAATATTAAATCAACCACTCCGGGCACACAGGCTACTTTTAGTAAATCAAGCGGAACGGCTAACACCACTTTCCTTAACCTAACCGATATGAAAGCTCAGGGTGGCGCTACATTCAATGCCAACTACAGCAATGATCTTGGTAACAACACCGGCTGGAACTTTACTGCCCCTCCTTCATTGAATGTGAGCATTTCAACCACTGACGTAAGTTGTACATCAAACAACGATGGTACAGCTACCGTAACTTCGGTTACCGGTGGTGTTGCTCCTTACTCTTACCTGTGGTCAACTTCTGAAACTTCGGCAGGTATCAGCAACCTGATTCCGGGTTCTTATACTGTAAAAGTTACCGACTCGGCCGGATGTTTCTTAACCTCAAATGTGGTTGCGGTTAATTTCCCGTCAACCATTACAGCGGTTCCGTTCTCTGCTTCGGCACTTGATATTTGTATTGGTACAACCATCAATTTCACGGCAGGAACACCCTCACAAACCGTAACGGGTTACAAATGGAACTTTGGTGATTTCACCACTTCTACCGCTCAAAACCCAAGCAAGACTTACAGCACAGGCGGAACCTATCAGGTAAGCCTGCAATACCTTGACTCGGGAGGATGCCCTGCAACCGTTACAAAAACAGTTCGTGTATCCAGCATTTCTGCTTCTATAAGCAGCACTAATGTGCAATGCTACGGAGCCAATGACGGTTCCATTACCGTTTCTGCATCAGGTGGCGTTCCTCCGTTACAATATTCTATCAACAATGGTTCGACTTATGGTAGCTCAGGTAGTTTCACCAACCTAACACCCGGAACTTACCAGGTGAAAGTAAAAGATTCGATTAATTGCGTAACCAATACTACCACCATTACCATTACACAACCTTCGGGTGCACTTGCCCAGTCGGCCGCAGTAACCGGAACCAGTTGCCAGGGTAATACCGATGGCTCAATTGTGTTCAGCGCTACTGGCGGAACTTCTCCTTACAATTACTCCATCAACAACGGAATTCTGTTTGTTACATCAAATAGTTTCCAGAACCTGAGTGCAGGCACCTATAACTTAATCGTTCGTGATGCAAGAAATTGTGTTACCTCTACCCAAACCTCCAACCTTGGAGTTTACGATACCATTAAGCCCATTATAGACTGCCCTGCAAATATTTCCACCAGCCCCGACTCGGGAAGTTGTACTGCTACCGTTTCAATTGGTACTCCATCAACAGGTGATAATTGCGGGATAGCTTCAATTACCAATAACTTCAACAATACCTCCAATGCCAGCGGTAGCTACCCTATCGGAACTACCAATGTGGTGTGGACGGTAACAGATGTAAACAATAATACAAAAACCTGTACACAAACTGTTTTTGTAAGCGGTTTGCCAATTACGGTTTCAAACACGGGACCTGTGTGTGTAAGAGATACCATTAAGTTATTTGCCAATGGTGGCGTTTCTTATTCATGGAGCGGGCCAAACGGATTTACTTCAACAAGCCAGAATCCGGTTATTCTAAATGCTACTACCGCTATGGCCGGAACCTATACCGTTACCGTTACCAATGCTCAAAACTGCTCTGGTTCGGGTACCACTTCGGTAACTGTAAACTCACTGCCAACTGTTTCAGCAACCAACAGCGGCCCTTCGTGCGAAGGAAGTTCGGTGAACGTTTACGCTTCGGGAGGAGTTTCATATATCTGGAGTGGTCCTAACGGGTTCTCTTCAGGATCACAAAATGCCACGCGCAGCAATCTGCAATTAACCGATGCTGGCGTTTACTCTGTAAAAGCAACAGGTGCCAACGGATGCCGGGATACAGCCTCAACCGCTGTTACCGTTAAACCACTTCCTACCGCAACGATCACTGCTGCTTCAGGAACTTTCTGTACAGGAGGTTCACTCACGCTGAATGCTTCAACCGGATCGGGTTATACTTATCAATGGTATAGAAACGCAAGCGCAATAAGCGGAGCAACCAATGCAACTTACGCAGCAACAATAGCAGGAAGCTACACCGTGGCTGTTACATTAAACGGATGTTCTAAAACCTCGGCAGCCTACACAGTTACTGAAAGTGCAAATCCTTCTATAACTATTTCACCCGCTGCACCGGTAACGTGTGCCGGAAGTAATATTACCCTGACTGCAAGCAATAATGTATCTACTACACGTACTTATAATATTCCACTTAGCAACCTCATTAATCAGGGCTCATCATGCGCCACCGGTTCTTATTACAACGGATGTTCTTCTCAATCACCGGGATTCAGCTGGACTGACATTGGTACAGGAACAGTAACCAATGTGCAGGTAACATTTGCCATTGGGGTAGAATGTGCTTCGGGTACTACTCACACCACTTCGCTTAACTCAATAGCCGGTCCTACTTTTGCACAAACACCGAACTGGTGCCAGTGCGCAGGACAAGCCTCTACCACGGCTTCTAATGTTACGCTTAACTTTTCAAACCCTTCTTACAATGTGGGTGGGACAAATACATTCTTTATTACTAACGTAAATACCTGTATGGGCTTTGTTCAAACCACGGCTTTAAATAATTACTTTGCTGTGGTTACAGTAACTTACGGTGGAAGCGGAGCAGGTATAGCTTCATGGTCATGGTCACCGGATGGAGATACAACTGCTTCGAAAACAGTAAGCCCAACCGCTACCACCAGTTACACAGTAACCGGAACAACCACCGCAGGCTGTAGTGCTACCGTTTCAAAAACTGTTACAGTTAATCAGTTGCCAAGCGCCCCGGGTGCAAACGATGCAGCACGTTGTAGTACTGGTACAGTAACTATTTCTGCTACCCCTGCTTCCGGACAAACCATTGACTGGTATGCAAATGCTACCGGAGGAACTGCACTGGCTACTTCTTCAAACACTTTCACTACTCCTTCTATCTCGGCAACCACCACCTACTATGCCGAGGCAAGAAATACCACTACCGGATGTAAATCTGCTACCCGCACCGCTGTAACCGCTACCGTAAATGCATTGCCTACTGCAAGCATTACTGCCGGAGGCGCTACCAGTTTCTGCCCGGGCGGATCAGTTAGCCTCACTGCCAATACTTCGTCTTCGTACTTATGGAATACAAATGCTACCTCAGCCTCCATTAACGCAACTGCTTCGGGCAATTACACCGTTACCGTTACCGATGCTAACGGATGTTCTAAAACATCTGCTCCGGTTACTGTATGGGTAGGAGATACCATTGCACCTGTTGTTACTTGTAAAGCTGATACCGTACTTTTAGATTCAACCGGTACAGCAAGTATTTCAGCTTCCAATGTAGTGGCTTCTTCAAGCGATAACTGCGGAAGCCCTAATATTACCCTGAGCACTTCCTCATTTACTTCGAGCAATATTGGAAACAACACGGTTGTTGTTACAGCAACCGATGGTTCGAACAACACTGCCTCTTGCACTACCAGCGTTTACGTAATTGAACCGGCTCCGGTAGCTATATGTAAAACGGCTACCCTTTATTTAAATGCCAGCGGCCAGGCTACCTTAGCTGCGAGCGATATTGATAACGGAAGTTACAGCCTTGTTGGTATTTCTTCCCGAACAGTAAGTAAGAGCAGCTTTAGTTGCAGCGATGTAGGAACAAACAGTGTAATCCTGACCGTTTACAATTCGTTTGGAAAAAGTGCTAGTTGCACCACTACTGTAACCGTGATTGACAATATTTCGCCTTCAGTTACTACTTCGAACTACACCTTAACCTTAGGTTCAAACGGAGCTGG
>CAZHTC010000001.1:640327-723715 GCA_964535575.1 uncultured Bifidobacteriaceae bacterium
GCGGTATTGCTTCTCGCACGCTGAGCAAAACTTCTTTTGATTGCTCGAACGTGGGAACAAACACCGTGACTTTAACTGTGGTTGACAACAACGGTAACACCGATAGCGCTACTGCTACCGTAACCGTAGTTGACAACACTGCGCCTTCAGTTACTACTTCGAACTACACCTTAACCTTAGGTTCAAACGGAGCTGGTTCTATTTCGGTTTCTAATATCGACAATGGTTCTTCGGATGCTTGCGGTATTGCTTCTCGCACGCTGAGCAAAACTTCTTTTGATTGCTCGAACGTGGGTCCTAATACCGTAAAATTGTTCGTTACTGACGTAAATGGTAACACCGACAGTGCGACAGCAACAGTTACTGTGGTTGACAATACGGCTCCGGTGGCCAATGCCAAAAATGTGACACTTACCCTTTCCGGTGGTGGTGTTTCCGTTTCAGCAAATCAGGTAAATGATGGTTCTTCGGATGCCTGCGGTATCGCTTCGATGAGCGTTTCGCCTAACTCCTTTAATTGTACCAAAATCGGTGCTAACACCGTTGTACTTACCGTTACTGATAACAACGGCAATATTTCCACCGATACAGCTACCGTTACTATTATTGGGGCTATTCCTTCAGTAAGCATCAATCAGGGTGTGCAACCCGGAATGACTCAGGGAGGAGCTGTAGTCCTTACTGCTTCTTCATCTACTGCTACTGCCTACAACTGGACCGGTGGGCCTTCAACAGCTGTGTATAATGTGTATGCATCGGGAACCTATACCGTGACCGTGACCAACTCATACGGCTGCACTGCCTCCTCTTCTACCGCTGTAACCTACGTGGCAAGCAACCTTCTTTCTTCATATGTGATTATCGGCAAAAAAGAAGTAGAACTGGAAAAACATGTTACTGTGTATAACGGTGGGGTTGGTTCAACTTCGAATTGCGGAGAAGTTGAAGTAGAAAACTACTCTTTTGTTACTGCTTCAGGTACTTTTGTAAGAGCCAAGAATATTGAAGTGAAAGGTAACAGCAGCGTTACTAATAAAACATACTCGGCTGTACCTACTTCTATACTTCCTGCTTTCTTATATAATAACTATTGCGGAAACAACAACCATTGCAGTCACGGCCATCACTCAAGCTGTAGCAACAACAGCAACTGTGGTGGTGGAAACTCTTGTAACCACTCGCATCACAACAGTTGCTCTAACAACGGAAACAACAGCAATAACAACAAAAACGTGAACCAGAATGTTACCGTTACTATTACCGATTCGGTGATGGGTACTGTGGTGATCGGGAAAAACGCTACCGTTACCTTTACTGCTGCCCGTTTGTACATTAAAGATCTTGAAGTAAAAGAAGGAGCAACTGTTAAGTTTACCCAATGTGCCGTTATTAGAATATGTAACCACATGAAACTTCAGAAAAATGTAAACTTCAACAACGTAAACAGTACTATTGTTACCGCTTATGTTGAAAAGAAATTTGATGTGGGAGAAGGTGCTGAAGTTGTAGCAAACGTGTACGCTCTGGAGGATATCAAAATTGAAGGCAAATCATGTAACCCTACTATTATGAAAGGGTTATTCATTGGTGATGAAGTGAAAGCAGAGGAGTATGTTAACTTCTACCGAAACACTAACACCACCTGCACCAACTACAATTACAAAACGGAACTTGTGGCTGATGAGGCCGGATTGATAAACAACTTCTTTAACGCTGATGTGTATCCAAATCCTGCTGTTTCAAACTTCAATATCCGATTGTTCAGTTCTTCTGATCTGCCGTTCGAAGTAAATATCTTTGATATGAACGGAAGGCTGATGGATACCAAAACTGTTAATGGTTCGCAATTGAATGTAGAAATGGGCGAAAATTATGCCCGTGGAATGTACATCATTGTTATTAAGCAAGGCGAACTAAGCAAAACCATTAAGCTCGTCAAAGCTGACAGGTAAGTTTAACCCTTAATCCCTAACTCATAAACAAGGGCGGCTCGTAATGAGTCGCCCTTCGTTTTTTAAAGACGGTTTGACAGGTATGCCTCTTTTGCCCTACCTTTGTCCAAATTTCACCTTATGGATTCGTTTTCTTACCTTTCTAATGCTGAAGTAGCTGTAATTGACAACCTTTACGAGCAATACAAAAACAACCCAGATTCGGTAGAGTTTGGCTGGAAAAAATTCTTTGAGGGTTTCGACCTTGGTCATCAGCGATATACCGGCAACGGAACGGCTGCTGTTTCCGAAGACTTTATCAAAGAAATAAACGTACTGAACCTAATAAGAGGCTATCGCCAGAGAGGGCATTTGTTTACCAAAACTAACCCCGTACGCGAGCGCAGGCAGTACACCCCCACCCTGGATATTGAAAACTTTGGACTGGATAAAGCAGACCTCGAAAAAACATTTAATGCCGGTGTAGAAATAGGTATTGGCCCCTCAAAACTAAAAGACATTATTACGCATCTGCAACAAACCTATTGCAACAGCATCGGAGCCGAGTTTATTTTTATACGCGAACCGCAAAAAGTGCAATGGATTCAGAAAAAAATGGAAAGCACACGCAATATCCCCCATCTTTCCATCAGCGAAAAAGAACATATTCTCTCCAAGTTAAATCAGGCAACGGTTTTTGAAAATTTCTTACATACCAAATATGTTGGCCAAAAACGATTTTCGCTAGAAGGTCTCGAAACGTTAATCCCGGCACTTGATGCGGTAATTCACTATGGAGCCGATTTGGGAGTAGAAGAATTTGTGCTGGGCATGGCACACCGGGGCCGGTTAAATGTACTTGCCAATATCATGAACAAAACCTACGAGGAAATATTCAAAGAATTTGAAGGAAAAGCGTATGAAGATGATGGTTTGTTTGAAGGGGATGTAAAATACCATTTAGGCTACTCGAGCGATATTCTCACGCACAATGGCAAAAAAGTACACCTGAGCCTGGCAGCCAATCCTTCGCATTTAGAAGCTGTGAACCCGGTGGTAAAGGGAATGGCTAAAGCCAAAATTAAAACACGATACAACGGAGATATTGATAAAATTTGCCCCATACTTATTCATGGAGATGCCTCCATTGCCGGACAGGGAATTATTTACGAAGTTTTGCAGATGGCCGGACTGAAAGCATACACCGTTGGTGGATGTGTGCATATGGTTACCAACAACCAGATAGGCTTTACTACCAATTACTCCGATGCACGCACCTCAACCTATTGCACCGATATAGCTAAAACCACCCTGAGTCCGGTGTTTCATGTAAATGCCGATGACGTGGAGGCAGTGGTATATACCATTAAGCTGGCAATGGAATACCGGCAAGAATTTAACAGCGATGTATTTATTGATTTGCTGGGATACCGTAAGTACGGACACAACGAAGGAGATGAACCGCGTTTTACCCAGCCCCTGCTTTACAAAGCTATTGCAAGTCACAAAAACCCGAGAGAAATTTATGCCGAACAGCTGATGACATCGGGAAAAGTAGAAGCAGACCTGGCCAAACAAATGGAAAAGGAATTTCGTGCTCTGCTTCAGGAAAAACTTGAAGAAGCCAAACGAGCCGAACCTTCCTTACCTGAACCAAAAACCGTTAATACCTGGGAGGGTTTTCGATCGGCTGTAGAAAAAGATTTTCATTCTTCGCCACAAACTGGTGTAAATGAAAAAACATTCAAAGCACTGGCGCAAAAAATAGCCTCTATCCCCGCAGGATTTAAAGCATTCAGCAAAATAGAAAAACTGTTTAACGACCGGAAAAAAATGATTGCCGATGGCACGTTTGACTGGGCTATGGGTGAATTGTTGGCCTATGCAACCTTAATCAATGAAGGTTTTCCGGTGCGTATGAGCGGACAGGATTGTCAACGCGGAACCTTTAGCCACAGGCATGCCGTCATAAAACAAGAAGACTCCGAAAAAGAATATTGTCCGTTGCAACATATGGACGAATTTCAGAAAGCCGATTTTGAAATTTACAATTCACTGCTCAGCGAATATGCCGTGCTTGGTTTTGAATTTGGCTACTCCTGGGCTACCCCCAATGCCCTTACCCTGTGGGAGGCGCAGTTTGGTGATTTTGCCAATGGGGCACAAATCATCATTGACCAATACTTAAGTTCGGCTAAAGCCAAATGGAAACGCCACAGCTCCCTTGTGCTGTTGCTTCCTCACGGGCACGAAGGACAGGGACCTGAACACTCTTCGGCCAGGTTGGAACGATTTCTACAACTGTCGGCCAACTGGAACTGGCAGGTAATAAATTGTACCACTCCTGCCAATTTTTTCCATGCGCTGCGCAGACAAATGAAACGCGATTTTAGAGTACCGCTCATTGCTATGACCCCGAAAAGTTTGTTGCGCCATCCCGCTTGCGTGAGCAAACTGGAAGATTTTACTTCAGGATGTTTTCAGGAGGTAATTGATGATTCGTTTGTAAAAACAAAAGAGGTGAAACGCGTACTTTTTTGCTCCGGAAAAATTTATTTCGACTTGCTCGAAAGGCAGCAGCAGGAAAAACGCAAAGACGTAGCCATTGTTCGCGTAGAACAATTGTATCCGGCAGCTCATATTCACATGGCAAAAATTTATGAAAAATATGCCCATGCCGAGTTTTGCTGGGTACAGGAAGAAGCAAAAAACAACGGGGCATGGACCTTTTTACTTCGCTGGGATATTAATTTTAAACTCAAACTTATTTCGCGCAAGGCAAGTGCTACACCGGCTACCGGTTTTGCCAAAACGCATAACAAAGAACAACTGGAAATTATTGACAGAGCATTTTCTATTTAACTCACAAAAACATGGCATTAGAAATAAAAGTACCTACCGTTGGCGAATCGATAAGCGAAGTAACCATTTCTCGCTGGCTTAAAAAAGATGGCGAGTGGGTGGAGATGGATGAAGTGCTGGCCGAACTGGAATCGGACAAAGCCACTTTTGAACTGAATGCAGAACAGGCAGGTGTTTTAAAAACCATGGGCAACGAAGGAGATACCATTGCGGTGGGTGCTGTAATATGCTCCATTGATACCGGTGCAAGCCGCCCTTCCGGAACAGGAAAAGAAGAAAAGAAAAAAGAAGCTGCCAAAACCGATAAATCTACGGCCCGCGAGGTGAAACAGGAAACAAAATCGGAAGTAAAAAATTACGCCTCAGGTACACCGTCACCTGCTGCTGCCAAAATATTAAATGAAAAAGGTATAGACCCGGCTGGTCTCAATGGTACTGGAAAAGACGGACGCATAACCAAAGCCGATGCACTGAAGGCAACACCCCTTAAAACCGGACTTGTTTCAATAAATGAAAACAGCCGCGAAGCGCGAAGTGAAAAAATGAGCAACCTGCGCAAAACCGTTTCAAAACGATTGGTAGCCGCAAAAAACGAAACGGCTATGCTCACTACTTTTAATGAAGTAGACATGAAACCCATTATGGATTTGCGTGCAAAGTATAAGGACAAATTCAAAGAGAAACACGGAGTAAACCTTGGGTTCATGTCGTTTTTTACCAAAGCCGTTTGCGAGGCCCTTCATGCATTTCCTTCGGTAAATGCGTATATAAAAGGGGAAGAAATAGAGTACCACCATTATTGCGATATTTCTATTGCAGTATCTGCACCCAAAGGATTGGTGGTTCCTGTTATACGAAATGCCGAAAACATGAGTCTTGCCGATATTGAAAAATCAGTGTCCGCACTTGCTGCTAAAGCCCGCGAAAATAAACTCACTATAGAAGAAATGACGGGCGGAACATTTACTATCACCAATGGCGGGGTATTTGGCTCTATGATGTCAACCCCTATTATAAATCCTCCGCAATCGGCTATTTTAGGCATGCACAATATTGTGGAACGTCCCGTGGTGCGTGACGGACAAATTGTGATCCGCCCTATGATGTATGTTGCGCTTTCTTATGATCACCGCATTATTGATGGACGTGAATCGGTTGGATTTTTGGTGCGCGTTAAGAGTGCCCTCGAAAATCCGGTTCTGTTGCTTACCGGAGGAAAAGACCCGAATAGTTTAATATTGGATTTGTAGGCCCGACTGCTGACAGCAATTTTACCTTTCCTGTTTATGGTCTGAAAGATACAACACAGGACTTTTGTTAAAACGTTTTTATTTTTACCTATCTTCGTTTAACACTAATTTAATTTTTATGAAAAAAATAAACTTGTTACTTGGTCTCGTTTTGTTTTTATCCCTCCATTCCTTTGCTCAGGAAAAAACATTTGCTGTCAAACTCAATTACCTTAGCCCCATTGTAAAAACGCTGAATCTTTCATTTGAGAAAAGTGTGAAAGAAGACGCCTCCTTTCAGCTGGGCGTGTACTACACAGGTTTCTCTACCGGGGGTGTAGCCTACAGCGGTGTAGGTATAACCCCAGAATACCGGAAATACCTTACCGGAGAGGCGCTGGATGGTGCTTACATAGCACCTTTTGCCCGTTACCAGAGCCTTACCCTTACCGAATCATCAACCTCCAGCAAAGGCTCTATGAGTACTTTTGGCGGGGGATTAATTTTGGGCCGCCAGTGGATGATGAAAGGAATCTCATTTGATATTTTTGTAGGACCCATTTATAACTCGGGTTCTTTTTCCTCAAAAACCGGAGCATCCACCATTGATGCCGGAAGTTTTGATGGATTTTCGATACGTTTTGGAACGACCATCGGGTTGGGATTTTAAGTTAATATCCCAATCATAAAAAAAGCCCGTCCCGAAAAAATTCGGGACGGGCTTTTTTATATCCTGTTTCGTCTTACTCGATGATTACTTTTTTAATTAAAACAGCCCCTTCAGCCTGCACCCGCACCAGATAAATACCCGCTTTCAGTGCCGAGGTATTAAGTTCGCTGTTTTTGGCCAATGTTCCCTGTTGGGTGATAATGATATTTCCGGTCATATCCATCACGTCAATGGTCTCCATGTTCTTATCACATTTTACACTCACCACTTCCTTAGCGGGGTTAGGATACACCACCACGTGCAAGGCATTTTGCTCCCTGATACTGTTAGGATCATTGTCGGTTATCACAAGGGTGTAGGTACCGGCTGTTGGGTCAATCCACGCGTTGTTGGTGGCATTTTGCAGCGAAAGCACAATGGTATCGGGTGTTGGTTCAAACAGGGCATCGTCAACAATTGTTACGGTTACGGTTTGGTCAGCATTACTTCCACCTGCAAAAGTTACCACCTGTGTAGTGTAGGTGTAATCAACTCCGGCTACCGCATTTCCTCCTGTTACCACAACAGCCGTTGAAGTTGGGAAGAAGTTAGGGTTTTTAAGTTTGATGGTTACGGTTTTATTTCCGCTTCCTTCGGCCACGGTTGCACCGGCTGCAGCAAATGAAAGCGTATCGCCCGGAACAATATGACTTGGGAATTGAGGTATTAACTGATAGCCCGAAGTGAACGGATTGCTGGCATCAAACTGAGTTCCTAATCCAATTATAGCAAAAGGCTGCTTAGGCAATGGAGACCCGTTTAACAAACTGGTACCAATAATACGAATCTGGAAACTATCGGACGGATTTCCATTGATGTATGCATATAAATTTTTTCCTGAACCCGTAAATGGTGCAACGGGCCATTGGGTAGTGTCAGCTAGGGTAACAGAAGGGAAATACACCAGGTTGTTTTCGGCAAATTCTGTGAGGGCGTTTACCTGAATTGGTGCCGCCACCGTATTTGTGTTACCGACCAGAATAATGGTATCAAGGTTCGATAACTCAACCAGTCCATTAAACTGTATTACCTGTCCGTAAGCTTTCACACTGTCACCCTGATTTACGGTGTAACCAAAGTTCTTAGTCGAATTGAATACCGTTATCCCTCCGCTGTAATCTCTTATAGTAAAACTTACCCCTGCAGCACGGTTGTTAATCCCGTAAACAACTCCACCTACAATAGCCCATTTATTCAGCGAATCAACCACACCATTGGCATCCACCGAGGTCATTGGCCCAATAAGACGTTCCGGATATAACCAGTTGGTGATATAAACCGTATCGACACCAATGGGAGTAACAAGTGCATTGTTTGTCGGGCCTGATAAACGCACAGTGAAAAATTCGGTTGACTCAAAATACTGGCTTCTGTTTAAACGCACCACTACTTCTTTCATGGTATCAGTAGCCGAGGTAAAGGTGAGTGACGTAGTGAGGAGTGTGTAATCAGAAGTTAACAGCGCAGTACCCGGACTTGCGGCCACGGTTACAGTATAACTGCCGCTGTCATATTTTTTCAATTTAACAGGAATGCGAATGGTGTCTTCATTCTCGGCATGTGTTTCAGAAGCGGTAAGGAAAGATATCTGCGGATTATCGTTGTCATTGATAAAAACGGTCATGATAGAATCAACACCGATTAGCGCCTGATTGGTTGGATTACGCAGTGCCAAAATAACTGCTTCCTGAATTTCAAAAGCCGCATCATTCACTACGGTAAATGTTACAGTTTGCGGAGCAGACGAACCACCAGGGAAAGTCACCGTTTGAGTATTGAAAATATAATCGGTGCCGGGAGTGGCTGTACCTGCCTTTTGAACCACAGTAACTGAAGTAGGGGTGGCACTTGGATATTGAATACTTACCGAAAGGATTACCGTTGAAGAGTCTTCCGTAACGGTTTTTCCTACCTGAGTAAACATAACAACAGGTGCGGTATCATTATCATTTATGGTTAAGGTAAATACCGAATCGGCATCAATGGTGGCTGAGTTGGTAGCATTGCGTAAAGCAAAAGTGGCTGTCTCGGCTGTTTCTACCAAAGCATCATTGGCAATAGCAATAGTTACATTTTGGGTAGCCGTTGAGTTGGCAGGGAAAGTTACCGTGGTAGTGTTAAGTGTATAATCGGTTCCTCCTGAAGTGGCGGTTCCTCCTTTTGTTACTACCGTTACCGATGTGGGGTTTGAGTTGGGGTTTGAAATGCTCACTGCAATGTTAACCGTAGCCGAATCCTCAGTTACCGTTTTGCTTAACTGAGCAAATTTAACCACGGGTACAATAGGATTAAGTGTAGAAGTATCGGCAGTTGTTGGGTTAGTAATATTGTAATTGGCATCAACACCGTTTCCATTATATGAAAACACTTTGAAATAATAACGTGTATTATTGTTGAGTCCGCTTACCGTTACGCTGGTATCGTGACCTGAATACACCACCATTCCGGTGCCTTTACTCATAGCCGAAGCCGATGTAATCACGGTATCGGCCTGCGTGTAGTTATTTACATTTCTATAAGTAAAACTATCGGCAGGGTTGCTGATGGAAGAAGAGGTATGTGCCACCACCAGGTATCGTTGCGGGGTTGATGTAGCTTTAGCCCAGTTTAGGTTCAGCGAACTCAGGGCAATATTGGTAAGCGTTAGCGAGGCCGATTGATTTGAAGGCTCATTAAACTGTGCGTTCACTGCAACAAAATCAATGGCAAATCGGGTAGAACTGGTATCCCAGTTGGAAGCCGCAATCATGCTGTCGCGAAGCAGGGAGGCAACTCCGGAAACCGGACCTCTGAAACGGGCATTGGGTTTTGGTCCGGCATGAAAATCAGAAAGGGTGCCGGGAGCTTTGGAGGTAGTAGTGCTTGTAGCACCTGTGGTCCATCCGGTGTTGGCTAGGTTAATTCCAGCTACAAACTGGTTAAATCCGGTGTAAGCAATCATCTGGTCGCCTCCGGTGGAGAGATTCGGTGCAGTGGTATAAAAAGTTAGAAGGCCATCTTCCCAAGTGGTATCATTTGTTCCGGTGCTCATTATAAACCGCACTACGGTGCCTGCCGGTACATCGTTTAATGATGTTAATGTTGGCAGCGAATAGGTGCCCTCGTTGGTGGTAAGTGTATTATCAGCCAAAACTCCGTTATCTGTTACTTTCAGATTTCGTAAGTCAAGACGTTTTAGCGTAATAAATTCGGCATTATCATAAATACCTGTTGAACTTGTTGCTTCAATTTGAGTAAATGCCAAATCACCGCTGGCCGGGTTTAATATTCCATCATTATCTTTAATGGTAAAATTAAAAACCGAATCAACCGTAATTACAGAGGCAGCCCCGCCACTTACATTGCGCAAACTAAACTGTAATGTTTCGTCCCATTCGTCTGAAGCATCATTGGTTATTCCAAAAGAAACCGTTTGTGCAGCGGTTGAGTTGCCGGGGAATTTTAAGTTAACTGTATTGAATGTAGTAGCCAGGTCAACCCCGTTGGTTGCATCGCCCCCACTCAATACCAGGTTCACAAAAGTAGTATCGGTGCTGAGTGTGCCCGGATTTAAAACCGAAACACTGATGGTGTTTGAAACTGCGCCCTCTGTGGCCGAACCAAATTTATTGGTAAAATAAACCTGTGTACGTGGTTGGGTGGCATTGGCGGCAAGCGCACTTGAATACGTGTTGGTATTGTTTGCGGTGTCAACAATAAGCACCATCGTATAATACGAAACCCCTGCAGCCAGTCCGCTTATCAGTACTGAGTCGCCATCTCCTTTGTACACACATTTAGCTTCGGCATCATTTACCCACGTTGAACCAGAACCGGTAAAATTGCTGTCGGCAGTAATGCCAGACAAAGCTCCGGAGGCAGTACCAGCCGTAATGGAACTGGTATCTTTCATATACACCAGCACCGTTTGGTTGGAGGCATTGTAGGTACCCGGTTTGGTCCAGCGCACCCGTGCGGTTGTAAAATTAAGCGGACTGATGGAAGTAGACGAAACCGGAGAAGGACCTCCGCCCACGCCTGAAATATCAGACCAGGTTGTTCCAACACGAATACCATCAATAGACGAACCTGGAGTTCCTCCACTTTGCCTCACAGCAATCCGGGCTATGTCGGCCAGGTCGGTTGACGCACCTACCTGCGGACAAACCGCATCGGGGGTTGGGGCAGATGCACCGGCAATGGAAGGGTTTACCCAAAGAAAAGAGGTGTCATTGGCGGTGCCTGTGGCAAATGTATAGCCCAATACAACCAAATAAGTAGTACCGGGAGAATAGGTGGCATTTGACCAGACAACCACTGTAGAACCAGTAGAGGTAGTTCTGATACCCATATTAAATGCATTGCCGGTTGCCGCCTTACGAAAAGTAAGCCTGGCACCATAGTTTGTAGTACTGCTGGAAGGAAGAAAAGCCACCATATAATCACCCGCTGTGGTATTGTCAAGCAAGCGACTGGTGTCGTCAACATTAAGCAGAAAGGAAGTATACACTGTTCCCGATGTTTGGGTGGTAAACTGCCTGTACGCGTCTTCGGCACTGGAGCTGGTATCATAAGTAACCAGTTTATTACCAATTCCTGAAGATGGATAACCCGTGTAGGTAAGGCTTCCTGAATTTACTGTGAGTTGCACGGTGCCTCCAATGAGTACCCAGTTTCCTCCGCTTACATTCGATCCGCCCCCATTGGAGGTTAGCTGACCGGTGCTGTAGGAAAAATTTTCGTTCAAAACCTGGGCATAGGTATTTACCCCGATGAACAACATGATGATTGGTAGAATTTTCTTCATATGTATTGTTTTGTTTTATTCTGAATTAAGCCCTCAAAGGTAACAGCTCAAAACCACAGGAGTTTTAAGGAACTGTTAAAAAACGCACAAAGGTAAAATTGTTCCTGCAACCTTTGCGTAGTTGTGGAAAACAAAGAATTAAAACTGAAGGGTGAATCCAATCATAAAATGCCTTTGCTGTAAATACCTCGAGGGGTCGTTGGGTGGAGTGCCCGATGAACGCGGGTCGCGGGGGTCGTTGTACCGGGGGTCTCTCCACTCGGTAGGTACATCATCTCCTGCCTGATACGCACGGCCTGTTACCGGATTTATGATAGAGGAATTTTTGTTGTTGAGGATATTGGTAATTTCTATAGTCCAGGCCATTTTAACTTTGTTGATGGTGTACCATTTTCTGAAATTCACATCGAGCCAAAACCAGTTTTTGCCGATTTTACTCCATTTTTTTGCCGGGTCATTATCCAGTACCCAAATCGGTCTTCCCGTAAAGGGCTCATATCCTTCCAGTTTATACGGGGTATACCTGCGGCCGGCACGCCACACATTTTCCAAGTAAAACGAGCAGTGGTTTAACCATTTTTGTCCGAATAAACCATCTTTTGAATCTAACTTAAAAAGTGCATTGCCTTTAATATCAAAACGGGTATCCCAGGGCATATAAAATTCACGAGTGTCCTCGGCAGCTCCCGTATTCAGCAACTCCTTGAGTGTTTCGGAGGCCGATGCACTTTGTCCGGTAGCTACCATATACGTGGCCGATGCCTGACCGATAAACCATTTTTTAATCCGGTGCATATAACTCAGCTCAACTCCTCTTTTACGCGAGTAGTCCGAATTAATGGCCATGGTGCGCTGCACTTCTCTTCCGGTAATATCTTTTACTAGAATTGGGACACGCAAAATAAAATCGTAGTTATCTATCCAGAAGGCCGAAAAACTGATAGCGTCATTTGCAGTTATTTGAGAACGGTAACCCAGTTCGTATGAAATGGCTACTTCCGGATTAAGGTTGGGATTACCCAGCACCGATGCAGTTGACCTGTCGGTATACAACGGATTTAAACCGGCATATACAAATGACGGATGGGGCATTTTAGTAGTATGGCCATAATTAAAAAACAGCATCTGGTTTTCCTTAATGGGAAAACTGGCCG
This sequence comes from uncultured Bifidobacteriaceae bacterium, assembly GCA_964535575.1. Lineage (GTDB taxonomy): Bacteria > Bacteroidota > Bacteroidia > UKL13-3 > UKL13-3 > JAGPCK01. The sequence goes on from CAZHTC010000001.1 coordinate 652,999, forward strand.
AAAGCCTAGGTAAAAATCTGAATTTATGCCGTATTCCAAACACATTAACCGTACTGCTTTTGTACTCCTGTCTTATTTCATCCCGAATAGGTGAACGCGGGTCATTAACGGCTTCATCTACAAATCTGCCCGGAGCCCAGTATTCAAACCGGCCGCCTACATTAGCAACCAAACCCCTGTATTTAATCTGATCGGTAACAAACACGGCTCCTTTATGCGGTTTTACTTTCCACAAATCGCTGTAATCTCCCAGTCTGAATGATTGTGAATACGTTCCATCCGGTAGAGGAATGGGTGCTCCCACCCACGGACGTTTAATGTCTATCCATTGCATATCCTGCTGCACATGTTCTATACCGAATACCAGTTTATTAAAAGTGTTCCGTGAATAAAGAGTTCCGGTAACGTTCAGCGTGTATTCTTCTACATAATGGTCGTGCCACAGGGTAGCGATTCCTCCGTTATTATAAAAACCCGATGGCGCATTTACAAAAACGGAACTGTCACCAGGATTAAACGGAACCACCGGAAACGTAACAATAGAGTTGGGGTCGAATTCTGAACTTACATTTTCGGGTCTCCAGGAACGACCATTGGCATCGGTACGTTGTTTCACAAAAAAACGAGATAACTTGGCTTTGTATGAAAACCGTTTGTTTACATATTGGGTATAGGTAAAACTCATCAAATGCCCGCTATTGGTGTAGGTATTGGCATTGTCCATTTGCTGGCTGAACAAAAAAGGATAACCCGGCAAATACGGAACATCGTTTCCGGTAATGCGCAGATTGTTCATATCCTGATTTACCGATATGGTTCGGATATACGAAAATGATAACCGTTTTGACTCATTTAATTCGTAATTCAGGTTGAGGGTTGACGACCATCGGTTATCCTGAAAAGGGGCAAAAAATTCAGGATTTTTGAAAATAGAAGAATGCAGCTGATTGGCCGGATTTTTATAATAATCATCAGTTAAATACACCCGGCCGGTGTAATAATACCTGAGTTTATTTTTTAACTTTTTGCCCAATAGCGGACCTCCGGCACCCACTTCAAAAACATGGGTATTGAAAGATGATTTCCACTGGCTGTTAAATCCAAGGTTATCGGTTTTATACAAAAACGAAAACTCTTGTTTATCTCCTCCTGTTCGGGTACGGGCATTAATAACTCCCGAAGTGGCATTTCCAAATTCAGCTCCTATTCCTCCGGTAAAGACATCAATGGTGGCGAGTGAATTGCTTCCCAAATCGAGTCCGAAACCAGTTCCTGAAAGTGGATCCTGCACCGAAACGCCATCCACATAAAATCCGGTTTCATATGTTCGGCCTCCTCTTATATTTACCCCCGATGGGGTATTAACTACTCCTGGTTGCGAGTTGATAATTTGCTGTAATTGCCTCACCGGTGCCGATTCAATTTGTTCCTGCTGTATGGTACTTCCGCTTTGCGGTTTTTCTATATCAATAATAGGGCGTTCGCCTATAACAACCACATTCTGGTCGAGCATGATGGAAGAAGCTCCCATTTGTATGTTTAGTGTGGTGGTTTCTCCGGCTTTTACCTTCACAGCCGTGACTACTATTTTTTCAAAGCCGATAAAACTAAACTCAATGGTGTATTCTCCTGCCGGAACATTTTTAAGCACATACTTTCCATTTAGGTCAGTTTGCACCATAAGCTTGGTTCCCTTAATCACCACGTTTACTGCCGGAATTTCTGATTTGTCTTTTTTATCGGTAACCACCCCGGTTACTGTTCCGCTTTTATCCTGCGCCAAAGCAGAAAAAAAGGCCCATTGAAGTGAGGCAAATACAAGAATAAAAATTGTTCGGGAAGGGGTAAAAATCACGGGGCTAAAATACAGCCTGCATTCCTGATTTTAAATTTAATTTTTTCTTAAATTTTCACAAAGCAGCGGCAATCGTGGCTACACTTACCTTACATAAATTATCGCGATTAAGAACATTAACACATGCCTCAAGGGTAGAGCCCGTAGTTACCACATCATCAACCAGCAATACATGTTTTCCTGCAATTTTATCAGGCTCATGCACCGCAAAAACCTCTTTGGTATTGAGGTAACGGGCAAACCTGCTTTTTTTTGTTTGGGTTTCGGTAGCGGTTTCCCTCAGCAAACTTACCGTATTCACTTCTCGCCCTAAGCCGGCAGCTAAACCACTGGCAAACAATTCGCTTTGATTATACCCTCTTAGTTTTTCCTTATTTTTATGCAACGGTACTGGCATTATCACGTCTATAGGAGCAAAGCAGCTTTGTTGCTCTAATTGAAAAGCATAAAGCTGCCCCAGACGTTCTCCAATTTCAGGGCAATTATTATACTTAAGCTGATGCAGTAACTGTTGTACCCGTCCTCCTTTGCGGAAATGCAAAAAGGCGGCTGCGAAAAGAACATTTGTCCGGCCCCAGAATAATTTGTAAACCGGATTATCGGGGCTGGTATGGTAACCCGTGTGTGGCAAATGATAATGACAATGGGTACAAATAACCTGTTCGTTTTTTAGCAAAGGTTTACCACAGGCTTTGCAAAGGGATGGATAAAACAGGTTTAGAAAATCAGATAGCATAAAAGGTAATTTGGTCTTCTGTACCCAAAATAAGTAAATAAAACCCTGATTTAAAAACTTACTTCAACAAAAATTAATTGTTATTGAAATAAAGTGCTAACTTGTACAATCATTTGCAGCCGCGCATGAGAAAGGTTTATATACTCTTTCTGGTTTTGTTGAATTTTTTGTGGTCAAATCCATTAAAGGCTACGCATATTGCCGGAAGTGATATGGAATTTCAGTGTCTGGGCAATGACAGTTTCAGAATTACTTTTCGCATTTACAGAGATTGCTCTCCGGGAAATGCTGCATTAGGAAGTTCCATCCCGGTAAGTTTTTCTCCTGTATCATGTAGCCTGTCGCAGGTAACAACCAATTTCAACCGCACCTCTGTTACACCCATTCGTTTTAAATGCAATGGACGGGAGTGGGCAAGCATTTGCGAAGGAGGAACCTTTCCTTTTGGAATTGAAGAGCATGTATATACCCAAACCGTTTACCTGAAACAGCTTTTTCCAACAATTGACTCTAATTGCTGCCTCATAAAAGTGGGGTGGACAAGTTGCTGCCGGAACGGGGCCATCACCAATCTGGTTAACCCGCTTACACAGGGATTCACCAACGAAGGAGTAATAAACCGTTGCATTACTCCCTGCAACAGCTCTCCGCAATTCACCAATAAACCCATAGTGGCCATTTGTGCCGGACAACCCTATTGCTATAATATGGGTGTGGTAGATACCATTGATTTTGACTCGCTGTCGTTTGATTTTGCTGACCCTCTTGGAACCGGTGGCGTGCCGGTACCTTTTGCAAACGGGTTCAGTAAAAATCAGCCGTTAAACTATTTAGGATTCGGTTTCCCCAATCTGCCTTTTCCAAGCGGAATGCATTTAGACCCTCAAAGCGGTGATTTATGTTTCACTCCTATGGGACAGCAACAACCTGTTTTGGCAATTAAAATAACCGAATGGAGAAAGATAAACGGGCAGTATGTGAAAATTGGAGAAACCCGAAGAGATGCCCAGTTTTATACATGGCAATGCCCTCCAAATAATCCTCCCGAAATTGAAGTGAACGGAAACAAATTTGGCAACTGGAAGTTTGAGGTTTGTGCCGGCAATTCGTTGTGTTTATCCATTATTGCACGAGATAAGGACAGTATTCCTCCTGCTATAGATACTACTACCCTTTCCTGGAACAGAGGTATCCCGGGAGCTACATTTACCAATGTAAATACGCATCAAAAACTAATTCGAGAAGATGAAGCTGTTTTTTGCTGGACTCCCACCGACAATCAGGTGAGTTCGCTCCCGTATTATTTTACCACCACTGCCGAGGATATGGCTTGCCCTGCCGCTACCCGTACCAAAGCTGTTGCCATTTTAGTAAGACCCAGGCCACTGGGCACCCATCGTGTTTATCGAATCAACTGCTCTAATTACGCGATGCAAATGCAGCTAACCAACGGGCAAAATGTTGACAGTTCCCGGGTATCATATCAATGGGAGGTTTCCGCTTTTAATACGGGCGTGTTTTCCCTTCTGAACGCCAAAGTTTATGTAGGGAAAACAGCTGAACATACTTTTACCAGCGAAGGCACTTATGTAATAAGAGCAACCATGGCTACACCCCAGTGCTCCACTTATTATTATGATACCGTTTATGTTGATCCTCCCCTTAAAGCCATAGCCCCGGCCGATACGTTTGTGTGTAAAGGTGCTTCCATTACTCTGGCCGGACAAGCCTTAAACGGAGTACAGCCCTACGTGTTCTTATGGGAAAACTACAGCACAAACAAAAACCTGCAAATAACTCCTGATACCTCTATTAAACATATACTCATTGTTACCGATTCTGCCGGATGTAAAAGCTTGGATACGGTTGAAGTAAGTGTAAAACCATTACCTGTAATTAACCTTGGCCCGGATAAACGATTTTGTACGAGTGACAGCGTTCGGTTTGAAACAGGAAACAATAACGGAAACGGACTGATTGCATGCCTGTGGCAAATACAGGGAAAAAGCGACAACAAGTGGTTCACCTATGCAAAAGATTCAGGGCAACTTATTGTAACGGTAACCGACAGCTTTTTCTGTAAGCAATCAGATACTGTAAACCTTTATGTAAATCATCCGCTCAAACCACAATTGGGGGCCGATGATTCCCTGTGTGTTTTTGATACCATTACACTCAAATCCGGTTTCCCGCATCAAACATATGAATGGACAAAATCGGGAAGCACATCGGTTATTTCCACCTCGCCTGCATTAACCGTTGTTCCTACGGCAGATGGAATGGTTACCTATATTCTTAAAACAGAAGAAACATACATGCAGGTTACCTGTCCGCAATCCGACACCATAAACATAGTAGCCCTGCCACTGCCTGCAATCAGTTTTGCAAACGATTTGATTAAAAACTGCATTTCCGGAAGTTGGATAGATTTTGATTTTAAAACCAACCCAAAACCTGCCGGAGGAGTATGGCTGTTTAATGACACGCTTCTTAACCGCTGCATAAACACCAACACTTCTTCTGAAAATTACGGAAGGGCTTTCGACTCTTGTATAGGAGCCGTGGAAAATGAAAAAATAACCTATTACTACAAGGATAAATTTGGATGTAAAAACCACAAGTCGGCTAAGCTAACCCTGCTGCCCGGCCCCGTAGTTTTTGCGGGCCCCGACAGTTCTTTTTGCAACAACAGTAATCCTGTTTCCATCAGTCCTTTTCCCAATACGGGTGTTGGTACTTCATGGAGCCTCCTTCCGTCCGATTCTATTCTTTGCGATAACTGCTTAGAGTCGGTGGTAAGAAAGCATACATTTTATCCTGCCAAAGCCAAACCCGGATTCATTCATATGATATATCGGGCGGTGGCTCAAAACGGATGCAGCAATACAGATACTTTACTTTATTGGGTTAAACCAATTCCTGAAGTAAATGCGGGATATATGCAACCCATGTGCGAAAACCTGCCTCCGGTGCAACTAAACACGCTTACAGGAATCACGCCTACCTCGGGCACATGGAGCGGACCGGGCATTGACCAAACAAATCAAACCTTTTCGCCCAAAGGAAGTAATGTAGTAAAGTATCCGGCCTTCAACATACTTCGATATTCATTTACTAATTCAGTCGGTTGCTTAGCTTCCGATACACTTAAGGCAATTGTGTATGCATTGCCTGAAGTAAAAATAAACAACTTACCTGAAAAAATTTGCGAAACCAGTCCACCCGTTTCTATTAATGCAACACCAAAAGGTGCTGGCGGATTTTACTTTCTGAATCAAAATAAATTAACCTCGGGTACTTTTTCTCCTTCCAGAAACAATCCGATTGTGAAAGAAGGGAAAAATGAAATTGTATATACCTACAAAGAAGCGACAACCGGATGCAGTAATGCTGACACTGCTGATTTAACCATACAATTCGTTCCTGAAATAACCGTAATACATGCCAATGCCCTTTGCGAGGGAACTCCGTTTGCAATGAGTGCTTCTATGAAACGGGCTTCTAAATTGAAGTGGACCACAAACGGTGACGGACTATTCGGCACACAAAATTTTTCTGTGGATTCTCAGGTAATTTACCATGCAGGTACAACTGAAATTTCTAACCTGCAGGTAAGCATTCAGGTAATAACAACCGATAGCGGAGTATGCCCTGCTGCACGAAAAAATATTAATTTATCCATTAACCCGAAACCCACAGGAGATTTTACATCCGAAAGAAAGGGGTGCGAACCGTTTCAGGTTTTATTTAAAGGAAACTTCAGCAATGCCTCTTCCTTTATATGGAACTTTGGAGATTCGGGCGTCTCAAAACCCGATGATCCTACTTACCATACCGGATATGGTAAAAACAATCCGCACAACTATCCTAAAGACGGGGTTTATTCAGTAAAAGTACTCTTACGATCGGATGAAGGATGCGAAAACCTTATTTCCAAACCACAATGGATTGAAGTATTTAATACACCGGTGGCCAATTTTAACACCGATAAAGAATGGACTACCGTGGCGTTACCAAGGTTTAGCTTTTCAGATAAAAGTTCAGGTTTTACCGCTGCCGATAAGCTAAAATACTTTTGGAACTTTGGAGACCCGCAAACTACCGGTGACACTTCGGGTGCACAAAACCCCACCTACACTTATTCGCCCGACACCGGAACGTTCCGTGTAGTGCTTGCCATCAAAACCATTCATGGTTGTGAATCGGAAAGTGAGAAAACCGTAAATATACGACCCGATATTACCGTATCGGCTCCAACCGCCTTCAGACCGGGAAGCAACGAAAAAGGCAAACCGCTTTGTGCCGAATGTCAGAATGATAAATTTTATATTGTAGTTGACGGACAACGCACATTTCAGTTAACTATTTTTAACCGCTGGGGAGAAAAGGTATTCAGCACCAATAATCCCAATGAAGGCTGGGATGGAAAATTTAATAACCGCGAATGCCAGCAGGATGTGTACGCATGGGAACTAACGCTTACCAGCTTTAATGGGTCGCCTTATAAGTATTCGGGAACGGTTACGCTGGTTAGATAAATAATTAATGCTGACCAGGTGCAATATCGAACACTACCGTGGTAATAGTGGTGCTGTCTGCATTCTGCTATTTTAAATTTTTACCTTTAAGATAATTGATTATCTCTAAACGTAAGCTATCATTTTTTGTCCCATTTTCATAGTGTTGTTCCTTCAATAAGTCGGTAATGCTTACGCATTCATAACCATTGTTGGCCGGACGTTTGAGAATACAGGATGGTACAACAGCATGCATATCTATAATTAAATACTTAGTAACTTCTAAATTGTCTACTAATAATGAGTTTGTGATTGGACCTTCAGAAGAATCACCATTGGGGTAATAATTAATATTAGCTCCATGATTTATCATATATTTTATGAAGCTTAAGCACTTGCTGGAATATATTGCAGTATTTAATAAATACTTTACGTTCTTTCTTTTCCCATTTAAACTATCTTCATAATACACTAAAGGTTGATTGAGGTCTCCTTTAAAAAAAATCAATTTAGAAAGTATAGTTGTATAACAACTTTGGGTATAAAATTCATTGCATGCTATTGACATTGCATTATCACTCCCATCGTTGGAAAGCAAATTTGGGTTAGCACCTTTTTCCAGAAGGATTTCTGTAGATTTTACCTTGTTGTTTGCAACAGCAAGCATCAATAATGTATGACCGAATGTTGGTTCTCTATAATCTATGTTTATAGATTTATCTTTTAATATTTCTGCTATTTTTCCAACATCTTCCTTTTCAACCGCTACAGCCAAATCCCTTACTGGAGTCTCGCTAAACAAGCTAAAGTCAAAACCTGGTAAATAGGAGTTAGTAGTACAACAGTATAATAGTGTTATAATACAACAGAAAATTATAATAGCCTTATTGCCCATTTTAATTATATTCTTTTACATGCTCCGCCTTCGCTCGCGTGATTAATGAGAAGGCGTGATTGCCGGTTTTATTACATTGCCCGTTATCACAATTACTTTTACGTTCGCATTTTTTGCATTCGATTTTACTCCAATCCTTTTCATAAACATCCCCGGTCTGAATTGTGAATCATAGGCAACCTTTACACTTCCAGTTCCACCTGGTTGAATAGCCTCTTTGGGCCAAACTGCATTGGTACACCCGCAGGTAGTAATCACTTCAGTGAGTACCAAAGGCTGGGTTCCTGCATTCTTAAACTGAAAAATCGCTTCAGCTTTTTCTCCCTCCCAAATTTCTCCGAAATCAAATGTGTCGGTTTCAAAAACAATAACGGCACCCCGCATTTTTTTATGTTTTGCTGTTTGGGCAAAGGCCGTTGAAACACTCAGGAGCAAAAACAGAGCGAAGAATTTTTTCATACAGAAACTAATGTTGCGGTATTTCCATTTTTTGCTCGGGCTGCGGAGGCATTTCAACCGTTCCTTTAATGATAAGGATGATGGGAGGTCCGGGAACATTGGTGTAAACAAACACTGCCTTGGTAAAATCGCCTATTCGCCCTTTGGTATCATATTCAACCCGTATCTTTCCGGTAGCTCCGGGTTTTATAGGCTCAGTTGGCCATTGAGGCGTGGTACACCCGCAAGACTTATCTACCTTTACAATAAGGAGCGGAGCATTGCCTGTGTTTTTAAACGTAAAAAAATGTACGGCCGGTTCGCTCTCTTTAAGACTACCGTAGTCAAATGTGTCCGACTCAAATTTAATCTGAGGTTTCAGATCAACGGGCTTGACTGGTTTTTGCGCAAAAACACAAAAACCAATTACCATGGCGAAAACAAAACTTAATGCCTTTTTCATAACTTATCTGTTGATACCAATGTATTCTCAAATGAAAAAGGCCTTCTGCTTGGAGAAGGCCTTTAAAAAATTTTGTTAATGCACCAGGAGATTAATGTTGCGGAACAACAACCGGTGAGGCTGGCTGTTGATTAACCGGCTCCACATTTCCGGTAATGGTTAACATAACCATTGAAGTTTTTGCGTTGGAATTAACAGTAACTGTTTTGGTAAACGCACCCGGACGTCCCTGTGTGTTATATACCACTTTAATTACAGCTGTGGCTCCCGGTTTAATTGGTTCTTTAGGCCACTCAGGAGTAGTACATCCGCATGAAGCAGAAACGTTGGTTAAAATCAAAGGCTCTTTTCCGGTATTTTTAAATTTAAAAAGATGGGTAGCAAGTTCCCCTTCTTTTACATTGCCAAAGTCGTATTTCTCTTCTTCAAACTTAATGTCAGCCTGATTTTTGTTTTCAACCTGCGGCTGTGTTTGCGCATTTGCAGCAAAGGTGGCTGCCAAAGCGAAAAATGTGTAAAGGATTAATTTTTTCATCTTTATTCGTATTCTATTTTTGGGTGGTAAATTTACAATAACTATTCCAAATATGGAAGAATGTCAAATTTAACGCGGGATTGAGGGAAAAAACAAGCAACCGTAAATTTCATTTTTTCGCATCGCCTTTGCAGCTTATTTTTGAACTTTAAAATCAGCAACCGAATGAGCGCAACCGAATCACAATCTTTAACCCTGGAGCAATTCAAACAAGTGGTAATGAACGATTACAAGGTTTGTTTTGAAAGCAGACAGGCCAGTTTATTAGGCCGAAAAGAGGTTTTAACAGGCAAGGCGAAATTCGGGATTTTTGGCGATGGAAAGGAATTGCCGCAGATAGCCATGGCCAAAGCCTTTCGGGAGGGAGACTTCCGATCGGGCTATTACCGAGACCAAACATTTATGATGGCCAGCGGATTACATACCGTTCAGGAGTTTTTTGCGCAGCTTTACGCCAATACCAGTGTGGAGGCAGAACCCGCCTCGGCCGGAAGGATGATGAACGGACACTTTGCAACCCGAACCCTCAATGAAGACGGTACCTGGAAAGAGCTGAAAAAATTAAAAAACTCTTCGGCTGATATTTCGCCAACAGCAGGGCAAATGCTTCGGTTGGTTGGTTTGGCCCATGCTTCCAAATATTACCGCGATAACCGGGAACTGATTGGAGAAAATCAGTTTTCGGAAAACGGAAATGAAATTGCCTGGGGAACCATTGGCAACGCCTCTACCTCAGAAGGGCATTTTTTTGAAGCCATTAATGCGGCAGGAGTGCTCAAAGTTCCCATGATTATTTCGGTGTGGGATGATGAATACGGAATTTCGGTTCATGCCAGATACCAAACTACCAAACAAAACATTTCAGAAATTTTAAAAGGATTTGAGCTAAACGACAAGGGAGAAGGATTCAATATTTACCGGGTAAACGGATGGGATTACCCCGAGCTGGTGCGTGTGTACGAAGCCGCGGCAAAAGAGGCACGCGAGAAACATATTCCGGCCATTGTGCATGTAAAAGAATTAACCCAACCCCAGGGTCATTCAACTTCGGGTTCGCATGAACGTTACAAAAGTAAAGAACGTTTACAATGGGAACTGGAAAACGATTGCATACTTAAATTCAGGCAATGGATTATAGGCAGCGGACTGAGCACCGAACAGGAACTGAACCGGCTGGAAGAGGATGCCAAAATTTTTGTGAATGTGGCTAAAAAATCGGCATGGGAAAATTACCTCGCCCCTATAAAAAATGATATTGCCGAAGCCTGTGTGATGATAGAGCAATTGGCTTCGGTGAGTACAAACGGAGAAGACATACGTAAGCTTGCTGCCGACCTCAGAAAAATTACCGAGCCTGTACGTAAAGATATGATGGTGGCTATTGATAAGGCCCTTCGCATTTCGTATGGCGAAAACCACACTTACCGAAACGAACTGATAGAGTTCCGCCAACAGCAAATTGAAACGAACAAAGAGCGTTACAGTTCTTATTTGTACAGCAACTCTACTGCATCGGCCATTAAAGTAGCCGAAGTGAACCCCCTGTATTCGGAGGATAGTAAAACCGTTGACGGGCGTGAAATAATGCAGGCGTTTTTTGATAGAGTATTCGAAAAAGACCCGCGTGTGTTCGCGTTTGGCGAAGACGTAGGAAAAATAGGGGACGTGAATCAGGGTTTTGCCGGCTTACAGGAGAAATACGGAGAAACACGTGTATTCGACACCGGAATTCGCGAACTCACCATTATCGGACAGGGATTAGGTGCTGCCATGCGCGGCCTTCGCCCCATTGCCGAAATTCAATACTTGGATTATTTGCTTTATGCATTGCAACCTTTAAGCGATGACGTAGCCACCCTGCAATACCGAACCAAAGGCGGGCAAAAAGCACCACTTATTGTGCGTACCAGAGGCCATCGGTTAGAGGGAATATGGCATTCGGGCTCCCCAATGGGAATGATTTTGAATTCCCTTCGCGGTATGTACGTGCTCACTCCGCGTAATATGACTCAGGCGGCAGGTTTTTACAATACCATGCTCAAAAGCGATGAACCGGCCTTAATTATTGAATGCCTTAACGGGTATCGTCTCAAAGAAAAAATGCCTGACAATTTAGGAGAGTACACCGTTATCCCCGGCAAACCGGAAGTGCTACGAAACGGAACGGATGTTACCATTATTACCTATGGCTCCACCTGCCGCATTGCCGAAGAAGCTGCCCAGCATCTGGCAGAAATGAATGTGCATTGCGAATTGATTGATGTACAAAGTTTGCTTCCGTTTGATACCGGCCATTCTATTGTGGAATCATTAAAGAAAACCAATAAGGTAATTTTTCTTGACGAGGATGTGCAGGGAGGAGCAAGTGCATTTATGATGCAGCAGGTTCTCGAAATTCAAAACGGATACAAGTGGCTTGATTGTGCCCCGCGCACACTCACCGCAAAAGACCATCGCCCGGCTTATGCAACTGACGGAGATTACTTCTCCAAATCAAATGCCGAGCAACTGGTAGAACTGGTGATGGAAATGATGCACGAACAAAACCCGTTGCAGTTTCCGCGGTTTATATAAAAAGAAAAGGGAGCAATGCTCCCTCCCCATTACTTTGCTTATACTCTATGGCATTAGAAAGGAAGTTTAACTCCGATAGTGGGTATGCCATGTTGTTTGCTGTAATGAATAAACCCAAAGGAATATTGGAAACCTTTGTACTCAAGCAAAAATCCGAAATGGCCCGGATTCCCCTTAAATACACCATCCGATTTAGCCGTTTTGGTTATAAACCCACCCTCAAGTCCATAGGAAAAAGACTCTTTTGACCGTGGACTTGCATTAACCAGAAAAAATAAGTCGTAGCCGGTATTTGAATACACTTTATTAAACTTTCCCCCGCTGAAATCAGTGAAAAAATATCCGCTCATTTTTATTCCTGTCTTAAAAATATCCTGATTGTATTTGTTGCGGTAATGGTATTGTAATGACGCCCCAACAATTGGGGTTGGAATATTGCCAACCATCATTACCCCGGCATTAGGGACCAGTTCAATTGTTTCATAATGGGTTCGGAACTTACTTACTTCTTTAAAACCGTCTAATTGCTGTACCATATCGTAACGGTAGTTTCTTTTTACTTCCTTTTTATTTGCCAATGCAAAATTGATAGCCGCCAGTAAATTCAGGTCAGCTATTTCTTTCAAACCCATGGTGTCGTTTACATAAAACTGCATCACCATTCCATTACTTAAATCAAACAGATTCAATTCGTGTCTTGGCAGGTTTTCATTCATGGCATATGCCTCTTTGCTCAGTTCAAACGTTTCGTCTGCATATTCTTCCTGTTTCATTTTCAACCTGCGGTTTCCGTTGGGATGAACAAGGTAAAACACCTTAACCGGGAGTTGTTTGTTTTCTGATTTATTCAATGCCGCATTCAAATCGTTCATGAAAATATTTTTTAACGAATCTGCCCGAGTATAGGCTATTATTTTAAGCATCGATTCACCGATAATTCGCACCTGTGTCTGACCGGTAAGTTTTACAACCAGTGTGTCGTTAAAGGTTAAGTGATCGTCATTCTGAGCTACGGAGCTAAACGGAAGGGCAATACAAACCCAGCACATCCAAAGTATATGTTTCATAATAATAAAAATTTAGTTCTTTAAAAATTTGTGTGCAGCTTCAGCGGAGAGTCGAAACTGCTTTTATTTTTTGCGCTTCTTGCAAGTGCACCAATGGTAAACCGGAATTTGGGTTTGGTTGAATTGGTTACCGCTACCCATTCCTGTGGTTTTATAGTGTCGGTAAAATCAACCACCTGTATAGCCGGTTTTGTTTTTCGCACTTCTGCCACAAGCGGCTTTTCCTGCCTTGCCGCAGCCGGAGCAACCGAATCTACAGATACCGCAACTATGGGAATGATTTGATCGACCACCGGTACTATTGATTGTTTTTTATTTCCTCCTTTAAGTTTTGACCGATGTTTTTCTTTCTTTTCAATAACCACTTTGGTTTGTTGTTTTTCGGTATTTACGGCCACCGGTTTGTTTTTATTTTCCTCAACCTGCTGCACCATATTTCGGGGTTGCTCAGGTTTTAGGGTAAGCCAAAAAGCACCGGCCAACAACAGTATGGCAGCTGCACTGCTCCAATACCATAAAGGTTTTTTACTTTTCTTCCCTTCCAGAGAAGCTTCAATCAGTTCCCACTTACCGGCCAGTGAAATTTGGTAACCTTCGGGCAGGCTGTCCAATGAATTTATTTTCCCCTGTATAATTTTATTCTCCAAGTTTTCCATAACTCCTCCATCCATGTTGTTCAACCATTTTTTTCAGTCGTGCTCTTGCTTTTTGGTACTGGGTTTTGCTGGTACTTTCAGTTATGCCAAGCATTTCAGCAATCTCCTTATGTGCGTATCCTTCCACCACAAAAAGATTCAGAACGGTGCGGTAACCTGTAGGCAATTGGGTAATAAGCTCAACCAGTTCTTCGGCATGCATCTGTTGCAGCACATCGCTCTGATCAGGAATTTCTGCAACGGTTTCCTCCGTCATCAGGTAAAAACTGTTTTTCTTGCGCAATTCCATCAATGCTTCATTCACTACCATTTTTCTCACCCACATAAATAAACTGTGCTCTCCGTTAAATTCAAATTCAGGTAGGCGTTGATACATCCGCATCAGTGCGCGCATGGTGCAATCCTCGGCTTCGGTATGTTGCGGAATATAGCGCTGACTTACCCTGAACATGGAAGCATACAGCGTTTCAAAAAGTTCCCGCTGTGCTTTACGGTCGCCTTTCTTACATAATTTCACAAATGCTGCTGTAAAATGTTTCATGTGCTTCAACTGCTAAAATGCAACTGAGGTATTAAAAGTTGCCCAAGGTAAAAAGAAAATTGAAAAATAGTTCTAATTCACTGAAAAGCAGGATCACAATTTAGCCCAAAGATGGTCATATGCCTCGGGCAAAAAATGGTTGAAACAGAATTTCTCCAATTCAGTTAACTCAGATTGCGCCTCGCTATCGAAATTGTTTTTTTGAGCCAGCGCCCGTTGTAAAGGAATAAACCGCAGGGATTTTTCCGCTGAGTTATAATGCATATATAGCGGTAATATTTTTACCCCGCTAATCATTTTATATGGTTTACCCTGTTTTGTTCCTTTGCTAAAAGTTAATTCGAGCATTACCGGCATATGGCACCAGGTAAAAATATCATACGCCACAAAATCGGCCAATGAATAAATGGCAAACCCCTTTTTATTTTCACCGGTATTAGGATCGGTAAACGTTACCACTTCCATTGGTTGCACATTGTGCGGATGGCCACCAAGAATAACATCGGCTCCGCATTCATTAAATACGCGATGAAACAACTCAACCGTATGAGCCGATGGATAGGCCTGATACGCATTACCCGCATGGAGAGAGAGAACAATAAAATCGGCACCCCGTTTCCGTGCTGTCGCGCATTGCATTTTTATAAACGACAAGTCGCATCCGGGTACGTTAAGCGGAAAATGATTCACCAGCCAGGGTTTTCCGGCTGGGGTTGAAAGTTTATTTAACGAATAGGTTGCGGCTATAAATGCGGTTTTAATTCCGTTTCGTTCCAGTATCGGAAAATCATCAACGGCATGCTCGTTCATGGCGGCACCACACCAGGCAATGTTGTTCTCTTTTAAAAATTCAAGCGTTTGAAAAAGTCCCTTTTTACCCATATCCATCGAGTGGTTATTAGCTACACTCAGCACATCGTATCCTTTGTACTTTCCGTTTCCGTTAAAAATACTGAACATTTCAGGTGAGCAGTTAAAATACATATCGTTCAGCATCACCTCGGGTACCAGTTGTGCCTTCTTCGATTGTTTAAAAGGGGTTTCGAGATTGGCAAAAACCATATCGGCATTAAAAAACCAATCTCCAGTTTCGTCCCATAAATTCGCTGCCGATTGTTTATTCACAAGGCGGTAAGGCATCAGGTCGCCTCCGGCATGAAGCGTACAGGATGTTTCTTCATTAAAATCTTTGTCGGTAAAATCTATTTTTTGCGATCGAAAATAGTTTTCGAGTCCCGAATTTTCAGTGGCCTCGGTATGCGGTTTCAAATAATATTTATACCCCAGGTAAACGGCCCCTGCCTCGCCCATGGTGAACGGGTTTTCTTCAAAATTTACCAATGGGAAACGCCAGCTTTTTTTCTTAAACAAATGCACCAGCCCAAATATACCTTTGAGCAGCATCACCAGCCATTTGCCTTTAGGGGTGAGGGTTCTTACCGGAAAAACGCCCATCACTAGAAAAAACTAAAACCACTAAGTGAAACAACAGCGCAAAACATACCCCAAAATACACTTCGTTCACTTCTTGCCAAAGTCCATTTTTACCCGCCCTGTACAATTTTATGGAATAAGTAAAAACCACGCTCAGCAACATTTGCCAAAACACCCACGAAGGTTCTATTTTAAAGCGGGTGTATGAAAACAAAACCGGTATCAGCAGTCCGGCACATACGTAGGGAGTGAAATCAAAAAAAATGGCAACCACCGAACTGTCTTTGTACAATACACAAAGCAGCGCATTGGCCACACCCACCGCTATGAGTGAAAAACGCGTGAGTTGCTCAACGCTTAACCACAGGTATTTTTTGTTGGCGTGCAATAAATCTTTTGAGATGCTTAAAGCTGAGGTAAACAAAAAACTATTGCCTGTTGAAACAATGGTAGCCAGCAATCCGGTAAAAAAAAGTCCCATGAGTACCGGAGACAAAAATTGTTGTCCGGCTACCAGGTAAAGCTGATATGGCAGGAACAACGAGCCTGAATGCTGTAACAAACTCATAGCATAAAGTGCCGCAGTGGCTGCCAGAAAGTCAAACAGAGTCCAGCAAAGTACGCTTATCACCAATCCTTTTTGTGCCGTAGTGGGTTTGTTAACCGAATAAATTCGCTGGTGGTAATTGGGATCAACCAATACCACCGCGGCAAATAAAAACCAGGAACCAATATACCAATACGACTTGGGTAAATGAAAGTGCAGTAAATCGGGATTGATTGTTTGAAACGGAGAAGTTCCGTAAGTAACAAACAGGCTGATGACGATAGCTGCAAATCCCGTAAACATGAAAATAAACTGAAGCAAATCTGTTTTCACCACGGTTTTAAATCCGCCTTTTAAAATGTATCCACCTGAAAAAAGAGTAGCGAGAATAATACACCACACCATGTTCCATCCCCAGATAAAATGCAACACCTGAGCCGTCATGAGCAGGTACATGGCCGGAGCGGTAATGAGTAAAATAAGCAACGTTCCGATGGTAGCCACCCTGTTGCCGTAATGATGCCTTAGTAAATCCGAAAGGGTGGTGAATTTTCCTTCCCTCGCTCGTTTCGCATAAAACAACGCAAATACCAACGAAAACAACGAATACGGAAGGCTTAAAAACAGCCAGGCGGAAACACCGTGCTGTGCATACAGTTCGCCTATTCCCAGCACCCAGCCATACATGGTGGATACAAGCGTAGCCACAAACGGAAAAAGCGTAACCTTGCGGCCGGCAAGTATAAAGTCGGACGATGAATCGGTAGTTTTTCTTCGTACAAAGGCTGTTAAAACCAGTACTAAAAAATAAGCCAGAATAATTAACTGAGCTGCTACAGGCACAGGTGCAAATAAAAGCATCGATAGCCTTATTTATTAGTAAAAGTTTATCCCAAAGCAAAATTGCCCAATAAGCAAGGCAAATTGTTTGTTTGATTTATAGCGTCTTACGTATCCGGTTGTGAAAATAATACCCCTACATACAACCTCTCCTCTTGTTCCGTGGTCTTTATCAGTAATTAACCTCACTTCATAATTGAGTACCCGCGGCCAAACTTTAAGTGATGAGGAGTTGATTGTTCTTTGCCGGAACAATCAGGTTTCTGCACAAAACGAACTTTACAAACGTTTTGCCAGAAGGGTGATGGGTATTGCCATGCGCTACAGCCGAAACCGCGAGGATGCTCAGGATATTGTTCAGGATAGTTTTGTGAAAATTTTTCTTGGCCTGAAAAATTTTAAGGGCGATGGCTCTTTTGAGGGTTGGATAAAACGGATTGCGGTAAACACAGCCATCAATCATATTCAAAAACAACTGAAGTTTACCAATGAAACAGATATTGATGCTGCTTCAGAACTGATATACGATAACCAGATTATAAAAAACATATCGGCCAACGAGCTTATTGGTTTGGTACAGGCCATGCCCGATGGGTTTCGCACCGTGTTTAACCTGTTTGTAATTGAGGGTTACCCTCATCAGGAAATAGGTGAAATGCTGGGTATTTCAGAAGGAACATCCAAATCACAATTAGCCAGAGCCCGCCAGCATCTGGCCAATAAAATTAAATCGAAAAAGTTAGATTATAATGAATAGTAATATGCAAAATCAGTTTGATGAACTCCTTCATCAGAAGTTGTACGACTTCTGTGATGATCCTGATGAAGGGCTGATTGATAAAATACATCAGAAAAAAGACCGGGTCATCCGCCTGTACCGATTACTTCCACTTATTTTGTCGGTAGTAGCCATTACCCTGGCAGGCATTTGGTTTTTCTCTTCTGAAAACAATCGGAAAAATTTAATGCCAGCTTTTGAAAGCAAACCCGCCCCTGTGTTGCAATCACCCGTTTCTTCGGCAAAACCTGCTTCTCCTTCAAACGTACGCTTCATAACCACAAGCAATTCTACAACTGCTGTTTCCTCATCACAAACAGCGGTAAACGCAAACTTTAAAAGCCAGGTTCTTTTAACTGAAGAAGCAATGATTAGCACTCCCTTAAGTGGTGTTAACCCTACCCTTGTTTCTTCGGCAGAAATTACCGGTTGTGAAGCAGGTTTTGATTTTTACACCTCGTATACCGGAGAGTTGTTCTTTATAAACACCAGCAGCATGAACGATGGCGCAGAAGTTTTGTGGAATTTTGGTGACGGCACCTACAGCAACCTGATGAATCCATCGCATCAATATCAACAAGCTGGCGAATATGAGGTAAGACTTGATGTAATGGTGAAAGGAAAGTCTTCCTGTAACTATGAAACAGTGCTTACTTATGCTGCTTCGGCGGTAAAATCTGAAAAAACAATTAAAGGAACTGTGTTCGAAGAATTATTTATTTCAAAAGATGCGGTTGTTTCTTTGTACAGGCAAACAGCATCGGGCGATAAATACGAGCTGTATTCGCTGCACAAAACCGATGCCTCGGGTAATTACCAGTTCTCTCAGCTTCCCAATGGGAAATACATGATCCTTGCTGAGAAAAACGGCAATTCGCGCTATACTCCTACCTGGTTTGGAAACGTAACTTTGAGCGAAGATGCCGACCGCATTGTACTTGACGACCGCAACCAGCAAAACAACCGGTTATTCGATATTCATTTACAGCAAATACCCTTATCTGACCCGCTGGATATGACTGCCTCTTCAACCCGCGTTGATACCGGTGGAGTTTACGTAACCCTTGTTGACAGGTATAATAATGTGGTGGGTACTTTTAAAACCGACATGTACGGGAACCTGATGCGGGGCCAAACTGAAATTCCTCCCGGATATTATAAAGTAATTAATCCGTCAACCTCTAAAGAATCAACCGTTCAAATTGGCTCCGGAAACTCAGGTACTATTGATCATTACAGCGATTTGGTAACAGATAAAACACGCGAAGAATCAAAACCGCTGATGCCTGCCGAACCCCTGGTAATAATGCCAAATCCCGCTGTGAGTGATATCCGATTTGAAGTAAAACTCGACACCTATCAGCAGGTACAGGTGCGCATTGTGAATGCCAACGGTATTGAGGTGTACAACCAAACCACATTCGGTGAACCGGGTGCCAACAAATTCAATATTGTTATCAGTTCATTTAAACCCGGAGTGTATTATGTGATGGTTAAGAAAGGTCAGGGGGTTCCGGTAATCAGTCAGCTGATAAAAGCTAATTAGACGGAAATTACTTTTTTGTAAATTTCCCGCGCCCCGACCGGGAGCCTTTGAAGTTTTTTTTGCCCGCTGATGGTGGTTTTACCTTTGGGTTATACACAGGGGCTTCGCCCAATTTAGTCGGTAGCGGCTCCTTTTTCACCTCATATCCTATCAAACTTTCTATCTGGTGAAAACGGTACTGATCTCTCGGACTTATAATGGTGATAGCCGTTCCTTTTGCATCGGCCCGCGCGGTACGGCCCACCCGGTGTACATAATCTTCAGGGTCGGGTGGTGCATCAAAATTAATCACCAGCCCTATACCATCTACGTCTATTCCTCTAGATAAAATATCGGTACCGATTAAAATGCGTAATTCTTTATTCCGAAACTGCCGCATAATTATTTCGCGCTCCTGTTGTTCCAGATCAGAGTGAAAAGCCTTGCAGGGTAATTTTGACCTGCGCAGCAATACATCCAGCTGTTTTACTTTCTCTTTGGTAGAGGCAAAAATAATAACCGAGTCAGCTTCGCTGTGTGCCAGAATATGTTTAAGCAATCCTTCTTTTTGCTCTTCATATGCCGAATAAGCCAATTGGGTAATTCCTTCGGCCGGTTTTGAAATGGCTATGCTTATTTCTTTTGGGTCTCTTAAAATGCGCGAAGCCATTTGCCTTATTTTGGGTGGCATGGTTGCTGAAAACAGTAATGTTTGCCGCTCGGCTGGCAGATAGCTTACAATGCGCATAATGTCTTCGTAAAATCCCATATCCAGCATACGATCGGCTTCGTCCAGAATTAAATGTTTAATCGCACTTAAATCAATATGCCGGGTAGTGATGAGTGAAATTAAACGGCCCGGTGTGGCCACGGCAATATCGGCCCCTTTCATCATGGCCTTTTTTTGCTGCTCCCAGGCATTGCCATCTCCTCCACCGTAAATAGCGATGGAATTAATACCGGTATGGTAAGCCAGTCCTTCTATCTGCTGATCTATTTGCAAAGCCAGTTCCCGGGTAGGTGCAATTATCAGGGTACTCAATTCGCGGTGGTCGTGGTACAAAATATTATCGAGCACCGGCAACACGTAGGCTGCCGTTTTACCCGTACCGGTTTGTGCACAGGCTACCAAATCACATCCATCCATTATTAATGGAATGGCCTGCTGCTGAATAGGTGTGGGCGAATCAAAACCCATATCTGCAAGGCCGAGTACTACCGAGGGTTGAAAATGAAAATCAGAAAATGTCAATGATTAAAAATAAGACCCGCAAGATAAGGGAAAACCTATTACCATGCACTGTAACCGCCCGGCTGTCTTTTCAAAACCTGTTTTGCAGCATGAATGCGTTACCTTCGCGCCTGTGAACACCACCCTTAAGGTACATTTATCGCTGCTCACGGTTTCGGCTCTTTACGCTGCCACGTTTACTATTGCCAAAGAGGTGATGAATGGCTATGTGGAGCCATCAGCTTTTATTCTTATCCGTGTGGCAGTGGCGGCAGTACTGTTCTTTATAGCACATTCCCTTTTTGTGCGAGACAAAAAAGTCACCGACAGAAAAGATTTCCAGCGCCTTTTTGTATGCAGCATGTTTGGAGTGGGATTTAATATGCTCCTGTTTTTTAACGGGCTCCACCTCACTTCTCCCATAAACGGAGCTGTGCTTATGACCTGTTCGCCCATTTTTGTAGTGGTATTTGCCGCCCTGTTGCTTCGCGAAAAAATTACCGCGGCCAAAGGTTTTGGTATTTTACTGGCCGCAACGGGAGCCGCATTGCTTATTGGCGGACGCGAACTCAATTTCTCTTCATCAACCGCACGGGGAGATTTGATGGTGGCCGTTAATGCTATTATCTATTCTTTTTACTTAGTTTATTCAAAACCGTTGTTGCTAAAATACAAACCAGTTACCGTAAGCAAATGGACTTTTTTATTCGGAACCCTGATTGTATTGCCGTTCGGGTGGCAGGAGTTTGGACAAATTCAATGGGCCTCCATGCCGGTAAAGGTTTACTGGCAATTGGCCTTTGTGGTGGTGGGAACCACCTTTCTCACCTACTTGCTCAATTCGTGGGCCCTGCGTTATGCCACTCCCGCACTGGTGGGTTCGTATATCTACCTGCAACCGGTTCTGGCTACGCTTATTGCGGTACTTTCGCAAAAGGATATGCTTACTATAGCAAAGTTTAGTTATACATTATTGATATTTGCCGGAGTGTATCTGGTAAGTAAACCAACAAAACAACATGCTTAGATCAATGACAGGCTTCGGACAAGCCACCGGTGATTTTGAAAAATTTAATGTGAAGGCAGAGATAAAAGCCCTCAACGGAAAATTTTTGGAAATAAACCTCCGCACCCCTAAAATCATTTTGAATAAAGAGGCCGAACTGCGCACTACTTTTGGTAAGCTGTTCGAACGTGGTACCGTTACCCTTTCAGTAAATCTGGAGTTTAAAAACCCCGGTGATTTATTACAGCCCATAAACAAAGAGGTGGTAGGTTTTTACCTCGAAGAAATTCATTCTCTTGAAAGCAAAGCGGGTGTACCAAAAGGTTCGCTCACCGGCTCCCTGTTTAATATTCCCAATGCCCTGCAATCAACCGAAAAAGAACTGAGCGAAAGCGAATGGAAGGAAATACTGAGTGTGCTGATGAATGCCTGGGAAGCATTTGAACTTTTCAGAAAACAGGAAGGCGCACTTACCGAGAAAGAAATTTGCGCGATGGTTAGTCGCATTAATATGCTTTGTGACGAGGTAGAAGCTCTGGAACCCGAGCGCATGAAAGGCGTGCGCGACCGCATACAGGGTGATTTGGAAAATATGCTGGCCAAGGACCAGATTGATGCTAACCGCCTGGAGCAGGAACTTATTTACTACATCGAAAAAATGGATATTGCCGAAGAAAAACTGCGGCTTAAAAATCACTGTGATTATTTTTTGCAGACTATAAAAGAAAACTCCACCGGTAAAAAACTTGGTTTCATTGCTCAGGAAATGGGTCGTGAAATAAACACTATGGGAGCCAAAGCCAACTTTTTCCCTATACAGAAAAAAATTGTAGAGATGAAAGATGAGCTGGAAAAAATAAAAGAACAATTGAACAACGTAGTATGAGCACGGGTAAGGTTATTATTTTTTCAGCTCCATCGGGTTCGGGCAAAACCACTATAGTAAAACATTTGCTCAGCACCAACAGCAACCTTGCCTTTTCTGTTTCGGCCACCACGCGACAGCCACGCCCCAACGAGATTAACGGAAAGGATTATTATTTTCTCACCAAAACCGATTTTTTACAGCGTGTGCAAAACAACGAATTTGCCGAATATGAAGAAGTGTATCCCGGTACGTATTACGGAACCCTGCGCAGCGAAGTAGAACGCATCTGGGCTGAGGGAAAAGTAGTTGTTTTTGATGTAGACGTGGTAGGCGGATTAAACTTAAAACGCATCTGGGGCCGCACCGCTCTGGCCGTATTTGTTAAACCTCCGTCTGTTGCCGTTTTGCAAAACCGGTTAAGGGCCCGCGCCACCGAAACCGAACAGGATTTAGAAAAACGCATTAATAAAGCGTTGTCCGAATTGCAGTTTGAGCCGCAGTTTGATGTGGTTCTCATAAACGACCGGTTAGATGAAACCTTTGAAAAAGCACAACAACTGCTTCAGGATTTTTTAACTACAGCCCCTTTGTAATTGTATGCATATAGGTCTTTTTTTCGGCTCATTTAATCCACCCCACACCGGCCATTTGGTTATTGCCAGCCATATGACTGAATACAGCGATATTGAAAAAATATGGTTTATGGTATCGCCACATAATCCTCTCAAAGCAAAGGGCGATTTACTTGATGCATCTGCCCGACTGCAATTGGTACAGGATGCAGTTGCGCTGGACCCGCGTTTTGTGGCATCCGATTTTGAATTTAACCTGGAGCGGCCTTCGTACACCATTAACACCATGCAACAGCTTGCGCAAAAATACCCCGAACATCGGTTTACGCTGATAATGGGTGGCGACAACCTGCACTCGCTGCACCTTTGGAAAGACTACGAAACCCTGCTCGACACCTACCGCATTTTTGTGTACCGCAGAGAAGGTTTTGATAATGCCGAGTTGGCCGACCATCCCAATGTAGTGGTGTTTGACGTTCCGCTGCTCAATATCTCATCCACCTTTATTCGCAAGGCGGTAAAAAAAGGAAAATCCATTCGCTACCTGGTGCCGCAGGTGGTTGAAGAACAAATTACATTAAATAAGTATTACCAATAATGTCGATTACCATACGGCAGGCAAACCCTCAGGACGCAGAGGCATTATCGCTGCTGGGTGCTACCACTTTTTATGATACCTTTCATACGTTTCACACCGAAGACGATATGAAAAAGTATATTGCCCATGCCTATAACCCTGAAAAGATAAGTGCCTGCCTTACCAACCCCGCCATTATGTATTACATGGCCCTGGACAACGATATGCCGGCAGGCTATATCAAACTAATTAAAAATGTGCAGCCCCCAGAATTACCCGAAGGGCGAGTAGCCGAACTGGAAAAAATTTATGTACTAAAAGACTATCTTGGAACCGGCATTGGGAAAAAACTCATGCACCAGGCTATTGTAGCCATGGTGCAGGAAAAATTTGACTGGCTGTTTTTGGGAGTATGGCAGCAAAACCAGCGCGCACTCGATTTTTATAAGGGTTTTGGCTGGGAAATTTGCGGCATCAGGCAATTTAAACTTGGCGATACTATTTGCGATGATTATGTGCTCAAATTAAAACTGGGATAAACCTCTGCTTTACCGTGAAGGCGATTTATACCCGGTTGTTGACCTACATAATTAAAGCACTTTGAATGGATCCGTTTTGCTTAGTATTACTTTTTCACTATTCTGAAATAAAAAGGCTGTGTGTTTATTTCTACCTGCAGCAGGTAAAATCCGGGAGGCAGGTTCTCAAGTGAAATAGTTTGGTGCGCTTTATTGCTGATAGCTGTTTCCATCAGTTTTCTTCCGCTTATATCAATCACAGTAAATGCTCCAATGGAAGGTGTTGGGTCGAAAAGTTCAATAGATACGTTATCGGTGACAATGGTAGGGTACAGTTGAATCCGCTTTTTAAGTTCAGCTGCGTCCCGGCTTATTCCGTTATACGTTTTCAAGAGCGAGTCGGCACGGCAGGCATCGGGCACACCATACCCGTAAAAATTATCGGGGTTGTTTAAATGATTTCCACTTACAGTTATGGCGCGCATAATTTCCCAGCTGCTTCGTTGCGGATTGGCCTGTTTAAGGCAGGCAGCCAGCCCGGCAATAAGTGGAGACGAAAGGGAAGTGCCGCTGGTAAATGTAATATATCCGGCATCACTTATACAGGCAGCATTAGCCCCCATTGCCGTTACATCGGGTTTTATTTTTCCGGTCGCTGTTGGCCCCACTGAAGACATGCTGTGGTATTGTTTATTGGCATCCACACTGCCCACACACAAAATGGAGTCGGCATCGCAGGGAGCACAAATGGTGGTGGCTTTAGCCGAGCCCTCGTTGCCTGCACTGTTCACTACAATCATTCCCTTGGCAGCAGCCCAGCGGGCGGCATTGGTAACAATGGCTGTTTTACCATCCATTTGTGCATCGGTATAATCGCCTTCGCCCGCGGCAAATGTGCGGTAGCTTAACGATGAATTAATGATATCTACTCCCAACGAATCGGCCCACTCGGCCGCGGCCAGCCAGTTTAATTCTTCCTGATGCACATCGTTGGTATTATTTATTTCGGTAACAGCAAAAGCAAAATCGGCACCGGGTGCCACCCCTGTAAACGTGTCGGGCCACAAAGCGCCCACCGTTGAAAATACCAGTGAGCCATGGTAGTGATTGGTGAATGCATTTTTATCGGGATTCACAAAATTGCGGTTGGCCACAAAACGGTTTTGCACCCGTGCCGAATCATAAGCCCTGATGGT
This sequence comes from uncultured Bifidobacteriaceae bacterium, assembly GCA_964535575.1. Lineage (GTDB taxonomy): Bacteria > Bacteroidota > Bacteroidia > UKL13-3 > UKL13-3 > JAGPCK01. The sequence goes on from CAZHTC010000001.1 coordinate 678,368, forward strand.
ATCAATGCCTGAAAAACCAATATCAAAAAAAGCCACAAACACTCCGTGTCCGGTAAATCCGTTTTGATGCAGGCATTGAAGATTAAGCATATTGTTTTGAGGGGCGCTATTGCCAAAACCGGCAGTAGTGAGCTGCGCATTTGTTTCGTTTCGGGTATGGGCAACTTCGTTTTGAAATGGTTGTACCGATTGAATAAACGGAAATGTTTGCTTCAACTCTTCGGCCGAAAAGGAAGTAGTAACATGTACCATATTTAGCCAGCGCGAGGCAAGGTGTACCACCACGCCCTGTTGCCGCATGGCTTCAACATAAACAGAGTTCACCGGCAAATCGGTTTCGGAAAAAGCAATGCCACGCTGTTTGTGTTTATTTATCGCTAAGGGAGAAAGTGCCGCAGCTACATTTTTTTCGGATACAGCGGTTCCCTTGTTTTTTAAAAATAAAAGGTATTCATTGTTTTGGGCCGTTGCCTGCAGGGATAAAAGTAGCAGGGGGGAAATAAAAATTTTGCGTAAACACATATAACTAATCAAGTCCAAAGTTACGCAATAAGAGTTGCATGACGTATGTTTGAAAAAGTAAAACGCACGTAAAAAATGAAAATTATTTCCTACAATGTAAATGGCATACGCTCGGCCATGAGCAAAGGACTGGTAAACTGGATGCAGCGCGAAAGTGCAGATGTGTATTGCTTTCAGGAAACCAAAGCTTCGCCCGAACAGGTGGATTTAATGCTGTTTGATTTAATAGGCTACAAAACCTGGTGGTTTTCGGCCGAGAAAAAAGGGTATAGCGGAGTAGCCATTATTTCGCGTAAGCAGCCCGACCATATAGAATACGGATTTAATGATACGGAATACGACAGGGAAGGCCGAATCATTCGGGCCGATTTTGGTGACCTTTCTGTTATCAGCGTATATATCCCATCGGGTTCGAGCGGAGACGAACGACAGGCATACAAAATGAAGTGGCTGGATTTTTTTGGCAATTACATCGGTCAACTTAGAAAAAGCAGACCCAACCTGGTAATTGGTGGAGATTACAATATTTGCCGCGAGGCCATTGATATTCATGATCCGGTTGGCAATAAAAACAGTTCGGGTTTTTTACCCGAAGAGCGGGAATGGTTTGCCCGGTTTATAGAACAGCAGGGAATGGTTGATTCGTTTCGTGAATTGCATAAAGAACCGCACCGTTACTCGTGGTGGACTTTTCGGGCGGCTGCACGCTCGCGCAACAAAGGCTGGCGTATAGACTACAATTTACTTAGTGAATCCCTAAAACCAAAAATTGAAGATGCCGACATTTACCAGTCGGTGGTGCACTCGGACCACTGTCCTGTGATGGTGAAACTGAAGTTATAAAGGAGAACTTGAAATGTGCATTTGCACTCCGTTTCGGTCCACATAATATTTTTTAAGGGCATACCTTGCCGGTCCGCCAAAAACAAAACCATCTAAGCTGTACTTAGAGTTACAACAAGGTATCCATACCGAGTTTTTATAACTGCCGCATTGTAAAAATGCCTCCGAAATATCCATGCTCACTATAGCGCAAGAGTCGTATACATTGTAGGTGCAGTTGCGATCAAAAGCCACTACCTCATCCAGGCCATTGTGATAAATAAACAACCCGCGGTTACCGGCCGGGTAATAGGCCCATCCACCAATAACATTCAGTTGTTGATATTGCGGCAGGGTAGTGTTTATGTACACATCCACCAGTACATCGGGTACAGGACTGTTGCTTGTGGTTTTGTCCTTGCAGGTAGTAAATAACAAAACCGTAAAAATTAATATAATTTTACTCATACGTATAAAACCCTTTTCCTGTTTTGCGCCCCCAGTGGCCGGCATCTACTTTTTGTTGTTGCAGGCGGCTGGGCCTGAATTTTCCGTCCTGATGAAAAAGTTGGAAGATGGAACTGGTAACCGAAAAATTGGTATCCACTCCAATTAAATCCATCAATCTGAACGGGCCTAATTTAAAACCCGAAGCCTCGGCCAGATCATCAATCGTTTCAATGGAAGCAATATTTTCCTCGGCAAGTTTTAACCCTTCCACATAATAATGGCGGGCCACTCTGTTTACAATAAAGCCGGGAGCATCTTTAGCCATTACCGCTGTTTTGCCTACTTCGGTTATCAGGTTTTTTGCAGTGAGCGCCACGGCTTCGCTGGTTTGCACACCCGATATAATTTCTACCAGTTTCATAATATGTGCGGGATTAAAAAAGTGTATCCCCACCACCCGTTCCGGGTGAGGCACTCCGGCTGCAATTTGTGTTACGGGAATAGAAGAGGTGTTGGTGGCTAATATAGTTTCAGGGGGATTGATGGAAGCAATTTCTGAAAACAATTTGCATTTAATATCCAGCCGCTCCACTACCGCTTCAATCACCAGTTCGGCTTTGAGCAGGTTAAAATTGTTGGTAACTGTAATTCGTTTTTGTGTTTCGAGAAATGCGTCCTGGCTGAGTTTCCCTTTTTCAACGGCCCCTTTCAGGTTTTTTTCAATTACCTTTTTAGCTTTTTCCAGTGCCTCTACCTGAATATCGTAGAGCACCACATTATATCCAGCGGAAGCAAAAACCTGTGCTATGCCGGCACCCATGGTTCCTGATCCGAGGACAGCCACGTTTTGAATGTTGATCATACATCAACAAATTTACTTGAAAAAACTGACAGGACGCGTATTTTCGGACATTGAAGTTATGCGCCTTTCAAAAAGCGGTTTATTATTTCTGGGAATTCTTGTGATGCTGGCTTGCAAGCAACACAAGGGGGAGTTGCAGCGATCGCGCTCAAAAGGAAAAACCAGGGTAAAAAGCGAGCCTAAAGAAAAACAACCCAAAGAAGAATGGCGCCTGGATTGGTCGGAGGGGTTTGAACGCATTGATGCAGGGTTGTGGACAAAGCGCGACTGGTTTAAAGGCGATGGAAGTACAGGGTTTAATCCGGTAAACGTAGAAACCGATGAGGGCCACCTCATGCTTACCCTGAATGCCGAACCATATAACGATAAACCCATTTCGGGGGCCGAAATTTACAGTACCCGCGAAGTAGCTTTTGGCAAACTGGAAGTAAAAATGAGGGTGCCCAAAGGCAAAGGAATTGCCTGCTCCATGATTACCACCTCGCTGGTAGGAGCCGAAAAAAAACCTCACGATGAAGTTAGCATTCAGTTTAAAGGCTCTGAAACGCGCAGTGTGTTTTTTAATTATTTTAAACGGAAAGAGAAGCCACTTAATGGCAACAGTTACTTTTTGCCCTTTGATGCATCAGACGGGTTTCATATTTACTCCATTGAGCGAAGTCATCGATTCATCAGGTGGTATATTGACGGGAAGCTTTATTACCAGACTTACGAAGGTATTCCGGGCTCAGCCCACCGTATCATGTTCAGTATCTGGAGCTCTTCGGACGAGGCGGCAATTAAAAACATGCCTGCTGTTTTATTTATAGACTATGTAAAATATTTTACCCGCAACCACTAAATAAAATATTGGTCGAACATTTAACGGGGAGTACTCCCTATTTTTGATAAGTTTGTGCATTACCTTAGATTACGTTGATAAAGAAATTAATTATTTATTCAGGCTTTGTGATTTTGTTTGGCTGGTGGATTTACCGCAAACTGTATCATCCCGATGAAACCGGTATTTACCACGTAAAACAAAGCGATATTGTACGGTTCGACACCATAAACGGGCCACAGGAAGATTTGCGTATTCCACAGGAAGTTGTTACTCCATGGACGCGGTTTGCCAAAGGATCCACCAGCAGGGTAGCCATCTTGCTCACCGATACCAATTCGAGCTGGCTGGCATTGGTACACGGATTTAAATCGGCAGGGATTCCGTTTTTGGTTACCCAAAATTATAAAGCGGCACTCAAACACCAGATGGTAGTGGTTTACCCCATGCTCTCGGGGAGGTATTTAAATGCCGAGGCCCTGCGCGCTATGGCCGAGTTTCCGCGCAATGGTGGAGTTTTGGTTGCATTTAATGTAACCAGCGAAGGGATAAGCGAAGTATTCGGATTTAAAAAATCGGCTCCGCAGTTCAAAAGCTATGAATTACGTTTTGAGCGAACAGTGCCCGAAAATTCGCATATGGGAAATGCGGGTAACTGGATTATTCACTTGGGTAATAAAGAAGCCGGAGTTGACCCCATTGCAACCACCAGCTATATTGGAACATTAAATAAACCAATCGCCTATTACGAAGATAATCTGGCCGCCATCACCGTAAAACAATATGCAAAAGGAAAATCGTACGCATTCGGCCTTGATTTGGGATACTTTTTACACAGGGCTTATAATAATATCAGGCAGGATATCTGGGTAAGCAACCCAGGACAAATTTCGCCTACGGCCGATGTGCTGATGAACCTGCTTAAAAATATTTATCAGCAAAACTGCCAAAATGCGGTTACCATTTCTCCCATTCCCGAAAACAAAAAACTTTCGGTGGTGCTTACGCATAACGTTAACTCAAAGAAACAATTTTTTAATGCATTGCATTTTGCTCACTTTGAACATAGCCAGAAAATAAAAGCCACGTATTTTATGCAGGCTAAGTACATAAACGATTATGCAGGTGCCGCATTTATTACTCCGGCAAATGCCAAATACCTGAAAAAAATGGCGGAGTGGGGAATGGAAATAGGGAGCCAGACAGTTAGCGCCACCGATAAATTCACCTACCTGAGCATGGGTAACGGAAAAGAAACTTATGCCAACTACATTCCCTATGTGTTTGACGACAAAAAAGTGTACAACGCCACCATTACAGGCGAACTGAGGGTAAGCAAATTTTTGCTTGAACGAGTTGCCGGTGTTCCGGTTAACAGTTTCCGCACGGCTGCCTATCAGGTGCCGCAAAGTTTACCACAATTGCTGAAAGCAGGCAAGTACCTGTACAGTTCTTCCACTACCATAAACCGTACGTACACCCACCGGCCATTTCCGCTTAACTACGCATATGATAATTTTTCGGAAACCGGTGTGTTTGAATTTCCGGTAACCATTAACGATGAGTTTTCGGCCGGACAACTCAAAGAACAGTTGGGTAAGGCCATTGAAATGGCCTATGAACTTACCAATTTTCAGGGCACCATGCTTATTTCACTTACTCCCGATACACTGGCTAAACTTGATTTTGAAAAAGACCTGCTCGAATCGGTAAAGGAATTTTCGTGGGTAGGTTCTCTCACTGATTATGCTGCTTTTTGGAAAGCCCGCGACCGGGTTGAAATAGATATGCAGGGCGATACCCTGCTTGAGGTAAGTGCCCCCCTGACCATTTCCGGACTCACCGTTCAGTTGCCCGAAGGATGGCGGATGTACAAGTACGAACCCATTGACCTTCCTGTTGACCAATACGATGATAAGTTGTGGTTTTACAACTTTAAAGGGAAGGCAAAAATTTACCTTACAAAAACACCTTTGTAACAATTTAATAACGCTCTGATAAACTTACACTAATAAGTACCCGGTAATTTTGTTCACAGGTTAATCACCAAATCTGTAGTGACAAAACGTAAAGTTAAGTTAGTGGTTGTTTCAGATGTTCATTTAGGGACATATGGGTGCCACGCCAAAGAACTTAACAATTACCTGAAGTCAATTGACCCCGAAATTCTTGTACTGAATGGGGATATTATTGATATCTGGCAGTTCAGCAAATACTACTGGCCGGATGCACACATGAAAGTAGTGCAACGGGTTTTTAAAATGCTGGCCAATGGCACCAAAGTTTATTACCTAACCGGAAACCACGATGAAATGATTCGCAAGTTCGGAGAGTTTACCATCGGAAATCTGGAGATTGACAATAAGCTTAAACTGGAACTGGACGGAAAAACGGCCTGGATTTTTCACGGGGACATTTTTGACATAACCATGAGGCATTCTAAATGGATAGCTAAATTGGGGGCCATTGGGTATGATAGCCTTATTCTGCTTAACCGGGTTGTAAATGCTGTTTCTTCTGCTTTTGGTAAAGGAAAAATTTCACTTTCAAAAAAGATCAAAAACAGTGTGAAAGGCGCTGTAAAGTTTATAAGCGATTTTGAACAATGTGCTACTGAAATAGCCATTGATAATGGGTTTGACTACGTGGTGTGCGGCCATATTCACCAGCCGGAGGTTCGTCTTTTTAATAATAGCAAAGGATCTGTTTTATACTTGAATTCGGGAGACTGGATTGAAAACCTTACGGCACTTGAGTACGAAAAAGGAGAATGGAAAATTTTCAACTATCAGGCGGATTATATCAACCCTATTACTGAAACTGCTGAAGAAACTGAAAAACTAACCATTCCAACTATAGCCACCCTTTATGAACATATTGTACGCCATACAGGCAACGGGTAACGGACACCTGAGCCGGGCAAGGGAAATCATCCCTCACCTGCAACAATACGGAAATCTTGATTTACTGGTAAGCGGTACACAGGCCGATGTGAATCTGCCTTATTTGGTAAAATATAAAAAGCGGGGTGTGAGTTTTACTTTTGGCAAACGCGGTGAAGTCGATATGTTTGACACCGTTAAACAATTAAGACCCTTTACCTTTTTGAAAGACATTTTTTCGTTTCCGGTTGAATCATATGATGTGGTAATAAATGATTTTGAGCCGGTATCGGCATGGGCTTGCCGCCTAAAGAGAAAACCATGCATTGCCCTCAGCCACCAGTCGGCTTATTTAAGCAAAAAAGTACCACGTCCGGTTAAAAAGGATCTTTTTGCTGAGGGCATATTTAAAAGTTATGCTCCGTGCACAAGAGCTATCGGTTTTCACTTCAGCCGATTCGATGGGTTTATACATACGCCTGTCATTCGCAGTGAAATTCGTGAACAGGAAGTAACTAACCGCGGACACATTACTGTTTACCTTCCTGCACACAGCGACACCTTGATTGTTAAAACCCTGAATCGCATCAGCGATATCAGGTGGGAAGTTTTTTCCAAACACAGTAAGCAAAGCTATAGGACACAAAATGTTTTTGTATCTCCGATAAATAATGAGGCTTTTACCCGGAGCCTTGTTTCATCCGGTGGGTTACTTACGGCAGGTGGGTTTGAGGGGCCGGCAGAAGCGATTTTTCTGGGGAAAAAAGTGTTGTCAGTACCCATGTCAGGTCAGTATGAACAGTTGTGCAATGCAGAGGCAATGAAGCATATTGGAGTAACTGTAGTAAATAAGATCGATCAAACCTTTGCGCACCGGCTTCAGGTGTGGGCTGAAAGCCAAAAGCCTGTTTTAATAAATTATCCTGATGAAACAGGAGAAATCATAGAGCATCTTATCAAAGAATACAATGAACAACCGGATTTTATGGAGCAACCTTTTCCGTCATTGCACGCCCTTGGTTAGCAATTAACAGGCGCGGCCCAACTTGTAAAGGCTTTTAATAATGATGTTCAGGTCCCGTTCAACCGAATACTCTTTGGCATACATAAAGTTGAGTTTTTCGGTAGTAACTGCATCAATATGGGTGTTTTTTAATTCATCGAGGGGTGAGAGAATACCTGATTTTATTTTAGGTAGTTTGGGCTCAGCTCCCGCGTTTGCATAACCCACCCAGGTGCTTTTTCCGAGTAGCACATGCAGCAGATTTCGTAAATAATGCACCGGATTATTAAATAGAATAAGTACCGGAGAAAAACCTATGAAAAGCAGGCTAAGTACAATATCAAGTATCCGTTTGCTTCGTAAGGATTGTTCTTTATTTAAAGATAAACTGATATCAATGGAGTAAAAATCTCCTGGAGCGTCTTTTGAATCGCTGCCTATTATGAACAGACTTTCCTCGGGAACTATTTTAAAATGCACTTCCTGCTGTCTGATGGATGTCATCCATCCAATAATGCGGTGTGCAGGTAAATTTTTTGAGCAGAAAATAATTTCATCTACATGAAAAATGCTGATGATTTCATTTAATTCATTCACGTTGCCGAGGTAAAAATTGTTGTTGAGCGGTTTTTCCTCAATACCCGCAAAGCCCACAAACCTGGTGCGGGCACCCGAGCGTTCCAGTAAACTCAATACCCGGTCGGCTTCTTCTCCATCGCCCACAATAATGGTTTTGCGGGTATGACTCTCTCCAAAATTTAAACTTTTAAACCGGATAAAATGGATAAGTGTGCGGTAAAAGGTGAGTGCAAAAGCAGCCCATCCTGTTCCCAGTAAAATAAGTGCGCGGGAGTTGCGCATATTTTCTGGCAGAAAAGCGTACAGAAAAGCAATGACAATGGTACCCGAAAAAATGCCCCTGAGTATTTTTTGAGGGGTATTTTCTTTGCCATACACCCCGTGCAGGTAGCAGCTGAATAACCAAATGAGGGCATAAGCCGGCACATAATAAATCATGAGCTCGGGGCCATATTCACCTCCCTGAACATAGCGGTGGTTTCGCTCCCAGTACTCTTTTATATAATACATTCCGGCTGTAATCAGTGAGGCATCAAGCAGGGGTATGGCAATGGCTTTTGCAAAACGGGAACACAACGCAAAGGCCGCCCTCAGATAAATGGCAATATGAATAAGAAAACTGAAAGAAGAAGCCAGCGAGCGCGAGTAATGTTTACGTGCAAAAATGACCATTGCGTTGTAAAACACAAACACGTAGTTTACGCTGGTTTTTTTAGTACTCTCCCCTTTGTAATGGATAATAGTGGTTTCGGGAAAGTAGTAATTTTTATATCCGGCTTTGGTGATGCGGTACGACAGGTCGATGTCTTCTCCGTACATAAAAAAAGTTTCGTCAAGCAATCCGGTTTCGTCAAGTGCTTTTTTTCGAAGCATCATAAATGCTCCTGCCAGTACTTCTACGGCATGGGTTTCATTTTCGCTCAGGTAACCCAAATGGTACCTCCCGAATTTGTGCGAGCGGGGAAACAGTTTTGATAACCCGAATATTTTATAAAAAGCTACTTCCGGGGTAGGTAATCCGCGTTTTGATTCAGGCAAAAAGTTTCCTTTTCCGTCAATCATTTTTACACCCACTGCCCCAGCATCGGGGGTGCGGTCCATAAAGGCAATTACTTTTTTAAACGTGTCCTCTTCTACAACCGTATCGGGGTTGAGCAACAACACATACTGCCCTTCCGACTGAAGAATAGCCTGATTGTTTGCCTTTGAAAATCCAAGATTTTCCCGGTTGGCAATGAGGTTTACCTCCGGAAATTTTTGCTGCACCATTTCCACCGAACCATCTACCGAACGGTTATCAACCACCCATACCTCTGCATCAATTCCCGCACATGCCTTGCGTACCGAGTGCAGGGCCTGTTCCAGGAAATGCTTCACATTATAGTTGACAATAATTACGGAAAGTTTCATGGGTGTGTAAAAACAAAAATACAATAAAATAAAGTAAGCTTTGTTATCCTTTGTAAGGGATGCGGTTTTGTATAGACCGACCCAGAGTTACCTCATCGGCATATTCCAGCTCTCCGCCCACAGATATGCCTCGGGAAATGGTGGTAATATGCACCGCCAAATCGCGCAGTTTTTTAGAAAGGTAAAACGTGGTGGTGTCTCCTTCCATGGTGGCACTAAGAGCTACCAGCACTTCTTTTATTCCTTCTTCTTTAATACGGCTTATTAAATGTTCGATATTTAAAAGTTCGGGACCCACTCCATCCATCGGTGAAATTAATCCACCCAATACAAAGTAAAGTCCATTGAATTGAGACGTGTTTTCGATAGCCATCACATCGCGCAGGTCTTCCACCACACAAATAATTTCATTGTTTCTGCGGGGGTTATTGCAAATGGAACAAACCTCCCCGTCAGATACGTTGTGGCAACGGATACAAAATTTTATTTCGCTGCGCAGTTGCTCCATCGCATTTGCCATCCTGCTCACCGATGATACATCCTGTTTTAGCAGGTAAAGCACCATGCGCAGTGCCGATTTTTTGCCCACTCCCGGAAAACGGGACAATTCATTTACAGCCTGTTCAATTAATTGTGAAGGAAAATTCATTGCACAAATATACTGGAGGCCACCACAAAAAAGCCCTTTTTTTGCCGGGGTTTCCAAAACCACAAATAATTGGTTTGTTTTCTTTTGCTTATATTGCCTGCGGATTCTACCCACTCCTATGCCTTATTGCTGCAAAGCTATACGCCTTTTTTTCGTTGTCAGCTGGTTGATACTCCTTACGGGTGTGTCGTGCAACGAGCCTGTAAAAAAGAACGATCTGGAATTGCTTAATCTGGTAGCTACCAACGAAACCGTTACTACCCTCGAGGCAATATATGACCGGCATGGGTTGGCTGCTGCCGAGTATTACCTTGATACCGCCTTTCATGCAAAAGAAAATAAATCCACGTTAAACTTTTACCGCTATTACTATCACAAAGCGTATGCGCTAAATCACTTTGCCCACGATTACAATGCCGCTTTAGAATATATTTCTATACTGATAGACCGGCTGGAGACAGAAAAAATATTTGATGCGCTTACTGCCGAATCATACTTTGTAAAAGGCGACACTTATATTCTCCTCAAAAATTTTCCGCAGGCATACCGCTACTATTCCGTTGGGATAAAACTATGTCAGATGATGGATGACAAGGTTGCCAAAAGCCGGCAGTTTGACCGCTTTGGTTTGGTGCTGTACCGGCAAAAGTATTACAAAGAGGCCCGTAAATATTTTTCAGAAGCTTATGCCGAAATTTCCAAAGAAGACACCTCCTTTATTCCTGTATTAAAAAAGCAGGAGCTGCTGGATAATATTGCGCTGTGCTATACCAACGAAGGAAGCCTTGACTCGGCTATGTTGTTTTACGACAGTGCACTGGCAGAAATAAAAAATTTCGGAAACCGTGAAGACCTTCCCTTAAAAACAAAACGCGGAGCCGAAGGGGTGGTGCTGGGCAATATGGCTAAGGTTTATTGGCTTAGGGGTGATGCCGAAAAGGCTATTGCGTTGTACAGGCAAAGTATTGTATTAACTCTGAGCAGTATTAAACAAAAAGAAGATGCCAGCTATTCGCTAATGCATCTGGCAGATATTTACCTTACGCAGCAAAACATTCATGAAGCCGACAAAATCATTGATACGCTGGAGGCAATTGTAAAAAGTTCACAAAATCAGGGGATGGAGCCTTCTTTCAAAAAGCATATGTTTCGCTTAAAACGCGAATCGGCTATGCTGAAGAAGGATTGGGAAAATGCTGCAAAATATGCCGATGAACACCTGGAAATTCTGATGGAAGAAGGAGCGGGAAATGAAAAACGCGACTCCGATATCAATGATGTGCTTACCAGTTTTGAAAAAGAACAACAAATGCTGAATCTGGTAAAGGAAAACCGGTTTAATAAAAACATTAATACCCTTATCGGAGTACTCTTTTTGCTTTCGGTAATTATTGTGTTTGTGGTGTTTTTCAGCTGGCGAAACGCAAGACACCGTACAGCCGAACTGGAGATCCTTAACAAACGCATTGAAGACCAGAAATTGCAATTAGAAGAGAATAATGCCACCCTGCTGGAACTGAATCAGGAGAAGGATAAAATTTTGAGTATTGCCGCTCACGATTTGCGCAACCCCGTATCGGCAGTAAAAAGCATTACCCAGCTTATTGAAAGTGAAGAGGCAGTTAAAAACAGCCAGGAAGTAAAAACACTATTGGGATTAATGAACAAGGCCAGCGACAGTGCCATGGAATTAATCAACGAAATTTTAATTCTTGCCAAGTTAAAATCTGCTGCGGATAATAAAATGGAACCCATAAGCACCAATGATTTTTTAAAGGTAACAACCGACCTGCTGAAAAGCCGTGCCGATGAAAAAGAAATAGAATTAGTGTTGCTTCCCTCTATGCCCGATGTGGATATTTCCATTGACGAAGAACGTTTCAGGCGTGCTGTGAGTAACCTCCTGGTAAATGCCATTAAGTTCAGTTATAAGGGATCGAAAATTTGGATTGGCGCTTCGGTGTTGGCCGACAGAGTGCATATTTACATTAAAGACCAGGGAATAGGAATTCCCGAAAAAATACGGGGACTGGTATTTGATACATTCAGCGCGGCCAAACGACCCGGCACATCAGATGAGCCCGCTTATGGACTGGGGCTTTCCATTGTAAAACAAATTGTGGGCGAACATAACGGCTCGATTTGGTTTGACAGCGAGGAAGGAAAAGGAACTACATTCTATATTGCGATTCCGGCCTGTATGTAGCGCTAACGTGAAAACCAGCGATTGATGCGCACTTCTACATTTGCCCTTATGTCAAGATAAAACAGGTTGTAATCTCCCACATGGTAATTTTTTATTTTGCCATACCTGCGCACCGTGGCCTCGGGGGCATACACCCATAGAATTCCCATTGCCGGATTTACCTGTGCCTGCACTGTTCCATAATAAGCTTCGGTTAGGTTTTTATGTGCCCCGCCCTTATGCTCGGCAGCGTTTGTTAGCAAAGTATCCCGTCTCCAGCTTATGGGATTTACACAGGTTATTTTACCCGGTACCATTGCAGTAAAACCATCCGAGTATCCGTGCTTATAAGACCTCCATGTAACATAACAATTGGTTTGCTTGGCCGAATCTCCCGGTGGAATATATTTAAACTCGGTTTCCCTCACCGGCCACCCTACCAAATAGGCACAAATTAATTTTTGCTGAAGCGGAGTGCCATCAAAAAACTCCTGAATCAGTTTGATGGCATGAATGGTTCCCTGACTATGCGAAGCAATAATGATCGGTTTGCCCTGATTAAAGTGTTTCATGTAATATAAAAATGCCGACCGCACATCGGCATAAGCCAGATTTAAGGCACTGTCTTTTTTGGGGTTTTCCTTCAGAATAAATGCTTTTAAGTGTGCCTGCCTGTATCGCGGGGCAAATATTCTACATTGGGTATTAAATGCTGAAGCCTGATTAAATATGGAACCCAAATCGGTTTTGGCATTTAGTTCTGCATCGTCTAAAGAAGCGTTCCAGGGGGCCCGATAAAAATGAGAGGTAAAACTGGTGGGGTGAATAAAAAATACATCGACTGACGAATCAATTTTTCCACATGTTACAAAACCCGGAATGGAATCGGAGAAATCCTTTTTCCAGGGGTGTGCCGCCCAGTCTGAAAGGTTACTGTAATCCGGAGGCCTAAGGCGTACCGGGTGTTTTATCCCACTACCTGCCTGTGCAGGCAACAATGCCGTTAACAGCAAAAAGAAAAAAACAACTATGCCGGCCTTTTTCAAAATGGTGCAATATCCTTTATGCGGCATCAAATGTACTTAATTGAACCCGCATGGAACCAATAAAAAAACGGGACGAAGTTTAACCCTGTCCCGTTTCAATATTTTTGGTTCCGGCTGCTTTATTTCAGCATAATCGTTGATTTAGTCATCAGGCTAAGGTCGTCATACAACTCAACCGTGTAATCGCCTTTTTGCAACTGGTCCTGGGTGCGATCCCAGTACACACACATATCTACGCTTTTGTTGTCGTACTGATATTGTTTTTTCTCACTGTACACTGTGGCTTTATCGCGGTAAATAAATGTATTGCTCACATTCGATGCCATTACTGATTTATCGGGACCGAGCACACGCACGTAAATATTACGAGGGCCTTTGTCAACAATAAGGTTTTGTAAAATGGTAAAGCATATTCTGAATTTTTGAGCGCTCTTTGATTTGGTAGTCACCTTTTCTTTACTTCCTTTTATTGAAACTGCATCTACCTTTATGTTAGCAGCCATCATTTGCGAACCAAGTTTTACTTTCTCGGCCAGAATTCCTTTTTCTTTGGTAGCCGACTCTGCTTTTAAATTGGCGTCTGTTAACGAAGAGCCTAATTCGGCATTTTTGGTAGCCAGCTCGGCATTTTTAGCTTTCAACTCCTCCATTTGCGTCAGGTAGTTGTCGCGTTCCTCTTTCAGTTTGGTTATTTCGGCTTTTGCTTTGGTAAAGCTTCCACCGTCACCGCTTCCGCCACGGGCAATAAGCTGACGGATGTAAACAATTTTGGTGCGTAATTCTTCATCCTTCACATCTACCAGACTATCCAGTTCACTGTTCTCCTGTTGCAGAGTAAGAAGTTCGGCTTCCAGGCGGTCAACCTCTCCGGTAAGTGAATCTTTTTCATGTTTCACCATTTCAATGCTGCGCGTGGTTTGCTCCATCTCTTCGGTTTTGCTTTGCAGCTTTTGAAAAAGCACAATGTTAGAGGCAAATAATGCCACCACCACCACCGATATGATAATTTTCTTTATCGGGTTTGGTTTGTCTTCTAAAAGATGATCAATTTGTTTGTTCGTTGCCATAAGTAGTAGTAGAATGGAATCGAAAGTAGCGGATTGAATAATATTTTCAAAATTTTGTTTAACAAAAAGAAGTCAATCTATTCGACAACAAGCTTTTGAATATGTTGTTCGCCTGTTGCCAGCGAAACGGTTAAAAGATAAATTCCTCTTAATAGATGCCCGATGGCCAATTGGGTTATTGCCCTTTCTGTTTCGGTTTCCAATACTTTTTTACCGCTGATATCGGTGAGGATAATTTTTTTTACTCCGTCCCATTTGCCCATATCAATGTAAACAACCTGAAAAGCCGGATTGGGATAAACCGAAAAGAGTTGAACGGGCGAATAAACCGAACTTGCCAATACAAATACACCTCCATAGGCTGTATCGGTACAGCCATAAACCGAATTATAAGCTATCAGGGTGACGGTATATAAACGGTTTTGCATTAAGAAGGTATAATTCGGTTGTTTTAAAGATGAAGTATCTATGGGACCATTACCAAAGTTCCACAACCATTGATCAAACAGGGTATCGGAGGTGTTTATAAAAGTTACCTGAAGCGGAGCCTTGCCGCTTGTTGCCGAAGGACTAAAAGAAGCCATTCCGTATAGGATATCAACGGAAAACGTATCGGTAGCAGTACAGGAGTTGTTGTCGGAAACGGTATAAAGAACAGGATATTTTCCAGGTGGTTGATTTGCACTGAACAGATTTCCATTCATGGGTATTCCGGTTAACGACCGCCAACCTCCTCCTGATGGAGCAGCGTGTAAAGGAACCCATTTCAACGCATGACACAACACCGTATCCGGATTAACTTGTAGGGTGGGTGCAGGATGAATGGTCATGTGCATTGTATCGGATTTGAGAAGAGGGGCACAACCAAAAGTATCGGCACCAATGGAGTAAACAAACACATAATTTCCCGGAGCCGTTCCATAAAAAGTATCGTTTTGTAAAACGGCACCACTCCATAACCCACCCGCAGGAGACCCTGCCATTTTTACTGCTTTATTCAAACACAACGAAGTGTCGTTTCCCGCAAAAGCCACGGTCGAAAAATCGCATGCCACAATGGTATCGTAAAAAGTAGCCACTCCCGTTAACCCGCTTTGAATGGTGGAGCACACTACATATTTTCCGTTTTGCGTAAAATGGTGGTTAACGGGGTTGCCGGTATAGTTTACACTATTGCTTGTATCAAAAACACCATAGCGGTTAAGCGAAAGTTTCCAGCTGATGGATGGGTTGGTTACTTCGCTCAGGTAATCCATGCGGATAGTATAATTTCCGTTTCCGTTAGATATAATGCTGCGCGGAAAATAAGCCGGACCCACTGTAACAAGTTGGTTTCTCGAAATACGGTTTCTTATGGGGCAGGCTTTGTCCGTAAGGGTCAATGCAAAAAAGTAAGGTTCTTGGCGGTACTGGTTGATGGTGGGTGTCCAGCAAATAAAAGCGGTATCAGACTTTAATACACTTCCGTTTTGATTGGCCGAGGCAAAAGAGGCTCCGGGCAATCCGTTGTTCCAGGTAATGGTAGTGGTGTCTCCTGCGGCTGTATCTGCTGCTATTACATGGAAACATATACGCTGCCCAACGGTAACATAGAAATATTTTTCGGAGTTGCTGTTGCATTCGGGATCGGGAGGGAAAGGGACATAGCACCAGGGAGCAGTAAACATTCTTGTTAATCCAAAGGCCGGGAATAAGTTAGGCGGATAGGAATTGGTGAAAAAAGTAAAATCTCTGATAACACTCGACACTTTTATCATGGTTCCATTCACATTGCGCCATTCGTTTATCCTGTAATTAACGGTAGGATTTTGCCCGCCCATTGGGGTGAAGTCAAAATTATCAAGTGCTTCATTATAGTGCATCCCTGCGGGGCAAGGAAGGTTAAGATCTGGGAATCCCAGAAAATTGAACAAAATTGTTAAGTCTACCCTGAAACCATTAATGTAAGAAATTTTATTATTGGCATCATACATTGGTTGTGTCAATTCATATACCACTGAGTCCCCTTCCTGTTCTATAATTCCATTCGTATATTGGAACTTACCAGCACTACTTCTCATAGTAAAAAACGGTTTATTAAAAAATATTACCGACTTATTCAGCACGCACCTGTTCAGCGTGGTTTCAATATAAAAAGGGTAACCCGCGGCAATATTGGTGGTATAAGTACGGCTGCTGTGGGTATAGCTAATGCGTAGGTTACAACAGGCGGCAGCAAGTCCTCCACTAAACACTTGTTGCAGGTTAAACGTATCTATATACTCGTGCGCTTGTATGCCCGGGCTGAAGGATCCCCCATCGCATACACTGGTAACGGAGCCACAAAGCAAATCAGCCGATGAAATAGTTCTGCGTTTTATAAAAGCCGTGTCGTTTTTATTGGTGGCGCAGCCTGTGGTGGTAAAAACAATTTTTTGAATGCTGTCCAACTGTGTTTGCGAGCAATCGCGGTATAAAACCATTCTGACTATAACCGAGTCGGCTGTAAGGTTTTGGTATGTTATTTCGCCTCCCAAAATACTGCCAGCCAGCCCTACCGATGTAGTAAAACAATAGATAAGCAGAAAAAATCCCTTTTTCAAAACAGTGTTCATTAGTTAATTGACGTTTGCTTTCACGTTGGTTGCGCAGGTATCTATTCCTGCTTTTTTCCTGTACTCACCTTAAACAAAGCATACAACGGGCAAAAGTTTATAAGAGTAGTGAGCAAAAGAACAGCTGCCAAACTCATTAAAACGGTAGCCAACGTTCCTCCTATGGTTCCCATAAAATTTAAAACCACTACTACGGCTGCTGCTAAAACCCGCAGTATTTTATCCAACTCGCTCATGTTCTTTTTCATGTGTCTTGCTTTTCAACAATCAAAGATAGTGGAATTTGTGAGACAGAGTAAGACCTGTAACCGCTTTTTTACTATTTTGCAGGCCGTTAATCACCATCCATGAAACAAATTGCTTTTGTAATGCTCGCCCTTGTATGTGGCAGCAGTTATGCCCAGACACTTACCACCAATGCCTGCTATGTGCGCGACCCCAATGCCAGCCCGCGCGAGCACAATATTGATATTGAACGCCAAAAATTAGAAGTGGCCTTTGAGCCTTCTGCCGGATTGGTAAAAGGAAAAGTAACACACAGTTTTACCGTTATACAGCAACGGGTGGATTCGGTTTTTTTTGATGGACCCGGCATTCGTATAAAAGAATCAACCCTCGATTCCAAACCCCTGCGTTTTAAAACCGTAGAAGATGGTATATGGGTATATCCCGAAACCTCCCTGCGATGGGACGAAAAACATTTTATCACTTTTGTGTATGAATGTAATCCGCGCAAAGGAATTTATTTCATTGGCTGGTTTGATGAAAAAAGCGATAAAGGCGATGCCTTTAACCGCGTACGGAATCAGATCTGGACCCAGGGACAGGGCATTGATAACCGCAACTGGATTCCAAGTTATGATACCCCCAATGATAAGTTGCTTACCGAAGTGCTGGTAACCTTTGATGCCGCCTATCAGGTGCTGAGCAATGGTACCAAACTGGAAGTAAAGGATAATAAAAACGGAACTAAAACCTGGCATTACAGCATGACCCGCCCTCATGCCAGTTACCTGCTAATGCTGGGCATTGGTAAGTATGCAGTTAAAAGTACCCAAAGCAGCCAAAGTAAAACACCTGTATATTTTTGGTATTACCCCGAGTTTAAAGAGAAAGTAGAACCCACCTCGATGCTCACCGAGCAAATGGTGGACTTTATGGAAGGTGAAACGGGAATGAAATACCCCTGGGAAAGTTATTCGCAAATAATGGTACAGGATTTTTTATACGGTGCCATGGAAAACACCACCGCCACTATTTTCGGAGACTTTTTTGGTGTTGACCAGCGCCAGTTTATTGATAAAAACTATCTTGGGGTAAATTGCCACGAGTTCGTGCATCAGTGGTTTGGAGATTTTATCACTGCACGCACACCTAACGACACCTGGCTACAGGAAAGTTATGCCACGTATTATCCTAAAAAATTCTTCCGTAAACTATACGGGGAAGAATACTACGAGTGGCAAAAACGCGGAGAACAAAATGCCGCCCTCGATGCATCTAAGAAAGATCGTTTGGCTGTAGCTTATTCCGGAAGCGGAACCGCCCGGGTATATCCCAAGGGGTCGTTTGTAATAGGCATGTTGAATTATGTAATTGGTGAAGAACAGTACAAACGCGGACTGAACCACTACCTCACCACACATGCTTACGGAAATGTTCAAACCAATGATTTGATGATGGCTTTCCACGATAAACTGGGTATTACCCTCGACTGGTTTTTTGATGAATGGCTGTACCGTGGCGGAGAGCCGCATTACGAAGTAAATTACCTTGATGTAAAGGGAAGCAAACGTTTTACGCAGATAATAGTAAAACAAATGCAGCAGGTTGATGATGTGGTGGGTTATTTTAAAATGCCGGTAGTGTTTGAAATAAACTATACCGATGGAAGCAAACAAAGCGTAAAAGAATGGGTGCAGGGCTACAGCACCACAGTGAATATTCCTAACGAAAACGGAAAAGAAATTGCGTTTGTGTTGTTTGATCCGGGCAATGAAATCATGCGCCAGCTTACTTTCAAAAAATCGTTTGAAGAGCTGAAGGCACAGGTAATCAAAGCAAGTCATATGATTGACCGTTATGATGCTCTGGTGGCGTTAAAAGAATTTCCGCTCGATAAAAAACGGACACTGCTTTCGGACGTGTACAACAGGGAAACATTTCATGCCATGCGCAGTGAGGTATTGAATCAGCTGGCCAAAGACCGTGACGGGGAAAGTAAACCGGTTTTTGTAAAAGCTTTTTCTGATAAAGATGTAAATGTGCGCCAATCGGCTATTGCCCATACCGAGGCCGAAGGAGATTGGATAGTTTACTTTGAAAAAGCCCTCAGCGACTCTTCGTATAATGTGACAAAAGCGGCTTTAACCAAACTGGGCGACCAGCAACCGGCACAGCTGACCAAATGGCTTCAACTCACTGATAATTTGTACGGACATAGTCATGACCTGCGCATTAAATGGCTGGAGCTAGCCTGCCGCACCGACAAGGCAAAATACATTGATGAGCTTATTGGCTACAGCAGCCGCCTGTTTGAATTCAGAACACGCAACAATGCTTTTGCCGCCTTAAAATCACTCAATCATTTTGATGAGAAAGTAGCTGCCAATTTATTACAGGCCGCCATGAGTCCCAACGGAAGACTTAAGGGCCCCGCTGTGGAAACGCTTCAGTATTTTATGCAGCAATATGCCTACCTTGCTCAAGTAAAAGCGTATTATAAAAAAGCAGGGTTTACTGCCGAACAAAAAGAGCTTTTAACAAAAACAGGACTTAACCTTTAAATTTACTTTTACATGAAAAAAGCATTCTTATTCTTTTTTTCACTTACCCTTGTGTTAACGGCAAGTGCGCAAAAAAAATATAAAACAACCGGTTGGGAAATCATTAATTCCTTTGCCTCCTTTACCGACACTTCAGCTGCCACCACTCCGCAGATTAAGTTGCGGTTTTCGGCCTTTTTGCATTTTGATACCCGCTATCATTTTGATTTTGGAAAACACACCGGTATGTACACCGGATATGCCGTACGCAATGTGGGCTTTTCGGTTAAATACAACGATACCCTTTCTAAAAAATTCAGGGTGTACACTCTTGGAATTCCGGTTGCATTCAAAATAGGAAACATGGAAAGCCGCAAGTTCTTTTTTGCGGGAGCTGAGGCCGAAGTGGCATTAAACTATAAAGAAAAAACTTTTATAGATAAGGATAAGAAAAAATTCAATGAATGGTTCAGCAGCCGCACCCAGTTGTTTATGCCCTCGGTTTTTGCCGGAGTGCAGCTGAATAAGGGGTTTAATCTCATTGCCAAATATTACCTCACGGGCTTTTTTAATAAAGATTTTAAATACAAAGGGGTAAACCCTTATGGGGCAATTGATGCACAGCTGTTTTATATTGCCCTCTCTTACAACACCAAAGCAAAAAAGGGTGCCCTGAAAAAACGTGCTGAAAAAACACCTACCGTCACCCGTTTATAATTAAAACAGTTCCCCTGTATTTAATCCTGTGATATTTAACTGAAACCTGTATTTTTGCCCCTTTAAAAAAAGGAATAACACATGCCATATTTATTTACCTCAGAGTCCGTAAGTGAAGGACACCCGGACAAAGTAGCTGATCAGATTTCTGACGCCTTAATTGATAATTTTCTGGCTTTCGACCCTAACTCAAAGGTAGCCTGCGAAACTTTGGTAACTACCGGACAGGTAGTATTGGCCGGAGAAGTAAAATCAAAAGCTTATTTAGATGTGCAAAGCATTGCCCGCGAAGTAATCAAAAAAATAGGGTACACCAAAAGCGAGTACATGTTCGAAGCCAACTCGTGCGGAGTACTTTCCGCAATTCACGAGCAATCGGCCGATATCAATCAGGGTGTTGACCGTAAGAAAAAACAGGATCAGGGAGCCGGAGATCAGGGAATGATGTTTGGCTATGCCAGCAACGAAACCGAAGACTATATGCCATTGGCACTCGACCTTGCTCATAAAGTATTGATTGAACTGGCTGCCTTACGCAGAGAGAATAAAGCGATAAAATACCTCCGCCCCGATGCCAAATCGCAGGTTACTTTAGAATACAATGATAAAAACGAGCCTATCCGCATTGATTCAATTGTAGTATCAACTCAGCATGATGATTTTGATGCCGAAGGAAAGATGCTTGCCAAAATTAAAGAGGATATCATCAATATTCTTATTCCGCGCGTAAAGAGCAAATACAAAAAATACGCAAAACTGTTTAACAGCAATATCAAATATCATATCAACCCAACCGGCAAATTTGTTATTGGCGGACCGCATGGCGATACCGGTTTAACGGGTCGTAAAATTATTGTTGATACCTACGGAGGAAAAGGCGCTCACGGTGGCGGTGCTTTCTCAGGAAAAGATCCAAGCAAGGTTGACCGCTCGGCCGCCTATGCCACCCGCCATATTGCCAAAAATCTGGTGGCAGCAGGTGTGTGCAGCGAAGTACTGGTGCAGGTATCGTATGCCATTGGGGTAAAAGACCCGATGGGTATTTATGTAAACACCAACGGAACTGCTAAAGTGAAAATGAGTGATGGAGAGATTGCCCAAAAAGTTTCTAAAGTTTTTGACATGACTCCTTACGGTATTGAAACCAGGTTAAAATTGCGCAATCCCATTTACAGCGAAACTGCTGCGTACGGACATATGGGTCGCAAAAATGAAACAGTTACCAAAACATTTACCAGCCCCGAAGGGAAAAAAATAACCAAAAAAGTGGAGCTTTTTACCTGGGAAAAATTAGACTACGTAGATAAAATTAAAAAAGAATTTAAGCTTAAATAAGCCTTTTCCAGAGAGCGCTTCCGTTTTTGGAGCGCTCTTTGTTTTTAAAGCCGGTTAGTTAAAACAAACTGCCATGAAAAAAATTATACTTGCATTAGCCGCTCCGTTCCTGTTTATGGTTTCATCGTGTGATGACGATACCATTACCCCTTCAAACAATAACAACAACAATACCTATTCGTATATAGGTTACCTCAACGTAAAAGTGTTGGATCCAAGTCACAATGTGATGTCGGGCACGGCAGTGTATGTGTACCGCACCTACGAGGATTTAAAAAACAATTATGCGTTAATGACTAAGGTTACCGGCTCTGACGGAAAAGCTAAATTCGGGCAGATACTGGAGGGAAATTATTATGTGCGTACCGGAGATGTTATTTTCAGCACCTGGTATGCCGATACCGGAGTGGTTCAGATTATAAGCGGAAACACCACCGACCGCGATATGATTTTACATTAACCCTTCCGTTCTCTGAGGCGTTGCTTATCTACCCGCTGAGCAATAAGAATACTTAACTCAAATAGGGCATACAGCGGAACCGTCATTAAAATCATGCTGGTGGCATCGGGCGGAGTAACCACAGCCGAAATAATCAAAATAACCAAAATAGCCTGCCTGCGGTATTTTTTCATGAACCCCGCACTCATTATACCCAGTTTAGCCAGAAAGAAAGCCACTACAGGCAATTCAAACACAGCCCCGGTAGCTAAGGTGAGTGTAGCAACAAAATCAATATACGACTCCAGATTAATCTCATTTGTTACCTGATCGCTTACCCGGTAGGTGCCTAAGAAACTAAGCGAAACCGGTGTGAGAAAATAATACCCAAACAACACTCCGAGAAAAAACAACAGGGTACAAAAGAATACAACCCCGCGCACCTTTTTTTGTTCGCTCTTTTTTAAAGCCGGTTTAATAAAACGCCAAACTTCCCACAGGACAAACGGAGCGGCCAAAATTAATCCTGCCACAAAAGCCACATAGAGGTGCTGGGTAAATTGCCCCGACATGCTGATATTGCTTACCACAAATCCAATATCGGTAATGCACAAATCGGGAGAATCCATCATTTTTGCCAGTTTGCAAAAGAATTGGTACGTCCAGAAATCGGGTTGCTTGGGCCCGAAGATGAGGGTATCGAACAAAAAACTTTTTTGAATAAAGGCCACAATGGTGCCAAGCAAAATGGCTACCACCGCCCGAAACAAATGTTTGCGCAAATCGTCCACATGATCCAGGAAACTCATTTCCTTGGCATCGTACGATTCATTTAGTTCTCCCTGATCGAGTGGCATATTTTTTAAAGTGGGCAAAGATAAGGAAAGCCTTAAAGATAGTAGGGCTGGTTTTTACACTAATTTTTTATGGCCGTTCCCTCCAGACTAATATTTTCATCACCCGGCTTATAAGGCAGGTAGGTTACAATAAACTGAAACATTTCATCGGTGGTACGCATGCTTCCATCCCGTTCGCGCACAATGCGCGGGGGTGAAAACGGATTGCGCGGATTATTCTTTGTATTATCAAACACGCCTTCCACGTAAATGGTGGTTCCTGCCGGCAGGTGAAGCATTTTGGGATAAGTATAAAAATACTGCCAGCGAAAATCCCACTGGTTAATACGTATCAGCCTGATGGTATCGCCCGATGGCTTGATGGCATAGGCCCAAAACGATTTTCCCAGCAGGTGCATATGCGGGTTTACGGTGAGTATGGAAATATCTTTATCCAGCGTAAGTTGTGTGCGGTAAGTTTTAACCACATCAGGCGGAATAACCAACGGTGGCTCTACAGGCGATACGCCCAGTGTGCCCATTTGAAACTCCTGCAGCGGGCGCTGAGGAGGAGCAGGTGCAAAAAATACATTAAAATGCGAACGGTCGGAATCGTTTACAGGCGAAGGACCATAATGTACATCGTTCAGGTAAAAGGCCGATTTTTTGGCAAGCTTCCACCCTCCTATTCCTTCGGGGTAAAGCACGGGCTCCACACCCGGAAGGTAATTAGAAACCGAAGGCGTCATGAGCGGATACGTTTCATCGTCATTGAGCAAATCCAGTTTGCGGTGTATGATGCGGCTGTCAAATGCTTCGGTATTCACGGCCATTTCCCCGCCAAAAATATTTTTCTTCCGGTTAAAATCGTAGGTTATCAGGTGTCCGTTCATATGGTGCAGCAACCTGCGGTTGTCGGGCACAAATTCAACAAACCGCACAAACGTATCTTGGGGAATTTCGAACGGAATTTTCATCACCCTGAAATGGTCGGTATTGTTGCCTTCAATAATCATAGGACGGGGCATTTTCACAACCAAATCGGGTTTGCCAAACAACGAACCCGAAGGAAAATCGGGGATGGGTGGTGTTTCGGAAAGGTCACCGCTTTTGGCACCGTTATCAGCCCAGTCGGCAATTAGTTTTATTTCTTCATCGGTTAGTTTTCGTTCGCCTGTAAAATGTACATAGCCGGCATCGGCAGGCCAGGGTGGCATATACCGCGTGCCGGTAACCAATTTGATCATTTGTGCGCGCTTCGCCACATCGGTATAGGTTACCAACGGAAAAGGGCCTGCTTGTCCTGACCTATGGCAGGGGGTACAGTTTTTAAAAATAACCGGGGCAATATGTCCGGCAAAGGTTACCTCATCGGGTGCGGGAGTCTTTGAACTGTTACATGAAAACATGACGCCCGCCACAAATAAACGAAACAAAGAAAACCAACGCCTCATGCAACAAATATAAATATTAAACGGATTGCTGCATGAATACAATATATAACGAAACAGCACTAACGCCCCGATGAATAAATTACCCTTTAGGTAAAGACAATCCTCTACACAAATAAAACTCATACACCCCCCGGGTTAGCATATTCCAATTTGGAATATCGCTTGTTTTATTCAAAAAAAACGCTTTACCTTTGGTAATCATTAACTACTGTATATTATGAAAACAATCATTCTCAACAATTGCCCTCCTCAATTAAGGATTATTCTTATTAGCATTTTTATACTTTTTGCACCCAACCTAAAAGCACAATATGGCTATTTTGAACAGGGTTATGGTGGCTCAAAAGATGAAGAAGCAAAGGATTTATTGGGAAAAGAAGTTATCCGAACTACTGCTAATGGCCATGAAGGTGCAATTAATTTGCTGCACCTGCCTAACGGGTTGTATATTGCAACATACATTCTACAGGCGGGCAGCACAACTATATCAGGTACCCAAAAATTAATGATTTCAAAATAATGAGTACCTCAATCACTAAGGTAAGGTATGCCCTTACCTGTATACTGTATATAGCAACAGCCACATCTCTTATTGCCCAAATAAAATATGTACCCGCTAAATATGGAGGTTATCGCACCCCTATTTATGGGTATCAGGAAAAAGACTCTACTTACCGCATTATTCATTCATCTCAAACAGGTACTCATTCATCACCTTTCGGTGGTATTTTTGAAATAAATCAGTTTGGCGAACAAACGGATGAGTTGCTTACCGGAGGAACTTATGTTGCAGGTGCCTGTTACGATTACAAACGGGGTAAATTAATCATTTCCGACAACTCAAACGGAGGGTTATGGCAAAGCGATGCCGTAACCCATGTAGTGGATTGGGAAAAGCCCGGTACAACAGTGAGTAGTATTTCTATTTTGCCCGATGGGAGGATTGTTGGGTATCGCTCCCCTAACGGAGATATTTGGGTATTTGATACCTTGGGCAATAAAATAAAAGAAATTCCCAAACCGCCAGATTACCGCTATGACGGGAAGTTTTTACCTTATGGGCAAAACCAATTTGTAAACATTGGATATATGGGCGATGCTACAGATACCCTAAATGGACGATTTAGTGTTTTGATTTTGTTGGATAGCGCCCTAGATGTATTGAAGAAGGTTTATTTGCCTCATATAAAAACAATGCGTGATTTTTTAGTAACCAATGATAATAAGATTTTAATAGCATCAACGGCAATAACAAAAACAGAATGGATAACAGAACTTTTTACAAAACAATGGGGTTATCATTTTTTAAGTTTGATTGATACGAATTCCAGTTTGCTATGGACTGATACCGTTAATTCTTGGTCTGATGGGCGACAGGTAATGAGCAACAAAGTTGCTCAATTAGCAGATGGAAATTTCCTTCATGTATGTGAAGGACCCAGTTCCAAATGGCTTTTATTTTTCAAGGTTACATCAACGGGAATAAAAATGGGGGAAGACTCATTAAATTACAATAAATTAAAGGCTATTGGGATAGGGAATCCCGTTTCGTACTGCATTCCTGTTTCCTTCGAGAGAACACTTGATAATGGGTATTACTTAGTATGGCGCAGCCCTTCATCTCCATTTACGTATACTTTTCAATCGGGCTGCTATGCAATGAAATTCGACAGCCTTGGTAATTTTTGGTGGCCATGGAGTACAGGGGTAAAAAATGCAAATACAACAGATTGTAATATTTACCCAAACCCGACCCAAACCCATTTAACTATAGAAACTGTGGCAAACTTACAAAGCATAAAATTATTTGATATACTGGGGCAGCAGATTCCAATAAGTTTCACACAATACTCAGTGGGTTACGAACTAGATTTACCTGTATTGGCAAACGGTGTTTATTTTTTAAAGTTGCAGGATGAAACAGGGAATTTAAGTACCAAGAAAGTGATGATTGAATAACAAATAAAATGAACTGGTTAATATATTTACTGTGTGCAGTGTTGGTGGTATCAACAATATCCTGCAACAAAGAAGAAGAATATACAGGTCATTGCGGTAAACCTTTTACTTCCTATATAACATCTGCCGACCTGCTAAACCTTAAATACCACACAGGTTCCTTTTGGGTCTATATCGATTCGGTTACCAACACAACCGATAGTGTTTATGTAACAGCAAGCAGCAGTGGCTTTATACAGGATGTTTGCTATAACTCTTTTGAAAATTACTCATTCGGAACTACTTCTTATCCCTCAATGAAAGAAGAAAGTTATCTTTTAGTGAATGGAGGTTTGTTTAAAAACCCTTTCGGGGCAAACTATCACGGAACCCAGATTTACGATGACTATAAAACAGCCGTGTACCGCTCTAATTTTATTGCCATACCGTACGACTCGGTATTTATATTTGACCAATTCTACACAAAAGTGCTGAAGGTACAAGTTGACAAAGACCCAACGGAAAACAATGCTAAAAGTATTTATTATATTAACTCCGAACACGGCTTTTTACGACACGACATTTACACAGATACCGTTTTGGTGTCGCAAAAAATACTGATGAGGGGAAAAATTGTGAGGTAGCCGGAATCTTAAAAATCATCCTACACCTGCGATAAATAACCTGTAAGCCCTCCGGTGTGTATGAGCAAAATCCGCTCGCCCGGTTTCACTTGTTTTTCTCTGATCAAACGCAGGCAGGCGTGCAGCATTTTTCCGGTATATACCTGATCGAATAAAATACCTGTACCCGCTGCAGTGGTGCGAATCAAATCGAGCAACATGGGTGTGGTTTTGGCATAACCACCCATATGGTCATCGGTATGTAGTTGCCAGTTGTTTAATCCCGGGGCGAACTGATTTACCACATCAGCCAGAAATTCTCCCTGTTTTAACACCGCTACTCCGTGTACTTTTGTCTCCGCATATTTTTGCTCAAATCCTTTGGCTAATCCGCTCAGGGTACCACCGGTGCCACAAGCCACCACTACGTGATTAAAAAAATCATTTACCTCCTGTACTATCTCGGTACATCCTTCCACTGCCAGCTGATTGGTGCCGCCTTCGTTCAACACATAGGTATGGGTATCGCTGTGTATAGCTGCCAAATGTTCTTTATTGCGGTAATCTTCGCGCGATACAAACACCAGTTCCATACCAAAGGTGCGGCACAATCCAAGTACGGGATTATGACTTTTTTCGTCACCACGCACCAGGCCCTTGCTTTTAAATCCGCACATAGCCGCTGCGCAGGCCGTTGCCAGCAAATGATTGGAATAGGCTCCGCCAAAAGTGAGCAACGTGGTGCAATCTGTTGTTTCAGCTTCCAGCAGGTTGAATTTTAATTTTCGCCATTTGTTGCCCGATACAAACGGATGAATCAGGTCTTCGCGTTTTACAAAAATATCGATGCCGTTTTTTTGTGCCAGCGGTAAAATAAGTTTTTGCACCGGAGCAAAAACGGAAGAAGAAAAAACCTGTTTAGCGTGGCTCATTGGAAATAGATGAAGGAAAAAAAAACAAACGCAGGTACTGATAAATTAAAACCAGACATAGCAAAAGCAGCGAGAGCGAAAGGTAAACAAACGGAACAGGAAGCCGGTCAAACAAAAACGGAAAATAGCTTATGAGCGAAGTGAGTCCGCACACTACGGGAGCATACCACAAACGCGGCCACCTGAAAGCAAGCACCAATAAAAAAACATCGGCTGCAAAAAAATACCGCTCGTGCATGCGCGGCAAAAAATACGGAATAAGCAGCAGCGAGAGCGCTGCGGTAAACAAAAACAAATCGTTGGGCTCACCAACTGTTTTTTTGTACCGGTACAGCCAAAAGAAACCCACCAGCAGCAAAGCCGTAAACCCTAATCCAAGTTTACTGAACAAGTCGGGGTTGGCATCGGATATCATGGCATACACCGAAGGGGCATTTGCCGTGAGCAGGTGTGCCGTTGACGAAGCCTGCCCCAGATAAATGGTGAGCAACTCCGAAAAAGGGCGACCAACAATGGCCGTTGGAATAACCGCTATCAGGTATATAACCGGAAACCAGAGCAGGTGTTTTATTTTCAGTTGGCCGTTGCTTAGCAACAACAACGGAAGCAGCGTAATAAAAACGGTTTGCAACTTAAAGGCAAATGCCGAGGCCATAAAAAAAGCAAAAAGCATTTTTTTGCGGTGCAGTAAAAAATAAAACGCGGCTAACAGCAGACAGGTATAAATGATGTCGCATTGCCCCCAAAGCGCTCCGTTCATCACCACCGTAGGCAAAAATAAAAACACCGCAGCTGCCAGCAGCGAAGTATTGAGCGAACGAAACGACCGCACGATACCGTAAACAAAAAAAGCGGCACTGTAATCAAAAAAAAGTGATACTGCTTTTATCCCCGTCAGTTCGTTTACCGGCAGTTTGGTAATAAGCACCAACAGGTACATATAGGGCGGTGCATAATCGTAAAACGGATTTTTTAATGCCGATAGTCCCCCGTGCTGGCGTATTTCGTCCATCCACAAGGCAAAGTTTTTGGTGTAGTCGGCCGACTGGAACGGAAACAGGTAAACGCGCAGCAGCAGCGAAAAAAACAATACGACTCCTATCGTCACCTGCTGCTTTGTTGTAAGAGTCTGTTTGCTTAAAAGCAAAAAAAACGCTGCACTAAGCAGGCCTGCATAAAAAAAAGCATACAGGCACTCGTTGTAACGGTTGCTCCGGTCAATCAAGATAATGAATCCGCTCACAAGGGTGAAAAGCAGCGGTAAAAAAACTTTTTTCAGTGGTGCAGGCACGGCTGCAATATTACGCATTGTTTTTATTCTTATTTTTACCCCGCTTTTATGTATTACCGATACGCAGCCTGGCTCCTACAGGTACTCATTTTTGTATTAACCCTGCACGACCCCTTTTTTGGTGATGCCATTTCTACGGTTTCACGGGCTGCGGTGCATATGTATAATCAAAACTTAGGAACCATCTGGTATCTTCCACAGCACGATCCGGGTCACCCTACATTTTTTCCTTATTTGCTGGCCGTTTTATGGAAAATAGCCGGAAAACACTTGTGGGTAGCACATCTGCTTACCTTGTTATTTGCACTTGGGGTTACCACCCAATTGCATCGGCTGGCTATAAAAACCATTGGTGGTACCCCCGCACATTGGGTACTGTTGCTTGCCGTGGTTCAACCTGCGTTTGTGGCTCAAAGTGCCATGGTGCTTACTCATTTGCCCCTGGCGTTTTTCTTTTTATGGGCCTTAAACAATTTGTATCCGCGGTTTAACAAAAAAAATTTTTGGGTGGCTAGTGTATTCATGGTGCTTACCCATTTGGAAGGTGCTTTTTTACTGGCCGGCACCGCTTCTTCGTGTTTTTTAATGCAACTAAAAACAACAGGTGTAAAACGGGGCTTAACGGAAACCGTAAAGTTGTTTGCTCCGGCTTTTACAGTATTGTTTATATGGGGAGCGGCCCATGCACACCACACCGGCTGGTGGTTTTCTTCGCCCGTGTATGCCGACCACCGCTCGTGGATGGGTGTGTTGCCCATGATAAAAAGTGTTGCCCTTATTGCCTGGCGAATGGTTGATTACGGTAATTTTGTTTTTTACCTCATTATTTGCTGGGCCGTTGCCACCCGAAAACTTTACCGCCATCCCCTGTTTATGTATGTGGCCGGAGCATTTACAAGTTGCGTGCTGGTGTTTTCGGTGCTCATGAGCAAAAGTATAGCACACCGGTATTTTTTACCTGTGCATTTGCCTGCCCTTGTGTTGTTGCTGCTTGCCCTTAACGAGTTTCGGGCCAAACAGGCCACCCTGCTATTGCTGCTTAGCGTACTTGCCCTTATGGCCGGAAACTTTTTATACTATCCCGGCAAATGTATTGGCGATGCCACCATCACCTACCGCAACTACTTTTTTATTGCAGGCCGCATACATACCGAACTTCCTGCCGATGTGGTTTTATATACCTATGCTCCTTTGTCGAACAACGACTCGGTAACCACCCTCAACGAGTTTGAATTGTTAAACACTTCCGAAATCTATCCGCAGCCAGTTAATCAGGTGCCCGTGGTGTTGCAAAGTAATTGCAATTGCGATTTTACCTCTGCCGAACTGAATGAAATTGCCGGGTGGAAAGGAAAAAGTTATGAGCAGGGAGCCGTGTATGCCAATGTACTTTTTAACCCTGCCTTTTATCCGGTTCCGTTACTCAATGAACCGCTCCGCAAAAAATCGGGGGCCGAATTGTGGATGGAACAACTAAAAAGTAGCCTGAAAAAATAATTTAAAGTTTGCCGGTGATTTGGTAAGTTTGACTCCGAAAAAACAGCGATTTATGAAAAAAATAACAATCCTGGCCATCTTGGCTATGCTGGCCGTAACACAGGTACACGCGCAGGACTACTGGGCCCGCATACCTGCTTTAAGTACCAAACCTTATTCTGAAAACGATGAGCTTATGAGTAAGCTGGAAGCTTACCGCGAAGAACTGTACACAAAAGCAGAAGCAGAAAAACAAAAGGTACAACAAAAGCTGGAAGCCATGAGCGACCAGGAAAAAATGCAGATGAGCATGAAAGCATCTATGCGTTACCAAACCATGAAGCCTGAAGAGATTATGAAAATGCAGCAGGAAACCCAGGATATGCTCGCTTTGCAGGCAAAGGTACAACAGCAGGCAACCGATTTTGATAACCGTTTCAACGAAATAAAAAAAGCTATGGACGAGGAACTGAATAAAGAACTTGGCCCAATAGAAGCTGAATACAACAAGCTGCCCGATGGAGAAGGTACACCCGACTGGGCCATTGAAAAAGAAAAACAACTTAATGCCCAATACAACAAAAAATATGAAGCCATTTGTGCCAAATACATTACCGGCCCCGATGCGCTTTTTGTAAAATGGCTTGCCGAGTATAAAAGCTATCTCATACAAACCAATCTTCCTTTTCAGATAAAATGGATTGCCTACCAGAACGAACAAAGCGGAATAACAGTAACCAGTAATGCGGCCATTGAAATGGACGTGGTGAGAATGTACCTCGACCAATGCAAAACCGTGTTTAATTGCCGCAAACAAAACCCCAGAACAACGCAGTGATCCCATGCCTCTGATAAAACTGTTTATTGCCTGCAGTGTTGATGGTTTTATTGCCCGCCCCGATGGAGATATAGGCTGGCTTGATGCCGTAGCTGCAGCAGGTGAGGATTATGGATACGCAGCTTTTTATGAAACGGTAGATACCATTGTGCTTGGACGAAAAACATACGACAAGGTCTTGAGTTTTGGAATTGAATTTCCGCATAAAAACAAATCCACCTATGTTATTACCCGCACCCCAAGAGCAAGCGAAGGCAATGTTCATTTTTACACAGGCGATTTAACCGCTCTCATTCAGCAACTAAAAGCAACAGGCACCAAAGATGTTTATATTGACGGAGGGGCCGAACTGGTGCATGCGCTTTTATCCGAACAGCTTATTGATGAAATTACGGTTTCATATATTCCCGTTTTACTGGGAGCGGGTATCCGCTTGTTTAAAGAAGGTTTCCCTGAGCAAAAATTAAAACTAACCACCGTAAAAAGTTTCTCATCGGGGCTGGTGCAGGTTGTGTACGAAGTGTGGCGCTGAGCAAAACTTTTACGCACACAATACTAAACTTTGAAGCTAAAACCAGGCTGACCTGAGAAAATAGTTTTAAATGTCCTGATTAAATCTGATTGCAAATGAAAAAGAATGTATTGATAATTGGTGGTGGCTTTGCGGGTGTTGAACTCGCCAAATCGTTAGATACAACCCTTTTCAATATCACGTTAATCGACAGATTAAACCACCATCAGTTTCAGCCTTTGTTTTACCAGGTAGCTACCTCCCAAATTGAGCCTTCCAGTATATCCTTTCCGCTGAGGTATATTTTTAAAGGAAATAAAAACATACAAATACGGCTGGCCGAGGTGAACGAAATTCATCCGGCATTAAATAAAGTATCCACCTCGGCTGGTGACTTTTTTTACGATTTTCTCATTATTGCCACCGGTTGTAAAACAAATTTCTTTAATAACCCTGAAGTAGAAAAAAATGCCTTCCCGTTAAAAACCACTTACGATGCCATTGCCATACGCAACCGCATAATCTCTGTTTTTGAAAAGGTGCTGAGTGCCCCCGAAACAGAACTGGAAGCTCTGTTTAACTTAGTAATTGTAGGGGCCGGGCCCACCGGAGTAGAGTTGGCCGGAGCCTTTGCCGAAATAAAGCGTTATGTATTGCCAAAAGATTATCCCGGCATTGACTTCTCGCGGTTTTCGGTTTACCTGATTGAAGGAAGTAAAAGACCACTGAACGCCATGAGCGAACACGCAGGCAAAGCGTCTTATACTTATTTAGAAAAAATGCAGGTGAAACTCATCACCGAAACTTTTGTAAAAACGTATGACGGCAAAGTTGCCGTTTTATCCAACGGACAATCTATTCCCACCGCCACCCTTATTTGGGCCGCGGGAGTGAAAGGAAATAAAATAAACGGCCTGCCTCAGGAGGTGTGGATAGCCAACGACCGCATAACCGTTGACCGGTTTAACCGCATACAAGGTTTTGAAAACATTTTTGCCCTTGGCGATATTGCATTTATGACAACTCCCAAATACCCTAAGGCACATCCGCAGGTGGCTAATGTGGCCATTAATCAGGGAAAATTATTAGGGAAAAATCTCAAAAATATACTCACCGGTAAAAGCTGTGTGGAATATGAATACAAAGATTTGGGAGCAATGGCAACCATAGGGCGAAACAAGGCCGTGGTGGATTTACCGTTTGTAAAATTTAAGGGGTATTTCGCGTGGCTGGTATGGATGTTTCTTCACCTCATGCTTATTTTAACCGTACGAAACAAACTGATTATATTTATTAACTGGGCCTGGTCGTATATTACCAAAAACAGTTCGCTGCGCTTAATTCTTAAAGCCGATGACACAAAGGGCTGAGCATAAAAGTGCCTGATTAACACATGTGCTGTAACGGGGATGCTTACACGTTGGGCAATTGGCGCCTTTTATTTAGGTTGCCGGTATTGTGAGTTCCTGTGAGCCGTTTTTCCAAATATTGTTGCCCAAGTCAACCAGCTTTTGCATATCGCTTTCTATCACTTTAGCAAAAATATTGCAGGCGTCTAATCCCTTTCCTTCTACATAATAAATGCCGAAACAGTTGGCCGTTTTCGTGCGTTTGGCATTTTGTGGTCCAACCACAACTTCGCCCTGTTCAGTAAACACTGATGCGTTTCCTGAATAACGTCAACCGGTGGCACATTGTCTATCCAAACTTCCTGGCCCGAAATTCTTGCGTGAAAAAAAGTCCTTGTGAAAGGCAGGATTTCAGCAAACGCTTTTGATGTTACCGGTGCTGTATCCAGGTAAAATTTAAAAGTTATTTCCTGCTTGTCTTTAGTTGTTACTTTAAATCCGGTAATATTTTTACCTTCTTTATAGTTGCTTCAACATTACTTTATTTTCGTAAGAGTTTTTTTCCATATGAAAAAGTGCATTACCAATCCACTTATAATTTTGTCGTTCGTAAAACGATATGGCTCTTTGATTTGAAACAAGAACCCAAAGCCACATTTCTTTATTTCCTTTTAATTTTACAACCTTTTCTGCCTCTGCTAATAAATGGTTTCCAATACCCTGCCCGCAAAATCTTTCTAAAATATATAACTTATTAAGTTCAGGGGCTACAATATTATTGATTGGGCATTTTTTATCAAATTCAATTTCCACTACACCAACTAGGTTGTTTTTGTAAACAGCCAGTATAAAGTTATCCGGATTATTTACAATTGAGTTGTGCAGTCTTTCGGGTGAAAATTGTTTAACTATAAAATTCGCAAATTCATCTGATACCCCTTCGATGCCGTAAGTTTGAATATATACTTGTTTGAAAAGTATAGAAAGTTTAATAACATCCGTTTCGTTTGCCTTTCTAAAGGTAATTTCTTGTCGCATTGATTTTAGTTTTACCAAACTTATTGTTTCCCTGTATTTGTTCCAACGGACAGAGCAGTAGCTGCGTTAGTATTTTTATCTACCAATATGATTACGCCCTTTTTTAAATTATCAGGGCTGGCCGTGTGATATTTTACATGTCCTTGTGCACAATCAACAACTATGTTAAGATTTGAAATATGTCCCTTTTTCCAAGATGCTTTTATACTGGTTGAAATATTGTGTGCCGAAAAAACGCTATCCGCTTTCTGAATTTCTGGCTTTGTAGTTTTGTTGGTAATTACAAAACTGACTCTGTTGTTATCATTTGAAACAGTAACATCCTGGGCTTTAAGATAACCCCAAAACAAAATAACGAATGTGGTGAGTGCTAATTTAATTTTCATGTTTTTTTAATTGCTTTTTGTGAATTGAATTGTCTGCGGTTTCAGGTTGTTATAAAATGCCTGTAATGCCAGAGTCCCGCAGAAGATGGGGGGGGTGAAAACCCAGGTGAAATTTCATGGTGTAAACCTGATGAAAAAAACACATATAAACAAGAAGAAAGTGACGGGTTGTTTTCGGGGGAGGTTTTCGTGCTACACATCACGGGTGAGTTTTCATTTTGTCACAAAGAATTTTGCAGTTACCCTGTGAGTACCTTCTTCAAAAACCCCAAAATATTGTCCTTCTGAAAGGAATGTGATATCAAGGGAAACGTTTCGGCTGTTGATGTCAGTATACATTTTTTGAAGCTGCCCGGATTCATTGTAGATCATAAACTGACCCGCTTTAGGTTCAAACGGAAGTTGAATATTCAACTCATTCAGGGTTGGATTTGGATAAATTTTCAGATAATTTGAAAGGTTGATTTCGTTACTGTTTAAAGTCACAGGAACACTCCATAGAACCACATCACTTAATGCATTTCCGGTCGCAATTTTATCTCCGCTGGGTGACCAGGCAACCGCATAAACAGCTCCACTGTCGGCAACTGCAAATGTGGTAATTAAACTGCCGGTGTTAAGGTTCCATATCTTACAAGTACTGTCTGATGAAGCGGAAACTATTCTGCTTCCATCAGGAGAAATATCAATTCCGTTCACATCGTTGGTATGTCCGCCAATGGTTCTAACCAAAGCCCCTGTGGCTATATTCCATATTTTTATTTTGTCATCTTTTGAAGATGATACAACAAAACTGTTGTCCGGGGTAACTTTTACATTGGTAATATCGTCTGTGTGCCCGGTACAGGTATATAACAATGTTCCGGTGTTGCTCCATATCCTTACTTTATTATCGTTCCCTCCGGTAATTATTTTAGTTCCGTCTGGCGAATAAGCAACAGTTGTAACCCAACCCGGATGTGCATTGATATCGCTGTGAAGTGTTCCGCCCTGAATATTATAAATTTTTAATTTACCATTTGAGCATCCAACAGCAACCTTGTTATTACCGGGCGAAATAGCGGTTGAAAACCCGTACGATGTTCCTGTATTTATGGTATCAATCATTACCGGATTTACTCCGGTATTATCAAAAATGAAGATATTACCAAACTCTTCAATGGCAGCTATATAATTAGTGTTAGCGCTAAATGCCACACCCATTATGCACATGTAAGCCATTCCAACATTGTAATCCCAATCCAAATTGGATGAGGCTGCATCAAACATTCGGATATGTGCCGGATGGCAATTGGTGCCGCTTAGCACCTTTTTACCGTCAGCTCTAAAGGCAACTCCATTCACCTGAAGGTTTAATGGATTTCCCTTCCTTGACCAATCCATTGTTTGGGCAGTGCAAATTCCAACGGTTAAAACTACAAAGGTTATGAATGCCGGGGCCGTTTTAATTATTTGTGATTTCATACTGATTATTTTTTTGTTTATGTCAATAGCTATTGGATCCCACGCTTGCCGCTAACATAAGAGCCCCGCATAGGGCGGGACAGGTGTGAAAAAAACTTTGTTCAATTTCATAGGGTAAAACTTGTGAAAAGAATCGACAAAAGCAAGGGAAAAAGCCAGAGGCTATGGTTGGGTGCTGGCAGTTCTTTCTATGGTTCGATAATTATTTTTTGTGTCGCCTTTTCATATGGTGTTTCAATTGTCAAAATGTATGTCCCACCTAAATTCAGGTTTTTAATTTTCCGCTGAAATGTATTTTCGCCAAGAACTAAATTGGTTAAAATTCTTTCTTCTATTTTTTTACCGTCAATACTATAAATTGAAATTTTTGTTTCTGCTATTTTATTTAAATTAAATTTCACCAAAAAATTTCCGTCATTCGGATTTGGCAGCACTTGCATTTTCAATGTTCCAATACTTTGTTCATTTAAGTTGTGAATACCTACAGAAGAGTTTTTTATAACATACACTTTGAATATTTGGCTGCTGGCACTACTCTGTGTTCCCGTATTTGTAAAAAATATATTTGCTGCGGTGCTGCTAATACCGCCATAAATGTAGCCAACCAAAGTGCTGTCTGCTGTGAAATCATCCAATTTAAAAACATCGTTATTAAAATGCGGAACACTTATAATAGGAATAAATTCTGCACCAGCACCCAACAAACTTGGCATTTCAACCGGAAGTTTGTATTCAGCCATTGTTCCAGC
The DNA here is from genome assembly GCA_964535575.1 of uncultured Bifidobacteriaceae bacterium. Classification (GTDB taxonomy): domain Bacteria; phylum Bacteroidota; class Bacteroidia; order UKL13-3; family UKL13-3; genus JAGPCK01. The sequence continues at coordinate 715,400 of CAZHTC010000001.1, forward strand.
CCCATCTCTTGTTACCCTTGCAATTGTCTTTACAAAGGGAACATTATTATCTTGAACCAACACTCCTAAACTATCATAGTATTGAGCAATACCGCCAAAGAACACGTTGTGCATCTCATTATTTGCTACTGAATAAAGTGGAAGGGTAGCACAATGGTAATGGTTGTAATATTGTTGAAACAAATTATTTACCACATAACTTGAGCTGTCAATATTTACACAATTCAGAAATGGTAAATCAACTGTTGGCTGAAATACGCCCGAAAATGCAGTAATTCCTTCTGCTCCGTTTGGTAATATTTGAGGCACTGCATTGTAATCTCTCCGGTGCAGATTTGCAGCATCAGTAATTGTTGGCAAATGGCCTATTGTTATGGTTGTTCCGTCATCAGTTAAATTAAATTTTCGTATTGCGTCCGTATATACCTGCGTATAAGTTGGACCACCCATAGGATTATAGTTTCCGTCAAATTTATTACCGCCAACCAGGTAAAAAGTATTATTTATTTTCTTTAGATGTCCACCTGTTACCGCAAATTGCGCATCACTCATTTGTCGAAAATAACTTGTGAATGAGTTTCCTCCAATAACCGCATTTATTACTGAAGGGACATCAATTGCGGTTAATTTGTCGAAAGTTTTTCTTGCTGATGATGCTGCATTGTAGCCATATCCACCAACGATATAAAGATAATTTCCTTCTTGATGAAACTCCATATTAGTTGAACTTAATTGTTCTTGTAAAGAAACTGAAAGGGAAGTTATTGGTGCAGTCCATTTTTGCTGAGATACAGGGTCAATGACAATTAATTGATTGTTGTTTCCTGCAACATCAAACGCTGCAAATGGTTGTCTTCGGTGAAGTCCGTCAAGTCGACCACCAACAATAAGCCATTTTCCGTTGTGTTGTCCAAAAGCATAGGCTTGAAGTCCACCAAGTGCAGATATATTCATTGGTTCAATATAAATATTAAAAGGTGTCGTCTGAGAAAAGACTGAAAAACTTAAAAAGATTAGTCCCAAAAATGTCTTTAGTTTCTTTGTCATTTTATTTGATATTAATTTGCCCGAAATTACTTTTTTGTTGCGGGTCTGTTTGTGACCTTTGATACATAACTAATATTTAGTTCCGGAACAGGTTCATCAACTAAACCTAAAGACAGAAAAATTATGGAAAAACAAATAGATTAAAAAAGTTACTCCTGTAAACTTTTTTCAGGACGAGACAAGGGAAACTTCTGATCCAATAAATTTATGACTTGTCCATAGGTCAGAACCTCCATAAGCTCAATTGCACGTAGGGCTGTTTGACTTAAATTCATTTCTTGCCTGAAAGTTTAAAAATGATAAAAGTTGCCAAAAACGCTTCTAATAAACTCAAAGGAATGGCAGTTAGTAATATTCCGAAAGGCAATACGCCTAAATTTCCTACTACTAACCACATAAAAACAAAACCAACAAACCAGGATAAAAACGTGGTTTGAAATAGAGTAAATTTTTTGCTGAATATGAAAATGGCCATTGCAAAACATAAAGACCAAATTCCCCAAACAGCTCCATTGATAGGCTGTTCAGGAAATGTCAACCTCAAACTTTGGTAGTGTTCTATCCAATAATTGTGTAATAAAAATGTGTTGCGAACAAATTCGGAAATGCTAATCCAAATGGTCGCCATAAGAACCGGTAAAACGGTCTTTTTAATGATTGTCATAAACTTTAAATTTTATTTTTTCGCTTTATATGCTTGCCCATAACCTCAGAATCCCGCATTGGGCGGGACAGGTGTGAAAAAACCTTTGTTCAATTTCATAGGGTAAAACTTGTGAAAAGAAACCACAAAAGCAAGAGAAAAAGCCAGAGGCTAAGCCATACCTTCAATCTCGGCACGCGAGCAATGGCGGGAAATTTGTCCTTTACAAAAATACCGAGTTAAAAAAATGAAAGGCTCATAAACCAGCTATTTGCTTCAACAAATTTAAAAAACAGAGTTGTGCAACAGCTACCCGTGTTAGCGGCTGGCGTTTCTTCATAGCACATCTGTGTTAGCAATATTTGTCGGATTACCGTTAATGAAATTAATTACGTTTTCAAATGCCTTTCCAAAATACAATTCATAACCGTTTCGTTCTACATAACCCAAATGGGGAGTACAAACCACATTTGGCAATTTAAGTAACTCATAGTTTATGTCATAAACGGGTTCCTCTTCATAAACGTCAAGACCTGCAAATGTTGGTCTGCCCATTATTAAGCATTTTAATAGCTTTCCTTTTTCAATAAGCTCTGCTCTTGCGGTATTTATTAATACTGAATTTTCTTTCATTGACAACAAGTCACTTTCCTTAACTATTCCAAGTGTTTTTTCATTTAGTCGAAGATGTAAAGTTATGATGTCAGCTGTTTTGAAAAATACTTCTTTGGATTCAGCTTTATCAAAGCCATCCGCAATTGCTTTCTCTCTTGATACCTCACTTCCCCATATCAAAACTTTTGCTCCGAAAACTTTGGCATATTGAGCAATCTTTTGTCCTATTTTCCCATAACCCCAAATACCAAGTGTTTTGCCATGAATTGTTGAACCAATATTTATTTGCCACTTTCCGTTTTTCATACCTTCAATTGCTTGTGGAATTTGTCTGACTGTATTCATTAATAAAGCCCAGGTCAACTCTGCTGGTGCAATTGGTGAGCCTATCCCTTCAGCAACTGCAACTTTGTATTTTGTGCAGTCCGCTAAATTTAAGTGATTTGAAATTTTACCCGTCTGACTTATTAATTTTAGGTTTGGCAGTAAGGAAAGAAGTGATTCGTTAACTTCTGTTCTCTCCCTTGTCAAAACGAGTACGTGTGTATCTCGTAATTTTTGTGCTAATATTTTTACGTCTTTTTCCGTACTATTTATTATTTGTACCTTTTGATTTTTTAATATGGTAAAACAATCTAATTCTTTAATAATATTTTGGTAGTCGTCTAAAATTGTGATTGTCATTTTATGTGCTTTAATTTATTAATAGGTCGTCTGTTATGCTTGCCACTAGCGGCAGCGTCCCGCATTGGGCGGGACAGGTGTGAAAAAAACTTTGTTCAATTTCATAGGGTAAAACTTGTGAAAAGAATCGACAAAAGCAAGGGAAAACGCCAGAAGCTATGGCAATACCTTCACTTGTGGCGGCACGGGAGCGAAGGCGGGGTGAGTTCATGCTTATAAAATTTGCCGGTTTTAGTTTTGTACTGAAAAAGGGTGCTTACAACTAGACCTCACTACATTTGAGAACTGAGGTTACACTCTTCATTTATGTCTTGTCACAAGTTGCAAACTTGCGACAGCTTTGGGGGAAATTGTTCAAAAATCATATTGTTTAATCAACTTTTATATGTCTTTATTTTTACATTAGGTTTTTGAATTCTCAGGGTAGTCTTAGCATGACCGCTAACGTTAGAGTCCCGCAATGTGTTACAGGGCGTTTTTCCTTTTTCCCGGTTTAAATTCAAGTATCTCGTCTCGTTTTGGCGATGTAACATATTGCTTCTTATCATTCCCATATTTATCCATAATCCAAATGTCTGAATTTTCTGCTACACGTGTATAGGCAATAAATTTTCCGTCTGGAGTCCAGCGTGGCCATCTGTTATCTAAAGTGTCTGTAGTTAACTGTTTGATATTACTACCGTCAATGTCCATGATATAGATGTCAGCTTTATTTTTTAAAAAGTAGTGGCACGCAATTGTTTTTCCGTCAGGTGAAATATCTAACGCTCCATCGTTCCCTATTCTGTTTGTCAATCTGGTGTGATAGCTTCCCGCAGTGTCCGTAACAAATATTTCGCTATTGGTTATTTTGTTAGCAGAGTCTTTATCCATAAATGACGTATAAAATATTCGTATACCATCAGGATGAAATGTTGGCGAACCGTCTAATCTGTCGTTGGTTGTTATTCGTGTTGTTTTTTTACTGGTTAAATTCATTAAGTAGATTTCATTTTGTTTGTGGTCGGCATTTGAAACATATAAAATGCTTTTTCCATCCGGAGAAAACGATGGACCATATTGGTCTAGCGTATCATTTGTAAGTTGTAAAGTCGTTTTCAATTCAACATTGTAGAGATAAAGGTCATATTGCTTGTTAACCTGCTTTGCAAAAAGAATAAATTTTCCATCCGGGCTCCACTTAATTCCATAGTCGGTAAACTTATCGTTTGTAATGTTGAGAAGTTGGTCGTTTGTGGAAGAAATATATAAATCTAAATTTTCGTCTCTGTCAGAAATAAGGGCGTATTCATATTTGACCGTTTTGCACGAGTTTAAAACTAAAAGTCCCAAAAGGAATATGTAAATTCTTTTCATTGTTGTCGTCTTTTAAAATGCCCTACAACGTTTTGCGGCTACCCAAAGGGCGGGACTTCTACCACAAAACTGTCTTTGGAACACGAATTGAAAATCAGCTAAGCTAAACCCCGCCTTTTGGGTAGCTGCTGTTATGTGCCATATTTATTCTATTCGTCTGTTTTTAAAATTATCGTCAAATATTTTGTCAAGGGTTGTTGTGTGTCTATTTACAATTATCAACTTGGTTTTGTCTTGCAAATTTGTTGTATAAACAAATTCCTGTTCTGCTTTGTACTTCCAATTTTTTAGTTCTGGAAATATCGCTTTTATAATCTTTAACTTGTACTTGTTGGCACACGATATAATAATCACTTTTGTAATTGGCGTTTCTTTCATTTGCTCAATGCCGCTTTGGGTGATAGGAGATAGAGATAAATAATAACTAGAATGACGATAGTGTGAATTAAAGAAATCAAAGTCTTTCGGTTCGTCTGCTATTATATAACGGTTTGTAAACAAATTATCCAATTCGTTTGTCCAATCAGAAAAATTACTATCATACAAATCAACATATTTGTCAATAAAATTTTTGTCTATTGCTTTTTGCTGATTTATATACTCCTTCACTAATGGATAAATCTGTTTTGACATTAAGTTGATGTATTTGACATTATACCAATCGGAATTATCTACTTTTCCGTTTAATTGTTCATAAACATACCCATTTCCTAACGATGTTGCCAATGCTTCATTTAGTAGTAAATATGCGTATTGACTATTTTTAGAAGAGTTATTGTTAAACCATGATTGGATTTTAAGTTTCAATTCCAAAGATTGTCCATCGTAAATGTTGTGATATATTTCGTGCATAAGAACACCGAATAAAATATCGTTTTCTTTGAAGTTAATAGGAACTTCACTTATAGCATTATTCAAAAATGCTTTTGCTGTAAAACCACCTTTGCTGATTGAAGGAATAATTGCAATATCAATAGGAATAGAATTGTCCCATTGCGAGCCGTAAAAAATCAAACCCTTTTGAAAAAAGTTTGAAAGATTAGATTTTTGAACATATTCTTTTAGTTCGTTTAATTGCTTTTCAAATTTGTCTTTGTTTGGAAAGAAAATCAAGTTGTCATAAATAGGTTCAAAATCAGAAAGAATGTGTGAAAAGGCAAATAGTTCTGTGTTCGGAACAATTCCAAAAGTTAAATTTTTGAAGTGCTGAATTGATACGGCATTGATTAAGTTTCTCTCAATAAGAGATGTAGTCATAACGGGTATTTTTTGTCCCGTTGGATACCCTTGAAAATTATACGATTCGTAAATATTTAAAGTGTCAAACTGTTTCACTAAGTCTATATAGTGTCTTGTGTGGAATTTTGAAGATTGAAACGCTTGTTTACACTCGTTGTCAGGATAGTTGTCGGACAATTTTTGTATAAAGTCATAAGTAGCCAATATCTTTGAATAGGTGAGGTTTATTATCGGCTCTTTTTGTCCAAATGCTGTACTAAAAGAAAATAAGAAAATTATTAAAAATGTCGCTTTTATGTTCATTGTTGTACGTTTTTTTAATATGGCACATAACGGCAGCGTCCCGCAAGGGGCGGGACAGGTGTGAAAAAAAACTTTGCTCAATTTCATAGGGTAAAACTTGTGAAAAGAAACCACAAAAGCAAGGGAAAATGCCAGAAGCTATGGCAATACCTTCACTTGTGGCGGCACGGGAGCGAAGGCGGGGTGAGTTCATGCTTATAAAATTTGCCGGTTTAGTTTTGTACTCAAAACGGTGCTTACAAAATAAACTTAACCCATTCGGGTACTGAAGTTACACCCCGAATGAGTCGGGACAAAAGAACTTCAATTATTTCTTGTCACAAGTTGCAAACTTGCGACAGCTTTGGGCAATGATAAAATTAAGGGAAGAACTGACCCAATTAGAAAGCCACATCATACAACAAATTCTGCTTTCATTACAGCTCACCAAAATTTTTAACTAAAAATACCGAGTTAAAAAAATGAAAGGCTCATAAACCAGCTATTTGCTTCAATAAATTTAAAAAAACAGAGTTGTGCAACAGCTACCCGTGTTGGCAGCTGCTCTATTTCTCGTCAATATAGTAGCTGTCATTCATTTCTGGATTTGGATTAATATCATTGTAAACAATTCTCACGCTATCAATATCCTTATCTGCTTCTTCAATTTGTCTGCGAAGTGAGTTAATTTTATCACATTCGTCAGCTGTCAAATAAAAAGCAACATTTTGGAAGTAAGTCATTGCTTGATTAAAATACTTTCTTGCAACCTTTTCGTCTTTACTCAACTCTTCAAATTTTTTGATTGCGTCAAGAATGTCCGAGTGCTTTATTTGTGGTCTTAAATTGGGAATAAGGTTTATCATTCCGTCTTCCGAAATAATTACCAAAACTGTCGGGTGTTTTGTTCCGAAATGCTCGTAGTAACGAATGGCGGAATTATATCTCGCACCTCTTGAAGAGTCTCCTTTATCAGTCGCTAAACCGTCTAGGATAACTCCGATTGCGTGGCAAATTCCGTCTTTGTCTATAAGAACTGAACCATCAATCGAAGTGATTTGCTGAACAATACCAATAGTCAATTTTAACGGTTTAAGCGAGAAACTTTGTTTACCCAATCTTTCTGCTTCTGCTTTTGCATTGTCAGAGATTACTAGCATTGTCCCGTGTTTTTGTTTTGTGGCTTCTGTAGTAATGTCCCAAAGATTGTCTAACTGATTTTTGTCAATGTCTTTGAAAATCCTTTTTAAATCAGAGTAAAATTTAACCCTATCAATTCTGTCTTTTGGTAAATTAGGTTGTCTATATTCAACAACCATCATAGGATTGTTGTCGTGCAAAACTTCCCACTTAAAATGGCTAATAAAATTAATTTCAAAAAGAGATTCATTTTTCGGGTTGTATTTTCCTGTTTGTTCTCCTAAACCATAAATTAATGCAGAGTCAGAAATGATTACAGCGTTGTCATTGGATAATTCTAAAAATTTTCTGACTTTTCTATAATCTCTAACTTTAATCGGTTCTTTGAGTTGGAGTGTCAATCTAATATTTGGGTGGTCTTTTTTTGCAATAATCATTTTTCCTAGACCGTCAGCACCTTCGTATTTTAAAGACGAGATTGTATTGCAAGCATCATAAAGTCCGTGAAGTCCGTCAAAATTTTCACCTGCTTGAGAGATAGAATACATAAATTGTTTGCCAGATTCTCTCAGAAGTTCGTCCGCAGGTCTTTCAATAGCACCAATTCCTTTATTAGGGTCTTTAAGTGCAATTGCACTTTCTTTTAAATAGGTATCAATTGCACTTTCAATAAATGAACGACTAATTTTATAACGGTCATTAAATTTTTCTTTTGTCAAAGAATAGTAGCTGTTCAGAGTTTTTTTATCGAGCTCAAGAACTACAAAAACAAGAAATCCTTCAATGTATGTTGGATATGAAATAAACTTTTCGGTATCGCCATACAAATCTTCTTTTTTTAGAATTTTATCAATGGCTTCTCTTAGAGCATTGGTTGAAATCCTTTTTTCGTGATTTTTTTGTGCTACTGGATGTGAATGGAAAATCCTTGATTCTTCATTCACCTTTTCAAGTTCTTGAGCTAAAGAATTGACTTCTGTAAAAGCGTTAACTGAATAACCATAATCTTCGGGTTCAATACAAATTGGATGTCTGTCGTCTCGTTTGTCTGTTAAAATCCCAAGAAGAAATATTTTAGGTCTAAGTTTTTTGTCAATTTCATTAAACAAACTCTCAGCAGATACTTGTAAGGAAATGTGAATGTGTTGTTGGTATCCCCACATAAAATATTCAATTACATTACTCATTGTTTTTTCGTTTTTTCTTTCTGTTTACTACTGTCGTCTAAGAGTTGCTGCCAACGTTTTTCGGCTTGGCGATGTGGCGGATTTTTAGCACAAAAGTTCAATAGAATTACTGCTGTTGAACCT
>CAZHTC010000002.1:0-513727 GCA_964535575.1 uncultured Bifidobacteriaceae bacterium
TGTATCGGAAAGTAACCCGAATCTTTCTGTTTAGAATGTTTCTAATTTTCTGTCTTGGTTTGGTAATGTCATGTATTCCTATAAAATTTGAACTCACTATCACTGCTAAAACTAATCATTTATGACGGGGGGCAACAGGGAAAATTCGGGGGAAAAGAATAGTCTTTTTCTTAAGGCTGTTTTTGAAAGTATGGATTCGTTCTTCATTATGGTTGACGAACAATTGCGGGTACTTACCTTTAATAAATCAATGGCCGAAGGGTTGAAAAGGTTATATGGCCGGCAGGTGCAGGTTGGAGATTTTTACCTTGATTTTGTTTTTGAAGATAAACGGGAACGTGAAGAGAAAAAAATAAGACTGGCGTTGGCCGGGAGTGTTCTGCACGATGAACAAATTTATAATATACCGGAACAAAACCGGAATATATGGTTTGCCATTACGCATCATCCTGTTTATGATGAACAGGGAAAGATTTTGGGTGCGGCTGTTCACTACCGGGATATTGACCGTATTAAATCGGCCGAGCAAAAGGCTATTGAAAATGAACACCAGCTCAATTCGGTTTTAGACAGCATGTTTAATTCCTTTGCTTTTTTTAATAAGGACCTAACACTTATACGTTGCAGTCCGCGTTTTAAAAAGCAGATTGAGTTGTTTATGAACAAGGATTTTGAGTACTATCAGCCAATAGCGTTTTATTTACCCGAACAGGATAAGGAAAAGGTAATTGAACGGGCAAAAATGGCTTTGCAGGGAAAAGAAGTTGACGTGGAATGTACGTTTTATCACGAGTTGTTAGGACGGGATGTGTGGGTAAAGCAGTTTTATCATCCGGTTTTCAGTTATGATAAACAATTACTCGGGGTAGCCTTTCATGGAATTAATATTGATGATCAAAACGTGCTGAACTTGAATTGCAGCGAAGTTATGACCGGCTCACCACAGTATTGCGCGCCAGTCACGATGCGGTATGGGAACTTGATTTTAATACGGGCATAGTTACCCGGAATGAAAATTTTACACTTTTGTTTGGATACGAACCCGAAGATCAAAATCAGCAATTCGACTGGTGGCAAAAACAGATTCACCCTGAGGATAAGGAGGCCATACTCGAAATATTTGAAGGCGCTATCAAAAACAAATTGCCGCAAATCAGTGCCGAGTATCGGTTCAGGTGTTTAAACGGAAACTACAAATATGTGAGAGATAGTTTTTGTATTTTGTATAACGAAAACAACGAACCTTACCGTTTAATTGGTTCCATGCAGGATATTGACCGGCTCGAAAGCCAAAAGGATACGTTGCAAAAACAGAATACCCTGCTCAAAGATTTTGCCTTTGTTCAATCGCACATGATTCGAAAACCAATAGCCAATATTGCGGGATTGTATGAATTATTAAATGCAAGTTTAAAAAATTACACCGATTCAGATATTGAGCTGAAAGCCTATCTCGAGCAAATGCATCAAAGTATTTTGGAACTGGACGGCATGGTGCAGCAGAGCATTGCTAAAATAAATGGGATGGATGAGCATTTTACGTCAGCCAATCAATGATGAATAAAAAGACTCACAAATAATTTGAGGCTTTTTATTTTCAGGGTGTGGTTATTCGAAAATCAGTTTGCCGCTTTTTATAATTTTTCCTGCTGAAGTGAGCCGGTAAAAAAAATATTCCCGAAGGTAATTGATTACATAAATGGCCCCTTCATTTCCCGAGATGAAAGGTGACTGAACCCGTTGCCAGGGGATGCCGGTATTTATGTCTTTTACAATGTTCCTGTTTGAGCTTTTGATTTGGGAATACTCAGGATAAGTACAACCATTATTGCCATTGTAATTTTTATGGGTTAAGCGCCAAAGACGAACTAATTAATCGGGTTACACGTCACATGAAATACATATTTAAAGGAATGGGGTTGTTTTCTGTCACTCATCATTAGGCGTGTATCCGGCTATACTCACATTATGTACGGCTTAGGCTTACGAAATTTTCAGCATCGCTTTCTTCTTTTTCCGACTGTTCTGAATTCCCCGTATAATGAGCAATACTACCGTGCTCAGCCATCCCAGCGGATAAGGAAGAATGGGTAATCCCCAAACCCATGAACGGCCGGTATCGCCCATAAAACCGCCTACAGATGAAATGGCAAAAAGGTAAATAACTCCTGTAACAATAAGTGCGCAAAAGAGCAGAAATAAATTCCGGTGGCGGTCAGCGGCAAAGCGGGTAGCAACAGCCAGTGCGATAGAACCTGCGGCAATCAGCACCGATCCTTCCATCGGGTCGAGGGTACCTAAGAGCAGTACAGCTACTCCGGTTATGAAAATTGTTTTGGTCCATTTGGGTTGTGAGTTCATGTTTGTTAAATTTTGATGAGCAAAACAACAAACAAAATAGAGATCAAAAAAAAGACTTTAAGCAAGGCTCCTGCCATGGCTGGCATTTTTTGCTACCGGAACGGGATGAATCCTGGAATCAGGTCATTTTTTTCATTTTTTGCCGACCTTCTCTATAAATTACGGATTTTTGCAACTATTTGTGGCCTCCATAGGAAGGATATGCATTATTTTTAAAATAGAATATCCTTACTGCCTCCATTTTTAGTTCTGATTTGGGATTTGTATATTCAGTGATACTAACACTATTGAACATTTTTCCAGGCGCAACCGGTAATTTTAAAATACGTTTTGTTTATCGGATTAACTTCTATTTTCATCCATCCGATTTTATGTATAGTTCCTTTCAGATAGTATCCCATATAGTATGGCGAACTGCCGTTAAAAAGTGTCCAGTAACTGCTGGTTCCATAGTTATCCCATTTTGTTAAGGCTATTCCTTTAGAGTTACTATTTCTGGTTGTTGTGTACAGTTCATTAAAATAAGTTAATGAGTCGATGCAGATGCCATCAGGTAAAAATACATTTTGATGTAGTGGCCATGTCAAAGGTCCATCGGGGGCCGCAAAAAAGTTAACGACTGCTGTGTCAAAAATTAAATATTCATGTTCATGCGTGCCGTACTTGGGATTAGGTGAACCCCATATCTCACTGTATAGGTAAGCATCTCCAATGGAGTCTCCATTTAAATCGATGCCATCATAAGATCGGCTATTATCAATGGACAGAGCTTTATATGTAATCCCCTGTCCGTTGGTTTGCCCGGCATGCAACAAAGAAGCAGGCGGCTCAATGAAAAGAATTGTGCTTTCAGTTGTTTCTTTTTTGCAAGAGGCTAAAAAAATTCCTGCAAGAAGGATTATGTACAGGATACGCATAGCTTGAATGAATTTTTAATTTAATCGAATTTAAGGACAGTTTTTTAAAAATGCAACAGGTAATCCGGTTCAAACCGTGCAAATTGTACTTGATCAGGTTATCATGTTGAATGTTCTTCAATGTACTTCAGGGCTTCCACCTGCGAGAGTACAGCAAAATTCCGGTAGCGGTGATGTACATCGATGATTTCTTCCAGCGCATCGGCCACCAGTTGTTTGTTTTCCCAATGGTTCAGGTGGGCAATCACGGTCTTTAAACAACCCTTTTTGTAGGCAATTTGCCCCAGCACATGCACTAAGGTATTCCTTACCCTGGCGGTTGTGTCGTATTGAAGTTCTTTCAGCAAAGGCAAAATATCCTGCGGGTATTTTCGTCCGCGAAGTTCAATGCCATGACAAATTTCCCTTCGTATTTCTTTGTCGGGGTGATGCAAATACCCTTTGGCCCATTGCAAAACCGGTTTGGGATTTACTTCTCCTGCTTTTTTAATGGAGCCAATCACGGCATTGCGGGGCGCATGGTGTGCGTCAAACAATCCGGTATCAAAAAAAGGGTGCACGGCTTCAAAATCTTTTTTGGCAATTTCTCCTGCGGCATTGATCACGGTTTGACGTACGTAAAAATCATCGTGGGTTAGGAGTGTTTTTAACTGTTTCAGAATGGCCGACTGCAGATCCGGTTCATTTAGGTACAATCGCCCGGTACACAGGTAAGCTGTTTTGCGGATGTAGGTGTCTCCATCACTAAAGTATAACAGCACCCGGCCCGATTTCTTTTTTTCAAAATCTGCACGCAGTTGTTGGTTCATCTGCTCCACCACTTTTTCGCGTTCGGGTTTGCTCAGGTCGTAAAAAGGCATAAAGCAAAGTTAGTGAATCAGCATCAGAACGTTTTATTTGGGATATTATTGACAAGGGAACGAGCCTCGCACCAATAGGAAGTCACGTGCTGAGATCAGTTAAAAATTTGCGGTACGTAGGTTCTTTGTGCAATTGAAATCCGTCTTTTATATACACGGGTTCACCTTCTTTGGTGGCGTGCAATTCAAAAAATGTAATACCCATTTGTCTCCCGGATTCAATCAGTTTTTTAAGTATCTGGGTGGCAATTCCCATCCTGCGGTATTTGGGTGCCGTATACATATTCATGATATAGGCCGACCTGCCATCTGGCACTCTAAAGCTACCCGGACGCTGCATAATAACCATCCCACCAACACCTGCCAGTTCATCATCCATTTTTGCTAGCCAGCATTGATACGATTCGTTGCGGATTGACTGCTCAAAATAATTTTGTAGTTCGGCTCTCAGTTTCAGCTCTGCTTGTTTACCCTGACTGCCCCAGTATTCGGTCAAAAATTCAACCCGCGAATCTACCAGCAGTTGAATATCATTTAATGTGGCTTTGTAGAAATCAATTGTACTCATTTTTAATACGTAAATGGATGGATTAACTCAAAAGTACTGTTGCAGGACGAGAATTCAAAAAGAGGCAGTGTTTGAGAAATAAATGAAGGCAGGATGCCTTATGATAGATGACACGAGGCAGGAGCCTCGCGCTAACGGGATAAAACAAATCGTCATGGCGAGGAACGAAGCGATCTCCCCGTTGTGAGCACAGGACTCCATTCATGGAGATTGTTTCGGTCGTGCCTCCCTCACAAAGACGTTACGCTGGTAAGGCTTACAATTTATCGTGTCGTCAGATGCTACATCTGACGAGCATTACTTTCCCCAATACCAAAAATCTTCTTTAGTAGCAGTATCTTTTTGATTCCAGTAGGCTGTGGTTACTACTTCGCCTTTGGGTGTTTTCAATTCGCGGTTAAATACCGCATTGATGGGAGAGAAGGTTACATCGGTTACACCCACAGTAAAAGTTTCAGGTGCGGGTGGGGCTTCCGCAGGTGTTTCTCCTTCGGCTACCGCTACAGGTTTGGCAGCAGCTTTTGGAGGAGGGCTTTTTACCACCACCACCTCAAATTTATTAAACTCAAGCAGCTGTTTTAAAAAATCAACCCGTTGCTGCGAACAGTTTTTTTCTACAATGGCGCATTTTACATCGCCTAAATCTTCAAACGTATGATTGGGATTGAGTGCCATAAATTAATTAGCTGCCAGTTGGTAAATATGTTCAAAAAATCCGCCTGCAAATCCGGTTCCTATCACACCCAGCATACAAATAAGCAGGGCTAATCTTACAGATAAACTTCCTTTAAGCACCTCTACCGGTTGCTGGTTTTCGTCCATAAACACGGCTTTTACCACCCGCAGGTAATAGTACAACGATATCACCATGTTGAGGGCAGCAATGGTAATGAGCAAATAATTTCCTTTAGAGGCACCGGCTGTAACCAAAAACATTTTCCCGAAAAAACCTGCCGTAGGCGGAATGCCTCCCAATGAAAACAGCGAAAGTGCAAGCACCCAACTCATCAAAGGATTGGTTTTGTAAAAACCTTTATAGTCGCTGATATTTTCTTTTCCGGTTTGAGCAGATACCAATGCAATCACGCCAAACGCCCCCAGATTGGAGAAAATATACACTACCAGAAAATAGATGGCAGCCGAGGCACCGGTGGTAGTACCCGATGAAATGCCCAGTAAAATAAATCCAACCTGCGAGATGGATGAAAATGCGAGAAAACGTTTGATATTATCCTGCCTGATGGCAAAAATATTTCCGAGGGTAATGGTGAGGATGATGGTAACAAACAACAGATGGTACCACAGTTCGTTTATTTGCGTGAATAAGGGTGCCAGTGACGAAAGCGTTACAAATACCATGGCTGCTTTGGAGATAACCGAAAGATAGGAGGTAACCGCCACAGGCGAACCTTCGTACACATCGGCTGTCCACAGGTGAAAAGGTACCGCTGAAAGTTTGAAAGCAAATCCGCTAAACACCAGCAGCAGGGCAAACACCTGCAATGGGCTTCCGGTAACAAGTGAAACTATTTCCTGAAAATTGAGGGTACCGGTGGTGCCGTATAAAAACGAAATACCAAACAACATAAGTGATGAAGCAAAGGCAGAAGATAAAATCATTTTTACAGCAGCTTCGGATGACTTGATTTTATCGAGATCAAAATTGGCCATTGCTGCCAGCGGAATAGAAGACAACTCAAGTCCCAGATAAAACATGAGCAGGTTATTGCTTGAAATCATAAAGAACATACCTAGCAGGGTACTTAACAAAAGCATAAAAAATTCGAGCAGGTGTTTGTGCGATTTTAAATAATCGTAGGCCTGTAGCGAAATAATGAGCGTGCCTAAATTAAGTACCGATTTTTCCATTACACGAAGGGAGTTTGTAGCAAACATGCCGTTGAATAACTCCCCGTTTTGATTCAGTACAAAGCCCAACAAAAAGTTGAGAAGCAACAGTAGGTTAATCAGGTTTAGTAAGGTGCCGTTATCTTTAATGCCATCCCATATTTTAAGGAACAACAAAATAAAAAGGATAAGGGTAACACCCATTTCCTGTTTCATCAATATCAAAAATTCGCTGCTCATTTTTTTAATTTCCGGTTATTCCGCGTGCAATATGATCCATGATATACTGCGTATCGGGTTCTACTAAATTTATCAGCCAAAATGGGGCAATACCAATGGCCAGTATTCCCAGTGTTAATGCAATTGATGCAACTTTTTCATTCCAGGTGGCGTCAGACAAATGCAGGTAATGTTCGTTGGTAATGGGTCCCATCATGGCTTTACCTGCTGCGCGTAAAATGTACACAGCCGTTACTACAATAGAAGCACAGGAAAGAATGGTGGCAATGCGGTGGTAGGCATCAGGTCGTTGCCAGGCTCCCATAAAAATGGTCATTTCCGAAACAAAACCACTAAGCCCGGGCAGACCCAGTGAGCATAAACCGGAAATGATATAAATGGTAGCCAGGAAAGGTATGGTTTTTAACAGGCCTCCCAGCTTTTCTACTTCGCGGGTATGGGTACGTTCGTAAATCATGCCAATGGCACCGAAGAAAAGGGCCGTCATCACTCCGTGCGACACCATCTGCATCACCGCACCAATAATGGCGGTTTTGGTGAGCATGCCAATCCCGAGTAAAATAAATCCACAGTGGCTTACTGATGAATAGGCATTGATGTACTTTAAATCTTTTTGCATAAGTGTGGCAAATGCTCCGTACACAATGGCAATGGTAGCGAGTAAAACAATGATACCCGAATAATGTTCTGCCGCCTGCGGCATCAGGTAAGTGGCCACACGCAAACATCCGTAACCACCCAGCTTCATGGAAATACCTGCAAGAAACATGGAACCTGCAGTAGGTGCCGAAGAGTGCCCGTCAGGTACCCAGGTGTGAAATGGAAACAGGGCGGTGAACACTCCGAAACCAATAAACAGAAACGGAAATATAAACAGTTGCGTATTGTAGGGAATTTGCTGTGCCGCTATTTTTAATAAATCAAATGTGTGTGCTCCGTTGCCTTCATCGCTGTTAAAATAAGTGGCCAGTATACCTACCATCACCAAAGCCGATCCGCCCATAAGCATCAGCGCCAGTTTCATGGCACTGTATTCTTTTTTTCCGCTTCCCCATATACCAATCAATAAGAATTTAGGAATCACGGCTACTTCAAGAAAGAAAAACATGGTGAATAAATCGAGCGAAATAAAAAATCCGTACGCACCCATGCTTAGCATGAGCAGTAGGAAGAAAAACTCTTTGGTAAGTGTTTCCACTTTCCACGAAATAAGAATGCCGGCAACTACTACAAAAGCCGTCATCATCATCATCACCAGCGATATGCCGTCAATGCCAACATAGTACTCTATATTGAGTGGAGCAAACCATGAGCAACGCGATTCAAACAACATTTGTGCAGTGTTTCCCGCAGCCCTTTCGCTATAGTACGATTTCATTACCACCGAAACCAGCACCAGTTGAATCACCGAACCAATTAAGGAGGCCCACTTAATTTGAGTGGTTGTTTTACAAAACAACACAACCAGAGCCGAAAGCAGCGGGATAAGAATAAGTATGGATAAATTGGTCATGCGTTGTCAAAAAATAATTAAGGCCATAAATAAATGAACAGTAATACAAAGCAAATAAGACCGGCAAAATAATAGGCGGCATATTGCTGCAATTTCCCCGACTGTATTCCTTTAATCAACTCAGAAAATAAAGCGGTGAGTGCTGCCAACAGGTTCATAAATCCGTCAACAATATGGCGGTCAATCCAGGCAGCCGGCCTGCCTATCATTTGGAAAATAATTTTCTTTGTGATGAACAGGTACGCCTCATCCATATAAAATTTATGGTGGGCAGCTTTATACAATCCACCCAGTGAAGCCGCAATGGCATCGGGTTTAGGGTTTGCTTTTTTGTAGAGAAACATAGCTAGAAAAATTCCGCCAATTCCAAGTGCCACCGGAGCAACAGAGAAAGCTATATCAATATGTGTTTCAAGTGGCAATCCATCCGAAGTAATCCACGAAGCAATAGGAATAAATCCGGCACCCACAGCACAAATGCCAAGGATAATTAATGGTATTTTCATGGAGAGTGTACCTTCCCCATGTGAATGTTCATCATTATGTGCATCAGAAGTGCGTTGCGTTTCCTTACTCCAGAAAATAGAGAAGTATAACCTGAACATATAAAAAGCGGTGAGTCCGGATGTAAATAAGGCCAGCACATAAATCAGTTTATTGGAGTGAAATGCGGCCAGTAAAATTTCTTCCTTACTGAAAAATCCGGCAAACGGAGGCACTCCGGCAATGGCCAGGCAAGCGATTAAAAAGGTAATATGTGTTATCGGCATTGCTTTTCGCAGTCCGCCCATATCGCCCATTTCGTTGCTGTGCACCATATGTATCACAGCACCTGCACCCAAAAACAACAGAGATTTGAAAAAGGCATGTGTAAACAAATGAAACATGGAAGCCATATAACCCAGTCCGTGTTCGCCTCCATATCGGGCTACACCAAGCGAAAACATCATATATCCAATTTGCGACATGGTGGAATAGGCCAGTACACGTTTAATATCCGTTTGCGTGCAGGCTATAACCGCAGCCAATAAGGCTGAGAAGGCACCTACATAAGTTACTACATCAAGTGCAGCTATATCAAAAGAGAATACCGGAAATAAACGGGCTACCAGATAAACACCTGCTACTACCATGGTGGCGGCATGGATTAAAGCCGAAACAGGAGTTGGGCCTTCCATGGCATCGGGCAGCCAGATATGAAACGGAAACATGGCCGATTTGCCTGCTCCCCCTAAAAACACCATCACCAGTCCCCAGGTGAGGGCACTAACACCCATAAAAGAAGAGGCAATACTTCCCTGCAGGTAAGTGGAGGAAGGGTCGGTGAGTCGTTGTATCAGCGTACCGAAATCTAATGTTTCGGCATTAAATCCTAAAATTAAAATACCAATAAGAAAACCCAAATCGGCAAAGCGGGTAACAATAAATGCTTTTTTGGAAGCAGCTACTGCCGATGGTTTTTCGAAATAATATCCAATGAGTAAAAAGGAGGAAACACCCACGAGTTCCCAAAACATGTAAATCTGAAAAATATTGGTGGAAAGAACCAGACCCAGCATAGAAAAAGTAAACAGGCCGAGGTAAGCATAATAGGTAGCGAACCGTTCTTCACCTTTCATGTAACCCAAACTGAATATGTGAACCATGAGCGAAACAAAGGTTACCACCACCAGCATCATCACCGAAATGGGGTCGATGAGCAAACCCATATCTATAGAGATATTAGGGGCAAACTGAAGCCATGTAAATTTTAATACTTCTATTTTGGCGTAAACTCCATCTACTTTGCCATTCGCAAAAAAATAAGTGTAAGCGGTGCTCAATGATAAACAGGTAGCCACGGCTAAGGCTGAAGTAGCAAGCAGTCCGGCAATTTTACTCAGGTATTTTTTTCCGAAAAGTCCCAGCAGCAAAAAAGCGGCCAGAGGCAGGATCGGAATAAGTGCTATAGTTAAACTCGACATGGCTGTTTAAAATTTCATTATATCGGCATCGTCCACATCAATCGATTTGAGATTCCGGTAGAGGTTAATAATAATGGCTATGGCCACCGCGGCTTCGGCAGCAGCAATGGTGATGATAAAAATGGTAAAGAAAAGTCCGTCTAATTTGTCACCGTACAAAAATTTATTGAACGCAACAAAATTGATGTTTACGCTGTTCAGAATTAACTCAACCGACATGAGCATGGTAATCATGTTTTTTCGTGTAAGGAAGCCGTAAACTCCAATGAAAAAGAGTACAGTGCTTACAAAGAGAAAATGTGTTAAGCCTATTTCGTTCATATAAATTTTCTATAACGTGCGCCAAAAGAACATTCTTGCGAACCGTCATTGCGAACAGCGTGAAGCAATCTCCCAAATTTCAGTAGATTGCCGCGGTCGTTCCTCCCTCGCAATGACGTAACCTTTTTTTGAGATGAATTTAATATAATATTATTCATCACTCTTTCGGTTTTAATTTAATGGCAATCACTATACAACCTATCATGGCGGCTAATAATAAAATACTAACCGCTTCAAACGGCAAAATATATCCATGCCGGGTTATATCCAGCATCTGCGTTCCGATATTATGTGCCGATGGTTCAAGGGTAGGGTTGGGTGTAGCATTAAAATGTTCTTCTTTAATGAAAAGATAGGTGAGTGCCGCAGCAAAACAGCAGGCAAATACGGCAAACAAATTACTTATGAGGGATGGCTCTTTCATATCCCGTCCCGATTCATGAGTAAGGAAAATGGAGAAAATAATGAGCACTACAATGCCACCCACATATACTACTATTTGTACAGCCGCAATAAACTCGTAATTCAGGTAAAAGTACAACCCGGCAATTCCTATAAGGGAAAAAAGCAGGAAGATGGCTGCCCTGAATATTTTTTTAGCTGTAACAGAAAGGATGGCACTACCCAGAATGAGTGCGCTTAAAATATAAAATACAATTGTTGAAGCCTGCATTATTCTACGCCCTCCATCAGTTTAGAGCCTTCCTTGTTCAATACTTTTTTCAGTTGTTTTTTGTCGTACACGCTATGTTCAAAATTTTGTCCCATTACAATAGCATCAGAAGGGCAAGCCACCACACACAGGTTGCACATGGTGCACAACTCAAGGTGGTAAACAAAGGTGTCGATCCGTTTTTTCTTTTTACCGTCAGGTTGTATTTCCTGTTTGGTAATTATTTTTATCGTTCCGTTGGGACACGCAATTTCACATGCCTGACATCCCGTGCAGCGGTGTTCGTTATTTTCATTATGCGGCATGATTACTTCCCCGCGAAAACGGTCGGCCATTTTTAGTGTGGCGCGGTTGTCGGGGTATTCATGTGTGAGAATTTCTTTAGGATGGAAAAAATAGTATCCCGTAAGCTTCATTCCGGTAAGGAGTGATTTTACAGCTTTAAAAATGGTTCCGAAATACTCTTTTAAAAACATGTTCCTTTACATTTATAAATTAAAAATGCCAGCCCGTTATTGCCATCACGGTTACTAAAATTACATTTACCATGCTTATGGGCAGTAAGTATTTCCACTCGAGATTCAGCAGCTGATCTACACGCAAGCGCGGGAAAGTCCACCTGAACCACATGATGAGAAAAATGATGGCAAATGTTTTTCCGAAAAACCAGAGGGAAGAAGGAATATAATCCATGAAGTGATTAAATGCTTCCCATCCTCCAATATGAAAGGGCATCCATCCTCCCAGAAAAATGGTTGCGGCTATGGCCGATACCACAAAAAGGTTGATGTATTCGGATAACAAAAACATGGCGAATTTCATTCCTGCATATTCGGTATGAAAACCTGCGGTAAGTTCCTGTTCAGCTTCTGCCATATCAAAAGGTGCGCGGTTTATTTCGGCTGTGGAGGCTATAATGAAAACCACAAATGCAATGAAAACCGGAATATGTCCTTTAAAAATCCACCAGCCGTTTGCCTGGCTGTTTACAATATCTCCCAGACTCAGACTTCCTGTGAGCACCACAATGGAAATGAGTGAAAGCCCAATGGATAATTCGTAACTCACAATTTGTGCTCCGCTGCGCATAGCTCCCAGCAGGGAGTATTTGTTGTTGCTCGACCATCCTGCCATCAAAATTCCTATTACAGTAATAGACGAAACAGAGGAAACATATAAAACACCAATGCTGATATCCCAAATCTGAAAGTCTTTGGCAAAAGCAATTGGGGCCACCACCAGCATGGAGGTAATAACCATAATAAATGGCGCAAGGTTGAACAGAAATTTATCGGCACTGCTTGGGGTTAGCCCTTCTTTAAATAATAATTTCACGGTGTCGGCCACAATTTGAAGCGAGCCCTTCGGACCTACACGGTTTGGGCCAAGTCTCACCTGCATAAATGCAGCTACCTTTCGTTCCATATATCCCAGAAAGAAACTTAGTAATACCAGAAAAGCAATCAGTGAAATTCCAACTACCACCATTTCGGTTACCAGCACAGCCATATCATTGGAGAATACCTGTGTGAGCCATTGGTGGAAGGAACCGGCTAACGAAGAAAAGCTAATGGTAAGTAATGTTTTCAACTGTGGTAAATTTTATCTGTCAATATCCGGAATTACTAAATCAATAGTGGCCATAATAGCTACGAGGTCGCCAATTTTCGCTCCCTTGGCAATATGTGGAATAGCCGATAGGTTTGAAAAATTAGGAGAACGGTACTTAATGCGGTAAGGGCTTGCAGCACCATCGCTCACCAAATATACTCCCAGTTCACCGCGAGCGGTTTCAACCCGCTGGTAAAATTCTCCTTTCGGAAGTTTAATTACATTTTTTGTTTTTGCCTGAAAATCGCCCTCGGGGATATTATCAATCAGTTGTTCAATGATGGAAACCGATTGTTTCATTTCGGCCATGCGCACCATATACCTGGCGTAACAATCGCCATCGGTATGCAGTATTTCATCAAACTGCACCTGATCGTAGGCGCTGTAAGGTTTTAATTTTCTGATATCACAACTTACCCCTGAAGCGCGGGCCATAGGGCCGGTGCAGCCAAACGAAATGGCATCTTCTTTTGAAATATACCCTACTCCTTTAGTGCGCTGTTCAAAAATTACGTTGCCCGAAAGTAATTCGTCATATTCGTGCAGGTTGTTTTTAATCTGCGTGAGTACTTCTTTGGTGTGTTTTTGAAAATCGGGATGCAGGTCATACATCACACCACCGGGTACCATATAATTTTGAGTGAGGCGTGCACCGCAGGTTTCTTCCATAATCGACATAATGGCTTCCCGCTCGCGGAAAGCATAAAAGAACGGGGTTACGGCACCCAAATCAAGACCAGTACATCCCCACCACAACTGATGAGATGAAAGACGGGTTAGTTCCGACATTAACGTGCGAATTACTTTTGCCCGTGGCGGAACTTCCACTTCAAGTCCCTGCTCAACGGCAAGCGCACAGGCTTCGTTGTTCATATGGGCCGAGAGGTAATCCATGCGGCTGGTGGCAAAAATAAAGTTGCGGTACGAGAGGCTTTCGCTCATTTTTTCAATAGAGCGGTGAATATAGCCCAAATGCGGCTGAATGCGTTTAATGGTTTCCCCTTCAAGCCATATTTTTAAGTGCAGTACTCCGTGTGTTGACGGATGCTGCGGGCCCATATTAATAATGAACTCGCCTTCTTCGGTAAGTATATCATCGCCAAGCAACCTCATAGCTCAATCATATTTTCGTCTGTATAATCTTTTCTGAGCGGATGTCCCTGCCAGTCTTCATCCAGGAAAAGCCTGCGCAGGTCGGGGTGATTTAAAAATTTAACCCCGAATAAATCATATACCTCTCTTTCATTAAACTCGGCAGTTCTCCAAATAG
Source organism: uncultured Bifidobacteriaceae bacterium (assembly GCA_964535575.1). Taxonomy (GTDB): domain Bacteria; phylum Bacteroidota; class Bacteroidia; order UKL13-3; family UKL13-3; genus JAGPCK01. Next base: position 14,147 of record CAZHTC010000002.1, read on the forward strand.
AGCAAACGGTTTCAATCGAAGCATTTTCTCTGTCGGGTAGTTTTGATTTTACCACCAGTATATGCCCGTGTGTTTTTGACTCTAAGTGATACACCATCATAAAATGATCTTTCCAGTCAACACAGGTAAGGCAAAATAAATAATCAAAATAAAGCGAAGGAGTATTACGCAACTGCTGCATCAGCTTTAAAAATTCTTCAGGAGCTACCATTAGGGTGAGCATTTTTCCTGTTTCATCAAAAGTGGCCGATGGTAAAAGGGAACTTAGTTCCTGTTTCAGTTCTTCGTTGGTCATTTCACCTCTTCTTTTGATTTTTTGAAATAGGTTTCGTGTTTTATTTTTTCCTGCAGCGTTATCATGGAATGCAACAAAGCTTCGGGGCGTGGAGGGCAGCCCGGTATATAAACATCTACCGGAATCACATGGTCAACTCCTTTTACCACCGAATACGTATTGTAAAAAAACGGCCCTCCTGAAATGGTACAGGCGCCCATAGCAATCACATATTTCGGGTCGGGCATCTGGTCGTATAATCGTTTGAGCACAGGAGCCATTTTCATCACAATGGTTCCGGCAACAATGATCAAATCGGCCTGGCGCGGGGTGGCACGGGCCACCTCAAATCCGAATCGCGACCAATCGTGTTTAGCATCGGCTGCCGACATCATTTCAATGGCACAGCAACTGGTACCAAAAACCAATGGCCATAACGAATTGGAACGGGCCCAGTTAATCACATCATCTAATTTGGTTACCAGAATACCCCCATCGGCTGTTTCATGTACCTGTCCGGGAAATTCCATTTTGTTGCTTACATCCATTTAAGTGCTCCTTTCTTCCATGCGTATAATAAGCCCATAAATAAAATAAACATAAATACCAGAATTTCGGCTAATGCCAGCAGCCCGGTATCTTTTACCACTACGGCCCAGGGATACATGAATACCAGCTCCACATCAAACACCAGAAAAATGAGGGCAAAAAGGTAATACCCTACATTAAACTGAATCCAGGAAGTTCCAGAAGTGGGAATACCACATTCATAGGTTTCGCCCTTTTGGGCATTGGTTGATGATTTGGCTAAAACTTTTGAAAGAAGAATACCTCCTCCGGCAAAGGCTACCCCGCAAATAACAAGGAGAATGAGTGCTGCTGAACCCATATATTGTTTTTAAATCGGGTACAATGTAGGGAAAAAAACAAATGAGAGGTGTGAGAAATTTATACACCCGTTGTTGAGTGCGCAATTTGCTGATTGCAAAAGAGTAAAAAATGAAGATTTATATCATGAATTCGATTAAAACCGGATTATTATATTCACGAATTTTATCAATGTAAAACAGTATGTTTAACCTTGAATTATCAGGAACTCAACTCACCAGCGTACCTACGTTTTCGCCCTGCACCACCTTTAAAAAATTATCTCGTTTGTTCATGTCAAACACAATGATGGGGAGTTTATTTTCCTGGCAAAGGGTAAAAGCAGTCATATCCATTACGTTCAAGCCTTTTTCATATACTTCGGTAAAACTTATTTTTTCAAAGCGGGTAGCTTTGGGGTCTTTCTCGGGGTCGGCTGTGTAAATGCCATCCACGCGGGTTCCTTTTAATACCACATTGGCTTCAATTTCTACTGCACGCAGCGAAGCGGCTGTATCGGTGGTGAAATACGGATTTCCGGTACCGGCACCAAAAATCACCACCCGTCCTTTTTCCAGATGGCGCATGGCCCGTCTTCTGATAAACGGCTCACAAATCTGTTCCATTTTTATAGCCGATAATAAACGTGTTTTAACGGCCACTCGTTCTAAAGCGCCCTGAAGTGCCATAGCATTAATAACAGTGGCCAGCATGCCCATATAATCGCCTTGTGCGCGGTCAACGAGCCCGCCCTGCACCCCCTGCACCCCGCGAAAAATATTTCCGCCTCCTATCACAATAGCTACCTCGGCTCCGGCATCAACCACTGTTTTAATATCAACCGCGTATTGTTCCAGAATTTTCGGGTCAATTCCATATTCTTTTTGGCCCATCAGGGCTTCTCCGCTTAGTTTAAGCAAAACGCGTTTATATTTCATGTTGGTTGCTGCTGTATAATTTCAAAAAACAAATGAACAAAAAAAATCCCGACTCACTGGCCGGGATTTAAAAATTATCCTAATGCAATACGTTTAAAAGCTTTTACGGTAAGGCCTTTTTCGGCTCCGTCAAGCATTTGAGCTACGGTTTTGGAACCGTCTTTCACAAATTCCTGATTAAGCAGGGTAGACTCTTTGTAGAACTTACCCAATTTGCCCTGAGCAATTTTCTCCAGCATGGCTTCCGGTTTTCCTTCGGCACGTGCCTGTTCTTTACCTATTTCAATTTCGCGCGAAATAGTTGACGGATCCACATCGTCCTTATCTAAGGCAAGCGGGTTCATGGCAGCAATTTGCATGGCTGCGTCTTTTCCGGCTGCAAAGTTGGCTTCGCTGCGGGCATTGTTCAATACTACCAAAACGCCTAAACGGTTTCCGGCATGGATGTAGGGAACAATGTTTTCGCCTTCAAGAAAAGCATAATTGGCTACATCTATTTTTTCACCTATTTTACCAATTTGCTCGGTAAGTTTATCAGCAACGGTTAAGCCATCCATGTTCAGTGCTTTTAATGCATCTACATTGGCAGCTTTATTGGCCAAAGCCAGGTCGGCAAGTTTGTGAGCGAAGGCAACAAAATCTTCGTTCTTAGCCACGAAATCGGTTTCGCAACTTAACTGCACAATCACACCTGCTTTGTTATCGGCCGATGTCTTGGCTATTACAGCACCCTCTTTTGCCTCGCGGTCCGAGCGGCTTGCTGATACTTTTTGTCCTTTTTTGCGGAGGTAGTCAACGGCATCGTCAAAATCACCATTACTTTCAGTAAGGGCTTTTTTGCAGTCCATCATTCCTGCTCCGGTCATTTGTCTTAGTTTGTTTACGTCTGATGCGGTTATTGTCGTCATGATTATAAATTTTCGTTGATATGATGTATTAAAAAATAAGGTTTAACCTTTTGAGTTAAACCTTATCTATCTGAGCCTTTATAAGGTTCACTCTTAAGCTTCTTCTTTTTCTACTTTTGCCTTGCTCTCGGCTTCTTTTTCGCCTTCAGCATCTTTTTCACGCTTGCGCTCGCTCAATCCATCCACTACTGCATCGGTAATATACTTGGCAATTAACTGAATGGATTTTGCAGCATCATCGTTAGCCGGAATGGCATAATCTACCAGAGTAGGATCAGAGTTGGTATCTACAATGGCAAATGTTGGAATGTTCAGGCGTTGTGCTTCAGCTACGGCAATATGTTCGCGTTTAATGTCAACAATAAAAAGGGCGGCAGGCAAACGGTTTAAATCGGCAATACCACCAAACAATTTCTGAAGTTTTAATTTTTCGCGGTCAAACATCAAACGTTCTTTCTTAGAGATATTGGCATAAGTACCATCGGAAGAAAGTTTATCAATGTTCTGCATCTTTTTAATGCTCTTGCGCACGGTGGCAAAGTTGGTAAGCATACCACCCAGCCAGCGTTCAGTAACAAAAGGCATATTTACACGTTGTGCTTCGGCAGCTACCATTTCCTTAGCTTGTTTTTTAGTAGCTACGTAAAGAATTTTACGTCCCGATTTTACAATATTTTTGATGGCTGCTGCAGCCTCGTCAAGTTTTACTACGGTTTTATTCAGGTCAATAATGTGAATCCCGTTTTTCTCCATAAAAATATAAGGAGCCATTTTGGGATTCCATTTACGGGTAAGGTGACCGAAGTGAACGCCTGCGTCCAGTAATTCTTCTGTTGTGATCTTTGACATTCGGGAGGAATATTAACGTTTAACGAATTGGAATCTCTTACGTGCTTTTTTCTGACCTGGTTTTTTACGCTCAACCATACGTGGGTCGCGGGTAAGCATACTGTCAACTTTAAGCAATGGTTTATATTCGGCATTATTTTCTACTAATGCGCGGGCAATAGCCAGTCTAACGGCTTCTGCCTGTCCGGTAATACCGCCACCATCAACATTTACTTTCAAATCAAATTGTCCGGTAGTGTTGGTTACGGCAAATGGTTTTTCTAATGCTGCTTGCAGGGTAATGGCCGGAAAATAGGTTTTATAATCTTTTCCGTTTACCTCCATTTTACCGGTTCCGGCACTCATGTACACTCGGGCTACGGCTGTTTTACGTCTGCCAATTTTATTTATCACGTCCATTGCTTAGAATTTTAAAGTTTTTGGTGTTTGTCCTTCGTGCGGGTGAGCCGGTCCGGCATACACGTGCAAATTACCCAGAATGGTATCGCCCAGTTTGGTGCGGGGCAACATACCTTTAATTGCTTTTTCTACAATATAGGTAGGTCTGCGAACCAACAGGGATTTGGCACTTTCAAAGCGCTGTCCGCCAGGAAAGCCTGAGTAAAATACATACTCTTTTGTTTCCATCTTTTTGCCGGTAAAACGAATTTTCTCGGCATTGATAATGATAACATTATCTCCGCAATCGGCATGAGGGGTGTAGCTTGGCTTATGCTTACCGCGCAGTATATTAGCCACGCGGCTGGCAAAACGACCTAAAGTTTGGCCCTCTGCATCAATTACAAACCATTGCTTTTCAATGGTGGCCTTGTTGGCGTGTTTTGTTTTGTAGCTTAAAGTATCCACTGTAAATGTCTTAAATTTTGGGACGGCAAAGCTATGGCGATTGTTTGGAATAAACAAGCCTGCCCGAACAATTAACCCTCAAAAATTTGCCAAAGCAAAAAAAATGGGTTTAATAAATTGATTAACAAGCTTTAAAACCCAAAAGGGAAAATGCATTTTCAGGCAAAATTTTAGCTCTTTTCGGGGTTTTTGGGGTGGTTTGCGTCCGTTAAAACCCTTCCTTTAAAGCAGGCAAATATACCCATAGTTTGGTTTATTTACCTGTTATTGAAATTGTGCTAATGGAGCAATAATAGTAAGGCGGGGTTAATACTTGCATATTCTCGCCTCGGTAGAACAGGCCACCATGATGACCGAAGCCTGTCCGCAACCTCCACCACCTGAAAGGCCTACCGATTCAAAAGTATGTTGGCCGGCCGGCAGTAAGTAAGCGCCTGTTTCTCCGGGATCAAGTGTTCCGTAATTGGTTCCGTCAATTAAAATTTTTTGAACGGTGGTGTTTGAACCGTTGGATAGCTTAAGCAACCCGTAGCCGGGTTTAATACAATTGTCTTTTTTCTCTTCGGTACACGAAGTAATAAGACCTGTGCATAACAGGCTTATTAAGAATACATTTTTGATCGCTTTCATGGCCTAACAATTTTAACTGTCAGATTTCAGGAACAAAATTAATCACAGGACCCCTATTTTCTGTTGATATTCATCATAGTTCCAGATGATATACATCATTAGTTCAGGGATTAAATGATGCTTCTTCGATTTGTGTAAAGAGAGATTGAATAAACCGAAAGAACGGGGTACTTACAAGGCCATTTGCCAACAAGTGCTTACCTTTGCCGCCTTATGCAACCCAACCTGCACCCGCAAACAATGCTGATAAACCGCACCCAGCGCGAAAGGCTGAATGGCCACAGGGGCTTGTGCGTTTGGTTTACGGGGTTGAGCGGGTCGGGTAAATCTACTATTGCCAACCGCGTGGCTCAGTTGCTTCACGACAAAAAGGTGCATACCTATGTGCTCGATGGCGACAATACCCGCATGGGGTTAAATAAAGATTTGGGATTTACGGAGCAGGACCGCCAAGAAAATATCCGAAGGGTGGGCGAAGTATGCAAGCTAATGGCCGATGCCGGTTTGGTAGTACTCTCGTCCTTTATTTCTCCCTTCAGGGTAGATCGGGAGGCGGTACGGGTGCTTTTAACCAATGATTCATTTGCCGAGGTATTTGTCAGTTGTTCTTTGGAGCAATGCGAACAACGCGACCCGAAAGGATTGTATAAAAAGGCAAGGGCAGGAGCTTTGCCCCTCTTTACGGGGATTGATTCGCCCTACGAAGAGCCGGAGCAACCGGAGCTTATTATTGATTCGGAAAAGCTGGATTTGGAAACCTGCGCCCTTGAAGTAGTAAATTATATTGTACCGCGATTGAAACTGTAACCAATGGGATACCATATTGATTATTTAAAAGAACTGGAATACGAAGCAATATACATCCTGCGCGAAGTGGCGGCACAGTTTCAAAACCCTGCGTTGCTTTTTTCGGGCGGAAAAGATTCTATTGTTACTTCTTGGCTGGCTAAAAAAGCCTTTGCTCCGGCACGTTTACCATTTCCATTGGTACATATTGATACCGGGCATAATTTTAAGGAAACCCTCGACTTTAGAGACGAGTGGGTGAATAAACTGGGAGCTGCATTGATTGTGGGATCGGTACAGCAAAGTATTGATGAAGGAAAGGTAACCGAAGAAAAAGGCTTTAATGCCAGCCGCAATGTGCTGCAAACGGTAACTCTTTTAGATACCCTCGAGAAGCATAAATTTGATGCAGCCATTGGCGGAGGGCGAAGGGATGAAGAAAAAGCACGGGCTAAGGAACGCATTTTTTCACACCGCGATGAGTTTGGACAATGGGACCCCAAAAACCAGCGACCTGAACTTTGGAATATTTACAATGGGCGCAAACAATATGGGGAGCATTTTCGTGTTTTCCCTATAAGCAACTGGACTGAGATGGATATATGGAATTACATTAAACTGGAACAAATTCCGCTACCATCTATCTATTTTTCACACAAAAGAAAATGTTTGCAACGCGATGGTGTAATATTGGCACATGCCGATTTTATGCAATTAAAACCAGGTGAAATTCCGGTAGAATTACAGGTGCGTTTCAGAACCATTGGTGATATTTCGTGCACCGGGGCAGTTATATCGGATGCATCCAATCTGGATGAAGTAATTCGGGAAATTACGTTATCAAAATTTACCGAGAGGGGAACACGCTTTGACGATAAACGAAGCGATACAGCAATGGAAGACCGGAAAAAGACCGGATATTTTTAAGAACTAAAATGGAACTGCTTAGATTTATAACATGCGGAAATGTAGATGATGGGAAAAGCACCCTTATAGGGAGGCTGTTGTTTGATAGTAAAGCCATTTTTGAAGATCAGCTGGATGCAGTGAAACGCAGCAGTGAGCTTAAGGGAAAAGAATATATTGACCTGTCGTTGTTCACCGATGGACTGAAGGCCGAGCGCGAGCAGGGTATTACCATTGATGTGGCCTATCGTTATTTCAGCACACCCAAGCGCAAATTTATTATTGCCGATACTCCCGGCCATGTGCAATACACCCGCAATATGGTTACCGGTGCATCAACAGCCAATCTGGCACTGGTGCTCATTGATGCCCGCAATGGTATCACTGAGCAAACACGCAGGCACTCGTTCATTGCCTCTCTGGTTGGAATTCCACATCTGGTGATTTGTGTAAACAAAATGGATTTGGTTGACTACAGCGAGGAAGTTTTTAACCGCATCACCGAAGATTTTAAAGAATTCTCGGCCCGGCTCGATATACACGATATTCATTTTATTCCCACCAGCGCTTTAAAGGGAGATAATATTGTCGACCGCTCGGAGCATATGAAATGGTATTCGGGGGGCACCCTTATGTATTTGCTCGAAACGCTTCATATTACCAGCGATCAGAATCTCATAGATATGCGTTTCCCGGTGCAGTACGTAATTCGTCCGCATAGCGAGGAATACCACGATTACCGGTCATATGCAGGGCAAATGGCCAGTGGTATTTTAAGAGAAGGAGATGAGGTAATGGTATTGCCTTCGGGACTTACTACCAAAGTGAAGGCCATTGAAGAAAATAGCAATCAGATTAAAGAAGCATTTCCTCCCATGTCGGTGAGTGTGCAGCTGGAACACGATGTAGACGTGAGCCGGGGCGATATGCTGGTTCGCGTGAATAATCAACCGGTAGTTAGTCAGGATGTGAATGTGCTCTTGTGCTGGATGGGAAATAAATCGTTACAACTGGGGAGTAAATTTTTTATAAGACAGGGGGTGCGTGAAGTGCGCGGTGTGATAAAAGAAGTAATTCACAAGATAGACATCAATACGCTTCATCGCAATGAGCAGGATAAACAGGTAGCTATGAACGATATTGTACGGGTGAAGTTACGTACAGCACAACCGCTTATTTTTGATGAATACCGCAAAAACCGCAAAACGGGAAGTTTGATATTAATAGACGAAACCAGCAATGAAACCATTGCGGCAGGAATGATAAATTAAGAAGAAGGAATCAACATTATGAATATTGAGGAGTTAAAACGCAATTGGCATGTAATGGGCAAAAAAGATCCTATGTGGGCCATTATTACCAGAGCGGATAAAAAAGGGAATAAATGGAGCGCAGAAGATTTTTTTAAAACAGGCGAAAATAAAATTGCGCAGTTGTACGAATTTTTGAAGAGCAACAACATTACCGTTAATACCGGTTCGGCAATGGATTTTGGCTGCGGAATAGGGAGGCTTACTCAGGCTCTTGCTTCAAAATTTAATTACGTTGCCGGTGTTGATATTGCCGAATCCATGATTGATCTGGCCAATAAATACAATAAGCACGGAGATAAATGCCGCTATTTCCTTAATACCAAAGACGATTTAAGTTTGTTTTCCGATCAGTCGTTTGATTTTATTTATACGGTAATCGTGCTGCAGCATATGAGGCCCGAATACGCCAAATCTTATATTAAGGAGTTTGTACGTTTACTCAAGCCACAGGGTGTTTGTATTTTTCAGATACCCTCGCGTTATATAGGTACTCTGGTTACACCACCACGTCCTTCTTTTTGGCGCAGGCGTTACAACGATTTGCTTCGCATTGCAAAGGCAAATTTTAAATGGCTGTTCAGAAACAGTGCATATATGGAAATGTATGGCATTGAAAAGGAGGAGATGATAGCCTATCTGGAGAGTTTGGGAGTAAAAATTGCCAATGTGCGACCTGACGACAGTCCGGGTTCTCAATGGGAAAGTTATCAATATACCCTAATTAAAAACTGAGTTGAGGTTTCAGAAAAAATATTCAGCGCGCAGTAAGGAGCAGCTTGGGTTTATAGCCGCTGTTCAAACTTTTTTTTCCGATATCATTACTTACCGTTCGCTAATCTGGGAAATGAGCAAGATGGAACTGAAGGCGCAGTATAAAAATTCATTTATCGGAGTGGCGTGGTTATTTTTTATGCCTTTAATTAATGTGGCCATCTGGCTGCTGCTTAATAACGGAGGTATTTTAAATCCGGGAAACACCGAAGTCCCCTTTGCGGTGTATGTAATTATAGGTTCTACCTGCTGGATTTTCTTTTTCGCGCTTCAGGATAGTCTATCAAAGTCTATTGTGCATGGGTCGCACCAGTTTTTATTGTCGGAATTTCCACGAATGGTTATTATGTGTCAAAAGGCCACCACGCATTTGGTCACCATGGTTCTGCCTGTGGTGCTTTGTTTTATTGTTTTGTTTTTATTCGGTATTCCGCTTACCGCGAAAGCACTTTTTTTCCCGCTTACATTAATACCGCTGTTTCTATTCGGATTTGCACTTGGCTTATTGCTTTCGCTGCTAGAAGTGGTAGCCGTTGATTTAGCTAAAGCGTTAAACAGGTTGTTGTCGGCCTTATTGTTTTTAACCCCTGTGGCATTTACTCCCGGCCGCCCTACCGGAATGCTGAGTGTACTGGTAAAGTATAATCCACTTTCGTACCTGGTTAGCGTACCGCGCAAAATGCTGCTTCCGGGGGCATTTACACTGTCAGATGTGTATTTGGCAGGCGTGGGTGTGGTGCTGTTGTTTTTCATTTTTTCGCTGCGCACTTTTTATGCTGCAGAAACTAAAATCATGGAGCGTTTAAGTGTATGACAGGTAAAACGGACATTCTTTTAACGGTTAATGCTGTTTCGAAAAAATTTTCGCGGGATTTGAGAAAGAGCATGGCTTATGGTATTGGGGATTTAATGCGCATAAGTTTGGGAATACAAAGCCGGAAAAATGAATTGAAGGAAAAGGAATTCCGTGTAATTAATAAATTAAGTCTGGAGTTAAAGCGCGGAGATATTTTGGGTATTCTTGGCGTGAACGGAGCAGGTAAAACCACTTTACTTCGGCTGATAAGCGGAATTTATTCGGTTGATGAAGGAGAGATACAGGTAAACGGAAAAATTGTTTCTTTATTTGCGGCCACGCTTGGGATGCATCCGCTGTTTACAGGAAGGGAAAATATATATGTGAGGGCAGCCATGTACGGCCTTTCAAGGGTGGAGGTTGACAAAAGGATTGATGCCATTATTGCCTATGCCGAGCTGGAAAACTTTATTGATTCTCCTATGGGTATTTATTCGTCAGGCATGCGTGCCCGTTTGGGATTTGCTATTGCCATTCATGCCGATGCCGACATCATCATTATAGATGAAGGGCTTGCTGTGGGCGATATGGGTTTCAGGGCAAAGGCATTTAAAACCCTGCGCGAACTGAAGGAACGAGCCGCAATTCTTATTGTTTCGCATAGCATTAGCCAGATAAGCCAAATGGCCAACCGAATCATGGTGCTTGAAAAAGGAGAGAAAATATTTGAAACCACACAGGTGCAAAAGGGAATTGATTATTATATCAACAATTGCATTCATAGTTCATCAAATGCAGGCAGCGCCTCGGCAAATTCAGGCTTAGTCTCTTCAACGCTTTTTTCGGGAAATCAAGAAACAAGTGAGGCCAATGAATCCCTGCAGCTTGATTATGGAGATGAACTGGGGCTTGAGTTTACTTTTCGTACGCCCGCTGCAACCGATAAACTGGTAATGCAGCTTGAACTGGTAAACAGTAAGCTGGAAACAGTGGCCGTGGTTCATTCCGAAACGGCAAAATTCAGGGTGAGCCAGCTGAGCAACAACTATCAGATTAAGGTAGTGATACCTCAACTGCCGTTGCGAGCCGATAAATATAAAATGAACATTACAGTGAGAAACAGTGAAAACGATCTACCGGTGGTAATTGCCCACGCCATTCACTCTTTTGTTGTAAAATCGGGAGTACATTCAATTGCTCATGTGCAATTAATGGCGGTTTGGTCTCAGCAACATTTTGATCCACAAACTTCTGCTATATAATAATATGAAACCTGAGGTAAATGTAATATGTTTGAAGCCATTTCCATCAAAAGTAAGTACAGTAAGGAATGATTTGGCTAGCTTCGTATCCACGCTCAGGGAATACCTTTTTACGCAATACGTTACATAAATTATATGGCATTCAGTCTTCTGAATTTCATTTTGAGCCAAATCTCCCGTTTGATAAAAACTTCACCACTTATCCTGTAGTAAAAACGCACCTGTTGCCTCAGCAGTTAAAACTTGCCGACAGGTCGGTAAAATCGATTTATATTGTAAGAGATGGCAGGGATGCGCTGGTTTCAATGGCACATCACCGAAAAGATATCGTGGAGCCGGGCAGTGACTTTAATGAAAACCTTAGAGCAGCCATTCTGGCTCAGGGAGGAAGTCATTTCGGGGGCTGGTCAAAAAATGTAGAGGAGTGGATTAATCGGGCCGATTTGGTTTTGTATTACGAAGATTTAATTACCGACCCCAAGGCCTGTATAAACCGGGTGCGAAAATTAATGAACCTGCCCGAGCCGGATTACTCAAAGATTCCAACGTTTGAAGAAATGAAAAAAGGACGCCCCGTATACGGAGGCGGATGGGAAAACGATATCAACAGTGCTGCGGTAGAAAACTACTCGGATAAATTTTTCAGAAAAGGCAAAGCCGGAGGCTGGAAACTCGAGTTAACGGATGAACTTCATGATTTATTCTGGAGTTATCATGGCGAAACCATGGAACGGTTGGGCTATACCTACAGTGGCGAACGAATTACACCCAATACTGATCTTGAACAAAAATTACTGATAAAAACAGGATATAGTTTGCCACAACAACCTGCCAAAAAAATAAAAGTACTTATTGATGCTTCCAAATTTTTGCTGTGGTATAATGAAGGAACCAAGCGGTATGAAACCGAATTGTTAAAAGGATTACGTGAAGCGGTGTCAACACCGTATTCCAAATGGGATATTGATGTGTACATCGGAGGCAGTGTATATAAAATTTCTGAAGCACTCAGGTATGTAAGCGATAGCAGCGGTTTTGAACAGGACAGCAGGCGCAGCGACTTATTTGCCGAAGAACCGCAGCACCCTTTGGCTTTTATAGTACGCGGATACCGGGATATACTAAAAAAGCTGCTGAAAAATAATTACCGCAAGTACCTTGAACTGGTGCAGCTGTTAAAAATATATCCTTACCGGCTTCAGTTCAATTACCATTTAAATGTGGTTTGGTCAAAAACAAAACTTGCCCGTTTTTTTGCCCCCGATCTGGAAAAGTATGATATCATTCATATGCCGCTCATGCAAAATTATCCGTGGTTTATGCGGTGTAAAAATCCGGCATTAGTAGTTACCATTCACGATTTAACGCACCAGTATTTCCCGCAGTTTCACACCACCGATAATATTAATTGCTGCAACGAAGCACTTGCCTTTTTGAAAACGCATTCAAAAGCATTTATCATTGCTATATCTGAGAATACTAAAAAGGATTACCTTAAAGAAACAGGATCCGGTGACCGAAATGTTAGGATGATTTATGAAGCGGCCAACAGAAAGCAATTCAAAAAGGTGGTTTACGGAAACCGGTTGTTGGAAGTAATTTCAACTTATAAAATACCAAGCGGACGGTTTTTTCTGAGCTTGTCTACCATTGAACCAAGAAAAAATCTGATTAATGCCATCAAAGCTTTTGTTTTATTTTGCGATACGCACCCCGAAGCGGATGTGTTTTTTGTGATAGCCGGAAAACACGGATGGAAAAATGCCGACTACGATTCGCTTACCGAAAGACAACATAAGCGCATAGTAGAAATAGGGATGGTGAGCGATGATGATCTGCCAGTGCTTTATTCCATGGCCATGGGATTAATTTACGTTTCACATTATGAAGGTTTCGGGCTTCCTCCGCTCGAGGCTATGAGTTGCGGAACACCGGTGGTTTATGGCAACAACAGTTCGATGATTGAAGTGGTGGGAGATACGGGATACAAAGCAAATCCGGATGACGTGAACGATATTATGAAGCAGATGGAAGATTTGTATTTTAATACAGCGAAACGGGAACAAAAGGCACAAGCCTCGCTTAAGAAGTCATTCGATTTCAGTTGGTATAAAACAGTTGCCAATACACTTAAAGCTTACGAAGAAGCTTATAATAAATATTCAGGTTAGTGTGTAAACAGATTAATTTTTATGCCGTTAATTGATGCATCAAATCTGGTTTTAATTTCATTGCATATACCCAAAACAGCCGGTACTTCCTTTCGTAATTTACTGGTAGAAGTTTACGGGGCAAAGGCAGTTGTTAGGTTTGATATTATTAACGGAGAAATTTACATCAACGAGCAGTTGTTTTCCGGTACGGAACTTCCTGCTCATATAAAAGTTATTCATGGTCATTTTGTGTACAGCGAACTAACGGAGCGGATAAAAATTCACCAACATGTAAAACGGGTTACCTGGCTCAGGCATCCGGTAAGTAGGGTAATATCAAATTATTTTTACCTGGCCGAAATGATGAGCTATTACATGCAGGAAGAAATACATCATATAGATATAATCAGTAAAATGCAGCGAACGCTTACCGAATATGCAGCGGACGAAAAAAACCGGAACCGGATGAGTAAATTTCTCAATGGCATTTCACTTAATGAATTTGACTTTGTGGGGCTGGTAGAGCGTTTTGATGAACACCTTCAGCAAATGAGCGAAAAACTTGGCTGGAACAGGCGAATAGGTCCAGTTCATTATAATGCCACCACCAATAAGAAAGAAAGGGATAAAGCAGGGGACGAACAGAAAGAACAGATTGCGCTATGGAATGACCAGGATATGTTTTTATATAATTCGGCCTGCAACTTAAATAACTAAAGTGGAGTTTTGTTCGTATTTTCACGCAGTAAAAGCAGCATTTAATTGGTACATAAATCGGGTTATACAAATTAGTTATTTCATCTGGTGAGCAGGTTTCTCAAAAATTCTTTCTTTATTCTGTTGCTGATACTGGTGGCTTTTGAAGGATACTGGTACCTGAATCTACCCTATTCAAAGGCTATACCCGCAGCATTTGTTACCCGAAACGAATTTAATAAGCGTGCATGGCCTGAATTTACCTCAGGACAAAAACCCGACAACAAAAAGCTGGCAATACTTATCGGCAACTCCCAGTCGTGTGGATATGAGTATGCATCCGATTCGTCTGTTATTTATCCGTATTTTCTTAAGAGAGATTTATTCAACAGTAAAATTTTATTAGAGAACTGGTCGATACGGGGTATTCGCACCACCGATATCGAAATATTAACTACAAAGGCTATGGTGAAAGGAGCTGATATGGTTATTCTATCCCTTAACCCTACCAATTTTGATGCACCTGAAAATATAAATCTATCCTTCCCGAATACCGATGTGAAATTATTGCTTTCGGATTGGAAAATTTACCGCGCCATGCAAAACAGCCTGCTGGCAAAACACCTCACCTTAGAAACCTGGCTCAATATGAAAGTTACCTGCAGCAGCAACCTCATCAGGTCGCGTACACCGGTATTCACTTCGTTGGCCGATGGATTAACGCTCAACGATCAGATATTTTATTTTGGAAATCCGATTACCCGAAACCTGAATCCTGATTTGTTGAAAACAAAAAATTTCAGAAACCGGATTAATCATAAAACTGATTTAAATGAGCTGCTCGCAACCAAAGAAGCCGAATTTATTCAGCGCGTGTCAACCTTTATGCAGTTTTGCCGGTATTTAAAAATGCGGGCCGAGTTTTTACAATTCAAAGGGAAAATTGTGTTTGTTTGGCAGCCTATTGGCATGCCTAAAGTTCCCGATGAAGACGCCCGCCTCATGAACGCATTTAACCATATTGCCTGTTCTTCAAAAGAAATAAACGGATTTACTTTTTATAATCACGTGAACGCATTGCCTGTTGAAGTATTTGAAACGTTTGCTCATTTTGATGCTGCAGGACATAAACTTTATGCCGGGAAATTGGCTTTATTGATAAAAAATGAACTTCAATAGTTACCTCTTTTTTGCGCTGCTTATTCCGGTAATTATTTTGTACCGTGTGTTGCCGTGGAATATCGGGAAGGTAATGCTCGTGATTGCTTCTTATCTGTTTTACGGATATGCCGAGCCGTTTTATCTTATTTTACTTTTTTACTCATCGGTGGTGGATTATATAGGGGCTATCATGATTCACGATGCAAAAACGGACGTAAGGCGCAAAATATGGTTATGGATTAGTATTTTGGGAAACCTGGGTTTGCTGCTCGCGTTTAAATACACTGATTTTATTATTGAGAATATAAATCACCTTTCCGGAATGCTGGTGTTTTCGCCTATTGAGAAAATGCACTGGCTGCTTCCTGCCGGTATTTCATTTTATACATTTCAAACGTTATCCTACACGGTTGATGTGTATCGGAGGCAATCGGAACCCTGTCGCAATTTTATCACTTTTGCCCTGTACGTAGCTTATTTCCCGCAATTGGTGGCCGGACCTATTGAACGTGCTTCTCACCTTATCAAACAAATTTCGGTAAAGCATAAAGTTGACTCCACCGCATTTATGAAAGGCGTTGAACGCATTCTGTGGGGGCTTATAAAAAAATGTGTATTTGCCGATCGCCTCGCTTTGTTTATTACCGAAGTTTATGCCGATCCGCAAAGCATGCCGGCTCCCATAATATGGTTAGCCATGATAGGTTTTATGATGCAACTATACCTCGATTTTAGTGCTTACACCGATATCGCCATCGGATTGGCTGCTTTGATGGGAGTGCAACTGGCCGAAAATTTCAGGCATCCGTTACTGGCACGCAATCCGGTCGACTTTTGGGCACGCTGGCATATTACACTTACCACCTGGTTTCGCGATTATGTTTTTATGCCGCTCGGAGGATTGAAAAGGCAGCAATTAGCAAAATCCATGTTCAATATTATTCTGGTGTTTACCCTCACCGGTTTTTGGCATGGCGCAAACTGGAATTTTATTTTCTTCGGGCTTTATGCCGGATTGGGGGTAGCATTATATCAGTACCTCAAAATTTTTTCACCGTTTAAAACCACTAAACCTTTATTTGGAAAATCGGGGTGGGGAGAGGCACTGGCTATTTTAGCCCATTCAGTTTACATGTATGTGGGGGGGGTGTTTTTCAGAACCCCGGATTTACCAACGGCCATGCAGCTTTATCGTGCGGCTGTTACCAACCCAATCACTTTGCCCGCAGCTTATCTACCTTATGCGTTGTTAATTGGTTTTGTGTTAGTCATGCATTTTATCAGGGAAAAATACAGCGATCGCATTACTTTCCGGAATATGATGGAGCATTTTCCTTCGTGGGCCGTTAGTGCCTGTTACGTGCTTATTCTAACCTATGCAGCCTACGACTATCAGGTAACGTTTATTTACTTCCAGTTTTAACGAATCCGGTCGGCCGAGCGCACTAATTCTTCATCGCGTTTTATGAGCATCAGCGCCCTGAAATTGAGGTAATATAAAAAAACAAAAAGAAGGGTACCAAACAGCGAACCTTTGATGGAGAGTGCAAGCGAAAACCCGGGAACCGAGCGGTAACCATTGGATACAGCAAGCACATAAAGCAGGGCAAAAAGTAAAAAACTCCAGCGACAAAGTTTAAGTTGTTTTTTGCGGTCTTTAAAAGCAAAAAGAATGTTTAACATATAAACCGCAAGCAATATGGCCGGAACTAGGGTGAGCCATTGCATTTCGCTGTTAATAAGGGAATGGTTGGCATCATATATTCGGAGCGAACTCAAATTGAGCGAATAAAGCTGCTGTCCGGTTTCAGCAGTGCTCCATTGCTCAAAAGTGCTTCCAAAGCACAGGGCTCCAATTATCAGCACTATTCCAAGAAGATATAAACTTTGTATGCGTTGTATCATAACCTTTTTATTTTTGGTGCAAGTTACGTTAAAAGGATTATTAGATGCAATTAGGGCAATACCCAAACATTTGTACCTTTGCTGCTTCTCACACTTATTCATATGAAATCAGTTTATGTTGTAGATGCAGTACGCACACCGGTAGCTAAATTTGGAGGTGCACTTGCTTCCGTTCGCCCCGATGATCTGGCGGCTCATGTTATTAAAGCGCTTGTAGAGCGAAACACAGGTATTCTAACAGCCGATATTGAAGATGTAGTTTTAGGAGCAGCAAATCAAGCCGGAGAAGATAACCGAGATGTGGCCCGAATGGCACTGCTGCTTGCAGGGTTGCCTGTGCATATTGGCGGAGTAACCGTAAACCGGTTATGTGCATCAGGGTTGCAGGCCATTATGGATGCTACCCGCGGCATTTTAACAGGAAACGGGGATGTTTATATTGCGGGGGGAACCGAAAGCATGACACGCGCTCCGTTTGTGGTAGCTAAAGCGGAAACAGCTTTTGGCCGCTCACTCGAATCCTATGATACAACCATTGGCTGGCGTTTTACCAATAAAAAACTGGCCGAAATGTATCACCCGTACAGCATGGGCGAAACAGCCGAGAATGTGGCACAGCAATGGAAAATATCAAGAGAGGTGCAGGATGCATTTGCCTTATCATCGCAGCAAAAATATCAGGCGGCTCATGCGGCAGGTAAATTTACCAACGAAATAGTTCCAGTACCTGTGCCGCAAAAAAAAGGAGATCCGCTTTTGTTTGCCAAAGATGAACATCCGCGCTCAACCAGTATAGAAGAGCTCGCTAAATTAAAACCTGCTTTTAAAAAGGACGGTTCCGTTACTGCCGGTAATTCATCGGGCATTAACGATGGTGCCGCGGCATTGTACCTTGTGTCGGAAGAGTATTTGAAGGCACATAACCTTACTCCGTTGGCGCGTGTGGTATCGTCTGCTATTGCCGGTGTCGATCCATCGGTAATGGGCATAGGTCCGGTGCCTGCTTCACAAAAAGCATTAAAACGAGCTGGGATAACGGTAAAAGATTTGTCACTGGTTGAACTCAACGAAGCTTTCGCCTCGCAGGGATTGGCCTGTATACATGATCTGGGATTGAATCCGGAAATAGTTAATGTAAACGGGGGAGCCATTGCCATCGGACATCCGCTGGGTTGTAGTGGTGCGCGCATTTCAACCACGTTGATTCATGAAATGCAAAAACAAAAAAATGCCAGATACGGGTTAGCCACTATGTGCATTGGTGTGGGGCAGGGTGCCGCCATTATTTATGAAAAATGCTAAGATAAAATGAAAAGAAAACTGCTGTTTGTTTTTTTGTTGCATAGTATAGTTGCTTTTGCTCAGCAGGATAGTTTGAAAGCTCCGGCCGACACATTGAAGAAGGACGCTGTGGTTTTAAGTAAATTGCCAGAATTCCCGGGTGGCGAAAATGCCCTGTTCAAACTTATTTTGGATAGTCTTAAATACCCAAGTAAGGCTAAAGAGAATGGAATAACGGGAAAAGTGTTGGTTGATTTTATCGTAGAGAAAGATGGAAGTGTGCAGGAGGTTCATGTAGTAAAATCGGTCGATTCGTTACTGGATGCTGAAGCTGTTCGGGTCGTGAAGTTATTGCCTGGTTTTAAACCTGGCGAGTCATTGGGGAAGCCGGTAAGAGTGAAATATACACTACCGGTTGTTTTTGAATTAAAAGATGGTGATACGCCCGTGCAAAAATCCCCCGCAGTAAAAAAACGCAACCTCATCATAACCGGGTTTATTTTTCTGGCAGCCCTCACGGTTATATTAATCAGCAGGTAAAGTTACCTGCCTGTAAAAATATAAAAGCAAAGAGTGTCTTCATTTTTTAATGGCTGAATAAAGGCAGTGTCAAGTTGCAGGTGGGGTTTGTTTACAAGCGAATCGAGTAATATGTTTTCCCCGTACTTCGAATGCATATCATCCCAGATAATAAGTTCATTCTTTTTCAATTCATACGATGGGGAAATAAAAATTATTTTCCCTACCGATTTATCATAAAAATTCTGGTCAAGTAAAAAGGCCAAACCCATATCTGAGAGGTAGGCATAATGGGTAGGGAATTTTGATTTTACATATGGCGCCACCGTATAGGCCATGTATGCCTGACCTTCGTTCAGATAAAAGTCGTCACGAAAATTTATTTTGGTAAAAGTTGAAAAAAAGGTAGAATGAATTATCTGAAAAATTAAAGCTATTCCGGCAAAAGTTTTTATTCTTTTCACAGGCAATTTTTCAAGTAAAAAGAAGAGCGTATTCAGCCCCATTAAACTTAGCAGCGCAATGGCGGGCACCACCCCGATAATTACCCGGGTAAGGCCTATTGACGCAAACATACCGGTAACCCAAAAAATGCTGTGCGCGGTGAAGACAGAAGTAAACGAACCACCCACCAGTAACGATTTGGATAAAAATACCGATTTGTCGGCTTTGGTTTTTAGGAATAGAATAAATTCATATACCTGTGCCGCAAGACCCGCAAGCAACAAATAGCAGGTAACCGGCCCGAACATGTAATACATTTTTACGAAAAAATAATCCCAGTTGCGAACTCCGCTGGTATCTACTTTTCCGCTGTATGGATTTTGGTGTATGGTCCACAAAAAATCGTGAAACACCGGCCAGCCTGCAGCACCAAGTACTAAATGTCCAACCAGCATAAAAGGAATGGCTTTGTAATTTCGGGAGGCAAGCAGGTATACCGCCAGCACACACAAAATAATCAGCCCTTCCTGCCGTGCAAAAGGGAGGAAGGATAAAATAATTGTTCCGGCAACAGGTTTTTTATCGCTCAGGTAAAATAATCCGGCTATAAGTACCAGTGCAAATACAGGTTCGGTAAATGCCGACACTGTTACCTCAACGGTTTCCGAAGCAAAAAAGAAAAACAAAACAACCCATGCTGCATATTTTAACTGTAGTTTTAGCGCAGTATGGTAGGTGAAAGCGCAAGCCACCGCCATCACGGTAATATTAAAAAGTTTTGCCGCGGTAAATCCAAGATGGGCAAACGGAGCACTTAACACATTATATACCGGTTTGCCCCATAAATCGAGAAACATAACAGGATTTTTCCAGGCACCGCGTGCAATGAGGTAATGGCAAATGCTGTCGCCAAATCCTGCCGTTCCATCGGTAAAAACAGCAACTGCTCCAAGTACAAGTGTAATGGCTGAAAGCAGGGTGTAAAATATCACATGTGGTGAGCGCCAGTTCATTTAAATATAAATGGGTTGCCAACAAATATACTTATCAGCCTCTTTTATGCAACCATTAAATCCTGCAATGCATAATGCTTCTCATCAGTTATCTTTGCCCCTTCATGCGCTATGTACTTCAACTTTCGTTTAACGGGGCAAATTACCACGGATGGCAAAAACAGCTCAATGCGCATACGGTGCAGGCTGAGTTGGAAAAAGCACTGAGCACATTATTGCGTGTGCCCGTTGAAACCACCGGCTGCGGACGTACCGATACGGGAGTTCATGCAGTCGATTTTTATGTACATTTTGATGCGGATGCCAAACTGACACCGGAATTGGTTTACAGGCTCAATAAAATATTACCTGCCGATATCGCCATTCAGCAACTGATACAGGTAAGTTCGTTTTTTCATGCCCGATTTGATGCCGGTTACCGGGAGTATTTTTATTACCTGCATCAGCAAAAAAATGCATTTATTCACCTCACTTCGTGGTATCGCCCTTCGGAACTTGATTTTGATTTAATGAATCACGCTGCGGCCTCCTTGCTGGATTATTCCGATTTTAAATGTTTTAGCAAAGTAAATACACAAGTGCATACGTTTTTATGTACCATTCATCATGCCCGGTGGGAACAATTGCAACCGGGGCAATGGGTGTTTAAAATACGTGCCAATCGTTTTTTACGCAATATGGTGAGGGCTATTGTGGGCACCCTTATCGAAGTGGGAAAAGGAGAAATGACCATTGCTCAGTTCAGGCAGGTGATAGAAAGTGGCAACCGCAGTGAAGCCGGTTTATCGGTTCCGGCCCACGCATTATTTTTGCAGTCGGTACATTATCCTCCCGAGGCGTTTGACTTAAACCGCAGTTCGTTTAAACCCGCTCACGAAGATGAGTAAAAAGGGAGAAGCGTTAAATATCGGACTGCTGGGGCGCATGTACCGCCTTGCCAAACCTTACCGGAAATTGTTCAGGTATGCCCTTGTATTTGTGATTATAAGTGCTGCTTTGGCTCCCTTGCGCCCTCAGCTGTCGCAGTACATCATCGACCAAAAGGTAGCAGCCGGTGATATGCAGGGACTCATTTACTGGAGTATGGTATTGTTGCTTATTTTACTGGTGCAAACGCTGCTGTTATTTGTTCAAACCTATGCAACTAATTTATTGGGGCAATCCATTATTAAAGATTTGCGTATCCGGGTGTACCGGCATTTAAACAGTTTAAATCTGAAGTTTTTTAATCAGACTCCCGTAGGCACACTGGTTACTCGAAATGTGTCGGACATCGAAACCATAGCCGATGTGTTTTCCGAAGGAATGATAAGCATTGTAGGCGATATTCTGCAGTTGGTTTTTATTCTGGGAGCCATGTTTTATACCGATTGGCGTTTAGCCCTCGTGAGCCTTTCTGTTTTTCCGGTTCTGGCTTATGGTGCATACCTTTTTAAAGAGAGCGTAAAAAAATCGTTTCAGGATGTACGCAATCAGGTGGCACGACTCAATACATTTGTTCAGGAACATATTTCAGGGATGATGGTGGTGCAGTTGTTTAACCGGCAGCAGGTAGAAATGAACCGCTTTGTAAGTATTAACAAAGATCATCGCGATGCCAACAACAGGGGAATTTATGCCTACTCGGTATTTTTTCCTTTTGTCGAAATTATTACGGCCCTTGCCATGGGATTGGTGGTGTGGTATGGCTCGCGAGAGGTGCTGCACAGCCGCATTTCTCCCGGAGTTATTGTAGAGTTTATCATGTACATCAACATGTTTTTTCGTCCTATCCGTCAGTTGGCCGACCGCTTCAACACCCTGCAAATGGGAATGGTTTCGGCCGAGCGTATTTTTAAGTTGCTTGACGATACTTCCCATATTGAATCTTCGGGCAAACGAACCGATTTAAAAATACAGGGAAATGTAAAGTTTACCGATGTATCGTTTGGGTACAATGAAAACTTAGTATTGCACCACCTCAATTTTGAAGTGGCTGCCGGAAAAACACTCGCGTTAGTAGGCGCAACCGGTGCCGGAAAATCATCCATCATCAATTTGCTTAGCCGGTTTTACGATTACAAAGAAGGAACCATCACCGTTGATGGAACCGATATTAAAGAGCTCGACCTTGCTTATCTGCGAAGGCATATTGCCGTGGTACTGCAGGATGTGTTTCTTTTTAGCGGAAGTGTATATGATAATGTCACCCTGTTTAATAAAGAAATTCCGATGCAGAAGGTGGAGGAAACAGCTAAACTTTTAGGTGCACACGGGTTTATTTCAAAACTGCCCGATGGATATCAGCAGCAGGTGTTTGAAAGGGGAGCCACGTTATCGGTTGGGCAAAGGCAATTAATTTCCTTTATGCGGGCTATGGTTTCCAACCCCGAAATTCTGGTGCTTGACGAAGCCACATCTTCTATTGATACCGAAAGCGAAGAACTGATCCAAAAAGCCATTCAGGTGATGATGAAAGGGCGAACCTCTATTGTAATTGCCCACCGCCTTTCTACTATTTTGCATGCCGATAAAATTTTGGTGCTCGACAAAGGAAAAATTGTGGAATCGGGCACTCATTTGCAACTGCTTGAAAATGGAAAGTATTACCGTCAGTTGTATGAAATGCAGTTCAGTAACAAGGTTTGAACGAAATAGTAGAAATTGGTTGATATTTTTTTAACTTGCGTCCGCTTTTAAAGCACTAAGTGAATAACTAAAATTATATAAATGAGTGTATTAGTTAATAAAGATTCGAAGGTAATTGTTCAGGGATTTACCGGAAGTGAGGGTTCTTTCCACGCTTCGCAAATGATTGAGTACGGAACCAACGTGGTAGGCGGGGTTACTCCCGGCAAAGGCGGAACAACGCATTTAGAGTGTCCGGTGTTTAATACCGTACAGGAAGCAGTGAACCAGGCCGGAGCCGATACATCTATCATTTTTGTGCCTCCTGCATTTGCAGCCGATGCCATTATGGAAGCAGCCGATGCGGGAATAAAAGTAATCATCTGCATTACCGAAGGTATTCCCGTTAAAGATATGGTTACCGCCAAAGAATATATTAAAGGAAAAGATTGCCGGCTTATTGGTCCAAACTGTCCGGGAGTAATTACTCCGGAAGAAGCTAAAGTGGGCATTATGCCGGGTTTTGTTTTCAAAAAAGGTAAAGTGGGTGTGGTATCAAAATCAGGAACGCTTACCTACGAGGCAGCCGACCAGATTGTGAAAGCCGGAATGGGTGTGAGCACAGCCATTGGTATTGGTGGCGACCCCATCATCGGAACTTCTACCAAAGAAGCGGTAGAGTTGCTGATGAATGATTCCGAAACCGAAGCCATTGTGATGATAGGCGAAATTGGCGGAACTTACGAAGCTGATGCTGCCCGTTGGATAAAAGCCAATGGAAATAAAAAACCGGTAGTAGGCTTTATTGCCGGACAAACCGCTCCTGCCGGAAGACGTATGGGTCATGCCGGTGCCATTATTGGAGGTAAAGACGACACCGCAGCCGCTAAAATGAAAATTATGCGCGAGTGCGGACTACACGTGGCTGAATCGCCTGCCGAAATAGGAGCCATGGTAGCCAAGGTGCTTGGCGGAAAAGTATCTGCATAGTTAACAGTTTAAATAAATACAGAAGCGGGCCGGTAGTGAAAACTTCCGGCCTGTTTTTTTTAGTTCCAGAAAAGATTCTTAAAATCATTAAATGCTTTTTCGGGGTCTTTAATGCCCAGTTTCTTCAGTTTGGCCCGGCCGTTCGGGATTTGCAATCCCGAACATACTGTAGAATAGGATTTGGAATCCGAGACCAAATAAATAACTTGCAGTTAATATGGTATTGAAAAGCATAATCGAAAACCGGAGTTTATTTTAGTACAACGCTGTAACCGTTCTAACGAAAAGAGATCGCATGATGTATATATAGAATGATGGCAGTAAATAAAAATAAGATGAAGTTGACCCCACTTATTGCGGTAGGTATTTACGTTTTAGTTCATATCATTGCGTCAGTAATACTAATGAAAACCGTTTATTCAACAGGAGGGGAGAGTTTTGAGTTTTTGATCAATACCGTTGAATACATGATGTATGGAATTTTGATTGTGACAATAAGTACTTCACTTTTTAATTATAAATGGGCTATCAAGTACTGGTGGATTGTATTAATCTTGTTAGTTATTGGCTTTTCTCCACTCATAATTGACGTTATGGCAAATCCCGAATAGCGGGGGGGCTTTCAATTATTTGACCTATAACATTAAAATATTAGCTTGTATCACAGAATTGTTTCATTATCTTTACGTATGGATATAGAAGTAAAATGATTGGAATTAGTGTCTATTTAATTAATGGTTGATAATTTTTCTTCGAATTTGAGACTTATAGTTCTTAAAACAATTCTCCGTACGTTATTGCTAACAATACCAATATCTGTATTATGCCCCCCCCTAGCCGTCCGGGATTTGCAATCCCCCCCGCCATTCCGCATTTGCCATCATCCATGTTCAAAACGCCAATGTTTTTGATTAATTCAAAAACAAATTCTTAAAATCATTAAATGCTTTTTCGGGGTCTTTAATGCCTAGTTTCTTCAGTTTGGCCAAATGTTCTTCTAACAGCAATTCGGCTTTGCCTGCGGGCAGTTTTTTTATCAGGTGTTTTTTGCGAAGCAGAAAAATAAAAATCACCAATTCTTTCAATGCTTCATCAGGCAGGTCTTTTACCGATTCGGCAATGAGTAGTTTAAGGTCATCTTTGTTCATGGCACTGATTTAATGATTTGCAAAGTTCGGTTAAAATCTTAATTTTGAAATATGAAATCCGGCATTCATTTCTGTGTACTTTCTTTTATCATTCAGTTAGCAAGCGGCTGTACCCAAACCTCCGAGGTATCCCTTTCAGACGGCATGACTGTTGTTACGGGACGTGCGGTTGATTATTATACCGGACAATTTACTTTCGCTGCGGGCGCATATATTATTTATACCAATGCGGGTGATACCTTCCGTTCCATTGCGCAAAGTGAACTGTTGGAAAGAGTGTCTACCTACAAAGAGGGTGAATACAATTTTGTCTTTAAAGCCAATCCAGCCAAGCAGTATTGGCTGGTTATTCCGGGGTCTTTACCAAATGCTAACAGTTTGCCTTTTCCTATTGTAAGCGGGATAGTGAATAAAATAAATGTTCCGGTAGTTCCACTTATCCCTGTTCAGGCCACTTTAAAGCTCAGACCCGAATACAAAAATAGCACGGTAATTATTACCAGTAACCTGGATTTACCTTACAACCATCCGGTATCAACTGTTTTTGATCATCGGCCCATATCCGCCAATTCGTTTATCAAGTGTGAACGGGGTGTTTTCAGTGATTCGGTTATTGTAATCAATGCTTTCCCCGATTTAAAAACGCAGTTTAATGTTTCGGTTTATGATTCGCTGTATAACGTGTTGTTTGCAGATTCAATCGTAACCAAAATCCCCTACTACGGGAGCCGCAATCTGCTACTTGAGTTTTAGAAAGCAGTAGAATTGATATGCGGTAGGGTATCGACCGCAATTTTACTTACCTGCAACACCTTTATTTCTTTCTAAACGCTCTTTAATATCCAGCCTATGTTTACGGGCAGTATCAATGGCAATATCATAACCTGCATCAGCATGACGGATTACACCCATCGCAGGGTCGTTGTGCAATACGCGTTTTAATCTGCGGGCTGCATCTTCGGTTCCATCGGCTACTATCACCATTCCGGCATGAATTGAGTAACCCATACCTACACCACCACCATGATGCACGCTTACCCAGCTGGCGCCCCCTGCGGTATTGATAAGCGCATTAAGAATGGGCCAGTCGGCTACGGCATCGCTGCCATCTTTCATGGCTTCGGTTTCGCGATTGGGAGAGGCCACTGAGCCGGTGTCTAAATGGTCGCGCCCAATTACAATGGGAGCTTTTACTTTTCCGGTTCTCACCAATTCATTAAATAATAATCCGGCTTTTTCACGTTCACCCTGTCCAATCCAGCAAATGCGTGCAGGTAATCCCTGAAAGGCAATACGCTCCTGCGCCATTTTTATCCAGCGGTGCAGGCCTTCGTTTTCCGGAAACAATTCCAACAGCGCTTTATCGGTAGTGTAAATATCTTCGGGGTCTCCGCTCAGGGCCACCCATCTGAATGGTCCTTTTCCCTCGCAAAACAAGGGGCGAATATAGGCAGGAACAAAGCCCGGAAAATCGAATGCATTTTTTACTCCGGCTTCCTGAGCACGGGCACGCAGGTTATTGCCATAGTCAAAAGTTACCGCACCTTTCTTTTGCAATTCCAGCATCATTTCCACATGATGCGCCATGGTGGCATACGATTTTTTTACATACTCATCCGGATTATTCCTGCGCAGGGCATCGGCTACTTCTTCGGGCAATCCCTGCGGGTAATAACCCACCAGCGGGTCGTGCGCACTGGTTTGATCAGTGAGTAAATCAGGGGTAATGTTTCGTTCTATCATTCGCTCCAGCAAATCGGCTATATTGCAATGCACCCCAATAGAAACCGCTTTTTTGTTTTCTTTAGCTCGCAAAGCCATATCTATGGCCTCATCTATGTCCCGACTCATCACATCCAGGTAACGGGTCTCCAATCTTTTTTTAATGCGCCATTCCACTACTTCGGCAGCAAGGCAAACACCTTCGTTCATGGTTACGGCTAAAGGTTGAGCTCCTCCCATACCGCCTAATCCGGCAGTAACCGTGAGCGTGCCTTTCAACGAGCCATTAAAATGCTGACGGGCCGCCTCACCAAATGTTTCATAAGTTCCCTGCACAATACCTTGTGAGCCTATGTAAATCCAGCTTCCGGCCGTCATTTGCCCGTACATCATCAGCCCTTTGGCTTCCAGTTCGCGAAAATGCTCCCAATTGGCCCATTTAGGTACCAGCATGGAGTTTGAAATAATTACACGTGGAGCATCTTTATGCGTAGGCAAAATACCTACGGGCTTACCCGATTGGACCAACAGTGTTTCATCTTCATTTAAATCCTGAAGGGCTTTCACAATCAGGTCAAAACTTTCCCAGTTGCGGGCGGCTTTTCCCAAACCTCCATACACAATCAAATCCTGAGGGCGTTCAGCCACATCCGGATCAAGGTTATTGTGTAACATGCGCAGGGCCGCTTCCTGTACCCATCCTTTGCAGCTGAGTTTGTTGCCTGTGGCTGCGTGTAAATCTTTTCTTGCCATAATTTGGGATATGAATAGGCGGCAAAGGTAAAAAATCCTGACGGATGGTGAGATAAAATTTACAGAAGCAAGGTTACAGGTGCCTTATTACCCGACCGGGTTGTATTCTTTTTACTGAATGATTAATCCCGAATACTTTATACGTGATGCCTAACCCCCACTCTGTATTGCCATGTCCTAGGCCGGGATGTATTTTACGGTAATCAATATTGGTGTAAGCGAAATTCAAGAACATCCCAAAAAATTCTCCCCTTGAGCAGGTAAAATATTTATTGAGGGTAACACCCGTAGCGAATCCGATGGTTTTCGGGATGCCATATACTTTTTTTTCTAATTCATCATTATTCACCACAACGTATCGTGCCTGACAGAGCCCTGCATAATGTGCGATGGTGAAAAGGTGTTTTAAGTTAATGGAATATCCCATAAAATACTCCACACGGTTTGGGTTGAGAAGGGCTTTTTTAATCAAGGTATCTTTACCGAAATTGATTTCGCTATGAGGGTTAACGGTGGAGAAGGTTTTCAGACGAATGCCTAACTCAAGGTTTTTTACGGCCAGAGCCACACCCAGAAAACCACCTCCATGGTTCCCAAGCCATGCAGCGGTAGAGGGGGAGTAATGGTAACGTGTGTAGGCCATTTCGAATCTTATACCCATCAATCCAACCCTGGAGTATGATTGTGCTAAAAACCTTTCTCCTGTCCTCCAATCCTCATACATAAAGGTATCCTGTTCGCAACGCAAAGTTCGGTCGCAACGCTGGGCATGCGAGAATTTAAATGAAATAAGGGGAGATAACAGAAGAAGAATTTTTATTGGTTTACTAATCATGTTCTTTTTCCGGTTCAATGAAATTGCAGGTCATTGCATTAATGATTTATTAAATTATGCCGACTCAAAGAGCCCGTTACAAGTTGCTTAGATTAACCCGAAGGTCGAATTTTATTGACATAACTGCAAGTTGAATAACAAAATTTGCCGGAATAATGTTTTAAATCAGCCTGTTGAGGTGGCGAGTGGGGGGATTGTTTTATTAAGTTAAAATTCCTTAGATTTGAGCAATCTAATCCTAAATCACATGAAAAGAATTTTACGCTTATTCATTCTCACCGCAGTTTTTATGAGTTCCTCCAAGTTATTTGCTCAATCAGCTGTATGCATTAATGTCGAAAATTCAAAGAATAAACTTTTTTATTCGTTGATGTTTAAAGATAGTCTGGCAGATAAACGTACTACCTTATCGCTTGACGAATTGGTAAGTGCAGTAAATGAAAAAGGTGCCGATCCGGATAAGGAGATTGAATTAATTGCCGTTACTCTAGAAGGCGACCCCAAGGCTGAAATGAAGTTGTTTAAAAAAGCAATGAAAAAACTGAAGGAACATTTCCCAAAGTTAAAAGCCATTGTTTTCCTTATCAACGAAGGTTATGGTGATGTGAGCCCGAACGAAAAAGCTGCCGAGGGCACATGCGAGCGTTGCAAAACCTCTCTGCCTTTTTTAAATGAATTTGCGGCTACCCTTAAAGATGCCAACCCCACGGTGAAGGTGTTTTTTAAGTGTAATTAATTTACGCAGGCATTTTTAGATGCACTTTTCTCCTTTTGGAATAAGGATATACTTATCTTTGCCCCGTTTTAAATCAAAGCGTTATTAAATACGGGGCTTCCTATATTGCTATTTTTCTGCTAATCGTTTTTGCGATTACCTGGTTGCCTGTAAGTGTTTGGCATCAACATGAAGAAGATGTTCATGCCCTCGCCTTGGCCGCTCACGATGATTCCCATTTTTGCGAGTTAGATTTACTTGTATGCGATTCACACGGTGTCTTAACCGACTGCCATCATCAGGCACATATCCAAAAGGGGCATTCCAAATGTTTTAGCTGCCAGTATCATTTTACCAAACATTTTGATGTTTGTAAATCTGTCGTATCAATATGCTATTGTGAACTATCGGTATATAATACTCTTTTGTATATAAACACTCCTGCTTTATGGGCAAAAGAGATAAGTAATAAAGGGCCGCCTTCGCTCATCTGAAAAAAACCTAACTGTTTTAATACAACAGTTTTTCTTTTTTTTAGAATTTTTAATCAGATGGCGTATGAACAAAGGCTATATCTTAATTTTATATTTTATTCTTACCGCATTTATTTCAAATGCACAAAATAGTTTATCGGGTACGGTATCCGATAAACTCACACATGAACTGCTTCCCGGTGCGGTTATAAATATTCCGGATTTAAAAACCGGAACCGTGTCGGATGCCAACGGACTTTACAAGATAGACCATATCCCCAGCGGAAAATTTTTAATTGAAGTGAAATACGTATCGTATGCAACCCTGGTGTTGAATGTGGAAATACGCGGAGACACAAAATTAAATATTGAATTAACCCCGAGTATAACGGAACTGAAAGGAGTGGTGGTAACGGGTGTTTCATCGGCCACCGATAAAAAAACAAGTACCATACCTGTGCTGAGTATGGATTTACGTCAGTTAACGGAAGTGAGCAGCACCAACCTTATTGATGCTGTTTCAAAACAACCCGGAATGGCAGCCGTGAGCACCGGGCCGGCCATATCAAAACCATCTATCAGAGGATTGGGATATAATCGGGTGGTTACCTTATACAACGGAATGCGGCAGGAGGGACAACAATGGGGAGACGAGCATGGAATTGAACTGGATGAATACTCGGTTGACCGGGTAGAAATTATTAAAGGTCCGGGAAGTATTTTGTATGGATCCGATGCATTGGCGGGAGTTATTAATTTTCTGACTCCGGCCCATATTGCACAAGGAAAAATTATCGGATCGCTGCAAAGCAATTATCAAACAAATAATCAGTTTATCGGCTACTCAGCCATGAATGCCGGAAATGTGAAGGGCTTTAGCTGGCAGGCGCGTTTCAGTCAAAAGTATGCGGCAAATTATCAAAACAAATACGATGGCATTGTGTACAATTCGGGATTTAATGAAACCAATTACAACGGACATCTTGGGTTAAACCGAAAATGGGGGTACTCGCGATTGTATTTTTCTTCGTTCCGGCAAACCATTGCCATGACGGAAGGAGAGCGTGACAGCCTGGGGCGTTTTACCCAGCTGGTCAATGAAGATTCAAGCGTTACCGTAACTCATGCCGGTTTAAAAGGCTACACCATTGGCACTCCTTATCAGCAAATACATCACCAGCGGTTGGTGCTGGCAAATCAGTTTTTTATTGGTAAATCAAGACTTGCCGTTTCGGCAGGATATCAGCTTAACAAGCGCAAAGAATTTGCCGACCCTGCTGATAAAAATGCGTACAGTTTGTATTTCTACCTGCCTTCCGTAACCTGGGATGTAAAATATTTTTTCCCTGATCATGATAAATGGAAAAGTTCGGTGGGGATAAGCGGAATGAATCAGCAAAATAAAAACAAGGGGATAGAGTTTTTAATTCCGGAGTATCGCCTTCAGGATATCGGAGCCTTTGTGTTTACGCAGCGTACTATTAATTCACGAATAAATCTGAGCGGAGGAATGCGGTACGACAGGCGTTTTATTCAAAGCAGCCGGTTGTTGCTTGATTCAAACGGACTGCCTTCTGCGGCAGCCGGAATACAAAAGTTTACAGCATTTAACAATACGTATCAAAATGTTGCGGCAAGTATCGGGGCTACTTTCGAATTGACGTCAAAACTTTTGATGCGTTTAAACATAGCCCGAGGTTTCAGAGCTCCCAATATAGCCGAGCTGGCATCTAACGGACAACACGAAGGTACTTACCGTTACGAATACGGGAATGCAACACTTAAGGCAGAAACAAGCTTGCAACAGGATATAGGACTTGAGTGGAACAGCGACCATGTTCACTGGACAATGAGTGTTTTCAGTAACCGGGTTCAAAATTTTACCTATGCAAAAAGGTTAAACTCGGTTTTCGGAGGCGATTCTATTGCCGATGCAAACAATCCGGTTCCTGCATATCAATACCAGCAGGGAACAGCGTGGCTCTATGGCGGAGAATTTACTCTGGATATTCATCCGCATCCGTTTGACTGGCTGCATCTGGAAAACACTTTTTCTTTGGTAAGGGCCCACCAGTTAAATCATCCCGATTCTTCAAAATTCCTTCCATTTATTCCGGCACCTCGTCTGCTGTCTGAAATTAGGATTGACCGGAAAAAGATGGGTTTATACATGCGCAATGTCTTTGTGAAATTTACTGCTGAATTTTACCTGAAACAAACGCAGGTTTTGAAAGAAAACAATACCGAAACGCCAACACCAGGGTATGCCCTGTTTAATATTGGAACAGGAACAGAAATAGTTTCAAAAAGCGGGATAAAAAAATGCACATTTATTTTAAGTGTCAATAATGTATTTGACGAAGCCTATCAGAATCACCTTAGCCGGTTAAAGTATGCTGGGGTAAACACATTTACGGCACGTACGGGGGTGTACAATATGGGCAGAAACATCAGTGTTAAATTGGTGGTTCCGCTGGTATTTAAATAGCAAGAATTACTGAATAATTTTACCAGTTGCTTTCATTAGCAACTGGTAAAATTGAAGTTAATTTTGCAAAAACGCTTCCGTTTTTTTGATGTCTTCGTGCAGGTAACGGTCAGCGGTGTTAAATGAAACAGTCTGGCGGTATTGCTGTATAAGTTTTTCAACAGAAGCACTGCTTTTCAATGGTCGTCTGAACTCCAGCGCCTGGGCTGCATTTAATAATTCAATGGCGAGAATGGTGCGCAGGTTGGTAACTACTTTTACGCATTTGGTAGCGGCATTAGCTCCCATGCTCACATGGTCTTCCTGTCCGTTGCTGCTCACGATGCTGTCAACCGATGCGGGGGTGCATAATTGTTTATTCTGACTCACAATTGATGCGGCAGTATATTGCGGAATCATCAGTCCTGAATTTAATCCGGGAGCAGGGGTGAGAAAAGGAGGCAAGCCGCGTTGTCCTGAAATTAACTGGTAAGTTCTGCGTTCGGAGATACTGCCCAACTCGGCTAAAGCAATGGCAAGAAAATCTAAGGTAATGGCCAAGGGCTGTCCGTGAAAATTGCCACCCGAAATAATCAAATCTTCTTCGGCAAAAACATTCGGATTATCCGTTACACTGTTTATTTCTGTATTAAAAACCGATTCAACATAGGCTATGGCGTCCTTGCTCGCTCCGTGCACCTGCGGGATGCAACGAAAAGCGTAAGGATCCTGAACGGCTGTTTTTGCCTGCCCGGCAATTTCACTTCCCTCTAATTTTGTACGGATAGCAGTTGCAGTAGTTACCTGTCCGTTGTGTGCACGTATTTTATGCAGCGCAGCATGAAACGGGTCGAGCCGCGCATCAAATGCATCAATAGAAATGCAGCTGATGGTATCGGCCCAGTTGGATAAAGTGTATGCTTCGAGCAAACACCAAACACCGGCAGCACTCATAAACTGGGTGCCGTTAATCAGGGCAAGCCCTTCTTTAGCAGTAAGGCCAACGGGCGAAAGGTTGTTCCGTTTTAATGCAACAGATGCGGCTTCTTTTTCGCTCTCATTTTTCCATACTTCGCCTTCGCCAATAAGTGGCAAACATAAATGAGCCAACGGTGCCAAATCGCCCGATGCCCCCAGTGAGCCCTGCTCATACACCACCGGAAGAATATCGAGGTTAAAAAAATCGATGAGTCGTTGCACCGTTTGCAACTGCACTCCCGAATGACCATAAGAAAGCGATTGTATTTTTAAAAGCAGCATCAGTTTCACTATAGACGTTGAAACGGTATTTCCGGTGCCGCACGCATGTGAACGCAATAAGTTTTCCTGTAAGGTGGTGAGTTCATTTTTTGCAATCACCGTATTACACAGGGAACCAAATCCGGTATTGATGCCATAAAAAGCTGCATCGCTGTTTTTAATTTTATTCTGTAAATAGGTAAAGCAACCGGTAATGCGCTCTTGAGCCGCTGCCGATAAAACAAGTTTTTTCTTATTGGTAATAATGTTGCCAATTTCATGTATGGAAAGCGAACGGTCAATTTCAAATGTGCTCATGTAGGTACTATTATCAGCTGCTTAATATTGGGAGTAAAGCTCAGTGCTCTAACTTAATTTTTTAATGATTTGTTCAATGGTCAATGATTCCTGGGTTCCCGCTGTTAAATCTTTTAAGGTAAGTTGTCCGCTTTTTAATTCAGACTCTCCAATGATTACCGCAAAAGGTATTTGCAGGGCATTGGCAAAATCCAATTGCTTGCCTAATTTTTTATGATCGGGATAAACTTCAGATGCTATACCCGCAGCGCGCATGGGTTGCACCAGACTAAAAGCAGCCTGTTGCGAGGCGCTGTCCATGCCGCATAAAAGCACTTTTGTTCCACTTACTTTATTCAGCGATTCGGGAAAACGTTTTAATTCTTCCAGAATATCATAGATGCGGTCAAGACCAAAGGAAATGCCCACTCCCGATAAACCGGGCATACCAAAAACACCGGTCAGGTTATCATAACGTCCGCCACCGCCAATGCTGCTTTTTAAGGTTCCTTCGTGGCTTACCACTTCGCAAATAATGCCGGTGTAGTACGAGAGGCCCCGGGCAAGCAGCGGGTCAATCATCACATTTTTCCGAAATGACTCAGGAATCAGATTATAAACAGTTTTTAATTCTTCAATTCCTTTTATTCCAAAATCAATATTCCTTTTTTCAAATTCCACTCCCAAATCGGTTAAGGCACCCAACACTACATTATTGTGGTAATCGTTGGGGAAATCATCACTGTGAATAGAAAATATTTTTTCGCTGGCTGTTAGCGACTGCATATCAAAACCGGCTTTGTGCAATTCGTCCATCACCGCATCATAGCCTATTTTGTCCATCTTATCAATGATGGTGGCAAATTCAACAAAGCGGGTGCGTTCCCCGTGCAGGGTTGCCATTCCTTCCAGAATTTTTCGGTTGTTTAACCGCACTACTACCTCTAATCCTAATTTCTTAAATGCTTCGAGGTAAATCAGCAGCAGGTCGGCTTCATTCAGCAACGAATCGCTTCCCACTACATCGGCATCGCATTGCCAGAATTCTCGGTAACGTCCTTTTTGAGGGCGGTCGGCCCGCCACACAGGTTGCATTTGGTAGCGCTTAAACGGAAGCGTAATCGTATTCCGGTTCATCACCACATAGCGGGCAAAGGGAACCGTGAGGTCATAGCGAAGGCCTTTTTCGGAAACATGCACAGGTCGAAAGTCAAAATCCCCAATTCTGTCGTTACCGTTTTTTTCTTTAATCGTTTTGAACGCATCCCCCGAATTAAGAATGCGAAACAACAGCCTGTCTCCTTCCTCCCCGTATTTTCCTTCGAGTGTACTTAAGTTTTCCATGGTAGGTGTTTCCAAAGGCATAAACCCGTGTAATTTAAATACCTCTTCAATTTGCCGGAGAATGTATTTTCTTTTCTGTACCTGTTCGGGTCCAAAATCACGGGTTCCGCTGGGAATGGATGGTTTTTGTGCTGCCATATGGCAACAAAAATAGAAACTATGCTGCATAATTCTATTTTTGTACCGTGCAGCTTACCATTAAATCGGCTTCTTTTTCGCGGTCAGTCCTCAGTTTGTGGGTACTGGCTATTATTTACCTCTGGGTATTTTTCAATTTTTCATCCTGGAAAGGCAATCACGTTATTGTTTGGGATGCCTACGAGTATTACCTCTACCTGCCTTCGGTTTTTGTGCATCATAATTTTAACCTCGACTGGGCCATGACCGAGTTGCACAAAATAGGAGATGGATTTCATTGGGACTTTCTTTCGCCCACAGGAAAACCGGTAGGACGAATGAGCATGGGATTAGCCATGTTGTACGCACCTTTTTTTCTGATGGGTCATGCAGTGGCTTATCTCACCGGTGCACAAGCCAATGGTTTTTCAGCACCCTATTATTTTTTTATGTTACTTGGGACGCTGGTATTTGCCATGTGCGCAAACATGCTGCTGCGCAATGTACTTAAACGCTGGTTTACTGACGAGACAACTGCAGTTACGCTCTTAATTGTGAATCTTGGAACCAATCTTTTTTATTTTGTTACTTCGGTGCCGCTCATTACCCATGTTGCTAATTTTTTTCTGTTTGCTGCTTTTTTATACCTCACCGTTCGCTGGTACAGGAAGTATGATATGATTACGTCTCTTCTTCTGGGTCATGTGGCCGCATTTATTATTTTGGTGCGACCCACCAATGCAGTGGGGTTGCTGTTGTTTCCGCTATGGAATATACCACATTTTCATTTGTTGCCCGAACGGTTTTCGTTATTTGTTAAACAGGGCCGGCATTTGGGGTTAATGGTACTAAGTGCCGTGCTGGTTTTTTTGCCTCAGCTCATCTATTGGAAAATGCAAACCGGGCAATGGTATTATTATTCGTACGGTTTTTTGGGAGCTTTTTATTTTGATACACCCCATTTGTGGGACGGACTGTTTAGTTACCGCAAAGGATGGCTGCTGTACACTCCCGTTATGCTGTTTTCGCTCGCGGGTTTTTTTGTGCTGCACAAATATATTAAGGGATTAACCGGATGGCTGGTATTGTTGCTTGCACTGCATTTTTATGTGGTGGTTAGTTTTTGGTGCTGGTGGTATGGTGCGGGTTTCGGATTGCGACCTATGGTTGATATTTATCCGCTGCTATCCATTCCGCTGGCAGCATTCATTCAGGAATTGATGAAACAAAAAATCCTCAGGCAGCTTGCCGTACCGGTGGTGCTCATATTGGTTTTTATTAATCAGTTTCAAACCTACCAAACCCGCAAAAATGTGTTGCATTTCGATTCGGTAACCGGAGCCTATTATTGGGCTAATTTTTTACGAATGAACAAAGCCGGTGAAACGCAACACCTGCTAAAAACGCCCGATTATTTCAAAGCGGTGAAGAACGAGGAGGTCTATTAGTACAGGATTTTAGCAAGGTAGCCCGCTCTAAAAGTCGCTGAAAAACAGGACGCAACAAAAAATAAAGTTGTCGTCTATAGGTAAGTATGGGATTTATTTTGTAATTTAGTGAGGTTTTTCATAGGATGACAAGTATTAGTGAATGAGTAGAATCATTAGGATTTTGTGGCTGGCAGGCTTGTTTTTAGCAAACGAAGTATATGCACAGGACCCTGAATTTACGCAGTTTTTTGCCGCACCGGTCTATACCAACCCGGCATTTGCGGGGGCTAACCTCTCGGGGAGGGTATGCCTGAACTACCGTAACCAGTGGTCATCGCTTC
This sequence comes from uncultured Bifidobacteriaceae bacterium, assembly GCA_964535575.1. GTDB lineage: Bacteria > Bacteroidota > Bacteroidia > UKL13-3 > UKL13-3 > JAGPCK01. The sequence continues at coordinate 50,943 of CAZHTC010000002.1, forward strand.
CGGGTACTTTTCGTACTTTTTCCGGTTCGTATGATGAGCATTTTGATAATTTAGGGGGAGGTATTGGCATTGTAGCCATGCAGGATGTTTCAGGTCAGGGATTACTTTCCACCACTACCTTGGCGGGCATCTATTCTTACCTGCTCAAAGTAAACAGCCGTTTTAATATCAAGTTGGGAATAGAAGCACAGTATTTTCAACGCAGTATTGATTTTGAAAAATTGCGCTGGGGTGATCAGATCGTAAAGAAAAAAGGATTTGTTACAGCTACCACAGAACCGAATCCTGCCAATACTATCGGCCTTCCTAATTTTGCGGCAGGGTTTGTGGCCTTCACTAAAATATTTTATTTCGGGGGAGCCGTACATAATATCACCGAGCCCAATCAATCGTTTTATCAAACTCCTGGTGTGGCCAATACACTTCCGCGCAGGTACACGTTGCAAGCAGGAATGAATTTGCCGCTTTCGCGTTCCAAATACAGCAATTCTACCTTATCGCCTTCACTCATCATAATGCGGCAGCGCGAGTTTACACAAATTAGTGTGGGTGTTTATGCCAGTAAAGGACCCTTGGTATTGGGGGCATTGGTACGTCAGACTGCGGCCAACTCAGATGCGCTCATGTTTATGACCGGTTTCAGAAGCGGTCGTTTTAAATTCGGTTACAGTTTCGACTTTACCATTTCGCAGGGACATCAGGCCTTAAAAGGGTCTCACGAAATTTCAGCCATTATTGAATGGAACAGGCGTTCTAAATCCCGTTCGGTACATCTCGTTTGTCCGCGAATCTGGTAATTCTTTATTTTTTAGTTTACACTAAGGCTTGCGCTAATAGTGTACTTATCTGATGGCACGGCCTCGTTGTGAAAGGTGCCGCTGATGGTGGCATTCAGTATTCCTGTTCCGCTTATATCGTTCGGGTCGGTTTCGGTATTGGCCATAATTTTTAAGGAACCCGACTCCGGAATAAGCGTAAGGTTACCGATATTCAAATCAAAACTTTCGCCCGAGCTGCTGTTGTGCAATTCAACCAGACTATAAGTTCCCGATTGCGCATTGTTAATTTCAAATCCCATATGGCTGTCGGGTAAATTTCCGGGAGTGCCGGCTGTACTGTAAAAACGAATATCGCCCGTAGCCAGCGATTGCAAATCGTTGTAGTTTGGCGGAAGGGTATAGCCGGTAAGCCCTTTATTGGTCACATCGGTTTGGGTAAGCAATGCATCGGTATAGGATTTATTTAACGAGCTCCCCGACACCTGCATGGTAAATGATTCGGCAGTGGTTCCGGGGTCTAATGGTCCGTCACCATCAGGAGTACATGAAACCAGCAGAGAAATTCCGGCTAAAAAAAATATGCGCATTGTTTTATTCATGGAGGTTTGGTTTTATTGCAATACTATATCAACTAAACTGCTCTCAAAATTACGAAAAACTTCCCGTAAATAACTTTGTCCGTCTGTTCCGTAATTAATCAGAAAACACATAATGGTTCCGTTTTTTTCAAAATAAAATAAGTCGGCACTGTATCCCAAATCACGACCTGTGTGTCCAATGCCTGTGTTTCCCTGCCCTTTTATCCCGAATTTTTCGAGCATGCCTAATCCATATCCCGTGTTTTCATCGTGGAAGGTAAATGTTTTCATTTGCTGAAGGGTGGCCGGCTGCAACAGTGTTTTCTTTACCAGCAATTGATCAAGAAAGGTATACAAATCGAACACATTGGAATGAAGCCCTCCGTATCCGTTTCCGCTTCCGGTAATATAATTGGATACATTCACAATGCTGTGGTTATTGTATAAATCAAAATACCCCTGTGCAGTGGTTGATGGGAGGGCATCGTGGTAATGGTAATAGGTATTTGTTAATCCGAGCGGCCAGATAACTTTTTCATGTAACAGGTTGCAGTGTTTTCTTCCGGTAGCATATTCAATCACCAAACTCATAAGAAGGGTATTGGTATTGCTGTATTCGGCTTTTGTTCCGCATGCAAATTGGGCCGGTTTGTTATACACAAATTCGAGCAATTCATCCTGTGTCCAGTGTTTATTCGGATTGTTTAACACCGCCAGATAAAATCCCTGATCTTTGATCACATCATAAATACCTGCACTGTGATTCATCAGTTGCCTCACGGTGGCTTTATTGGCGTTGCGAATGTCAGCAATATATTTTGACGGCAAATAGGCACTGATGGGTTTATCTAATTCCAATTTTCCTTCTTCCACCAGTTTTAAAGCAAGTACGCCCATAAACAGTTTGGTGATACTGGCTGCTTTTGACACATGGCAGGGTTCAAAGTTTACGCCTTTGGCAATATCTGCTTTACCTGCACTTCCGGTAAAAGTGCCATTGCTGTCGTGTACCAGCAGCGCAATGCCGGGTAATCCCTGTTTTACATATTCGTTGAGCAGTGTTTGTAAAGCAACCGCTTTTGGATGGTTGGCACTGCTGTCCGCCACAAGAGAAGTACATACACTGCTTCCCGATACCGAATCTTTTTTACAGGTAACCAACAGCACCGATAGCAGTAACAAACTGAATAAATAAAGCACCCTCATTTGCTTCCTCCTTTCACTTTTTGTTTCAGGGTAAATGCATACCCTATATGCAGGGCAGTGTTGGGCAACAGCGGGACATAATTTTTTACGAATGGCATTTGCATCCAAAGCTGATAGGTAATAAAAAGCCTGTTGGGAGGCAAGGGGTAGTTTCCTTTGCGACAGGCAGTGCAGGCTTGTTCCGGTTGTTTTGCTTTTTTGTAGAACGGAACCGAAAGGCCGATAAAAGTACTTATCATACATTGCGGGCGACCAATACTTTTTTTCTTTTCATATTGCCCGTTGCTGTTCAGTTCAAATTGTTGCAGATCCGAGATAGCATGGAGGTAACCTGCCCCCAGTCCTGCTTCGGGATACAGCCACTTGAAACGTTTGTACCGGTAACACATTTCGGTGTACAGCTGAATGCCATGCTGCGAATACTGATGGTAATAATACCCGAGTTTAAAACTCTGTTGCCATTCGTGTCGTGTTTCATTTTGCCACGTGCGCAGGTAGCTGAAACAAATACCCGGATGCACAGGTGATTGTGTCATGCCCAGTTTCATCCCTACAGGCAACGAAGTTTGATTGTTGAAAATACTCACCGAAAAGGGCAATAACCTGTATCGGGTACTATCCTGTGCAGGCAGGGTTTGCCACAGGAGGAAAATAAAAACGAAAAAAGAATTTCGCTTATTCATGCAGGTGCAAGTTACAAAAAAGCACCAAATCCGTATCAGGGAGATTATCTTTGCACTTTATGACCAACGAAGCAGAAGAGGAAATTTTTGACGAGCAGGACGAACAGGAAATGTACGAGCATCACCGCATTGCAGTGGATAAAGGGCAAAGTATGCTGCGTATTGACAAATACCTGATGATACGTTTGCAAAATGCCAGTCGTACCAAAATACAATATGCGGCTGAAGCCGGTTGTGTACTGGTAAACGAAAAACCGGTTAAGTCGAGCTATAAGGTAAAGGGAGGCGATGTCATATCCATTGTGCTGCCCACACCTCCACGCGATACGCAGGTTTATCCTGAAAATATTCCGCTCAACATTGTATTTGAAGATGACGAGTTTTTGATTGTAAACAAACCCGCAGGTATGGTGGTGCATCCGGGGTTTAATAATTACACGGGAACATTGGTGAATGCACTGGTGTACCATTTACAGCAATTGCCCACCTCCAATGGAGAAACACGACCCGGGCTGGTGCACCGCATTGATAAAAACACCTCCGGATTGGTGGTGATTGCCAAAACCGAGTACGCCATGACGCATTTGGCCAAACAGTTTTTTGATCACACCATCGACCGCAGTTATTATGCTTTGGTATGGGGCGATTTTGAGGAGAATGAAGGAACCATACAAGGGAATGTGGGCCGCAGTTTGCGCGACAGAAAAATTCAGGCGGTATTTCACGATGGCTCGCAGGGAAAACACGCCATCACCCACTACAAGGTACTTGAACGTTTCGGGTATGTAACTTTGGTAGAATGTACGCTCGAAACCGGGCGCACCCATCAAATACGGGTGCACATGCAATCCATCGGTCATCCGTTGTTTAATGACCAGACTTACGGAGGCGATCGCATTCATAAAGGAACCACGTTTACCAAATACAAACAGTTTATTGATAATTGTTTTGAATTGATTCCGCGTCAGGCACTGCATGCCAAATCACTCGGGTTTGCCCATCCGCAAGGAGGGAAGCGGGTATTTTTTGAATCGGAATTACCCGCAGATTTTACCGCTGTTCTGGAGAAATGGAGGAACTACTCCAAGTATGTGCCTTCTAAGGAAGAAGACTAAACTCACCGTCATTCTGAGCGCAGCGAAGAATCTGTCCCTTGACAACGTGATTGAGGTTCTTACAAACAGATTCTTCACCCTTTTCATACCCCTTGCTTCAGTTCAGAATGACGGTAAATTTGTATATTATGGAACGTGGAGGCGTAGTTTATATACTTACGAATAAGAACGGAACGGTACTATATGTTGGCGTGACTTCAGATTTACGTTCAAGAGTTTATCAGCATAAGAATAAAAAATCAGTTGGATTTTCTTCTCGCTATAACGTAGATCGGCTTGTTTATTACGAGAGTTTTAATACCATTGAAGAAGCTATCTCCAGGGAAAAACAGATAAAGTCTATCAGGCGCGACAGAAAGGAAGCACTTATAAACTCTATGAATCCGAAATGGGAAGATCTTTATTATCAATTAGAAGATTAAAAAATAAAAACTCACCGTCATTCTGAGCGCAGCGAAGAATCTGTCCAAGTTGTGCAATATGCAGCCAGTAATGCTACCTTTATAAGAACATCCAACCCAACTATAAAATCATTTACTAAACCAACCGATTCTTCGCTGCGCTACTGCGCCCGCCCTGCTCGCTCAGAATGACGTTTTCTTTATGATGTTTTCTTTTAAAAAGGAAGTCGCTGAATCAATTCTTTTACGTTGATATCAAAGAACTGAAAAAATCCGAGGAACAATACCGACCAGTTGATAAACGAAATAAGCATATAGCGTTTTATCTTCCATTTGTTATGCTCAATGGTGGCGGCCATCATGGTTCCTATTGGTACAGTAAGAATCACCGGGGTAAGGAAAGCAATGCCAAATAATCCGTAGGTATGCAGAAATTTAACGAGCCACCTGCGGTAGCGGTTAATTTTTATTTTGCGCGGTTTACGCCAAAAAATACGCACCCAGTATTTATGAAGAATATCCCAGGCATACAGGAAAAAAATCACTCCGGTCATTCCTCCGGCTACCGTAAGTGCTATACCAAGCAGCAGGTTCACGTCAAAAAGCAGCGCGTGAAATACCCCAACCATGTACTTAATGGCCGACCACCCGAATACAATCAATGCCTTCACCACGGGGTGATGTTCCATACCTGTTCAGCGTTCAAAATGAACGTCAAATATCGGGAAAAATAAATGTATTACGAAGCTTTATATGCAGCCACGGCTTTGCGCACACTCCCGTGTTTGAGTAAGAGTGCATTGGCTTTTTTCTCGGTAATCCCGGTGCTTTTCATAATCATTCGGGTGCCCCGGTCAATAAGCTTATTATTGCTAAGCTGCATATCCACCATTTTGTTTCCCTGTACACGCCCCAGTTGAATCATCACGCTGGTGCTTATCATGTTCAGTACTAATTTTTGTGCAGTACCTGCTTTCATTCGCGTGCTGCCGGTTACAAACTCCGGACCCACTACCACTTCAATCGGATACCTGGCCGTTTTGCTCACATCACTTCCTTTGTTGCAGGTAATGCATCCGGTAATAATTCCTTTTTTATTACAAGCCTCCAATGCACCAATTACGTAAGGGGTAGTGCCCGATGCAGCAATGCCAATCACCACATCGTTTTTACTTATTTTATATTCCAGCAAATCTTTCCAGCCCTGCTGCCTGTCATCTTCAGCAAATTCTACGGCTTTTCGAATGGCTTTATCTCCTCCGGCTATCAGCCCAATCACCATTCCGTGTGGTACTCCAAAAGTAGGCGGGCATTCACTGGCATCCACAATACCCAATCGTCCGCTGGTGCCTGCACCCATGTAAAACAATCGCCCGCCCAACTTCATTTGCTGCACAATTATTTTTACCAGCTTCTCTATGCGCGGAATTACTTTGGCTATAGCCAACGGCACCGTTTGGTCTTCACGATTTATGCTGAGCAATAAATTTTTTACACTCATTTTTTCCAAATGGTTGTAATGCGAATCGCTCTCGGTTGTTTTCTTAAATGCTCTTTTTTTCACTGGTGTAAATGATATTGAACTAATCCGTTCAGCGGGTTTTTTACTACCCTGCCCAACGAAACCTGTTTATTGATGCAAGCCTGTTGCAGTTGTTCCTTAAATACAAATGCAACCGAACCGGTGCAGTGCAATGGTGTGTGTTGGTAATCGGGGTATTTTGAAATATGCCGCTGTATAAACTCCTCAAAGGCCGAAATAACCAGGTGGTTTAATCCCGGATTGCTGATATGATCATGAACAAATCGGGTAAAGCCTGCCATAAAACGATTGGGCAAAGGCTGGTGATATACTTTTTCAAGTATGGCATCTTTACTCAGCTCGTATTCTTTTTCAAATCGGTGATGTATTTCGGGATCAAGTTCTCCGTACAAAAACTGTTTTATCAGTTCTTTTCCTATATAACCGCCACTGCCTTCATCGCCCAGTGTAAAACCCAGAGACGGAACATTGGCAATAATTTTTTCTCCGTCAAACAAAACCGAGTTGGAGCCTGTACCCAGAATAGCCACCATACCGCGCTCGCGGTTGCACAGGGAGCGGGCGGCAGCCATCACGTCATGGTCTACTTCGGTATGTGCCAACGGAAAATAGCGGGAAAGGGCCCGGTGTACCATTTGTTTTTTGTCCTCGTTTGAGCAACCTGCCCCGTAATAGTAAATCCCGGTGATCTGCTTTGTATCGAGTACAGGAACTAAATTTTTTTCAATAATGGCTTCTATGTCCTCCGTGCTTTGGTAATACGGATTAATTCCTTCGCTGGTAATAATACGTGTGTTATCAGGGGCTTGTATAAGGCACCATTCTGTTTTGGTTGAACCGCTATCAGCTATCAGCTTCATCGTGAGCAAAAATATATTTTCCCTTCGTCAAAAAAGCCCTGTTCTTGGTTTTATATTTGAACACTTGTGCACAACATGAACAATCCCTGGAGACCCTTAATTTATACTTCGCTTGTTGCCCTGGGGGTAGCAGCGGGAATCATACTTCGTCCGGCCGGACAACGTAGTTTTACCAGCGCACCCGATAATAAGCTGGCCGAAATACTGAATCTGGTAGATGCCATGTATGTGGATACCTTAGACTTTGAACAGGCCGAAGACGAAGCCATCAATAAATTTCTCAATAACCTCGATCCGCACTCGGTGTACATATCGGCTAAAGACCTGAAGGAGGTAAACGAGCCGCTGGAAGGAAACTTTGAAGGCATTGGAGTGGAGTTTAATATTGTGGGCGATACCATTGTGGTGGTTACACCCATAAGCGGTGGCCCATCGCAGCAATTGGGTATTCAGGCCGGAGACCGCATTGTGAAAGTGGACGGGAAAAAAGTAGCAGGCATTCATATTAAAAACGAAGATGTGACCCGCCTGCTCAAAGGAAAAAAAGGAACAAAGGTTACGGTGTCTATTTTTCGCAGAGGAGCACCCAAACTTATCGACTACACCATTACCCGAAACACCATTCCCATTTACAGCGTGGAAGCTTCGTATAAACTCAACCCGCAAACGGGATATATAAAAATAAGCCGGTTTGCAGCCACCACCTGCAATGAGTTTACCGCAGCTTTACAGGAACTCAAAAAAAACGGAATCACTAAACTGGTGATTGATCTGAGGGGAAATCCGGGCGGTTACCTCGAAGAAGTATCAAAAATGGTGGATGAAGTACTGGAAGATGGAAAATTGGTGGTGTACACACAGGGACGAAGCACCTCGCGCAGCGAATATAAAACCAAACATGCGGGCTTATTTGAGAAAGGAGATCTGGTAGTATTGGTGGATGAAAGCAGTGCTTCGGCCAGTGAAATTTTTGCAGGAGCCATTCAGGACTGGGACAGAGGAGTAATTGTTGGCCGCAGGTCATTCGGGAAAGGATTGGTACAACAGCCTTTTCAGTTGCGCGATGGCTCGGCTTTGCGGCTCACCGTTTCCAGGTATTACACGCCTTCGGGGCGGTGCATTCAAAAACCCTATGAAGCCAACACCGATGCCTACGAACATGAAATTTTTGAGCGTTTCTCCAATGGTGAATTAACGGTTGAAGACAGCTCGAAAGAAGCGAAAGGTGAAGTTTTTAAAACACATAACGGACGCATAGTGTACGGGGGTGGCGGAATTAAACCCGATGTTTTTGTTCCGTTTGATACCACCATGCGCTCGGCTTTTTTTACCGAAGTGCTTTCGCAGGGGTTGCTTAGCAAATTTGCCTTCAGCTACCACGATGATCACAAAAAGGAACTGGCCGGGTACACTACCATCGAAGAATTCGACAAAACCTTCGACTCGCAGCACAAGTTGATGGAAGAGTTGCTCCTGTTCTTAAAGGCAAATAATGTAAGCTATACTGCGGATGAGTTAAAGATTTCGGGGCAATGGATGTATACGCTTACCCGCGCACTCATTGCCCGGCAACTTTGGAAAGACACCGGGTATTTCTATATCCTCAATCAGTCGGACAAAGCTATTGCTACAGCTATGCATGTACTGCAGGCTACCGCCAATTATTTAAAGTAAAAAGATGGTGGGCAACCTTACAGGCTGCCATGGGAGGAAGAAGTAGAAAAATACCAGAACTATCTCGAAAAAGTTAAACAAGTAAACGTCATTGCGCCTGTCCCGACCCTTCGGGAATCCCGTATTCCCCGAAAAGTCGGGACTGGCGTTATGACGTGAAATAATTTGGAGATGGATTTTACTCCATTGATTTCATTACCGAATCGTCAGATACCGATTCCAGTTGTTTGTTTATGGCCGCCTCGGCCGAGTCGAGTTTTTCCTGATCGGAGAGCACCTTTTGCTCTACCGCCTGCTCTGCTTTTTTTTCTTCCTGAGCCGAAGTGCAACTGCCTGCACCGGCCAGGGCAAGTACTACAAGGAGAAATTTGTTCATTTAATTAAAAACTGGTTTCTTCCTGTGTGGTGGTATCGTCTTTTACCAGTTCTTCGGCTTTTTTCAATTGTGCATCAATCGAGTCGTTGGCCGAAAGCGTGGTATCGGCAGCGGCCGGTTGCTGTTCCTGTTTCCCCGAAGAGCAACCAATACCCAGCACGGTACACACCACAATTACTGAAAATATCTTTTTCATGGGTCAAAAATAGCAAAAAAAAAGAGCGCAACACTTGCACTCTTTTTTTCAATCAAATTTTTTTGATTACCTTCTTGCTTAGTGAGCAGCAGGAGCAGCTTCAGCTGGAGCAGCTGTAGCAGCAGCGCTATCAGCAGGAGCAGCAGCTGTGCTGTCAGCAGCAGGAGCAGCTTCTTCTGTAGCATTCATTAAAGAATCTGCATTTGCAGGTGCCTCAGTAGCTGGGGCTTCTTCTGTTTTTTTCTCTCCACCGCAAGCAACGAAAGCCAGGGCAGATGCAAGAGCTAATACTGAAAATACTTTTTTCATTTTGGTTTGAAGTTTAATGGTGATTAACAAATTGGGTGCGAATATACAAGGTGAAATGAGAAATGCAAAATATTTTATTTTTTTCTGAAAAATAACTTGATACTAACTCCCTTAAAGTCAAAGCGCTCGCGTAGCTGATTTTCAATATATCTTTTATAGGGCTCGCGCAGGTACTGGGGCAGGTTGCAGAAAAAGGCAAACGCAGGGTAATGCCCCGGCAATTGGGTAACATATTTGATCTTCACAAACTTACCCTTAATAGCAGGTGGCGGATAATGCTCGGTAATCTCCTGTAAAAAATCGTTGAGCTTGCTGGTGGTGATGCGTTTTTTGCGGTTTTCATACACCTCCATAAAAGTTTCCACAGCCTTATGCACGCGCTGTTTGGTGAGGGCCGAAATAAACAACACCGGAACATCGGTAAAAGGCTGCAGCTTTTCTTTCACCATTTTTTCATAATCGCGGGCGGTGTTGGTTTCCTTTTCCATCAAATCCCACTTATTCACCAGCACCACTACCCCCTTATTATTTTTATTGGCTAAGTAAAACAGGTTTACATCCTGCGAGTCGATACCCTGCACCGCATCAATTACCAGCACTACAATATCGGCATTTTCAAGGGTGCGCAGCGATCGCATTACGGAGTAAAACTCTATATCGTCATGCACCTTTCCCTTTTTACGGATACCTGCTGTATCAACCAATATAAATTCGTTGCCGAAAACATTATACAGCGTATCAATGCTGTCGCGGGTGGTGCCGGGCACATCGGTTACAATATTGCGGTCATCGCCCAAAAGGGCATTTACCAGAGATGATTTCCCCACATTGGGCCGCCCCACAATGGCAATGCGCGGCAATGCTGCTTCTTCTTTTTCCTCAGGAGCAGGGGGCAATAATTTCAGCACTTCATCCAGTATTTCGCCTGTGCCGCTGCCCGATGCCGAAGCCAGCGGATACAACTCGTCAAATCCCAGCGAATAAAACTCATGAATATCATTCATTTTTTCACTGGTATCTACTTTATTCACCACCAGCAATACCGGCTTTTTGCTTCTGCGCAGCAGGTCGGCAATGCTTTCGTCAAGCGGAGTAATGCCGGTGCTCACATCCACCATAAATAAAATTACGGCAGCTTCTTCTACCGCAATTTTTACCTGATGGTTAATTTCCTTTTCAAATACATCTTCGCTATCGGCCACAAAACCGCCCGTGTCAATCAGGGTAAACTCTTCCCCGTTCCATTCCACCATTCCATAATGGCGGTCGCGGGTTACTCCGCTAAAATCGTCAACAATGGCTTTGCGTTCACCTATCAGGCGGTTAAAAAGGGTTGATTTTCCTACGTTGGGTCGCCCTACTATGGCTGCTATGCGTGTCATGGTGTGTTATTCGGTGTAGCCAAATGATTTCAAAAAATTTTCATTATCGCGCCAGTTGTCGCGCACTTTTACGTATTGCTCCAGGTACACTTTTTTATTAAAAAATGCTTCCAGGTCTTTACGGGCTTCGGTGCCTATCTTTTTTAAATTCCGTCCGCCTGCTCCAATCAGAATAATTTTTTGCGAATCGCGCAGCACGTATATATCGGCAAAAATGCGAATGATATTTTCTTCTTCTTTAAACTCCATAATCTCTACCTCGCAACTGTAGGGCAGTTCCTCGCGCAGGTACATGAATATTTTTTCGCGCACTATTTCCGAGGCAAAAAAACGTTCGGGGCGGTCGGTGAGCTGGTCTTTAGGGAAGAAAGCAGGGCTCTCGGGCAAATGCTCCAATATGAGTTGAAAAATGCGTTTGGTGTTAAACTTTTCTTTGGCCGATACCGCCACAAAATCGAGGCAGGGAATTTCTTTTTTCAGTTCTTCAATGCGGGCTTCTACTTCCTGCTGCGAGGTAGCCAGATCCACTTTGTTTAGTACCCCTATAACGGGAGCTTTATTTTTTTGCAGGCGTTTAAGCACCTCTTCGTCCAGTTGTTTTTCGTCCCAGGCCACCACCAGCAGCAGCAAATCTCCGTCCTGCAGGCTTTGTTCTACCGAGCCCATCATGCGCTCGTGCAGCAGGTATTTGGGTTTAATAATGCCGGGGGTATCCGAAAAAATGACCTGATAGTTTTCGTCACTCACAATGCCCAGTATGCGGTGGCGCGTGGTTTGGGCTTTGGCGGTAATAATAGAAAGCTTTTCACCTACCAACTCATTGATAAGCGTTGACTTGCCCACATTGGGCTTGCCAATAATGCTCACGAAACCTGCCTTGTGTGTCATCTTGTGTAAAACGGGGTGCAAATAACGGCAACTTTGGGGGATTTTACTAATTCTAATAACGTCATTCTGAGTTACGGTGCGGTTTGGTGGGTGGGGTAACGAAGAATCTGTCGGTTTAAAGCACATAACCCCTTTCTTCCGAACTCAAACAGATGCTTTCCCGTATGGGCGGAACAGGCGCGATGCTCAGCATAACATTTCTTTGTTTTGATAGACCACTTAAAACATAAAAAGGCGGGAAAACAGAAGTTCCATTCCCTCTTGTTCTGTTACTTGCAGCAATATGAAGTATTAAAACCGCGTACCGACTTGCACAACCACTCCTTTTGCTTATCTTTGCCCCACAAAATCGCGGAGTGGAGCAGTGGTAGCTCGTTGGGCTCATAACCCAAAGGTCCCAGGTTCGAGTCCTGGCTCCGCAACTAAAAATCAAAGCCCCGTTCTGGGGCTTTTTTATGTTTACTGTTTACGTTTTATTCTCCGATTCGTTTAGCAAAATCTATATTGGATTCACATCCGATTTAGAAGCAAGATTGCTGTCTCACAACCAACTTGCCACAAAAGGTTACACCATCAAATACCGACCATGGCGTGTGATTCATTCCGAAGTATTTTCAACGAAATCGGAGGCTATGAAAAGAGAAAAGCAGCTTAAATCAGCTGCGGGTCGTGCCTTTATCCGATCCTTAATTAAATAATATACTGGCTCGCTCGGCTCATATCCGCCAGCTGGCGGACCCAGGTTCGAGTCCTGGCTCCGCAACTAAAAATCAAAGCCCCTGATAGGGGCTTTTTTTATTTCTGTCGGATCGTTGGGCTCATAACCCAACAGGGTGTTGGTTTTTTGATGGGTTTTGGTAAATTGCGGGAGGTGTAACTATTCTATAACAACTTGATTCCTGACTATGCCACAGATATATGATAATATAGAAAACTATCTGAAGGATGGACTGAGAGAAACCGTCCAAGAATCCTACAGAGCTGATTTTTGTGTTGGTTATTTTAACCTCAGAGGGTGGAAGCACTTGATGGAATTAGTAGATCAATATGATGGAACAGATGAAAATTGTTGCCGTCTTTTGGTTGGGATGCAGAGACCGGCAGAAGATTTAATCAGAGATTATCACTCATTTCATAAGCAAGAATTAGTTGACCCGGGAAAAGCGTCTGCCTTAAAAAAGAAGATAGCTTTTGACTTTAGACAGCAATTGACTTTTGGGATCCCAACAAATAATGATGAGTATGCATTAAAGAAGCTGGCAAAACAACTTAAAGAAAAAAAAGTAAGGATTAAGCTTTACCTGAGTCATGCTTTACATGCCAAACTTTATTTGTTGCATAGAAAAGACTCTAAGACTCCTAAAATTGGATATTTAGGTAGTAGTAATCTTACCATGTCAGGGCTTTCACATCAGGGCGAATTAAATATTGATGTTGTTGAACAAGATGCAGCTAATAAATTAATTAAATGGTTTGAAGATAGGTGGAATGATAGCTACTGTTTAGATATTTCAGAAGAGCTTATTCAAATTATAGAAGAAAGTTGGGCTTCTGAGAAAATTTTGCCTCCCTATTATATTTATTTAAAAGTAGCATATCATCTCTCACAAGAAGCTCAGCTTGGATTGAATAACTATATCATTCCAAAAGAAATGAAAAATGACCTACTGCCCTTTCAGCAAAATGCTGTTTTAATAGCAGCTAGGCATTTGGATAAAAGGGGTGGGGTGCTTATAGGAGATGTAGTTGGATTGGGTAAAACATTAACAGCAACTGCGCTGGCTAAGGTGTTTGAAGAAACATTTTACCTTGAGACTTTAATTATTTGCCCAAAGAATCTGGTTGAAATGTGGAAGGATTATATACATAAATATCGCCTCGCAGCAGAAGTGGTAAGCCTTTCATCAGTAAATGCTAAATTTATAGAAAAAAGAAGGTACAGAGTGGTTATTATTGATGAGAGTCATAATTTAAGAAACCGGGATGGAAAACGGTATGCAATAGTGAAAGACTACTTAGATAAAAACGAGAGTAAAGTTATATTAATAACCGCTACTCCATACAATAAAATGTATCAGGATATCGCAAACCAACTAAGGTTGTTCTTACCGGAAGATCAGGACATAGGAATTTCGCCTGAAAGATTTATTGACTCGGTCGGAGGTATTTTGGAATTTGAGGCAAATTATCAATATATGCCAAGTACTTTATTAGCTTTTGAAAAGAGTCATTATTCTGACGACTGGAGGGAGCTTCTTAAACTATATATGGTTAGAAGGACCCGATTTTTTATTAAAGAGAACTACGCCCAATACGATAAAGAACAAAAGCAATTTTATCTCACTTTTCAGAATGGAACAAAATTTTATTTTCCCCATCGTATTCCCAAAAAGATTGAATTCAAAGTTAATGATAAGGATAAAAATGACCTCTACGCCCAATTATATTCCAACGAAATAGTAAATCAGATTAATTCGTTGAATCTCCCGAGATATGGCTTGGGAAATTTTATTGATGAATTTGAAACAGGGAAAGCAAATAAAGATGAAGCTCAGATATTAGATAATCTTTCGAGAGCCGGTAAAAGGCTTATGGGTTTTTGTCGTACAAATTTGTTCAAACGATTAGAGAGCAGCGGATATGCTTTTCTGCTGTCAGTCGCCCGTCATATTATGCGCAATCAAGTTTTTATACACGCGCTTTCCAATGGTCTTCCTCTGCCAATCGGACAACAAGAGAGTTCTTTTATGGATGAGTTTCTGGAGGAAAATGATATGGATGATATGGATACAGGCATTACAAGTATTGAGACAAATCAATTCGTCTATCAACAGCAAGCCATCAAAGTTTACGCACATTTGGAGGCAAATGAGAAAAAATATGACTGGATTCATGCAGGGTTCTTTCAAAAGCGGCTCATTCAACTTTTACAACAGGATAGCGACACTTTGCTCAAAATACTGGAAAAGGGAAAAGTATGGGATGCTAAGGAGGATAACAAATTGTATGAACTTGAACGTCTCTGTCGAAAAATGCACAGCAAGGAAAAATTACTCATATTTACACAATTTGCCGATACGGCCTATTATTTATTTAGGGAACTTAAGCGAAGAGGAATTGAAGGGATTGAATGTGTTACAGGCGATGTGGAGGAGCCTTCTGTTTATGCAAAGCGATTTAGCCCAAGGAGCAATCATGCAAATAACATCGCTGATGAATTACGCATACTGATAACAACAGATGTGCTCAGTGAGGGGCAAAATTTACAGGATGGACATATTATTGTAAACTATGATTTACCCTGGGCACTTATTCGTTTAATTCAAAGAGCCGGACGTGTTGACCGCATTGGTCAGGAAAATAAAGAAATACTTTGTTATTCGTTTTTGCCTGCAGAAGGATTAGAGCAAATCATTAATCTGCGCAGAAGATTGGTTCAGCGAATCTCTGAAAACGCTGAAGTGGTAGGCACTGATGAAACATTTTTTGACGGTGACCCGATCAATTTGAAAGATCTCTATAATGAAAAGTCGGGTATTTTTGATGATGCTGATGAAACAGAGGTTGACCTTACCTCTACTGCGTATGAAATATGGAACCAAGCTACAAAGGCCAGACCTGAGTTGAAAAAGTTAATTCCTGAGTTGCCCAACGTTATCTTTTCAACTAAAGCTTTAAATGAAAATTCGATTGAAGGGGAAAGCGTTATCAGTTATCACAAAACGGCCCACGATATGGATGTGCTTAGTTGGTTGGATAAGCGGGGACGGCTAATTTCAACAAGTCAGTCCCGTATTCTGAAGGCCTTGGAATGTGAATACAATACACTCGGTTTATCACGTCTGGAGGAGCATCATCAGTTAGTTTCAAAAAGTGTGGAAATTTCTGAGCGGGAAGAGAAGAAAAGCGGAGGGCAATTGGGGAAAAAATCCGGGGCAAGATATAAATGCTTTATGCAACTTAAACGATACAGCCTGCAACATAAAAACACGTTATTTGATACACCTGAACTTGATAATACTATACAGGATTTATTGGATTATCCACTTCGAGAAAGCGCAAAGGATTTGTTAAACAAAAGGCTCAGAATCGGGATAACTGATGATGAGCTGGCCAAACTGGTTATTGAACTTAGAAAAGAAGACCGGCTAAGCGTAATTGAAAACAAGGCAAAAGAAAATTATGGTCCTCAAATAATTTGCAGCATGGGATTGCGCCAAACAACCACTAACTAAAACATAGATGAAGCAAATAAAAAAGGACCTTTTCAAGAAACTTATAAGGGAATTCGACTTTGTTCATTTGTTTAATGAATTAGGATGGAACTACCTGGAGCAAACGAATTCTTTCAAGGTAGACGATGAGTTATTCAACCTGAACACAGTTGCCATAAAGGCCGGGTTTCGTATTATGGTTTGCCCCTGCAAAAAAGATATTCCTTCGCAAACAATCAGGAAAAAAATTGAACACCAGGTTACCCGCCTTTTTCAGGAACACCTCATCATTTACACCGATGCAGGTGAAACCCGCCAGATATGGCAAATAGCATTCAGGGAGCCTAATAAGCCTATTCGTTTTCATGAAACGCACTGGAACAAAAACCAGGACCCCGAGTTACTTTATCAGCGCACAGCCAATTTGTTTTTTACCATTGACGAGGAAGATAAAATTACCATTGTAGATGTGGCTGAACGGGTAAGCCAGAATTTTCAGGCCAATACGGAAAAGGTTACTAAAAAATTTTATGAGCGGTTTAAAAAGGAGCACAGCAGTTTTAAAGAATTTATTGAGGGATTAAAAGAACAAACGCATATTGACTGGTACGCATCTTTGATGCTGAACAGGCTGATGTTTGTGTACTTTATTCAGAAGAAGGGATTTCTTAATAACCAAAAGGATTACCTCCAGAATAAACTTAAGGAATGCAAGAAGCTGAATAAAAAATTTTACCAGTCGTTTTACCGGTCCTTTTTATTACAACTCTTTCATAAAGGCCTTGGGCAACCGCATGCGGAAGATACTGAACTGGTAAAACTGATAGGCAAAGTACCTTACCTGAATGGTGGTTTGTTTGATGTGCATGAACTGGAACGCGAAAACCATAAGCTGGATATAGATGACAAAGCTTTCGAGCGTATTTTCGCTTTTTTTGACGAATACGAATGGCACCTGGATACAAGAGCATCTGCAAGTGGTAAAGAAATAAACCCCGATGTAATTGGGTTTATTTTTGAAAAGTACATTAATGAACGCGCCCAGATGGGGGCCTATTATACCAAAGAAGATATTACTGAATATATCAGCAAAAATTGCATTATTCCCTGGTTGTTTGATGAAGCCCAACGCAATTGCAAAACAGCTTTTGAAAAAGGGAGTAGTGTATGGAAATTATTGCAGGATAACCCTGATCGGTATATTTATGATTCCGTTAAAAAGGGTGTAAATTTAAACCTGCCAAAAGAAATAGAAGCAGGTATAGATACTACAAAACCCCGCCTGCTTGAACGCAGAAAAAGTTGGAACCATCCGGCTGACGAAGAATATGCCTTGCCCACTGAGCTTTGGCGCGAGGTGGTAGAAAGAAGAAACCGGTATAAAGAGGTGCATGCGAAATTAGCCAATGGAGAAATAACACAGATTAACGATTTTATTACCTATAACCTTAACATACGCCAGTTTGCACAGGATGTATTGCACGAGTATGAAGGCCATGATTTAATACAAGCCTTTTATACCGCCATTGCCGGACGCAAGGCCGATCCTAAAAACAGCAGCATAAAACCCCTGCAGGGCATTACCATACTCGATCCTACCTGTGGCTCGGGGGCCTTTTTGTTTGCAGCTTTAAATGTGCTGGAGCCTTTGTATGAAGAGTGCATTGAACGGATGAAAGGTTTTGTTGAGGAGGATGACAAAAAGCAAGGGAAAAGGTATCCTCAATTCAGAACAGTACTGGAGGATATGAATCAGCATTCCAGTAAGCAATATTATATCTACAAAAGCATTATTCTCAATAACCTTTACGGGGTTGATTTAATGAAAGAGGCCGTAGAGATAGCCAAACTGCGTTTGTTTTTAAAATTGGTGAGTGTAGTGGATCTCTTTGAGGACATTGAACCATTACCCGATATAGATTTTAATATTAAAACAGGAAATACTTTAGTCGGATTTACTTCTCTTCAGCATGCTGTCGATGCTATAAACGAACGTGATTCAAGTAAGAACCAAATATCACTCGGGCTCATTATGGAACAGGAGCTTAGGGTAGTAAATGCTGTAAAGGAGAAAGCGGAAGAAGTCGCAAAGGTTTTTGGCTATTTTAAACAAGGACAATTATTCAGCAATAAGGGCACTTTAGAACATCGTGCCACTAAGATAAAATTACAAGGGCGATTAGATGATTTAAATGATTCTCTAAACACGTATATGGCCTTTCTGTATCAAATAAGAAGAGAAAAATCAAAAAAACAATTTGAGACATGGTTGGAAAATTACCAACCTTTTCATTGGTTTGCGGAGTATTATGAAATTATTCAATATAATGGAGGGTTCGACATAATTATTGGTAATCCGCCTTATGTTGAGTATTCTGAGAAAAAATTTGAATACAAATTAAAAGGGTTTGAAACTGAAAAATGTAGTAATCTATATGGCTACGTTATTGAAAGGTGCTATAAAATAATGAATGAAAAGTCTCTTATTGGGATGATTATACCTATAAGTGCTTTTTCAAATGCGAGTATGTTGACACTACAGAAATTCTTCAAGAAGTTTCCAATTACCTACATTTCAAACTTTCACCAAAGACCTGCAGCACTATTTGAAGGTGTTTTACAACGGCTTTCAATTTTTATTAGTCGAAAAAAGGCAGAAACAAAGGAAATCAATTCTTCCATAGTTTACAGATGGAATGTAAATACAAGAGAAAATCTGTTCCCAAATGTATCATATATTACAGCCGACCAAGCTAAGCAAGATAATTCCTTAAAAGTTGGCTATGAAGTAGAAAAAGGAATTCTGAAAAAATACTTCAGCCATAAACCAATTTCAGCACTTGTTAGTAAAACACCTGTAACTGGAAATGCAATTCATTATAGAACTGCTGGTGGAGGCTACTGGGTAACTATTTTAAACACACCTTTTGCTACAACTTCATTAAGTAACAAAAGCGCAAGTTTCCTAAGTGAATATAAATCAAAGGCAATATCAGCAATATTAAATTCAAATTTGTTTTGGTGGTATTACACCATCAATTTTGACCAATTCAATTTTAAGGATTATATGATTTTTGGATTTCGATTTAATTACCCACAAGACAAAGAGATTGTAAATAAGCTAATCAAGTTATCCAATAAACTTGAAAAGGAATTGTTGGAAAATGCTACGACATACACTATTAACAGTAAGACAAGAGGAAGCAATGAAACAATAACTTACAACAAGTATTTATCAAAGTCTACTATGGACGAGATTGACAAAGTTCTTGCAGAGCATTACGGTTTTACTGATGCAGAGTTGGATTTCATCATTAACTACGATATAAAATACCGTATGGGCAGGGAATTGGGGGAGGATGATGAATGAAGGCTGCTGATGCTTTAAATACTATCAAGCGGTTTAAAGGCAACAACCTTAAAGTGAAACTTAATGAACTAAAGAAATCAATTATACAAGATCAACAATTGCCTGAACTTTCCAATATTTATGAATCGGCACTTGAAATAAAGAGACTGAGTGCACAAATAGATGAAATAGTTCACGCCACCGGTATCATTCAATGCCTGCCAAAGATTCTAGAAAAGGGTGAAAAAGTAATTGACCTTTCATTAGCTAGTGGGGCGGATGGAGAGGGGATAGATTTAGTAACAAACAAGCGTATCGCGGAATTTAAGTTTGCCCGTTGGCAAGAAGGTAAAGCAAATGGAATGAGAAAGCGCCAGGTTTTTACAGATTTGGTGAACCTTTATTTAGACGAGAGAGATTGTAGGAAGGAGTTATATGTTTGCGATTATGCCAAAGTATTTCACTTTTTAGCCAATTCTAAGGCGGAGTGGGTTAATGTTCTTTCCAGAAACAAAACGGCATTCAATAATTTAAATGCACACATTGCAAAACGCAAGCTATCCTGTAAAACCGTTTCTGTTGTTTTTGATCTTTCAAAAGTTAAGGTGAAAAGCATTGAAGAATTATTAAAATGAATTTAGGAAAATTAAAAAAAATCGAAAACCTGCGCAGCATTTGGGAGCATGAAGCGTCTGATTTTACCAAATGGCTGGCAGAGGCAGGTAATATTCAATTGCTGAGCGAAGAAACTGGGATTAATATTAAAGTGCTGCAAACAGAGGCCTATGATGGGGATTTCAGGGTAGATATATTGGCGCAGGAGGAGGAGACAGGAAAAAAAATTATTATCGAAAACCAGCTAGAGAAGACTAATCACGACCATCTGGGTAAAATTATTACCTATGCCGCGGGTCACGAAGCCGAGTACATTATCTGGATTGTGAAGGAGTTTAGACCTGAGCACCAGCAAGCCATTGAATGGCTGAATGAGCACACCAGTGAAAAGATTAATTTTTTTGGGATTCACATTGAACTTTGGCAAATAGGCGCATCTGAAATTGCCCCTAAGTTTAATGTCATCTCCAAACCCAATGAATGGACCAAGGCTATTCGCTCAGGCAATGTAAGTACCCAGGAACTAAGTCAAAACTCTAAAACACTTTTAGCCTTCTTAGATAAGTTTATCACTTTTTGCAAGGAACAAAAAACCATTCTTGCTTTACCCAACCCTCATCCCAAAACACCTTCGTACTACATGATAGGAATAAAAACCTCTATTGGGTATATTGCAGTAAAGTTGAACAATTCGCAACATATAGTAAAGGTTGAATTCTTTTTTAAAGAGAAGGAGAAGTATACCAAGTTGAAGGAATTATTTGAGAAGGAGCCGGGCAACGAATTTTTGAAACAGCTTAGCTGGGATGACTTACCTAATTATAAAGGAGCTAACATCGGTTTTTCAGGATACTTAAATGCAGAGGATGAAACTACATGGGCAGGAACATTTAAGTTTATAAAAGATAAAGCAGAATTGATACAGGCAAAGCTGCCGGTATTGTTAAACAAATTATGATGAAGAACAGGAATAAGCTTATGTAACCGGACCTGAAGCAGGGTAGTTATAAGCAACCTTAATAAACTGATTAGTAGAAGATAACTTATGTAACGGTTATGTAACTGAAGGTAACACAGATGTAACAGGGTAAGATGTAAATAGTTGGTAGTAAGTGATTAATTAATAATTAGGTAGGTATAAATGAAACCTTGGGAAAACAGAGCTATAGCATTATTAGAAAGAAGTCTGCACCCAATACCGGTTGAATTAAATGAGCTGGATTGGAAAAGTGGTCTTTCAGATAAATCAGAACGACTTGCCCAACATATATCGGCTCTATGTCATCAACCAGGTGGAGGATTCATGGTATTTGGAGTTACCAATGCAGGAGCAATACAAGCTTTGGGTAAAGAGGCAATTGATGAGATTATAAAAAAGCTGGGCAACATTGCACGAAATAATCTGGCGCAGGCCGTAAGTTTGGATCATAGTATTATTGAATTTAAAGGCCAGCCACTGTTGTTTATTTATATTGAAGAAAGTGCCTTTAAACCGGTTCATTTACGGGGAGCCAGTATTTTTGAATGTTATAAACGATCCGCTGGGCAAACCGTTAAAATGTCGAATCAGGAAGTTAAGGCAATCATTACACAGGCCCAGAATATTTCTTTTGAAGAGCAAGTGGCTTTGCCAATGATTGAAGCCGATGAGGTATTGAAATTAATAGATTATGATGCCTATTTCAGGCTAACTCAAAAACCCCTGCCTGAAAACAAACTCGCCATACTTGAAACGCTGGCAGACGAAGAAATAATAACCCATGCAAACGGGGAGTGGAGCATAAACAATTTGGGAGCAATATTATTTGGGAAAAATTTAAACGAATTCAAAAGTTTAAAGCGCAAAGCTGTAAGGGTAATATTATACAAAGGCCATAGCAATATTGAAGCAGTAAAAGAGCAGGAGGGCAACAAAGGATACGCTGCAGGATTTGAAGGATTGATACAATATATACTTGATCAATTACCAACCAATGAAGTTATTGAAAGTGCATTACGAAAGCAGGTAAAAATGTATCCTGAAAAGGCTATAAGGGAATTTGTGGCCAATGCATTAATTCATCAGGATTTTGCCATAACCGGCACGGGAGTATTGATTGAAATATACGATGACCGGATTGAGATTACCAATCCGGGGGCCCCTTTGGTAGATACCAACCGGTTTATAGATACAGTTCCCAAGTCGAGGAATGAAATGCTGGCCTCCTTATTACGCAGGTTGAATATTTGTGAAGAGAGGGGCAGCGGGGTTGACCGGGCTATACAGGCTATAGAGGTTTTTCAATTACCAGCCCCTAAATTTATTAAAGGAGATGATTATACAAGAGTAATTGTTTATGCTCACCAGACATTGTCCAAAATGGATAAAGAAGATCGCATCAGGGCATGTTACCAGCATTGTTGTTTGCATTACGTAAGTAATATGAGCACAAATAATCAAACTGTACGGAAACGGTTTAATATTTCAGATAAAAACTATCCGATGGCATCGAGAATTCTATCTGATACGGTTGATAGTGGTTATATAAAACTCTCCGATCCGGGCAGTGCATCCAAAAAACATGCTTCATACATTCCATTCTGGGCATGATGTATAAAGACTACATTGGGAATATTGAACTTTTAGAGTTGCCAAAAACAGCCTTTTTGTGTAGCAGAAAGGTGCCTGCTTCAATAGTGTTAAAATGTTATGATTGGGCGGTAGAGCAAAGAGAATTGGGCGTTTGTGTTATTAGTGGTTTTCACAGCCAAATAGAAAAGGATGTGTTGCATTATTTACTCAAAGGTAAACAACCTATCATTCTGGCATTAGCAAGAGGACTAAAAGAAAAGTTAGAACCTGAATTTGAAAAACCATTTGAGCAAGGCAGGCTGCTTATTATTTCACCTTTTGAGAAGTCTGTAAAGCGTGTAACAATGCAAACCGCTTCAGTAAGAAACCAGCTTATGTTAAGCCTTGCGGATAAGGTGACCGTTGGTTACATAGACAAAAGGGGGCAATTGAAAGAATTGCTGCAAAACTATTCGGGATCAATAAATACGTTATAGCATATGAAAAATAAGGAGATGAGTTTGGGGTATATTCGGGGATTTGAATCACAGCATATAAGTGCTTTCCCGTATTTTAATATTACGGTTAAAGATTGCTGGGGCTCTAAAATTGATGTGTATGAAGAAACAGAGAAGGGAATAAAAATAACATTCCACAGCAATGGGGAGTACTTCCAGGTGTTATTAAGGAGGCAAAATGGTAAAGGGGACATGAAGGGAGATATAATAGTGGATAATGAAGTAGTAGGGACCTGTTATTATAGATTATTTCAGGGTGGCGGGCAAACACTGTTTTGGGGCGAATGGGCAGAAAATACTGGAAAGTGGCATTCGGTAATAGAGGTGTTTTTTTCTAATTAAATTATCGTTTGCTTAGTGTTCATCAATACGAAACTCTAAACACAAGAGATAGGTGGCAGAACATAACTTTAAAATGGATGAACGCTGGACACTTTTTACTAAAAGCAATAGTTACGATGAATTTAGTAAAACGTGCATTCCTGATTTGTACCTAAAGCCTGAAGTACCAGAAGATATCAGAGAAATGTTTGCATTTATTCATCGCTTGCTATCCTTGAGTTATTTTGAGTGGGAGCTTTATGATATAGCGTCATTAAAATCTCTACAAACCTTTGAAGCTGCCATGCGACAACGTTACAAAGAGGTTATGGGTAAAGAATGGGAGAAAGTTACGATGAGGCCTTTAGTAAAATGGTTTGAACAGAGAGGTTATTTTGAGGCGTTAAATGCAGAGTTTATGGAACAGGTGGTAGATATTCGCAACCGTCAATCGCATCCTGATCGGCATAATGTAAGTGGTTTTATTATTCGTCAATGGATTGATCATTCCCGTGATTGTATTAACGGACTTTATGAAGATATTAACCTAAGAAAAAAGCGAAAAAGTTGGGTACTGAAAATGAACCAATGGGTTACGAAACATAAAACTAAAGAATGGTTACTTTATAAGAATAACAAAGAGTACTATTTAATTCAACGGCCAGTATTTTTATTCTATGATAACAAAAGGCAAAAGTATCATTATCGTTTTCATGTGATTAATGATATGTTTACCAAATCGGAAGATAGATCAACAATAGGGATCTTAAGTTTGACCGCAAGCGGGTATGAAGTAAATGGAGAAGAAATGCTGTTGAGGGTTGGAGATGATCTTTTCACACTTACGAGCCACTTACACGACAGGGACCGTGAAGTTTTCAGAATATGTCGTCAGCAGTTATTGGACAGAAGCAGTCAGGTTTATAAGGATAATGTGATTTGCGAGTTAGGCATTGGTGATGAATTTAATAGTTATTTCAGGCCTTTTTTGAAATTGTAAGTTTTTGCTATATTTGCTGTGCATGTGATTTTGTGTTTATTAAACCATTAAACACATGTTAAACAAAGAAAAAATGGAGCAAATTGGCAAGCTCCTTAAGCAAGGCCAATATGAGCAGGCTTTTGAAACCCTAAAAGAGTTTCCTCTCTATGTAATAGCTGATTATTTGCCCGAAAAGAGCAAAAGCAAACCGATTGAGTATTGGCTGGTCTTCATAGATCATTTTTATGAGCACCCGTTATTTAAAAGTGAATGGCTTTATCCTATTCTCAATAAGTTCTGGTGGAGTTTTGATGAAAGCACTTTGCCTGGTGCAACAGCACTGGCTGAAAAATCCCCATCTCTATTTATAAACTCCCTTAGGTTAAATAAGGTATTTCTGAATGAAACAAAGTTTGGACTACTCAAGCAGTTTCACCAATCAGCTAACGATTACATTCGAAAGCACTTTTTATTCATGAATTTATTGCTGATAAAGGAAAATGATTTCAAACAGAGGATACAACTGATTGAACTTTCCTTATCAAAAGAGCAACCTGTAAACGTAATGGCAGATTTGGCCTTTTGGTATGAATCAAAACGAGCTCTTTTGTATCGAGTACCTAACATTGACAAAATACAGTCAGGGCTTCATGAACTTGTTGAAACGATAAATTTATTTCTTCCGGCTTATTTTTCATCTGAAAGACAAATAGACTATCAGGGTGATCTGGTAGAACAAAGCATAAAACGCCTAACCTGGCACGTTAAACCTCAAAATCCATTTACCTGGCAATGCCTGAATGTATGGTTAGAATACAATATTTTCCTTAACAGGGAATTGTACCTCTACTGTTATAATCTTCATTGGGAGGTGGAAATTATGCAACATGAGGTTTGTCTAAAGAGTATGAAGGAAGAAGATGATTTTAAATGGCAGTACAATGGAATGAAACTGCATTTCTGGTTACATGAAAGGATGAGAGAGGCTGCAGATTTTGTGGAGACCGAAGTATATGAAGAAAGAATGTTTATCCCAGGGAAAAACGATGATGACTATAACATGAATTACATCGGGGCAATTCACAAGTATGCTACACATTGTGTTGCTGATGATATGGTATTTGATTTAGAAACAAACCAATTAAGTAAATGTGTTATTCCGGTTTGGTATGGATTTTATGCGAATGCATACGGGAGGTATGTTTCTAAATCAACCAAATATTTGATGCAAAAGGAATCATGGGTTACAACTGTGGGGAAGGTGTTGGTTGATACCAACGGAAAAGGATTTCCAATGCGATGGATGAGGCCTGCTGAGTTTGAAAAGATGATAAAGGCAAATCTAAGGGAGACTGAAATCAGTTTTGAGAGTATTTACAACTTGCTTGTAATGGATGTTTCCAAACCGGGAAACCTCAGAAAATTTAATATAGCGGCTAAACCCTTTATTAAAATCGGAAATTGGATATGTGGATTTGATAACATATTAGGTGAATCAAGTACTCAGGTGGGTTTAATAGACAACTTAATGAGAATTAATTCGGAAGGGCGAAAGAATATCCAGAAAGAGGAAACTTCTCAGATGGAAAAAAAATTAGCTGAACTATTCCGTTCAAAAGGATTCAAGGCAGTTGAATCAAAAGAAACAAATACGGGCGAAATTGATGTTCTGGTATATGAGAATGGGCATCTGTTGTTAATTGAGTTGAAAAGGGGAGCACTCAGAGTAAGCATGGAAGAAGTATGGACCGAAAGGATGAACCTTTTGCAACATGCTTCCATACAAGTACAGCGAATAAAAGAAGAAATACTTCAGGAGAATTCGGTAATCTCAGATTTATTGGGTGTAAACATAATGGAGTCGCCTGTAATTTTTCCTTTAATTGTATCCTCATCCTTTGAAGCAGACCATGAATTATTAGAAGGGGTTAAAAAAATCAGTTTATTTGAGTTAAGAAAAATATTGTTGAAGAGTGACTTTGATGCAATGAGAAATGCTGGAAATAATCCAATACTTGAAATCAAGAAAATGTTAGAGGCGAATTGGGTATGGCGGCACTTAGTCACAACGGATGATTTACAAAGGCCAACCACGGTATTCTATTCGATATAATTTCTTCCTGATCAATTTTTTTAGTAAGTTTGGGATGATTATTAAAAGTATACACTAATTAGTCATGTCAGAGGATATGGTACCTTATGAGCAAAAAACTATTGAGTTGGAATCTCATAACGGGCCAGTATCTGTGAAACTAAAAAAAGTTAACGGTATACTGATCCCCCACGGTAGTTTTATTGATAATGATGGACTATATGAAAGATTGTGCAAAGTAGTTACTGATGACACAATAAGTTTGCTTCGAAAAATAGTTCAAACTAATAAAATAGAATATAAGGCGCAGTCAATATTTGGGCTTAATTTTGGCAAGCAAAGTGGGGAGGGTTTAACTATTGACCAGTTACAACAGCGTTTTGAGGAAGGATTAAACTTTGAATTTGATGAGTTCAATTTTTCTGCTTCACTATTTTTAATCGCCAGCAGAGAATATAAAAAAGATATGCAGTTTTGGTTTTTATACATGGAGCTGCATTGCTGGAAGGAGGACTGGCTGCATTTGGCTACAGATAAAATGCATCAGATATGGCAGTATAGTATAAATGGACACAAGTATTTTTTGGATCAAGGGTTAACATCTGCAGAGATTAGATCAGTTGGCAAAGCATTGTACCATGAATTAGAGTCCGATTATTATACAAATTATCAGTCGGTCGATAAAATGTAATTCACAATATTGTTTGGGAGACTTTAAATTTAGGTATAGTGGATGATAATTTGGGGTTTAAAATCCTCTCTCTGTCCCCCCAGATAAACGTAGGTTGCGCCTAAGCATGTTTTACGGGTAGCTTGTACCTAATGCATTCCGCCCTGCTCATATTTATTTCAAATATTTCAATATCCTCTCCCTTTCCTCGTTTTCTTTATCCCCTTTATAGTACAATTCAATCAATATAATTTTTTCTTCCTGCTCAAACCACGCATACACTAAACGCAATCCCGTATTGCTTCCTTTTCCCTTCAGCGCTTTGCAAGCTATTTTTTTCACCTTAATTACACAACTGCTTAAGCCAAGCCCGTGAATTTCATAGCTGAAGGGAGGCCTGGCATCGGGGGCCACGGCCAGTACCTGTTTCACTACCTTCAGGTCGTCATCAAGAGAACGAAACCTTTTAAGCAGCTTCTTCAGGTCTTTTTCAAATTCAGACAGCTCTTCAAACTTCATGCTTACTCCTCGTCATAGGTTCGTACTGAAAAGGGCAGCTCGCGGTAAAACGCGAGTTCGTAATTTATCACTGCTCCCTCTTTGGTGGCTTTCCAGGGCATGTCGTTGTGCGAGTACTCGCTGATGGCCGACCCGCTCCAGTCGCTGTATTGTTCAATCACCCGGTCAATCATCTCTTTTTCGGCCCCGTTCAATTGGGTCAGGTCGGGCTTCACTAGGGGCATGTAGCGGGTTTGTTCATAGTTGTGGTATTTGGCTTTAAACTTTTTCAGTTCTCCCTTTTCCATCATGTCGGCCATGATCGCATTCATTTTCTGGGGTACAGGTCCATAGGGAAGTTTGCGGTAAACAGCACCCGTTAGGTGTTCTTCGTGCAATTCATAATAATTAAAATCGCAGAAGTAAAGTAATTTGTACAAAAGAGTTTCACCTACATTGGGTTTTCCGGCACACCGCTCCAGGATGTAGAGCAATACCTGCTTAAACTTGGCGGTTTTAAGTTTGGGTACGTCAATCCGCATCTCCTTTGAGGGGCTGGGTTTTTCTGTATCCAGTTGTTCCGGCTTAAAGGATGAGGCCATTATTTCATGAATATTAAAGCCAAGTACCGAAGAAAGCCCGGCCAGTTCAATAGCCGAAACCATGCGCTTACCTGATTCCATTTGGGTAATGGCAGTTCGGGTAAGCTCCATTTTTTCCGCGAGTTTTTCCTGGGAAATTGCTTTGAGATTACGGTAGTAGGCTATTCGTTTTCCTAGTTCTTCCTGTGGAATCATATTGGCTGAGTTAATGTGCAAATATAAGATTGTTTTAAATTAAAACAATCTATTGTTCGTATTTAACACAATAGGTAATTCGGGTGGTTGGCAGGGATGCCAACCACGGACAAAATCTACTATAAACTAATAATTTGTCCAAGCACTGCTTGCACAATTACACGTAACATTCAAATTGTGATTTTTCAGGTAGCGATAGTATCGAAATGTTGTTTTTTATTCCTTACTTTGGGGCTAAGAGAAAATGAAAAAAGGACAGTTAAAAATATCCATCCGTTTTTTTAATGACCGGGAAGTGAGAGCTATTTGGGATGATGAAAATGCCCAATGGTGGTTTTCGGTTTTGGATATTGTGGGCATACTGAACGAAGAAAGCGACTACACCAAAACGCGTAACTATTGGAAATACCTTAAAACCAAACTTAAAAAAGAGAACAGCCAACTGGTTAGTGCCACTAACCAGTTGAAATTGATTGCACCTGATGGGAAAAAACGCTTAACGGATACCCTTAGCAGCAATGGTGTAATAGAACTGGCTAAACATTTTCCAAACAACAGGGCAATGAAATTTTTAGACTGGTTTCTGTACAGCGACACCAGCATTGACGGGCAAAGTAAAAAGAAGGCCTACACCTTGTTTGAAAGCAATTTAGTGAATGAGATGGAGGTGGGTACCACCAGGGGTTTGCAACAAATACACGCGTATCTGTTTGGTGGCTTGTATGATTTTGCGGGCCAAATCAGAGATAAAAACATATCAAAAGGGGGCTATCGGTTTGTGTATGCGCAACACTTAAAGAGCACATTGCAACAAATAGATGCTATGCCACAAGGCACACTTGAAGAAATCATCTTAAAGTATGCCGAAATGAACAAGGCGCATCCATTTATGGAAGGCAATGGCAGAAGTACTCGGATATGGCTGGATATGATGCTTAAAAAACACCTGAAAAAATGCGTGGACTTGAGCAAAATAAAAAAAGACAATTATATGAATGCTATGATTATTAGCACAGTTGATAGCAGTGTATTACAGCACGTAATTGAAACTGCTCTCACCAATAAAATTAACGACCGTGAAATGTTTATGAAAGGCATTGACTATTCCTATTACTACGAAGAAAATTAACTGAATTGGAGACACGGGCAACAGCGAACTATTTCAAACGTTTTACTATCCTCATCCTGTCTTTATTTTCTTTATCCCCTTTGTAGTACAATAACAGATTCCGGTGGCTGGCAGGGATGCCAACTACGGACAAAAAAATCTGCTCATTCTTCAATACGTGCCACCTTCACCTTTTTAGTTCCCAGCTCTACTACCATACCTGCAGTAATTTTATTTCGCCTGCGCAGTTCTTTTACTCCGTTTACTTTTACCTGCCCTTCATCTATGAGTGTATTGGCTTCTCCTCCGCCACCGCACCAGCCCATGGCTTTTAGGAGTTGGTTGAGGTGAATATAGACTTCGCTCAGTTCAAATGTTTCCATGGGGTAAAGGTACGGAATGGTTGTTCAAAAAGAGAAACGTCACTGCGAGCGTAGCGCGGCAGTCTCCCAAAGGGGAGTACATTGTTTCAAACAAGGAGATTGCTTTGACCTGAGTACAGGTCGCGCAATGACGGTTCAAAAAAAAGAGAAACGTCACTGCGAGCGTAGCGCGGCAGTCTCCCAAGGGGAGTACATTGTTTCAAACAAGGAGATTGCTTTAACCTGAGTACAGGTCGCGCAATGACGGTTCAAAAAAAAAGAGAAACGTCACTGCGAGCGTAGCGCGGCAGTCTCCAAAGGGGAGTACATTGTTTCCGACAGGGGGATTGCTTTGACCTGAGTACAGGTCGCGCAATGACGGTTCAAAAAAAGAGAAACGTCACTGCGAGCGTAACGCGGCAGTCCCCATATGTTGAGCACAATAGTTCCCGGGAGGAGATCGCCACGCCATGGGTACATGGCTACGGGAATAAGTAGCGACCGGCATGATGAGGGGATGGACAGCCAAATTTAAGGCCATGTTTATATGTTTATCATCATATTTCAGGAGTGTTTACAGCCGTAATTTTGTGTAGTGATTTTAGTAAAGGATTTTTAAAAGTTAAAGCCATGAAAACATTTAACCGCTTACGGCTTGCTCTATTTTCATTAACGGGGCTTGCGCTGTTGTTAACCAACAGTTGTAAAAAAGAGGAAAAAGAAGAAACCAAATTGTACATTGGAGATTACTATGCCGGAGGTATTATTTTTTATATTGACGATACCAAAAAACACGGACTGGTATGTGCTCCTTCTGATCAATCTACCGGCATTACCTGGCACAACGGAAGCAATGTAACTACTGATGCCAATGCCATCGATTATTATACCGGAGACGAAAATACCGATAAAATTATTGCCGCTCAGGGGCCGGGCACCTATGCCGCCAGTATTTGCAAGGACCTTGTGTTGAATGGCTACAGCGATTGGTACCTGCCATCAAAAGGGGAGTGTTTTCAGATGTATTTTAAATTGCATCTGATGAACGAAATTGGGGATTTTGCCGATGAGTTGTACTGGAGTTCTACTGAGGCCAGTATTGGCAATGCCTACTCGCAATACAGCAACGATGGATATCCGCCCAACGGGGGGTATTACAAAAACCAGTTATTGCATGTGCGTGCAGTGAGGGCTTTTTGAAAAAGCCGTAATGGATCAGGAAGCGGTGATGGTTTGCAGGTATTCCTGCAGCGATTCTTTCCAGTGCGGCATTTGGTTTATGCCCAATTGTTTTAAGCGGGCATTTTCCAATACTGAATAGCCGGGACGTTTTATTTTGCTGAAGTTGGCAGCCTCTACCGCAACTACATCAATTTTGGTATGGGTGAGCTTGAAAATTTCCATGGCAAATTCATACCAGCTGCATAACCCTTCGGACGTTGCATGTAAAATTCCGGTTGCATTGGGAGTAGTGGCTATTTTATACAGTTGCGATGCAATGGCAAGGGTGTTAGTAGGACTTACAAATTCATTGTTCACCACTTGCAACTGGTCTTTTTCTTTGGCTAATTTCAGCATCAGTTTTATGAAATTCATTCCGCCCTTTGCGCGACAGGGTTCGGTTCCGTAAATAGCCGAAATGCGCACTACGGCATGTTTGGGTGAGGCAGCAACCACTAACTTTTCCCCTTCGGCTTTGGTTTGTCCGTAAACGTTTAATGGATTTACTGCATCGGTTTCTACATACGGTGCTTTTTTCTCTCCGTCAAAAACATAATCGGTGCTTATATGAATCAGCCGGAAATTTTCTTTAGCGCCCAGCTGAGCCAGCTGTCCAACAGCCGTTGTATTGACAGCGGTGGCTATATCCGGATTATTTTCGCAGTGTTCTACATGATGATAGGCGGCAGTGTTTATCACTACATCGGGTTTTATGGCAGAAATCGTTTTGGTTAGGGCATCGGTATCGGTAATATCCAAATCGGCATGCGTAAACGGGAATACCTCGCAGCCCTGTTCTCTGAAATAAGAAACCACATCAGCTCCCAGCTGACCATTGGCTCCGGTTACAACAACTTTCATAAGGGTAAATTTAGTTAATGGTGTTTCATGGCCTTAAACACCTCGATATTGTAAAAGGCCGGGTCATCGAAATTACTAAAGGTGTCAAAATTTGTTTTAAGCCCTGTAAGTACATCGGTAAGGGTTTGAGTAGGGTTAAAGGCCAGCTCATCGGTTGCCTTTTGCCACGATACTTTGTAGTTCCGGTAATCCTGTACATCGCGGTTAATTACGTTCACGGGTTTATTAAACTGTGTGCGTACAAATTCAGCAACGTTTTCGGCCAGTTCGCCCACGGTGGTATTAAACGAGGCAATATTAAAAATACCTGAAGCCTGATGGGCAATAGCGGCTTCATATCCTTTGCATAAATCCGGTAAAGCTAATATAGGTCTCCATATTTTAGGATTGGTTACCGTGATTTCATTTTTGCTCATGGCGTTTTTAAACATGGTATTGATGGCAAGGTCCAAACGCATGCGCGGGCTGTAGCCACTCACGGTTCCCTGACGCAGGCATACCACGCGGAACGATTCATCCTGCAATGCAAGCAATGATTGCTCACCTTGTAGTTTGGAAACACCATAGGGATAATTGCATATGGCTTCATCTGTTTCGGTATAGGTGCGGTTGTGTGTGTAGCCATATACCGAGCACGAGCTGGCAAAAACAAAATGTTTTACTCCGGCTTCGCGTGCCTGAAAACCGAGGTAGGCGGGAAGTGCGGTGTTGTAAATGAAATTTTCTTTAGGCGAATATTCGGCCATAGGGTCGTTTGAAAGTCCGGCTAAAAACACAATGTTGTCAAAAGGTTTCATGTCGGCAGCGGTTAAGTCGAACAGGTCGCCTTTTATCACCGGAATCTCTTTGCGGCTGTGAAAGCCAAACCAGCCGGCATCGGCAATGGTAATATCATATCCTTTTTGGTAAAGGTATTCGCACAAAACGGCACCGATATAGCCCGAGCCACCGGCCATTAAAATCTTTTTCATAAACAATCAGTATTTGAAATTATCCGAATCGGGTTTTTGCAACCACTGTTCTAATGTTTGCGCCACCTTGTCTTTGTCGGAAAGAATGGGTTCGGTAACGGGCCATTTAATTCCAATGGCAGGATCGTTCCACAAAATGCCCGACTCGCAGTTTTTATTATAGAGTCCGGTGGTTTTGTATTGTATCTCGGCAAAGTCGCTGAGCACGCAAAAGCCACGGGCAAATCCGGCAGGGGCCCATATCTGTTTACAATTTTCGGCCGATACCACTTCGCCAAACCATTGGCCAAGGGTAGGGGAGCCTTTGCGAATATCTACAGCTACCAGAAATGCCTCACCCACGGTTACACGCATCAGTTTTCCCATGGGTGGTTCCCATTGAAAATGTAAACCCCTTACTACTCCTTTAGCAGAGCGGGAATGATTGTCCTGTACAAATTGGGTTGGCAACCCAAGGCGTTCAAATTCATCCATGCGGTAGGCTTCCATAAAGAAACCGCGCTGGTCACGAAAAATTTCAGGTTGAATAACTTTAAGACCGTTGAGGTGTTCGGCAATCAGTTCTATTTTCATTTCTTCAAATCGTTTATTAAATCGGTGTAAGTTGTTTTTTTACGAAGAAAATAAGCTAACGCAATACTTTTGGGGTACATCTGTTTCATCACTACTTCATCGCTTACCCTGCGCCTTTGCTGCGCTTCTTTTCTGTGTTGTAAAATGAGGCCCAAGTTAAGCAAAATCCACACATGTGCAGCCATCACGGCCCTCACCCGGGTAAATTGCAATTTGGCCAGAGATACACCGGCTGCCAGCCAGTCGAGGAAAATATGCGTAAAGGTTTTGGAAAGCACTTGTTGCGGGCCATAATTTTTGATAACCATAAACAGGGAGTTGCGATGGTTCCAATAC
Organism: uncultured Bifidobacteriaceae bacterium; assembly: GCA_964535575.1. Lineage (GTDB taxonomy): Bacteria > Bacteroidota > Bacteroidia > UKL13-3 > UKL13-3 > JAGPCK01. The sequence goes on from CAZHTC010000002.1 coordinate 84,972, forward strand.
ATTTTTTTGAAACTTTGTGCCTGAATGGTTGCCCCTCCGTAATGGGCTACCACACTTGCAGGAACAACCTTAAGCTGATATCCTGCCATAAGGATACGCCAGCACAAATCAATTTCGTCCATATGGTGCACAAAACTGTTATCCAGCGGTCCGGAATGCGGGAGTACATCGGCTCTCAGAAACATGGCAGCACCGCTGGTCCAGAACACATCGGTTATATCGTTGTACTGTCCGTTGTCGGGCTCAATGGTATCAAACACCCTTCCGCGCAAAAACGGATATCCGTACACATCCATTTTACCGCCCGATGCTCCGGCATATTCAAATTCCTGCTCGTTAAAAAACGAAACTAATTTTGGTTGCAGGGCTCCAATGGTGTTATCCTTTTCGGCCAGTTCCACTAAAGGTTCGAGCCAGCCCGGATGCACCCGCACATCGTTGTTGAGGCACAAATAGTATTTGCCTTTGCAAACGGAAAAAGCAAGGTTATAGGCAGCACAATAGCCGTTGTTCAGCGGATTTTTGATAATACCCACCTGCGGATATTTTTCGCTTACATAGGCTATATCATCTTCGGTAGAGGCATTATCGAGCAGGTATACCTTAAAATGAGGGTAGGTAGATTTGAATACCGATTGAAAGCAATCGTCTAGAAATTTTTTTCCGTTGTAATTTAATACAATGATATCAACCTGCGGATAATTCATCAACCAAGCTTTTCAAATCGTGCCTGGAAGAAACGCAGGTATTTGGGTTCGTACACCATTTTTAATCCTTTTATTTTATCGCGTTGCTTAAACACATTATACGTAGATTCGGCAATTACATCCATATGGGCCTGTGTGTACACTCTGCGTGGAATGGTGAAACGCACAAGTTCCAGTTTTGGATAATAATTTTCGCCATTGGCTTTTCGTCCGGCCGATACAACACCGCGTTCCATGGTACGCACACCTGAGTCGGCATATATTTCGGCTGCAAGCGTTTGTGCCGGAAACTGATCTTGAGTTAGGTGAGGAAGAAAAGCCTTGGCATCTACAAATATACCATGTCCGCCTATAGGTTGTACAATCGGAATTCCAAATTCCATCATTTTGTGTCCAAGGTACTCAACCTGACCCACCCGCGCATGCTGGTGAAAATCATCCAGACTCTCTACAATACCAATAGCCATAGCTTCCATATCACGACCGGCAAGTCCGCCATAAGTATGCAATCCTTCATACACTACCACCATATTGCGTGCTTCTTCGTACACATCCCACTCGTTGGTAGCCAGGAAGCCGCCAATATTTACCAGCGCATCTTTTTTGGCACTCATGGTGGCTCCATCGGTATAAGAGCAAATTTCTTTAACGATTTGCGCAATGCTTTTGGTCTGATATCCTTTTTCCCTCTGCTGAATGAAATAGGCATTTTCGGCCACACGGGTCATATCGTGAATAATGCGTATGCCGTTCTTTTTGGTATAAGCCCTCAGTTCCTTTAAATTTTTCATGCTTATAGGCTGTCCACCGGCCATATTTACGTTGGTGGCAATGCTGATATACGGAATGCGTTTGGCTCCGTATTTTTTTACCACTTTATCCAGTTTGGTCAGGTCAACATTTCCCTTAAACGGATGGGGATTCAACGGGTCGTGGGCTTCATCAATAATAATATCGGTAAAGGTTCCGCCTGCCAGTTCCTGATGCAGACGGGTTGTGGTGAAATACATGTTTCCCGGTATCACATCTCCTTTTTTAATGAGTATTCTGGATAGAATATTTTCGGCTCCCCTTCCCTGGTGGGTAGGAATGATGTATTTATATCCATAATATTTTCTGATAGTTTCTTCCAGGTGGTAGAAGTTGCTGCTTCCGGCATAGGCTTCATCACCCACCATCATACCTGCCCATTGGCGGTCGCTCATAGCGCTGGTTCCGCTGTCGGTGAGCAGGTCAATGTATACATCGGCCGATTTAAGTAGAAAAGTATTATATCCGGCTTCTTTTATGGCTTTTTGCCTTTGCGTTCTGGTGGTCATTTTTAAAAGTTCCACCATTTTCATTCTATAGGGCTCGGCCCATGATTTTTTTATTTGTGTTTTCATGGGTCAAAACTATTGGTTGGGTATAGAAGCGACTATGATAATAGTCAATTAAACGACTGATTTTTCTTAGACAAAAAGAAAACTGCCGTTGCAATCACCCCGCAACGGCAGTATAAAAAAGTATTTGAGAGAGAAAACTGAGAAAATTATTTTGCAGGTGGAAGCAATACCTGATCAATGATATGAATGATACCATTGGAGGCAGGAACGCTGGCAACAATATGAGCTCCGTTAATGGTTGGTTTGCCATCTACCATTTTAATTTCGGTATTTTTTAAATTCACCATATTCAGCACACGGCCATCGGTAAGGTCTTCGGGTTTCAACACACCTACAAAAACGTGGTATTCCAGAATATTGCGAAGGTCGTTTTTAGCTTCGGGTTTTAACAAACCTTCCACCGTGCCGGCAGGTAATTTATCAAAAGCGGCATTTACCGGAGCAAAAACGGTAAACGGACCGGCATTGGCCAGCACATCTACGTATTCAGCTGCTTTCACTGCGGCTACCAGGGTGCTGTGGTCTTTTGAACCAACAGCTACTTTTACAATATCTTTTGCTGATACATCATCCTGAACAGCTGATTGCCCTGCCTGATTTTCTGTTGAAGCAGTTTCGGTAGTTTCAGCAGCTGCGGCTTCATTGGTTTCATTGCCGCATGATGAAATGGCAATGGTTCCTGTTAAAAACAGGGCGGCTGAGAGTATTTTTAATGTTTTCATTTTACGTTGGCTTTATTAACCTCAAAGTTAAATAGCCAGGTTAACGCGAAAATTGATTTAGGTCAACAAATAAGCAGACTTTTCTCAATGAAAAGCGTAACTCAGGTTTACCACCACATTACGCCCCGGTCTTGGGATAAGGTTAAAATCGAGGTGTTCGCGGTAACGCCTGTCCGTAATGTTCTCTACCGAAATTCCCAATTGTACCGCGTGAGAACCCGAATTAAACTTATAGCCTGTACGCAGGTTGAAAACCATATAAAACGGTGTTTGCGGTTCGCCATACTGTTTGTTGTTCCTGTACTGTGGCAACGACCAGTCGGCTTCGCCCTGAAATAACCACTTCCGTATTTTGTAACGCAGCACATGGAGGCATTTGAGTGGTGGAATTTGCGGCAGTGGTGTATCAAAGCTGGTGGAACCTAAAACAAGTTTGATGGTACTGATATGGTCAAGTTTCCGGGCTATAGGATGGTTAATGGTAAAATCGGCTCCCATAATGGTGGCATGCGGAATATTGAAATAGGCTTTTACTCCTTTTGCTCCAAAGGTCATGGGGCTGTAGCCCGAATCAATTTGCCCCAGAATATACCGGTTAATGTGGTGGTAATATCCGGTTAGGCTCACCATGGTTTTGGCTTTGGTATAATTCCAGATCCATTCACCCTGCCAGGCCTGTTCCGTTTTAAGGAGCATGTTTCCTAGGTAATCAAAATTATCGAGACGGTTGTACAGGTAGTATCCATACAATTCGTTGGGAGTAGGAACGCGCTCGGCATAACCTGCACTGACTTGAGTGAACCAGTTTTTGCCAATAGACTTGCACCAGGCCATCTGAATATTTTTGGTAAAAAAAACACGTTGTGTAGGAAATACTCCAAAAACCGACCATTGCAGATTACCGGTTTTACTGTCCATCACACTCAGGTTGCGGTCGAAACGCACACTCATAATAATCCGTTGGGTTGAATCAATGGTGAGTTCGTCTTTTGCAAAAACACCTGTATTGATGCGGTAATTATTGGGCAATGTTTGCAGGTACATTATGGGTTCGTTAAACGGATACATGGTCATGTCGGCCTTGGTTTGGCTGTGGTAAAAGTCAACCCGTGCGCTTACATGATGCCGACCTCTGGTTTTAAGTCCTAATTCGCTGTAGTATCCCATGGTTTGACTTTTGCCGGGCATATCCATATGCATGGGGATATTTTGCCGGTGGGTATCATCCATGCTGTGATGTATGCGGTTCAGGTAAAGTTTAGAATACACTTTCGAAATTTTACTTTTTGAATTCAGGTAGCGATGTGAAACGGAAGCAATATCGGCCCGAGCAAAACCTACATCCATGGTGAGTGCCGGAAACCCGATATTCCATCCCATATCATTCAGGTAATCGGCTTTGAGTACACTGTTTTCTGAAAGTTTGTATACAAGGGAACTCGATATATTGGCTTTTTCATAACCCGAGTATGGAATACTTACCTGGGAGGCTGTACGGTAATTTTGTGCAAACCGGTACACGCCACTCACCCGCCAGGCAATGCGCGAATTGCTCACATTAAAAAAGGCGCTGTTAGTAGTGCCCCGGTTTACACTTGCAAAGCTGCTCGAGAATCCGGTAAAGGGCCGCGGGCTGCATAAAAACTCTGCTTCTTTTAAAGTCATGTTCATACCACCGCCCAATGACGATCCCATTCCGGCTCCCGATACACCGGTAGAAACCTGCAGGCCCTGCAGGTTCACCGGCTCCACGTAAATAGTTACAGGATCCATTTTGTCGGTGCAAGCACCCACAATTTTCATCCCGTCAAGAGTGAGGTTCATTTGCCCGGCCGAATATCCGCGCAGCATGGGTTCCATCCCGTAGCTGCCTCTGCGAATTAAAAATACTCCGGGCATACGGGCCAGAATATCTTCGGTGGTATTTGACTTATTGCTTTTATGAAAATTAAAAAGTTCCTCTTCCTGTTCGTGTTTATCACAAACCACCACTTCTTTCAGTTCACCACTATTGGTTATGCTATCGGGCGGGGTGGTTTGAGCGTTTGCGCTGAGTATGAAAAAAACAATCGCAAATATTAAAGGGAATCTTTTCAATTTTAAGGGTTAAAATTAAATGAGGCTGTCGTATCAACTGCCGAAGTCCCTTCCATAATTTTTAAGTTTACCTGCCATAAGCCACCCATGGTAAAATTAACCTTTCCTGCGTAATGGCCATTGCCTGTGTACACCGGATTTACGTTGTTTGGTGACCCGTGACCCATGCTTGGCATTAATGGTTCTATTTGTACAGTGCAGCCCGAAATAGTATCATACTCATGCGTAGAAGTATTTAATTTATGAATGGACATTATAAAATCGTTCACACCAACTTGTGGAGCTTTAGGTTCGATGATGGTTAGAATAAGTTGTTTGCCGTCATTCAGTGCAGTGCGTACTTTTACCTGTGCATCGGCAGGTGAAACAACATTGATGTCTATTTCCCCTTCTCCTTCTAAACCGTTAAGGTGATTGTGTACATGCAGACCAAGAATCCAATCCATTCCGGTACCTGATGCCATGGTGAAAATGACAGCTCCGTTAAACAATCCGTTCATGGCATTTTCGTCAGGGTTTTCAACCGGACAACCGTGGGTCATAGTGCCCATATCCATTACAGGTTCAAAGTGTATATGAGAGTTTGTTATTCTGGCTCCGGTAATTGAATCGAACAGAGCTACGTAAAGTTTGTTATATCCGGCAAACAAATCCTTTTCGGCATATACTTTTACTTTGGCGGCTGCACCCGAAGCAAAAGTCTCACCTATTAATTTGAGGTTAGTTGGAATTGGATACGGGTCAACAGGAATGGGGTCCGTAGTTTTTTCATGTTTTTTACAGGAAGTAGCTGCAAAAATAAAAAGGGACAATATCGCGAATGCTGTATAAGCAAAACGGGTGTTGAAAATTTTCATATGTATAAATTGTTAAGTTGTTAAATAAAAATGAACCAAATAGTTATCAGATTTTTTCACCTGATTAGAGAAGGATTTTACTGGTTAACTTAACTGTGAGACGGGGGATGTATGAGGGTAACCAAATACCCTTCGGCAGGAAATGAGTGCAGGGGAGGGTAGCTTAGCTGCAAGGATGAAAGAAAAATTTCTTGTTCTTCTGTTTGCTGATAAGCCAATATTTCATTTTGTTCTTTCGATACGGAAGATTGTTTTTGCTCACGCTCGTTTTCTGTTTTTATTGCTTTTGTAAGTACACATTTACCGTGACATTTTTTTGATGGTTGGTTTTTGTTTTCGCAAAGTGTTTTGGCAATTGTTTCCTGGTTGAGATTAAATAACAAAATCGTATGCAGGCGTCCTGTTATTTGCCAGCAAATGGCGAGAAGAAGCAATATAGAGAGACTTTGTTTCACTAAAGATTTTTACGGTTAAAAACGTTAATAGCGCATAACAAAGGTACAATAATCCAGATAAACATGATACCGCAGGTGTAAAAAATTCCCATGGTGTTGCCAAAAAAATTCTTAAACAAGGCACCGGTATATCCCATTAAGGCCGAAATGTCTAATTTAAGCATTATCACTATACGGCCTAAATCAATGGGATTAAGGGCGGCTATGGGAATCATGGCTTGCTCCAGCGGGTAATCGCTGAAGGTAAAAAGCAAGGTGAGAATCAGGGCATCGTAAATAATGGAGAAATAAAACCAAAGCATAAGTGAAGTGCCTATTCCTTTCGCCTTGTCCCTCGTGATTACCGATGATAGAAATGCCAGTGAGATAAAAACCAGGGTAAGCAAAGTACCTGATAAAATAAGTACAAATCCGGTGGCTGTGGCGTCAAAAAGAATAATCGGGATGCCTATTCCGGTTAAAAAGGCAAAAGAAAGCGAAAGCGCCACACCAATATATTCACCCATCAGGATGGTGCTGCGCTTTAATGGCTGGGCAACCAGTAATTCTATAAACTCATACGAATTAAAAAAATAGGTAGTGGCAAAAACAATGCTGATGAGCGGAACCATAATCATCACAATGCTCATTAAACTGATAATGGCTTTTGAAGGGTCTTCTTCCATGTTGAACAACGTGGTGGCAATAAGCAACAGGAACAGGGTGTAGGCAATCAGAACCCGGTTGCGCACAATATCGTAAATTACATATTTGGTTACTTTAATCATGGTGTTCTGTTTTCATAAGGCTGGCAATGGCTCTTCCCAATCGTTCTTCTCCGGTTTCTGCTTTTATCTGTTTTATAGTTTTATCAAAAGCTACTTCGCCATCCATCATGTAAACAATGCGATCTGCCAGTTCGTCCACTTCACTCATTATATGCGAAGTGATGAGTATGCATTTGCCATTTGATTTTGCTTCTAAAATATGTTGTTTCAAAATTTCTGAAGCCAAAGGGTCTAAGCCTGCGGTAGGTTCGTCAAGAACTAAAATGTCGGGGTTAAACAAAAAAGCCAGGGCAGCACTCACCTTCTGCCTTGTTCCACCCGAAAGTGTGCGCATGGTTTTATCAAACAGGGCAGGCAGTTTATATGAATTCAGTACCGATTCATCGGGAGCAGTTGCATCTGTTCTCAGGTCGCGCATCATGGAAAATACCTGTCCAATTTTCATATTATCGGGGTAGCGGCCAATTTGAGGCATATAACCTATTTGTGACCTGTATTTCCATTGTCCGTTAATTGATTTTCCATCAAGCAGTATTTCGCCCGAATCGGGAATGACCATCCCCAGAATGGATTTGATTAAGGTGGTTTTACCCGAACCGTTTGGTCCTATAACCGTTACCACTTCTCCTTTATGAAAAGAAATATTCACTCCTTTTAATACCCGGAGTTTACCGAAGTTTTTTTTCAGATCTTTTACTTCAATCATTGCACACGTGATTTCATTAAAGGTGAATCGTCTTTTAACTGGTCGGGTGTAAGTGAAGGTATGTTTTTTTCCGCTTTGTCTAATAAGTCAACCGCAAAACTGCGCAGTAACATTACCGCATAAGGCATTTGTTCAATAATGGTGGCATACAAACTAACGGGCCGGTAGGGAATATCGCCTATACCGTCCCTGTTCAGGTCGTATCCGGTATATTTATCCCAGTAATTGTGTTTAAAATAATTGAGGGAAACGGTGCCGTTGGTTGATACATCAAAAGTGTTTCCGTTAAATTTATTTCTGATAAAAGTATCCTTTTCGCAATTGGCCAGCAGTTTCAGTGCCCATCCGTTATTCTGAAATGAATTTCCTGTAACATTTATACGTGACGACCCTTCCATAAATATCCCGACCGTGTTGTTAACAAAGGTATTTCCGGTGATATAACTGTCACTTATATCCTTCAAAAGTATTCCGTAGGCCGAACTTCCCCAGTTATCTGCAAAAGTGTTTCCCGTCATGTGAATGCCTTTGGTGTACATCACTGCCACACCTGTTCCGTTATTTCTGAAAATATTATTGGTGTAAACATCGTTGTCTGAAAACATAAAATGCAGTCCGTATCTGAAATTTTTTTCACTTATGTTTTGTGAAATATGGCAAAAACGGGCAAACTCAAAATAGATTCCGTCTCTATGCCCGCTTATTTTATTTTTTTGTATGGTGATGGCGTTGCACTGCCAGAGGTGAACTCCGTTGCCCGAGCGGGCATCATCGGGGGCGTTGCCTGTGAGTATATTATTTTCTATAAGTGAAGAATCAACGCTCGCCAAATGTAATCCAAAATAGGTATTGATAAGAAAATTATTTTTTATGGTGAGGTGACTGGCTTTGATGGCTTGTATGCCGGCATAATCTGTCATGCTGGCCCTTGCCGAATTTTTAATGGTAATGCCTTCAACCGTTACATGGGATGCAGTGATGGTGATTCCAAAATCTTTCATCTGTGCATCAAGCACCGGCTGATTTTCTCCTCTAAGTACAATTGATTTATTAATGAGCAGATTTTTTATAATATAGGTTCCTTTGTGCAGTAGAATCACATCTCCGTTGTGTGCGGCAGCCATGGCCTGCGTTGGATGCTTATAGGTATATGTGGCACCCACTTCAAGGGTTTTTGCTCCAAGCCGGAAACAAACCAATAGTGCAGTAAAAAAAGTTAGCGAAAAAAACCTGAACATGCCCGGCAGATTTAATGGATAACTGCAAAGATAGAACTCCACTTAATGATATCTCCTCCCAGAGTACTCTGCCATTTTTTGGCATCTTCTTCTTTGGAAAACGAAGCAACATTTCCGCCCATTGGGCTTTGCACATTATCCCCGTGAAGGTAAAATGCACTTTTTGCATCTGTTAAAGTTCCGGGATTGGCATAGTCGGTAACCAGCATAAAGCTGTAGGTGTTTTCGGGAACCGTGTTTTTTTTGAGGTATCCAATCATACATTCGTCCGAGTCGAAGTGAAAAACTTTTCCCTTATAGGTTACCAGCTCAGCACCGAATTTAGTATCCATAATAGTCATTTTACAAAGATGGCACTGATCCTTTCCGTAATTAATTGGAAGGGGTTTAACGGAGCAGGAAGAGAAGAAAGCTAATGGTAGAAGTACAGCTATTACTGAAAGTATATGTTTCATAAGGTCATGTTTTTTTACTGAAGATAAAATTTTCCATCCACAATATGCCTGAAGAAATTACAGCCGGAACAATAATAAAATATCCTCCGGTATCGGGAAGAGATCCTGCCAGAAAGTTGAGCAATTCTTTGTATCCTATCAATGGCGGCTGATAGGTCATACCCGGAATTTTTATGGCTGCTGATGGATCAAGGTTGTGCCCGTATTTATATTCCCATAACCAAAAATCAATTGAGGCAACAATTGCTACCACAATTAGGAATATTACCCACGAAAATAAAGCTTTGCGGGTATTAAGGGCAGCAGCTAAAATTCCCCATGCAATCATAATGGCAAGAAGAACGGGGAGTATTTTAAATTCGGGGAAGTCTTCAACATGAATAGTCGACATCCCGATATAGTGGTTCAGGTTGTTGATTGAACTGATATCTCCCTTGATATCGTTTACCCAAATCTCCATTTTTAGGCCTTCGGGATACTGAGGCGCTTCGAGTTCAATTTTCCAAACGGAGGTAATATAGGCTACGCTCATGCTTAATGCGCATAGCAAAACAATAAGGCGGGAAGATGTTTTTAATTTCATGATGTGAGCAAATAAGGCGAATGGGCAACCAATGCAAAGGTAAAGTAAAAAAGAAAGGGGAGGAATTTCCTCCCCTGACTTTCAGTATTAGCTATTTAGCTGCTGCCGTATTACCGGTCGAGAAGCTCAAAGGAGTTGATGAACCTGTAGGTGACACCCTGATATAACCCTGCATTTCCTGATGGAGTGCCGAACAAAAATCGGTACAATACATTGGGAATACACCGGCTATTTTGGGAGTCCACTTTAGGGTTTGTGTTTCACCGGGCATAATAAGCAATTCTGAATTGCCGGCCCCTTTTACTGCGAAACCGTGCGGAACGTCCCAATCCTGCTCCAGATTGGTAACATGGAAATAAACATCATCGCCTACTTTTACCCCCTCAATATTATCAGGTGTAAAGTGTGACCGGATGGCTGTCATGTACACATGCACTTCGTTGCCTTTACGTTCAACCTTGGCCTGTTTTTCGTTTCCTGCAAAATACGGATGCTTGTTTTCTTCCAGCTTATACACTTTGCGTTGATTTTTTATCAGCAAATCGGCCTGAATCATTTGTGCGTAGTGTGGCTCGCCAATGGTAGGGAAGTCAAGTAACAATTTCATTTTTTCACCGGTAATATCAATGAGCTGGGCCGACTGGCAAAGTTCAGGTCCGGTAGGAAGGTAACGGTCTTTGGTAATTTTATTCAAAGCAACTACGTATTTTCCGTAAGGTTGTTTTGAATCACCCTGAACAGCACAAAGGTGGCCAATCGAATAATAAGTAGGAATGCGGTCAACTATTTCGCGTGTTTCCACTTTCCATTTTACTACTTCCGATGAAACGAAGAATGAAGTATACGCAAAACCGTTTTGATCAAATTCAGTATGCAATGGACCTAAGCCCGGTTTTTGTACTTCGCCAGCCAGTACGGCATCGTATTTTAATACGCTGATTCCGTCAAACTCTCCTTCAAATTGTTTTCCTTCAATGGCAGCCATCATTTTTTTGTATGAAAAAACCGGGATGGTAGCAGCCAGTTTTCCTGAAGCTACAATGTATTCACCCGTAGGGCTTACATCGCATCCGTGAGGCGATTTAGGGCATGGCATATAATAGCATATGTCCTTTAATGCACGAGCATCCAGCGTCATTACTTCTTTCATAAGTTCGGAAGTGGTCATATGTTTCGACTCATCATACAGGTTATGGTAGTAGTTGGCAGGTTTTTTAACTCCTTTTCCCTGAGCGAGGTATTCTTCGGCTTTTTTCCAGTTTACGGCCATAATAAAATCTTTGTCTTTTTGCGAAGCATTTACTTCAAGCAGTGTATTGGCCTGTTCCGAATTATAGCTTGAGAAAAACAACCAGCCGTGTGATACACCTTTTCCGGCACGTGCCAGGTCATAGTCAATGGCAGGAACATCAAGCTGGAAAGCAAGATTCATGTGTCCGCTTTCTTTGTCTACTTTAATAAAGTTAACCACTCCTTTGAAATTTTCTTTGTAAGAATTAATGGCTACTTCAGTTTCATCAGGGGGAACGCTAAAACGGGAAGCGCCTACAACATACTCGGTATTTTCGGTACAATAAGGTGAAGCGTGGTTACCACCGGTATTTGGCAGTTCAATAATTTCGGCTGTTTTAAAAGTGGTCAGATCAATTCGAGCAATACGGGGTGTGTTGTTGGCATTTATAAACAGCCATCTGCCATCGTCATTACCACCAGTTTTGGAAAGAACCGGGTGGTGGCTGTCATCCCACGGAATCATCCCTTTGGTGGTATTGAGCATTGGTTTTGTTTCCTCTGAATACCCCCATGCATTTTCGGGGTTTACAGAAAATACCGGTATCTGTCGAAGAAGCCTTCCGGAAGGAATACCGTAAACAGCTACCTGACCGCTAAATCCACCTGAAGCAAACATATATACTTCATCCAGTTTACCCGGAGCTACATATACTTTGCTGGCGGCATCGCCTTGTACTACATTGGTTGCTTTTTTGGGCTTGCAACTATAAAAGCCTGCAATCACTAAAACCATAAGGCTTATCCTGATTGCTGTTTTAATTATCATTTTCATATTTGAATAATTAAGTAAATTATTAGAGGTCTTGTTTATTTGGCTCCGTCATTTTGGCGCAGGTAATTCAGAATAGATAAAGCTTCATCTTCTGCTACATTCTGATTGGTCATTTGGGTAAGGTGTTCGGCCAGTAATGCTTGTGCGGCAGGATCTTTTTGGGTCATCTCCACAGGATTGGTAATCATGTTCAGTATCCACTGTGGTTTTCTGCGTTCTGTTACGCCTTTAAGACCAGGTCCTACTACTTTGTCACCGGTTATTTTATGGCAGGCCGAACATTTGGCTTCAAAAAGGGTTTTGCCTTTTTCTGCCAAGCCAGCATCAAAAGGGGCAATCTCTTTTCCGGCAAAGTTTCCAATCCCTTCTCCGTTATCGGCAGGGGCGGCTGGTGTGGCGGGTGCTTGCTCAGCAGGTTTGTCTGATGAGCCACAATTACTGAATACGAAAGCTAAGGCTAATACTGCAGTTACTGATACTGCTTTTCTGTAGATTTTTGTCATTATATATTTAATTTTATTGAGCTAATTTAATTATATTATTTAAGAACAAAAGTACCCCACGCCTCAAGGGGCCTTTTTGATATGAGTCAGAGTTGGGTGTGATTTTTATCAGTTTTTTTTGTTTTGGGATAAAACCCTTAGATTTACCGCATGGCATTGAATAATAAACTGGATTGTACAAGTTGCCAAACCCTCGGACTCTCTGTGTTTTGCACGCTCACCCGCGAAGAACTTGAGCAATTGAACACCTATAAATCTTCATTTCATGTAAAAAAGGGGCAGTTAATTTTTTATGAAGAAAGTGAGCCACCGGGTTTATATTGTGTTCACCATGGAAAAGTAAAGGTTTTTAAAACAACCAATGAGGGGAATATTCAAATATTACGTTTAGCAAAAGACGGAGATATTATCGGCTATCGCTCTTTATTGGCCGGTGAGCAATACCGTGCGGCTGCCGAAGCGATTGAAGATTCGCAGATATGCCTTATCCCCAAACATTATATTTTTGAGTTGCTGAATAAGAATATTCATCTGTCGCTGAAAATAATGGAAAACTTTGCCCGCGAATTGAAAACGGCAGAGAAGAAAAATGTTGACTTATTGCATAAAACAAGTAAAGAGCGCCTTGCTGAGTCTTTATTGTTACTGAAAGACACTTTTGGGGTAAACGATAGGGGTTTTATCAATGTGGTGTTAAACAGGGAAGATATTGCCAATATAACGGGGATGGCCACCGAAACCGTTGTAAGGTGCCTGAGGGAATGGAATGAAGCCGGTGTAATAGATCTTGATAAAAAACTTATCAGAATTACCAATACCAAACAGTTGCTTGATATTGCCAACCTTAAGGACTGATTTCTATCAGATATATTAATGACGTTAGTCAACTTTTATCAGTACAACTACAGATAATTTTGACCTCTGAATGAGGTTTGCTGTAAAAATTAGTATCCTGCTTTTTTTGATATGTTCTTTTGTGGTGTACAGTTTTCATCTGTACACAAGTGATAATTCCCTGAAAAAATCACCCCTGCTGAGCGATGCTGCACTTGAAGGTAAAATGATCTGGCAGCAGAATAATTGCCAGTCGTGCCACCAGTTCTACGGACTTGGAGGATACCTTGGACCCGACCTCACCAATACTTATTCAACCAGAGATAACGGAACCGGGTATATTGGGATTATGATAAAAAACGGAACGAAAACAATGCCTGCCTTCAAAATGACGGAAACAGAAATTGAAAAGGTAACCGAGTTTTTGCGTTGTATGGATGAAACAGGAAAGTCTGATCCGAGAAATTTTAAAGCTACCGTGAGTGGCGATATTAAGGGTAAAGATGAATAGTAAATCAACTCTGTTTTTTGCCGATCGTTTATTTTTGAGCACTGCACTTTTGATGTTGGTAGGAGCGGTTATTTATGGTTCTTTGGCATCGGTTTATTACATAGCACCTGATTTCTTAAAGAATTATCTGGGGTTCCCTCAATTGCGGCCACTACATGTTACATCGGTAGTATTCTGGATTCTGATGGCCGCAAGTGGCGGGATTTATCACTCCTTCCGCGATGTGAAGACAAATAACCTCATTCACGCTCTTGCACTGGTACATTATGTCATTTGGTTTGTTGCTTTAGTTGCAATTTTCACTTCGTATTACAAGGGTGTTTTTGGCGGAAGAGAGTATTGGGAATTCCCCCCACAGTATGCGGGTTTTATTGCTACTGGCTGGTTCTTTTTTTTAATCAGCTACCTGCTTGTATACGCGTCAAAACCCGAATGGAGCGTTTACCACTGGATGTGGCTCACCGGAATTGTTTGCTTTCTTATTACCTTTTTTGAAAATTACCTCTGGATTTTTCCATTTATTAGTAAAGATGCGGTTAAAGACCTCACCATTCAATGGAAGTCAAACGGATCGCTGGTAGGTTCCTGGAATCAATTGGTGTATGGCCTGGCGTTTTACCTGATGGAAAAAATTTCGGGTGATAAACAAACTGCCCGCTCAGGAATTTCATTTGCCATGTATTTCCTCGGGTTATTTAATCTTATGTTTAACTGGGGGCATCATATCTACACCTTACCAACTGCTCCTTATGTCAGAATTATTTCATACGCGGTAAGTATGACCGAATGGATCATTTTTCTGCGGATTATTTTTCTCTGGAAAAAAACGAATGCATCGTCAGGAAAACCTGCAGGCATAATATCATTTGATTTTTTAAATTCATCCGATCACTGGGTACTTATAAATTTATTTCTTGCTCTGCTCATGTCAATACCGGCAATTAATATTTACACACATGGTACACATGTAACCGTTGCGCATGCTATGGGAACAACTATTGGTATTAATACACTTATACTGCTGGGAGTCTCTTCCGAATTTCTTAAAGGCCCGTGCAACGAAACAAACTCATACCACGTGTTGAGGAGATGGCTCACCATCTTAAATATTTGTCTGGCAACAATGCTGCTCTCACTGCTGGTGGTGGGTATGCTTAAGGGGATCTGGCAAATGAATCCTGCTCAAAGTTCATTTCAGCAAATGATGCTTGGGTTCAGACCGTATTTTATATTGATGTTTTGCGCAGGTATCGGATTGCTAGTAGCGGTAACCGGAACATGCGTGGTTATTTTACGCAGCTTTATTTTGTGTTACAACAGAAAAAAAATTCCCGGATTTGGGTTTGGTTCCTTAATGAAAGAAGGATGAGGAATCAATTAATAAATGTTTCATCTTTCATTACCAAATATTAAAATTAAGTCGATTATGAGTATTTCTCCAGTTCATTCCTTTCATATTCCGGTTATGGGTCTTTCGTTTACTGTTGATACACCGGTTAAAGTAGCCCGGTTCGGTATATCCTCGGTAGTTTCGGTTATCGAAGACGAATTGGTTGAAAAAATGCGCAAGTATTATTGCGAGTCACTTCAGCTTCCCTATAAACATATTACCAAATCAGAACATGACTACAGGGCAAAGCGCATCACTGAATACCTTAATGTGCTTGATCTGATTGTAAAAAATCAAGTAGATATCCTCAAAACGGAACGCTTTGAAGAAGGGGCAGAAATTGTAAAATATTTTGAATTGCTTCCTGAAAATTCTCCTTTAAAACAAATGTATCTGAAAATGAAAGATGCTACCGGAAGCGAGCAGTTATTGTTGCAGGAGGAATTGCGGGATGCTATTGTGGCGGGAGATATTGATATAAATATTATGACCAAGGTGGATAAAACCAATTATGATCCATCGGGCGAACCTCTATCGTTTGAATATAACGATGCTCTCGCGGCTCTGCGCGGATTTGCATTAAGTAATGTATCCTCTTCAGTGGTATTTTCAGCAGGGTTAAATCCAAGACTATACACCTATTGCGAAACTTTTAATGATTTTTACCCTGATAAAAGTGAAAATCTCAAAAAACGAATCACCATTAAAGTAAGTGATTATCGTTCGGCCCTGATTCAGGGAAAATTTCTTGCAAAAAAGGGGCTTTGGGTTTCTGAATTCAGAATTGAATCGGGATTGAATTGCGGTGGACATGCATTTGCCACCGATGGATTGTTACTAGGCCCGGTGATGGAAGAGTTTAAAGCTAAGAGAGAAGAGTTGACAAACACATTATTTGACTTGTGTAACCAAACGCTTAAAGAAAAAGGGCGTGATGTGTTTGCTTCTGTGCCTAAACTCAATATTACGGTTCAGGGCGGAGTGGGTACGTTTAACGAGCAGCAGTTTTTTCTCGGTTATTACAAAATGGATAGCATTGGCTGGGGCAGCCCGTTTTTATTAGTGCCCGAAGTAACCAACGTTGATTATGAAACCCTCACCGCTTTAGCTTCGGCCAAACCTGATGATTATTATTTGAGTAATGCTTCTCCGCTTGGCGTTCCGTTTAATAATTTCAGAAAAAGCAGCTCTGAAGTACAGCGTAAGGCTCGGATTGAAAAACAACGTGCAGGCAGTCCGTGTTATTTAAAGTTTCTTTCTTTCAATTCAGAGTTTACCGAGAAACCTATTTGTGTTGCATCACGTGAGTACCAAAATTTGAAAATTAAAGAAATAAAATCAAGTGGGGCAGACGAGAATACGATACAGCATCAAATAGATTTGGTAACCGAAAAGGATTGTTTATGCGAGGGTTTAAGTACATCCGTGTTTATTGAAAAACATATACCGCATCCGCATAAACTCAATGCAGTTACCATTTGTCCGGGCCCTAATCTGGCTTATTTTTCCGGAGTATTAACATTGTTGCAAATGGTTGGACATATTTACGGTCGGGGGAATGTGCTTAACAATGTACCAAGGTCTCATGTTTTTGTGAATGAATTGCGCATTTATATAGATTACCTGAAAAAGGAAATCAATAAAAATATTCAGGCAATCAGCAGTAAAAAGGAAGAATATTTTAATACGTTTCGCGGCAACCTGCTTTCGGGGATTTCTTACTATAATAACCTGCTTGATAAAATGCAGGTAGAAAAGGAGTCGTTCATAAACCAAATGAAAAGGGAATTTGAGGAACTGGAGGAACAACTCACAGGAATGGTGACAGCCTAATGACTCATTTATGCTGACGATTAACAAAATTTTTTATTTCGAAGCAGCACATGCCATTGCCGATTACCCGGGTGTGTGCCGGCATGTGCACGGACACCGATATGAGTTGCATGTAGGGGTAACAGCCCATCAGCTTACCAATGGGATGATTATCGATTTGAAATTGCTGAAGAAATTAGTGAATGAACTGGTGATTGATAAATTTGACCACGCCCTTATTTTATCGGAATCTGGCGCCTCGAAAAACAAGATACCTGTTTCTGTACCCGACCAACGTCTGGTTATATTGCAAGTAGAACCTACAGTTGAATATCTTATTTTGGAGATAAAAAACAGGATAGAACAAAATATGCCCGAAAATATTCAGCTTGTAAATTTAAAGCTGTACGAAACACGCGATTCGTATGCCGAATGGAAGTCTCCGGTTACCTGAGAGGAGGCAGGAAGGGTTAATCTTCCGTTTAAGCAGTTAAAATATTTTCTCTGACCGAATGTGCCGGTGCGGGGTTGTGCACACCAAATAGAAGAACAGAATTAATTGTAATCAAACTCAAACTTCGAATGCAAATGATGAACCCATTCATTCAAATGAGTAAAGGTTTCTTTGGCTTGCATGTCCTTGCTGTTGTGTAATTCCTGCGAAATCGATTTAAGTTTCTGCAGCTCGGATGCCAGTGAATTATTGGCTTCATTTTGGCTGTTCAGCATAGATTCTATCTTACTTGCATGCTGATCCAGAATATCGGCAAATGCGTGGTAAGGTTCCTCGTTGATTGCTTTTTTCTGAAGGTCGTTAAAATTAATGATGCTGTTTTCTACCGAACGTAATTCAAACGTAATTTCGGGATTAAATTTCCATTTGCTTCCTTGCTTTACAGGTTCTGTTGAAACGGTTTCGTTTGAAGCGGATGCGCTTGTTTGGCCGGGTTCTTCACTACAGGACACCATAACTGAAAGCAGCATGATTAAACTCCAAAGGGGCAAACGCATTTGTATCATTTTTGTGGTATTGTTTCTTCAAAGATATGTATCAATTGTTCACCATCATAAGGTATTGCTATAGATTTTGCAGTTGCGCTAAGTCTCAATGGGTAATTTTTGGACAGATGGCATCCGCGGCTTTCTTTTCTTTTCCATGCTGCATCTGCTACCAGAAAAGCAGTTTGTAAGCGGTTCATTTGTTCAATAAGCGCAGGAAGAAGGCCGTACTGGTATATATAGTTTTTAAGTTCGTCTATTTGTTCCAAAAGCACATTTTTAAACAGTTTCAGCAACGACTCTGACCTTATGATTCCACAAAAATACCACATCATATTTTGCAACTCTTCCGGGTTAATCATTTTTTGAATTTGCTCATCGGGTACAGAAGTAACCGGAGCAATATTCAGTAGTTTTTCCCCGCTATATTCCGGATCAACCAAATAGGCTGAAGTTTGTTTGCTGCAATTATTGGCCATTACGAGTGCTTCCAACAGTGAGTTGCTCGCGAGCCTGTTGGCTCCGTGTAATCCGGTGCTGGCCGATTCTCCTAAAGCCACTAATCCGGGAATGGAAGTTTTGCCATTGGTATTGGTTAAAATTCCACCACAAAAATAATGTGCTGCCGGCACCACCGGAATCATTTGACGGGAAGGATTAATTCCGTGTTTAATGCATTGATCGAAAATATAAGGGAACTTACCCTGTAATTCTGCTTCGCTGAAAACGGTGGTATCAAGGTACACACATGGAATATGGTTCAACTGCATTTGCTCGGAAATGGCTTTCGAGATTATATCTCTGGGAGCCAGAGAGCCAAGTTTGTGATAGTGCTGCATAAAGCTTTCACCGTTGGGTAATTTCAATTCTGCACCATATCCGCGCAAAGTTTCGCTTATTAAAAATGAGTTGCCCTTTTGGGTGTAAAACATGGTGGGATGAAATTGTACGAATTCCATATTTGATAAAAGGGCACCTGCCCTCCAGGCCATGGCATAACCATCACCCGTGGCTCCTGCTGGGTTGGTATTTTTTTTGAAAATTCCCCCGGCTCCTCCTGTAGCAAGTACGGTAAGATTTGCCCTTATCAATATAAGTTCCCTGCTTGTTTTATTAACTGCCCATGCACCCGTGCATATGTTGTTGTTTACATACAAATCAACAATCTGTGTGTTTTCAAGAACGGTGATTTGCGGATTGCGCTTAACTTTTTCAGCTAAAATTTTTATAAGATATTCTCCCGTTCTGTCCTGTGCATGTACAACCCGCGCTTCGCTGTGTCCTCCCTCGCGCGATAGGTTAAGTGTGCCGTCAGTATTGCGGGTGAAATCAAAGCCTTCCTGAAGCAACTGTTCAATTACTTTTGGGGCTTTTGAGAGTAATTCGGTTACCGCACTTAAATCACATAATCCGTCTCCGGCCTCCAGCGTGTCGGCAATATGTTTTTCTATAGAGTCGTCTTGCTTTATTACAGATGCAATACCTCCCTGTGCCCAGAATGTATTTGAATCAAATAATTGATTTTTGCAAACAAGAGTTACGCTGGCCTCTGATGAAACTTTTAAGGCATAGTACATACCGGCTAAACCGGAACCAACCACAAGAATATGAGGGCGCGGGTTCATATCAACTGAATTCCATCATTCGTTTTATGGGGAGATAAGCTTTCTGAATTAAATCTTCATTTAAATTCACCTCAAAATCATCCATTGTCTCTTCTCCTATGCGTTCCAGAATCTCCAGTGTTTTAAGCATGGATATTTTTTTCATGTGAGGGCATTTGATGCAGGGTGTAATGAATTCTTTTTCCTGATACATGCCTTTAAGGGTTGAGCCCAAATCACATTCTGAAGCCAGAATAAAACTGGTGCAGGAACTTTCTCCAACGTAGCGGATGATATCATTGGTACTGCCAAGCACACCGCCTGCATTGTTTAATGAGTCGGCCACAGTGGTACACGGTACTTCCCAGTGCAGCAGAAACTCTGATTTGGGATATTGCGTGCGCAACACTTTAGCCATATCTGAAGTAAATTGTTCATGAACTTCACATTTCCCATCCCATAGAATAAGTTCTTTTCCGGTTTCTTCTTTTAGCTGCCGGGCCAGATTTTGTCCCATATATAAATCCGGGATGAAAATTATTTTGGATGCATCAAGGGAGCGAATGATGGCTAAGGCATTTCGCGAAGTACAGCATATATCACATGCTGCTTTGGTTTCGGCATAAGTGTTAATGTAAGCCACTACCGGCACACCGGGGTATTTGGCCTTTAAAGCGTAAACATCGGCTGCGGTAATACTCGAGGCCAGCGAACATCCGGCCTCTTTATCCGGTATGTAAACATGTTTCCCCGGACTTAAAATTTTGGCTGTTTCAGCCATAAAATATACTCCGCAAAATACTATGTAATCTGCGGTTGTTTTAGATGCTTCCACGCTAAGCCCTAATGAGTCGCCTACAAAGTCAGCAATGCCACCCGCAGATTCTTTAAGTTGCAAATCTGGGCTCATGTAGTAATGCGAGAGAATAACAGCATTCTTTTCTTTCTTTAGTTTATTGATTCGGAGAATCATTTCTTTCTCCGATATCACCGGTTCGTGTATCATGGGTGCAAAGATCCCTCCGCCTGCCAACTAATACCATGATCTTAATCAGCAATGAAGTTGATGATTGTCAATTACAGCCCGCTGTTAAATATCTAACTTCGTATAGGAAGTTTTACAATTATGAGAAGTTTTATAATTTATTTGATAGCAGGGTTGATGTTCCTTTCTTTTTCGTCATGTAAAAGAGACCACACGAATACACCCAAACCTGTTGTAATTACACCGATAAAGGTAGACATGGGTTTTAATGTAAATGGAATTCCTTTGGTATTTGATACCATTCAATTTCAGAATTCGGCAGGGAATAGTTTTAGTGTTACCCGCCTTGATTGCTATATTTCAAATATCGAAATTACTTCTGTTACCGGGGCTATTTATAAGTCAACTAAATTATTTTATGTAAGTGCCCGCGATACCTCAACTCATCACTTTACGGTAAGCGATCTGCCGCTTACGGGAATTACTTCATTTAAATGCAATATTGGTCTATCGGCTTCGCAAAATATCAGTAATTCATTACCACCTGCACCGGCCAATTTAAATATGGCATGGCCCGATAATATGGGAGGGGGATACCATT
This sequence comes from uncultured Bifidobacteriaceae bacterium, assembly GCA_964535575.1. Lineage (GTDB taxonomy): Bacteria > Bacteroidota > Bacteroidia > UKL13-3 > UKL13-3 > JAGPCK01. Next base: position 106,248 of record CAZHTC010000002.1, read on the forward strand.
TTCTAAAACTCGAGGGGCACTATGTTGCAACTAATATGCAGGTATATGGATTTGCAATGCACTTAGGGAACACCCAAAATCTGGTGGAGAATACTGTTGCTTCCACACTCAGCGAGACTCAGGTTTCAAGCGGCATTAAATTAACTATGGATGTTGCCAAATGGTTTGATGTACCCAATAAATTTGATTTAAACAAAACAAACTATACTATGGGAATTGATAGCCTCATGACCCTGCTTTCACAAAACGGAGATAATGTTTTAAGCATAACTAATTAAGGTATGAGATACATAGTGATATTGCTGCTTGTTGTGCTGATGATTCAGTGCAGGCAAAAAGAAAGCCCTGCAAGTCCGGATTCAGGAATTTATCAACCAACTCCGTATTTACTTCAGGTGCCTCAGGGTTTTCCGCAGCCATATCTTTCTTTTGATAATCCGCTTACGAATGAAGGAGTTGATTTGGGTAAAAGGTTATACTCCGATGCAATTCTGTCGTCCAACGGACTTAGTTGTTCATCCTGTCACAATCGAAGTAAATCATTCTCGTCTCCATATTACATCACACCAGGTGGAGAAAAAATAAGCATCCCTCCGCATGTAAACCTTGCTTTTAATCCCGACTACAACTGGAACGGGTCGGTTACTAAACTTGAGACATTGCCTATGGGTGATTTTGAACCACAATTTTTCAATACCAATGCCGATACGCTTTTTTACAGGTTATCGCATCATCCTCTATATCCGCAGCTTTTTTATAAGGCGTTTGGGATTACAAACTTTTACACCTTGAGCTACGAGGAGTTAAAAATGACCATCTGCAAGGCTTTGGTTCAATACATACGCACCATGATTTCGGCCGATTCAAAACTGGATCGCTACCAACTAAATGGAGGAACACTCACTCAGGAGGAACGGGACGGAATGGACGTATTTTTCTCTGAGCGGGGAGATTGTTTTCATTGCCACGGTTATCCTCTTTTCACCGATAATCTCTACCATAATAACGGACTCGATAATCAGTTTATAGGTCAAAATGCCGGACGAAATCTGATTACACATGCAGCCAGCGATTTGGGCATGTTCAGTACACCTACACTTCGCAATATTGAGTTAACGGCCCCGTATATGCACGATGGCAGGTTTAATACTTTAGAAGAAGTGGTGGAATTTTATAATTCAGGGGTAAAGTTTTCCCGTACCATCGACCCCATTATGACCAAGCCCGGTAAAGAAAGCGGACTACAACTATCAGCTTACGAAAAGTCGAGTCTGGTGGCTTTTCTTAAAACATTAACCGATACCTCTTTTATTTCGGCTAAATAAAAAAAGCCCCGCGGTTGCGAGGCTCTTTTTTGATTGTAAACTTTATGCCAAAAAATGAATAAAAGTTCGTGTGACAGTATAGTAGGTATAAACTTATCTGCTTATGGAGATATGGAGTGACGTTTTTGTAGTGGATTTTAAAGAATGAGATGGATTTTTGGCTAAATGTGAAATGGCGGCTACAGTTAATAACAAGAGAAAGATCATTGCTTTGCTTTTGTTCATTTCCAATCGTGTTTTCATGTTAAAATCTCCTTTCGTTCAATCTTAGAACGCAGAAACTTTACCAAAAAACTTATTTTCAGCCCGAAAAAATGTAATTAGCTGTAAATTAGTATTAAATATTTACAAACAGGCTGTACGGCCACCATCCACCGGAACATTAATTCCATTGATATAGGACGCAAACGGAGAAGCCAAAAACACTGCGGCATAGGCAATTTCATCGGGGGTGGCAAAGCGCCCTGCCGGAATCTCGTGAAGCATTTCTGTTTCTACCTCAGTAATTTGAACTCCGGTTTTTGCAGCTTTGTTTTTCGCAATGGTTTCAAGCCGGAGTGTTTTAGTAGCCCCTGGTAAAATATTGTTAACAGTAATTCCATAAGGCGCCACTTCAATGGAAAGGGTTTTGGCCCAATTGGCCACTGCAGCACGGGTGGTATTTGATACTCCTAATCCCCGGATAGGTTGTTTTACCGAGGTAGAAATAATATTAATAATTCTACCAAAACCGTTTTGTTTCATTCCTCCAAGGCAGGCCTGTGCCAGTATATGGTTACATATTAAATGTTGCTGATAGGCATTCAAAAAATCCTCGGTTTTAGCTTCACCAATGGGGCCGCCTGCAGGGCCTCCGGTATTGTTGATGAGAATATCAATTCTGTTTTTCTCTGTAAAATCCTGAATTGTTTTTTTGAGCTCATCGGGGCGGTTAAAGTCGGCAACCAGGTAATTATGCTGATTTGAATGAATCCGGTTTAATTCTTCAAGCGATTCCTTCAAACTGCTTTCATTTCGTGCTACCAATGTAATTTGTGCATGGCACTTAGCCAGTTCAATGGCAATGGCTTTGCCTATACCTTGTGTACTGCCGCAAACTAGGGCTCTTTTTCCTGATAAATCTATAATCATTTTATAGTATGTTTGAGGGAAACAAAATTTCTTCAAATATGCGAAAACTGTTGAGTATAGTGTTCATCTTTTTTTTCGGGTTGGTTTCTGGCCAGCAGCTAATGACGCCCGAATTTTTATGGAAACTTGGTCGTATCAATGAATTTGATGTATCCCCTGACGGGAAAACGGTTATTTATGTGGTGAAGCGGTATGATTTGGCGGCCAATAAAGGGAAGGGTTTTTTGTACAGCATACCCGTTGCCGGTGGAGAGCCCAAACTGCTGGCCGATGATTCGTGGAATGTGAATTCGGTGAGGTTTGAAAAAATGGGTAGCGGTATCACGTTTCTGAGTGCTAAAAGCGGAGAAATGCAGTTATGGCGAATGAACAGGGATGGTAGTAACCCAATGCAGGTGACTATAGTTCCCGGAGGTATCAGTGGGTACTTGTACTCGCCCGATGAGAAAAAACTGGTATTTGCTGCGGATTTGAAAACAGGGAAAACGGTTAAGGATATTTATCCGGATTTACCAATGGCTACCGGTCGTGTGGCAGACGGACTCCTTTACCGTCATTGGGATAGCTGGGAGGACGAGTACAGTTCGCATCTTTTCTGGGTGCAGCTGACTGAAGATGCAATGGGTAAAATAAAATCCGGGCAGGATATTTTGCAAAACGAACCTTATGATGCCCCTACACAACCTTTTGGAGGGATGGAAGAGGTGAGTTGGAGTCCGGATGGAAAGTATATTGCTTATACCAGTAAAAAGTTAAAAGGAACGCCCGAAGCTACGAGCACGAATACAGATATTTTCCTTTATGAGCTTTCCACAGGAAAAACGTTGAATCTATCCTACGGGATGAATGGGTATGATAAAAATCCGCAGTTTTCGCCCGATGGTTCGCGTCTTGCCTGGCTAAGCATGAAAACTCCGGGCTATGAGAGTGACAAAAACCGGATCATCATTTTTGATCTTCGCAAAAACTGGTATACTTATTCACCGGTAAAGGAAGAGGATATGATGAAAACCTTTGGAGGGGATTTAACAGAACATTTTTCTTATTCGGTTGAGAATTTTATTTGGGAGGCTCCGGCACGCATATATTTTACAGCTACCATCAATGCCACTCAGCAGGTTTTTACAAATGATTTGATGAGCAAAAATTCAACTATTGTCCAACTTACCCGGGGTGATCATGATATTACCGATTTAAAGAGTTTTACTGTAGGGAAAAAATCAATGCTGCTGGTTTCATTAATGAGTATAAGTAGTCCCACCGAGTTGTATACGGTGAATCCGCAGAGCGCAGTTTTAACACAGCTAACGCATGAAACAACACAACTCATGTCGGGAGTAAAACTGGGTAAAGTAGAAAAGCGCATGATCAGAACCACAGATGGAAAAGAGATGCTAACGTGGGTAATTTTACCTCCCGGCTTTGATCCTGCAAAAAAATATCCTGCGCTGTTGTATTGTCAGGGTGGTCCGCAAAGTCCGGTATCGCAATTTTTCAGTTATCGCTGGAATTTTCAGCTAATGGCTGCTAACGGGTATATTGTGGTGGCCCCTAACAGGAGAGGTTTACCCGGATTTGGACCGGAATGGAACGATGCCATTACCGGAGATTACGGAGGCCAGTGTATGAAGGATTACCTCAGTGCCATTGATTCAGTAGCAAAAGAGCCATTCATAAACAAAGAAAAACTCGGAGCTGTAGGAGCCAGTTTCGGAGGATTCTCGGTGTATTGGTTGGCAGGAAACCATGACAAAAGGTTTAAATGTTTCATTGCTCATTGCGGCATGTTTAATATGGAAAGCTGGTATGGCAGTACTGAAGAAATGTTTTTTGCCAATCATGATAATAAGGGGCCATACTGGCAAAATCCGCAGCCGGCTAATTTCTCGGCTTCACCACATCTGTTTGTTAGAAAATGGGATACACCAATTCTTGTTATTCATAATGAAAAAGATTTTCGCGTACCCGTTACTCAAGGTATGGAAGCTTTTACAGCCGCTCAAATGCAGGGAATACCCAGCCGTTTTTTATGTTTCCCTGATGAAAACCACTGGGTGTTAAAACCTCAAAATTCAGTTCTTTGGCAGAGGGAGTTTTTCAGGTGGCTGGATGCGTGGTTAAAATAGCGGTGCAACCAAATGATGAAAACTGAGTCTATGAATTTGTATCCCTCTATGACCCATTTCTTTTTTCGATTTCTTTTTTTTGTACTTATTTCGGTTTGTTGCTTCCCTGTCAGGGCACAAACCTGTTCGTTTACTCCATCCGCCATTCGGGTATGTCTGGGGGCTACTGTTACTTTTACGCCCTCTTTTGCAGGAGGTACTCCAAGTAAATACGAATGGGATTTTGGCGATGGGAAAAAGGATTCTGTTCAAAAACCCACGTATAAATACAATAACGCAGGAACTTTTAATGTTACATTAAAGATAACCTTTTCCGGAGGGTCGTTATGCAATGCCGGGCCTTTAAGTATCTCGGTGCTTCCGCTTCCTGTGGCTGATATGACAGTGGAGTCGTATCCGGTTCAATGTTTTCTTGGGAATTATTTTTGTCTTAAAGACCGGTCGTATGCTACAGGGGCTCCGTTAAACAAGCGAACAATTTTATGGGGAGACGGAGGGGCAATTCAAAATGCACCATTATCTCAAAAAGACTTTTGTCAGAGTTATGCCTCCATTGGTACATTTACTCCGGTAATTGAAGTGGCTGATACCAATGGATGTATTGCTCGCAAGGAATTAAAAGATGCAATAAAAGTAGCGGTAGATGTGGATGCCGGATTTACTTATAGCACAGTATTTGGCTGCGGAACAAGGTCGGGGTATTTTTATAATAAATATCTGACCGACCGAAGCGATGTCAAAAATTTTTGGTGGGACTTTGGAGATGGCAGTCCGTTAGTGAAAAATCCTCCGAATCCGTTATGGGATTCTATAGGTTATTTCTATAATACTCCCGGGAACTTTTTGGCGAAACTTATATTTGAATCAACCGGAGGCTGCTTTGATACGTTTGCATTGCCCATTATCAATTATCCCAAACCCGATTTTAATATTAGTTATACTATATCGCCCAATCCGGTATGTTACAGAGACCGCGGGGCTGTTTTTCTTTCTGCCTCGTTTTCTCAGGATGTGGTTTATACATGGGCCATTTATGATGAATTTGGTCAAAATCCCAGCGCATTGATGGGCCGTACAACATATATTCCACCTAGTTTTATTTCGAGCTGTGGGGATTTTCCAATTCTGTTACAAGCCGGAACTATGGGCTGTGATACAATTTTCTTTGATACTATTCATGTGAGAGGACCAATGGCAGATTTGGAAAAGCCCCCTCTTAAAATAGGGAATAGATACCAATGTGATGGGGATACGGCTTATATGCCTCCGAGCAATTTACACTTTTCAGATTTTTGTAGTACAAGCATTAAGTTTCTGTGGAATTTTGGAGACCCTTACGCAGCACAATGTACCACCGATACCAGAAGGGGGATCAATACGGGAATGAATTGTAACTTTTCACGGGATTCAATTGGAGTGAAGCATAAATATACGAGTGGTGTTGACAGTTGTTACAAGGTGAAAATGTACCTTATAGATACCATTACGGGATGCTGGGATTATGATTCGGCAACCGTAATTGTTGGTCCGCCCGAATCTTCCGGAATAATTCCTTCAAAACCTTGGTGCCTTCATGCCAATATTGATTTTAATCTTGATTATGCTGAGCCCAAATGTGAAAAGCAAAATGTTTGGATTCTGCCTGATTCTGCCTGTGCTAATGCCACCTGGAACAAAGTATTTCCTCCTTATTTCCAATGGATATATGACTACACTTGTAACTCAACCGGTTGGGTAACGGTAGGATTTGTGATTCAAAATGGCAACTGCTTCGATACTACATGGTATCATAATATGTTATATTTTGAAGATTTTGACGGAAGCATTATAGCAAATGTAAATCGTTCCTGCGACAGCCTGCAGATTAGTATTTCATTCAGAGACTCGCTGCAAAAGGGGATATCGTATGTGGTTTGGGATTTTGAAAACGGAACCTTTTTAATTATTGATACACTGGATTCGAATTACGTGAAGCTTCCCTCGAGGAGTTACACTTATTACCAGCCCGGAATAAAAACACCGTTAATAACATTGCACAACGATAGCGGGTGCGAACGTTACACTTATCGGATTATAAATTGGGGGCATTACGCCTCTTTCCGTTATGATTCGGTGGTGTGTACCAATTCGCGGGTATGGTTTATCGATTCGGTAAGATATTACCATCAGGTAATCACTCTTGATACTGTGCCCTGGTGGCGAAGGGATACAACGCATCAAAAGTTGTATTGGGATTTTGGAGACGGAACTCCTGTTGTTCACGGGGCGGTACCTTCTCATATTTATACCACTCCGGGAATATATACAGTTAAAATGACCTCGGTTGATAGTTTTAATTGTGCCTATGAAACAATTGGGAAAATACGGGTGAGCGGAGTTAAGCCTGACTTTGGGTTGTCGGATACCTTGTTTGTTTGCGGGCAAATTGTGCGGATGTATGATTCTTCATTTGCCGAACCACAACAAATGTCCGGTTATCCTAAACTCGATTCAATAGTTGCCTGGACCTGGGATTTTGGGGACGGGAAAACTGTAAGTCATTTAAAAAATCCGTATCACGACTACACCAGTTTTGGTAAATTTAAGATTACCTTAACTTCAATTAATGCGAATGGATGTATGGATTCGATAACCAAAACCATTCGCATTAAAGGACCGCAACCTTCATTTGAAGTGGATGGAGATACCATTGGGTGCGTGCCTTTCACTGCTAAGTTCAAAAATACATCTTCAGATACAAAATACTGGATTTGGAATTACGGTGATTCATCGGTTTACTCAAGCAATGTGTTTGAAAATGTGCAACACACTTATACCAAGCCGGGCATTTACGATGTTTGGATTTCAGGAGTAGATAGTTTTCAAAATCCGATTACGCAAAATTTATACTATTGTACAGGCACTTTCCCCGACCCATTTAATCCTTTTCAAAAGCGAATTAGAATTTATGTTTTACCTATTCCACTGGCAGATTTTAGTTTTAATCAACCGGTATGTGCCGGACAGCCCATATTTTTTAAAGATTCATCAAATAGTATTTACACCCATTACCGATGGAATTTGCCGGGTGGAGACTCGCTTGTTGCTGATTCGCCTGTAAATACAAAAGCTTATATTTTTAATCAATCAGGAAGTTATCAGATTTCCTATACTCCTTCGTATAAACCACCTTCTGGCTTTCCGTATTGTCCGGATACCATAGCAAGGACAATTCAGGTAGTTGATGTGAAAGCCGATTTTGAAATTGATACCATTCAATCACAAGATGCGAAGTTTTACTTTACTAATACTTCAGTAAACGGAGTGCTTTTTCAGTGGAATTTCGGACATCCGTCATCGCTGGCGAAAAATTTATCTTCTTCATTCAACGGTTTTCATGATTATACAGGAGATACCGGTTATTTTACCGTATGCCTAACTGCCACCAGCCCCGAAGGATGTGTTGACAGTGTTTGTAAATTAGTGCATAACGAATTTTACCCGTTTATTTTTATTCCCAATGTGTACACGCCTGATAATAGTGACGGATTTAATGATGCATTTGATATACCGATTAAGGGAGAGGATTATTATAACCTGATTATTTATAACCGCTGGGGTGAAGTAGTTTTTAAAGGAGACCGGGACGGTGAAAAAAATGATGGCGTAAACTGGAACGGGCGCAAATTTAATACCGGGGAGCCATGCGCTTCAGGAACCTATTATTTTATTTTTGAGTATCATTTTCCAAACGATAAATGGAATACAATTAAAAAGGGGCCGGTGACATTAATACGACCCACCAATTAATTGAGTACTATTTTTCCCGCTTTATTTGCGATAAACGAAACCGGCAAATCCATTCATAGCATACACTAAGATTTAGCATACCTAACCACAATACAAGCCCGGTACTTAACGGACAAAATAACCTTAAGGGAATGTGATTACTGCTGCTTATCAAAACCAAAAAATAGGCAATATTGATGACAATAACCGGAATGGTACGAATGAATAAATACGCTATTTCTCCTTTTTTGTTTCCGCAGTAGGCCGATGGTTTAAAGCCATGGTATTTAGCAAACAAGGTGTACAGTGCTTTGGTGCTGATCTGATAAAATAAAAAAGCCGGAATAAAGAGTGCAAAAGAACAAAGTATAACTACACTCATTAAAAATGCCAGTACAAAAAGAACAGCAAATAAGCAGGTAACTAATGCAAGTAAAAGTAGATTAATAACTGAATTAATTCGAAAGGAAAATCCCGGGTTACCAAGGGATTTGAGAACAGCTGGAATGTGAACAGAAACAGGTGCCGGAATTTTAGCTCTTATCCAATAAATGAACGATAGCGCTTTCTCTAGTTCTAGCACTAAGGGCCAGTTGGGTACGCTAAATGAGCCCCGTTGCGGATTGGGTTGATGAGGTTGTTCAAAAGCAATACTTCCTTTTCTTCTGATCTGATTAAGCAATACATCATAAGCTTCTTTGATCCGGATAAATTCTTCGGCTGCCATTGTTTGCTCGGTAAAAGAATGAAACCGATCGGGGTGCGTTTTTTTTACCAGTTTTCGAAAGCGTTCTTTCACTTCGTTTTCGCTAGAAACCGAGCCGTTAAACCCAAAAACCTCCATCGCCTTTTTGGTGGAAATCATGGGCTCAAAGATAGGAGGTGTATGATTTGGGTGGAACCCTTTCGTGCTTTTGGAATTTTTTGTCTATGCTTCTTCAAATAGTCTTAATACAGTGAGGGTTTCAATTTATTGTTTTCTAAATAGTTGCAATTTTCCTTAAGCATAGATGTGCTGTTCAGAATGAATTCGTCTAAAAATGGAAAGATTCCTCCAAAGAATGACGCAATTTTGATGTTTGAAAAAAAAACTAAATTTTTACTAAATAAATATATAGTTTTTTGTATACTTGATTTTAGAGCAGAAATCATGAAAGTAAATTATTTTGTAACAATATTTTTGACCTTCGTTCTACTAACTGCAACGAATGCATTTGGTCAAACCACGTATTACTATGATGGCAGTGGTAATCTTAACAATACTTCCAACTGGGGAACCAATACCAATGGTTCGGGCTCTAACCCCTCCAATTTCACTGCTAACAATCAGGTTTTTCAGATTCGAAATACCACCTCTGTATCTATGGGAAGCAACTGGACAGTGAGCGGCACCAATTCCAAAATTGTGATTGGTGATGCGAGTGTTGCTGCAATTACAGTTACCCATAGTGGAGGTGACTGGAACGCTACCGTTGATATAGCAGTGGCCAGTAGCGGTAGCAATACACTTGTATTTTCTCAAACCGATGCCAATACTCCCACTTTAGGCACACTTAACAGTGCTTCAACAGTTCAATATACACGCAATGGCACACAAACCGTACAGTCAGGCACTTATGGCAATTTACTTATAGGCGGCACATCAGGTACAAAAACCGCAGGGGGAGCAATAACTGTAAACGGTACGCTCACTATCAATGCATCCAGAATTTTGAGTATGAGTACGTTTGCATTGAGCGGTACATTAACTCCGGCCGGTACTGGAACATTGCAAACAGCCAACACATCTTCCACCCCCATACCTGCCGATGAAGTTTGGACGGGAACAGTAACCTATAACAGCGCGTCAGGTCAGACCATTGTTGCGGGAACATATCCAACACTAACAGCCAGTGGAGGCACCAGAACTTTTTCAAGCAGCAGTACAATTATCATCAGTGGCATTTTTACTCCTGGGGCCTCCAATTATACTATAGGGACCAGTACTGTGCGGTACACAACCGCAACTGCTAACTTGGCTGTACCTGCAGTAGCAAGCGGTGGTAACTATTATAACTTAGAAATCAGCAGCGGGACCTGGGGAATGCCTTCTGCTATGACTGTGGCTAATAATCTCACAGTAAATGGAGGAACTTTTAATGTGAACAACGCAACAAGCTTTGCACTTACGGTTAATGGTAATGTGAGTGTTTCCTCAGGCAAACTGGATTTAAACATAGGCGCATCCGGTACTAGTACTTTGAGCGTAAAGGGTAATTTATCGGTCTCCGGCACAGGTACAGTAACAACAGAAGGTACAGGTGCTTCCAACGGCACCATAAATTTTAACGGTACTGGCACACTTGGAAGTCCACAAACTATGTCTTACTCAACTCCCACAAACAATATTTACGTAAATTTTTCTGTAGCCTCGGGAACTGTAGTGCAAATGAATACTAACATAGCCCTGTCTATATGGACTGACCCAGCCTATTATGGAACCATGACAGTAAATAGCGGTGGAACCTTAAATATGCAAAATTTTTCATTTGTTGACGAGACCTCATTCAGTGCAACAGGCAATAATACTGTTGTGATTAATTCAGGTGCATCTGTTGTTACCTCTCATAGTTCAGGTATTCCCGGTAATTTATCAAGTGCCAATACCATAAAAACACTAAGCAGCGGTGCGAACTATGAGTTTAGAGGAGCCGTAACCGGTACCTTTACCACCACCCCTACGGCCAATACAGTTAATAACTTAACAGTAAACAATGGCTCAGGTTTAACGCTTAGTCAGGCGTTTACAGTAGCAGGAACTCTTACTTTTACATCAGGTTCACTTACTTTAAATGGTACTACATTGGGAATTAACGGATCAATAAGTGGTACAAGTAATTTTGTTGGGTCATCCACTTCATCCATTAGCATTGCCGGAACGGGTTCTATCGGTTCAAATATCAGCATGTCACAAAGCAGTTCTTCCACAAGAACGCTGCAAAATTTCACTTTGAACAGAGCATCCCAAACAATAACGCTTGGGGCTGCTATGGAAATAGTCGGTACAGTGACAGTAACGGCAGGAACATTGGCCTCAGCGGGTAATCTGACAATAATATCAACAGCCAGCGGAGATGCAAGTGTAGCCCAATCAGCAGGAAGTATAACTGGTAACGTAACAGTACAGAAATATTTACCGGCTGGTAGTAGCAGGCGATGGTTACATATGGGGAGCCCTGTAAACGGATTTACCTGGAACCAATTGATAGATGATATTTTGATATCAGGTCCCGGTGCAGGTGGTTTTGATGTGAACGGTTCAGGCTACCCATCAGCTTATTATTACACAGAATCAGTTGCAGGAGATTGCGGACCCAACGGGTGGAACTTTCCCGCCAACGTCTCAAATTCAGTACCCAACAACCGCGGTATAAAATTCTTTTTCAGAGGCGATCGCGACCCGGGACGTTTAGTATGGAACAATGGTTTGGGTATGGTGGCAGTAACACTTGATTTTACAGGCACATTAAATCAGGGTACTCAAAACATGAGTATTACCTACACTAATAATGGCAACTCAAGTTGGGATGGATGGAACTTTGTACCCAATCCATATCCATCAGCGATTGATTGGAACTCAGCGAGCGGATGGACCAAAACAAATGTGAGCGGAACTATTTATGTTTGGAATGCACAATCAGGAACTTATGCTACATGGAATGGAGCAAGCGGGACCAATGGAATGACCAGTGGTCGTATCTCTATGGGACAAGGATTTTGGGTGAAAGCCACCACCACATCTCCTACCTTATCCATGACCGAAGCCGTTAAAACAGGAACAGCAACAACCGGATTTTTCAAAACGAATCAGGGTGCCATTCCAACACTTCGCATTTCCATGATACAAGACAGCCTCATTTGGGATGATGCCGTATTTAATTTTGATAATAGCTACACAAACGAGTATGTAAAGGAAAGCGGAGATGCGTTAAAATTATATAATACCAGTTTAAACCTTTGGTCACTTACAAAGGACAACTATGATTTGGTTATTAATAATCTCGCCATACCTGCAGCCATTGATACCATTCCACTTGGGATGACCTCTGCCTCAGGTGGCATTTTTACGTTGTCGTTTTCCACCGATTCGCTTCCTTCTAATCTCAGCGTATTTTTGATTGATAGTTACCGCAACAAAACCATTGATATAAGAAAAGAAAAAACATGGAAGGTGTTGATTAATGTGGAGCCTGAATCGTATGCCAACGGAAGGTTAAAACTTGTGTTTATAAATCAGAATACGGCCGTTATCACTGCCAAAGCAAACGCAAATCAAACCAACAAATCGATTGACGTGAGCTGGAGTTCAACTAATGAAATAAACACCAATCGTTACGAGGTAGAACACTCAATTAATAAGGTAGATTTTACCACCATAGCAACCGTAGATTTGAATGACACTCTCATCCTTTCTTCCAGCAGCTATCAGATAACAGATGCTCATGCGCAGACAGGGGAGAATTATTATCGTATTAAACGAATCAGCAGCACCGGTACTCTGGTTTATTCAGACACTGTTTTGGGTGAACTCATTGAAACCAATAATACCGGACTCTATCAGGTATCAAACAAAATTGTACAGGTGTATCCTATGCCCGTTTTAAATGAAGTAACTATCACCGTACCCGAACAGGTTTCGGGGGATATAAAACTGGAATTGGTTTCAGTTACCGGAAGCGTAGTATTCGACAATAACTATTCGAAGGTAAACGCAGGAACTGCCATCTCATTGAATATGTCAAACCTTGCAGCAGGTTATTATATGGTGCGCATTAGTTCCCACAAAGGGATTGTTACAGGTAAATTAATTAAACAGTAACAGGCCGCGTGATTTATCGTTTTCTCTCAAAGTTTCGGCAAGTAAAAATTTATTGTATGGGTAGCCGCGTGCTGCCTTTGGTATTTTTTTTATTAGCTTCACAATTGGTATTTGCTCAGGGTAACGGTGGCGGAGATGATCCTGATGTTCCTATTGACGGAGGGCTGGGAATACTGCTTGCTGCCGGTGTAACCTATAGCGTAAAACGGCTGACAAAAACCCAAAACGAAACTTCTTCAGGAGAGAAGGAGTGATGAAAGTTTTCTTGGTTCGGGCAGCACTGCTCACGGTTATCTGGCTGTTTCTTTTTTATTTGGTCATCATTCCTCATACCAATATTAACCGCGATTTATGTTATCTGGTGGCAAAAAATGCAACTTCGTTACTTACTGTTTTTGATTCCGGTTATCATGTGTCGTTTGTTTTCAGGGATAAGTATTTTTTAAATACCGTTTGTTATAACGACAATTGTGTGGTGGGAGTAGGGCGCCCTTGCAACGGTCTTGAACTGTTTGCCCTGTTTGCCGGTTTTGTCATAGCCTTTCCGGGTAATTGGAAACATAAACTTTGGTATATTCCTGCGGGTATTTTAGTAATACATATATTAAATGTGATGAGGGTGGCAAGCCTTACCTTAATCCAACTCAATTATCCGCAATACCTTCAATTTAATCATAAGTATACCTTTACCGTGCTGGTGTATGCTCTTACCTTTTGGCTGTGGATGATTTGGGTAAATAAGTTTAGTGCAGCAAATAAATCTACCAATGAAACATAAAGTACTTCTTGGATTTCTTGCAGCTGCTTTTTTGTTTTTTTCTGTTATCACAAATCACCAGATGCTAAAGAGTTCATGGGTGAATTTTTTGTCGGGTGGGCTCACACTTATTTTTTTACAAACGCTCATTATAAACTATTGGACGTTGAATAATCTGGTCACTAAGGTATGGCTCAGTTGTTATTTGCTATGGTTTTCAGCCTTATGTCTGTTAAAGAGTGGAATAGCCGGAGCCCTGTCAGAAATACATCAGGTTGATTCCCTGTTAAATTATTCTTTAGATGCGATTAAATCGCCTATTCCCTTAATGGTTATTCTTATAAGTATCAGGTTATCCCATCTAAACCGGGTACACTGATACAACTCAATCTTTTTCTGTATTTTTACCGGATTAAATTAAAAAAAGATGAAAGCTCCGTTCAACTTACAACAATGGATTGCAGAGAATAAGCATATGCTCAAACCCCCTGTAGCCAATAAAAACCTGTATCCCGAGGGAAGTGATTATATTGTCATGATTGTGGGCGGGCCTAATGCACGCAAAGATTATCATTACAATGAAACGGAAGAACTGTTTTACCAGTTGGAGGGCGAAATTACGGTGCGCACTCAGCAGGATGGGAAGGCGGTTGATATAAAATTAAAGGCAGGAGATATGTTTTTGCTTCCAGCTAAAATTCCGCATTCTCCCGGACGAACCGATGGATCGGTAGGGCTGGTGATAGAGCGGGTGCGTGAAGGAAAAGGTTATACTGACGGGTTATTATGGTTTTGCGAAAAATGCAATACAAAACTTCACGAAGCGTATTTTGAGTTAAAAAATATTGAAACAGATTTTATCCCCCACTTTAAACATTACTATGGATCGGAAGAATTACGTACCTGTAAAAACTGCGGGCATGTAATGGAAACAGATCCGCGATTTGTATGAAAATAGATATTCACGCACATATACTCCCCGAAACCTGGCCCGACCTGAAACAGAAATATGGTTACGGGGGATTTGTTTACATGGATCACCATAAAAAAGGCAGTGCGCGTATGATGAAGGATACCGGTCAGTTTTTTCGCGAAGTGCAGCAAAACTGTTGGGATCCCGATGCTATATTAGTGGATATGGATGCTCATCGGGTAGATAAAATGGTACTATGTACGGTTCCGGTTTTGTTTAACTATTGGGCAAAACCTGAACACACACTCGACTGGAGTCGGTTTTTGAATGACCACTTGGCCGGAGTGCAACAAAATCACGGCAACAGGTTTATTGGTCTTGGCACATTACCCATGCAGCATATTGATTTTGCCATTCAGGAAATGGAGCGTTGCAAAACACAACTTAAATTGCCGGGTATCGAAATCGGTTCTCATATTCAGGAAAAAAATCTGGACGATCCTTCTTTCTTCCCATTTTATGAAGCGGCACAGGATTTAAACATGGCCATTTTTGTTCATCCATGGGATATGATGGGACAGGAGAAAATGCCCAAATATTTTTTGCCATGGCTGGTGGGTATGCCTGCCGAAACATCCTTAGCTATTTGTTCAATGATTTTTGGAGGAGTGTTTGATAAGTTCCCGAAATTAAAAGTGATGTTTGCTCATGGGGGAGGTTCGTTTCCATTTACTGTCGGGAGGGTTTCGCATGGGTGGAATTGCCGTCCCGATTTATGTAATATCAATGATATTAAAGATCCGAAAGAGTATATCGGAAAATTCTGGATTGACGGAATAACCCACGATGATGATGCCCTCAGGTATCTGGTGAATATGTTTGGGGCTGAAAGAATTGCTTATGGAACAGATTACCCTTTTCCGTTGGGAGATCTGGAGCATGGTAAATTTATTGAGCAAATGAAAGACATGAGTGCTGAGGTAAAGGAGCAATTGCTCAGTAAAACCGCTGCCGATTTTCTTGGACTCGAACTGCCCGAATCGAATTCCTTAAGTTAGCTCTATACTTATGCTTGAAAAAGCACTGCGCTGGTACATTCTTTTTGCGGTTGTGGTTTTAAGGTAAATCATTTTCAATATTTGCTCTGAATGTCGAAGTTTACTCAACAATTACGGCAGTTGGTCAATACCATTCATCCTTTAGAGGATGAGGTGTTGAATCATTTTTTGTCAGTATGGGTGCCCATTGAATACAAAAGGAAAGAAGTAATAACGGTAGCTAATGAAAAAGAAAAGTACCTCTACTTTGTGTGTGATGGGGTTCAACGGGTTTATTACTTAAACGATGAGGGAAAGGAAGCAACATTGGTATTTACTTATGCTCCTTCTTTTGGTGGAGTATTTGATGCGTTTTTGCAGCAAACCCCTTCACGGTA
Source organism: uncultured Bifidobacteriaceae bacterium (assembly GCA_964535575.1). GTDB lineage: Bacteria > Bacteroidota > Bacteroidia > UKL13-3 > UKL13-3 > JAGPCK01. Next base: position 122,561 of record CAZHTC010000002.1, read on the forward strand.
TTACTATGAAACGTTAACAGCTTCCGTTTTTTTACGGGCCTCTTTTGCCGATGTTCAAAAACTTATGCAGTTGCACCATGCAGTGGAAACGTTTATGCGCAAAGGTATTACCGCAGCTGCCTCCGGTTTAATGGAACGTATCACCGAGTTACAATGTTTTTCAGCCGAGGAACGTTTCAGGGTACTGTTGAAACGCAGCCCACATATATTGCAATTAGTTCCGCATAAGTATCTGGCGAATTATTTAGGAATGGACGCCACCAATTTCAGTAAACTGCTTAACAGAATTCGTATATAATCTTGGTATTTGCCAAGATTTACTATGAACGCAGGGTGCAACTTTGCCGACATGAAATTTATACCATCAATGAGCATCGAAGTAATTTCACAAACCCTGCTGAGTGAACTGGAAGAGAAAACGGAAAAACAACTTCAGTTTATCATTTCGGTTCTTCAAAATCTTGACGAAAAAGTATTGCAACAACCTTCCTCATCCGGTGGATGGAGCATAGCGCAGTGTTTATGGCATTTAAACAGCTATGGCGATTATTATCTTCCTAAAATTGAGAGCCGGTTAACCACTCCGTTGCAGGAAACTTCTGTTTTTAAAAGCAGTTGGCTGGGGTCAAAGTTTACCCGCATGATGCAACCCGGCAACGGAAAGTATAAAGCGTTTAAAGACCATGTGCCTCCTGCAAAACCTGATGCACGCGAATCCGTAGCCACATGTATTCAACAACTGGAACAATTGCTTTTATTGCTGCGCAAAGCACGAACCTGCGACCTGAACAGTATTAAAATTCCAATCTCCATCAGTCGCCTGATTAAATTAAAACTGGGAGATGTGTTTTCGTTTTTAATTGCCCATAATGAACGTCATTTGGAACAGGTAAAACGGAATCTGAATTAGCTTTCGAGTTTTTTTACAAAGCGTGCCGGATTTCCTACCCACAATTCATTAGCTGGAACATTTTTGGTAACAACACTTCCGGCACCTATCATGGCATGTTTCCCAACGGTAATTTCACCCAGTATGGTGGCATTGGCTCCAATGGAGGCTCCTTCTTCAATAACAATTGGCTGAAATGCGGTAGGATATTGTTTTGACCGGGGGAATTTGTCGTTGGTAAACGTGGCATTTGGCCCTATAAATACATTATCGTGTATTCTTATTCCGTCCCATAGGTAAACTCCACACTTAACCGTTACATTGTTGCCGATTACCACATCGTTTTCAATAAACGTATGGCTGTTGATATTGCAATTATTGCCAATGGAAGCTCCCTGAAGCACTACAGCAAACTGCCAGATGCGGGTTTGCGCTCCAATGTTTTTAGTTTGCACATCGGCAGTAGGATGAATAAAAATTTCAGGATTGCTGTTCATGTATAAATTTATAAACGGGGTAAAGTTACCTGATTTAAAGATAAAAATCATATTTCGGTAAAAATCTAATTACGTACTTTGGGAAGATAAAACGTAAGTTTATGACACCTTCCAAAACCGAACAAAAATTTCATCACCTCTGGCACCTCATCGGGAATACGCCCATGATAGAGTTGGTATATCGCTTTAAAGGAAATCAACGGAGGATTTTTGTGAAATGCGAGCATTATAATTTAACCGGGAGTATTAAAGACCGTATGGCTTTATATATTTTGCAGCAAAGTTACCGTGACAAAAATATAAACCCGGCCGATATTATTGTAGAGGCCACCAGTGGCAATACCGGCATTTCGTTTTCGGCTATTGGGAGGGCACTGGGACACGAAGTAAAAATTATTATGCCCAACTGGCTTAGTAAAGAGCGCATGGATATTATCCGTAGTCTTGGAGCTCAGGTAATTCTTATTTCGAAAGAAGAAGGCGGTTTTTTAGGAAGTATTGCACTCAGTCAGAAAATGGCGGCAGAGGAGGCCGGTATTTTTTTACCTCGTCAGTTTGAGAATAAGTACAATGCCGAAGCGCATGAAAAAACCACCGCCAAAGAATTGTGGGTACAGTTGCAAAGCATCAATTTGATTCCTGATGCTTTTGTGGCCGGAGTGGGTACGGGAGGAACCATTATGGGAGTGGGTGCTTACCTCAAACATAAAGATGCCCATATTAAAGTGCACCCGCTTGAGCCCGAAGAATCACCTACGCTTTCAGTAGGGCATAAAGTGGGTTCTCATCGCATTCAGGGTATTTCGGATGAATTTATTCCGGATATTGTTAAACTTGATCAACTAGACAGTATTGTACAGGCCTCTGACGGAGATTCAATACTAATGGCCCAAAAACTGGCCCGTCAACTGGGGCTTGCAGTGGGTATTTCATCCGGAGCCAATATAATTGGTGCCATGAAAGTGCAGGAGCAAATGGGAGGAGCGGCCGTGGTAGCAACAGTTTTTTCCGACAGCAATAAAAAATACCTGAGTACTGATTTAATGAAAGAAGAACCTGTTAAACCCGGTTATCTTTCTCCCCAAATTGAATTAGTGGAATACAACCCGATTCACAGGTTGTAGAATTAACCGCCTGTAAACTGAAGGTAGAGCAACAATACCGCTGCGGCTGTCATTATTAGTAATGCCGCCATACCTGTGATATTACTTACGCGGTTGTTTACAAATTTCCCCATTATTTTTTTGTTATTCGAAATATGAAGAATGATGGCAATTAAAACAGGAGCTGTCATTCCATAAAGAATGGCGGTATAAATAAGCGCATCAATGGGTGAGATGCCTACATAATTCATAGAGAGTCCCAGCAAAAGGGAAATCGCAATGATTACATAGAAACCTTTTGCCTCGTGAAATTTTTTGTCGAGGCCCTGTTCCCACCCGAATGTTTCGGCAAAAATATAAGAGAGCGACCCGCTTAAAACCGGAATGGCAATTAAACCGGTACCAATTATACCCACGGCAAAAAGTAAATAAGCCAGATTACCTGCAAGCGGTTTTAAGGCCATGGCCGCCTGTTCTACGGTGTCAATCTGATGTACGCCTGCTTTAAATAATACAGTTCCCGTGGTGAGAATAATAAAATACATAATCAGACCGGAAAACGACATGCCGAAATCAACATCCTGTTGCATGTTATGTATGATGCGTTTTCCTACCACCAGATGCTTTTTTTTATGTTTCATTTCTTCCACTTCTACCGAGGCCTGCCAGAAAAAAAGATAAGGTGAAATGGTGGTGCCTAAAATTCCTACCAGAATAGCGATAAATTTTTTGTCGAGTTTTATTTCGGGGATAAAGGTTGCCCGAAGAATTTCTGAGATATCCTGATGGTATAAAAACGGAACTATAAAATATACCAGCATCACTATGCACAAATATTTAAGTATGGATGCAATGCGCTGGTAAGGCAGGTAGATGATAAGCCCCAGTAGCATTAATGTAAAAAACACACTGAAAAACAGGGCATCAACCGAGGGGAATAATAAATTACCTACCGCACCCATGCCCGCTATATCGGCACCTATATTCATTACAATTGCCGGAAAACTAAACAGCAGCATAAGGTAGAGCACCGGCCGGGGGTAATGTTGTTTAAGTGTACCCGTTAATCCCTGTGAGGTAACCAACCCTATCCGGGCACACATTTGCTGAATGGAAGCCATTAACGGGAAAGCCACAATAGAGGTCCATAGGGTGGAAAGTCCATAGGCTGCACCTGCCTGCGAGTAAGTAGCAATACCCGATGGATCATCGTCACTCGCACCCGTTACCAATCCTGGGCCGATAATTTTCCAGAAACGGGTAAACCGGTTACTTTTTTTCGTGGTCATTATTCAAAAGTACACAGAAATAAGGGATAAACGCATTTCCCCATTAAACATCATGTTCATCCCACCTTTTCTTAGGAGCTGTTGCCCCATATTTTTTCTTTTTGTCAGTCCATGTATCCTTTAAATTCAATTTTTTCAAGTTTATCTTTTTTGAATTTAAGGTCAATCCATTCGAGAACTTCTAAGTTTTGAAGTCGAACAAAATCTGGAAAGTTTTCAGTTGATTTTAGCTGTTCTTTAACTTCAGCTTTTGTCATTCCAATTCGAATTCCTTGTTTTGTGGGAAAATGGTCAGAGTTGATACGAGCAGCAGTCACCCAATTTTCTGAAGCGGTTTTATAAACTTCGAAAGTGTCAACCTTAATAATCACTTGAAAAGAAGTGTCAATTTGATTGTCTACGTGTCTATTCCGGTAGGTTTGATAATCAACTTTTGCAATATCAATCGAAGTCAGGATTTTCAGTGGATCTTTTCCAAGGTCAAATGGATTAGTCGTTAATCCTGAGTCAACAATTGTAAGTGTATCTTTTAAAGAATCTCGATTAATTTTCTCTGTGACTTTCGTGTTCTCCGAAGAAGTAGTGTCGCTACTTACAGTTTCCGTTTTCTTTTCAGTCGATTGAGAACAACTAATTGTCAGTCCGAGAATCAATATGGATAAGAGTCTAATTTTCATTTTTTTCAAATGTGCTGTTAGTGGCTGCCTTTCTTTCTTCTTCCATAAATTAATAGTCCAGTCAAGGATAATATTGTTATTGCTGCAATTATGACAATCCCGATATTAGATTTTTTTTCTACGTTACTTTTCGGACATTCACAAAATATTCTTTCTTCGTTATTTCCAGTGTCCTTGTCTGTCGGGCTAATGAATTGTATTGCTTTTGTTAAAGTATCATTTCTGTTGCCAGAAGCATCCATTAAAGAAAAGGATATTTCGTATTCTCCACCATCTTCAAAGTCAAATTCACCTGAACACATTCCGTGTCCAATTCTAAGAGAAGTTGAGTCTGGCGTAACCAAGTATTCAGATATTTTTCCAGTTTTTATCTCTTTTAATTTGGTAAATATTACAACAGGTGAATTGTCTTGATAGCAAACACAAAAATCTACAAAAGAAGCTGGACCACAACCGTAATGAATTTTCTGCTTGTCTAAATACTTAGGTATTCCCCTCCAAGTTGGTGCCTCATTGTCCAATTTGTCGGTTACTGTCCATTTAAAATTGTCTCTATAAAAATCTTCCTTTTCATATTGATCTAAACTGTCTATTTGGAGAGTATAGGTAGTTCCTGCAATTAATTTGCTAGTAGGTCTAAGTACGGCTTGAGTTAGTCTGTATTGTCCTTCGTATATGGTTACGACTTGTAAAGAGATTTCGGAAGTTTCTGATTTGAGATAGATTTTATGTTTTTTGTTTAAATCTCGTATTACATCTTGGGAACTGCCATAACCTTCAACAATTAACAATGAATTCGAAGAAATTTCATTTGTCCTTGGCCAAACATCAATTCTCCAAGCCATACACATTGCAAATACTTGGTCTGTCAGAAGGAACAAAAATAGTATGGTAAAAAATTCTTTCTTCATTCTATGGTAGTTGTCATAAGGTTGCCACTAACTCGTTTATATGCGAACAAAAGTTTCGTATACTTGTCCAAATTGACGATATATACGAACCTTTGGTTCGTTTTGTAAATGTATCAAAAACTTCATAAATCATCAAACACGCGGGCTTTTTTTGAATACTCCGTAACTTATATGCCTGTCTGTTTCTGCATTTTTGTCACCGCTAGGCTCTCAAAACAAACTTCATATAAGCACTTAGCGATTCCCTCGTTTTTCCCTACTTTTGCCCAAAATTAATACGGATATGAACAAAGGACCCATTTCGCAATTTATTGAAACCCATTATAAACATTTTAATGCAGCTGCGCTGGTAGATGCCGCTAAAGGATATGAAACCCACCTGACTGAGGGCGGTAAAATGATGGTAACCCTTGCCGGGGCCATGAGCACAGCCGAGTTGGGTAAATCACTGGCCGAAATGATTCGTCAGGGTAAAGTGGATATCATCAGTTGCACGGGGGCAAATCTGGAAGAAGATATTATGAATCTGGTAGCACACTCGCATTATAAGCGTGTGCCCAATTACCGCGATTTGAGTCCGCAGGACGAATGGGATTTATTGGAAAATCACTACAATCGGGTAACCGATACCTGTATTCCCGAGGAAGAAGCTTTTCGCAGGTTGCAAAAACATATTTACAAAATATGGAAAGATGCCGATACCTCAGGTCAGCGGTTTTTTCCGCACGAATACATGTATAAAATTTTGTTGAGCGGAGAGTTGGAGCAGTATTACGAAATTGACCCGAAAAACTCGTGGATGCTGGCCGCAGCACAAAAAAACCTACCCATAGTAGTACCCGGATGGGAAGACAGCACGATGGGAAATATTTTTGCTTCGTATGTAATTAAAGGAGATGTAAAAGCTACCACCATGAAAAGCGGAATTGAATACATGGTTTGGTTAAGCGAGTGGTACAGGGCCAACTCATCGGGTAAAGGTGTAGGTTTTTTCCAGATTGGTGGTGGTATTGCAGGCGATTTTCCCATTTGTGTGGTACCAATGATGTATCAGGATTTGGAATGGCACGATGTACCTTTCTGGAGTTATTTCTGTCAGATCAGTGATTCTACCACTTCTTATGGTTCGTATTCAGGTGCGGTTCCTAACGAAAAAATTACCTGGGGCAAACTGGATATAAATACACCTAAGTTTATTGTAGAAAGCGATGCTACCATTGTAGCTCCATTAATGTTCGCCTGGATTTTAGGCTGGTAAAAAGACCATCCTTTATACCCGCAGATTTTTTTGCCCTATACCGAGAGTTCTTCAGAAAATACTCGTTAGGGTCATGACCAAATGATAAATATCATCAGGTACATTGCCGGAATCTCTTAAATTTGCCCGACATGACCACTTTTCAGAATTCATTGCAATACGCTCAACAGGCCGACAGGGATGATATCCTTCATGCTTTTCGCAGCCAGTTTTTATTTCCTCAGCATAAGGGGAAAAATGCCATTTACCTCACCGGGAATTCATTGGGTTTACAACCTGTTACTGCACGGGCTGCCGTGGAGCAGGAGCTTAATGACTGGGCGTCTTTTGGGGTAGAAGGGCATTTTGAAGGGAAAAATCCCTGGTTTCATTACCACAAATTTTTAACGGAAAAAGCTGCCCGGGTGGTGGGAGCCAAACCCATTGAGGTGGTAGTGATGAATAATCTTACCGTAAACCTTCATTTAATGATGGTAAGTTTTTACCGTCCGGATAAAAAAAGATTTAAAATTATTATGGAAGGAGGAGCATTTCCGTCCGACCAATATGCGATGGAAACGCAGGCGCGGTTTCATGGATTAAATCCCGATGACACCATTGTGGAACTTACCCCGCGAAAAGGTGAACATACCCTGAGAACAGAAGATATATTAGCCACCATTGAAAAACATAAAAACGAACTGGCTTTGGTAATGATGGGTGGTGTAAATTATTATACGGGTCAGGCTTACGATATGCAGGCAATTACCAAAGCAGCCCATGCGGCAGGAGCCAACGCAGGTTTTGATCTCGCTCATGCGGCCGGAAATTTACATTTACAGTTACATGATTGGAATGTGGATTTTGCGGTATGGTGTACGTACAAATACCTTAACTCCGGTCCCGGTGGTACTTCGGGTGTTTTTGTTCATGAAAGGCATGCTGACAATAAGGAATTGCCGCGGTTTGCCGGATGGTGGGGGCACGATGAACATACGCGTTTTCAAATGCAAAAAGGGTTTATTCCGATGCGTGGTGCCGAAGGATGGCAATTGAGCAACGCACAAATTTTTCCGATGGCACTTCATAAAGCTTCGCTCGATATTTTTGACAAAGCCGGAATGCAAAACCTGCGCGCCAAAAGCGTACAACTTACCGGGTACCTCGAGTTTTTGATCAATGAACTGAACCGGATAGTGCCCGAAGGGAAACGGTTACGTGTAATTACACCCACCGACCCTGAACAACGTGGGGCGCAACTTTCTATTTTGGCTGGAAAAGAGGGACGGAAATTATTTGAGAACCTCACACAAAACGGAGTGATTGCCGACTGGCGTGAACCCGATGTGATACGTATGGCTCCGGCACCCTTGTACAATTCATTCGAAGATATGTGGCAACTGATGCAGGTTATTAAAAATTACCTTACCAACTGATTGAATTTAATATGGCAGAAAAAATAAATATTATTGGCGGAGGATTAGCCGGTTCACTACTCTCCATTTGTATGGCTAAACGCGGCTTTGAGGTAAATCTTTTTGAACGCAGGCCGGATATGCGTAAAAACCGGATTTCAGCCGGTAAATCCATTAACCTGGCACTTTCTACCCGCGGGCTTAAGGCGCTTGAACAGGTGGGCCTCGATAAGGAAATCATGAAAGAAGCGATTCCTATGTTTGGTCGTACCATTCACAGCCGTTCGGGCGAAATCAATTATCAGCCTTATGGAAAAGAAGGACAGGCCATCAATTCGGTTTCGCGAGGACTGCTCAATATTCAACTGCTCGAACTGGCCGATGCGTATGAAAATATTACGCTTCATTTTAACGCAAAATGTGTAGGGGTGGATATTGAACAGGGTTTGGCAACCTTTGAAATGGAAGACGGGGTAAAACAAACATTCCGGTCAGACCGCATGGTGGGAACGGATGGGGCTTTTGCCGCAACCCGTGCCCGTTTGCAGTCAACCGACAGGTTTAATTATTCTCAAACGTATTTGCCGGTGGGATATAAAGAACTTATTATTCCTCCGGGCGAGGGGGCAAAATTTATGATGGAGAAAAACGCATTGCATATATGGCCACGTGGTACATTTATGATGATTGCACTTCCCAATCCTCCTGGCGATTATACGTGTACGCTGTTTATGCCTTTTGAAGGGGAAAAAAGTTTCAGCAAGCTGCAAACAGAGGCTGATGTGAAGCAATTTTTTGATGAAGAATTTCCCGATGCGGTTTCACTCATGCCTTCGCTCCTAAATGATTTTTTTGCCAATCCTACCTCTTCATTGGTTACAGTACGTTGTTATCCGTGGTCAAGCGGAGGAAAACTCACTTTAGCCGGTGATGCTGCTCATGCGGTGGTTCCATTTTTTGGTCAGGGAATGAATTGCTCTTTTGAAGATGTAATGGTACTTGATGCATGTATTGATAAGTATTACCCCGACTGGAATATGGCGTTTGACGAGTATCAGAAACAGCGTAAACCCAATGCCGATGCCATTGCCGATTTAGCTATTGCCAATTATACCGAGATGGCCGAAAAGGTAGGCGACAAAGCTTTTCTTCACAAAAAGCAGATAGAACACGAACTGTGCGAGTTGTATCCCAATGAGTTTAAATCACAGTACGAACTGGTAACTTTCAGCACAGTTCCGTATAAACAGGCTCAGGAAAGAGGGGTATTGAACGATCTGATTTTAGCTTATATCATCGATCATCATCTGGAAGACCAACTGAACAACCGGGAACTCATTTTGCCGGTGATTAAAAATAACGGGATGATGTAAAGTGCCGGAAAATGATAAATTTGTATACCGCAAAATCACTTAACCATGAAACAGATTAGTTTTATTTTACTCGTATTAGCTACATTGGCCTTTACATTTAAGGCGAAGGCGCAGTTGGCCGGATGTTCGCAAAAAGAAGCTTTAGCCATTAAAAACAGTATGGTATTCGTGATTCTGAAACAGGAATCGGATGATGTTTCAAAAATTTACAATTCGCTTGTAAAAGAAGCAATGAAAAAATACTGGACCTTTTGCAACTATGGTTTTGTGGGCATTGATACTGTTGACAAAATTTTGATTAATAATACCGGGTTGTATTTTATCCGCACGTTTGATGAGCAGATACTTTCTACCAATGGATATATCAATGTGAGCTCGCTGGGAGTGCTGCGTGGAGGAAGGCCTTATGCAAGCTATAAACATGTAGAGGAGATGGCATGGGTGTATGTGCGTAAGGATTTATGGGAGTATGCCCCGCGGTTTGACAATATGGTTCAGGCATTGCAAAATACTTTGATATGGAAAGCTAATCCCGAGAATGAAAAAAAGGATATTTATTCTCTTTATACCAATGTAAAACCATTTAGAGAAAAAGTACTCTACATAGAGAAAAGGGATCTCAGTGAAAAGCTAATTGACATTGCCAAAATTCAAAGCGTGTATAAATTTAAAGTAAAGATTGTTGATGCGGATGAACTACACAAGGCAGTAACCGCACAGGACGACAACGTGATTTATATGCATCTTACCAATAACCGCAATGCCAGTTGCTTTTTTATAACCGCTAAAGGCGGAGTAGTACTGTGGGAGCACACAGCGGCAATCAATACCCAGTTGCAGCTCATACACCTCGGTATTCTTGAAGAACTGAATGCGGCCATTGAAGCAGTTAAGTAATTTTGGAATTATTCTGCTTCTGCTCAAAGCAGGTGTTGTTTTGGCGCAGACCGATGAGCAGGCAGTAAGAACGGTTCTTACTCAACAACAAGCATGTTGGAACAACGGAGATATTCCATGTTTCATGGAAAGTTACTGGAAATCGGATTCTCTTAAGTTTATCGGGAAATCAGGAATTACCTGGGGATGGCAACAAACTCTGAATAATTATAAAAAATCTTACCCCGATACCGCTACCATGGGGAAACTCACTTTTACATTACTCGAGGTGAAAACATGGAACGGAACGGATGCCTGGGTTTTGGGTAAATGGCATTTGCAGCGAACCAAAGGCGATGTGGGTGGTTATTTTACTCTGATGTTTAGAAAAATAAACGGAGTTTGGCTTATTGTAAGCGACCACACGTCATAGCGACAAACGGGAAGCCTCCATTTTTTTCTTTATAAACGGAACCAAAAGCGCAAGCGCGCCCGATTTAATAACGGTACCCGGCAATAACCACATAATATTAATGGGTAACTCATCCGGAGAATTGAAGTGGAATAAGACGCTCCACAAATTTCCGGGAATAATAATAACAAAATGGGCCATAACACCGAGTAAAAATATGCCTCTTGCACCGGTAAATTTTTTACTTAATGACGAAGTGAAAAAAGCAGCAATCGGGAAAAATAATAAGTATCCGGCAGTGGCCCCTCTGAAAATTTCGGGGCCGTACGTATTTCCGGCAAATACCGGCAAAAACATACCTGCAATAAGGTATATGAGCATACTTAAGAAGGCCGGCATAGGAGCTAAAAATAATCCGGCACCTAAAATGCCCAGCGTTTGTAAAGTTACCGGTATGATAATGCCCGGAATGGAAAATGAAACCTGCGCTCCGGCAATGGTGAGTAAGGTAAATGATAAAATGGCAATACTTTTTTTAACTAAGTTCATATAATACAGGCTTAGCCGGACTGGCATCGGTTTCAAGTGATGCAATTTGCATGTTCAATAAATACATTCCATCAGCAACCGGGTCGGGTACATAAATAAGTTCGGTAATGGTGCGTTTTCCTCCGTCAGCTTCGGCAGGAAAATTCCAGAAGGCATGATGCGCAAGCAATTCCCCACCGTCTTCTTCACGATCAACGCTGGGTAAATCAAGCAACAAATGGGTGTAGCCCTGTTGTTTTATCCATAAGGCCGCTTCATGATGCATATAAACCGGGTTCGTTCCCGAATAATGAGCGTGTAATTTCTCTGGCGTATTGGGCAGAGTGCGAATAATGAGGGCATCGGTTTTATATTTCACTGCCTGTATTAATTGTTCTTTGTAAATCAATCTATCGCCATTCGGGGCGGGTTGCGGGGGTACGCTTACTACCTCGGCAAGGCAATGAAAAACGGTAAGAATATCGTTAATGGTTATCCGTTTTTCAGATATGTGTCCCACGCATTCGGTATGGGTTCCGTTTCCATGCGCGTTTATATACAGGTTTTCGCAGTTGCAGGCTCCACCCTTTGCTACCGATCCTATAAAACTTCCAACGGCAAGCGGTTCAAAACGCGGAGGAGGAATATGAAACGCATTCACACACTTTTCTCCCTGTACAGTTGGTATTGAAAGGTCAATGGGCTTGGAGAGATCGGCTCTGGCTGATTGGCCGTTTGGAAGCTGAAGTTGAATGAGCATATGCAAATGTAACTTTCGCAACCGTAAAGCACAATTATTTTATCGGGGAATCCGTTATCTTTACCGCTCATAGGATATGAACGAATACGAGCGTAAACGCAACTGGAAAATTTTCCTTTTTATTTTTGCCGTAGCCATTGGTTTTTTTTCACTGTGGTATACCAATTCGCTGGTTAAAAAACTGGCTGCCGAGGAGGAGAAAAAGGTAGAACAGTGGGCCGAAGCCACCAAATTAATTGTGAGCACCGGTTTTATGGAAGATTTTTCGTCTCTCAGGGCCCTCGATTCCAATCAATACATTAACCTCGATAAACTGATGGGAGAGGTAAATAATTTTCTCTCTAATATTCAGCAGCAAAATGTAACCATTCCGGTAATTCTTACCGATGAAAAGGGAAATATCAACTCGTTCCGCAACCTTGACCCCAAACGTGAAAACGACAGTATTTACCTGAAAAAGCAGCTGGAAACAATGAAAGCCGAACACGAGCCGATTGTAATTGAGTTTTTCGGGAATCAGAAAAATTATATCTGGTATAAAAATTCATTGTTGTTGTCACAGTTAAAATACTATCCCTATTTTCAGTTGAGCATTATTGCGCTGTTTATTTTTGTATCGTATATAGCTTTCAGTGCGTCCCGCAGATCCGAGCAGGACCGCGTGTGGGTGGGAATGTCGCGCGAAACAGCCCATCAGTTGGGTACTCCCATTTCGTCAATGATGGCGTGGATGGATATGCTTAAGGAAAATGCACGTGAAGACGATCAGGCCATTTATTATGAAATGAACAAAGACCTGAAAAGGTTACAGGTAATTACCGAGCGTTTTTCCAAAATAGGTTCTGCTCCGGCACTTGACGACCATAACCTGGTTACCGTAATTGAACATGCCATGAATTACCTGCAAAAGCGAAGTTCATCTAAAGTACATTTTGAATTAAAATCCGCTTCACCCGAAATGCGCGTTCACCTCAATATTCCTTTGTTCGACTGGGTAATTGAAAACTTATGCAAAAATGCCATTGATGCCATGAATGGGGAAGGTGCTCTTACCTTTCATATTTTTGAAGATAAAAATTACCTTATCACAGATATAACCGACACCGGGAAAGGCATTCCGAAATCAAAATTTAAAACAGTATTTGTACCGGGGTATACTACTAAAAAAAGAGGATGGGGGCTTGGTCTTTCGCTGGTGAAACGTATAATTGAAGATTATCACAAAGGGCACATTTTTGTACTGCATTCTGAGCCAAACAAACGCACCACTTTCAGAATAATGCTAAAAAAATAATGGCACGCATTATTGCAATTGATTACGGAAGCAAACGGGTGGGATTGGCGGTTACCGATCCTTTGCAAATGATTGCCGGCCCGCTCGATACCATCCACTCAAAAGATGTGATAGCCTACCTGAAAGCATATATGGAGCGCGAAGAAGTTGCCCTGTTTGTATTGGGAAAACCCCTGCAAATGGACGGTTCCGATTCGGAATCGGCAAGGCTGGTTGAAAATTTCTTATCTTTGCTGCGCAAAAATTTTCCCGCAGTTCCGGTAGAACGTGTGGATGAGCGTTTCACTTCAAAAATGGCACAACGTACCCTGATTGATGCCGGTAAAAAGAAAAAAGACCGACAGGATAAAAGCCTGCTGGATAAAATAAGTGCAACACTCATTCTGCAAAGCTACCTCGACAGCAGGATGTATCGTTAAAAAAATAAAAGCAACGCATGATTCTTCCAATTGTAGCTTATGGCGACCCGCTGCTGAGAAAAAAAGGACAGCAAATCACCAAGGATTATCCCAAACTCAAGCAGTTAATTGAAAACATGTTTGAAACCCTTGCTGATGCCGATGGAATTGGTTTGGCCGCCCATCAGGTGGGTCATCCCATTATGCTTTTTATTACCGATGCCTCAGTGATTGGGGAAGGATTTGAAGATTTCAGAAAAGTGTTCATTAACGCACAAATAGAGGAATCGGGGGAGGAGTGGGATAAAGAGGAAGGATGTCTGAGTATTCCTAAAGTGTACGAACATGTAAAACGTCCGTCAAAGCTCAGAATAAAATATTATGACGAGCATTTTGAATACCATGAGGAAGAATACGAAGGCATGAAAGCCCGCATTATTCAGCATGAATTTGATCACAACAACGGAATTTTATTTATTGACCACTTAACTCCGCTGAAGAAAACACTTATAAAAGGAAAACTCAACGATATTACTAAAGGGAAGGTGGACGTAGAGTATAAAATGCGTTTCGCTCCAACCCGAAAGTAATACCGTAATTTCTCCCTACAGAAATTTACTTACTCAGCATATTCACATTGCTGATGGTAAGGTCGCCTCCCTGAGTATTGAACTTTATTTCGCTGCCACCTTTGCCTACTGCTACTTTCAGGTTATTGGGGGTAATCGTTCCTTTGAGGAGAATATCTTCAAAACTCATTAAAATAGTTTTTTTCACTGAAGTTGCCTGCAAATTACAATCTATCAGTTTCGGGAGTAAAATATTGATGTCTCCATTGGTGGTTTGAACATCCATTTCCATGGTTCCGGTAAGGGTAATTTTACTTTTGCCCGATGCATTTATTAAAGTAAGTTTTCCGCCTTTGCCTGCAAAACTTACTGCCGAGCTTTTGGTATTGATATTTACATCCAGATTGGTGCACTTAATATCCATATCCATTTTTTCAGTGGTTACAACAAGCGATCCCGAAAGGTTGTCGGCAAACAACATTCCGTCCACTACGTTAAGTTTCATGTTTACCTTTAAATCTTTTACCGAAATATTGCTCTTTTCGCTGCTTATATCACAGGCAATATCTGAGGGGAGAAAAATTTCGTAGGTAATGCTTCCGGCTGTAGATGGTACTTTATCGGTACGCAGGGTAAGGCTTCCGGAAGTATTTGTTAAGTTCACCATATATTTCATGGTAAAACTGTTGTAAGCTTCCAGATCTTTGCACTCCAGACTTACCCGCACCAGAATTGAATCTCCGCTGTATTTGCTGATGGTATAATTTCCACCCGAACTGTTTGCGGTAATGTTTTTAACGGTTGAAATATGAAAACTTTCTTCTTTTACAATCTTGGAGAAGGAGAAAGCGGCCAGTGAAAACAAATAAAGGCCTGTAAATGTTATGAGCTGTTTCATAGGGCAAAATTAAGCGAATAATCTTCTTTTTCACTTAAAAAACTTTGCACACCTGAAGCTAAAATTTTTAATAAGCTCCGTTGCGTTTCCTTATAAACCATTCAACGGAAAGCAGGGTGAGGATAATGGCAAATACGCTTTTCAGATTTACCAGATCCATTATTTCTTCCTGACGATAAACCACCGGTTTTATAGTATTGCTGGTTTTTATAAATTCTTTTAATTGCTCCAGCTGATTCGGGTAAAAGAGTTTTCCTTTGGTTTCATCGGTCAGTTCGGTAAGCAGCTGATGGTCGGCCAGCGTATTAAGTAATTCGGCTACCAGCGGTTTTACTAAAAAAGTACCGCTCACACTTTCGTTTTTACCGTTGGCAGGCACGGTAGCCTTATAGGTGTAGGATCCGGTTGGCAGCAAACCGGCATCAAGAAAATAACTTTTGCCGGTTTTTGAAAAAGTAAAAGAATAGGTTTTTCCTTCCCCGTTTTTCAGTTCCAGCATCACATCGGCTTCATTGATTAACTCATAACTTTTATTGTACAGTTCGGCCTCAAAGGTTACATGTTCGTTTTCGTTAAAGTATTTTTTACTGTGATGTACCCTGAAGTTGCGTTTATCTTCTTTGGCGGCTAGGTATTGTATCATTTTGCTCCAAAGTTCGTTTACCGCCTCCTGATTATTGTTTTGCTGGTAGTCGGCTAACCGCCACCGCCATAAACCTTCTCCAAAAATAATCCCGGTTTTAGTTTCTCCGCTTTTGTTAAAACTGATAAGCGGCATATCGGTGGGAATATTCCCAAGCCGTTGTTTTATCAGTATTTCATTACTCGCTTTGGTGGCATAAGTGCCAAACGGAGCTTTGAGCGGTGGGAATTTACTGATGGCCTTTTGCAACGATTCGTCAAGGGTAAATAAGCCAAATAAGGCTTGTACCTGAGGTTCGGCATCATTATGCATCCCTCTGAAACCGCTTATAGTGTAACCGGTGGCACATAAATTCAATGCCTGTATATTTGACTGAGTTCCCGCAATAAAAAGGGCAGGAATTCTTTTGTTTTGTAATTGGTCGAGCAGGGGTTGTATGCTTTGGTTTCCGCCAGGCAGTTGATGCAGGATTACCAGACTGTATGGTTCGGTGTTTGGATTCGGATTTTCGCTGATGTATTGCAATTTCACTTCATAATTGGCATTGCTTTCTATGCTGTTGAGGATAGCGCCCAAATCGGGATGAGGACACTGTGCTAAGAGTAAAATTTTTTGCTTTCCGTCAAGTACATCAATAAACACATCGTATTCATTATTGCTGTAACTTATTTCATTTTTAATCCGGCTCAGGCTCACTTTGTAGTGTTGCATGCCTTTTTCATCAGCCTGTAAAAAAATCTGCTCGCTGCCAAATGCGCGCGACTGAGTAAAAGGAAGTGTTTTTTCAAACAGTTTTTTCCCGTTTTTAGTTACCTGCAAAATGGATTGTTCCCCTTCCGAGTTATTGCTTTCCGTTTCAATAAGCAGAGGAAACGAGTTGCCGAAATAAGCAAGCTGATTGTGCCGCACATTGCTCACTTTTATATCACGTTGCCGGTTTGTGTCGCCCAGTGCCACGCATAAAACGGGTGCTTTCAGGCGAAGGGCTTCATGAAGCGGATGCTCCCCCTCATTGTAAATGCCATCAGTTGCCAGTACCACAGCTCCCACGTTTTGTTTATCATACCGGTTAAAAAGATCGTTGAATAAGTGCGAAAGATTGGTTTGTTTTTCGCTGAATGAGGCAGGTAAACCTGCGGTTACTTTCTGTCCAAACTGAAAATAGTCAACCTGATAATCTCCTCCAAGTTCATTCCCCAGTTTTTGAATCGCAGCCATTAACCGTGAGCGGTAAAAAGCCGAATCTTTATTGGCGGTTATGGATTCGGAAGCATCGGCAGCTACAATGATTATCGGTTTTTCAATATGCCGCTGATAGGATTTTAAAAGCGGTTCAAGCAATAGATAACACAATACAAAAAGGGTGGTAAAGCGAAAAAAAGAGAGTACCCATACCCACCACGGGCGCTTGTTTTTTTGTTCATCGGCAAATGGATGGGATTTATAAAGCAACCAGGTACCTCCTGCTGCCAACAGCAGGCAAACAGGAATATAATACAAAGGAAGTTGCGTGCTAAACTGCACTGGTGCGAAAACGTTTTAAAGATGTCAAATTACATTTCCAGTCCACCGCACACGTGAATTACCTGTCCGGTAACATACGATGACATATCAGAAGCTAAAAACAAAACGGCATTGGCCACATCATCTGGAGTGCCTCCGCGTTTCATTGGGATGTCTTTTATCCATTCGTTTTTTACTTCTTCTTTCATTTGTTCGGTCATTTCTGTTTCAATAAAACCAGGAGCAATGGCGTTACTTCTTATGCCACGAGAGCCCAGTTCTTTCGCAATTGATTTGGTAAATCCAATCATTCCGGCTTTTGATGAGGCATAGTTGGCCTGACCCGCATTTCCGGAAACGCCCACAACAGAGGTGATATTGATGATGGAACCCGATCGTTGTTTCATCATGGGTTTAGAAGCAAACTTGGTCAAGTTAAAAACCGATTTCAGATTGGTATGAATTACTTCGTCCCATTGCGCTTCGGTCATTCGCATCAGCAGGTTGTCGCGCGTGATGCCTGCATTGTTCACTAAAATATCAAGAGAACCAAAGTCTTTTTCTACATCGGTCACCAGTTTTTCAGCTTCCGCAAATCCGGCAGCATCACTTTGGTATCCTTTTACTTTTACGCCATATTTTGAGGCTAACTGTTCTTCAAAAATTCTGGCTTTTTCTACCGAACTCAGGAAGGTAAAGGCAATATTGGCACCGGCTTCGGCCAGTTTCTCTGCTATTCCTTTTCCAATTCCTCGCGAAGCACCGGTGATAAGTGCTGTTTTACCTTGTAAAAGTTTCATATACGGCAAAGATAGAATAGTTGCGCAAATATTCGCATCACCTTATCCACTACCGGCCTTTACGGGGTTAAAAATAACATCGGTTTTTAAATTCAAGGGAGCCTTGTTATCTTAGCGCCTTGTTACTTGCTATTTGAATGAAAAAGAGACTACTTGTATTTTTAACTTTACCTTGGTTTTCAGCGGCTTTAGCTCAGGAAACAGAAGATAAAAAAGATAAAGGCCAATTTTCGGGTAATTACCAGTTAAGTTCCCAGTTTTATCACCGTGACGATAATATCGGAGCCAATACTACGCAGTATTTGCGCGAAAAATCATCGGCCGATTCGTGGTTGTTTTTAAACTATAAATATTCGGGATTTTCATTTGCGCTGCGTTATGATTTATTTAATAACTCACCGCTTATAAATCCTCAGGCAGCTTATACCGCACAGGGCATCGGCTTTTGGCAAATAAGTAAGGATATTGACAAACTCAATATCACAGCCGGATATTTTTACGACCAGTATGGAAGCGGAATGGTTTTCAGGGCGTACGAAGACCGGAATATTGGAATTGATTATGCGATTCGCGGGGTGAAGGTGGCCTATAATTTTACCGATAATTTTAAAGTAAAAGCGTTCACCGGTCAGTTAAAAGGGTCGGGTACGCTGCGTTTTGATTTGTACCCTGAAGTGGTGAAAGGAATGAATGCCGAAAACACCTTTCAGCTTTCAGAAAATACATCGCTTGAATTGGGGGCTTCGGTAGTAAACCGTACCATTGATCAAAACACCATGAACACCATTGTGAGTGCCATTAATACCTATCCGCTGGCCGAACGTTTTTACCCCAAATACAATGTATTTACCTACAACGGATATGCTACACTGCGGTATAAAAATTTAAGTTTGAATGTGGAGTATTGCGGAAAAACAAAAGACAATATCAGCGACAGCACTACCCGTTTTGTATTACGTGACGGGCGCATTTACTACGGAACAATCTCTTATTCGCGCAAAGGTTTTGGTGCCAATTTTCAGTATAAGCGTATTGACGGATATTCGTTTCGTGTGGCTCCCACACAGGTTTTGTTAAACGGAGTATTGAATTACCTGCCATCACTTACCCGTCAGAATACCTATCGCCTGCTGGCCCGCTACAATGCGGTGGTGCAGGAGTTAGGCGAATCGGCCATTCAGGGAGATATTGTGTGGTCGCCCGATAAAAAAACAACCATCAACCTGAATGCATCGCACGTGGAGCGGTTGAACAAAGAAAAACTCTATGAAGAGTTGTACATTGATGTGCAGCATAAATTCACCAGAAAATTCAAAGCCATGCTGGGTTTTCAAACTGTAAATTATAATCAGTTCCGGTTAGAAAATAATGCATCGGCTACTATGGTACATACCCTTACTCCCTTTGGCGAGTTTACTTATAAATTTACCACCCGCCAATCTATGCGTTTTGAATGGCAATACCTCGATACCAAAGAAGATTTGGGAAGTTTTGTGAATGCGCTCGTGGAATTTAATGTGGCTCCGCATTATTCGTTTTCAGCAGGAGATATGGTGAATAATAAACCTCACCGCTTAGCTTCGCATACCATCCCGAATAAAGTGGTGCATTATCCTACCATTTTTGCGGCTTACACACTTAAAACTTCCCGTTTTACGTTGGCTTATGTAAAGCAACCGCAAGGGGTAAATTGTACCGGAGGGGTATGTCGTGTGGAACCTGCTTTCAGCGGGGTGCGTTTTACATTAACAACAAGTTTTTAATTGCCTTGAAGTATGAAACAGATAGTTTGTAAACTTAGCCTTGTTGCTGCTGTTCTCTTAGGGTTGGGTTCTTGTAAAGAAGAACCACCTGCGGTTGATTTTAGTGTTCCACCCATTGATACCACGTACGTTGACGGAAGTGTGCAGGCAGGTACTCAGCTTAAAAATGTGTTGATTGAAGATTTTACCGGTGTAAAATGCATCAATTGCCCGAAAGCACAAACACAGGCCAAATTGTTACAGAACAATAATCCCGGACGTGTGGTGGTGGTAGGTTTGCATCCGGCAGCTCCATCGGGGTTTGAATCATTATGCGCTCCTTACAACACGCCCCCCGAGGTAAGTAAATACGATTTCAGAACTGACGATGCCAGAGATATTATGCAGTTAATAGGTACACCCGGTGGTTTGCCCGCAGGAGCTATTAACCGTAAATTAGTGAATGGCGAACGTACCATTTTACAATACAATACATGGCCAACAGTGGTAAGTCAGGAACTGGCCGCAGGAACCAACTGTAAAATAGAATTTACCAAAAAAGTAACCGACTCCATCCTGCATGTGATGGTAGTAAGAGTTAAGGTAACATACTATGGATCATCTACCGACTCCAATTACCTTACGATCGGGTTAACGGAAAGCCATATGATCGACTTGCAGGAAGATGGCGGAATAGTAGTGCACGATTATGAGCATAACCATGTGCTGCGAAAACTGATCACCAGTTTCAGCGGCAACCTGCTCAATGCACCCATTGTAACCGGACGCGTTTTTGAAAAGGAATATACCGTTGCATTAGATCCTTCATGGAAAACAACCAATATGCATGTGTATGCGCTGGTGCACAAAGATGCGGTGAGTAAAGATGTACTGCAATGTGCCGAAACAGAACTTTACTAACCATATTTATACTGGGTGCAGCACTCGCATTTTTTGCATCGTGCAGTTCGGCACCGCCCGTTACCGAGGCAAAAGTATTAAGCCTTGATGAACACCGCAGCCAAAAAGACGAACGCTTTCGCGACTGGAATACGTCACCGCTTCCCAAAAAGGAGATAGGATCATTTACCGGACTCCATTATTTTCCGCCAAACGAAACCTTTAATGTAGAAGCTGTATTTAAAAAAGTATCTGGCGAA
This sequence comes from uncultured Bifidobacteriaceae bacterium, assembly GCA_964535575.1. Taxonomy (GTDB): domain Bacteria; phylum Bacteroidota; class Bacteroidia; order UKL13-3; family UKL13-3; genus JAGPCK01. Next base: position 143,535 of record CAZHTC010000002.1, read on the forward strand.
AAACCGTTTGCGCTGCCCGCCACAAATGACACTTCGTATGTGTATGTGAAGTATGGTGAGTTATATTTTACCATTAACCAAACGGCCTGCACCCTTGTGGTATATCAGAGTCCTGAAATTGCATCGGGCAAAGGGCAGGAGGATTACCTGTTTATTCCCTTCACCGATTTAACCAACGGGAAAGAAACATATAGCGGAGGCAGGTATCTTGATTTCCGCATTCCAAAAGAAGAGAAGGTGAATATCGATTTTAATTACGCTTATAATCCGTATTGCGTGTATAATCCAACCGGATTTTATTGCCCCATTCCTCCAAAGGAAAATCAATTACCTGTGCGAATTGAAGCAGGGGAGAAAAATTTCGGAAACCACTGATCAGGCAGTGCCTATTTGTTTCAGGTAGAGGGTATGCGAACGCAGCGCACTCATTAAAGTAGGATGAGCTAACACATCAACCCCGAACTCCTTGCAGGTTTCAAGTACAATAGGATGAATGGCCGGGTAATGCACATGACTTATTTTGGGAAATAAATGATGTTCCATCTGGTAATTTAATCCGCCAAGCATCCAGGTAAGCACTTTGCTTCCTGCGGCAAAATCGGCAGTGGTGCGTATCTGATGAACGGCCCATTCCGTTTCAATATCCATGGGTTTGTTTTGTTCAGGAACTACCGGAAAAAAACTCGATTCAAAAATATGGGCTAACTGAAATACGCTCGATAAAATAAAACCAAGAAAGGTGGCCATTATCACATACCCGATAAGTGTATGCCCAAGTCCTACCTGCGATGACGGAATAAGTATAAAAATGGTGATGTGAACTGCTTTCGAAAACCAGAAAATAAAATGTTCTCCCAATGTCCATTTTCTGATAGGAGTATCTTCAGCAATTTTGCCGGTGAAGTACTTCATAAAATCGCGTATGTAAACCCAGAAGAAAAAAGTAGCGGCATACAGCAGGTAAGCATAAACATGCTGATACCGGTGAAACCATTTCTTTTTTTGTCCCGGATGCTGACGTAAAAAAGGTTTCAAATCAATATCATCATCCAGATGTTCAATATTGGTATACGTGTGGTGATTTAAATTATGCTTCTGATGCCATATAAGGGCATTTCCCCCGAGTATATTCAGAGTGTAGGCCATAATGGTGTTTAACACCTTGTTATTTGAATAGCTCCCGTGCGAACCATCGTGCATCATGTTAAATCCAACCAGCGCAAATAAAATTCCCAGCGAAATGCATAAGGTAATTTGTAACCACACCTGAGGCGGAGTAAAAAAAACAAGCAGCGTATAATTGACAAGCAATAAAGCGGAGATGATTATTGTTTTGGAGTAAAGCGCGGCATTCCCCTCATGGGTAATTTGATGCTCACTGAAATGCTGGTTTACTCTGTTGCGAAGCGTATTAAAAAACGATTTCTGACTTGGCCTGAAAACTACTTCCATGTGGATTGTTTGGGGTTAGGTAAAATGAAATTGAACAGATTTAAACTTACCCGCGTTCAACGTTTACAGCGGTAAGTCCTTTTTTCCCGTTTTCAACATCAAATGTAACCTGATCTCCCTGACGAATGGGAGATTTAAGACCTGTGCGGTGAACAAAAATATCGGTATTGGTTTCGGAGTCGGTTATAAAACCATATCCCTTTTCGATATTGTAAAATTTAACTGTGCCCTTTTTCATGTATTGAATTTAAATGTTCTTGTTTGTTCAAAATAAAAAATCCTGTGCAAAATGGTTTAACGAAAGCTGTAGTTATTTTTCTGGCGAAACCCTTGATACACCTATGCGTGTACTGTCCCGTTCAGGACATTACAATAATACAATTAATATTCAGTAATTCGCAAAACTTTAGCACTTCCCGTTTAATCAGTAGGTTATAGTTTTCATCTTCTTTCGTTTCTTTCTTTAACCACCAAACTAAATTCTTTAATTTCGTTGCCTTATGAAGATTTCACTCAATTGGCTCAACGATTTTATAGAAAATACACTTTCGGCCCCTGAAATTGAACAGGTATTAACCAACTGCGGACTTGAAGTAGAGCATTATGAAGAATACTCTCCCGTAAAAGGGGGATTGCAGGGATTGGTTACCGGTGAGGTGCTTACCTGTGTGCAGCATCCCAATGCCGACCGCTTGCGGGTGACAACCGTTGATGCCGGAACCGGTACTCCGTTACAAATAGTTTGCGGTGCCCCCAATGTGGCTGCCGGACAAAAAGTAGCCGTGGCTCTGGTGGGTACTACGCTGTATCCAACCGCTGGCGAACCTTTTAAAATTTCCAAAAGCAAAATACGGGGGGAAGTTTCAGAAGGAATGTTGTGTGCCGAGGATGAAATTGGTTTAGGACAAAGTCATGCAGGCATTATGGTATTGCCCGCTGAAACTAAAGTGGGTATTCCGCTGTCACAAATTCTGCCTGTGTACACCGATACTGTTTTTGAAATCGGATTAACACCCAACAGAGGTGATGCCGCTTCGCATCTGGGTGTGGCACGCGATATTTTTGCGGTAAAAAATGTACCTCTTAAAACCTGGCGCAGGCAATTACCTGCGGTAAAGGGAACTTCAAAAATTGAAGTGGTAGTAGAAGATAGCAATGCCTGTCCGAGGTATTCGGGTTGTGTGGTGAGTGGCGTAAAAGTACAACCTTCACCCGTTTGGTTGCAAAACCGATTAAAGGCAATTGGGCTGAGTCCTATTAATAATATTGTTGATGCTACCAATTATGTATTGCACAGCATTGGGCAGCCCATTCACGCATTTGATGTGAGCAAAATAAAAGGGAATAAAATTGTGGTAAAAAAGGCTGAGGCAGGCACACTGTTTACCACCCTTGATAAAACCGAACGCAAATTGCATGGTTTTGAACTGATGATATGCAATGCCGTTGAACCAATGGCAATGGCCGGTGTTTTTGGCGGTCTTGATTCGGGAATAAACGAGGAAACTACCGAAGTGTTTATTGAAAGTGCTTATTTTAACCCGGCTGTTATACGCAAGGCAGCTAAAGCGCATGCGCTAAGTACCGATGCATCATTCAGGTTTGAACGCGGCACCGACCCCGATATGACCATGGATGCCATGGAACTCACGGCACATCTTATTATGGAACTGGCAGGAGGAGAAGTTTCCTCAGGTATAGTTGATGTGTATCCGGCTAAAATAGCTCCGCACCGGGTATCATTTAATCTGAAACGTTTTTGCAAACTGGCAGGAAAAGAAATTGCAGCTGACGAAATAAAAACCATTTTAAACCGACTCGAAATAAAAATAAGTACCGATGCAGGCAATGATGATTGGATATTAACCGTGCCCGCTTACCGTGTGGATGTAACCCGTGACGTAGATATTGCCGAGGAAATCATGCGCATTTACGGGTACAATCAAATAGATATTCCTGCTTCCATTCGTTCATGTATATCGGTTACGCCCGAAGAAAAATTTTTCCGCTTCCGTTCGCGTACCGGAGATTTTCTTTCGCACAGCGGGTTCAATGAAATTTACGGATTCAGCCTCACCTCATCGGCCAATTATACCGATGAAGAAAAAAAATCGTTGGTAACCATCCTTAATCCACTCAGCAATGAACTTGATGTACTCAGGCAAACCATGTTGTTTTACGGGCTGCAAACCATTCAATACAATACCAACCGCAAACAGGCCGATTTAAAAATTTACGAATTTGGAAAAACCTACCATAAGGAAGCCAATACCTATATAGAGCAAAATCACCTGGCATTATGGATTACAGGCAAACAAAATCAGCCTAACTGGAATACCCCCGCTGTCGATGTAAGCTATTATTACCTGAAAACATTTGTGGGAGAATTGTTAGCCAAAGCCGGAATTACACAGTTCGAAACGATGAACGAACATACGGCTTACTTATCAACCTGTACCAGATTGCTGAGAGATGGCAAAGTGATAGGCGAATTCGGAATGGTTTCGGCAGCGCTGGCAAAAAAATACGATATTGAGGCTCCGGTTTTTTATGCCGACCTTAACTGGGATAGTATGTGCCGTGCCGAATCGGCAAGTACCACCGTGGTAACCCCCGTTGCCAAATATCCGGAGGTGCGCAGGGATTTATCCATGTTAATTGATAAGCAGGTAAAATTTGCCGACCTCGAACGTATTGCTCATGAAACGGAACGTAAACTGTTGCGTGCCGTGGATATGTTTGATATGTATGAAGGAAATAAACTTCCGGAAGGGAAAAAATCGTATGCCCTCAGTTTTATTTTGCAGGATACCGAAAAAACCCTTACGAGCGAACAGGTGGATAAAGTGATGCAAAAACTGGTAGAGAATTATCGCAAACAATTGAACGCTGAAATAAGGCAATGAGCAAGGCCCTGCTTGACCAATTAACCGAAATTCAAAAAAAAGTTAAACGGCTTAAACAGCTGCTGGATGCTGAACAAGCTAAAATTCAGAATCTTGAGGTGAAGTTGGCCGGGATGCAGTCAGAATTGGACGCACAAAAAAATGCCCACAAGGAACTGGAAGAAACGAATAAAATCAGTAAACTTGCAAATGCGATAACCCTGTCGCATACCGATGTGAAGGAGCATAAAAGGCTAATCAATCAGTATATCAGGGAAATCGATACATGCATCAGATTGTTAAGCGACTGAGAAGGCGTACAACAAAATGAGTGAATTACAGATAAAAGTTAATATAGCCGACCGACATTACCCGCTGAAGATTGCCGAAGCAGACGAAGCAAGGGTGAGGGAAGCTGCTAACATGATTAACCAACGGGTGAAAGCATACTTTGAACATTTTTCCGTAAAAGATAAACAAGACGTACTAGCCATGTGCGCACTTGAGCTGGCCACTGAAAATTTAAGCATCAAAGATGTTCAACCTGTTGAAGACCATCGCGTGGCCGAAGCCATTGCAAGACTAAGTGAGTCGTTGCGCGATATTGAAATCTGAATTCATCCTCATTTACGTTTTTCTCCCTTCATCCCGGTGTATGGTATATACCTTATGTTAAATTATTAAATAGAAAAAGGAGAAGATGGGAATTTTAGAAATTGTATTAATTATTGCTGCTGCAATCATAGGCGCTTTGATTACCTGGTTTATTGCCGGTAGTCAGCAAAAAGGGAAAGCATCAGGCATTATTGCAGAAGCCGAAGCCAAGGCCGAGGTAATTCGCAAAGACAAGGAGTTGCAGGCAAAAGAACGTTTTATGCAACTTAAGGCCGAGCACGAAAAAGAAGTGAATGCCAAAAACAATCACATTTCGCAGGCCGAAACCAGAATTAAACAAAAGGAGCAAAGCCTCAATCAGAAAATGGAAAACACCCAGCGCAAAGAAAATGAGCTGGAGAAACTGAAAGAGCAGTACACGCGTCAGGTTGAAGCTGTAAATCACAAAAAGGAAGAATTGGACAAAGCGCTTCAGTCGCAAATTAAAACACTCGAAAAAGTGGCGGGTATGAGTGCCGAAGAAGCCAAAGCCCAGATGATTGAAGCTTTGAAAGATGAGGCACGCACACAGGCCATGGTGATGGCAAAAGATATTGTGGACGAAGCCAAACTTACTGCTGTAAAAGACGCCAAGAAAATTGTAATCCAAACCATTCAGCGCACCGCAGCCGAGCAGGCTATTGAAAACTCGGTTTCGGTATTTCATATTGAAAGTGACGAAATGAAAGGGCGTATCATTGGCCGCGAAGGAAGAAATATCCGCGCACTGGAAGCCGCCACCGGAATTGAAATTATTGTGGATGATACTCCTGAAGCAATTATTCTTTCAGGCTTCGATCCCATTCGCAGGGAGATTGCCCGCCTTTCATTGCACCGCCTGGTAACCGATGGCCGTATTCACCCGGCCCGCATTGAAGAGGTGGTGACTAAAGTGAAAAAACAAATTGAAGAAGAAGTAGTAGAAATAGGAGAACGCGTGTGTATTGATATGGGCATTCATGGTCTGCACCCCGAACTGGTGCGCATGGTGGGCCGCATGAGGTATCGTTCATCATACGGACAAAACCTGTTGCAGCACTCACGCGAAGTGGCTAATCTTTGTGCTACCATGGCTGCCGAAATGGGACTGAATGTAAAGCTGGCTAAACGTGCCGGATTACTTCACGATATTGGAAAAGTGCCGGATGATAATCCCGAAACACCACACGCATTACTCGGCATGCAACTGGCCGAAAAATATAAAGAGCATCCGGATGTGGTAAATGCCATTGGTGCCCACCACGATGAAATTGAAATGAACTGCCTTATTGCACCCGTAATTCAGGCGTGCGATGCCATTTCAGGTTCGCGCCCCGGTGCACGCAGAGAGGATGTAGAGAATTATATTAAACGTTTAAAAGATCTCGAAGCAATGGCCCTTTCATACCCCGGAGTCGAAAAATCATTTGCCATCCAGGCCGGACGTGAATTGCGTGTAATTGTAGAAAGCGAAAAAATTACTGATGAACAGGCCGATGTACTTTCATTCGATCTGGCTACGCGCATTCAAAAAGAAATGACTTACCCCGGACAAATAAAAATTACGGTGATACGTGAAAAACGTGCCGTTAATTTCGCCAAGTAATTATCCGGTATATTCCATAAAAGAGGCCTAAGCAATTTGCTTCGGCCTCTTTTGTTTTTGGTGTGGTGGCTTATTGCTATTGCAGCACCACTGTGAAATAGTATTGTTCTCCGCTTTCAGTATAAAGGGTGGCCACATACATTCCGGCCGGTAAATTTTTGCGGGTAAACACTATGCTTTCGGAACTGGTGAAGTTATAATCAAAACCATCGGTAATAAGTTTTCCCTGTGTGGTGGTTAAACGCAACGCAGGCCGGTTGTTTTGTAAATGGTCAGGAACCGGAATATACAGGGTAGTTCCTGCCGGATTCGGGTAGGCCTGCACTTCCTCACGCCTTGCTTTTTTTGCTACGCTGTTCGGGTTATCGGTACTTAATTCGTCAATGAGCAGTTTTCCCTTGGGCACTGCAAGCGTATTATTGCTGCGGTAATAAAACACAATGGAGAGATTGGTGGTAGCAGTGGGATTTCCTGTAGCCGTAACTTCAAAAAGTGTATATGTGGCCGATGGAGTAAATGTGTGGTATCCCCATAAATTGCCGGTACCGGTAGCATATAAAATGAGGTAGGCCGAATCGGCAAACGCGGTATCGGGGGTGTACTTGTAGTAGCCGTAAATTTTTTGTTCGGGATTAGAAAAACCCGAGCCCGTCCATGAAAACGCAAGGTCGAATGGATCAATACCCGGATAACCGCTCATAATTCCACTGGTAAGGGTATCGTTTAGCGAAGCACTTTGTAAAGGCGTAATCTGCAACGAATAAAAACCCCGGTACACATCGGGCGATTGGGAAATACCTGCAATATTTCCGTTAACGGTGTATTGATTAAACGAACGCCAATTGGCGGGATCCATGGCTCCACCACTATTCGGAATGGTATTCCAGTTCTCAAAACTTCCGTTGGTAATCGGATTGGTTTGAGCACGCAAAGGAATGGTGTAAATAAAGCAACTGAGTGCGGCAAGCAGGATATAACTTATTTTCATTCCACATTAATTCTACTGACGAAATTACCGTTTTTCCTGAATATGTAGAAAGACCTGTTGGCCCGGTAAAAGTTTTTTTTATTTTCGGAACAATTATTCATATCATTGTGCTGTACAAGTGAGAAACGATATGGTGAAACCGGTTTTCGATTAGTCTTTACAGTAACAAACCTACTTAATTATAATTACCTTAAATAATTCTTTTATGAAAACAAAGCTACTTAAAAACTTAGCAACCGTTATGCTGTTGCTTTCGGTACAGGCTGTCTGGGCGCAGCGTTACAATCAGCTTATTACCAATCCGCCATTACTAAAAAGTGCGAACGGTAATTTTACCATTACTGCTCACGATTCAAGTCACAACTTTTATCCATCTCAAACTACTCCATCAGGCATTGGAGGTGACACACTCCTATTCAACAAACCTATCCCCACAATGGCCTACAATCAGGCCACCTATCTGGGTCCTACAATGGTTTGGCGAGGCGGTCAAATGCTTAATTTATCTTCCGTAAACAGAATTAACGGACAAAGCACCACCATTCACTGGCATGGTTTAAATTTACCGGCCGATATGGATGGCGGGCCGCATGAAGTTATTCCGCCAAACAGCACTTTTCCAAGTAATTTTAAAGTGGTTGACCCGGTACAAACATGCTGGTATCATGCGCATTTAATGGATAGCACCGTGTTGCAGGTTATAAATGGTTTGGCCGGAATGCTCATTGTTGAAAATACCGCAGACTCGTTATGGAGTATATTACCGCATAGCTATGATACGAATGATTTTCCTGTAGTGATACAGGATAAAAACTTCAATTTTACTTCCGGTTCTGGTATTGATACAATTACTTCTATCAATGTACTCGGCCCGTTTGGTGTAATTCATAATCCGGGTAATGGTCCATTCACACTGGTAAACGGACTTATGAATGGATACATGAAAGTTCCACCTGCGTTAATTCGTTTGCGTTTATTGAACGGAGCCTACCGCAAGGCATTTCAGATAGCTATTGGAAGCGATAGCACCGGTTCACCTGCTTCCTACCTTCCCATGTACCTTATTGCAACTGATGGCGGCTATGTTAATAACGTGATTGCAATTGACTCGCTTATTTTAGGACCAGGTGAACGTTACGAAGTGCTTGTTAATTTAACAGGCAAAGCACCAAAATCGCGTATTTATCTTAGCAATCGCAGTGCTTCGCTGCCCATCGCGGGTCCGCCTCCGGGAGGGGCTAGTCCGGGTTACATTACAGGAAGCTTTGCTTCTCAATGTAAAAACGCAATTATGGCATTTGAAATTGATACCACCATTAAACCAAAACAATCCTATTCAGTTCCTGCTAATTTGCTGCCTTATGTAGTTGATATTAGCAATGTAGATACCACTCGCACTAAAGTTTTAGGAAACCAAAATAATAATACCGGGGGAGGTGGCCCGTTCTGGACCATTGACGGGGATACCATGGACATGATGCGCTTGGACGATACCATACTGGTAGGCCGTAAAGAAATATGGAATATTGTAAATAAAACAAATGTTTATCACCCGTTTCATATCCATAAAGTGCAGTTTCAGGTACTGGATATAAGTGATACGTTAGGGAATGTACTCATGTCGTATACAGGTAATCCAAAACCTTTGCCTGTAAATATGCGTGGATATAAAGATGATGTACTGGTACCTGCTTTCGGTGCACTGCGCTTTGTAACTACCTTTGATTATTATGGATCGGATACCATCGACCCGATGATGGGCTTTATGTACCATTGCCATATATTAACACATGAAGACAATGGAATGATGCACCAGTTTATTGTACTTGATTCAAATGCTTATCGCAAGTATGTTAATCCCAATCTTCCTTTTTTTACATCGGTTAAAAAGTTCAACACAGGTTCGTTCATGTTATATCCTAATCCTGCCGGAAATGTACTGAACCTGAAAGGAAGCAGCACATCGGCCGGTACACTCAGAATAACTGATATTTTGGGCCGCACGTTAAAAGAAGAAAAAGTAATGCCGTTTAATGGTACCATTCCGGTAGACATTGTCGATTTACCTCGCGGAATGGTGTTTGTTGAATGGAACTCGGGCAACACCCATTTTATTCAAAAAGTATTACTCCGATAATTCAAATTCATTTTTCCAATTCAACGGGTGACTGGTAGCGTATCAGTCATCCGTTTTGTTTTACCCTTTCTCGTCCCCCTTGCAGCGGTGGGTATGCGAATGAGCGAAGGGGGTAGGGGGATGAAAAAGAGCCACTGATTGCACTGATTTCTCTGATTGGATTGTCCCCCTTGCAGCGATTTCCCTGCATTGTCAGACTGAGTTTACCGCTGTAGTCCCGCCATTGCGGGAAAGTCATAGGGGGATGTGATTACGTTACTCTGAGCAACGCGCCTTACCCTTTCGCATCTGATAAATTTTTCAGCTTAGCATTTCCGGATTTTTTTAAAGAGATACTATTGCCGTTTCACCAGCTTGGCGGCCTGCATTCTTGATGTAACATGAAGTTTGCTGTAAATTTTTGTAACATTATTGCGAACGGTGTTTGGGCTTAATCCCAGTTTTTGCGCTATTTCTTTATACTCCAGCCCATCTACCAGCAGGGTTAAAATTTCCGTTTCCCGGTCGGTAAGGTTGTATTCGTTTTCAGGTGGTGTTTTTTCTGATGTATTAAATGGTTGTTTTGTATTGGTAAGCATACTCAACACCTTTCTTGCAATACTTGGCGACATGGGTGCCCCTTCATTTTGCAATAAATTATCAATCGCTTCCTTTATTTTTTCGGTTGGTTCGTCTTTTAGCAGGTATCCGTCTGCACCTGCTTTTATAGCACTGAATATTTTTTCATCCTCATCAAAAATGGTAAGCATCAAATAGCGTGTATTGGGAAAACGCAGTTTGCCCTCAGATACCGCTTCAATGCCATTCATTACAGGCATGTCAATATCCATTAACACCACATCAGGTTCTATGAATTGTCGTGCTTCCCGCATGGCTTCGAGAAAGGCTTTCCCGTTTTCGGCAGTAAACACCACTTCATACTCTTCAAAGCGACTCAATTTTTCTTTGAGAGTCTGGCATAAACTTTTTTTATCATCAACAATTGCAATATAAATCATTGTTCAAATTTACCTATGTTATTCAAGCATAATAACCGAGCCGGATAAAGCAGTGCATTTATACCCGGAGCATGTATTTTGTTCCTTTGTTTATTTCTGTTTCGAGCGAAAGTGATATCCCAAATTCAGCTCCCCGTTTTTTAATGTTTTGCAATCCGTATTGTTCTTTATTTTTTTGCCTGGTGTCAAAACCAATACCGTTATCACTGATGGAGATGAGCAGTTTTTCTTCTTCGCACAACAAATCAATTTTCACTTCTGTAGCGTTGGCATATTTAAAGGCGTTGGTTAAAATTTCCTGACAAATCCGGTAAAGATTCAATCCCAATAGGGCATTTAGTTCCCGTTCGGTTCTTATGTTTTCGGTGAAATTAATTCTGGTTGTGCTGTGGTTAAACATTGTTCGGGCATATACTTTTAATTTGTCAGAAAAATCCTGCACGTTAATATTGGCATCACTTATGGCCCATATTGTTTCGCGCAAATTGTTAATAACAGTTCTTACCGACTGGTTGATGCTGTTGGTTACTTCAGCCCGTTTTTTTTCTTCTTCATCATTAATACCGTCTAATGAGTAAATGATGTAAGAGAGCTGTCCGCCTACGCTATCGTGCAAATCCCGTGCAATACGTTCCTTATCTTTTTGAAGGCTTTGTATCATTAAAAATTCCTGCTGTTTCTTTTTAAGGTTGTAGCGATTGTATAACCACATGCCCAGCACAATGAGTAACAGAAATACAACGCCAACTATTACCAGCACCAGACGGTTTAATTCGTTCTCCTGTTGCAGCAATTTATTTTCCCGCTCCTTTTTTTCTGTTTCGTACAGCGTTTCATATTTTGCCAGATGTACGGTTTTCTCTACCTGAAAAATGGAGTCTTTAAATGCAAACCATTTCCAGAAATAATCTGCAGCGGTGGTATCACCCAGTTTGGCGAGACATTCGGCTTTAAAACTATACGCATACCCTATGCCTTCCCTGTCTCCGGTTTCGAGGTACAACTTTTCAGCTTTATTGATATAGTGCAAAGCCGTTTTAAAGTCATTTCGTAGCAAAGAATGTAAAAAATATCTTTTCATAGCGGCAAATGCCATTGAATTTTTATTGTTGGAAAGCAGGGCATAATGTTCGGCTATGTTGATGGTGTTTTCGGCTTTTTGTTTATCTTTTGTGGTGTTCAGATATAAATCAGAAAGAGCCAGAAGCGCACGCGCGAGAGAGGCATAATCTTTTTTTGCCTTCCAGGTTTTGATTGCTTTGTATGCATATTTTTCGGCAGAGTCAATTTTCCCTGTTTCAATATAAACTACGCTTGTAAAGTAATGTGCAGATGTTTGAATCGAATCGAGGTGATGTTTATCTGCGATGTCGAGTGTACGATAAAACCATTTAAGAGCTGTTTGCCTGTCGCGCAAATGATAATGACAATTTGCGATGGCAAAAGATGCCCTGGCCATGACTTCAGGATTATTTTCTTCTTCTGCCAGCTTAAGCGCATGCAAGTACTTTTCCTGAGCATGAGCGTAATTGTTCTGATCGTAAAATTCACCCGCTTGTTGCAGCATTGTTTCCGGTGACTGGGCACAGAGATTTAATGCTCCCAAATGGAACAGGCATAAGCAATAAAATAAGCGCCATTTTTTACTCATATGCAATTTCACAAAGATATCAATGAATGCCATCACTACATATCTGGTACATCTGTACTATTTACGAGCGGGAAGATATTTATAATTTTGCAGCCAATTAAAATTTAATCCTCGTATAATATCCATATATCAACTGGTATAAAAAACCAGAAACAGGCATATGGCTTATTGTGTGTAACCTTAACCTAAAATTATTTACAATGAAAAGAGCTACATTTTTTCTCACAACGATTTGCGTTTTAGTTTCAGCGATTGCTAGCGCTCAAACATTTTCTCCCGTAGGTGCGGGCAACTATTCAATAACAAGCAGCACCATTCTCATTGATGGGAGTGATATTTATGCTGATAATATGTTTGTTAGCGGGTCGGATATTTTTACGTATGGTAAATTCTCCAATGGAAACTGGAATAAAATGGGGGGATGGGGATCTGTAATCGGGGTAACCAGTGCCGTTAAAATTGGCGATAATATTTACGTGGGAGGCCATTTTATTAATGCAGCCGGAGATACCAATATGGATATGATAGCTAGATGGAATATTACTACAGGTACCTGGCATGCGTTGGGAGGCGGATTAAACGGTTATGTTAGGGATATTGTTCAAATGGGAACCGATATTATTGTGGCCGGTGCATTTACCAATGCAGGAGGGAATCCTGATGCCGATTATGTGGCTAAATGGAACGGAACTTCATGGAGTGCGCTTGGTTCGCAGGTTGTAAGCACCAATTCATTCACGGTTGTCAGTGCGCTTGCGGTTCATAACAATGAATTATATATAGGTGGAAATTTTTATTCGAGCAACGGAGGTGTTGCAAATTATTTAACAAAGTGGGACGGTTCTTCGTTTCAACAGGTGTACGGATGGGGCAGTCAGGTAGGGGCGGTATATAAAATTGTTTTTGACGCTAACAATAATTTATATATCGGTGGTGAATTCCCTGCTAAAATTGCAAAGTACAACGGTACCAGCTGGGATTTGATGGGGAATTTTACTTCTTCAGGAGCAAGTTGGATTTCGGATATAGAGATTATTGGTTCTTCTGTTTATGTGGGAGGCAAATTCCAGGATGCAATGGGATTAACTTTGGCTGACAATATTGCAAAATATAACGGAACTTCGTGGGAGGCCGTTGGGGCAGGATTAAATGAGGAGGTGTACGAGATAGCCGTTTCAGGTTCTGATCTATACATTGCCGGAAAATTCACTGACGCTGGCGGCAATACTGCTGCAGATAAATTAGTGAAGTATGGCACTTCGGGTTCAACCGGGCTGAATGACTTTCTTAAAACCCCGGAATTTAAAATATTTCCCAACCCGAATAACGGGGAATTCAATATCCTGACTGAAAGAAGCGGAGAATTTGAGTTAATGAATAGTACAGGGCAAATATTAAATACATACTTGATTGATAATACACAGCAAAGCATAAATGAAAAACTCAGTCCGGGTCTTTACTTCATCAGAGAAAAAGAAACGAATGCTGTAAGTAAAATAATTGTGCACTAATGAAAGCTGGCAGCACGAAACAGCCATAACCCAATTCATTGAAAAAATTGGAGTTAAAAATATCGTTTATACCGTGTAAGCTTACATTGTACAGGAAAATTCAGACTTCGGATTAATTGTTATTCCCTGAACTCCATTTGCTCAAATGGGGGAGAGTGGAAACACGATTTAAATCAGTAAACCCGTAACCCTGTAATACCTATCTTTGCTCCGGCATTTTATTAGTAGGTGAAACGGACAATAACATATTACAAAATTATTTGGCTTAAGCACGACCTGCCTGCCGGATTAGCCGTTTTTCTTGTGGCCCTTCCGTTGTGTTTGGGTATTGCGCTGGCTTCGGGGGCACCGCTTTATGCCGGGATTTTATCAGGTATTATTGGCGGGCTGGTGGTGTCGTTAATCAGCGGTTCGCAGTTGGCTGTTTCAGGCCCTGCCGCAGGTTTAACCACCGTGGTTGCCGCCTGCATTGTTTCGCTGGGCGATTACAAAGTGTTTTTGCTTGCAGTGATAGTAGCCGGTTTATTTCAACTCCTGCTTGGCTTGCTTAAACTGGGTGTAATTGCCTACTACTTTCCGTCATCGGTTATTAAAGGAATGCTGGCTGCCATTGGCATTATACTTATTTCAAAACAAATTCCGCTTGCGTTAGGTTACGACCAGCCCGATTTTTGGACCAGCGGCTTTCTTCAGCTTTTTTCTTCCCCTCATTTGTTGAGCAATTTTCGCGAGTTCAACAGTGAAATGACACGAGGTACCATTTTGATAAGCGTTGTGTCGCTAATCATCATGGCGGTGATGCAGCAACCGTTTGCCAAAAAAGGAAAAATAATTCCGGCACCGCTTTTAGTGGTGGTTTTTGGAATTACGGCAAATATGGTTTTTACTTCTTTGGCATCTTCTTTATCGCTTAAAGAAACACAGTTGGTACATATTCCGTTATCGGCTTTCTCCGATATTTCGTTCCCTCACTTCGACAAACTTTTTTCTACTGCCGAAATATGGAAATACGGAATAGTAATAGGATTACTCGCCACCTTAGAAACCTTACTTTGTATTGAAGCCATTGACAAATTAGACAAGCGAAACCGCATTACACCGGTAAACCGCGAACTGGTGGCGCAGGGAATTGGCAATATAACCTGCGGGCTTGTGGGTGCCATTCCAATTACGGCAGTGGTGGTGAGAGGAGCAGCCAATATTGATGCGGGAGGCAGAACAAAACTCTCGGCATTTACACATGGCCTTTTTTTGTTGTTTGCCGTGTTGTTTGTGCCTTTTTTACTCAATAAAATTCCGTATGCATCCCTTTCGGCCATTCTGTTGGTTACAGGTTATAATTTAACAAAGCCGGGGCTGTATGCGCATATGTGGAAATTGGGATGGAAACAGTTTCTGCCCTTTTTAATTACCATTATTGTTATTCTGCTCACCGACCTGCTTGTCGGGGTAAGCATCGGACTTTTAATTTCGGTTTATTTTATAATTCAAAATAATTTCAGGGCCGAGTATAAAATAACCCAAACACAGCATCAGGGTATTGAAACGTATTATATCAAACTAAACAGTAACGTTACGTTTTTAAACAAAGTAAAATTAAGAAAAACCTTAGACGAGGTACCCGAATACAGCGTACTGACTATTGACGGCAGCGAATGTAATTTTATTGATTACGATATTCTGGAAATCATCAGCGAATATGCAAACAAAGCCCACGACCGCCATATTGAATTGCATCTGAAAAAAATCGAAAAAATAAACATCATGGCAACCCATTAACAAATGCAGAAAGACGGGTGATGTGAGCTTTGGCTTTATAAGAGTTAGTCAGGGGTTTGTTTTACGGGAAATTGTATTGTTTTAATAATAGAAATATTATTTTTACTCCATAATTTTTAAAATGCCGATTCATGAATTTACAGATTAAATTAGTATCCGTACTGCTTTTCCTATTGGTGCAAACCACCCTTTTTGCCCAAAACTTAAGATCGTTTAAAGCCGATAACGGTAAATGGGGGTTTAAAGACGAACATGGCGATATTGTGCTCCCTGCCAAATACCTTGCTGCAAACGATTTCAAAGAAGGGCTGGCTTTGGTATCGGCCAAAAAATACCTCTATGGGTATATTGACCAAAGCGGAAAAATAATTATTCCGATGATGTACACTTCGTGCAGCGATTTCGAAAACGGAATGGCGCGGGTGACGTTGGACGGGAAAGTCGGGTTTATTGATAAAACCGGTAAGGAAGTTATTCCATGTATGTACGAAGTCATCGATAAATTCAGAGAAGACCGGGCCGGAGCCAGACTAAACGACAAATGGGGATTTATAGATAAAAGCGGTAAGGTGGTCATTCCGTTTCTGTACGAAAGTGTAGGCTATTTTAGCGAGGGGCTTGCTTATGCCGAACTAAATCGCAAGTATGGGTTTATTGATAAAACCGGAAAAGAAATTATTCCTTTTTCGTTTGATAATGCCCGCGATTTTAGCGATGGGGTGGCCGCTGTGAGAAAAGGCGGATATATGGACGGCAAATGGGGTTATATTGACAAAGCAGGTAAGCAGATAATACCTTTCAAATTTGAAGATGCCGGAGATTTCTCAGGGGGAGCGGCTTCGGTAAAATTAAATGGCATCAGGTTGTACATCGACATTTCGGGAAGGGATGAGAGCCAACGAAAACAGGATGAACTGGCCGCTGCACAGGCCGAGAAAGCGCGGCTGGCAAAGGAAGCCGCTTTAAAACGCAAAGACACCCTGAGCAGGGAAGTGTTTGCCATTTACAACCGCAACATAAATAAATTTGTAGACATCGTTAATGCCTTAACCGGTTGCATGGACCGTAGTTTTGTAGCAAACAGCCGGGCAGAGTTGGATCGTTCGCAATGGCCATCCATTTCGATGGAACTAAAAAACAATCACTGTAAAACCACTCAGGAAGCCATCAATGCTTTCAGGGCCGAGCTTAATATGGTGAAAGAGGCAAAGGGCAAAAATGAGCTGTACGATTTTTTGCAAAATCAATTGAACACGGTAGAGCGATACGTTAACTTGTGTAAATCGTGGGCCGATTATATCTCAACCCTGGGAGGCGATAACCAGGAAATTAAAGAAGAAATAAAAGCCATTGATAAACCGTATCAGGAAATTTTAAAGCAGGACCGTGCGCTTGATGAACTTGTGATGATTTACAAAAAGAGAAATGGCCTTTAAACAGGTTGTGAGTAAGCCCTACAAACAGGCAGTCTGCTGTGACCTCTGCTTTTACGGTTTCAATCGGCAATTTATAAGACATGAAAAAAATATTTTTTACGATTACGGCAATTTGGTTTACGGTTTTTAATCTGTGTGCCCAGCAAACTGTTTACCGTGACAGCAAACCGGTAATCACCAATAAAACACAACTGATAAAATCCCTTGAGCAAACCATCTCCCGGTATAAAGCAACCGTGGGGATAGCCGTTTATGAACAGGCAACGGGCGACACGTTTTCCGTTAACAACCATATAGCATTTGCCACACAAAGCGTTTACAAGTTTCCTCTTGCTCTGGCAGTCATGAATCGGGTGGAAAGCGGAAAGATATCGTTGCAGCAAAAAGTTTTTTTAAGCAAAGAAATGCTCGATAAGTTTTCATGGAGTCCGCTGAAAAAACAAAATCCGGGCAGTAATTTCTACATGACGGTTGACAGCCTGCTCATGTACATGATGACCTACAGCGACAACCTTTCATGCGACCTGCTGTTTGAGTTGCTTGGCGGCCCCGGGGTGGTGGATACCTTTATACGCAACCGGGGTTTTAATGGCATGCACATAAAATTTACAGAAGCAGAAATAGGCGCTAAACCACAGCGCATGTATGAAAATACAAGCAGCCCTGTGGCAATGACCTGTTTGCTTTCAGCTTTTCATGACCGTAAGATATTGAATGAAACAAACACCCGCTACCTGTTGCATTTTATGATCAATGATTCCACCTCGCATATGCGGCTGATTGGGCAGTTACCTGACGGCATTAAAGCAGCACACAAAACCGGAACCGGTTCGTGGAATGACACCCTTATTGGTGCCTGCAATGATGTGGGGATTATTTATCATGTTCCGGGTACAAACTATTTAGCTGTTTCAGTTTTTGTAATGAACTCAAATGAAAGTTATGAAAATACCGAAAAGCTGATTGCCATTCTTACCAGGGATATTTTTGAGTATTACCTGTATAAATAGCGCGTAATCATCTCCAATTAAGTACATACTAAAATAACAACCCACTCACGGTTTGCGCAGTAATTTATTACCTTTGTGCCTATGAATGAGGTAATGCATAACCCAACCAATTATTTTATTGAACTCGAGAACCACTACGGAGCACATAATTACCATCCGCTGCCGGTGGTATTGGAGCGCGGGGAAGGTGTTTACCTTTGGGATGTAGAGGGTAAAAAATACTTCGATTTTTTATCGGCCTACAGTGCCGTAAATCAGGGGCACTGCCATCCCGCCATTATTGATGCACTTACCACACAGGCCAAAAGCCTAACGCTCACCAGCCGTGCGTTTCATAATAATAAATTGGGCGAATACGAACAGTTTATCTGCAATTATTTCGGATATGACCGGGTGCTGCCAATGAACAGCGGAGTAGAAGCTGGGGAAACGGCTATTAAACTGGCCCGCAGGTGGGGTTATGAACATAAGAATATAGACGAGAATAAGGCGAAAATAATTTTTGTAGAGGGCAACTTTTGGGGGCGTACCATGGCCGCCATTTCTTCTTCAACCGACCCCGACAGTTACGGGAAATTCGGGCCGTTTATGCCCGGATTTGAAATTATTCCGTACAACAATTTGAATGCATTGGACAAGGCATTGCAGGATGCCGATGTGGCCGGTTTTATGTTTGAGCCCATACAGGGCGAAGCCGGAGTGGTAATACCTAATGACGGATATATTGCCGGAGTACGTGCCTTATGCCACAAATACAATGTGCTGATGATAGCCGATGAGGTACAAACCGGCATTGGTCGCACTGGGAAATTGCTGGCCTGCGACCACGAAGAAGTAAAACCCGATATTTTAATTCTGGGCAAAGCGCTTTCAGGTGGGGTATTGCCTGTATCGGCTGTGCTCGCTTCGCATGAGGTAATGCTTACCCTGCACCCGGGGCAGCATGGATCAACCTTTGGCGGAAATCCCTTGGCCTGTGCGGTGGCTATGGCTGCATTGCGAGTGGTAAAAGAAGAACAACTGGCCGATAATGCGGAAGCGATGGGGAAAATCTTTCGTCAGCGGATGAATGCCATTAAATCTCCGCTCATCACAGCAGTGCGCGGCAAAGGATTGCTCAATGCCATTGTGATAAAACCTTTCGGAAATAATAAAACGGCCTGGGATGTATGTGTAGCCATGATGCACAACGGGCTGCTGGCTAAACAAACTCATGGAGATATCATCCGGTTTGCTCCTCCGCTGGTAATTAACGAAGAGCAAATACACAAGGCATGCGATATGATTGAGCAAACTATATTGTCGCTTCAATAGCAAATTCACATCCTGAAAAATCGTCAGCAGCCGGTAATCTGTTGTATAGTTTCCCCCCGTCCCGGTTCCTGATTTAAATCAGATTACTTTTTTTGAATTCCCGGTTTATTCGTTTGCAAATCAGTAGTTAAAATAATTTCGGACAAATTTGTCCGTTATTTATTTATTTGTTTACCTTTGTAGCGCAAATCGTACTAAAAAGATGTTTTCAAAAGCATGTGAATACGGAATAAGATCGATGGTGTTTATCGCCACCCGTTCGCAACAGGAAATGCGGGTGGGACTTACAGATATCGCTCTGGAAATTGACTCTCCGGTTTCATTTACCTCGAAAATTTTGCAAAAGTTGGTGAAGAGTAAATTACTGGTTTCGCTGAAGGGGCCAACCGGAGGATTTGAAATCAGCAAAAAAAACATGGATACGATAACGCTGGCTCAGATTGTTTCGGCCATTGACGGAGACAGTATTTATAAAGGATGCGGACTGGGATTGCGCAATTGCAACGAGAATAAACCATGTCCGCTGCACTTTAAATTTAAGCGGGTGCGTGACGGATTGAAAGATATGCTGGAAGAAACCAGCCTCACGGAACTGACGCAGGATATATCAAAAGGAATTACATTTTTAAAACGTAAATAAATGGAAAATAATAAAACAGCTACGGTAGGTTCGTTTGTAGCAAATGATTACCGTACCGCCACCGTGTTTCAGAAGTATGGAATAGATTTTTGCTGCAAGGGAGGCCGTTCAATTGAAGAAGTGTGTACCGGTAAAAATCTGGATGAAACAAAATTGCTGGCCGAGTTGGCCGCGGCAGCTTCTTCAGCCAAAGATTCGGCAACCGATTTTAAAACCTGGTCGCTGGATTTACTGGCCGACTACATTGAGAAAAAACACCACCGTTACATTCAGGAATCTACTCCCGCTTTGCTGCAGTTTCTGGATAAACTGTGTAAAGTGCACGGAGGTAATCATCCCGAGTTATTTGATATTTACCGCGAGTTCAGTGCTTCGGCAGGCGAGCTGGCTGCGCATATGAAAAAGGAAGAACTGATATTGTTTCCGTTTGTACGTAAAATGGCCGAAGCCCAAAGTAAAAATACACCGTTTGAGCGCCCTCCGTTCGGGTCGGTTCAAAATCCGATATACATGATGATGGATGAACACGACACCGAGGGTGAACGTTTCAGAAAAATAGATACGCTGAGTAACGGATATACACCACCGGCTGACGGGTGCACTACCTACCGGGTAGCATTTGCCATGCTTAAAGAATTTGAGTCCGACTTACACATGCATATCCATCTTGAAAACAATATTCTGTTCCCGGGTGCAGTGGAACTGGAAAAAAAATTAGCCTGATGAAGGTACCCGAAATAATTAACCGGAGCATGAAAACGATTTTTATTTTTTCATTCACTGTTGCTTTATTTCTTGCAGGGGGATGCAGCCACACCGACCAACGGCAGGCTGCTCCCGGCCCGCAGGGAAGCGATACGTTGAAGGAGGAGCACCATCATGAGGCAGAAGCTGCGGCAGAACAACCCGTGCTCACCTTAAACAACGGAGCCAAATGGGCTGCCAATAAAGAAACAACCACCGGAGTAATGAATATGTTGCAACTGGTAAATGAGCAGTTGCAGCAACCCGCTCCCGATATTCATTTGATTGCTGCCGAACTGGATGAACAGTTTAATCTCATCATTAAGCAATGCACCATGCAGGGCGAGGCACACGAACAACTGCATCATTTTTTATTGCCCTTGCGCGACCGCATAACCCGCCTGAAAGAAAATGGGGATAAACAGCAGGTAGAGGAAATAAAGGGCTGGCTCGAAGAGTATCCTAAATATTTTGAGTAATACATTTAAGGTTTCACCTATATGACCATGACACCCGCGAAAAGACATTCGTCTATTCAAAACTATTCGCGCGAGCACCACTTTGCGCTATTGCTGTGCTGGAAAATTAAACAGGGGCTGGCAAAAGGGATTGCACCCGACAGGATAAAAAAATACAGCGACTGGTTTTATCAGAATCATTTGCGGCCTCATTTTGATGCCGAAGAAAAATACATGTATCCGGTACTTGGAGAAGAGCATGCATTGGTGCAACAGGCACTGGCCGAGCACCGCACACTTGAAGAACTTTTTAACGGCACCAGCGATGCAGGAGAGGCGATGTCATTCATACAGGATATGCTGGAGAAACATATACGGTTTGAAGAGCGTGTGTTGTTTAATGAGATACAACAGGTAGCCACCGCAGCGCAAATGCAGCAAATGGAAGAACTGCATGAGTCGGGTCCGTTTGAAGACAATACGGATGATGTATTCTGGGATTAACGGTATTGCGTGTGTTGTTTTACACGGAAGCTGTTTAAAAACCGGTAACGCTGATTATTTTTTCTCCTTTTTGCCAAATACGCTGAAGTGCACGTAACGTTTAGGGTGTGCCTTCATATCAATAAGCAGGGAGTCTAAACTTTTAGCTGAACTTTCGAGGTTATTGTACAGTTTTTTGTCGTTTACCAGCAGGCCAAGCGAGCCTTCTCCGTTGTTTATTTTCCGCAGGGTAATATCCAGATCGGCCAGTGCTTTATTAGCGTTGTAAACAGTGCTTTTTATTTGTGATGCAGCCAAAGAGTCACTAATCTGTTCCACATTTTTGAGTGTTTTGGTAAGTACCTGATTGTTGTCGCGAAAGTTGCGGGTAATGCTTTCCACATTGGCAAAAATATGATCAATCCGTTCGCCTTCCTTACCTACCAGGTCATCAATTTTAACCGATGTTTTTCTGAAATTCTCCAGTGTTTCGGCCAGGCTCCGGAAACCTACACGCAGATTTTTCTGCGTTTCATCATTCAGCACATCATCAACCGAGTTTAACACCGAATCGAGTGTGGCCAGCAGTTTTTCGGCCTTTGCTTTTACCGGATTTAAAATGCTGTTCATGGTTTTGCTTACACTCAGTTCAATATCGCTGTTCAGGGTATCGCCATCCATGGCTTCCTCTGCATTTTTATTCAAATCCAGTTGAATGGCCTTCCCCCCGAACAAATCGGAGTTGATGATACGCGCCATACTGTTTTTGCCAATACGCACGTTACCGTCAATGGTAAAAGTAACTACAATATTATCGAGGTTCTCATCCATGGCGGCAATATTTTTTACCTGCCCTACTTTAAAACCGTTAATCAGAATTGGATTGGATGTAGCCAGTCCGTCAACATCATGGTATACGGCATAAAACATTCTTTTTTTAGAGAAAAGGTCTTCCCCTTTCATAAAATTATAACCTAAAATAAGAATGGTAATGGCCACAGAGGCAAGGGCACCAACTTTTGTTTCGTTATTGATTTTCAAAACTTGTGATTTTTGTCAAAAATAGGGAAATCCGCTTAGAATGATTGTTATTTCTTATTGCCGGGGGTAAGTTCAAAGCCTGATTTATAATCACGGAAAGCATTAAAAATACCCGTGGCTACCGAGTCTTGCCCTTTAACCGATTTGAGAAAACTGCGTTCCTGGTCATTACTCAGAAAGCCCGTTTCAATAAGAATACTGGGCATATTTGCTTTCCACAGCACCAGAAATCCGGCTTGTTTTACTCCGCGGCTGCTGCGTTTTTGTACGGCCAGTTGCTTTTCAATATTGGAAGCCAGATTTAAACTCTGGTCGAGGTAGGCATTTTGAAACAGGGAGAAATAGATATGCCCCTCGGGTGAGTTAGGGTCGAAACCATCGTATTTTTTCTCGTAGTTATCTTCCATTAAAATTACCTCGTTTTCGCGCTTGGCCACTTCCAGGTTCCCTTCCGATTTATGAAGCCCCATTACATAAGTTTCTGTACCATATACACTTGTTTTGGGGTTGGCATTGCAGTGAATGGAAATAAATACATCGGCATTATTTCTGTTACCGATGGCCGGGCGTTCCCAAAGTTCAATAAACGTATCGTTGGTGCGGGTATAAATTACCTTTACATCCGGATAGTGTTGTTCGATAAGTTTGCCCAGACGAAGGGCAATGGCCAGGGCAACATGTTTTTCTTCTACGCCTCCGTACCTGCACCCGGTGTCATGACCTCCGTGGCCTGCATCAATCACCACGGTATTTATTTTTGATTTAACAGGATTTAGGTTACTAAATGAACACAGTACAAAAGAAATGGCCAAAAAGGCAAGAGAAAGCAGCCGTTTCATGGTTAAATAAATTATGTTAGTTTTGCGCATCTTGAGTTTACCTCGTTACAAATGTACAAGTACCTTTGGGTCCTCGGCTGTGATAAGGCGATTACTTACCCACCCCATTTTGTTGATTGTCTGCTTTTTTTGCAGTGCAACATCGGTATGGGCGCAAGCGAATCAGGTAATTATTCAGTCTCCTGACGACTCTACAAAAAAGCAGGTGATTCAAATTCAAAAGGGTGATACTCTTGCGCTCACCAAAGCTCCGGGCTCCCTCAACGAGATGGTCAAATATACTGCCAAAGACTCTATTGAGATGGACGCCAAACGCAAACAGGTGCACCTGTATGGCGAGGCAAAAGTAGATTACGAAGACCTTACCCTGCGGGCAGATTATATTTACATTGATTTTAATACCAACACAGTTTATGCATTCGGCAAAAAAGATACGGCCGGAAATTATATAGGAAACAGCGAGTTTACACAGGGCGGTCAAAACTATAAGGTTCGCCATATGGCCTATAATTTTAAAACCAAAAAGGGGCGACTGAGCGAACTGGTAACCAAAGAGGGGGAAAGCATTATACGCGGAAATAATGTGTACAAAGACGAAAACAATAACAGTTTCATTAAAGGTGCACAGTACACCACCTGCGATGCCGAACATCCGCATTTTTACATCAATGCCACCAAACTCAAAATTATTCCGGAGAAGCAGGTAATTACCGGCCCAGCATTTTTAGTTATTGAAGATGTACCCACACCCGGAATTATTCCGTTTGGGTTTTTCCCTATCACCAAAAAACAAAAATCGGGCGTATTGATTCCAATGTATGGAAACTCGCCCGACCGGGGATTTTTTCTAAGAGGAGGAGGATATTATTTTGCGTTTAATGATTACCTGCATACCGAGTTGCGTGGAGATATTTACACCATGGGAAGCTGGGGCCTGTACACGCATACCGACTATAAAAAGCGATATCATTACAGCGGGAATTTAGATTTAAAATACTTTTATAATATTCTGAATGCGGGGGATGAATTAACCCAAAGCACATCGAAAGATTTTTGGATAACATGGACACATCGCGTAGATCCCAAGGCAAGCCCTAATTCGCAGTTTTCGGCCAGTGTAAATGCCGGAACAAGTAATGCACTCCGGTTAAACTCCTACACGCCCCAAACGTTTACCCAAAACCAGTTAATCTCCACCATTTCCTACAGCACCAGTTTTGGGAAAAACCGACTCTATAATTTAACTTCCAATCTGTCGCATTCTCAAAACACCAGTACGCACGTGGTAGAAATGAAATTGCCCGATGTGTACTTTTCGGTAAACCGGTTGACTCCTTTTCAAAATTCAACCTTACAGCAGGGTTTTTTCAGTTCAATGGTTAAAAATCTTGGGCTACAGTACAGCGCCAGTTTCAGCAATCATATTCGCACGGTTGATAGTTTATTGTTTGACCGGAAAACGCTCGACACCATGAATTATGGTATGGTGCATTCGTTGCCCATCAATACCTCTACTAAAATTTTCAAATACTTTTCCCTGTCACCGGCCATTACTATTACTGATTACATGTATTTGAAAACAGTAAACAAGGTTTGGGACAGCATTAATAAAAAAGAAGTGACCTTACCGGTTAGCGGTTTCCGTACGGCCTATACTTACAGTGCTTCTATTTCACTTACTACGCGGTTGTTCTCTATGCTTCAGTTTAAAAAGGGAAAAGTGAGAGCGGTGCGGCATGTGCTCACACCTACTATTCAATGGTATTATCAGCCCGATTTCAGTCAGTCGCGTTATGGAAATTATAAAACCGTACAAACCGGTGAGAACGGACAAACGCGCAAGTACTCGGTTTTTGAGCAGGGACTATTGGGTGGTCCCGGTCAGGGTAAGCAGGGAAGTATCAACTACTCGCTCATGAATAATATTGAAATGAAAGTGATGAAGGGGAAAGATACCGCACGGCACGAAACCAAAGTGAAAATTATTGAGTCGCTCACCTTAAGCGGGAATTATAATTTTCTGGCCGATTCATTAAAATTTTCACAAATCGGGCTCTCTACTTTTACCACGCTGTTTAAGTTTTTTCAATTGCAGTTTAATGCGGCCTTTGATCCGTATGTGTACGGGAAAGTAACCACGTCAACGGGTTCATCATACATACAGCGGTTCAACTCATTTGAGTGGAAAACCAATGGCAGGTTAGCACGTTTAATCAGTTACCGTATTCCGTTTACCGCTACTTTAAATCCGGATATGTTTAAGAAAAACAAAAAAGGAGATGCAAAACGCGACCGGATGAAAGAACTGGGCATGAACCCGAATGATTATATAGATTTTGATATGCCCTGGAACCTGAATTTTTCGTTTACCTTCGATTATTCACGGCCATATAATGTGAGCACCTATACGCAAACGCTCAATTTTTCGGGCGATGTGGGCCTCACCAAAAACTGGAAAGTGGCATTTACATCGGGCTACGATTTCAGGAATAAAGGAATTTCAGTTACCTCTTTTGATATTCACCGCAACCTGCATTGCTGGGACTTCAGCCTTCAGTGGATTCCTTTTGGTTACCGCACCAGTTATTTCTTTACCATAAAAGTTCGTTCAGGTGCATTGCAGGAATTAAAACTTACCCGCAGGCGCGATTGGTTTGATCAGGGCGCGGGATTGTAATTCCCTTCACGAATCAGGTTTTAATCACGGGGTGCTTATTCAGCAAAAAACGGATAGAAAGCATCTTCGATATGCGTTATCCGCGTTTCGTTTCCGTTAAGAATTACTGAAATCACATCAAAACGCATTTCACCTTTGTGTCCGGCTTTTTCAAGGTAAACTTCGGCAGCACGTGCAAGTTTTTTTTGCTTAAGCGGAGTTACGGCCATTTCGGGTTCACCAAAAGCAGAGGTACTGCGTGTTTTTACTTCAGCAATCACCAGAGTTTGGTTATGTAAGGCAATAATGTCTATCTCCTCATGTACATTTCGCCAGTTGCGTTCGGCAATTACATATCCTTTTTTTAACAGGAAATCTGCGGCAAGCTGTTCGCCCTTTTCACCCAATGCAAGGTGATTTGCCTTTTTCATTAAGGGGGTAGTTAGTGCTGTACGCTTACAATCGTGTGGTGCACCGGTACTCCGTTCTTCTTCAATGTTACCACATATAAACCCGACTGCAATTTGGATAAATCAATTTTAGCCGCGTGTTGAAGCTGAGTGGTGAGCACCATACTTCCCATCATGTTTCCTATTTCTACCTGTAACATTTCCGGTTCTTTCGATTCAACGATCAATAATCCGTTTTGAACGGGATTAGGATAAACCTTAAATACATCGGAAGCGAAAACAGGAGCAACTGAAACCGGAGCTACTTTAACAAAGGAAGTGGCCGCGCCCACACAACCGTTGGCATCTGTCCCAACAGCCACGTAAGTGGTTGTTACCACAGGTGAGGCATTAACTGTAGTGCCTGTGGTGGTGTTTAATCCGGCAGGTGGGGTCCAGGTATATGTAACAGCTCCGTTGGCTGTGAGCTGAACCGATTCCCCAACCAAAATAAAACTATTATTGGGATTGATGCTGATGTTTGGACTTGGATGAACCGTAATCTGCACAAGTCCGGTATCCATACATCCGTTATTGTCTGTTCCGGTTACAGTATAGGAGGTGTTGGCGGATGGTTTTGCATACACCACAGCCGAAGAAGTATTGCTTAATCCGGTTGAAGGACTCCATGTATACGAAACAATATTAGTTCCGCTGGCTGTGAGTTGAACGCTGTCGCCAATGCAAATTCCCGCTGAAACAGAACTGGCCGAAACATTGGGATTGGCATATACGGTAATCAGGTTGGTGAAAGTTTGTGTATTGGGACCAACTCCATTTGTGGCAGTTAGCGTAACACTGTAGGTCCCGGCTGCATTAAACTGCACAGAGGGCGATTGGGTGCTGTCGTTGGTCGAACTAACAAAAGTTACTGTTGCGGGGTTAAAACTCCAGCTCCATTTAGAAGGATAGTTGGTAGATTGTTCGGTGAAATTAATGGTACTGCCTTCACAAATGGTACTGTCGCTTGCCGAGAAACGAATAACCGGAATGCTGGTTGGGTTGGTATATAAATCAGATTCCCATAAACCACGGCCATAAGTAGCGGCACGAATACGGCTGTTTAAATGATTCAGGTTATCGTACCAAATTTCCAATTCGGTAATTTCTGAAGTAGCAGGAAGTCCCTGTTTAAATGCAACCCAGTTACTCATACTCGAGTCGCGGTAAAATACGCCTAAGTCGCTGCCTACATACAACGCTTCAGTTCCTTTTACATCAATGGTAATGCAATTCATCGCCACATTCGGAAGGGTGCCCGAAATGTTTGTCCATGACTGACCTCTGTTAAGTGAACGGTAAACTTTATTATTAATCGTCATATAAACCACACTGTCTTTTGTGGGATGTGTTTCAATATCGGTAGCCGTTGCAGCTACCGGAAGGGTAGAGGTGAGATCAATCCACGAAGGGGTGGTGGCAAGTGCACTGTCTGTTCTGAAAAGTTTGTTGTCTTCGCGCACCACATACAGCACGTTCACATTAGTGCGCGATTGTTCAAGCACCTTAATATTTTTTGAATTGCTGGCCCCAAGATTATCCGAAATTTTAGTGAATGACGGTGTTCCTGCTTTTGCATTTGTGGTGCGCCATACATTTTTATATCCTATAAACATGATATTGGAGTTGGAGCGGTGCAAAATAAATGGGGTAACCCATGCTCCGTCTTCAGTAATGCCATTTACTCCTTTTCCTGCAAAACTTCCAAATGAAGAACCTTTATTGGAAGAGCGATCAATTTCACCGTAGTATAATTCTCCCCACATATAGTTGTCATTGGTAGGGTCTATAACACATTCCATCCCGTCACCACCAATTTCAGTAGCCCATGCATTGGTATTAAAAACAGCGGTTCCGTTATCCTGAAATCCGGCAATCACCAAATTTTTTGTCAGTTTGCTTTGGCCTATTTTATATATCTGCCCAATGGCAAGTCCGCTGCTTATGTCGGTCCAAGTAGAGCCTCCATTGGCAGTGTAGTAAATACCTCCGTCATTTCCTGCGTACAGTCTGTTAGTTGCTTTTGCAATAGTCATGCAATGCTGGTCAGCATGAATGTCGGGAGCATTTGTTCCCACCCAATGTGCATTAATACTCCAGTTTTGTCCTCCGTCAGTTGATTTAAAGATATTCACTCCGCCCACATAAATTACATTTTCATTGGCTGTATCTACGGCCATGCACAGGTCGTACCATGCCTGTCCTTTGGTTGTATCGCTTCCGGTATCCGAGTAATCCATAATATTGGGTGAATTGGAGCGAAGGTTAAAAGTAAGTCCGCTGTCTGAAGACATATAACAACCGCGGAAGGTACGCTGGTTGGTAGCTATCACATATACTTTGTTTTTATTGGCAGGTGTTACCCCGATTACCATGCGTACACTACCCGATGGAATACCGGAACTGATAATGGACCATGTTTCGCCTCCGTTGGCCGAGCGGTAAAAAAATCCGGAAGCTGTGGCAAACATAATAGTGGTATCTCCCGGTCTGTAATGAATATCTTTAAAGTTGCTTACCGTGGATTTCCGGGTCCAGTTGGCACCGCCATTATACGATTTGTAAACACCACCGCTTGTTGCAGCAAAAATCACATTGGGAGTTACAGGGTTTTGTACCATTGCGCCTACCGTGAGGCCGGCACTCATCCCGGTACTTGATGTTGTCCAGCTATTGCCTCCATCTGTGCTTTTCATTACACCTGCCCCATTTGCATCCGAAGCATCCCGGTCACCGGTACCAATCCACATATTCGATGGGTTGCTCTGGTCAATAAGAATAGATGAAACTCCCAGAGTTGGTAACATATCCGTATTGCTTGTCCAGTTGGTGCCGTGGTTGGTTGTTTTCCATAATCCTCCCGCGGGGGCACCGATAAAAATAATGTTTCCATTGGTGGGATGAACAGCAATGGCAGCGACACGACCTAATCCATTGGGCTGTCCTGTTCCATTGGTTGGCAACGGTCTTGGTCCAAGTTCCTGCCAGTTTCCGGTTACCGAGGCGGTTGAATACATACTGTTCCAACTGCCAAAATAATTCAGGTACTCATTCAGGTTATGTTCGGGAGCCGGACGTGTTCCGTCAGGATTTACACGGGTACTCATATAATATTCCCAACGCTTAAATGGTTTATAGCTTCCCACCTTGCTGTGGTTGCGATTGGTCCAGTATTTTTCAAATGCACGCTGAACGTCAAAAAAATTCACGTCCCGATTGGCCATCATATCAATATAATACGGGTAGTTAAAGGTATCGTCAACCGAAGTAGTAAAACCAGTTTGTTGTGCAAACAGGGAAGCGGTAAAGGCCAGTTGGCCGAAAAGAATTATAAGTAAATATTTTTTCATGATATACTGTGAATAAAGTAATCAAAGATAATTGAAATCAATCGAGTTTACCACTCAATACTTTATCCAGAAAAGGAATGGTAAGGCTGTAGGGATGTCCTTTATAAATGACTTTTCCTTTGGGATTAATAATGTATGTGACAGGGAAATCCCAAAGTTGAAAAGCTTTTTCAAAATCGTTATTTACCGGAATGTATTGATTGCCTGTAAGTGTATCGGTGGCCTGAAGGGTCATCCATTTTTTTGAATCTGTTCCCAGAGCTATATGTGCCAGATAAATCCATTGTTTGTCTTTGTTAAAAAAACCTACAATCCGCTCCAGGGTATCGCATAAACTTAAGGAGGCAGCATTTGAAGGCGACCACGTGTTCAACAGGATATATTTTGGCGGAAATGCTTTTGAAGGAAATTTAAGCCCTTTTTTATCCATCAGCCAGATATTGGGGATATCGTTTTTAAGAAGCGGATGCTGGTACCCGTCATTGATGCGTTTCACCAGATTTAATTGTGGATGATTGGGGTTATTTGTTATAAACTCATCAAGCTCGTGTTTTATAATGGCTGTTGAAGCCGAATCTTTGTAGGATGGATCACGGTTTGTGTACAAAAGCTGAAGCATAATTTCAGCATATATATGTTTAGGCAGATTGCTTTTAGCAGCCGATACCATTTTATATACATCTGAGAATATCGGATCAGGCATTGACCCGTCTTTAATCCGTTCCTTCATTACCGAATCGTACACGGACGTCAGAAAATAATTGCTCACGTAGTTGGCATAAAGTAAAAAACCGCAATACTTCTCCTGTGGCGGAAGGTACTTTTTCAGTAAAGGATCCTTTCCACTACTGAATAGAATTTTGCCAGTTGCCGAGTCAATCAGGCGCTCCTTTAGTTTTACGGTTTCCAAATCGGTTATCAGTTGGGTGTATTCATCCGTTCCTATTCCCGGAATGGATTTCACACCGGAAGCAAACTTCCGAAGCTCCTTTTCATAGTTCAACGGGGTAATACCTGATTCTGTTCGTTTAGAAAGAGCGCTTATTTTTTCAAAAGCTTTGCACCTTACACATAACCCGTCAATCGTCCATTCATTTCCTTTTTTTAAAGGGTCGAAAATGGCAGTGAGTTTACTGTCGTTAAACAGAAAAAAATTATACCGGTAATACGTTTTTCTATACTCCAGAACCAGCAAACATTGTGACGGGAATGCCAGTTGCCCGCGGAAATAGATTTTTCCGGCTGAATCTGCCTTTAGTTCTTGAACGGTAGTATTGAGTGTAGTAAAAAGAGTAATTCTTCCGGTTGCCGGTGGGATTAATTTTACCGTAATATCAAACGTAAAAGCAAAAGAGAATACGCTTGTAAAAAGAAAGCAAAGCGTTAAAAATAAATTACGGATGCTTTTTTTATTTTGATTTAAGCAAATCACGAATTTCGGTG
This sequence comes from uncultured Bifidobacteriaceae bacterium, assembly GCA_964535575.1. Taxonomy (GTDB): domain Bacteria; phylum Bacteroidota; class Bacteroidia; order UKL13-3; family UKL13-3; genus JAGPCK01. The sequence continues at coordinate 175,038 of CAZHTC010000002.1, forward strand.
AGTAATTGTTCTTCCTTACTGGGAGCAGGGGGTGCCGGTGTGGCGGCAGCTTCTTCTTTGCGTTTAAGGTTATTCATACCTTTTATTATCAAAAACATCACAAATGCAATGATGATAAAATCAATGGTAGCTCCTATAAACAAGCCGTATTTTAGCTCGGCATCACCTACTTTAATAGCTAACGAAGCAAAATTTACTCCCTGAAGTAAAATGCCTACCAGCGGCATCAATAAATTATCTACCAGCGAGCTGACTATTTTACCAAAGGCTCCACCGATAATAACACCGATGGCCAAATCCATAACGTTGCCCTTCATGGCAAATTCTTTAAACTCTTTTATCATACTCATAAGTCCAATTTATTTAGGGAAACAAATTTAAGAGTGCCCGCGACAATTCCAATTTTGTGAGCACAGCACCACTTTTCGTTCATTTAAGCTGCTTAAAACTGGTTTTTATGGGAATTTCCCCCACTTTTTTATCGTGTTGATTTTCAATGCAAATAGTTATTTAAAACCCATGTTTTGCACAATATTTATCCACAAAGTGGAGTTATGTGGTTTAAAGTGGAGAAAAGTTCCATAATTTTACCCATCAAAATAACTGCAAAAAATGTCCATGTTTCTCGGTGAGTTTGAGTGCAAACTGGATGCGAAGGGTCGCATAATCCTTCCGTCTGTATTGCGGAAACAGCTTCCGCAGGAAGCCGCAGAACGGTTGGTGGTGAACCGCGGGTTTGAAAAGTGCCTGGTGATTTATCCAAAAAATGAATGGGATTTAATTACGGCTGAACTGGCTAAACAGAATTCGTACAATGCCCGAACCCGGGAGTTCATCAGATATTTTACCAGAGGAGCCACGGAACTGGTAATGGATAATGCGGGGCGCATTTTGGTGCCCAAACCTTTGCAGGAATATGCTGCACTTAAAACAGAAATTATTCTTTCTTCTCAACTCAATAAGATTGAAATCTGGTCTAAAGAGTCGTACGACAGATTGCTGAGTAACGAGCCTGAGGATTTTGCCCGACTGGCCGAAGAAGTAATGGGCAATAAAGACAAAGACAGGAGGCCGAATGATTGAGTACCACGTACCGGTGCTTCTTAACGAATGCATCAAGGGACTCAACATAAACCCCGAAGGAATCATTGTCGATGTAACATACGGTGGAGGCGGCCACTCAAAAGAGATTATTAAACAATTGACTTCAGGAAAACTGATTGCATTTGATCAGGATGCCGATGCACATAAAAACGCCATAAGCGATGATCATTTTACTTTGGTTGAAAGCAATTTTGAGCATCTCAAAAATCAGTTGCGCTTTATTGATGCCATTCCTGTTGATGGTATTCTGGCCGATTTGGGAGTGTCGTCACATCAATTTGATGAGGCTTCGCGCGGTTTTTCTTTCCGGTTTGATGAAGCCGAATTAGACATGCGCATGGATCAGCAACAAAATCTTTCGGCCAAACAAATTATAAATACTTACACCGAGGCTCAACTGGCCGATTTGTTTTTTTCCTATGGTGAACTGAAAAATGCACGGAAAATAGCTAAAGCGATTACAGTAAAACGTGCGGTAAAATCTATCGATACCGTGGGCGAGTTAAAAAATTGTCTGCTGCCGTTTGCTCCCAAATTTAAAGACTACAAATTTTTTGCTCAGGTATTTCAGGCATTGCGCATTGAGGTAAATAATGAAATGGGTGCATTGAAATCATTGCTTGAACAAAGTGCCGATGTAATTAAAAAGGGCGGACGTCTGGTAGTGATTTCTTACCATTCTCTGGAGGATAAACTGGTGAAAAACTACATGAACAAAGGAAAATTTGAAGGTGATGCCGAGAAGGATTTTTATGGGAATGAAATAAAACCCTTTCATCCGCTCACCCGAAAAGCCATAGTACCCGATAGTGAAGAGATGACAAAAAATCCCCGTTCACGAAGTGCCAAATTACGAATTGCTGAAAAGATATGAATCAGCTGAAAGAAGAAATAGAAAAGGAAACAAAAAAGGAAGAGCCTAAAAAATCGACTGCCGGAGCGCAAATGGCTAAGGTGGCTGATTTTGATTTTTTCCTTACACGCGACAATGTGCAGGGGATGTTTCCCACTATTCTGTTTGCAGCCGCTTTAGCTGTTTTTTATATAGCCAATGCCCATTTTACCGAGAAAACCATCAGGCAAAGTGATAAGATGGCAAAAGAAATTAAAGAGTTGCGTTCAGAGTACATCACCATCAAATCGGATTTGATGTTTAACAGCAAACAAAGCGAAGTATTAAAACGACTCGCACCTGAAACAGGAATAAAAGTATTGACCAACCCACCAAAAAAAATAACTATACCAGAGCAGAATGAACATTAAGAAAGACATACTTTGGCGGGTATATCTTACCTTTTTCTTCATCTCCGTATTTGCGGTAGTGGTAGTGGTGTATATGTTCCGCATACAGTTTGTGGAGGGACATAAATGGCGTCAGCTGGCCGATAGTTTGAGTACCGAATACCAAACCATTGAAGCCGTTCGAGGTAATATTTATGCATCAGACGGAAGCCTGCTTGCTACTTCCATTCCTATTTATGATATCCGTTTTGATACCCGGGCAAGCGGATTAACCAATAAGGTTTTTAATGCCGGAATTGATTCACTTTCCTTATTGCTTGCCTTGGAATTTAAGGATAAAACGCCAAGGGAATATGCACGTATGATTAAGAGTGCGCGTGCTCGGTCGGAGCGTTATTTTTTACTTAAAAGAAAAGTAACATTTATACAAATGAAACAAATGGCTAAATGGCCATTGTTCAGGTTGGGCAGATACAAAGGCGGATATGTAGCCGTAGAACGTACCAGACGACAAAAACCATTTCAGTTACTGGCTGAGCGCACCATAGGATATAATGTAGAAGGAGTCGCTCCGGTAGGTCTGGAAGGTTCCTTTGATAAAATTCTGGCAGGTACAAGTGGCAAAAGATTAATGCAGCGCGTGAGCGGAGGAGTTTGGGTGCCTATTAACGATGAAAATGAAATTGAACCCGAAGTTGGAAAGGATATCATCAGCACTATTAACGTGAATATGCAGGATGTAGCCGAGGATGCGTTGTACAAAGCACTTGTTCAGCACAACGCACAGTTTGGTACTGCCGTATTAATGGAAGTGGCAACCGGGGAAATCAAAGCCATTGCCAATCTTACCAAAGTTTCAGACGGAGTTTATACTGAGAAATACAATTATGCTATAGGGTTAAGTACCGAACCGGGTTCTACCTTTAAACTGGCTTCGGTAATTGCATTACTGGAGGACGGCTATGTGAAACCTACCGACTCTTTTGATACGGAACATGGTCAGAAACGTTACTTTGATCGGATTATGAAAGATGCGGAAGAAGGCGGACACGGACGTGTAAGTTTTCAGCATGCTTTTGAACTTTCTTCTAATGTGGCCATATCAAAAGCAGTTTATAATAATTACTCCAAACAGCCATCAAAATTTATAACCCATCTGGAGAAACTGCACCTGGCACAGCAACTTGGTTTGCAGGTTAGCGGTGAAGGAACTCCGCATATTAAACACCCGAAGGATAAAGACTGGTATGGCACCACGCTTCCATGGACCTCCATAGGTTATGAAGTTCATGTAACTCCGTTGCAAATGCTCACACTTTACAATGCGGTTGCCAATAACGGGCGCATGGTAAAACCCCTGCTGGTTAAAGAAGTTCAGCAAACAGGAAAAGTGATTCAGCAGTTTCCGGTACAGGAAATTTCTCCGGCCATATGTTCAGAGAAAACCATTAAAGCTGTGAGACAAATGATGGAAGGAGTAGTGGAAAGAGGAACTGCAAAAAATCTCAAAAATCCATACTATACAATTGCCGGCAAAACAGGCACAGCTCAGATTGCCGATGCGAAGAATGGCTATAATAAAGTTGTTCATCAGGCTACTTTTTGCGGTTATTTTCCTGCCGATAAACCAAAATATTCCTGTATAGTCATTATCAATTCTCCGTCAAACGGAGTGTATTACGGAGCTCTGGTGGCCGGGCCGGTATTCAGAGAAATTGCCGATCAGGTGTACTCCGGCAGCATTGATATGCATCCTTCTGTTACCGTGCAAACAGATAAAAAAGAGTTGCTCATACCGGTAGTTAAGCCAGGTTATAAACCGGAAGTGAAAACAGTGCTTAGCCGCTTAAGCATTAGTTCTTCGGTAAAAGATTCAACGGTATCCACCGAATGGGTAAGCGGAACCACGCATCACAATTCGGTTCAGTTGGTAAGTAAAAAAATAGCAGATAAACAGGTGCCCGATGTAACCGGAATGAGTTTAAAGGATGCCGTGTTCATTTTAGAAAATGCAGGATTGAAGGTAATGAGTAAAGGCTGTGGCCGGATAAAAAGTCAGTCGCTGCCTGCAGGACAGGCACTTATTAAAGGAACAATTATTTATCTCGACTTAGGTTAATGATTGAATTAAATACGCTTCTTCGTCCATTAGAAATAATGCAGATTGCCGGTGACCGGGATGTTTCTGTATCTGCTATTTGTTTTGATTCACGCAAGGCGGCTCCGTTATCATTATTTGTGGCGGTACGCGGTACTCAGGCAGACGGGCATCAGTTTATTGCAGATGTTATAGAGAAAGGGTGTTCGGTAATTGTGTGCGAAGAGTTACCGCACCATCTTCTTGATGAAATTACTTATGTGAAAGTGAAAGATGCTTCGCAGGCACTGGCGCTTATGGCATCAGTTTATTATGGTGAACCATCAAAAGAACTGGAGTTGGTGGCCGTAACCGGAACCAACGGAAAAACTTCCGTTGCTACTCTGCTGTATAAATTATTTCGTGAATTCGGTCATCATGTGGGCCTATTGTCAACCGTGAATAATATCATCAATGATGAGGTTATTCCATCTACCCACACTACTCCCGATGCGCTTGCCATAAATGAACTATTGGCTAAAATGGTTGATGCCGGATGTACCTATTGTTTTATGGAAGCAAGTTCACATGCCATTCATCAAAACAGAATAGCGGGACTTGAGTTTGCAGGACTGATTTTTACCAATATCACGCACGACCACCTCGACTATCATAAAACATTTGAGCATTACCTTAAAGCCAAGAAAAAACTCTTTGATGAGGTAAACGACACCGCATTTGCACTCACAAATAAGGATGACAAAAACGGAGCAGTGATGCTGCAAAATACCAAAGCCACCAGGTACACATACGGACTCCAGTCAATGGCAGATTTTAAAGGCAAAATTATGGAATCCGATTTTTCGGGTATGTTACTGGAAGTTGACGGAGAGCAGGTGTGGTTTAAACTTGTTGGTAAATTTAATGCCTATAACCTGTTGGCCGTTTATGGTGCAGCTTTTTTGCTCGGTAAGGAAAAGAATGATATCCTTCGGCTATTAAGCAAACTAAGTTCTGCTAAAGGTCGATTCGATACGGTTCATTCTGCCAATAAAATAACCGGAATAATTGATTACGCACATACACCCGATGCTTTAAAAAATGTGTTGCAAACTGTTGCTGATATACGCACCGGAAACGAACAGGTAATTACCATTGTTGGATGCGGGGGTAATCGTGATGCAGCTAAGCGGCCATTAATGGCCGAAATAGCATGTGAGTGGAGTGATAAGGTAATTTTCACTTCGGATAATCCCCGTTTTGAAAACCCTGAAACCATATTAGACGAAATGCAGCAGGGTGTACCGGCACAGCATTACAAAAAAACACTTCGTATAAGCGACAGAAAAGAAGCAGTAAAAGCAGCTGTGAGTATGGCTGAAAGGGGAGATATTATTCTGGTAGCCGGTAAAGGTCACGAAACGTATCAGGATATTCAGGGGGTTAAACACCCGTTTGACGACAGAATTGTATTGGAAGAAATGTTTCAATTATTAAATAAATAAAAGAATGCTATACTACCTTTTTGAATATCTGGATAAGCATTTTAATATGGCCGGTGCGGGAGCGTTCAAGTATATCTCCACCCGTGCTGCACTGGCTATTATTCTTTCGCTTACCATTACCATGATTTTTGGCAGGCGCCTTATTGAAGCACTGAGAAGGTTGCAGGTAGCTGAAACGGTACGTTCGCTTGGATTGGAAGGCGAACAGAAAAAACAGGGAACGCCCACCATGGGAGGGTTAATTATTTTGGCTGCCATTCTTATTCCGTCTTTGCTTTTTGCAAGGATAGATAATGTGTACATCGCCCTTATGCTGGTTTCTACCGTGTGGTTGGGGTTGGTGGGTTTTCTTGATGATTACATCAAGGTTTTTAAAAAGAATAAGGAAGGGCTGGCCGGCAGATTTAAAATATTAGGTCAGGTAGGATTAGGGGTTATTGTAGGTTCGGTGCTTTACTTTAATGAACATGTAAAAACGAAAGATATTTATCATGCAAATGATGTGACCGAGCAACTTATTATTGAGAAACACCTGCAACCGCAGCTCATCGACAACCAGCAGGTTTGGGTAAAAGAAGAAAAAGCCACCACCACTACCATTCCTTTTTTCAAATCAACGGAATTCGATTATGCCGACCTCTTGAAATTTATGGGTGACGGGTATAAGGATTACAATTACATCATCTATATTCTGATGGTAATTTTTATTATCACTGCTGTTTCTAACGGAGCAAATATCACTGATGGTATTGACGGACTGGCAGCAGGCACCTCGGCTATTATTGGTACCACGCTCGGAATTTTCGCTTACGTTTCGGGTAACCTTGTTTTCTCCGGTTATCTGGATATAATGTATATCCCTCATTTGGGCGAGATGGTGATTTTTGCCGGAGCATTTGTAGGGGCCTGCGTAGGTTTTCTATGGTACAACGCATACCCGGCACAGGTTTTTATGGGCGACACGGGAAGTTTGGCACTGGGTGGCATCATCGCCTCGTTTGCCATCATGGTACGCAAAGAATTGCTCATTCCTATTTTGTGCGGCATTTTTCTGGTAGAAAATCTATCGGTCATTCTGCAGGTATATTATTTCAAATATCAGAAACGCAAACACGGAATTGAATATGCACGCGAACACCGCTTGTTTAAAATGTCGCCTTTGCATCATCATTATCAGAAAAGCGGATACCATGAGGCAAAAATTGTTTCCCGCTTCTGGATCATAGGAATTATGCTGGCTATTGTAACCATATTAACTTTAAAAATCAGGTAAGCTTGAATAAAAGCATTGTCATATTAGGCTCGGGCGAAAGCGGTACAGGTGCAGCCATTCTGGCCAAACAGAAGGGCTTTGACGTGTTTGTATCTGACAAAGGAAAAATTGCGGATAAATTCAAAAAAGAATTAGAAGCTATGCACGTTTCCTTCGAAGAGGGAACACACGATGAGCATCGCATTTTATCGGCCGGTGAAATTATCAAAAGCCCAGGTATTCCTGAAAAGAATGACCTTATTCAAAAGGTGCGTGCAAAACAAATTCCGGTTATTTCCGAAATTGAATTTGCGGCCCGTTACACCAATGCGTTTAAGATAGGCATTACAGGAACCAACGGAAAAACCACAACCACCTCCCTGATATATCACTTAATGAAAAAGGCGGGTTTAAATGTGGCTTGCGGGGGTAATATCGGAATTAGTTTTGCGCGTCTGGTGGCCGAAAAACAGTATGATTATTTTGTTCTGGAATTAAGCAGTTTTCAGTTAGACGATATGTACGATTTCAAAGCAGAAATCGGCATACTCACCAATATCACTCCGGATCACCTTGACAGATACAACTACGATTTACAGAATTATATTGATTCAAAATTCAGAATACTGCAAAATCAAACCGCAAACGATTTTTTTATCTATTGTGCCGATGACGAACTCACCACGCAACACCTGACTCAGGTAAATGTAAAGGCACAAAAACTTCCATTCTCGATAAAACAGCAACTGACAACCGGTGCATGGCAACAGGGTGACCAGTTTTATGTTTCTACTTCCACACAAAAATCATCAAACCCATTTCATATGTATTTAAACGAGCTATCACTTAGAGGTAAGCACAATGCTTACAATTCAATGGCCGCAGCCATTGTAGGGCAGGCCCTGTCCATCAGAAAGGAGGTTATTCGCGAAAGCCTTATGGATTTCGAGAATGCCGAACACCGGCTGGAGCATGTGGCCTCGGTACAAGGCATTGAGTTTATCAATGACTCAAAGGCTACCAACGTTAATTCGGCATGGTATGCCTTAGAAAGCATGGAAAAACCTGTGATATGGATTGCAGGTGGTGTAGACAAAGGAAATGATTACAGCATGCTCAAATCATTGGTAAAAGATAAGGTACGAATTATTGTATGCCTTGGTCTCGACAATCGGAAAATTCACGAAGCATTTCAGCGCGATGTGGAGATGATTGTAAACACCACTTCTGCCAGTGAGGCGGTGCACGTAGCTTATAAATTAGCCAAACGCGATGAAGCAGTGTTGTTATCACCGGCATGCGCCAGTTTCGATTTATTCGAGAACTACGAAGACAGAGGCAGGCAGTTTAAAAAAGCAGTAAGGGAACTTTAACAAAACAAAAATGAACTGGTTTCTTTCACGCACCAAAGGTGATTTTGTTATATGGGCTATCGTAATGATACTTTCCCTTTTCGGGGTATTGGCCGTATATAGCTCTACCGGGACTTTGGCCTATAAGCGTTATGCAGGTAACACCGAGTTGTTGCTGGCAAAACATTTATTTCTCCTGTTGATGGGAATCGGGTTCATGTATCTGGCACATTTGGTTGATTACCGTTATTACTACGGAATTGCGCGGGTGCTGCTTATAATTTCAGTTCCTCTTTTAATCTACACCTTACTTTTTGCTCCCGTAATTAATGATGCCCGAAGGTGGATTAGCATCCCCATCATCAACGCTACTTTTCAAACATCCGATTTGGCCAAGGTGGCGCTTATTATGTATGTGGCGCGTATGTTATCCAAAAAACAGGAAGACATTAAAGATTTTAAGAAAGCATTTCTGCCAATTATTTCGGCAGTGGTTGGCGTTTGTCTGCTCATAGCTCCGGCAAATCTTTCTACTGCGCTGGTATTATTTTCTACCTGTGCTATTGTTATGTTCATTGGTCGTATCAATTTTAAATACCTGATGCTGATGGCCGGGGCAGGCATAGTTGGAATGGGATTATTGATAGGGATTTTATTCTCTGTTCCCGAAGAATCATTGGGAAAAATAGGAGGACGTTTTCTTACCTGGAAGTCGCGTATCGAAGTATTTGTGAACCACGATGGGGAAGCAAATAAAGATAATGACTATCAAAGCAAACAGGCAAAAATTGCCATTGCCACGGGAGGACTTCTGGGTAAAGGACCCGGAAACAGTACGCAGCGTAATTTTCTGCCTCATCCGTATTCCGATTTTATTTTTGCCGTCATTATTGAGGAATATGGATTTGCCGGAGGGGTGTTCGTTATGTTTGTCTACCTGTTGTTCTTATGGCGCACCATTCGCATTGTTGTGCGAAGCCCTAAAGCTTTTGGGGCGCTGCTGGCTTTCGGGTTAAGTTTGAGTATGGTGATACAGGCTTTTATCAATATGGCAGTTGCTGTAAATATTTTTCCGGTAACAGGTTTGCCATTGCCATTGGTAAGTATGGGTGGAACCTCGCTGTGGTTTACCAGTTTTGCATTCGGAGTTATTTTAAGTGTGAGCAGGTTTATTGATGGCTCTGAAGAAATGGGTGCCGGCAATACCGAAACAACTACTACTGCAAATACAACCGGAGAGGAGGCTGCTCATGCCTGAGAAATTAAAAATAATGATAAGCGGAGGTGGAACCGGAGGACATATTTTCCCGGCCATTGCCATTGCGCAGGCTCTGCAAAAACTACGGCCCGAAACGGAATTTTTGTTTGTAGGCGCCAATGGCAAAATGGAAATGGAAAAAGTCCCGGCTGCAGGCTATAAAATTGTGGGGCTTGATATTTCAGGACTGCAAAGGAAATTATCACTCAGTTTGGTATGGTGGCCTTTTCAGGTATTGCTTGCCACCATGAAAGCGAAAAAAATAGTTAAAGAATTCAATCCTGCTGTAACTATTGGTGTGGGCGGTTATGCCAGCGGCCCTACACTGCAGGCAGCAACCCAATATGGTATTCCCTGTTTGATTCATGAACAAAATAGTTTTGCAGGGATTACCAATAAATTATTAAAAAATAAAGTAAGCCGTATTTGTGTGGCATATGACGGGATGGAGAAATTTTTCCCAAAGGAAAAGCTGATGAAAACAGGAAATCCGGTGCGGAAAGAAATTTTGAATAAAGAGGTGGACAAAGCAGCCGCTTATCATTTCTTTGGATTAGACCCCGCTAAGAAAACCTTGCTTATTATTGGTGGAAGTCTGGGTGCACGTACCATCAACGAAAGTATTTTTGAAAAGGCGGAGCATTTAGAGAAAGAAGGAGTGCAGGTATTGTGGCAAACCGGTAAATGGTTTTATGAAGTAGGTAAATCGGCAGAAACAAAAGCGATAAAGGTGCATGAATTTATTTACCGCATGGATTTAGCTTATGCGATAGCCGATGCGGTGATTTCGCGTGCGGGAGCGATTTCTATTGCAGAAATTGCTTACCTGCAAAAACCGGTAATCCTTGTGCCTTCTCCCAACGTGGCCGAAGATCATCAGACCAAAAATGCTGAGGCATTGGTAAAAGAGGATGCTGCTATTTTGGTAACAGATGCGGAAGCCAAAAACAACCTGGTGTATATAGCCTTGGGATTATTGCATGACGAAGAAAAAAAAGAACAATTACGCAGAAATATTTTACACTTTAGTGCTCCCAATGCACCTGAAGTGATAGCGAATGAGGTTTTGAAGTTAATTGAAAAATAGCATGAAAAAATTAATCTACGTATTTACAGGCATGGCCATCACTTTGGGTGCGTTGATGATGTATTCGTTTAAGGCTGCAACAGCTCAAGAAGCTCCTTCTGTAATCCTGGAGGTATCTGGTACAGCACTAGGGGGGAATGATATACTCTTGTACTACAGTGATGGGAAAACGGAATCTGTAGAAACAGCTTTGAATATTAAAATCAGTTCCGCACCCAATCCAGAAAAAGGGAAGTTTTACGTGCAAACTGGTTTAGCAAAAACACTGAGTTATTTATATGGCAAGGGATATAAGATTGTTTCGCAGGGGGACAGGATTACAATAGAACAAGGAAATGGTAGGTCAACACAGGTTTATACATTAATTAAAGAAAATTGATCGCACAGGTTCAACATATCTATTTCCTTGGCATTGGCGGCATCGGCATGAGCGCCTTGGCTCGCTATTTCCATATGCAGGGAAAAGAAGTTTCGGGGTATGATAAAACCGCTACCCCACTCACTAAGCAATTGGAAGCTGAAGGGATGGCTGTGCATTACAAGGATGATTTGAGTTTAGTGAACAAGGATGTAAAGGATATTGCTAATAAAGAACAAACTTTAGTAGTGTACACACCTGCTGTTCCAAAAGATCATAAAGAGTATAATTATTTTCTGAATAACGGCTTTAAGATATTGAAACGTTCCCAGTTGCTGGGATTGGTTACCGAAAATTCTTTTTGCATTGGGGTGGCAGGTACACATGGAAAAACCACTACATCCACATTGATCACACACTTGCTGAAAAGCGGGGGCATTGCCTGCAACGCTTTTCTGGGGGGGATTTCAGCAAATTATGATTCCAACTTGTTATTGGGAAACGGAGAATTTAACGGGAAAAAAGTAGTGGTGGTGGAAGCCGATGAATTTGATCGCTCTTTCCTCACACTCTCACCCGATATAGCCGTGATTACTTCTACCGATGCCGATCATTTGGATATTTACGGGGGACATGATGAATTGAAAAAATCTTTCCTTGATTACAGCAATAAACTCAAACCAGGCGGACTCCTGTTTATCAAAGCAGGATTGCCTGTGATTCCTGAGTTGAAAGTGAATTATAAAATTTATTCGCTTAACGGGAATGCGGAAGTAAATGGCAGCAACCTTAGCATTGAAAACGCGCAATACAGTTTTGATTTAAGTGTTGACGGAGCAGAAATAAAACACCTGCGTCTGGGTGTTCCGGGATGGCACAATGTAGAGAACGCGGTGGTAGCTTCTGCGGTGGCGCTGCATATGGGCGTGAGTGAGGAAGATTTGAGAGACGGGCTGGAAAGTTTCCGTGGAGCCAAACGCAGGTTTGAATACATTTTACGCAATGAGCATATCACCTATATTGATGACTACGCCCATCACCCGGAAGAAATCAAAGCCTTTCTCAGTTCAGTAAAACAAATGTACCCGGGCAAAAAAGTGACGGCTGTTTTTCAACCGCATTTGTTTACTCGCACCCGCGATTTTGCAGATGGATTTGCCGAAAGCCTTTCGCTGGCGGATGAGTTGATACTGCTGGATATTTATCCTGCCCGCGAATTACCTATTGAGGGTGTTACATCAAAAATGTTGTTAGATAAAGTGCAGTTAACACATAAAGAACTTTGCGCAAAAGCCGATTTACTTGAAAAAATGCGCGACCGGCATCCGGAGGTTTTAGTAACCATAGGTGCCGGGGATATTGATCAATTGGTTCAACCTTTAAAGAAGTTATATGAATAAGGAAGAACGTATACATCAGTTAAAACGAATTGGAGTAATTGCACTTTGGGTAGTGCTATTGGGGGGATTGGTAGTTTCGCTGGCCTTTGTTCAGCATGAGCAAAAAAGTGTATCGTGCACTGAAATAGATATTACCATAAGCCCTGAGAAGGATAATTTTTTTGTGGATCGTACAATGGTCATTTCCATTCTTACCAATGAAGGGAAAGAAACCGATTTAATCGGGAAGCCTGTTGGGAGATTAGATGTATCGGCACTTGAATTAAAACTGGAGCGAAATCCGTTCATCTACAATGCCGAAGTATATGCCGATATCAATGGCGATTTAAAAGTAGATGTTTATCAGCGCAGACCTGTGATGCGGGTGATGCTGAATGACGGAACAGGATATTATATTGACAACAGAGGTTTTAAAATGCCTTTATCTGAGTTGTACACTGCTCATATAGTAGTGGCCACCGGCAATATTACTGAAAACTACGGAACCAATGATTCACTCCGGACAGACATTACCCGTGAATTGTATACACTGGCATCGTTCCTTGACAAGGATGAATTCTGGCAAGCACAGGTAGAGCAGGTGTATGTGAATGAGAAAAACGATTTGATACTGGTGCCTAAAATAGGAGACCACACCATTGTGCTGGGAACTACAGAAGGAATAGAAGAAAAAATGAATCGCCTGATGATGTTTTACACCGAGGCACTTAACAAAATGGGCTGGAACGATTATTCAACAATAAATCTCAAATACGAAGGACAAATAGTTTGTACAAAAAAAAATCAACCGAACACATATGAGCAACAGTAAAATCATTGTAGGTCTCGACATCGGAACCACAAAAGTTTGCGCCATAGTAGGTCGCAAAAACGAACACGGAAAGATTGACATTCTGGGAATGGGGAAAGCCGAATCAACAGGCGTGGCCCGCGGGGTGGTGGTAAACATTGAAAAAACAGTTCAAGCCATCACTCAGGCCGTTGACGAAGCGTCCCGTAAATCAAACGTGCAGGTGCAGGTAGTGCATGTAGGCATTGCCGGCCAGCATATCAAAAGTTTTCAGCATCGTAATACCATTACGCGTGATGATGCCGAGTCAGAAGTAAGCATGGAAGACATTAACCGTCTGCGAGAGGGAATGCACAAGCTGGCACTGCCTCCGGGCGATGAAATTATTCATGTTTTGCCGCAGGATTTTACTGTTGACAACGAACACGGAATTAAAGATCCGGTTGGCATGTCGGGTATTCGGCTCGAAGGGAATTTTCATATTATCACCGGCCAGATGATGGCGGCAAAAAATATCCGTAAATGTGTGGAGAAAGCCGGGCTAACGGTAGCTGATTTAATTCTTGAACCATTGGCATCATCCGAATCGGTTTTAGATAAAGAAGAGTTGCAGGCTGGTGTTTGTTTGGTGGATATTGGTGGCGGTACTACCGATGTGGCCATCTTTTATGATGATGTTATTCGCCACACAGCCGTAATTCCTTTTGGTGGAAATATTATAACCGAAGATATCAAAGAAGGTTGTTCGGTACTGAAAAATCAGGCCGAGTTGCTTAAGGTAAAATTCGGTTCGGCAATGGCGATGGAGAATAAAGAAAACGAAATTGTTTGTATTCCCGGAATAAGAGGACGCCAGCATAAGGAAATATCCGTGAAAAATCTGGCTATGGTTATTCAGGCCCGGGTTGAGGAAATTTTTGAGCAGGTACTGTATGAAATAAAAAGTTCAGGACTTGAGCGCAAACTGGCCGCAGGAATTGTAATTACGGGAGGTGGTGCTCAGTTAAAACATATCACCCATTTGGCCGAACTGGTAACCGGATTGGATGCCCGTATCGGTTATCCGCACGAACATATCAGCAAAGGAATGGATGACGTGAAAAGCCCGATGTATTCAACCGGTATTGGCTTGGTGATGATGGGTATGGACGAAGGCAGTCAGGATCCTGAGGTGAAGGAAGAGAAAATGAAGCGCACCGCAGCAGGAACAGAAGAAACAGGGGACAGCTTTTTTGGTAAACTCATCAAAAAGGGGAAAGGCTTTATGCTCTCTGATGACGAATTAGAGGATTTTAAATAGTCAGCCTGTTGATAAGTAGATAACTCTGTTAAAGATAACTCAGTAAGTACAATTAATTTTACCACACAAAAAACCGAGTTTATGGTAAGTAAAATTCAGTTCGATATGCCCAAAGATAAATCATCAATCATTAAGGTGATTGGTGTGGGCGGGGGCGGAGGAAATGCCGTGAATCACATGTACAGTCAGGGCATAAAGGGGGTAGATTTCCTTATCTGCAATACCGATTCGCAAGCATTGGAGATGAGTCCTATTCCTAACAAAATACAGTTAGGTACCCACCTTACGGAAGGACGCGGAGCAGGTGCAAATCCTGAAGTTGGCCGTAAAGCTGCCATGGAGAGCATTGAGGCCATTATTGACGGCCTCGGAGTAAATACCAAAATGTTGTTCATTACTGCCGGAATGGGTGGCGGAACCGGAACCGGTGCAGCCCCTATTATCGCCAAAACGGCAAAAGAGTTCGGGATGCTTACGGTAGGTATTGTTACCATGCCTTTTACTTTTGAAGGTAAAAAAAGAAGGATGTTTGCTGAAGAAGGCCTTAATAATTTTAAAAAGAATGTTGATTGCCTTTTGGTCATCAGCAACGAAAAAATTAAGGAAACTTTCGGCAATATGTCATTACGCACTGCTTTTTCTGAAGCTGATACCATTCTAACTATTGCCGCCAAAGGAATTGCAGAAATTATTACGGTACCCGGTTATATCAATGTTGATTTTGAAGACGTAAAAACGGTAATGACCAACAGTGGTGTTGCCTTAATGGGTTCTGCTACGGCCACAGGCGAAGACAGGGCAATTAAAGCCGCACAAATGGCATTGGCATCTCCTTTACTCAATGACAGCGATATTCGCGGAGCAAAAAATATACTTCTTAATATCACTTCCGGGAAAAAAGAAGTGTTGATGGATGAAATTTCAGTAATCACCAATTATATCCAGGATGAAGCCGGTGTAAATGCGGATATGATTTGGGGCAACTGTTACGATGATTCACTGGAAGAAGAATTATCGGTTACTATTATTGCCACAGGTTTTGAAACCAAAGAAAACAAGCTCATCGTTAATAACCTTAGCGATAATAAAATTGTTCATACCATTACAGCTCCGGTAGCCCCGGAAACCAAAACAGAGGAACCAGTACGCAAAGATGAGATCGTTTTAAAGCAGGCTTCCCTCACATTTGAAGAGAGAAAAGAAACAACAGAAATTACGGCAGAAACCAATGCGGAGGTTTCGGATGAATCTGAATTTAAAAAGCGGATTGATGCATTAAAGGAACAAATACTCGAAACAAAAGCCGAGGTGCCGCAGGAGTTTATTGCCCAAACGGAAGAAATTACTGAATCGGTAACAGAAATTACAGCTTCTTATGAGCCACCTGTTCCGCCAATTCGCAGCGAGGTTAGTAGCCCTGTTGACGAAGAAGAGGAAGAAAGAATACGCAAGATTAAACAACGCATTATTGAAATGCGTAACCTTAATTTAAGCCTGAGTTCTGAAAAAGGGTTGAATGATTTGGAAAAAGAGCCGGCATATGTAAGAAAAAGGTTTAACCTCAATGATGTGCCTCATTCATCCGAATCAAATGTTTCCCGTTTTACCCTGTCGGAAGACGAGAATAAAAAACCTGAAATAAAAGGTAACAATTCATTTTTACACGATAACGTTGATTAAATTCATCAACGAATAAATAACTCCAATAAAAAACCCTCATCGTTTCGATGAGGGTTTTTTATTTATATCTCGTAAATAATGGTTAACTCAGGAAACTCTTGGCTACGGCAATCAGCAGCAAAGCATGGATACTTAAAATACCCATGGTAGCATAACTCATCGATACCGCCTTACTTCCTGCGTCCGAAGGCGTATCAAGCATTCCGAAAACCTGCTTTAATCCCAGCATTAAGGCAATGAAGGCCTGAGCAAAGGCGAAGTAAAGAACCCAGTGATGTTTTGATTCTTTTTGTTCGGCAGCTTTTACGGAAATGATTGGAGCGGTTGTTTTATTGTATCGTTTTTTTGCTGATTGTTTTGTCCCGAACCCATTTTCTGTGGTTGAAGGAAACAGTCTTGGTTCAAAAGCATTATCTGCAGATGAATTGTGGAGTAAACTAACGAGGGGAGATGATTGGGAAGTTGAGTTAAGTCCGAAAGCCGGATCAATTTCATGATTGATAATGGATGTTTGCTCACCAAACTTCATCTCATTAGCATTAGTTGTAGTTTGAACTGCCGTGGTTGTTGCTGCATCATACTGTACTTTTTGTTCGGTAACAACATTTGTAGCACTTGCAGCGGCAGCTGTAGGAACGGGGGATGAAATTTCTTTGCTATCGGGAGTTTGATTTTCCTGTAAAACCACTACCTGTTTTTTTTCTTTTACTTTTGCCTCTTGATATTCCCTTGACTGGTGTCGCCTGGCAAAACTTTTTGATGAGCGTCCCTTGGAACCCATTACGCCTTTATGGTTCGATGTGCTGCAACCTACTAATACGGTAGCGAGAACCACAAAAGAAAGAAATTTAATATAAACTGACACCATAACCCCCTTTTAGCTAAATCAAATTTAGGCCATATAAATTACATAACAAATTTATTCCTTTATTATTTTATGGGAACTCAACATTTTATCTCCGTTAAATACTTTAATGAAAAACAGTCCCGGGGTCAGGTGTTTGGTGTTGATTTTCAGTGATTTTTCGTCTTTCTGCAAAATTATTTCATTTATTTCACGTCCCAAAACATCATATAAAATTACCCTAAAGGGTAATCCGATAGACTTATCTGAACGCTCAATTTGCAACATATCATTCACCGGATTCGGAAAAAGGACAATCCCGGCTTCGTTAATTTCCACTACACCTGTATTCACATGAATTTTTAATCTCACCGTATCGTATCCGATAAGAACAGGAAGAGTTTTGCGGTAATAACCCTTGAAAAAGAGAACACCGCCATTTTCAATTCCTACCAGCATATCGGGGATTGTATCGCTATCAAAATTGGCTACTACCGGATTGCATTTACTTAAACTGCCTAAAATTTTGTTACCGTAAACCAAGTCACCCGGGCCAATCAAAATGGAATCAATCTCGGGGAAAGTTGACTCTAACCCTGCCTGCATACGGTAGCTTCTAACACGTCCGCCAAAGGAGCCTACCATTATTTCAAGCATGCTGTCGCTCGCATAATTGTAAACAAAGGGCGATGCATAACCAAGGTATTGGCCGGGCTTTTCTTTGCTTAAAATTTGACCCAGCGTATCGGCTACCGGTACATTTAAAAATTTGTATCCTACCGTAAACGTATCAATGTTCCGGTAATAATGAATCAGCCCTAAATCGGTTCCTACCAAAAGATCGCATTTTCCGTCAAGATTCATATCATAAATGCAGGGAGAAGAAATGCCATTTACCTGAATATTCTGAAAGTTTAATTCGGGAGAGCCAAAGGTCATGTTACCTCCACCGGTGGTAGTATTGTGAAGAAACGTAAGCGTTCCATCAGTTGCTCCTAAAATAATATCAGGCTTTCCGTCACCATCCACATCTCCGGTTGCGGGTTTTATATACGAAAGATTGAGGTTGGAGATGGAAAGGTAATTTGTATCCTGTATTTTAAAAACCGGTTGCTGGTTGGTTCCAATATTTTGAAACAGTACCAGTTGGTCTTTTGTGTCGTTGGTGTATTCCCAGTCGCCTCCGGTAGCAACAATCAAATCTTTTTTACCATCCTGATTGTAATCTAGTATAGCGGGTACAAAGCGCCACCCTATATCTATAGATTCATCAAGCAGAAAATTCTTTTTTACAAACGTGAAAGCAGCCGCTGCACCAGTTCCTGTATTCTGATACAGCCATATATTATCTTTGGTTTTTATCCCTTCTACACCATTTGGTGCTATAACCAGATCTTTTTTACCATCATTATTCAGGTCTACAAAATAAGCGGCAAGGGCAGAGGGAAATTTTGCTCTGGTGGTATTTTTGGGGGTTAACGAATCATAAGAAATGAGTGTATCGGCTGCAAATCCTTTATATTTCCAGTTAAACTCCTTTCGTCCGTTTTTAATGTAATACATAAAATCGTTGAGCACGTCCCCGGAGTACAAGTCCATATCTCCGTCTGCATCATTATCAAATAAGGTTAGGGTGGTACCATTGTGTGCATTTGTTTTGAAATAGGTTTTATCGCAGCTCATTCCTAACCGCACTCTGTCGGTAACCAGAACCGAGCCCCAGCAACGGTCAACGTTGTAAAATTTGAATGAGTCAACGGGTAAACCCTGTTCTACCTGATAGTTTTTATAATATTCAATATAGGCTCCCAGACCGCTCATACCAATTATATCCATATCTCCGTCTCCGTCCATATCGGCCATATCAGGTAAATCAGTTTGAGTAACTGACAATGGGAACGTATCTACAAAATAGTAAATACACTTTAGTTGAGGGGTGATGAGTTGAAACTGCAGGTTGCTACCCGTGCTGGTGTTTTTAAAAACACGGATATGGTTGTTTTGAATAAAATATCCCGGCATCGGAATGTCGGGGTCGGCATTCGTGATCAGGTCCATTTTGCCGTCATTGTTATAATCAAAAGTACGTACCCAGTTTAGCAATCTTGGAAACTTACTCCGGTATTCAGGTGCATACTGAAATTTAATTTGCCCGGTGTTCCCGATATTTAAATACGGGTGAACTAAAAATCCCATCCGGTCAAATACCAGTAAATCTAATTTACCATCTCCGTTTAAGTCAATATTGTTGAATTGCGGGGCTGTATACCCGCCCGTAAACGGATATGGAATGGTGTCGTTGGCGGCATTCAAAAATTTTAACGAATTGGAGTATTGAAATCCTATATCCTGCGCCCGTGCCGTAAAAACAAGGCAATTCACAAATAAGATGGTGTATAAAGTTTTTTTCATAGACGCTTTGGTCATTAAATTTGATTAATTATTAAAGGAAATGTCAGTTACTCAAATTTACAATATATTTTCTGAAAAGCAAACGGTTTCAACCGACAGCCGGCAGATAACCCCCGGATGTTTGTTTTTTGCTTTAAAAGGGCCTTCATTCAACGGAAATTCCTTTGCTTTGAAAGCTTTGGAGTTAGGGGCGTCTTTCGCAGTGATTGATGAAGAGCAATATGCCACCGATTCGCGCTGCATTTTGGTTGACGATGTTTTAAAAACCCTGCAACAATTGGCCACTTACCACAGGCATCAATTGGGTATACCCGTAATGGGTATTGTAGGGTCGAATGGGAAAACCACTACCAAAGAATTAATAGCGGCAGTACTTCAAAAAAAATACAATTTACTTGCTACTCCCGGCAATCTCAACAACCATATTGGGGTGCCGCTTACATTATTAAAACTAACCACGGCTCATGAAATTGCAGTAATTGAAATGGGGGCAAATCATATTGGCGAAAATGCTGAATTGTGTGAAATAGCTGCCCCCGATTATGGGTTGATTACAAACATAGGAAAGGACCATCTGGAAGGATTTGGGAGTATGGAAGGCGTGGCCAATGCCAGCAGTGAGTTATATGCCTATTTGCTCAAACACGGAGGAATAGCTTTTGTGAACGCAAATGATGAATGGTTGATGCGAATGGCTTCGAGGCTGAGTACAAAAAAAACATACGCGGCAAATTACCCCGCACATGCATCCGAAGCAGATTATGAAGGAGAATTAACCGCGGCCCGTCCTTTTATTCAATTTACCATGGATGGTTTTCAAAAACCAATGCATTCGGTTTTATCGGGCGAATATAATTTTGATAATATCATGGCAGCAGTAGCTATTGGGCGTTATTTTGGGGTGCCAATGGAACAAATTGCTGAAGGGCTCGCGGCTTATGAGCCTAAAAACAACCGCTCACAAATTTTGAAAAAGGGAGATGTTACCATTTACCTCGATGCCTATAATGCCAACCCCTCGAGTATGGAAGTATCCTTAATGAATTTTGCTGCCAACGATTTTCCCGGGAAAATTGCCGTGTTGGGTGATATGTATGAGTTAGGGGAATACAGTGATAAAGAACATCAGCAAATGGCCATGCTGGCAGCCGAACTCGGACTGGAAGAGGTGTGGCTGGTGGGTCCTAATTTTGCTAAGTATTCCAGTGCTGTTGGAGCAAAATCTTTTACCGATTCCGCTCAGGTAAAAGATTATATTTCGCAAAACGATTATTCGGGGAAAACCTTTTTTCTTAAAGGCTCCCGCGGCATGAAACTGGAAACAATTACAGAAGCGTTTCCGGATTAATCACGTTGTTTAATTACTTTCTTAATTGTCTGTTTCTCTCCACTACGGATAATCAGAAAATACATGCCGTCTCTTAGGTTTTCATCAATTGGGAGAGAATGGGAATTCGTTACTTCAGTCACCGTTTTTCCGGTCAGGTCTGTTAATATCATTTGTGTGATATAAGGGTTTCCCATAATCGTTAGTTTGTTGCAGAAAGGATTAGGGAAAACCAGTACTTCTCCTCCGGCAAAACTTACGATCCCTGTATTAGTGGATGTATCGATAATTCTAACCGTATCGTAGCCGGTAAGGTAAGGCATATTCCCCCGGAAATATCCTTTGAAGTAAAGCAATCCTCCATTATGCATGCCTACAATTAGATCAGGTATGGTGTCATTGTCAAAGTTGGCAACCAGTGGAGAGCACCATACCGGGTAACCCAGTAAATGATTGGAATAAGCACTGTCCTGCGGCAGCCACATCACTGAGTCAATAGCTGGAAAAGGGTTTTCGAGTGCAGCCTGTACGCGGTAACTTTTAATCAAACCGCCATATGAGCCGGTGACCATTTCAATGGTGCTGTCGTGACCAAAGTTAAAAAAGCAGGGAGCGGCAAAACCAAACAATTGTGCCGGATTCACAACCGTGCGTATCAGTCCTAATGAATCAGCCACCGGAATAGGGGAGAAGTCAGCTCCTTTGTTTTTATTTCCGGTATTGCGGAAGTACTGCATGTATCCATTACGAAGTCCTAACACAATATCGCCCATTCCGTCATGATTCAGATCAAAAATAGCAGGCGAAGCTGGGGCAGACGGATTAATATTTTTATATTGCGTAACCGGATTTTTAAAAGTGAGCAGGCCTGTACCCGAGGTGTTATTTTCCAAATAGACCAGCGATCCGTCATAGTCGGTAAGAACAATATCTGCTTTCCCATCACCGTTCACATCACCTGTGGCTACTTTCATGTCAATCAATCCTAATGACGAAACTTGCAGGAAGTTGGTGTCGGCTATACTAAATACGGGATAAACGGTACTCCCGTGATTCTTTAACAGTACCAGCCTGCCTGTTTCATCTGGATTAAATGGGTAATCGCCTTTGGTTGCTGCAATGATATCTATATCGCCATCCTGATCATAGTCCAGTGCGGCAGGAGCAAGTCCGGTACCCAGATCTATGCATGCTTCCTGTAAAAAATTATTTTTTATGTAACTGAACTGCGCATTGGCTACCGTTCCGGTGTTCAGGTAAAGCCAGATATTGTTTTTGGTTTTTGCCCCTTCAAGAGTATTAGGGCTTACAATCAGGTCTTGTTTTCCATCATTATCAATGTCAACAAACCAGGCAGCGAGTGCAGCCGGCATTTTTGCCCTTATGGTATTACGTGGGGTTATGGAGTCATAAGCCACCATCGTGTCTGAGCTATATCCGTTGTATTTCCAGTTATATTCAACCCGCCCGTTTTTTACATAGAAAAGAAAATCATTGGCCGGGTCTCCTGTATATAAATCGTAATCCCCGTCCCCATCCTTGTCAAATAAACTCACAGTGGTGCCGCTGGTGTGGTTCGTTTTGAAATAGCTTTTTTCCACTGTTTGTCCAAGGGTAATTTGATCAGTAATCATTACACCACCCCATTTGGTATCCACGTTATAAAATTTAAATGAGTCGGCAGGTAATCCTTTTTCTATCTGGTAATTTTTGAAATAGTAAATAAAGGCACCTGTATTCTGAATGGATACCATGTCCATATCTCCATCTCCGTCAATATCTTTTACATCGGGTAAATCTGTAGGAGAAACGATTACCCCATCCTGACCATACCAATATTCGCAGCTGATACTAGGTGAGATAAGGTTAAATTGCATTTTGCTCCCGCTGCTTACATTTTTAAAAATACGTACATGATTGATTTGTACAAGCAGATTTGAGTCATGCGGTTCATTAGGATCCGCATTGGTAAAAATATCCATTTTCCCATCATGGTTGTAATCGGCTATTCTTACCCAGTTAATCAGGCGCGGAAACAGGTTTCGGTATTCAGGCGCATAACGGTAATTGATCTCTCCCGGGTTACCCATATTAATGTATGGGTGAAGAATATTACCTGAGCGGTCGAAAACCAGCAAATCCAATTTCCCATCCAGATTAATATCAATCATATTAAACTGGGGGGCATTGAATCCACCTGTGAAGGGGTTGGTTAAGGTATCTCCTGTTGCGTTCAGAAAACGTAAACTGTTGTTGTATTTAAAACCGATATTCTGTGCATGAAGCATCCCGGTAAGGCACAAAAAATAAAAGAGGGTGTACCATTTTTTCATAACAGATTGAATTATTATGGTTACGTAAAATTAAACCTTTTTACCCGCATTAAAAACTAATTTCTGAAATGATTCCATCCCTGAGCAGTAATATCGTGTACATTTCCCGCTTTAGTTATAAGCTGCACTCCGGCACTTTTTTCAGTGGCGTGACCAATGATGCTTACTTCTGATACGTTTTTAATTTTATCGTAATCGTTTTGCGAAACAGTAAACAAAAGTTCATAATCCTCTCCTCCGTTCAGGGCGCACATGGTTGGGTCAAGATTAAAAACACGGGCCATGTCAAAGGTGTTTTGTGCAATCGGAATTTTTTCTTCATATAATTTCATTCCTACCCCCGACTGATTGCACAAATGCAGCATTTCTGAAGCAAGTCCGTCAGAGATGTCAATCATGGAGGTTGGTTTCACTTCAATGGTTTGCAGCAACTGGTAAATATCTGCCCGGGCCTCGGGCTTTAATTGCCGCTCTAAAATGTATTCATTCCCTCCCAAATCGGGCTGAGCAGTTTGGTTTTCCAGAAACACCCTTTTTTCTCTTTCCAGCAATTGATAACCTACGTAAGCAGCACCCAAATCTCCGCTTACGCAAAGCAAATCTCCTTCTTTCGCAGTATTACGGTACACCAGTTCTTTTTCATCAGCTTCTCCAATGGCAGTTAAACTTAAAACCAGCCCTTGTCTTGACGAAGCGGTATCACCACCTACCAAATCAATTCCATATTTTTTGCAGGCCAGTTCTATTCCGGCATATAGTTCTTCCACCGCCTCCAGTGTAAATTTACTTGATATGGCCATGGCTACTGTAATCTGCCTGGGTATTGCATTCATTGCAAAAATGTCGGACAAGTTTACAACCACCGCTTTGTAGCCTAAGTGTTTTAGCGGCATATACATCAAATCAAAATGAATTCCCTCCAGCAGCATATCCGTGCTTACTACGGTTGTACTTTTTCGATTGGCAATCACAGCCGCATCATCTCCCACTCCTTTTAGGGAGGATGGGTTAATTAATTTTATTTTTTCAGTGAGGTGTTTAATCAAACCGAATTCACCGAGATCGTTTATTGTGTGTTGTGTCATTTTATATCGTCTTTTTGAAGCGGTATTTCCCTTTTAGTTGGTTCAGTTTTATTTTCAACAGATCGTATATCATTTCTAATCCATGCCCCACCACTTTTACCGAAGAGTCATGTTGATATCGGAGTTGAACAGGCAGGCGTTTCACCTCAAAATTGTTTTTTCCTGCCAGTAGAAATAATTCCACATCAAAGGCAAAACCATTTACGGTGATGTCTTTAAAAATTGTTAGTGCAGTTTGCCTTGAAAAACCTTTCAATCCACATTGCGTATCATGTAATCCAGCCACACTTTTTACAAAGAGTGAAAAACAATGGCTCACTATTTTGCGCAGCAAGGTGGTTTCAGAAAAATAGTTGGATTGGATATGATGTCTGTCGCCCACCACCAAAGCGTGTTGATTCGTGCAAACCGACTCGTAAAATTGCAGGTAATTACTATACGCAAAAGGGATATCGGCATCAGTAAATAAAATTTGGGTACCGCTGCTTGCCAGTATACCGGCTTTTACTGCCGCACCTTTTCCGGAGTTATGGTCCAAACGGGTAAAAACACATCGATTCTGAAGAGCAATTTCCTGAGTTAACAAATAATCAGATGAACCGTCATCTACAATAACAATTTCGTAAGGAATGGATATCGAATTCAGGTAGGAAATGAAGGGGGGCAGTTGCCCCCTGAGTGTGGCTGATCCGTTATAGGTAGGAAGGATAATACTTAACATAACTTTTTTAGAAATGGTGCTCAACCGTTTTAATGTACGGAAATTGTTTAGGGAAATAGCGGTTGTTGTGCATCAGGAAATCGGGGTTTTGTTTAAAAACGTTGCAGTTTTCAGGTTTAAGTAAAAATTCATCTATGCAATAGTAACTCTTGGAAGGTAAATCGTCATTGTGAACATAAACCTCCAGATTGATTTCATCCGGTTTGAGGATTAAGGGAAGTTCAATAAGACCCCATTCAGCATCAGCAGCAACAATATTACCCGGAGCGTAAAAGTTGGTATATTGAACAATTTCGCCTTTTGCATTTTTTGAGATAAAAAGGATGAAAATTCTTCCTTTTAAATCAGCCGAAATATTTTTGACCCAGAAAGAACAATGGAAATGTTGTTCAATTGTAGAATTGTTTTTTTTGCTTAGCAGGAGTTCATATTCTTTGCTTCTAATTTTTTTGCACCCTTTACTGAAGTACCCAGATTCTTTTTCCGATTCATTGTCAAATGGCAAGTATGTTACATCGGCTAAAGAGTCTGAAACTAAAAGCCCGCTGGTAGTGGGATATGAGTAAACGGGTGTTTTCTGCAACTGATTCAGGTGTTGCTGATACTCCAGCATTCCATCAAATATCAATGAATCGTAAGCCAATTCGTAAATGCTGTATCCGGCAGCACTGGTGGATAACCATTTGCATTTGGAAAACAGATTTTGCTGTGCGGGTGGTATTTTATCGGGCCAGGCAAGCACCAATAATGGTTTTTTGTTAGGGTAATTTTGAATTACAGTTTTGGGGCGGTAATTTTCGAGAGAAAATTGAAAATTCAGCCAACTCTCCTTAAGCGAGGAGCGGCTTGAAGTCATACTTACCATAGGTAATCCGGTTTTTAATGATATCAATTGTGTGGTGAGAACTACCTGATGATGCTGCATACCAGTACCAAAATTTTCTGCCCCCACCTGAAAAAATGGAATAGGTAAAATTGCCTGGAAATGTGAAGGAGTGATATTGTTTAACCATTTATTTTCGGGCAATCGGTTGGAAGTGTCATCCATTGAAGGAATTCGGTTGTTGAGCGTTTTATTAATCAGCATTACATTTGCAATGGCATCAGCGTATAATATGAAAACCAACAATACCATCACAAAGATTTTTACATATTTTTTCTGTTGTTGCAGCAGGTGGTAAAAAAAATACACCCCGGCCATATTAATTATGTAATAAAAAAGCCAGGTAAATCTTCCAATTCCTCTAAGTTGTTTCAAAGGGCCAAGAAAATCTATTACTTTTTCAGTTTTTACAAAAAGAAGGCTCCCACATCCATATATGGCCGCCACCACCCCGGTCCACAAAAAAGTATCCAGCAAAATATTTCCTGTTATAGAAAGATAATTGGATGGAGTTTTAATATGAAGAATAAGGTTTTTGATCTTACTCGTTAAGATTGCAAGTGTGGTAATGGTTCCAAATATTCCCGTATAGGCGATTCCTTCCCATTCGGTTAATTCCGGGGTAACGAAAGATTTAACAAGAAACTCATATGGCCTTCCATAAGGATAAAACATACCTGATAGAGAAGATTTATAGGCAATCATTCCCCAGGGCATGGCTGTGCGGTCATCTGCTGTATTGAGCAAATGCATTATTATCATTAAAACCGCGACCGGAATTAGAGCCTGAAGCAGTGTATGGGTAAATATAAAACGAAGGTCGGATTTGTTTTTATGCGGGTTAAGGTTTTTTAGGACCAGTTGTGATATCCAGTATCCAGTAAAAATGAATAAGAAAAAGGCAACAAAATAAAGGTGAATAGAGCCCAATACAAACAGAACGATTCCGGTTTGAATACTAATGGAAATATTGGCTTTTTTATTAAAACGGATGAACTGATATATAAAAAAGGGCAGGGCAAACTGATAAGTAAGGCTATAATGCCCTTGCAGACGGAAAATTTGAGGAGACATATAGCTGATGCCAATAGCAAATAAACAAGACCAGAGTCCGGGAATGTCCATTGCCTTGAGAATAAGGTAAACGAATACAGCACAAAAAATAATAGAAACGAGGGGAATAATATTGGTTAACGTTATAAGGGTGTGGTCAAGGTGAAAATAGGGATGGAGTAATTTGAGAGGAATTGAAAACAGAGGTTCACATCCTGTAAAAAAGATACTCTCCCGGAAGGGATAATTCATAGCTTGCTGTGTGGAGTAGGCCGAATCGAACTTAATGTGAAAAAGGGCGGTATAGTAGGTTTGAAAACCATCTCCGCCCGTATTAAAAAAAATTTGTCCTGAATATTGAAGCACCGGGTAAAAAAACGTAACCAGGAAAATCATTGCCCCGACCACAGTACACCAAAGCCATAAATCTTTATATGCCGGATTCTTATGTATCTCCATTGGTTTATAGTATGGTCAATTTGCGGATTAATGAATGGTTATTATTTAAGTACTTGATTTTATTCAACTTGAATTGTAATATGAAAGCAACTGATTATGGCAAATTTAGTTATTTTTGCGCTCCATATTAAAATTAGTTAAATAAGCATTTATGAAGAAGCTTGTTCTTATTCTTGGCGTGATTGGTTTGGTACAACCCGGTTTAGCCCAAACTAAAAAAGCAGCCGCTGTAGCACCTGAATCAAAAACGGCTATTGCCAAACCAATTGACGAAGTACTTTTTACCTTTGGAACCGATACTGTTTATCGTTCGGAGTTTGAACGCATTTATTCTAAAAACAATACCTCTAAGGAAAAACCGGATGAAAAAAGCATCCGAGAGTATCTTGATTTGTATATCAATTTTAAATTGAAGGTGAAAGAAGCCATTCGTTTGGGGTTAGATACGTTACCATCTTTTAAATCGGAACTTGCCGGGTATCGCAAACAGTTGGCGCAGCCTTATCTGATTGATCAAAAAGTGAGTAAGCAATTGGTTAAGGAAGCTTATGAGCGTATGAAATACGAAATTAATGCAAGTCATATTCTCATTCGGTTAGACGAAAATGCACTTCCAAAAGACACCATTGCGGCTTATAAAAAAATCATGGACCTGCGTTCCAAAATAATGAAAGGTGAAAGTTTTGATTCGGTAGCGGCTAAATTTTCCGAAGACCCATCGGCAGTGAGTAATTATGGAAATCTTGGATGGTTCACGGCATTTCAAATGATTTATCAGTTCGAAACCGGGGCTTATACCACCGAACCCGGAAAAATATCCATGCCGGTGAGAACCCGGTTTGGTTACCACCTGATTAAGGTAATTGATAAGAGGCCGGCAACCGGTGAAATTAAGGTGGCTCATATTGGCATTCGTGTTCCTTCATCAGCTACATCGGAGCAACAGATGGAAATTAAATCACGGGTTGATGCCATTTATTCAAAGTTGAAACAAGGAGAAAAATTTGAAGATTTAGTAAAACAATACTCGGAAGATGAGCGTACAGTGGAACAAAAAGGAGAGTTAAACTGGTTCAGCGGGACAAACAATTCTTTCCCTCAGGAATTTAAAGATGCTGCCTTTGCCTTGAAGGAGAATGGATATTTTTCTGCTCCGGTACGTACCAGTTTCGGATGGCATATTATTAAAAGGGTGGATAAACGCGGACTTCAGTCAATGGCTGAACTTGAAGAAAGTATTAAATCAAAAATTGCCCGCGACAGTCGTCAGGATCAAAATAAACGTGCCGTTATTGAACGTATCAAAAAGGAAAATAGTTTTGCCGAATTTAAACCTGCTTATGATGAATTATTAAAACGGATTGACTCTACAGTGCTTGGAAGCAGTTGGGACTCAAGCAAAGCAGGAGGATTGAAAAAGCCCTTGTTCCGAATTGGAAAACAAACTTATGGCCAAAATGATTTCACTGCTTATGTTTACAATTACCAGACAAATTTGGCCGGTAAAGTTTCGGTTACCTCAGCCATCAGAGGGATGTACGATAATTTTGTTGATTCAAAGGTGCTGGAATTTGAAGAGGCTGGCCTTGATGCCCGTTTTGAAGATTTTCGCAATCTGATGAAAGAATATCATGACGGGATTTTGTTGTTTGATTTAACTGATAAGAAAGTGTGGTCGAAAGCGGTGTCTGATACTACCGGGCAAATGGCGTTTTACGAAAAAACAAAAAATAAATACCTGTACAAAGAGCGTTACCAGGTGGAAACATTTACCTGTGCCGATGAAAAAACAGCAGCCGCAGTTCAAAAAATGATCAAAGCAGGTAAAACCAATGACGAAATAAAATCGAAACTGAATGCAAAAAATCCGCTGGCAGTTGATATTAAAATTAATCTGAGTGAGATGGGAGAGCATGCCTCGGTTGATTCGTTTGTTGCAGTTAATAAGCCGGCAGCCGATGCAAAGCAGATTAAATTCATGAACCCGGAGGCAGGAAACAACAAAGTGTTCTCTGTTATCAGAAAAATAATTCCTCCCCAACCTAAAGAACTCAAGGAAGTAAAGGGTTTGGTTACGTCCGAGTATCAGAATCAACTTGAAAAAGACTGGCTTGCCGAACTGCGCGCCAAATATCCGGTGCAGGTAAATGAAATTACCGTTAGCAGGTTATTTAAATAACCCGTTAAGTGATGCGGTCTGTTTTTTTTATATTGAGTATGACTGCACTTTTTACAGGTTGTTCGCAAAAGAGTTCGACAAACGGTGAACCGCTGGCAAGAGTAGGAAATCATTTTTTATACCTTGCCGATATCAATAAGGCAATAGCCGGACGTAGCCCGCTGCAGGATAGCTTGCCTTATATGAAAAAACTGGTTCAGGAGTGGATTCGCGAACAGGTGCTTCTTGATAAGGCAAACAGTGTGCTCACCGCTGCCCAAAAGGATAAAAAGAAAGAACTGGATGCTTACCTGGCTGCATTGCTTGTTTACGAGTACCAGCGCCAGACAGTAGAACAAAAATTAGACACGACCGTAACCGAAACACAGATAAAGCAATATTTTGAAAAGAATAAAGCCGATTTTGAACTAAAACAAAACCTGATTCGTTTCAGGTATGTGAAGTTGAAAAAAGATATGCCTTTTGATGAAACCAAAGCATTACTGGCATCGGATAAGGAAGAAGACTTTAAGAAACTGGAATTATTTTGCAGGCAGCATGCCTCTAACTTTTTTCTGAACGATAAAGTGTGGCTCAATTTTCAGGATGTGTTAAAAGAGATTCCTATTCAAACATACAATGAGGAAGATTTTTTAAAGAATAATACGCTGGTAGAGGTGAAAGACAAGGAGTACACTTACCTTGTGCGCATAAGCGATTATCGGGTAAAAAACGGGCAATCGCAACCCGAACTGGAACGCGATCGTATTGTGCAAATGATTATTCAGGCACGTAAGGCTAAATTGATAAAAGAAACCGAACAACAAGTGCTTAAAGAAGCCGAATTAAATGGAAGCATTGAACTATTTTAAGAAAATTACCGGAATTATTGTCCTGATGTATTTTATATCTCCGGCTGCCCGTGCTCAGGTGGTAGATGAAGTGGTGGCCGTAGTGGGAGATAAAATTATTTTAAAATCGGAGATTGAAATTGAAGTGGAGCGTATCAAAAAAAATGCGGAAGGAGCATTGCCCCCCAACATTTTTTGCGAAGTACTTAATCAGAAACTGGCCGAGAAATTAATGCTTCACAAAGCCGATTTGGACAGTATTGTTGCGGATGAAGACAGGGTAACAGCCGAATTGGATTACAGGGTAAAAAAACTGGTGGCTCAGTTTGGCAGCGAAAAAGCATTTGAAAATTATTATGGTAAAACCATTGCCGAAATTAAAGCAAGCAACCGTGATAAAGTGCGCGATGATATGCTGGTTACCGAAATGCAGCAGAAAATTCTGAAAGAAGTGAAAGCAAGCCCTACGGATATTAAGAGATATTTTAACAGCATTCCGGATGACAGTTTGCCTTTTTACAGTTCGGAGGTTGAAATAGCACAGATAATAAAATTACCCGCAGTAAGCAAAGAGGCCAAACAATATGCTTACGAACGCATCAGAGAAATTCGTGAGCGGATTTTAAACGGAGAAAGTTTTCAAACATTAGCCATTTTGTATTCAGATGATCACGGGTCGGCCAAAAGGGGAGGAGAACTCGGCTTTTTCTCCCGCGGAGATATGGTTCCGGAGTTTGAAGCCATGTCGTTTAAATTGCGCGGAGATACCGTTTCCAAAATTATTGAAACCAAATACGGGTATCATATTCTTCAGCTTATTGAGCGCAAGGGCGAAAGTATAAATGTGCGGCACATTCTTATAAGGGCACAAACATCAAAAGCCGATCTGGTGCTTGCAAAGGATACTATGGAGAAAATTTATCGCATGCTCACCAAAGATACACTCACATTTGAAGATGCAGCCAAAAAATATTCAGATGATGAAGACTCAAGAGCCGGTGGAGGATATTTACGCGACCCGGCTACTGGCAGCACCAAAGTGCTGGTAGAGGAACTGGATAAAAATTTGTATATCGCCATTGAGCGTTTACAACCGGGGCAAATTACCGAACCCGAATTAATTACGCTGCCCGATGGCTCACAGGCCTACCGCATGATTTACCTTAAATCGGAAACAAAACCCCACAAGGCCAATCTTCGAGACGATTATCAGAAATACCAGGCTATGGCTTTTCAGAAAAAACAGGAAGAAGTAATGAGTGCCTGGATTGATAAGTACCGCAAAAAATATTATGTTCGAATTGCCGATGGATACGTAACCTGTAACTCCATTGAGCGATGGATAAAAGCGCAATAAACCAATGACTCAATATACATCAGATGTAGAAGCAGCCGATGCACTGCAGGCAAAGTACAAAGAATTAAAAAAAGAAATCGGTAAGGTAATTATCGGTCAGGAACGGGTGGTGGAGGATGTACTCACCTGCATTTTCTCTCACGGACATGCTTTGCTTATCGGTGTTCCCGGTTTGGCTAAAACGTTATTGGTAAAAACCATTTCACAGGCACTTGATTTAAGTTTTAACCGCATTCAGTTTACTCCGGATTTAATGCCTTCTGATATTACGGGCTCCGAGATACTTGACGAAAACAGACACTTTAAATTTATTAAAGGACCGTTGTTTGCCAATATTGTGCTGGCTGACGAAATTAACCGAACCCCACCTAAAACACAGGCTGCTTTACTCGAAGCCATGCAGGAAAAAAATGTGAGTGTAGGCGGCCATCAACATCAGTTGCAGGAACCATTTTTTGTGTTGGCTACACAAAATCCCATTGAGCAGGAGGGAACGTATCCGCTTCCCGAGGCACAGCTTGACCGTTTCATGTTTAATATTGTGCTGGATTACCCTTCGTTTGAAGAAGAGTTGCAGGTGGTGCGTTCTACTACAACCGGAGTTTCAACAAACGCATCAAAGGTAATCAGTGCTGCCGAGATTACGTTGTTTCAGCAGGTAGTACGCAAATTGCCTGTTGCCGATAATGTGTTGGAATATGCCGTAAAACTGGTTTCCAAAACCCGTCCGAAATCTGTACATTCAACCGATAAGGTAAATCAGTACATTTCATTTGGAGCCGGGCCACGTGCCAGCCAGTATTTGGTAATAGGGGCTAAATGCCATGCGTTACTCCATGGGAAATACTCACCGGATATAGAAGATGTACAGGCAGTGGTGGCTCCGGTATTGCGCCATCGGTTAGTGAAAAACTATAAAGCAGAAGCCGAAGGTATAAGCATGGAGCAGATTATACAGTCGTTGCTGTAAACGGAGTACGTTGAAAATTTCATTTAAATCGCCATTGCGAGGAATGTAATTATGACGAAGCAATCTGCATGAGAGCAGCACCTGATTCCATTTGATGAGACTACTTCAACCGCATATGGCATCGCAGAAAGAAGTGTTTTTACTCAGTGGGTACTTAAAATCCCCTTGTTTTTTCAAATACTTTTCTAACTTTGTTCTATGACCGCGTCCATCACCTTTCATGCTGCCGATGTACCCATACCGCTCACCCAGCGCACAGCCATTAAACACTGGCTTCAAAGTGTGGCAAAAAAGGAGAAGTGTACAATCAGTCATATCGCGTATATTTTTTGCAGTGATGAGTACCTGCACAATATCAACGTCAAATTTTTAAAACACGACACCCTGACTGATATCATCACTTTTGATTATTCGGAAGGGAAAATACTGAGTGGGGAAATTTACATCAGTGCCGAGCGGGTAAAAGATAATGCTGATGTTTTCGGAGCTACCTATATTCATGAGCTATGCAGGGTATTGGTACACGGGTTACTTCACCTTAGCGGTTACAACGATAAAACAAAAGCCCAAAAGGAATCCATGCGCCAGCGCGAGGAGTTTCATCTGGGGGCACTATTTGAATAACCTGTTACCATATTTTCACCCTTAAGCTATCTGCTCTCCACATATAATCACCTTCTTTTATCCCAAAGGTTTGATAAAACTCAGGCATATTGGCCAGTGGCCCTATCACTCTAAATTTGCACGGAGCATGTTCGTTGCTGCGTACCTGATCGGCTATTGACTCGGGGCGCTCGTTTACCATCCAGGCCAGGGCATACCCTAAAAAGAAACGCTGGTCGGGGTTTAACCCGGCAATGATTTCTTTACCCGTGTATTGTTTGGTTTTCTTAAACGCTTCGTAGCCCATCACAATTCCTCCCAGATCGGCAATATTTTCTCCCTGGGTATTGGCTCCGTTTATATGCAAACTATCCACGGCCACATAGTTGTTAAACTGCGCTACAATCATTTTGGTTTTGGCGTAAAACTTCGCACTATCCTCACTGGTCCACCAGTTATTCAGGTTGCCTTGCCCATCATATTTGCTGCCCTGGTCGTCAAAACCGTGGGTTATTTCGTGCCCGAAGGTTGATCCGCCAATAATGGAATAGAGGATGGCATCATCGGCTAATTTGCGTTCATATCCCGGTACAATGATGTTACAACCGGGTACCACAATTTCATTATTGCTCGGGTTATAATAGGCATTATACGTTTGCGGATACATGCTCCATTCGGTACGGTCAACGGGTTGACCGTATTTATGTATCATGTATTGAAAGTCCCACACATTTGCATTCATCACATTGCGCACATAGCTGCTGCGATCTACCTGAAGACTGCTCAGGTCTTTCCATTTATCGGGATACCCAACTTTCATCACCATGGCATTCAGTTTAGCCAATGCCTTTTCTTTAGTAGAAGCACTCATCCAGTCGAGTGCTTTAATGCGTTCGGCATATACTGCGCGTATGGCATTTCCTATTTCAAGTAGTTTTTCTTTAGTTCCTTTGGGTAAATATTCTTCCACATACACCTGTCCTATCAATTCTCCCAGTGATGCATTGGTTTGTTCGGTTACCCGTTTCCACCTGGGTTTTGGTTCTTCAATTCCGCGAATTACCTTGCCGTAAAAACTGAAACTTTCGGCATAAATTTTATCATCAAGATAAGCGGCCAGTCCGCGTACCAGATGAAAACGCAGGTAGTTTTTCCAGTCGTCAAGCGGGTATTTTTTCAGGTAGCTGTTTACTGCTTTTAAGAATTCCGGTTGCCCAACAATCACCGAGTCGGGGTTCAATCCGCACTCGCTCATAAAACTACTCCAGTCTATCTCAGGGGTTGATTTAACCAGTTCGGCAAATGTCATTTTATTGTAATTAAGCAAGGGGTCTCGGGTATCTTCCCGTTTGCGCGAGGTTTGAGCAATAGAGGTCTCCAGTTTCATCATGTGGTCTGCTGCTTTAGTTGCATCACTTTCATTTTGCCCCATAAGCATAAACATTTGTTGCAGATGGGTAAAAAATTTCTGGCGTATTTCTTTAGCGCGGGAGTCGGTATCAAAATAATAACTGCGGTCGGGCAAACTTAATCCACCCTGGTAAATGAAAACTGCATGTTTGCTGCTGTTTTTATCATCCTGCCCTACATACATGCCAAACATAGGCGAGCCGGATACTTTTTGAATATGAGCCACGGCTTTCATCAGCGAGACTCCGTCATTCACGGCATCAATCATGTCGAGCTCTGCCTTAATAGGCGACAACCCGTTTTTATTAATTGTGTTGCTGTCCATTCCGGTGAAATAAAAATCACCTATTTTTTGTTTGTTGCTTCCTTTGGCTGCATGGGTTTCGGCAGCCGATGAAATACATATCTGCTGGATTTGCGCATTGATGGTATCGCGTATGAGTTGCCATAAACCATTACTTGACTCGCTGGCCGGGATAGGATTTTTTTTAAACCATCCGTTGTTGGCATATAAAAAGAAATCGTCACCGGGTTTAATGGTGCTGTCAATATTGGCCGCCAGAAAATCGGGGCCGTTGTTTTGGGTGGAAGACTGTTTGTGTGAACACGAAGTGATAACAATTCCAGCTAGAGACAGAGAAAGGAAACGGATTTTAGAAAACATATGATTACATTTTAAAGGCGAAAGATACGTTTTTCCATTTTGAATAAGAAGGTAATCGCTCAGCACAAAAAAAGCCCCGCGGGTTGCGGGGCTTTGTATAAAAAGTATTGTTATTTTTAACCTAATGCGGCTGCACCACCCACAATTTCGGAGATTTCGTTGGTAATGGCTGCCTGGCGGGCACGGTTGTATTGCAAGCGAAGCGATTTGAGCAATTCTCCGGCATTATCGGTGGCTTTATCCATGGCAACCATTCGTGCTCCATGTTCGCTGGCGTGTGAGTCGAGCAGGGTACGGTAAAGCGTGGTTTTTAAAATGCGTGGGATTAACTCCTCGAGGATTTCAGTTTTGCCGGGCTCAAAAATATAATCGCTTTTGGTTTTACTGCTTTTGCCGGTAAACGAATTGATGTCAATTGGCAGAAAAGGTTCGGCAGTGAGAATTTGTGTACCGGCATTTTTAAATTTATTATACACAATTTCGATAGCGTCAAACTGCT
The DNA here is from genome assembly GCA_964535575.1 of uncultured Bifidobacteriaceae bacterium. Classification (GTDB taxonomy): domain Bacteria; phylum Bacteroidota; class Bacteroidia; order UKL13-3; family UKL13-3; genus JAGPCK01. The sequence continues at coordinate 211,072 of CAZHTC010000002.1, forward strand.
TTTTGCGAAACGCATCAAGTACCCACTCGGCAATGGCAAAACCATTTTCGGCATTCAGATTTTGAAATGTTTCACGAAAATCGGTGACCATTTTGGCATTCATGCGACTAAAAAATTCGAATCCTTTTTTACCTACTGGCAAAATGGTCACGTTTCCTTTGGCGGCCTGCTCGGCATATTTCTCTCTGAGCAGGGCATTGGTTTGTTTTACTACGTTGGCATTAAAACCACCACATAAACCGCGGTCGCTGGTAACAACTACCAGTAACACATTTGTGGCGGGGCGTGCATTAAAATACGAAGCCAGTGAATCGCCTTCAATAGAGTCGGCCAGATTTAGCAGTAAGTCCTGCAGCATCTGGGCATACGGACGCATTTGCACAATGGCATTTTGAGCTTTGCGCAGCTTGGTTGCACTCACCAGTTTCATGGCTTTAGTGATTTGCTGTGTAGAGCTTACCGATGTAATGCGTACCCGTACTTCTTTTAAATTAGCCACGTTTCTGTATTTTTAGTTAGCGTATTTTGAACTGAGATCTTTGGCAACCGATTCTAGCACGCTGGTCACTTCATCGGTAAGGTTTCCTTTGCGCAATTCAGCCAGAATATTGCTGTGTTTGCTTTCCAGAAATCCTACGTACTCCGTTTCAAACTCCCGTACTTTATTTACCGGAACTTTTGAAAGCAATCCTTTGGTTCCGCAATAAATAATGGCCACTTGTTTTTCTACGGCAATCGGAGCAAATTGTCCCTGTTTCAGAATTTCCACGTTGCGTGCTCCTTTTTCCAATACGGCTTTGGTAGCCGCATCCAGATCAGAACCGAATTTAGAGAAGGCCTCTAATTCGCGGTATTGAGCCTGGTCAAGTTTTAGGGTACCTGCAATTTTTTTCATGGATTTGATTTGCGCGTTACCACCCACACGTGATACCGAAATACCTACGTTGATGGCGGGGCGCACACCTGAGTTAAACAGGTTTGATTCAAGGAATATCTGCCCGTCTGTAATGGAGATTACGTTGGTAGGAATATAAGCCGATACGTCACCGGCCTGTGTTTCGATAATTGGAAGAGCCGTTAATGAACCGCCACCTTTTACCAAAGGTTTAATTGATTCAGGCAGGTCATTCATATTTTTAGCTACTTCATCGTTGGCATTAATTTTAGCGGCACGTTCCAGCAGACGGCTGTGCAGGTAAAACACGTCACCCGGATATGCTTCACGTCCCGGAGGTCTGCGCAACAGCAGTGATACCTCACGGTATGCTACGGCTTGTTTTGATAAGTCATCATATACAATCAAAGCCGGACGACCTGTATCGCGGAAAAACTCACCGATAGCAGCACCAGCCATAGGAGCATAGAACTGCAATGGTGCAGGGAAAGATGCAGTAGCGGCCACAATTATGGTATAAGGCATGGCTCCGTATTTTTCCAGTGTATTTACTACCTGTGCAACCGTAGAGGCTTTTTGCCCAACAGCTACATAGATACAATACACAGGTTTTCCGGCATCATAAAATTCTTTCTGGTTGATGATGGTATCAATGCATACCGCTGTTTTACCTGTTTGGCGGTCGCCAATTACCAACTCACGCTGTCCGCGTCCAATCGGAATCATGGCATCAATTGCTTTAATACCGGTTTGAAGGGGTTCCTTTACCGGCTCACGATAGATAACACCGGGTGCTTTGCGCTCCAATGGCATTTCGTATAAATCTCCGGTGATAGGACCTTTACCGTCAATAGGCTCACCAAGCGTGTTCACCACACGGCCAAGCATGCCTTCGCCTACTTTGATGGAAGCGATTTTGCCGGTACGCTTTACTACGTCACCTTCTTTAATTTTTTCAGAATTACCCAACAATACCGCACCGATATTGTCTTCTTCCAGATTCAACACAACAGCTTGTGTTCCATTGCTGAATTCAATCAGCTCGCCTGATTGAACTTTTGTCAAACCGTAAACGCGGGCAATTCCGTCACCAATCTGGAGAACGGTTCCCACTTCTTCCAGTTCGGTCTCGGAGCGGAAGTTCGAAATCTGCTCACGTATAATAGCTGAAACCTCATCGGGTCTGATTTGTACCATAATATTAGTTGCTTAAATGCGGGTTAATTAAATTCTTTTTAATTGCAGCCAGTTTGCTGGCAATACTTGCGTCAAACAATTTATCATCCATGCGAATAACCAATCCACCAATAATATCCGGATTGGTATTGGCGCTCAGTTCAACTTGTTTTTTAGTTTGCTGCTCAATGAAAACGCGGATTTCGCTTTTCAGTTTATCATCAATTGTTACGGCCGTTGTAACGGAAGCCGTTAAAATACCTTTCATCAGGTTATAAGCTTTACGAAACTCACCGGCTATATCGGTAATAAAAAACTCCCTGTTCTTTTTAATAACTGTTTCAAGAAACAGCAACGTAAGGGGATTAATACTACTGCTGAAAATCTTTTTTACAATAGAAAGTTTAGAGGCAGGATCAATAACCGGATTGCGAAACAACTTCACCAAATCCTGACTTTGACGGCATACATCTATAAATAGTACCATGTCTTTATTCACCTCTTCGAGTTTGTTTTGCTCAAGGGCAAGGTCAATTAACGACTTGGCATACCTGGATGATACTCTTGATTCGGCCATATGACTTAGTTAATTTGTAAACGCTTCAGGTTATCATTAATCAGTGCTTCCTGGTCAGCATTCTTCTCAATGTTTTTGCGAAGAATTTTTTCGGCAATATCAACCGAAAGGCTGGCCACCTGAGCTTTTAACTCAATTAAAGCAGCTGATTTTTCCTTATTAATAGCTTCCGCAGCATCGGCAACCAACTTCTTCTTTACTTCCTCGCCCTCTTTTTGGGCTTTTGAAATAATCGAATCTTTCAGTTCCCGGGCTTCTTTCAGAATGGTGTCTCTTTCCTTGCGGGCTTCGCGTAGCAAATTTTCATTGTCTGCTTTTAAAGCATCCATTTGCTGACGGGCTTTTTCGGCCGACTGCAAAGCCTCATGAATTGAGTCTTCCCGCTCTTTTAATGCCTGTGTAATTGGCTTCCAGGCAAACTTGGTGAGAATGAAAAAGAGGATGGCAAACGATGCTGTTGACCATACCACTAATCCTATACTCGGGGTTAGTAAATCCATTTTTTTACTTTTTTTAATTGTTCAGAACCTTGGTGAACGGGGAACGCAAAAAGAAAAAGCCCGATTAACAAACGTTAATCTGCCACCGGGCTTTTTCAATAAATTATGCGCCCAATCCTAACAGAGCGATAACCACAGCGAAAAGCGCAACAGCCTCCACGAAGGCAGCAGCGATAAGCATGGTTGTTTGGAGTTTGTTGGCGAACTCAGGTTGGCGAGCCATACCTTCTAATGCAGATCCACCAATTCTTCCGATACCGATTCCGGCTCCGATAGCAGCTAATCCAGCTCCGATTGCAGCAATACTTCCAGTCATTTTAATTTTAATTTAAAGGGTTAAACGATTATTCTATTTTAATTTATTTTAGTGATGTGCTTCTTCGTGATGATCTTCAATCGCAATTCCGATATACAAAGCCGACAATACCGTAAAGATAAAGGCCTGAATAAAGGCTACAATCAATTCGATGATGCTGATGGCCGCCACAAACGGAACGGCTACACCGGCAACTGCATACGATTTGAAAATAAATATTAAACAGGTTAAGCTAAGTACCAGAATATGTCCTGCGGTGATGTTGGCAAACAAACGTATCATTAACGCAATAGCTTTGGTAAAAATCCCCACTACCTCAATAGGAGTGAGTAAAAGTTTAACCGGAAGCGGAATGCCCGGCATCCAGAAAATATGCTGCCAGTAATGTTTGTTTCCGTTTATATTGGTAAGGATTAGCGTGATTAATGCCAGCACCATCGTTAATGAAATATTCCCGGTAAGATTGGCTCCTCCCGGAAAGAATGGAACTAAGCCCAGCATATTACAAAACCAGATAAAGAAAAATACCGTTAACAGGTAAGGCATAAATTTCTCGTACCGGTGTCCCAGATTTGGCTTGGCAATTTCATCACGCACAAAAAGAATGATAGGTTCTAAAGCTGATTGAAGTCCTTTCGGGGCCTGACCTTTTCGCTGCGCATATCCTTTGGCAACGGTGGTAAATACCCATATTAAAAGAACTACGGTGAGCAACATGGTTGCTACGTTTTTAGTAATGGATAAATCAGTGATATGAGCAGTAGCTGCTTCATCAACATTACCTGCTTCATCAATTACTTTAATTTTTTCGTGAATGTTTTTATAAGTGTAATGGTTGCCGGTATAGGCATCATGTCCGTGATTAAAACGTCCGGATGAAAATAATTCGATTCCTTTATCTGTATATAAAATAACCGGAAGGTGAATAGCGGTATGTCCCCACAAATGCCAGTCATGTGCATCTTTAATATGCTCCATAATGGTTTCGGTGGGATTAAATTTTCCGTTCTCCTTGTGTGCTCCTGCTTCGGCATGGGTGGCGCCAGCATGTGCGGAGTCATTTATTGCCGCGTGAGCATCATGTTCCTGACCATACGCTACGGAAGAAGCGCGTGAAACGAGAAAAATCGCCAGAAAAATAATCAGTCTGAAAGCGGTATAAGTTGCTGAATATCTGTTACTCATTAGTGGGCTTATCCTTGTTAAAATCGGGGTGCAATTTAGTGGTTAGGTAATAAATTTCAAACACTGTGTAAAAAATGTATAGCCCAAACATAAGAAGCAGGAAGCTTTTGCTGTAAGGCCTTTGTCCCCAAAGGAATAAAAGTATAAACCCAATAGTTCCAAACATGCGCAACGCCATTACCAGGTAGGCCGTGTTTACAAAGGTAAAACGGTCTTTACCATAGCTATAGGCAGTTAAAAGGAACGAGATAATAGTGAGGAACGCAAAGAAAAATAAAGTTAAATCGGTTGCCGGTTGCGGCAGGGTAATGGAAGTGTTAGGGATTAGGTAATGTATTACTGCCCAGAGAAATGAGGTTAAAAGAGCAAGCCAAAAAAGAAAGTAAAAAAAATTTGTTCGCATAAATTAATCCTGATTGCGGATAAGTTTAAAGATAAAATAAAAAACGGAAATTAATGCGAGTACTACACCAGCTAAAGTAAATGCAGGAAAATGCATGGAGAAATGCTTGTCTAACCAGTTTCCTCCCAATGACAGAACTACAAAAACTCCTATCATTTGGAAACCAAAAGCCGAATACTTCAGGTAGTTATTTAGCGGTGTTGACTTTTTCGGTTGATTGGGCAACTTGTCCGTTGGCTCGGGCATCTTTAGTAGAGGCTATGGCTTCGTTTTTATCTGATTTCATGTGGCATCGGCCATTAAACTCGGCTCCAGCTTCGATGATAATTTTTTTAGTTACCACATCACCGTAAACTTTACTGGTACTTTTTAAGGTAAGTAATTCATTAACGAAAATATTTCCTTTCACTATTCCTGAAATATCAGCATTCTGTGCATTGATATCTCCTTCCACCGACCCGGTTTGTCCAAGAACCATTTTTGATTTGGAAGTAATGGTTCCTGAAAGCGTTCCGTCAATACGTATATCTCCGTTAGAAACAATATCTCCATTGATATTTGTTCCGTTATTAATAATATTCACTGTGGCCGGGTTAAATTCCGGTCCTTTTTCTGATTTTCCGTTAGATCCAAACATATTTTCTAACAATTAAAATTTAAAACACCATGTATTCTTCGGGATTCACCGGATTACCTTTATACCAAAGTTCAAAATGTAGGTGTGCACCGGTTGTTAATTCTCCAGAATTACCCACAATGGCAATGGCATCTCCCGCGTTTACAAAAGTACCTACTTTTTTTAATATTACCGAATTGTGCTTATATATGGAAATCAAATCGTTGGGGTGCTGAATGCCTATAACATGTCCTGTTTCGGGTGTCCAGGAAGCAAAAATGATTGTTCCATTAAGAGTTGCCTTTACGGCCTCACTTGGCTTAGCCACCACATCAACAGCATAATGCTCATCGGGAAAATTGAATTTTTCGGTAATCAATCCCTTAAGCGGAGACATAAAGGTGTAAGAGCTGATATTATCCGGCCGTGCCGATTTTTCTTCCAACGCATACGGGTTGTCTTTTTCCATTTCAAGTTTAAAAATGGAATCGTTTTCATAAATTTTTTGTAAGTCAATGCTTCCTGATACAGAGTCGCTTAGTGGGGGGGCATCTCTATCGGATTTTGGCTCCTTTCCCCTCATAATATCGTTTTGATTTTCGATATAATCATTTAACTGCCTTACTACATTTTGCAGGGAATCGGCCTTCAAAATAAGGTAGGCTACATTCCGTTTTGAGTCGGGGTCGGCATATCCTGGTACGTACTCTTTAAGGGGAGTAAAGAAAAACAGGGAAAGTATTAATCCGGTAAATGTTAAAATACCACTACTGAGAGCGATAAACAGATTCATCGGTGTGAGTTTCAGAGAGAATTTCTCTTCAAAAGTCTGGTCATTCATTATCACCAGCCTGTATTTGTTTTTGAGCTTATGAATAAGCTTTTTTCGGGTAGTACTCATTTCAGAAGAAAAAAATAAATTTGACGCAGATTAAAATAATTTTGCCAGTTCAAAGTTAATACAAGTGTTAAAACAATCGGTAAAGCGCGCAATTACTTGTTCTATTTAAATAAACCCCTTCGTTTTCTACTCATTATAGTGGCTGTATCGGCATGCAGCCCTACCAAGGACAATTTTTTAAACCGTTCATATCAAAATCTGGTAGCGCGTGACAACCCCTATTTTAATGCACGCGAAAAACTTAAAGAGTCAGTAAAAACACTTAATGCTTCACATTTGGATGACCACACCAAAGTGTTGGATGTGTATGCCTACGGAACCGAAAAGGATTCAAAAGGCATGTTGCCTCAAATGGATGAGATTTATAAAAAATGTTCCAATGTCATTCAGCGCAGGCCTCTTTCCAAGTGGATTGATGATACCTACATGCTTATTGGTAAATCGCATTTTTTTAAACGCGATTATTTTGCGGCATTAGAGGTGTTTCAATATGTAAGTTCGAAGTACAAGGATAAAAATCCGGTGATAGCCAAGGAGGCCGAAATATGGATTGCCAAGTGTTACCTATATATGGACAAACCGGGCGAAGCCGAAGCGGTAATCAGTTTATTGATGGCCGAGAAAAATTTCCCTAAGGAATTAACCGGTTTTTTAAATGCTACGGCAGCTGCGGTATATATCCGTCAGGAGAAATACATAAGCGCCTTGCCTAAGATGAAAGTTGCCGTGGCCGAGGCTAAAGGAAGGAAAGATAAAATACGATACAATTATATCTTAGCGCAATTGTATGAAGAGGCAGGACAAAACGGAGAGGCCATTGCTCATTATCGTCAGGTAATTAAACGCACTCCCACATATGAATTTGAATTTAATTCAAAGTTAAGTATTGCCAAGCTTTATAATCCGGCAAATAAAAATGCGGCCAAACAGGTACGCAGAGATTTTAAAAAACTGCTTCGTGACGATAAGAATATCGATTACTTCGACCAGATCTATTATGAAATGGGCAATATTGAGTATCGCGAGAAAAAAATTCCCGAAGCAATCAAATATTATAAGCAATCTGTATTAACAAGCAAGAACAACCAAAAACAAAAATCACTTTCGTACTATGCTTTAGCCCGACTCTATTTTGCACAACCCGAATATTCGCTGGCGCAGGCTTATTACGATACATTAAGTACCACCATGCCTCCTGATTTTCCGGATTACAAAAAAATCATGGATACCCGAAACGTACTTTCTGAACTGATAAAAAACATGACAGTAATACGCACGGAAGATAGTTTGCAAAGTATGGCTAAACTTTCACCAGATGCGTTGGAGAAAAAAATAAATTTCCTGATTGAAAGGGAAAAACAACGAAAGGCGGAAGAAGCAAAGAGTAAAAAGCTGAAAGATCAGCAAACGAAAAATCAGGCTGAAAACGCGAATGCAATGCAGCAAAATGTTATTACAGCATCATCTGGTGTAGGGTCATGGTATTTTTATAATCCGGTTAGCGTGAATCAGGGGAAAACAGACTTTGTGAAAAAATGGGGAGATAGAAAACTGGAGGATAACTGGAGAATAAGCAGTAAGGAAAAAGAACTTTCATTAGATGACCCAAATATTACGGATACCAGCACAACCAAATCAAATGAGAGGAAGGACGAACAAATAGAGGATAAAGAGCAGGATTTAATTTCGAATGTTCCGGCCGATAAGAAAAAGTTTTATGAGAATTTGCCCACCAGTTCAAAAGCATTAAAAGAATCGGATAACCGAATCATGGAAGCCTATTATAATCTGGGCATTATTTATCAGGAGAAACTGGATGATGACAGGGAGGCCACCAAAGCATTCGATACTTTACTGAAACGTTATCCGTCAAATAAATTTGAGCCTGAAGTATTATACCGCTTGTATAAAATGCATGTGGATGCCCGTAATCAGGAGCTGGCAGATAAATACAAAAAGCAGCTAATCGATAAATATCCTATGTCGGAATATGCATTGATTTTATCCGGTAAATCAAACAGAGATAATAATACTGATAAGGAACTGGAGGCATATTATCAAACTACCTACGAGCATTATAAAAAATTTGAATGCGAGCAGGTATTAAGCAAAGTCAATGAATCCGACCGTTTATTTCCGGGTAGTGTGTTAAAACCAAAATTCGACCTACTGAAGAGTTTTTGTATTGGGAGAACAGTAACCCAGGATAGTTTCAAGGTAGTATTGCAAAACGTGGCCGAATCGTATCCAGGAACTGATGTGGCGGAAAAAGCCAAGCAGGTAATTGGCGCTATGAAAGAAATGGCTGAGCGGAGAAAACGGGATTCTTTGCAAGCCTTAATGCCTAAAGACTCTCTGGCGGCAGCCGCAAAAAAATCTAAAAACTATGATTTCAGCGGAACAGATGAAAAACATTTTTACATCATTGTATTGCCTCTTCAGGGAATTGCGATCGGAGATTTAAAAGCCCGGGTGGCAGATTATAATTCAGAGTTTCACCAGTTAGAGAGTTTGCAGATAAGTGCGCTTGTGCTTAGCGATGATAAACAATTATTCGTGGTAAAGGAGTTTCCAAATGATAAAAAGGCAATGGGTTATCTAAAGGAATTTGAAGAAACAAACAAAATTCTTCAAACTTTTAGTATCACCGATTATGAACATTTTATTATTTCATCCACTAACTTTGTGAAATTACTAAGGGGGAAAAATCTTCCAGAATACCTGGAAATGTATAAACAGAAATTTAAGTAGTGAATATTAAAAGCTGGTTTTATAACAAAGATTACAAAGCACTCCTCATTGTGTTTTGGTCACTGTTTATTTGCTTCATCATTTCCATTTGGTTGTTGTTTTATGGGGTTACCAAAGAGTGGTTTGGTGCTTTGCCTAAACTGGAACAACTGGAAAATCCCAAGAGCGCTCTTGCATCCGAAGTGATTTCGGGGGATGGTGTTTTACTTGGGAAGTATTATTTACAAAACAGATCGAATGCCACGTTTAAGGAGTTAAGCCCGAATCTTATTCATGCACTCATAGCAACCGAGGATATCCGGTTTTACAAACATTCGGGTATTGATTTAACAGGCACGTTTGCAATTATGTTTTACACGGCCATTGGTAAAAACCGTGGATCGAGCACTATCACCCAGCAGTTGGCAAAAAACCTTTACGGGCGTCCCAAGCATCCTACATTTCTTGATAAGGTTGCTACCAAGTTTAAAGAGTGGGTAGTTGCTGTACGGCTGGAGGAACGATACACTAAAGAAGAATTACTTATGCTGTATTTCAATACGGTTGCTTTCTCGGGGAATGCGTATGGTATTAAAGCAGGATCAAAATATTTTTTTGATATAACACCGGATAAACTTACTCAACCCGAGGCAGCCATGCTCATTGGAATACTTAAAGGGGTTACTTACTACAGTCCTATTAAAAACCCCGACCGTTGCCTCGATAGGAGGAATACTGTTCTGAGGCAAATGAATAAGTACGGATACCTGGGAGATGACGAATTTGCAAAAATGAAAGGACAACCCATTGTATTAAACCTGACGGAAGAGGACCACAATGAAGGACTCGCTACTTATTTCAGGGAATGGCTGCGTTTGCAAATGGTTGACTGGTGTAAGGAAAACGGATACGATTTATATCGTGACGGATTAAAAATTTATACTACCATCGACAGTCGTATGCAGCAGTATGCCGAAGAGGCCGTAACACAGCGTCTGTCTGAATTACAAAAAGTTTTTTACGGACACTGGAAGGGAAGAGAGCCCTGGGGAAAATTCACTGAGTTAATTGATCAGGGAATAAAACGTTCCGAACGTTATATGCAAATGAAACGTTTGCGGTACTCTGATGAAGAAATTAAGCGGGTATTTAATATTCCGGTAAGGATGAAAGTATTCAGCTGGCAGGGGGAAAAGGATACCGTAATGACTCCTCTTGACTCTATAAAATACTACAAGTACTTTTTACTGGCCGGCTTTATGTCAATGGATCCTACCAACGGACAAATTAAAGCATGGGTGGGCGGCCCCAATTATAAATATTTTAAATACGATCACGTAAATACCGAGAGTAAACGTCAGGTTGGTTCTACGTTCAAACCGCTGGTGTATACCTTAGCTGTTGATAATGGTTACTCTCCTTGTCAGAAAGTACCTAATCTACCGGTTACGTTTGAAGATTATGATAATTACACACCTACCAATGCCGATGGAAAGGAAGGCGGGGAACTAACCTTGTACAAAGGCTTACAAATGTCTGTGAATAATATTGTGATGTACCTGATGAAAAAGCTTGGTCCCGATGGCCCAAAATCAGTAATTGATCTGGCCCACAAAATGGGAGTGAGCAGCAACATGGAGCCTTATCCATCTATAGCTTTGGGAGCGCCTGATATTTCGGTTTATGAAATGGTAGGTGCTTTTGCTACGTATGCCAATAAAGGGGTGTGGACAGAACCTGTTTATATTACCCGAATAGAAGACAAGGAAGGCAATGTGATAAAAGAATTTGTGCCTCGCACTGTTGAGGCAATGAGCGAACAAACGGCCTATGTAATGTGTAAAATGATGGAGCGGGTTGTATTGCACGGAACGGCAGCCAAGCTCAGGTACTTTTATCAGATTACTGCACCCACTGCAGGAAAAACGGGAACCACACAAAATAATTCCGATGGATGGTTTATGAGTATTACACCTAATCTTGTTTCGGGGGTGTGGGTAGGTTGCGAAGATCGAGCGGTACATTTCCGGTCACTTGATTTGGGTTCAGGAGCAAATATGGCCATGCCGGTATATGCTTACTATGCCAAAAGGGTATATGGCGATTCTTCACTGGCTATTCCGCAGAACCCGTTCATGCCACCTAAACAGGATTTATCCATAGAAATCAATTGTGATAATTACGAAAACGACAATGAAGGGAAGATTGATTTTATAGAGTAAAGTTGAAAGGTCAAGTTGTTTAGCATTCTTTAATTTGTCTATAAGTATCCGTTTTTTGCAAGCCAGCTTATTCCTTTTTTGAATAAATAGGTTGCATTCATGTCTGAGTAGGTATGAATGATTTTTCCGGAAGGGTCAATAATGGTTACGTTGATATTGTTATACCTGTCGGGTGCAGCCACATTTATTTTAGCAATCAGTTTCTTAGATACATTAAACACGTGTACGCTGTAATTTTGCTGATTAGGCATTCTGAAGTTCTCATAAGAGCCAATGGGGATGCCTCCTTGCAGAATTTGAGTCTCAATGTAGGAAACGGGAGCACTTAGATCGCGTTCATTGCTTCCTCCCGATGTGAGGGTGGCTGATGCATTGTAACCTCTGTGTTTTTTTATGAACGCATCTCGGTAGGCTGTATTGTAACCTTGAGGCGTAAGAATAGAATCTGTTCCGAAAAACTGAGCCAGTTCTTTAGCGTATGCATCACACACACGGGGCAGATATGATTTTTTATCGTCTAAGAACATAATTTTCCCTTCCATTCCTTCAAACAGAAAGCGGGGAGTACCTGTTACATCATAAACAGTAAACTCGGCAATGGTTCCGGCCATTATGCTGGCTTTTTTTGTTTTTAGTACGGTACAAATTTTCTGTCCGTTTACTTTTACAATGCTGTCTTCATCAAAAGTCCATGATTGCGATTGCACATGCAAAGCAAACATCAGCATAACTACCGTAAAGGTGGTGAGATGTTTCATGGGGTTGTTTTTTATATGGTTATTTTAAAACAAACTGTACTGTACCTCGGGTTCGCTGCTCCAGTAAAATTTCTTTTCCTTTCAATAAGGAGTTTAGCGATGCGTCATCATAATGCATTACTGTAAGCAATTCTACTCCTGCATTGGATTTTACCATATAATCTTTGCTTAATTCTTTCTTTAAAGAGGCAATTTTTTCTTCATTGTTATCGGCACATACACTAAAACTGATAGCTGAATTTTGCATCAGATTTATAGGAAGTTTTTGATTGGCAAATACCGAGAAAATTTTGCTCAGATTATCTTCAATGATAAATGAAAAATCCTTACTGCTGATGGAAAGTAATGCCTGATTGCTTTTGGCAATGAAGGTGGGAATATTCTTTTCCTTGCTCTTGTTGGCAACAGTGGTGCCTTTCCCTTTAGGATTTAAAAAGGAGCGAACATAGAGCGGGATGTTCTTGCTTTGCAGCGGCTGAATGGTTTTAGGGTGAATCACTGTGGCACCGTAATAGGCAAGCTCAATGGCATGAGAATACGAAAGTCCGTCAAGTTTTACTGCATCAGGAAATTTTTTTGGGTCGGCATTCATCACACCGTCTACATCTTTCCAGATAGTAACTGAATCTGCTCCTAATCCGTAAGCAAAAATGGCTGCCGAGTAGTCAGATCCTTCCCGTCCCAGAGTTACGGTTTTTAAATCGGCTGACCGGCCAACAAATCCCTGCGTAACCACCATTTGTTTTTTAACAATAGGCTTTAGTTTTTTACTTATCATTTCAGTAGTGAGTTCCCAATCTACTTTTCCCTCTCTGAAATTAGCATCGGTACTTATAAAATTTTGTGCATCCATCCACCGGTTTCGTACATTGCTTTCATTAAGGTAGGTACTTACTATACGCGATGAAAAAATTTCTCCATAGCTTACAATCTGGTCGTATACGCAATCAAAGCTGCTTTCGGGTTTGGTTTCCAGCAGGCATTCCAGTTCTATAAACAGATTTTCTATATCGTTATATGCATGTGAATTTTTATTTTTCAGCAATCCTGAAATCACTTCGTCATGAAAGGCCTTTATTTCTTTGTAGATTTTATGTTTGGATTTGTCTTTTTTGAAGTAAGCCTGTGCCAGTAATTCAAGGGCATTGGTTGTTTTGCCCATGGCAGAGACCACAATTAATAAATCGTCATTTTGAAAGTTGCGCAGAATACCGGCAACATTTTTTACAGCTCCGGCATTTTTAACCGAGGCACCCCCAAATTTAAAAACTTTCATACCTAATGAATCGCAGTAGTGTGTGCCGACAAATTTAGGCGTTCAAAGCATATTTTTTAGAGGAATTTACGTTCGTTTAGTGGCGCAACTTTTTTATATTTGCCTTCTTTATTTTTAAACAAACATCTATGTCACAGTTTAACATTACTACCCTCGGACAATTTATTATTGAGCGCCAGAGTGAATTTAAATACGCCAAAGGCGAACTTTCCCGTCTGCTTCGGGATATTGGTATTGCTGCTAAAGTAATTAGCCGTGAGGTGAATAAGGCTGGTATTGCCGAAATTATTGGAGATACCGGGGAAGTGAATGTGCAGGGCGAGGACGTGAAAAAACTGGATATGATAGGGAATGAAATGTTTATTTCTACCCTTAGCCGGGGTGGCGAATGTTGTGCTTTTGCAAGTGAGGAGGAAGACAACATGATTGCACTTAAAGGCACTTATTCTAAAAACGGAAAATATGTAGTCTGCATCGACCCGCTCGATGGTTCTTCCAATATTGATGTGAATGTGTCCATCGGTACCATTTTTTCTATTTACCACCGCATTTCCGAGCCGGGTACCGAGCCTGATTTGAAAGATGTGCTTCAGGCCGGAAATAAACTGGTGGCTGCCGGGTATGTAATTTACGGGTCATCCACTATGCTGGTTTATACTACCGGCAAAGGAGTTAATGGCTTTACACTCGATCCTTCAATAGGAGAATTTTGTTTGTCGCATCCGGATATTAAAACACCTAAGGACGGAAGTATTTATTCTCTTAACGAAGGAAACAGCCTTGATTTTCCTGCGGGAATCGTAGAGTACATTAACTGGTGTAAGCAAAAGGATAAGGAAACAAAACGACCTTACAGTGCCCGCTACATTGGCTCGATGGTAGCCGATTTGCACCGCAATTTGTTAAAGGGAGGCGTGTTTATCTATCCACCTACAGCTAAAGCTCCCAACGGAAAGCTTCGCCTCATGTTTGAGTGCAACCCCATGGCATTTATTGTGGAGCAGGCCGGAGGAATTGCCACCACTGGTAAAGAACGTATAATGGATATAGAGCCGGCAGAATTACACCAGCGGGTACCTATTTTCATTGGTAGCGAAAACATGGTAAAGAAGGCCCTTGAGTTTGTAAATAAATAAAAATGGGTGAAAGTTTGTTTCAGCATCATTATTGCTTAAAACGCGCATTAACTTGTTCATTCAACACATACATCATATGAAGAAAATAACCATCATGATTCTCGCCTTGGCAATGGTAGCACCGGCTATAGCGCAGAAAAAGGGAAAAGGCAATGATAAACCCGCCATGCCCGAAATGCCCAAAGGCGACAAAAAAGCCACCATTGGCGAAAAGACCAAATCGTGTAAAAAAATTGATGGTTTGTTTCCGCTCTTTCAGGATACGGCCAACGGGAGTATGTACCTGCTGGTAAAAAAACAGCAACTTGGCAAACAGTTTATTTATTTCTCTTATACGGAAAATGGGGTAGTGGCAGCCGGCCATTTCAGAGGAAGTTTCAGGGATAACAAAGTGTTCACCATACGCAGGTATTTTGACAAAGTAGAATTTGTGGTGCAAAATACTTCGTTCTATTTTGATCCTAAATCGGAATTAAGCAAATCACAGAATGCAAATATCAGCGAGGCCATTTTAGTAAGCCAGAAAGTGCTGGCCGAAAATACCGAAACGGGAGATATGCTTCTTGACGGGAATCAGATTTTTTTAAGTGAGGTTATGCATCAGGTAAAACCATCACCGGCCCCGCCTCCCTTTGGCGGTTCGTTATTGCTTGGCATGCTGAGTCGCGAAAAAACAAAGTATATAAATCTTCGCAACTACGAAAAGAATACAGATATCGTGGTAGAGTATGTGTATGATAACCCTTCACCAACTGCTTCGGGAGGCTCGGAAGTGACCGATGAACGTGCGGTGAGCATTGTGCTGCAGCATAGTTTGATTGAAGCCCCTGAGCAACCAATGCGCCCTCGTTTTGATGACCCGCGTGTAGGGTATTTCTCCGAACAGGCTAATGATATGACAACTCCCGAGGCGGTAAATTACCGCGACTTGATTCACAGATGGAGACTGGAGAAAAAGGATAAAGGAGTTGCCCTCTCTGAGCCGGTAAAACCAATTACCTGGTGGATTGAAAATACAACTCCTAAAGAGTTTCGTGAAGTAATTAAAGCAGCCGGAACGCAATGGAACCTGGCTTTTGAAAAAGCAGGTTTTAAAAATGCCGTAGTGATAAAGGAACAACCCGACAATGCTGATTGGGATGCCGGAGATATCCGCTACAATGTGTTGCGCTGGACATCTTCTCCGCAACCACCTTTTGGCGGATACGGACCAAGTTTTGTTGACCCCCGAAGCGGAGAAATTCTGGGTGCCGATATCATGCTCGAATATATTTTTGTTACAAACCGCATAAAACAGGAAAAATTATTTGATGCAGGGGCCATGTTTAATCAGGAAGCCACCACACCCGATAAGCATTTCTGTAATATGGATGAATACCTGCATATGACTTCGCTTTTTGGGTTATCAGTGTTGGATGCTCAGGGAACCGATGGTGTCGAAAAAAGAGAATACCTGAAGCAGTCCCTGTTTTACCTTGTACTGCACGAAATGGGACATACCATGGGATTAATGCATAATATGAAAGCATCGCAGTTGTGGAACACTACACAGGTAAATGATAAAAAACTGACACAGGCAGTAGGGCTTACTGCCTCGGTAATGGATTATCCTGCGGCCAACGTAGCTTCGGATAAATCAAAGCAGGGAGATTATTTCACCACCCGTCCGGGGCCATATGATTTATGGGCCATTGAATTTGGTTACTCCGAGGCATTGGATGATGCCGGTAAAGAGCAGGAACGTTTGCAAAAAATTCTTAGTCGTTCACTTGATTCTACCCTGATATTCGGGAATGATGCTGATGATATGCGCTCTCCCGGCAGCGGAATTGACCCGCGCGTGAATATTGGTGATATGAGCAACGATGCCATTACCTATTCAGTTGAACGGATTAAATTAGTGAATCAAATGCTGCCAAAGCTCAAACAAAAATATTCTACCAACGGCCAAACATATCAGGAACTGGTGCAGGCTTACAGCATTAGTATGGGCGAATGGGCTACTGCCACTACGGTTATTTCCCGCTATGTAGGCGGAGTGTATGTAGAGCGTGCCGTTGCAGGCCAGCAAGGAGCAAAACAACCTTATACTCCCGTTGATTATAAAGATCAGAAACGTGCCATTCAGGCCTTGAATACCTATTTGTTCTCACCAAACGCTTTTAACGCTACCAATGGATTATTCAATACCCTTCAGGTACAACGCAGAGGATTTAATTTCTTTGGTCGCAATGAAGACCCCAAACTGCACGACCGATTTGGAATGATGCAGGAAATGGTATTGATGGAACTGCTGCATCCGAAAACATTACAGCGAATCACAGATACCCGCCTTTACGGAAACAAATACAGCGTATATGAAATGATGAGCGATTTAACCGCTGCCTGTTTTAATGAAGATTTAACAACATCGGTAAATACCATTCGCCAGGGATTGCAGGCAGAGTATGTGCGCAGATTGATTATGGCTGCGGGATTGGATGAGAATAACCCAATGACTGCCTCTATGTACGACCCCACCGCTAAAGCGGCAGCTATGGCTCAGTTGAAAAAAATACGCAGCATGCTTGCCGCCTCATTAGCTACTGCCACAGGCGAAACCAAAGCACACCGCGAGTACATCATCCTGTTGATTGATCAGGCATTTTCAAAATAGCAAGAAACTTTTCTTAAAAATAAAACGCCCCGGCAACTGGCCGGGGCGTTTTATTTTATTGATTATAGCTTTGGCGGAGAGTGAGAGATTCGAACTCTCGATACGGTTTCCCGTATACACACTTTCCAGGCGTGCTCCTTCAACCACTCGGACAACTCTCCGTAAAAAGGACGACAAAGGTACAAAAAGCGGTGAATATTTTTAAATGAACTGCATAGAGGCAAATGGCTTTTGCAAAATTTTAGTACTGTCACTATCCAGCCATTTATCAACCAGGGTGGCATATACTTCTCTGAAATCAACAGTATAGCGTAAATCCCCGTTTTCATCCAGATTTTTAAGGTCAGGGCCATCGTTATAGAATCCTTGCTTTTTAAGAGCTCCGCTTACCAGCATCACCTGGTTAGCCGCGCCATGGTCGGTACCACGGCTGCCGTTTTGTTTCACCCTGCGTCCGAATTCAGAAAACATCATCAGTAAGGTATCATTAAAAAGTTTGGCTTCTACCATATCATTTACAAAGGCAAGCACTGCATCATTTACCTGAGTAAGCAATCGGCCGTGAAACGTGTTTTGGCTGGCATGTGTATCAAACCCGGAAATAGACACATAATACACCGATGTATGGCAATCCGACAAGATTAAGTCGGCCACCAGTTTTAATTTGTGGCCAAGTATGGTATCCGGGTACTCACTTTTTCCTTCCCGTATTTTTAATTTGCTATGAATGTATTGGGCAGATGAAGTGGCTTCGGTTAATGTTTTTTGCAGGTAAGCCAACTGGCTGTTCATGCTGCTCATTTGTGATTCTTGCTTAGAAATGGCTTGTATAATGGGGTTGCCGGCCGATGAATAAAATTGAGCAGGATGATTAAAGGCAAGACCCTTTTGAAATTCTCCTTTCAGGGCCAGACTCAATGCATCATCGGTTTCAATGGCATAGTATGGCTGGCATTCGTTTTTGCACGAAGCATCCAGCCAGCGACCAACCCAGCCGGTATTTACATATTTGTTGGCATCACTTGCACTTTGCCAAATATCCATGCTGCGGAAATGAGAGCGGTTGGGGTTGGGATACCCAACATTGTTAATGATGCTTAAATACCCGGCATCATACAGTTCTTTAAATCCATGTAATTTGGAATGAATTCCATACTCATCGGTTAGTTTAAGTGCATCGGCCAGTTCAATAGAAATATTTGGTCTTAGTTGATAGTAAATATCATTTCTGTAGGGAATGATAGTATTGAGTCCGTCATTTCCTCCCGACAATTGCACAATCACCAGCGGCCGTTTACGGGTGTTCCCCAATTGCTTTGCCGATGCCTGAATAAATTCAGGGACAAATGCCGAAGCAGAGATGAATGAAGATAAACGAATAAACTCTTTTCTGTTCATAGACCTTTTATACCAATTGAAATTCGGGCAAACATAAAATAGACGTGATACAACTTTTAATAAAAGCTGCCGAGGATGTTCGGTCGGCATATTTCGTAATTACTTCGTTGCTCACCGCTGTAGGTTGTTGCAGGAAATACCTTTTCAGTTCCTGTATCAGTTCTTTTTCGTTTCCGGTGTAGCGCAAAAAATAATTGGTCACGGCACTCAGGTCATAATTTACTTTTACACTCCCGGTGCCTTGTTTTTTCAGATGACTATCGGTAGCATTGTCCTCGTACGAGGTTTTTGATTTGGCATTTAACGGCTGTTGGGCAAAAAGCACCAGTGGCAAACGCATGCGTAAAAGAAGGGAGGAACTGTCAATCCAGTTTTTGTCCCCGCTCCATCCGGCTACATTTGGCGGTATAAATAACTCCTGACCCAGTAGCTGCATTACTTTAGCGGGTAATTTTTCATCTTCATACTTAATGTGAAAAATACGGGTGTACCTTGCAATCAAATCTACGGGAGAACTTATTTTCACTCCAATATTTTCGGTGTCAAAAAACCAAGGAGAAAGAATAATCTGCCGCAAAAGCATAGATATATCATATCCCGAATTAAAAAACGGTTCTGTCAGCTCTTTTATATGTGCTTCGTTTACCTTTGGGTTTACAAATTCCTTATATATTTTACGACACAGGAAGTAGGCAGTTTGTTTTTGCTCAAGAACGGTATTGATAATATCTTCTCCGCTTAGATTTCCTTTTTTACCAAAAAAAGTTTTCTCTCCGTTGTCGTGTTCTTTTTCTATAATTTCAAATTCGCCTTTACGGTTTACTTTCCATCCCGTAAAACAGCGGGCGGCTTCTTTAATTGCGGTTTCAGTATACTGTCCTTCACCCAGAGTAAACAATTCCATTACTTCCCGGGCAAAGTTTTCGTTGGGTGCATTTTTTTTGTTTTCAAACGTATTTAAAAATAGCATCATAGCCGGATCTTTGGCAATGGCATGAAGCATATCCGGAAATTTTCCCAATGCGTGTTTGCGCAGGGTGTTATGCTGCAACTGCATAATAAAACCAAAAGGCAAACGGGTGGCAAAATGATTGTGCCAGAAAAAAGTCATTCGTTCGCGCAACTGGTCTTTTCCGTAGGCCATTTGATTGAGCCAGTGTAATCCTAACAACCGTATTTCCTTTTGTGACTTCACCAGCATTTTCAGAAGTTTAAAATTGGTTACTTCTCCCTCC
This sequence comes from uncultured Bifidobacteriaceae bacterium, assembly GCA_964535575.1. GTDB lineage: Bacteria > Bacteroidota > Bacteroidia > UKL13-3 > UKL13-3 > JAGPCK01. The sequence goes on from CAZHTC010000002.1 coordinate 231,052, forward strand.
TTGTTTTCGCCCAAAGGATTTGGAATTATTTCAATCGGATGCAGTTCCTGCGAATTTGCAAACAACTCTTCCGCCAGCTGTTCTCTGAATTTGCCAACCCGTTCGGCAATATAAGCCGGAGGCTCTCCAAAGCCGGTTCGTAGATACAAGTGCTGAATTTGCGGCTGATTTAATTGCATAGTGATTTACACTGGTAATTTGGTGAAAATTTTCCGAACGTTGGTCATACTTATTTCCGCCATCTTTTCAAGCGAAATATGAAAAGTGTCGGCCATTTTGTGTGCGATAATGCGGGTGTATGCACTTTCGTTGCGTTGCCCGCGGTGGGGAACCGGAGGAAGGTAAGGAGCATCAGTTTCAAACACGATATATTCAGGCGAAAAGTGACTGAGTGTTTCAGGAAGGTTGCTGTTTTTATAGGTAAGCACCCCGCCTATGCCCAGATACATGCCCAGTTTTATAATTTCTTTTGCCTCTTCTGCGCTTCCGCTGAAGCAATGAAAAATGCCGGTCAGGTTTTTTAACTGATGTTGCTTAATTAATTCGATGCAGCGGTAAGTGGCATTGCGTGAATGAATGGATACCGGCAGATTATATTTAATGGCCCACTCACATTGTTTCACAAAAGCATCTTCCTGTTGCGGGATAAAGGTTTTTTCCCAATAAAAATCCAATCCTATTTCCCCTACGGCAATGTATTTTCCGGTACTCAGTTCCTGCTCCACTGTAAGCAAATATGCTGCGTAGTTTTCAGTAACCGAACACGGATGGATACCCATCATAGGAAAACAATTGTTAGGAAAAGCATGGCATAATTCCCACATACTATCGAAGGATTCGTGGTCAATATTGGGGAGCAGCATGTAATTAACCCCTGCTCTGATGGCCCGTTTAACCATTTCGTTTCTGTCATGGTCAAATTGCTTAGAGTACAAATGGGTATGTGTGTCGGCTAAAATCATTGGTGATAACTCCTGTTTTTCCAATTAAACGGAAGCGGAAGATAATAAAAAAGACTTAATGAAAGATTAAGAACAAGGGTATAAAACTGGTGTCCGATATGCGAAATAAAAGAAAAGGGCATTCCGGCAAGTGAGCGAATAATATTGGTGATAATTATTTCCAGAATCATTTTAATCAACAAGAGATTTAAAGCCGTGGCGGGGGAGATAAAAAGAGTGATAATTAAAAACGGACTGAATAACCCGTAAATGCCTAAAATTAATTTCCAATGCAGGGGTAAGGCACGACCTCCGGTTAACCATCTCTTGCGTTGGTGAAGAATCGCTTTAAACGAGCTGAGGGTATTGGTAAATGTGCAGCTTCCCGGGGTAAAAATGTTTTTTGTGTCCCATCCTTTTTTTCGCACCTCTTCGTAAAGTTTGTAATCTTCAGTAACCGAAAAATCGAACGCTTCATATCCCCCGGTACTCAGATAAGCTTCGCGTTTCACAGCCATATTATTTCCAACGGCTGTGCAGGGCAAGCCAGCCTTGGTGATACCTACCAGCATGCCGCTGAAATAGGTCCAGTCAATTGCCTGCATGCGCTCAAACCAGCTGTTGCCCGAGGCAAGAGTGGTTCCCGAAATAATTCCGGTACCTTCCTCAAATTCCGCCAATACGGCATTTATCCAGTTTGCATTTACTTGTATGTCGGCATCGGTAATAAAGAAAAATTCGCCTGTGGCATAATGGGCCAGTTGCGCCAGTACATTTGCTTTCCCTTTCGCTTTCCCTGTTGTTGCTGTAATTGAAACGAGCTGCATATATGGTTTGTGAAGGATAAAATCGTTCACCAGTTTTTCAGTTTGGTCTTCCGAGCGGTCGTTTCCTATCAATACCTGCAGTTTTTCCTTTGGATAGCTGAGTTGGTCGATGAAATGTAAGCAGCGTTCAATATGTTGTTCTTCGTTCCGGGCAGCCAGAAGTATAGAAACCTTGGGTTGACGGGTTAAGGGTTTATCGGGATGATACGCTGCAATAATACCCGCTCCTGTTACCAGTTGAACAAGAAAATGCAGCGCACAGCAGGCAAAAAAAATCTGGAGGATAATCATACCTTTAATGCGTCAAACCGATAACCTTTATTGTGAAAATACATTAAGGTTTCGGGTAAAAGTGATTTAAGATTGTGAGCTGCTTTTTCGCTGTCGTGAAAAACCAGCAGCGAGCCGGGGCGGCTACGGGTTTTAATGGCGTTTAAGGAATTTTTCAGGGATAAATTTCGTTCGTAATCTCTTGAAAGAATATCCCACATTACCAGCGTGTATTTTTCTCTGAGATGGCGCGCCTGTGCAGGGGTTATGCGACCGTAAGGCGGTCTGAACAAATTACTTTTAATAACTTCTGCTGCCCGGCTGGTGTTCTCGAGGTATTGAGTTGAGGACGTTTTCCATCCATTCAAATGATTAAATGTATGGTTACCCACCGAATGATTTTCGGCAAGAATCCTGTGATATATTTCAGGATATTTCTGAACATTTTCGCCAACGCAAAAAAAGGTAGCTTTGGCATTAAACTGATGTAAGGTATCCAGCACAAAGGACGTCATTTCAGGGTGAGGGCCGTCATCAAATGTCAGGTATAAAACCAGTTCGGTAGTAGCAACCCTCCATAAAAATCCGGGCAGCAGGGTTGGTAGTATGTCGGGAACCTTAAATCGGTACATTCGGTATTTTGGTCGAATTAAAACCTGTAAATTGGCAAGAGTAAGAATAAGCTGATAACTTCGCTGCACGAAAATTGCGTAAAAAAGCGAATTAAAAAAATGAGTGCGAAAAGTTTTTTACTTATAGCCCTGTTGTTTCTTAGCTCATTTGTCCATGCTCAAAAAAAGTGGGGATTGCAGGAGTGTATAGATTATGCCCTAAAAAATAATCTAACGGTGCAGCAAAGTGCACTCAATAATATGGATTCAAAGGTTGCGCTAAATCAAAGTAAAGCCAATTACCTCCCTACAGTAAATGGTTTTGGAACCAATAATTTCAATTTCGGACGAAGCATTGACCCCTTTACCAATACTTTCCAGAACCAGCAGATACGAAGCAACAATTTCGGAGTTACAGGAAGTGTGGTTTTGTTCAACGGCCTGCAAAACTACACCGCCATGCAGCAAAATGAACTGTTGTACAAAGCGAGTGAATACGATTTAAATCAGGCAATCAATAATCTCTCGCTCTCAGTGGCGAATGCTTACCTCTCCATTTTACTTAATGATGAAATTCTTTCCTCTACACGTATACAGGCTGAAAATACCAAAAAGCAATTGGAGCGTACCGAGAAATTGTATAATGCAGGAAGTGTGAGCATAGGGAATGTACTTGATTTAAAGGCACAGTATGCCAATGAGCAACTAAATATTACAAATGCTCAAAATCAGGTAAAACTAGCTTATCTGATTCTTTGGCAATTGCTCGAGTTGCCTTATGATGAAAACAATAGCATTGAAAAGGTGGCGATTGATATCCCCATAGGAGACCCTGCAGTTTCAACCAACGCACTGGTGACAAGCTATTCAACCAGAGGCCCCGAGATTCAGTCGGCAGAAATAAGGCTATTGGCAGCCCAAAAAGGATTAACGCTGGCAAAATCAGGACGTAGCCCTAAACTTACCATGAACGGGAGCGTGAATACTACCTATTCGCAGTCATTTATGCGATCAACCGGATATGATTATTTAGGGACAAGAATTTTGTATTATGATCAGAACAATGTGCCGGTAACAGCTCCGTATTATTCCAGCACAGGCACCGAGGTTACTCCTTTCAGTCAGCAGTTAAAAGACAATCTGGGAAAGTCGCTGGGATTTACATTAAGTGTTCCTGTATTAAACAACTGGCAGGTAAATAATAATATTCAGCGGTCGAAAATTAATCTGGAAAGAAGTAAGCTTAATCTGAATCAAACGCGAAATCAGGTGTATCGAACCATTACACAGGCAGTGCTTGATTTGGAAGCGGCAAAAGCGCGATACACTGCTGCCTTGAATAGTTACGAAGCCGGTAATTTAAGTTATAAAAATGCGGAGCAGCGTTTTAATGCCGGAGCTATGAATTTTACGGATTACACTGTATCTAAAAACAATTTTATGCGTGCCGAGGCAACCATGCTTCAGGCCAAATATGAATTTATTTTCCGTCAAAAAGTGGTTGATTTTTACAACGGGAAACCAATCACCTTGCAATAACAATGTTATGAATATAGGCAAAAAAAAGAAACCGCGTGCATTAACATACTTACTCATTTTAGCAGGCCTTCTTATACTTTTTTTTATAGTAGGGAAGTCGGCCGGATGGATTGGTAAAAAAGAAGTAACGAAAGTTACCGTGGCTAAAGTTACTTACCGCACCATTGTAGAAACGGTATCGGCCAATGGAAAAATACAACCTGAAAAGGAAGTGAAAATAAGTTCTGATGTATCGGGTGAAATTGTAGATATGTATGTGAAGGAAGGAGATTCGGTTGTAAAGGGAAAATTGTTGTGCAGAATTAATCCGGAAATTTACATCACTTCACTCGATCGGGCGAATGCTTCATTAAATAATGCCCGCGCTCAGCTGGCCAGTTCAAAGGCGAGGCTGTTACAGTCGGAGGCCCGCTACAACGAGTTGCGTTTAACATACGAACGGAATAAAAAACTGTATGACCAAAAGGTTCTTTCAGATGCCGAATTTGAAACAACCAAATCCTCGTTTCTGAATGCTCAGGCGGAAGTGGAAGCAACCAAACAAAGTATAAAAGCGGCCGAATATACCGTTGCCAGTTTTGAAGCATCGGTAAATGAGGCAGGGAAAAGTTTAAATCGTACCGAAATTTTTGCACCGGTAAGCGGAATTATTTCCAAACTGAATGTAGAAAAGGGAGAACGCGTGGTGGGAACATCGCAAATGCCCGGTACCGAAATGATGCGCATTGCCAACCTGGCCGATATGGAAGCAAGGGTGGAGGTAAATGAAAACGATATTATACGGGTAAGCGTTGGCGACACAGCCACTGTGGAAGTGGATGCATACCTGAATCGCAAATTTTTGGGTGTTGTTACAGAAGTGGCCAACTCGGCTAATTTAGCAGGCGTATCAGCTGATCAGGTAACAAATTTTACTGTAAAAATCCGAATGCTCAAATCTTCCTACAGCGATTTACTTAAAGCGAGTCGTGCCCCGTTTCGGCCGGGAATGAGTGCTTCTGTTGAAATACAAACTGACATGGTGGCAAATGTTCCAAGCATACCGGTGGTGGCTGTAACCTCGCGTGGAGGTGATGGAAAAGAAACCGGAAAAATGAAAAAGGAAGAGTCGGACAAAGAAGACGAGAAAAAGGAAGAGTTGAAAGAAGTGGTTTTTGTTTACAAAGACGGCAAAGCCGTGATGCGTGAAGTAAAGTATGGAATTCAGGATCAGGAGTTCATTCATATCATTAGTGGTATTGAGAAAAATGATGAGGTAATCAGCGGCCCGTATAATACCATTTCCAAAAAATTAAAGGATGGGGAAGCTGTGATGAAAGTGACCGAAAAGGAATTGTTTGAATCAACTATGAAAGCTGGCCCTCCTGCTAAAGAAGGAGATTGAGGGAATTTGTTCATACACGTATAATTTCACAAAAAAATGCATCTTTGCATGGTGCAGTCAGTTTCTAAACATATTGCAGTTATTGGCGGGGGAAGTTGGGGAACAGCTTTGGTTAAAATTCTTAGTGATAGTTTAACCTTAAATGATCCACCGCTAAACTGGTGGGTGAGAGGCTCGGATAATGCATCTTATATCAATCAATATCATCATAATCCCAGATACCTGAGTTCGGTTCAGATCAATTCGGACAAAGTGAAAGTTTCTTCAGATTTAATTCGCACCATTGCATCTTCCGAAATGCTGCTTTTTGCCATTCCTTCAGCCTTTCTTGATGATAGTTTAAAAGAGGTCAACAGCCATATGCTGCAAAATAAACTGGTGATTTCGGCAATTAAAGGAATAGTACCCCAAACCAGTAATCTGGTGGCAGAATATTTCCATAATAGTTTTGATGTCGCTTATACCGATATGTTAGTTATTTCAGGTCCATGCCATGCCGAGGAAGTTGCTCTTGAAAAACTGTCTTTTTTAACCATTGCAGGGCAGAATAAGGAATACGTTCAACAGTTCGCTTCGCAACTGGCAGGTAGGTTTATTAAAACCGTAACAAGTGATGATATTTTCGGGACAGAGTATGCAGCAGTACTCAAAAATATTTATGCTCTCGCCAACGGAATTTGTCACGGATTGGGCTATGGTGATAATTTTCAGGCGGTGCTTATCGCTAACTCCATAAAAGAGATTGAACGTTTTCTCGATAAAATATTTCCAACTCACCGCGAGGTAACCGATTCAGCCTATCTGGGCGACTTGCTTGTAACGGCTTACTCACAATTCAGCCGCAACCGTACTTTCGGAAATATGATTGGAAAAGGATATTCAGTTAAGGCGGCACAACTTGAAATGAATATGATTGCCGAAGGGTATTATGCTGTAAAGTCTATGTATGAGCTTAATAAACAGTATCAGGTGAATATGCCGATTATGGAGGCCGTTTATAACATACTTTACCGGGGGGCTTCGGCCAGTGATGAAATCAGGACACTGATCCCTTCATTAAGTTAATAAATCGTAAAAAATAATTTTCGGCCATACCAAACAGGGCATAATTTTGGTTAATCAATCTGAAAGCTAATTAAGGAGGGAACCATGAAATCAAAAATGCTCGATTATTATCAGCACGTTCTGCAAGCGGTTAGTTTTGATAAAACCTTGTTTGAAAAGGAATTAATCAAATCGGTAAAGGCACTGGTACTGTATGAAGAATTTGCCGACTTAAAACAATGGTGCATTACAAAGTTTAATGATTCGTACAGTTCAATCCTGGAACGTGTTTTCAGCGAGTATGAACTTAAGTTCAGTTCGGTGTAACCGTTAGCTTTTCACTTCAAAAATATTTAACAGTTCGCAGGCTTTTTCAGCCGCAATTTGTTCTGCTTTTTTCTTGGAATAATCTTCTCCTATACCGTACTCAACACCGTCTACCATTAGTTTAATTTTGTACAGTTTCATTTTCCCGCTTTTTATTTCTTCCAGCAGTTCAAAGTCAAGGGTGCGGTTATTGCGCTGAGCCCATTCAAGCAATCTTCCTTTAAAATTTTTCTCGGTGGTTTCCAGCTTATCTACATCAATATGATAACTCAAAATTTTGCGGTAGATGAATTTTTTTGCTGCCACATACCCGTGGTCAAGGTAAATTGCCCCGATTAATGCTTCAAACGCATTCCCAAATAAGGCCCGTTTGTTAATTGGATTATCAAACTGTCGGGCATCGTATTTTACCAGTTTGTCTACGCCCATTTTCAGAGCCAGATCATTTAATGATTCTCTGCTTACCACCTTTGAGCGCATCTCGGTTAAAAAGCCTTCGTTTTTATAAGGGAATTTCAAAAAAAGATATTCGGCCACTACTGTACTTAAAACCGAATCTCCTAAAAATTCAAGTCGCTCGTTGCTGTTCCTGAATCCGTTGTCTTTGAGTGTGGCAGAAACAGAATGGTGCCTGAATGCCTGCCTGTATAAGCGAAGTTTGTACGGGCGTAAACCAATAATATTTTTGATAGTACGGTAGAATAATCGCTCTTTGGAAAGAAGGAGGCGGGGCCATTTTATCCAAAAAAGAAATCGGGATACCAAACTTACCTCTGTTTAATACTCCTAATCTTCAAACTTTTTGAAGATTACGGTTACGTTATGCCCACCAAACCCAAAGGTATTGCTGAGGGCTGCGCGAATATTGCGCTTTTGAGCAGTATTAAAGGTAAAGTTTAGTTTATTGTCTAATTGCGGATCATCCGTAAAGTGGTTGATGGTAGGGGGGATGATTCCTTCTTTTAATGCCATAATGGTGGCAATAGCTTCAACGGCCCCTGCACCGCCCAGCAAGTGGCCGGTCATGGATTTGGTTGAACTGATATTGAGGTTATAGGCATGGTCGCCAAAAACTTTCTGAATTGCCAGCGTTTCGGCCACATCACCCAGTGGAGTGGAAGTTCCGTGAACGTTGATATAATCAATATCTGACGGTTTAAGACCGGCATCATCCAGAGCAGTGTTCATTACGGTTATTACACCCAGGCCTTCAGGGTGTGGGGCAGTAATATGGTAGGCATCAGCCGAAAGTCCGCATCCTGCCACTTCAGCGTAAATTTTTGCTCCGCGCGCTTTGGCATGTTCGTAATCTTCAATTATTAATGCTCCGGAGCCTTCACCCAACACAAACCCGTCCCTGTGAAGATCGAAAGGACGGGAAGCAGTTTTAGGATCATCATTGCGCTCTGATAGTGCTTTCATGGAATTAAATCCACCCATGGCAGGTTCATTTACGCAGGCTTCCGAACCACCGGTAACCACCACATCGGCTTTTCCGGCTTTAATATAAAAGAACGCATCAGCCAGTGCATTGTTAGATGAAGCACAGGCTGAAACCGTGGTGTAATTTGCTCCTCTGAAACCGTGACGAATAGAGATATGACCGGAAGCAATATCCGCAATCATCATCGGTATAAAAAATGGACTGAAACGTGGCGGTCCGTTACTTTTTACGTAATCAACAACCTCTTTGTAAAAACTGGTAAGGCCTCCAATACCCGAACCCCAGATTACGGCAACCCGGTCTTTGTTGATTTTTTCAACATCAATGCCCGAATCTTTAATGGCTTCATCTGTGGTTACCAACGCATAATGCGTATACGGGTCCATTCTTCTCGCCTCCTTTCGGTCTATAAAATTTTGAACATCAAAATTTTTAACCTCACAGGCAAATTGCGTTTTAAATGAACTGGCGTCAAAACGGGTAATAGGTGCAGCACCACTCACACCGTTGGTCAAACCGGCCCAATATTCAGCCAATGTATTACCAATCGGTGTAAGTGCACCCAGTCCGGTAATAACGACTCTCCGAGACGTCATTCAGTATCTAAATTATTTAGCGTTTTTTACGATGTAATCAATCGCGTCAGCTACGGTGCCGATCTTTTCAGCCTGATCATCAGGGATAGCGATATTGAATTCTTTTTCAAATTCCATAATCAGTTCTACCGTATCTAATGAATCTGCACCCAAATCGTTGGTGAAACTCGCCTCTGGAGTAACCTCTGCCTCTTCAACCCCCAACTTGTCAATGATAATTGACTTAACTCTTGTTGCAATGTCTGACATAATGGTATGTTTAATATTATTTTAAATTGAGAGTGCAAATAACAGATATTTGCATAAAAAAGACAAAAAAAAATAAGACCTTTAAAAACAGCTCATTAATGGCAAAAAGCACAAAAAAGCTGGTATTGGAAATAGAGCCTGATTACGATTTTAGGCTTATGGGCATCGTTTGCTCCCAGCCGGGGTACAAACTTGGATGGTTATTTAATCAATCTTTAAACTTTGATTTAAACAGAGATGAAGATATAGAAGTACATTTGCCACGAAAAAAAGAGACTGCCTGTTTTGAGTTTTATCAGTTTAAGGATGAGGAACAGCGGCTTGAGTATTATTTTTTGTCCAATAAATCGTTAGGAAACTACCTGGTAGCCGAAATGAAACAAGTTGATTACTGGTTGCTGATCAAAGGTCTTTTTGAAAACCTGAATGAACCGCGCTTGTTAGCCAAAGTGAAAGCTATTCAACAGATTCAAACAGCGTTTTATGTAGATATAGAGTCATTGAAGTCGAAAGAGAATTTAATTTTTTAGCATGATAAAGTTTAACAGAACAAAGATTGTAGCAACCATAGGGCCTGCATCTTCAAGCATAGAAATGTTGCGTAAAATTATTGAACAGGGGGTTGATGTATGCCGGTTAAATTTTTCACACGGCAGTTATGACGATCACTTAAAGGTAATTGAGAATATTAATAAGGTAAACGAGGAGCTTGACAGTCCGGCCTGTATTCTGCTCGATTTGCAGGGACCTAAATTACGCATTGGGGAAGTGGCAGAAGGAGGCATTCATTTAACCGCAGGAGAAACCATTGAAGTTACAACCGAAAAAATGGTGGGGACTGCCAAATTATTATCTGTTGATTTTCCGCAACTGCCGGTTGATGTGAAGGAAGGTGAACGCATATTATTGGATGATGGTAAAATTGAATTACTGGTACTTGAAACCGACAGGAAAACGAAAATCAAGGCTAAGGTAATTTATGGCGGAGTGCTCACTTCGAAAAAGGGATTTAACTTGCCCGATACCCGGTTGTCCATTCCAAGTCTTACAGAAAAAGATAAACGCGATTTAGAATTCGGACTTCAGCACGGGGTTGACTGGGTTGGTTTATCATTTGTGCGCAAAGCCGATGATATTATTGAACTGAAACAACTCATCAAGCAACACGGCAGTGATGCGTACGTGGTGGCTAAAATAGAAAAACCCGAGGCCGTGCGCAATCTGGAAGAAATTCTTCAGGTTACCGATGCGGCTATGGTTGCAAGGGGCGATTTGGGAGTGGAAATGCCCATGGAGGATGTTCCAATCATACAAAAACGGATTGTAAAACGGGGGCTGGAGCTGTCAAAACCTGTAATTATTGCCACCCAAATGATGGAAAGCATGATTACTAATCCAAATCCAACTCGTGCCGAAGCAAATGATGTGGCCAATGCGGTAATGGATGGTGCCGATGCTGTGATGTTAAGTGCCGAAACATCGGTTGGAAAATATCCGGTGAAAGTAGTGGAAGCCATGCAACGTATTATTGCCAATGTGGAAGAAAATACCAATGCTCCTTTTTTCAAAGGGAAAAGGCCCGATGATCATTCTCCTACTTTTATGTCGGATGAAGTATGTTTCACTGCAGTTCGGATGTCGGATCACTTGAATGCAAATGCCATTACCGGCCTCACTCAATCGGGGTATACCGGATTTAAAATTGCAAGTTTCCGGCCCAAAGCGCATATTTATATTTTCACTGCCAATAAACGGTTGCTCACCCGAATGAATCTGGTATGGGGGGTAAGAAGTTTCTATTACAATAAAATGGTATCAACCGATGAAACCTTTAATGATATTAACCAGGGATTGAAAAAGCAGGGTTTTGTAGCAAAGGGAGAGGTGGTAATTAATACGGCCAGTATGCCCATCCATGAACGGTTGCGCACCAATAGTTTAAAAATTACAGTTATTGAGTAGGCTTATGGGTGATGAGCTGGTAAATAAAGTAGCTTCAAGTAATCTGGTTTCTATCGACCTGGAAGAGTTTGCCGATAAACATCCCGTGGCCGAACTGGATATTCGACCTCAATTGGTAAATGGATTTTTGCTTCGTGAAAAAGATTTCAGAGAGTTTATCGCTTCGCACAACTGGGAGCAGTACAAAAATGCGAATGTGGCTGTTTACTGCAGTGCCGATGCCATTATTCCCAAATGGGCTTTTATGCTGGTAGCGCAGGCGTTGAATCCTTATGCAAACATGGTTGTTTTTGGCCCACGGGTAGTGCTCGAAACTGTTTTGTTTCAGAAGGCTCTTTCCAAAATTAATCCGGAGGATTACCGTGACAAACGCATTGTGGTAAAAGGTTGCGGAGATAAAGAGGTTCCTGTTGCCGCTTATGTAGAAATTACGCGCCTTCTTGCTCCTGTTGCAAAAAGCATTATGTACGGAGAGCCTTGTTCAACCGTACCGGTTTTTAAACGTAAATAATTTTCACCTTTCTCAGGTATGATTTTAATCAGCGCAAACTGTGAAATATTATTCAATAAATTCGCATAAAAATTTTATCATATGAATCAGCAACTAAAAGATTCGATATACGAGCTCATCGTTCAAACATCCACCAATCTTCCGTCAGATGTAAGATATGCCGTAGCCAACGCCTATAAAAAGGAAGATAAGGGAACTCAGTCGGGGATGGCATTAGATACCATTGCCAAAAACATTGATATGGCTTGCAACAATGCCGGGCCTATATGTCAGGATACAGGAATGCCTACGTTTGAAATTCATACTCCCGTAGGTACCGATCAGATAGAAATGGAAGAGGCCATTATAGAAATGGTAGCTAAAGCCACCAAAGATGGAAAACTCCGTACCAATTCAGTTGACCCCATTGATGGTAAAAATACAGGTACCAATATTGGTCCGGGAACTCCGGTGATTCATTTTAAGCAATGGAGAAAAGACTATATCGAAGTTCGTCTGATCTTAAAAGGTGGAGGGTGTGAAAATAAAAATATCCAGTATTCGGTTCCGTGTGAACTGGAACATTTAGGAAAAGCCAATCGTGATCTGGACGGCATTCGTAAGTGCATTATGCATGCCGTGTGGCAGGCACAGGGACAGGGTTGCTCGGCCGGGTTTATTGGTGTGGGCATTGGTGGCGACCGCACTTCGGGTTATGCGCTCGCAAAAGAGCAACTTTTTCGCAGGGTAGATGATACGAATTCCGACCCTGTACTGGCCGATCTGGAAAAATATGTGATGGAGAATTCCAATAAACTTGAAATTGGAACAATGGGTTTTGGCGGAGGCCTTACGCTGTTAGGTTGTAAAATCGGGAAAAACAATCGGCTGCCCGCTTCCTTTTTTGTATCGGTGGCCTACAATTGCTGGGCTTATCGAAGATTGGGAATTAAAATGAATCCTAAAACTTTTGATATTACCGAATGGGAATACCGCGATAAAGATGAAATCAAAAAGATTTATGAAGATTCCATTATTACCTCATCAGTAAAAGTACATAAACTCACCCCTCCGGTTACCGAAAAACAAATACGTGAAATAAAGGCGGGAGATGTAATTGATTTGAACGGCATCATTTTTACCGGTCGCGATGCCATGCACCACCACATGCTGGAGCACGATGCACCCTTTGATTTAAATGGCGGAGTGATTTACCATTGCGGACCTGTAATTAATAAAGACGATTCGGGTAAATGGAAAATTACTGCGGCCGGACCTACCACTTCTATTCGGGAGGAACCTTATCAGGGAATTATTCTGAAGAAAACGGGTGCCCGAATTGTAATTGGTAAAGGCGGCATGGGACCCAAAACACTTGCAGCCTGCAAAGAACACGGTGCCGTTTATTTGAACGCCATAGGGGGGGCAGCACAATATTATGCCGAGTGTATTAAGGAAGTAGAAGATGGGGCCTGTTTGGAATTTGGAACTCCTGAAGCCATGTGGAAGTTGCGGGTGGAAGGATTTAAAGCCATTTGCACCATGGATTCGCACGGAAATTCTTTACACAAAGAAGTGCTCGAAAAATCAGGGACTAAACTGGATGCTTTTGCAGATAAAGTGTATTAAGTAGATTTCAGCTCATTGAATCAAACGGAAATATCTTTGATTGACACTAGGGAAATAAACAATCAAGATTAATTTATAAGAGGTATGGGTTACAAAAATTGCCAGAGTTGCAGTATGCCACTCAAAAAAGATCCGGCAGGGGGAGGCTCCAATGCCGATGGTTCAAAAAGTACGATGTACTGCAGCTATTGCTATGAAAACGGGAAATTCAAACAGCCTGATATAACAGCTAAAGAAATGCAGGAATTTGTAAAAGGGAAATTGAAAGAAATGGGTTTTCCGGGCTTTCTGGCTTCCTTTTTTAGTATGGGTGTTCCTAAACTTGAACGTTGGAAAAATAAATAGACGATGAAAAATACGCTGACCGCAAAAGCAAGTATTCATATCCATGCTGCTCCCGAAAATGTATGGGATGCGCTCACCAATCCGACCATTATTGAAAAATATTTTTTCGGAACAAAGGCTATCTCCGACTGGAAAGTAGGGAGTCCGCTTCATTTTACCGGTGTGTGGGAGGGCAAGGAGTACCTGGATAAAGGAACCATTTTAAAAACAGAATTCGCCCGTGAGTTTGTTTATGATTACTACAGTTCCATGTCGGGACTCGAAGACAAACCTGAAAACTATGCCACCGTTACTTACCGTCTTTCACCGCTGGACAATGGCACGCTGCTCGAGGTGACACAAAACAATATCTCCAGCGAGGAACGGAAACAACATTCGGAGCAGGGGTGGAATTACATCCTTCAGAACCTGAAAAGCGTACTCGAGCCAACTTCATAAGTTCATGGCAGAACCTCTGAAAAATTTATACTCACGCGAGTTATTAACGCAATTAGCCAATGGCATTAAACAGGAATTTCCTGATTTTAACAAAAAGGAATTTCTTTCTCACGTGTTTGACTGGCAGTGGGAGCAGCGCGAATTAAAACAGCGTATGAGACATATCACGCAATGTATGCACCAGTTCCTTCCGGTCACTTATGCGGCACAGGTAAAAATCCTTAAAAAAATGGCTCCTTCTTTCAGCGGATTTACAGCCATCCTGTTTCCCGATTTTGTTGAAGTTTACGGATTGGAATATCCCGATATTTCCATTCCGGCTCTTGAGTTATTTACCCAATACAGCAGCAGCGAGTTTGCCGTTCGTCCGTTTATTCTCAAATACGAGCAGCGCATGATAGCGCAACATTTGCTGTGGGCAAAACATAAAAACCACCACGTACGCAGGCTGGCAAGCGAGGGTATCCGTCCGCGTTTGCCCTGGGCTATGGCACTTCCTCTGTTTAAAAAAAATCCGGATGCCATTTTTCCTGTACTTGAATTGCTCAAAAACGACCCCAGCGAGTATGTGCGCAGAAGTGTGGCCAATAACCTCAACGATATTTCAAAAGATCACCCCGATAAAGTACTTGCCATTGTAAAGGCATGGAAAGGTGTGAGCAAAGAAACAGATTGGATATTGAAACATGCAAGCCGCGGGTTACTTAAAAAAGGCCACGTGGAAGCCTTATCATCTTTCGGGATTAATCATAAAGCAAAGGCCGAGGTTAAAAGTTTGCAGTTAAGCAAAGCGAATTTGAATATCGGGGATGCCTTTCATTTTGCGTTTAAAGTAAAACTAACGGATAAAAAGGCACACAGCCTGCGGCTGGAGTACAAAATTTACTTTGTTAAATCCAACGGGAAAACATCTCCTAAAATTTTTCAGATAGGAACCTATATGGTAAAGCCGGGAGAAATACTGGAAATAAACCGCACCCATCGTTTTGCCAACCTCACCACGCGCAAGCATTTTTCGGGAAAACATACACTTGCCATTGTAGTAAATGGTAAGGAGTATGCCCAAAAGGATTTTATGCTAAAATAACGCATTCCCACTGGTATTCCGGTATTCAGTAAATAGTTTTATATTCGCCACTACATGGAATATATACAACTGGCCGCAGTGGCCGCCTGTATTTTTTGGGCATTCAAAAAAAAGAAACTTACCTATTGGATATTTGCCAGTTTAGCTGCCGGTGTTTTTATCGGGCTTAATTTCCCTGCTCTGGGACTGGAGTTAAAAATATTCAGTGATATTTTTTTACGGCTCATTAAAACCATTGTGGCGCCTTTGCTCTTCGGTACACTGGTAGTGGGCATAGCCGGCCATTCAAATTTGAAACAGGTTGGCCGCATCGGTATAAAATCATTAATCTATTTTGAAGTAGTTACCACATTGGCTCTGGTAATAGGTCTGGTTGCCATCAACCTGTCGGGGGCCGGAATAGGCATTGATGTGAAGCCGGGTGATGTGGCCGATTTACCTCAGGTAAAACAATCGGCAAAGGATATTATCCTGCATACTTTTCCGGAAAATATAGCCAAAGCCATTGCCAATGGAGAAGTGTTGCAGGTGGTAGTGTTCAGTATTTTATTTGCTATGGGAGCAGCTTTGGTGGCCGAAGAAAAACGTAAAACAATGATTGCTTTTTGCGAAAGTCTCTCGGAAGTGATGTTTAAATTTACGCACCTCATTATGTATGCTGCCCCGCTGGCTGTGGGTGGTGCAATAGCCTATACCATTGCTAAAAACGGAACCGATGTGTTTGATAATTTGCTGAAGTTGTTGCTCACTTTATACGGAGCACTAATTGCATTCATTGTTTTGGTATTATTACCTATTGCCTGGTTGGCTAAAATCCCTATTCGAAAATTTATTAATGCGGTTACCGAGCCGGTGTCCATTGCCTTTGCAACCGCCAGTTCCGAGTCGGCTTTACCCAAAGCCATGCTGGCTATGGAAAAAATTGGTGTTCCCCGAAAAATAGTTGCCTTTGTAATTCCTACCGGGTATAGTTTTAACCTGGATGGGACCACGCTGTACCTTTCGTTGGCTTCCGTTTTTGTGGCTCAGGCCGCCAAAGTGCCAATGGATTGGTCGGCCCAGTTGTTAATGGTTTTTACATTGATGCTTACCAGCAAAGGGGTGGCAGGAGTACCCCGTGCCTCATTGGTCATTCTCGCGGGCACCGTAGCTTCGTTTAATCTTCCCTCCGAACCTATTCTTATTATTATGGGCATTGATGCGTTGATGGATATGGGTCGTACGGCTGTAAATGTAGTGGGCAACTGCCTTGCTTCGGCTGTGGTGGCTAAGTGGGAAGGTGAATGGAACAAAGAAGGAATGCCTGAATAAATCAGCGCGTTTGAATATGTGAAAATCGTTGTTTCAGTTTTAAAAAGGGTGTTTCAAAGTAATGAAATGAAACATAACAAATAATATGCGTAAAACCCAGCGCAAACACCCCTACGCAAAGCGTGTTTAATACAACCTGGTCTTTAAACAGAAATTTCCCAAACCAATCGTGTGCATAATCGATAGCCAGCGGATGAAGCATATACATACCGTAGGTGTATTTGCCCCATTTGCTCAGAAAAGCGTTTCCCGAAAACTTCATCACACTTGAGGAAGAATAACACTGATCCATGATAATGAAAGCAAAAAATGCGGTGGTTAAAACTCGTTGTACAATCAGATACCACTCATCGGGCTGGATAGATTTTCCGAAGATAATGAGTAAAAATCCTGTGGCATATAGCATTATTCGTCCGGTGTGGGTGCGCGTTTCAAAAAAGGACCGAAATGCACTTTTATTGAATGCGAACCATGCGGTTAATCCCCCCAAAGACAAATCATAAAAATTGGCAAAAGTGTGGTAATACAATACATCGTAACTGGCATGATACTGTATTCTGAATCCAAGCGACAGCAGCATTACCAATGGGAAAATCCATTTTGACCACCTGAATGGAACTGCCAAAAAAAGCAGTGGCCATATCAGGTAAAATTGCTCTTCAATGGCAACCGACCAGCTTATTCCGGCCGGATGAATGCCCCCACCGGGAACGAGGTAAGTCATATTGGTGAGAAAGTAAAAATATTTCCATTTTTCGGGGGTAAGTTGTGCGAAGGATATACCATGTTGAGGGGCATAAACAAAAAAAGTAAACAGGATGAGTGCAAAGTACAAAGGCCAAATCCGAAGCGTTCTGCGAATATAAAATGCCGGAACGTCAATTTTGCCGGTACGTTGTTTTTCCAGCAGAAGGAGATAGGTGATAAGAAACCCACTTAACACAAAAAAACAGGATACCCCGTATCCACCCGCCCAAAAAAATGCATTGGTTAGCTTATTTAACAGATAGGATTTAGGGAAAAAGGGCTCAAGCGGAATGGAAAACGCATGTTGAATAAAAACCACAGCAAAGGCTATATACCTCAGCCCGTCAAGGTTGGGGAAGAATACTTTTTCGGTTACTCTTTTGTTCAAATTATGCTTTTATGTGGCTTCAAAGATAGGTTTTCCTTACTTTTGAATTTTAATCGATTATTTAAAATGAAGTACCATTCGCTGAAAAATGATATGTTTAAGCAAAACCGAAGCAATTTTGCCGCAAAGCTTAAGCCTAATTCCATTGCTATTATCAATTCAAACGATGAGCAGCTGAAAAATGGAGACGCCAGTTTTGATTTTAAGCAAAATTCGGATTTGTTTTACCTGAGCGGGGTAGATCAGGAAAATACCATTTTGATTATTTACCCCGATTGTCCTGTGCCTGCTTATCGGGAGGCTTTGTTTGTAAAACGAAGCAATGAACATATCGAGAAATGGTATGGTCATAAACTTTCAGTTGATGAGGCCAAAGCAGTGTCGGGTATTCAAACAATCATGTTTGAAGATGAATTTGAAACGCTCATCAAACCCATCATTCAATATGCCGAGAATATTTACCTTAACCTGAACGAAAACGATCGCAGCAGTAATAGCACTTATTACAAAGACCTGCGATTTGCCAATGATTTAAAAGTAAAGTTCCCGTTGCATCACTACCATCGGGCCGCTCCCATACTTCATCGCCTTCGTTCCGTTAAATCGGCCTACGAACTTGAGCTGATGAAAACGGCTGTAGGTATTTCTGAAAAAATGTTTCACCGGCTTCTTAGGTTTGTTAAGCCGGGTGTTTGGGAGTACGAAATAGAGGCAGAGATTATTCACGAGTTTATACGAAACAGAGCCACAGGTCATTCGTTTCAACCTATTGTAGCTTCGGGCGGAAGGGCATGTATTTTACATTACGTGGATAATAACCTTCAGTGCAAAGAAGGCGAACTAGTGCTTATTGACTCGGGGGCCGATTATGCGAATTACGCCTCAGATATGACGCGTACCATTCCGGTAAGCGGAAGATTTACTCCACGTCAAAAGGCCGTTTATAATGCCGTATTGCACGTGCAGCGCGAAGCAATGAAATTACTAAAGCCGGGAGTAATGCTCATGGAATACCAAAAGCAGGTAGAGTTAATTTGCGAAGAGCAATTGATTAAACTCGGGCTGTTTACAGCCGATGATGTGAAAAAGCAGGATGCCGGAAATCCGTTGTTCAGAAGATATTTTTATCACGGAACTTCCCATTTTCTCGGAATAGATGTTCATGATGTAGGCATGCGTTATGAACCAATGAAAGAAAATATGGTATTCTCATGCGAGCCGGGTATTTATATCAAGGAAGAAAATATTGGTATAAGGCTGGAAAATGAGGTGCTTATCACAGCCAATGGATGCGCGGATTTAATGGCGCATATTCCAATTGAAGCGGATGAAATTGAACAGTTGATGAACAAATAAGTTCATTCAAGTTCATACCGTATCGGTAACAGAAGTTTCACATATACATTGGTGTTTGCATTTTTGCCCGGAGTCCATTTAGGCATATGGCGAAGCACTTCTTCCACCGCTTGTTCCATTCCATAGCCATTGTGCGAAACGGCTTCTATTTGTATAATATTTCCATCCGGATCAACAATAAAAGATACCACTACTTTGGCATGTTCTATTCCGGCCTGTTTGGCTTTTGCAAAATTCACTTTTGATTTGATGTAACGGTCAAAAGCTTCGGCCCCGCCCGGAAACTGAGGAGGAACCTCGGCATAGGCTGCAGGATTGTTGATACTGCCTCCTTCTACTGTTGTAATTCCGGCTGTTGTAGTGGTTGATGTGCCGCTGTGGCCGTCATCTCCGCCTGTTAGACCTGTAGTGGATGCGGATGTTTGAGAAGCCCTGATTGACTGCGTATCGGTAAAGGTGTTTTGGGCGGAGTCTGAAATCTGAAATGAAGTATGGGCTTGAGAAGCGGGTGGAGGTGGTTGGATTCCCGGTTTAATTGTTTTGGGCACCACCGTTTCAGGAATAGTGAATATCTCAGATATAATGTAAGGTCTTTGGGCTACAGGTGCGGTAGCAGGAGTACCCCTCGATTTCAGATAGAATACAATAGACAGGGCAAAAAGAGCGCTGATGGTGTAAATGTAGGCTCTTAAAATGGTTTGGTTGTAACCGGAACGTATTACATACGCACCGTAATTTTTGTTTCTGTTTTCGAAAACAAGTTCATTCCACTCATTCTCGCGGTTCAAAAAATTAGTTTTCATATCAGACTTATTTTCCTGTTCAACGCACAAACGAAGTTCTGGAGATATGCCTTTACTGAATTTTTACGCTGTTTTTACAAAGGGCTACAGAAGTTGTTCAGAGTGACGGGCCGTTTCAACCTTGCTGATGATTTCTTCAATTACTCCCTTTTCATTAATCACAAAAGTGGTTCGCACAATTCCCATATAGGTTCGGCCATACAATTTTTTTTCTGCCCATACTCCGTATTGTTCGCAGATGATATGGTCAGGATCTGAAATAAGAATAAATGGCAATTGATATTTGGCTATAAAATTCTGGTGTTTTTTCACACTATCGGTGCTTATCCCAACAATTTGATAACCGGCTTTTTTAAATTTTGCATAATTGTCGCGCAGGTTGCAGGCCTGTGTTGTACAAGCCGGGGTATTATCTTTTGGATAGAAGTAAAGGATAACTTTTTTTGATAAAAGACTTTGAAGGGTTATCGGATTTCCATTATGGTCAACTCCGGTAAAAAGGGGAGCTTTTTTGCCAATGCTCACTCTACTCATTGAATAAAAATTTGTTTGCTCAGGGTACTTTTATTTTTCTTTTTATCAGTAACAATAAGCTCAAAATTTAGTTTTTTGTTACGCGGAGTTTTTTTATCAAATTCATAAATGAGCAGGCTGTTTTTGGGGTCGTATTTGCATAAAACCCATTTCCCGTCCATGGTTAAGCGATAAGAGTCGATGCCGGATAAATTATCGTCTATCTGTATCTGCAATGCCAGGGTATCCATACATAAGGTATCATTTCTCAGGTACAAAAATTTAAGCCGCGGGGCTACCGTATCGGCTGCAATTGCGAAATCTCCGAAAGTTCTGCTGGGCGACCATATCCATCCGTTCACAACCTTTCCTCCTATATAACTTACATAGCCTTTATCTGAAACTTTCCCGATTATCATTTTGCTAAGAAGAAAGGAGTCTTTTACGTTAGGTTTTATACTTACAGCCACGTTGCTGCTTAATGGGGAATAGGGGTCGCCCAACGAATAAACCTTGGACAGGGTTCGTTTGTTTCCGGCTTCTGATTTATAGCAAAAATCAAGAGTGTCATAGAGCGCTCCTTTGGGAATATCCATCCTTACCTCCTTAAATTCAAACGTATTATCTTTTTCCGGGGCAAAGCGTTCATAGGAGCACGGAGAAAAATATCCTGACGACAGGCGTTCGGCCGAGTCTCCTTTGATAAAAAACGTGAGTAACGAAGCTTTTCCTGCCACGTCTTTGGCCAAAACCTGCACCCGGTGAATAAGTGTATCTCCCAGCCAAAACTTGCCCTTTCCTGGATAGTTCTTGTAAAGTTCAATCATGTTCCCGTCATCAATAAAACATTTCTGAATGCGGATACGGTCTTTTTGTAATCGCTCAAAATCAATATGGGTATTTATGTATTTGGTGTCGAAAAAGCTGAATGATTCAATATCCATTCGGAAATATGGAATGGAATCTATAGCCATTTTTACCGTGTAAATATTTTGTTCCCTGTCAATATCGGTGATATAGTCATACACTTCGGTACCAATTCCTATTAATCCCTGAGGTAACGTAATAATATCGGGCACTTCAAAAAAGTTGGTATCGGTGGTAATTTTTTTTGCCTGAAGGTTTTTCTGAAAAATTAAATACGGCCTGTTTGGCATCAAATTATAGATGGCAATTGTTTTGAAAAAGGGCGACAACGTATCGGTAACCGGCATATTAAACAACAGCGGGTTGATGGGGTATTCTGTTCGTGTGTTACGTAATTCAAAATGTAAGTGCGGCCCTGTAGAGCCGCCTGAATTCCCTGAGAAGGCAATCAAATCACCACGTTTTACCGGGAGTTGATTCTTCTTTGGAAAAATTTCCACCTCGAACGATTCATTACGGTATTGCTCCTCCTTTACAAATTCCGTAATGGAGTCGTTGTAACGCTGGAGATGTGCATAAACGGAAGTGTAACCGTTAGGATGGTCAATGTATATCGCATTACCATATCCCCAGGCCGAAATTTTAATACGAGAAATCCATCCATCGGCAACGGCCTTTACCGGTAGCCCTTCTTTTTCAAATGTGCGTATATCGAGCCCTGAATGGAAATGATTATCGCGAAGTTGCCCGAAGGGTGCTGATAAAAGCATGATGGTATCAATGGGTGAACGGAAATAACTTTGAGGGTAAACAGTTTGTGCTAAACTGTAGAGTGAACTTGAGAGGAGTAAAAATAAAGCTAAAAGAAATCTCAACTTTGTACTTTCTTCGTTTGTAACAAAGCTAAGAACTGATTGATTAGTAAACGATTTGTGTTATAAACAGGTGTAATGAGAAATGTACAGGTTTAAGCCTTATTTCACCTCTGTATGCAACAGCTTTTGTCCTTCTAAAAATGCCTCTAATTTGTCACCTATCAGCACTTTCCCTACCCCGGCCGGAGTGCCGGTGTAAATGAGGTCACCGGTTTTAAGAGTGAAAAATGTGGATATATAGCTAATGATCTGGTTAAAGTTAAATAGCATTTCTGCTGAAGATCCTTCCTGAACGGGTTCTCCGTTTTTAAGCAAATGGAAATGAATATTTTCTTTTTTCTTCACGTTATTGAGGGGAATAAGTGAACCAATGGGTGCCGAACCATCAAATGCTTTGGCAATTTCCCAGGGTAATCCTTTTTCTTTTTGTTTTTGCTGCAGGTCTCTTGCCGTAAAGTCAATTCCTACGGTAATCTGGTCGTAATACTTGTACGCAAAGCGCGGCTCTATGCGTTTCCCGTTGCGGCAAATACGAATTACCAGTTCCAGTTCATGATGTACATCAGCTGAAAAATCGGGCAGAAAAAAGGGCTCATTATTTTTTAACAGGGCTGTTTCGGGTTTGCAAAAAATAACCGGAGCATCTGGTACAGCATTGTTCAACTCCCGGGCATGTTCGCTATAATTACGCCCTACGCAAAAAATCTTCATACATGTTTGTGTTTACGTGGCAAAGGAAAGCATAGCGGTGAAGAAAAAAAACTGAAAAAGAAAAGACAGGCACATTGGCCTGCCTTCTCAACCTAAATCCTGAACTGTAACCTTACTTCACAAGTGTGGTGTCGCCCCAGGGGTCATCATTCGGGCCTCCACCCGGAGGGCAGCAACTGGTCATGGACGATGCTGCTGCCAGTACTAATAGTACCAGCGCCACTTTCGCATAGGCCGGCATTCTCAAAAAGCCGGCTACTGTTGAAATCATTTTAGCTTTCATGTTTTTTGTTTTTAGTTGAACATTTAATTGCACCCTAAAGACAAAACCCGTTGCGCAAAATGTTGCACAACGGGTTTTGAATTTTTTAAATCCTTGTTTTTTAAGACGATTAATTTTGCTGTGGTAAGTGTAAAATTACTTTTGTTCCGCCTGATTCACCATTGTCAGATACGAGATCGATAATTTCCAGCCGTGTTTCCAGCCCGCGGGTTTTGTCAAGTAAGTCTATTCTTTCTTCTGCCACTTTGGTAGGGGAGGTGCGGTGGAAATCTATTTTGCTTGAACGCATTTGGGCAGCAGCTTTTCGGCCAATACCATTGTCTTCAATAGTGCATAACACATGTTTTTTACTCCATACCTCAAACCGGATTGAGATTTTTCGCTCCTTTATTTTTAGTTTCAAACCAAGGTTAATGGCATTTTCAACATAAGGTTGCACCAGCATATTCGGCACCATTACTTTAAAGGCATCTAAGTCGGGAGCAATTTCTATCCGGTATTCAAGTTGTCCGCCCAGTCGCATTTTTTCAATACCCAGGTAATATTCCAGTACCTTCCACAATTGGTCAACTGAGATAAATTCCAGATCTGCAAATTCAATAAGGCAACTCATCAGGGAAGAGAATTTCGACAGGTAATTTCGGGCTGCGGTGAGGTTGTTATTGTCAATGCAATCCTGAATAGCAAGTAGGATATTGGCAATATACTGCGAGTCAATTTGCGATTTATAGGCATTTAACTCCAGTTGCATGGCTCGTTTGGTTAACTCGTGTTTTTCGGCTTCCGAAGTTTTTATGCGTTTAATATAACGTGTAATGAGTAACCAAAATAATCCGCCAACCAATACAAGTATCAGAATCCGGAAGGCAAAACTTTTCCAAAATGGAGGAACTACATGAATGGTAAGTAATATTTGTTCATGGATTATTTTGTTATCAGTCATTTCAGCTACGCTCAACAGGTAAGTGCCTTCACTTAGGTTGTTCAGGTGCACTTGTCCGTCAAAGCATTTTTTCCATTCACTATCCAATCCTTCAATTCTGTAATGAATATTATGGGAAGAAGGGTCACTAAAATCGTTTGTCCCGAATAGAATAGTGAGGTATTTGGTTTCAGGTTTCAGTTCAAGCGTGTTGTTTGTGAATGAACCCGGTTTTCCATCAAGTAAAACGGAACTTAATAAAAAATGAAATGCTGAAGGACTTGCAGGTTTATACTCCGCATTTAAAACGTAAAGACCGGAGGATGTACCGAACAGCATATTCTTATCATTCAGCAAGCAAACCGAACCCGTTTGGTGTTCGGTTGCAGCCAATCCATCGGATGAATTAAACAAGCGATAATGTCCTGTGGCATTTAGTTGTACCACACCACCTACAGTGCCCACCCATGTTTCTCCCGAGGGATGCGTAATGAATGACTCACAAAATAAATCAGGAATCAGCGTAGTCACTTTTCTTGTTTCCGGGTTTAACTCAATAAATCCGGCATTGGCCACAGCAATTATTAATAAAGAGGCAGCTCCTTTTTTGATTTCTTTTATCTGTGAAATATCGGGATGGATAATATTAAGTGCAGGGGAATAGTGTGTGAAATAACTGCCATTGGGATTAAACAAATCCAGCCCGGTTTGTGTACCTACCCAAAGTTGATTACGCGAATCAAGCAAAAGGGCTTTTACTTTTCCTTCACTTATACTGTTGGTCTCATTTGCTTTATGCGTGTACATAAAAATATCAAGCCGGGACGGAACGTATCGTATCAACCCGAAATTGGTTCCCGTCCAGATATTCTGTCCTTCGGATACGGCAATTGATGTGATTTCCTGATCAAGGGTATCGGTATATAACTTATGTAAAGTGAAAACATTTGTTGACGGCACCCAGGCAAACAGTCCCTTTTCTGTTCCTATCCAATATAAGTCAGGGTCGGGGGTACTGCTAATGCAATTTATCTTTTGCGCTCCAAGTTTGTTTAATGCAGTAACGGTATTTGACGGATATGCCCAGCTGAACAATCCCTTATTCTCGGTGCCTACCAGTACGCCATATTTAAAGGGTTTTACAGATGTTACCCGGGTTTCTTTAAAATCGGGTAACTGATAAGGCAGAAATAGATTTTTTATGGTGCCTGCTATAAAAATTCCGCCATCCCGTGTGCCTGCCCACAATAATCCCAACTGGTCGAAAAACAAACACGTGATATGTTTATTCCCTATCAAGGCATCTTCCGATTGTTTGAATTCATTTATTTTATCCAGCGATGAGTCGGCTGGATGGTAAACAAACAACCCTTTTGCACAACCAATCCAGATGTTTCCCATGGAGTCATTCAAGTGGCAAACAGGTTTAAACACCTGTGAGCCGAACGGATCTATTCTTTGGAAGTGTTCTTTACGGGTATTGGCTGTAAAAAATCCGGTGAGGGCGTTGGTAATATATAATTCATCGGTGGTGGCTGTAACGGTTGATGGTTGATAAATCATTCCTCCCAGGCCTGTAAATTGATCGGTATAATTACCAAGGATATTGTTTTTTGAAGGGTCGAAACTATAAATGGCATTGCGGGATGTTATGGCGAGAAAAGGATTTTTAAAATCAATATCATAAACAGGTTTATCCAGTGCCTTTTCAAAATTCCTGGTTTGGCTGTTGAATAAATACAACCCATTATCGCATCCCGCCCAAATCCGGTTTTGAGCATCTTCATACAGGCAGTAAACTTTTAGTGAATTGGGAATGATAAAAATGGAAAAGTTTGCACCTCCGTTCATCAGCAAACTTATTTTTCCGCGTCCTCCGGCCCATATCCTGCTTTCGTGGTCTGATAAAATACATTGCACATAACTGTCGGCAATGCTAAGTGAATCCCATGCACTATGGTAAAATGTACGAAACCTTAACCCGTCATACGAATTGAGCCCATTAGCGGTTCCAATCCACATGAGTCCGTTTTTGTTTTGCGTAAAACAGGTTACCTGATTAGATGATAAACCATCCTTATCGGACAGTTGCTTAAATCGCACCGGTGATTGTGCGTACTGCCAATTACTTATAAACAGTAAAAACAGTACGGAGAACAATTTTATTATCCCTTTCATACTTGGCTAATCTAAGGGGTTTATTTTAATTACCCGAATATTTGGTCGGAACAATTTTACAAAAGCCTTTTTAACTCGGTATTTACAAACTGCATCAGGTCTTCAATATAACTTCTTGAGAAATCAAACCGGATACCTGCCGTTTCATAAATTTCTTTCATTGGCTTGGTATATCCCAAACTTAACGCCTTTTTGTACCGGTCAACCGCTTTTGCACGGTCGTGTTTAAAGTTTTTCCAGATGGAAACAGCTCCCAGTTGTGCAATACCGTATTCGATATAATAAAACGGAACCTCAAACAGGTGCAATTGTTTTTGCCATGCATAGGCAAAGTTTTCTTCCAACCCGGTGTAATTAAGCATGCCGGTGCTAAATTCATTACTAATGTCAATCCATGCCTTTTTTCGTTCGGTAGCAGTGTGTTCAGGATGCGTATAAATCCAATGCTGAAATTTATCGATAGTGGCTATCCACGGTAGTACTTTCAGAATTCCTTCCAGATGCTCCTGCATGGCCCGGTTAAATTCTTCTTTGTCGTGGTAAAATGCATCCTGTCCTTCGTGCGACAGCAATTCCATGCTCATGCTGGCCAGCTCGGCCACTTCGCTCGGGCAATTTTTAAAAGCCGATAATTCCAGATCTTTACTTAAAAACGAGTGCACCGCATGGCCTCCTTCGTGCACCATGGTTTCTACATCGCGCACGCTGCTGGCCGCATTCATAAAAATAAACGGCACATTGGTTTCCGACATGGGGTAGTTATATCCGCCCGGTGCTTTTCCTTTTCTGCTCTCTAGATCCAGTCGGTTCATTTCATCCATGGTTTCAATGCACCACGCAAAGTATGGATCAATTTTATTAAAGCATTTAATGGTTTTATCCAATAAGTCTTTTCCGCTGGTAAATGGTTCTAAAGGCAGCCTGCCTTTGGTGTCCACATCCATATCCCAGGGGCGTAATTCCGGATAACCTAATTCATTTTTTCTGCGTTCATTAATTTCTTTGCATAAAGGCAGCACCGCATCCCGCACCGAATCGTGAAAGGCAAAACAATCTTCGGGGGTATAATCAAAACGGCCCAATGCGGCAAACATATAATCTCTGAAATTGCTGAAGCCTGCGTTTACAGCAACCCGGTGCCGCAGTTTTACCAGCCGGTCAAATAAATCATCGAGTTCTTTTGAATGGCTCAGGCGCTTGTCCATTATTTTCCGATATACCTCTTCCCGCTTTTGGCGGTTGGTATTTTTCAGGTAATTCGATGCCTGTTGCAGGGTAAGTTCTTTGCCGTCTACTTCCACCATCATGCTTCCCACAATGGCTCCGTATTTTTGAGATTCAGTTTGTATTTCGGCAAAAATCGGAACGTTTTCCTCTCTGAAAATTTCCAGTTCTTTGCGTATTCCTCTCAGGTAAACAAAATACTTATCCTTATCCAGTTCGCTGGTAAAAGGGCAATCAATCAGTTTTCGGTTCAGCTTATCGTTGAGTGGAGAAATTTTGGGTTCAATCTCGGTTACAAAAAACAGGTAGGCTTGTTCCAGTTCTTTGTTGGTTGTATCGCAGGTCATTTTTACATATCGCCAGGCCAGATTTTCACTCACAAAAGCTTCCAGTTCGCTTCGGTGTTTGAGCCATAATTCAAGTTCGGCCTTATTCGTAATGTTTCGTTCCAGAAGTTGCATGAAATAAGGTTCCAATGCTTCCCAGGAAGTAATTTTTAATTTATCCGGTAAAAATTTGTGGTGGGTTATAACTAACATGATTGTTTGTTTTAGACAAGCAAAAATAGAAAACTAAATCACTTTTGCAGGTAATGCCTCCAAAATAAAAAAAGCCACCCGAAGGCGGCTTTTTATGTTGTACTGAGAATTTTTTATACCGACTTGGGTCTGTAAGTGGTTTTGGCACCACCGGCACTTTTGCTATTGGCTTTTACGGCAGTATTTTTCGGGGCTACTGTTTTGGGAGCAACGGGGTGTTCACTCTTTTTCAAATCTTTATCTTCAGCTTTGTCTTCTTTACCTTCTGCTTCATTCTTCTCGGCTTCGGCAAGTAAGGCTTTAAAATCCATTTCACTATTTAAAATATTAAACCACGAAATCGCTTTGCGAATATCGGAGGCGTACACTCTTTCAGAGTCATAATCAGGGAGTGCCTCTTTGAAAAAGTTGATTAAAACATCGTTTTCCGCTTTGGCATCAACGGTTTTACCCAATGCCTGCATATTGGCAAATACCTGAATTAAACGTACTTCACCCGGAGTGGTATACATCGCTATATCATCCAATACCGAGATTTTTTGGGTGAATGTGGTAGGCATACGGTTTTTGGCAGCATCTATTGATTCTACTATCAAACCTGTTGGCCTTCTGCCAATAACCTTAAATAATCCGCTTTTGCCTGAGATTGAAATAATATCTTTTAAATCCATTTTTTGTTGCTTTAAACTTAAGGGTGCAAATAAAAACATTTTACTGCTAAATTCCTTGTACAAACTGCAAGAGGCAAATCGGGTAAAAAGTGTAAATTTGACGGCTATTTTCAGGCAATTAGCGTATGGAAAGTGTAGAAAAATATATTCCCAAAAACAAAATCAGGGTGGTAACGGCCGCCAGTTTATTTGATGGTCACGATGCTGCGATCAATATTATGCGCAGAATTATTCAGGCCAGTGGGGCCGAGGTAATCCACTTAGGCCACGACCGAAGTGCCGAGGAGGTAGTGAACTGTGCTATACAGGAAGATGCCAATGCCATAGCCATGACCAGTTATCAGGGAGGGCACGTGGAGTATTTTAAATTTATGTACGATTTGCTTCAGCAAAAAGATTGCGGACATATTAAAATTTTTGGAGGCGGTGGTGGAACCATTCTTCCCGAGGAAATGGAAGAACTGCATCAATATGGTATTTGCCGCATTTACGGACCCGATGACGGAAGAGCGATGGGATTGCAGGGCATGATAAACGATATGCTGGAGCGGTGCGATTTTAAAACAGGTGAAAACCTGAACGGAGAAGCTAAACACCTCAGGGAAAAAGACTGGAAATCGATTGCGCGATTGATATCGGCAGCCGAGAACGATCCTAAAGGATTTCAACCTTTTCTTGATGCCATAAAAAAAGATGTGAAACCGGTGCCGGTGCTTGGAATTACCGGTACGGGAGGTGCAGGAAAATCATCACTGGTGGACGAATTGGTACGCAGGTTTCTGCTCGATTTTAAAGATAAAACCATTGCAATTATTTCGGTCGACCCCAGCAAACGAAAAACAGGAGGAGCCTTGCTTGGAGACCGCATACGGATGAATGCAATTAAAAATCCGCGGGTGTATATGCGCTCTCTGGCTACGCGCCAAAGCAACCTGGCCCTTTCCAAACATGTGCAGGAGGCTATTGATATTGTGAAAGCGGCTTCGTTTGATTTGATAATTCTCGAAACATCGGGTATTGGCCAGAGCGATACCGAAATTATGGATCACAGCGATGTGGCTTTGTATGTAATGACTCCCGAATACGGTGCGGCTACTCAACTCGAAAAAATTGATATGCTCGATTTTGCCGACATCATTGCCATAAACAAGTTTGACAAAAAAGGAGCACAGGATGCCCTGCGCGATGTAAAAAAACAATACCAGCGCAACCATCAGCAGTTTGATAAATCGCCAGACAGCATGCCTGTGTTTGGCACCATTGCCTCTCAGTTTAACGACCCCGGAATGAACCGCCTGTATAAAGCGGTAATGGATAAAGTGGTTGAAAAAACGCATGCCAGCCTGAAGTCTACTTATAAAATAACCGAGGAGATGAGTGAAAAAATTTACATCATCCCTCCGTCACGCACCCGTTACCTTTCCGAAATTTCGGAGAACAACCGCAACTACGATAAGTGGGTACAAAAGCAGGCTGCCATTTCAGATAAACTTTACGGCCTCAAATCGTCCATCGATACACTGAAAACATCAACCATTGATGATAAAGACCGGTTGATAAAAGCACTGGATGAAACATATCATCAGGTAGCACTAGACTTAGACCCGCGCAACCGGAATATTCTGGAAACATGGGAGCAGAAAAAAGATTTGTACCGAAACGAATACTACGTGTTTAAGGTGCGTGATAAAGAAATAAAAATTAAAACACATACCGAATCACTTTCGCATACGCAGGTTCCTAAAGTAGCTGTTCCAAAATTTAAAAGCTGGGGCGATATTTTACAATGGGCACTGCAAGAGAATTTTCCGGGTGATTTTCCATATACCTCCGGAATTTATCCGTTTAAACGCGAGGGTGAAGATCCCACACGTATGTTTGCAGGTGAAGGCGGACCTGAGCGCACCAATAAACGTTTTCACTATGTTTCGCAGGGAATGCCGGCCAAGCGACTCAGTACGGCTTTTGATTCGGTAACCCTGTATGGAAACGACCCCGACCATCGCCCGGATATTTACGGAAAAATTGGTAACTCGGGAGTAAGTGTATGGAGTTTGGATGCTGCCAAAAAACTGTACTCCGGTTTTAATTTAGCCGACCCCAAAACTTCGGTTTCTATGACTATTAATGGTCCGGCTGCCATTATCTGCGCGTTCTTTATGAATGCCGCCATCGATCAGCAATGCGAATTATACATTAAAGCCAACGGACTGGAAGCAGAGGTAAACAAAAAGATTGACGAAATTTTTAAAGCCAAAGGAACCAAACGCCCTGCGTACAATGAACTGATGCCCGAAGGAAATGACGGTTTGGGATTAATGTTATTGGGTGTTACCGGTGACATGGTATTGCCTGCCGATGTGTACAACAAAATAAAAGTGGAAACACTTAAACAGGTGCGCGGCACGGTGCAGGCCGATATATTAAAAGAGGATCAGGCTCAAAACACCTGCATTTTCTCTACCGAGTTTTCGCTTCGTGTAATGGGCGATGTGCAGCAATATTTTATTGATAACAATGTACGCAATTTTTATTCTGTTTCCATAAGCGGATACCATATT
This sequence comes from uncultured Bifidobacteriaceae bacterium, assembly GCA_964535575.1. Taxonomy (GTDB): domain Bacteria; phylum Bacteroidota; class Bacteroidia; order UKL13-3; family UKL13-3; genus JAGPCK01. Next base: position 262,184 of record CAZHTC010000002.1, read on the forward strand.
GCCGAAGCAGGTGCCAACCCTATCACGCAGTTAGCTCTCACCCTTTCCAATGGATTCACCTTTGTAGAGTATTACCTGAGCCGCGGAATGCATATTGATGATTTTGCTCCGAATCTTTCCTTCTTTTTCTCGAATGGTATCGACCCTGAGTATTCAGTAATAGGTCGGGTGTCGAGGAGAATATGGGCCAAAGCGATGAAACTGAAATACGGTGCCAACGAGCGATCTCAAATGCTCAAATACCATATTCAAACTTCAGGTCGCTCGCTGCACGCACAGGAAATTGATTTCAATGATATACGCACTACGTTGCAGGCGCTTTATGCCATTTACGATAATTGCAATTCGCTTCACACCAATGCCTATGACGAGGCCATTACCACCCCTACCGAAGAAAGCGTAAGGCGTGCCATGGCCATTCAGCTCATCATTAACCGCGAGTTGGGATTAGCCAAAAATGAAAATCCGCTGCAGGGTTCATTTATTATTGAAGAGCTGACCGACCTGGTGGAAGAAGCCGTGCTGAGTGAGTTTGATAAAATTACCGAGCGCGGGGGAGTGTTGGGAGCCATGGAAACCATGTACCAGCGCAACAAAATACAGGAAGAAAGCATGTACTACGAAATGCAGAAACATACCGGAGAGTTCCCGATTATAGGTGTAAATACTTTTTTAAGCAGCAAAGGTTCGCCTACCATTTTGCCTAAAGAAGTGATACGCTCTACTACCGAGGAAAAGGAATACCAGATAGCCATGCTGAATGAACTGAAAAAGGGAAATGAAGCAAAAGGAAAGGAAATGCTGCACCAACTGCAGCAGGTTGCCATTCGAAACCAGAATATTTTTGCCGAGCTGATGGAAACAGTGAAGTATTGCTCCCTCGGACAAATTACCAATGCTTTGTTTGAGGTAGGCGGGCAGTATAGAAGAAATATGTAGAGAGGTTTGCAGGGATGCCAACCTTGGACAAGACTATATTTTCCATCAAAAGCATTAAATTAGTTTTAACTTTCGTTAGAGTTATATGTACCGGATTTTAGATTCAGTTTTCTGTTGCTGGTGTTCATTGGTTTTACATCGGTAAAGGCGCAAAAGGCCGTTCGAGTACATATTCACTTTGAACAACATTGTAAAGGGGAAAGATTCAACTATTTTGTTTATCTAAGGATTAATGATTCCACTGTTTTTGAAAAATTTACGGATACAATTTATACTGTCTTTCTTGTACCGAAATTTATAATAGGGAACTCAATATGCAAGGTTTGGATAAAGTATGTATCGCAAGAACAAAAATTAGGATCTATATGTGAAAGTTATTTTGGTTGTAAGCCTTGGTTTGGGGATGAAAATATTGTATCAGATAGTCTTAGATTGGCAAAAGACTTTCATGTATATGTTTTTTCAAGTGGGATAACTTCTTGTGGGACATTGGGGAGTATATTGTTTGAGGCCAACGCTGCCGGATTAGAAAACGCTCATTTCGGGAATGACACAATAGCGTTAAGCGAAATGACGGGTAGTAAAGAATTATACTGTTACATGGAACGATTGTTTCATTATAATGGGAAAATTTATGTCTCGGGCCATGCCGGGTATTATGATAAAGGAAAATCGATAGGTTATCAACGAGCCTTAGCAATTAAACAGCTGATGGTTGATTTCGGGTTGAATGAAGATAGCATTATCGTAGAGGATGCGGGATTGAATTTCCCAACAGTTAATCTGAAGATCGATTTTTATAAAGGAAAATGTAAATCTGAAAAAATGGGAATTGATATTATTAACAGGAGGGTGGTTATTTCAACGGTTCCATTGTCTGGTAAGTCAGACTAATTCCCTCAACAGGAGCGCGCATATAGCTCGTTACCATTGTTTCGCAGCTTAGAATTGAAATGTAATGAAAAACAATAGTGCTGCAGGCTGCTTCAACTGGCAATATAGAATGACGTTTGCTTTAAAATAGTCTACTTGTCAATTATAAATTCATTGATAAGTATTCCCAGAGAACCAATAATTAAAATGGCTGGTATCATAAACCGGTAAAAAGTGCGGAAGTAGTTTATATTTTCTATTTGTCTGGCAAAAACAGGATGAGCTAAAAACTCGGGGTTAATGGTAGAAAAATTTTTGAAGGCATAAAACAGATCCGGCAATCCGGATGGCTCATACGAGTTTTTTATGTTCCCCTGTAGAGGGAGGCCTTTTTTAAGTAGTTTTTCCATTTGCCTTAGTTGGTGGCATTCGCGCAGGTAAAGTCCCAGGCTTACCCAGGTGAGCAATATGGCAGCAGCCAATACAGGAACTCCGTATTGTTCTACTATTGGCCAAATAGATTTAAGTAGTTCCTCAACCATGTATCATTTAAGTTGTGCGGCCCATTTTTCTTTATCAAACCCAATCAGGTAACCTTTTTCAGTTTCCAGTACTGGTCGTTTAATCATAGATGGGTTAGCCATTATGAGTTGAATGGCTTTACTTTTATTGCTGATGGAGGCCTGTTCGGCTTCGGTCAGTTTTTTAAATGTAGTGCCTTTGGTATTGATGAGGGTGCTTACCGGAAAATGTTTGAGCCACGCGGTAAGTTTGGTTTTGGTAATGCCTTCTGTTTTATAATTATGAAAGGTGTAAGGGAATTTATTCTGATCAAGCCAGGTGAATGCTTTTTTCATCGTATCGCAGTTTTTAATACCGTAAATTATCATGGCTCAAAAATACACGGTTGTTGAATAAATTCACAGAGGTTGTATAATTGCATTATGGTTAAGGATGTATCATTTTTGAGGAAAAGTTTTTATCATTTTCTAGGGGCGGCACTGGTCATTGCCGGCTGTTCATTTTTTGTCCCTCAAAAAATTCCTTTGATATATAAAGTGCGTGAGGCAAGTGTGAAAACCGCGCATCCGGGTTTAGTAATTATGTTGCACGGGTTGGGAAGCAATGAGGACGATATGTTTGGCCTCGCTACATATTTACCCAAAGAAATGGTTGTGATTTCGGCCCGTGCTCCTATTGCACTTGCAGGTAATTCATTCGCCTGGTATAAGGTTGACCGGAGCAATGGAAAATTTTTGTATGATGCAGCCGAAGCCGAACATGCCCGGGTGGTGATATCGCAATTTATTGATGCCGTAAGCAAAAAATACCGGGTAGATACCAAACGTATTTTTTTGCTGGGGTTTAGTCAGGGGGCCATTATGAGTTACAGTGTTGCATTGGCCGAGCCTGAAAAAGTGAAAGGAATAATGGCATTGAGCGGCCGTTTAATGGCCGAGTCAAGATTAAAAACAGGTAGCCCCGATAAGCTGAAACAACTTCATGCATTTATTGCACATGGTACCGATGACGAAATACTGCCGGTAACCGATAGCAGGGAGGCGGCTGCATTCTGCAAAACGCAGGGCGTTCAGGTACTGATGAAAGAATACCCTATGAAACATCAGATAAATGAACTGGAAATGGCGGATTTGCTCAGGTGGCTCAATGAGCTGAACAAATAATTGCGGTTATATCCCGAATTGAGTGAAGTGATAATTGATATGTGAATAAAAGTGATTTCCCCAGTCTTCGCGCTGCATTTTACCAATTAAAGGGTGTGTTTCAACAAATGTTTCAATCCCCGACAGTAACTGAAAGGCGGCAATAAAGTTTTCCTTTTCAGTACTAAAATCGCTTTCTTTAACAGTTGTATTTAGCTGCACATCTATTTCCGGAAAAGTCATGGGCGGATTTTTTTCAATTCGTTTAAGCGAAGGAACTTTTGCGCTTAGTAAAAAATAGCGTAAAAAATTGCGGGTAAAAAAGGTGCTGCGGTCGCTCACTTTTATTTGCCCTGTTGAAATTTTGAATGCCAGTTGCAGGTGTTTCAGCATTTGGGCCGGAGTCATTTCACCCCATAAGGGCAGCGTGGTCTCGGTAAGCTTTTCCAAACGACTTATAATCTCAGTTTGCACTTCAGGCGAAAAAACGGACTTCTTCATTTTTTTAATAAAGAAGCAAAGTAGGGGAGTTTAGCAGAATAACAAAGTATTCCGTCTAAATTGAATTTCGCTGAAGGAGACTGTTTAAAAATCAACCCTTCGGTTCGTTTTCGGGGCTTATGTATTGCTTAAGTACCTGAATATATTCTTCAAAAGCTTTGATGCCTGCAGGAGTAATACGGCAGGTAGTAAGAGGGTAATTGTTTTTAAATGTTTTTTCCAGTTCAATATATCCTGCTTCTTTCAGTTTATTCAGTTGCACGCTCAGGTTTCCGGCTGTGGCCGATGTTTTTTCCTTAAGGAAAGTAAAATCGGCCTCCTTCACACCAATAAGTAAGGATATGATGGCCAACCGGAGCTGAGAATGCAAAATGGGATTAAGTTCTTTAAACACCTTTATTGTATTTAGCTTTTAACAAATGTCCCGGAATAATATATCCGCCAAGTACACCAAGCGCTATAGAGAGCAGATGCAATTGATGTGTAGTGGAAAAATACGTAGCACCCGCTAATAAAAAGTTTAAAATGCCACCATAGAGCAACGGTTTAAACTGCAACATGCCTCCCGATACATACAGCCAGATGCCGTAAATAATCATAATGCTAGGATAAAATGCCTACCATTGTCCGGATGCAGGCATACAAAAACACACTGTAAACATAGCAATGCAAAATGCCTGTATAACGAATTTAAGATTTTCGTTTACATATGATTTTACTTTTACCGGTTGTGTTTTCTTTTCACGTGCACTTACAATCAGGGATATGATACCACCTAATGGCATTAGTACCAGCCACGGCAGTGAGTGATAAGTGAAATCGGTAAATTGAAGCAGGTACCAATTGCTTAATGCAGCCACAAAAACCAAATAGCCCCAAAAAAGAAAGAAGAAACTTTTATCCTGTATATCTTCTTTTGCTTTGCCAATCATTTGCTCAATGAGCTGCAGGGCATTTTTTTCGTTAAATTCTTTTTCCATCTCCGGTGATATTAATATGTAACAATCAGGTTCGATTTAAGTACAATTATTCCATACTCGTTTGTAAGCGCCATCAGGTAAACACCTTTTTTCAGTTGGTTTACTGAAACGGGTGATCCTGAAACAATATACGGCAGAGTAAACACTTCGTTTCCGTTCACGTCAAAGATATGAAGATCCGCCTGTTTTAACTGATGGGTAATGGTAATTGATTCATGTGTTGGGTTGGGGAAGAAATTTATCTGACCCGACTCCGGATTGTTTTGTACAAAAGTATTTGGGTTATATACAAAAAAAAGGTCGTCAACAAACAATCGGGAACCAACGACAGGAGCATAAGCATCGGTACTGGTTGAAAATAAAAACGACATGGAATCCGGAATTTCAGAACTATAGTAAATAAATGAGGCAGAAGTTTCGGTATAGGTAGTAATTACCTGTTTGTTTTGCCAGTATAATTCGGCTACCGTATCCCGTTGCATAGTGGTTGAATTCCATTTGGTGAGTACAATGGAGCACAGCACTGAATCATTAAGGGCAGGAGTTGATTTAAACCAGAAATGCAGAGCCGAAGGACGACCGTTAAATGGAATAAAGTTGTGGTCAAAGTCGGGTTGATTATCTGCTCCAAGCATATTCCCCGAGGTAAGTATACCCGGAATATCGGAAAAGGGGCCGGCCTTTGTTTCCAGAAGAATAGCGTAATTTCCCGAATGGGCATCGGTTGTTTTTACGCAGGTTGACGGATAGCCGTATTGTTTTAACGGACTTAAAGTGAACCACGAAACAGGATCTTCGTGATAAGATAAAGAGCGTTTGTTCCAGTCTTCAAAGCCTGGGTTCACAAGTTGAGGGTTGTTTTGTGCGGCAACTCTACCTTGTAAAGCCACCAGCATTAAAATAGGGTAAATGATGTGTTTCATGTGTTATTATTTAATGGGACAAAGGTATTATAAATTAGTTTATAAAATAAACTAATTTATAAAGAATCTATATCAATATTCTGTAAATCAGTTAATAAAAATTAATTAAATTCAAAAATCAATTTTTTAGAACGGAGTTCGTGCCTTAGTATTGCATTTTTAAAAACCAAAGCATGAAGCAAATTGAACCCTGGATGGGGCGTACCCGTTTGTTATTGGCCGATGATCAATTGGAGAAATTAATTAACTCTAATGTATTAGTGGTGGGATTGGGGGGAGTAGGCGGTATTGCGGCCGAAATGATTGCCCGCAGCGGGGTTGGTAAAATGACTATTGTAGATGCCGACACGGTGGATACCACAAACCGTAACCGACAAATTCCGGCATTGTTTAGTACCGAAGGGAAAGTGAAGGCCGATGTGCTGGCTGAGCGATTGCTGGATATAAATCCGGATTTGGAGTTAACTGTTTTGCCTGAGTATTTTAAGGATAAACGCACCAACGAGGTTTTAGATGAGGGGAAGTTTGATTATGCTCTTGATTGCATCGATACCCTTTCGCCCAAAGTGTTTTTTATAAAGGCGTGCATTGAAAAAGGAATTCCTATTGTAAGCTCTATGGGTGCAGGCTCTAAAGTTGACCCTACACGGGTTCGTGTAGCAGATCTTTCAGAAACACATACCTGCAATCTGGCCCGATACGTTCGTAAATACCTGCACAAACTTGGAATACATTCGGGTGTTAAAGCTGTTTTTTCGGATGAAGAGAGAATGTCAACCGCTCAGGTGGTTATTGCTGACGGAAGAAATAAAAAATCAGTGGTTGGAACCATCAGTTATATGCCTGCGGTGTTTGGCTGCACCGTAGCCTCGGTTGCTATAAGGGATTTATATGACCGAAAAACTATTTAACTTTGGTAAGTATTGCTTCCTGATAAGCCATAATTTCAAAATCCTGAACCACGGGAATTTCCCCTTTACCACCGGTAGTTCCGGCAGGAGTAGCATTGGCACTAATAATCCTGAAACGTATTTGCTCGCGCTCAAAGCTGTATAAAGCAGTAAGTATTTGCCCTTCCACCACAAACTGACTTATAAGCGTGGTGCCAAAAAGGTATTCATTTATTTTTATTCCGTTTCCTTCATCCATAAAATAATGCCCCGGATTAATTGTATCGGCAATGAGGGTATAGCTGCGTACGTCTTCCTTACCTCCGTTTGAATACACGATGGTAAAATAATACTGATTTGGCTTTTTAGAATTTTCCAGTATCAGTTGCATGCCTACATTGTTCACGCTTCCGTTGTTGGTGGCTACCTGCAGGGTTCCTTTCCACTGGCCAATCCATGTTTTGGGAAAAAAGATGCTCTGTGCCTGTGATGAAATTGTAGCCAGGGAAATTAAAAAAAGTATGAATGTTTTTTTCATGATTAATGGATTTCAATATTATATGCTGCCTCAAATATACCATTGCCTTTTAATGATTGGATACCTTCTTTTTCTTCCAGTTTCCCGCTATGTGTGGTATAATCGGCAAGTCCATACCAGGGTTCAATGCAAACAAAACGGGCTTCTGGTTTTTTCCAGATGCCCAAATACGGAAAGCCATTAAACGAAACCGTAATCCGGTGAGGATGTCCCGAAGAAAGAAGTGTTACCGAGTGAGAGTGTAAATTTTTTAATACCACCGCATCTTTTGTAAACAAGAATTCATCAAGGGGCAATACATTTCCGCTTATAACGGGCTCTTCTCTTAAATCAAAAAGTCCATTGGTAAGCAAATGCCTGTTTAAATTTTCCTCTCGGTTAAACAAAAGCGAATAGTTGGTTAACGTTTCATTTTCAAACAACGGACATACGAATCCCGGATGTGCACCAATGGAAAAATACATTATTTCATCCCCAGGGTTAATCACTTTATATGTACAGCAAAGAGTGGAATGAATAAGCGTATATCCTAGTTCAAGATGAAAAGAAAACGGAAAACGTTGCAAGGTGTCTGGAGAATTACTTAGTTTTAGTGTAACCGATTCCCTGCTTTGATCAGCAACTGAAAATTGTTCATCCCGGGCAAACCCATGCTGACTGCAGGTATAACTTTTGTTATTCCACACAAACGAATCATTTTTTAATTTACCTACAAAAGGAAAAAGTACCGGGGCATGGCGGTTCCAATAAGATGCATCGGCCTGCCACAATAGTTCTTTCTGAATATCCTTGCGAAATATACCTGTAAGTTCGGCCCCTTTCTTGTTGATGGATATTTTTAAAAAGTCATTTTCAAGTGTAATCATGTTGCCTTGTTTTTTGCGGTGTATGAAAGAAAAAGATTCAACACTACTCCGCCTATTATTAATACCATCCCAATTAAACTCCAGTGATTAAATGTTTCATCAAACAGAAAATAGCCTGTTGCCAATGCGTAAATTGTTCCGAGGTAAGTGAGTATAGAAACATCCGAAACACGTTCGAGCTGATAGGATTTGGTCATAAAATATTGCCCGAACTGAGTAAAAACTCCGGTTGCAATCAGTAATCCCCAATCGGTCATGGTAGGGGTAGTCCAATGGGTAAGGGTGTATGGTGTAACAAAAGGAAGGGTTACCAATGGGAAATAAAATACAATAACCAGCGCATGATCTGATTGATTTACTCTGCGAATGCAACTATAAGCTAATCCCGACATGAGGGCAGAGAACATACCCAGCAAAAGCAATTCGTTGCTGATTCGCGGGTCGAAACCTTTTACCAATACCACTCCGGTAAAAGATAGAATAGTGAAGAGCCAGTTGCGAAGAGTTAGTCGGTCGTCTAATAGAAAATAAGCAAAAATAAGAGTAAAAACAGGAGAGAGGTACTGAATAGTAACGGCACTGGCTAATGGAATTTTTTGTACGGTGATGATGTAACACAACAATCCGGCAAATCCGGCCAGCCCTCGAAGTACCAGCCATTTTCTATCGTTTCCCCAGGGACTAATTTTCTGTTTGCGGATGAAATAGAACGTAATAAAAAAGGTAATGATGGAACGAATAAACACAACCTGATGAGCCGGAATATGATTCAGGTATTTTATACAAAGATTCATTCCTGCGTAGTACACGGTAGCTTGCAGCATATACCTTATTCCGGGGCGTAGTGTCATTACGCCTGCAAGATAAGCTGCCTTAGGGTAAATGAAAAAGCCTTCCCTGCTAAGAGAAGGCTTTTGTATAGACTGCTTATAAAACTTATCGCAATGTTATGGTTCTTGTTCTGTTCTTATAGGTAATCCGGGCAATTTTATCGCAGGGTTCTCCGCCTATCGGGTCAAAATCCAATTCCATAGAGTTGCCGTTGGAATTAGTAATAGTGGTTTTCCCGCTTACAATGCGTGGACAGCCAATTTTCTTCTTTAATCCCTGAGTAATATTAACAGAAAAGTTTTTACCTCTACGGCTCACTCCATTGGCCGATCCGGTAATGAGGTACACATCGTCAAACGGATTAAGGGTGGCATCGCCTTCTATACGGTCAATTTCTCCCTGCGAACTCCAGGTTATCGTTCCGGTAGAGGTGATGGCACTGGCTCCTGTAACAACATAAGAATATTTAAAATGTCCGGATGCATTGCCCAAATTGGTAATCGTGCGGGTTCCGGTGTATTGAATATCATTTACAAAATAATTCTGTAACGTTACAACCAGGGTGGAGCCCTGAGTGCGGTAAGCACCTGTAAATTCAGCTCTTATTTTACCCCGTCTGTAGTTCCCGTCAGAGCACAGGCATCCTGAAGAACTGCTTGAATCGGAAAATGTAATTTCGAGAACTTTTGGGTTTGAACTTATATCGGTGTAAACTGAAGCACAGGCCGGTAAAATTGAAATGTTTACTTTGCCAAAACCGGGTTTATCCTGAGCCTGATTATCTACATTGTCGTGAATATTCGAAAATTCACCATCAAGCAATGCCTGATCTTCGGCCGATTGGAAAATTTCTTCCAAATCTTCTTTATCCTTGTTGCAGGAAACGTTCACTAAGCTCCCAGACAAGGTAAGCATCAGTGCAAAGAGTGTAACTTTTTTCATATAGCGGTATTTTTTGGTTAGATGTATAAGGTGAGCAAAAGTTTATCCTTTCTTACAAATTTCTGAAATACTTTCATTAATAACACCACATGCCCACTCAATTTGTTCACAGGTAATGGTTAATGGTGGGGAAATGCGTAGTTTATTGGTAGCAAAAAGAAACCAGTCGGTAATAAGACCTTTTTCAATACACCGGTCAATAATCTTTTTAGTTGTTTCAAACGAATCAAATTCCACCGCAAGCATGAGGCCTTTACCGCTAATGCTGTGAATGGCCGGATGGGAAAGTAATGAACGAAACAAAGCTTCTTTGTTGCTTATTTCATTTACCAATGACGAATTGGTTAATTCATTTAATACGGCTAGGGCAGAGGCACAACTTACGGGATGCCCTCCAAAGGTGGTGATATGCCCAAGATAGGGGTCGTTTGTGAAAGCCTGCATCATATTCCGGTCGGCTACAAGTGCGCCTATCGGCATTCCGCCTCCCATCCCTTTAGCCAGCATCAGCATATCAGGAACCACATCGTATTGTTCAAAAGCAAACAAAGAACCTGTACGACCAAAACCCGTTTGAATCTCATCAAAAATGAGAAGTGTGCCGGTTTCGTTTGTTCGTTCTCTTAATTTTTTGAGGTATTTCTTTTCAGCAGGTAAATAGCCGGCCTCTCCCTGAACCGGCTCAATAAATACACAGGCTGTTTTTTCGGTTATAAGGGTTAAATCTTCTTCCTGGTTGAAACGGAAAAAGCGAATATCGGGCAGCAAGGGGCGAAAAGCGTTTTTAAAGTATTCTTCACTGTTTAAACTTAAAGCTCCCTGTGTGCTTCCGTGATAGGATTGATAGCAGGCAATTATTTCAGACTTCCCGCTGAACCTTTTGGCTAATTTCATAGCTGCTTCGGTTACTTCGGCTCCTGAATTTAAAAAATACACCGAATTTAAAGATGAAGGCAGGTTACGGCTCAGGGCCGTTGCCAATTGCACCTGCGGACTCTGCACATATTCCCCATAAACCATAAGGTGCATATAGCGGTCAAGTTGCTGATGAATGGCGGCCAGAACTGCCGGATGACGATGCCCGATATTACTTACCGAAATTCCTGAAATTAAGTCAAGGTATTTTTTGCCGTTTGCATCAAACAGGTAAACACCTTCTGCTTTTTCAATCTCCAGCATCAGGGGTGCATCGGAAGTTTGGGCCACATGTCGCAAAAAAAGTTGACGATTACTGATCATGTGTACAAAACTAAGCAGCAATACGCGGTGAACACAACCTTTTTCGCTTTTTTTGAATACAAAATGTTAATTCCCTTTTTTAACCGCATTTTTAAAAATGAACATACTGCCGAATTGTTGCGGGGAGGGGTATATGCTGTTTTTTTCAGAATGCTTTCCTTTTTCAGCGGACTGCTGATAACATCCATCCTTGTAAGGCATTATGGACTTCAATCCTATGGGGTGTATGTTTTGTTTATTAGTTTTTGGGGAATCGGAGCCTTTGCGGGCCGGTTTAGTTTAGATACTGCTGTAAATAAATACATCACTCTTCATCATGCAACCGGAAGGGTTGATTTGATTAAACCCACTCTTCAAAAGGCGATGAGGTTATCGTTGGGAGCTTCCATTTTGGCGGCACTCTGTATTTTTATTTTGGCCACACCTATTGCCACTTATTTTTTCAAAGATGCAAGCCTTGCTGTATATGTAAGAATTTTCTGCTGGTTTATTATTCCAGTTACTTCCGGAATGATTTTACAAAGTGGACTACGGGCAATGAAAAAAGTAAAATCGTTTGCATTCTCTTCGTTTGCCTCCAGCAATCTTGTAGTACTTCTGTTGCTTTTGGTAACCGTGTGGGTTAACAAACATTTTTTTACTCCGGTATGGCTTGCAGCCCTGGCATCGGTGCTGGTATGGCTAACCGCAAAGGTTTTATGGATTAAAAATTCAAAGGAGTTGCCAGCTCAAAAACTTCCGGATGCTGAAACTAGCAACCTGATTAAATCGGCCTGGCCGGTATTTTTTTCTTCTGTTTGGGTGGTGATTAATCACTACGTGCCACTGTTGCTGCTCGGGTACTTTACCGATATAATGCAGGTTGGGTTGTTTGAGGGAGCTTTTCGTTTAAGTAAGTTGGTTATTATCGGGCTGTTTTTTGTAAACACTATTGCCGCAACAAAATTTACTGAACTGTTGCATAAGGAAGATAGAAATGAGTTGCAGCGTTTGTTGCAGCATAAAGCGATGATTGTATCCGGAATTGCCCTTGTGGTTTTTATGTTATCATTGGTTTTTCCGGAGTTGCTGCTGCGTTTACTCCACGAGCAATTTGCAGCAGGCCGCTCGGCTTTTGTTATTCTTGGATTTGCCCAGTTGGTAAATGCGCTTGTAGGTTCCGTAAATATTTTAATGATGATGGCCGGGTACGAAAAACAACTGATGCGAATAAATATGTATGGTGTTTTGTTAAGTCTGGGTTTATCGATTATCCTTATCCCATCCATGCAATTGGAAGGGGCTGCCATTGCCCGAAGTGCAGGCATTGTGTGGGTAAATGCGGCCTGTTGTATTTATATATATCGAAAAACGGGGTTACTCACCTTTTGGTGGCCATTTATAAACAGCAAAAGGGACTAAAGTCCCTCCTGCGTGTGTAAACCTAAACCTTATTATAAAAACAAAATCATTATCTTCCGGGAGGTGGTCCGCCTGCAGGTGGTCCCATTCTTCGTTCACGAATTTTTCGAATCAATTCACGTTTAAAATCTTCTTCGGCTCTGTAAAGCAGCAGAATTTTTTTGGACGAAATCACCTTTTTGAATTCAATCTGATATTTTTTAATGAGGGCAACCTGAGCTTCTCTGAAACTAATCATTTCTCCAATACGTTTTTCTGCTTCCTGTTCGCTTAAGTCGGCCGGCAATTCTTCTTCTTCACTAAGCCGGTATTTTCTTCTTAACTCTTTCATCTCTGTTTCCATTTTGTTGTAAACGGGCCAGAATCCTTTTGCTTCTTCAGGTGTGAGTTGAAGCCTGTCGGTAATAAAAGCAATTTTCATGGCTTCAATCCGTTCTTTTGCTGGGCGTGCATCTCCCTGTGCCTGCACAGTGGCAGGTAGGATGAAAAGGCTACAAACCCACACTAACATCGTTACTTTTTTCATAACTCCTCCAGTATTAATTGTTCATCGGCATTATCGAGAATATATTGTTCTATAAGTTCATTGCTGTCGCGGACACTGTTTGTCGACTTGTTTTTTGCTGTTTCGGTCTCGGTGTAAACTTCGGCTACCAAATCAATACTCACGTTATTGTTTTCCAGATAGGTGAAAATTTCATCATCTGTTGCCTGTTCAATTGAAACGGTTGTTTCGGTGTGGTGAGGTGCTGTTTTTGAAAGCAGCAAAACCAATCCAATAGCAAGCAGGGCTACCGCGGCTGCAGCAATACGGGTTATAAATGAGAAGTGTATAATTCGGCCCTGGATTTTACCGGTATGGCTTTTTGAAAGCACCTGTGAAGGGAAATGTTCAAAATATCCCTGCGGCACTTCAAATGCTGAATCAATTTTATGTGATAATAACGGTGTTTCACCACTCTTCACCCGCATCAAAATACTTTGAGGCAATTCCTCAAAATAAGATGGGGGAAGTGTAAACGGGTTGTTTTTGGGAAGTCCGTTTACAAATGCTTCTTCTGGCGATATGGGATTTTGTATATCCATTTTATATTAGAGCATTTTTTTTTCTAAAGGTTTAATGTGCGGTTAAAATAGGTTTCTATTTTTTTTACGGCATGATGGTATGAAGCTTTAAGCGCTCCTACCGAGGTATCTGTTATTTCAGCAATTTGTTCGTAGGGCAACTCATCAAAGTAGCGCATATTAAAAACGGCTCGTTGTTTTTCAGGAAGTTCCAGAATAGCTAATTGCAATTTTTTCTGTATCTGATTTCCGTTAAAACCGGCTCCGCTGGTAATTTTATCGCTCAGGTAGTGCTCGGCATCTTCCATATTTACATGCAACGATGCTTTTTTCTTATTAATAAAAGCCAGAGACTCGTTGGTGGCCACCCTGAACAGCCAGGTAAATAATTTTGACTCTTCCCGGAAGCCGTCTAATTTTTCCCAGGCCCTGATAAACGTATTTTGTGTTACATCATCGGCATCATCATGGTCAATCACCAGTCTGCGTACATGCCAGTAAACCTTTTGCTGGTACTTTTTTATAATAGCTTCAAATGCCTCTTTCCGGCTCTCTTCCCTGCGAAAGGCCTCTATCAGTTCTTTATCGCTTGCTGCGGCTCCTGTCATGTAGTTTCCGGTTTACTTTGCTTCTGATAGCTTAGAATCAAAAAGGTTTAACCGAACTATTTTAATTTTTCATTTTCCTTATGCCTGTTTGAATCACGTTGCGTTTTTTTATCTATATTTTTCTTAAACGCTTCGGTAAGGTTCACCCCCGTTTGGTTGGCAAGACATACCAACACCCACAGTACATCCGCCATTTCATCGGCCAGGTCAACTTTGCTATCGCTTTCTTTGAAGGATTGTTCCCCGTATTTACGGGCCATAATCCGGGCAACCTCGCCCACTTCTTCCATCAAAATGGCAGTATTGGTTAACTCGTTAAAATAACGAACCCCGGTGGTTTTTATCCAACTATCAACTGTTTCCTGTGCTTCCTGTATTGTCATTTTTTATATTATTTATCGCAATTTAAACTCTCACAAACTCACGCTTCGGTAAACTCAGCGCAACACAAACTCACAAATTCGCAACTTCACCACCTCATGATCACTCCCTGTTCTTCGAATCCATCACAATGGTAACAGGTCCGTCATTTACTAAGGCTACTTTCATATCGGCACCAAATTGTCCGGTGGCTATTTTATGTCCAAGTTCTTTTTCCAGCAGCGTATGCAGGTGTTGAAATAAAGGAATGGCTTTTTCGGGTCGGGCTGCTTTTATATATGAAGGGCGGTTTCCTTTTTTGGTAGAGGCATGTAAGGTAAACTGACTTACCAGTAAAATTGTTCCGTTTGCGTCCTTAATATTTTTATTCATTACCCCGTTTTCATCAGGGAAAATGCGCAGGTTGCAAATTTTACTGCAGAGCCATTCGGCATCTTCGTTCAGGTCGGTCTCTTCAATTCCTGCCAGTATCATCAACCCCTTTCCTATGGAAGAAAAAAGTTGTTCATCAATAGTTACCGATGCCTGACTTACCCGTTGAATTACTACGCGCATAAATTTTTCTAATGATGAATGTCTTCGTTGCGAAGCATACTCAGGTAGTTTCGGTAACGTTCTTCATCCAGTTTGCCTTCCTGCAGTGCTTTTAAAACAGCGCAGCCCGGTTCGTTTACATGCTGGCAATTATTAAAGCGGCAATCATTCAAAAGTGCCCGCATCTCAGGGAAGTAGTGGGAGAGTTCCTGTTCCGAGATATCAACCAACCCTAAATCTTTAATTCCCGGAGTGTCGATAATAAAACTGTCAGGCATTAACTCAAACATTTCGGCAAAGGTTGTGGTGTGCATTCCTTTTTCCGAATAGGTGGAAACCTCACC
Organism: uncultured Bifidobacteriaceae bacterium; assembly: GCA_964535575.1. GTDB lineage: Bacteria > Bacteroidota > Bacteroidia > UKL13-3 > UKL13-3 > JAGPCK01. The sequence goes on from CAZHTC010000002.1 coordinate 277,703, forward strand.
GGTTTTGCGTTCCATTTCCGGATGAATGGCATTAATGAGTGAAGATTTACCAACCCCCGAATGACCTGCCAGAAGTGAAACATGGCCTTGAAGTAAATTTTTCAGATCAGTTATCCCATCCATTTTTACAGCCGAAGTGCGAATTGTTTTATAACCGAGAGAATGATACAGTTTTTCATATTCAGAAAGAATTTGTTTTGCATCTTCATTATATAAATCAATTTTATTGAATGCAATGGTAACGGGAATATGATAAGCCTCGGCAGTAACCAAAAAACGGTCAATAAATCCGGTACTGGTTCTGGGATAAAACAAGGTTACAATGAGCAATGCCTGATCGATATTAGCAGCAAGTACCTGTGTTTGCTTGGAAAGATTGTTTGATTTACGGATGATATAATTTTTTCTTTCTTTCAGTTCGGTGATTATTCCTGTTTCTTTTTCAGGCTCCTGTTCTACCACAACTTCATCTCCTACAGCAATAGGATTGGTATGCTTAATTCCATCTAATCTGAATTTTCCTTTCAGGCGGCATTCCATGTGGCTGCCATTTTCCAAACGAACCGTGTACCAGCTTCCGGTTGACTTGGTAACAATACCTTTCATATTCCCGAAATTTTGTATCCGATAAAAACCAGAGCAAATCCTGCCGCATTGGTAAGCAAAACATAGGCGACAACAGTAAAATAAGCTTTAGCCTGCAGGAGATGAAATGTTTCGAGTCCGAATGAGGAAAACGTGGTAAAGCCACCCAGTACTCCGGTAATCAGGAAAAAATAAAACGAACGGTCAGCTACATTTTTATTCAGCAAAGCCCATAGAAGTCCGATGGCAAAACATCCGATTAAATTTACCACAAAAGTATGCCATGGAAACTGAGACACTTCGCGCACGCCCACCCATTGGCCAATTAAATACCTTAACACTGAACCAAGGGCACCGCCCAACCCAACCCAAATCAAAGGATTCATGGGGATAAAGATACGGGATTCGTTTAAAAGTGTAGAAATATGAGCAGGAATTAGCTGAAAAAATACTAACTTTATTGATGATTAGTTTTCTTTGCTCTTATGAAAAAGATGGCCGTTTTGGATTTAGGAACAAATACCTTTCACCTGCATATTGCTCATGTAAAGGAGACTGATTTTGAAACGGTTTTCAAAATGCAGATTCCGGTAAAACTGGGAGAGGGCGGCATTAATCAGGGACATATTGGGGAGGGGGCGTATAAGCGGGGCATTGAAGCTATGAAAGATTTCGCAGCCGAGTTAAAAAATTATGAAGTTGAACTGATCAGGGCATTTGCCACGTCAGCCATTAGAGATGCTTCAAACGGATTGCATTTTCTGGAGGAGGTTAAACGACAAACCCAAATAGAAATTGATACCATTACAGGGGAAGAGGAGGCCTTATTGATTTATGAAGGAGTACGTCATTCTTTACCATTTTCATCAGAACCTAAATTAATCATGGACATTGGCGGGGGAAGTGTGGAATTTGTTATTGCCAATGAAGCAAATGTTTTCTGGAAACAAAGTTTCAGACTTGGAGCGGCTCGCCTTATTGAAAAGTATCACCGGCATGACCCAATGGGGGAAGAGGAGTGTAGTGGCCTGTATGAATACCTGCGGGTGCAACTTACACCCCTATGGGAAGCCATGAACCAATTTCCGGTAACGGAGTTAGTTGGTTCGGCCGGTTCATTTGAATCGGTGGTGGAGCTGATTGGCGATTTGCTTCAAAAACCGGTACAAAAGTTTTCAGCTAAAAGCCATTTAGTTGAACTCGATGATTTTTTTCAAATTCATCCGATACTATTGCAGTCAACTGCTGCCGAAAGAAAAAAAATGAAAGGATTGGTATCGTTCAGGGTAGAAATGATGGTGGCTGCCTCCTGTTTAATTGATGTGGTTTTAAAACACGCACGGATAAGACGGCTTATTGCCTCGGAGTATTCAATGAAAGAGGGAGTTTTTTTCTCAGAGAAAAATTAGAAGCTTAATTTTTTTAATTCTTCGTTCACCCTGCTCACAGGCAACCCCATTACGTTGTAAAAACATCCGTTTACTTTTTCAACAGCTGTATAGCCAAACCAATCCTGAATGCCATAGCTGCCCGCTTTATCGAACGGGTGATATTGATTGATATAATGCCATATTTCATCGTCAGAAAGTTGTTTACAGGTTACCTCGGTTCGTTCAAAAAAGGTATGTACCCTTTCTGTTGTGCGCAAACAAACTCCTGTAAATACTTCATGAGTGGTTCCGCAAATGGTTTTAAGCATTCTGAACGCATCTTCTCCATCTTCGGGTTTGTTGAGTACGCGGTCATTTACCCATACAATTGTGTCGGCAGTAAGTAAAATATGATTGGTTAAATCACCCGGGAAATGCAGTGCTTTCTTTTTGGCGAGATAAACAGCAATTTCGTAGCTGTGTAGTTCGGCAGGAAAACTTTCGTCCACTTCATACGTATGAATATCGTAAGCTAGTTCAAGGCCTTTTATTAACTCTTGTCTGCGCGGAGATTTGGATGCAAGGATTATTTTTTTATTCATTTCTGATTAAAGTGAAAGGTTAAACTTTTCACCAAGTACGGTTAAATCTTTTACCACATTTTCGTTTAATGGAATTCCATTTTTTAACCTGTATTCCGTCATGCTGAATTCCGGTTCTCCCGGTATTAACACACGTTCAGTAATATCAATTGCGGGAGCACTTTTAAAACGTTGAATCCAGTTATCCATATGTTTTTTGAAATCATTGGCCGGACGAAAAGCATCTATACGCATGGCACCAACAAAATGGCCAAGTCCTTTACCCGGCAAATCGGGAAGCGGGTCAAGAAACGCTACAAAGGGTGGAACCCAGGGACCATAGTTGGCACCACCCAATACGGCACTCAGAATATCCACCAGGGCTCCTAAGCCGTATCCTTTATGTCCGGCCGCATCATGCGAACTTCCCAATGGCAATAAGGCCCCACCGTTTTTTACGGCATTTGCATCGGTACTGTCATTTCCTTCCTTATCCTGCACCCAACCTAGGGGTATGGATTTTCCCTCCCGCTGTGCTATTTCTAATTTTCCATTTGCTGCCGATGAAGTTGCCATATCAAGTACAAAGGGTTTTTCATGCAGGGCCGGAATGGCCACACTAATCGGATTGGTACCAAGCAATCGTTCTTTACTGAAAGTTGGTGCCACCAGCGGGCTTGCATTGGTCATGGCAAATCCAATCATATCGTGTTCCAGAGCCATCATGCTGTGGTAGCCGGCAATGCCAAAATGATTTGAGTTCATTACACTCACCCAACCACTGCCGCATTTTTTGGCTTTTTCAATAGCAACGTTCATGGCAAAGGGAGCGGAGATTAATCCCAAAGCCGCATCAGCATCAACGGTTGCCGTTGAAGGTGTTTCATGAATAATTTTCATAACGGGTGTTGCATTTACCCGTTGTTTTTCCCAAAGCCGTACATAGCCCGATAAGCGCGCCACACCATGCGAGTCAATACCTCTTATATCGGCCGACAATAAAACATCTGCAGCAAGTTGAGCATGTTCCTCGCTGTGCCCGATTTTTGAGAGAATGTTTTTGGTGAACGAATGAAGTTGCTCTCTGCTAAAAACAGATGACATATGTTAGGAGATTGATGTAAAATTATTTTGTGTCAATGATTAATGGGGAGCTTCCTTTGTTAGGAATAACAATCACTTTTGAGTTGGGGGATTTGGCCAGTTCCAGGTTGGCTTTTATACTTTCGTATTGCAATTGCTTATCGCTAAGTCCGCTGCTTATTATTTTCTGATAGTCGGCAATACCCTGCGCTTCCACTCGCTTACGCTCTGCTTCTTGTTTTTCTTTCTGTAAAACAAATTGCATTTTCTGCGCTTCCTGTTCAGCATTTATTTTTGATTCTATGCTTGTTTTTACCGATTGCGGAAGGGTTATATTCCGCACAAGTAATTGCTCAAGTACCAATCCTCTGGTTTTAAAATCTTTTTCAATGCTGTTAAAAATGCGTGTTTGAAATTCATCTCTTCTTTTTGAGTAAAGCGATACGGCATCGTAATAAACGGCATTATCCCGTATTTTAGTTCGGGTAAGTGGCCGCACAATTTTATCCTGATAATCCAGTCCGGTTTGTTGCAATAGTCGCGGGGCTTCTGAAGGAACCAATCTGTAAAGAACGGTAAGGTCAATGGTGACTTCTAATCCATCTGCAGTGAGTACCCTAATAGCATCGTCACCTGATTTCTCCCCTTCATCATGTATACCACTCATGGTGTAATTTTGTGTACGCACGTCAACCGTTTTTACATCAACTAATGGATTAATCATATGTAAACCACTTTCCAAAACTTCCGGTTGCACTTTACCAAATAACACTTGTACACCTAACTGTCCCGGGTCAATTTGTTTGAAACAAGCCGATAATAATCCGAATGCAATTAACCCATAGCCGGCCCATTTCACCTGCTTCATTATTTTAGCCAGGTTGTAAACTTTTGAAGCAATAATGCCCGCTAGCACTATCACAATAATTCCAAGTACGATTAATCCCATAAATAGTTGTTTTTAATTAATTCCCTGAGCAAGCAATTCAGCCAGATGCATCACTTTGATCGGCACATTATTTTTCTGTATGTAGGAATCCAGATGCATCAAACAGCTGTAATCGGTCGAAACAATATACTGAGCCCCCGTGGCTATGGCTTTTTCAAGTTTTTGTTCAGCTAATGAAACGGAGATTGGTTCAAACTTAAAGGAAAATGTACCTCCGAAACCGCAACAGTTTTCGGTGTCTTTCATTTCAATTAACTCAAGACCTTTTATGTTGTTAAGCAACACCCGAGGTGCATCTTTAATTTGTAATTCACGAAGCGCGCTGCACGAATCATGGTATGTTACTCTGCCTTCGAACCGACAATCTAAATCGGGTTTCTGTATTACATTTACCAGAAAGTCGCTTAGCTCGAACATGTTTTTTTGAACCTTGCGGCACTGATTGTGAAGAGATGTGTTCTGAAAAATTCCGTTGTAATGGTTTTTCACCATACCCACACAAGAGGCAGATGGCGACACAATGGGTTTCTCAGCCGGTTTTGCAAATGGTTTGTCCGGATCTCCCAATGGAAATTCCTGAATAAATTTTTCAGCAACTTCACGGGCCTCATTCCAGAAACCTGCTGTATATGCTGGTTGTCCGCAGCAGGTTTGTTCGGTATTATAAATTACTTTACATCCCACTTTTTCCAATACCTTAATCATGTCAAAAGCAATAGAAGGCTTTAACTGATCAATAAAACACGGAATAAACAATTCAACCTGCATGCACTCCTTTGAAATTTTTAATTTGAGTCATAAATAATAGTCCAAAGATAAAAAAAGCAGCCAATGCAAGAGCAGAATACCTCATACTATCGGTAAGTTCTTCAATAAAGCCATAAGCAAACGTGCCAAGCACAATAGCAATTTTTTCGGCTACGTCATAAAAACTGAAATACGAAGCGTGGTTATATGTTGTATCAGGAATCAATTTAGCATAAGTGGAGCGAAATAAACTTTGAATACCTCCCATGATGGTCCCCACTATAGCACCCAATATATAAAACTCTGACGGGGTTTGAATAAAGTACGCAAATACGCAAACAAAAATCCACACAACAACCAGAATACGAAGGGTTAGAATATTGCCTATTTTACCTGAAATGGCAGAAAATAACAAAGCTCCGGGAACACCTATAAGGTTGATGAGCAACACGGCCCCTATGAGATTTGTTGCGGGCAAATGCAACTCTTTCGCACCAAATAAACTGGCTACGTACATAACGGTTTGCAGTCCCATGCTCACAAAAAAGAACGAACGTAAAAACCGAAGGAGTTTGGCATTCTGCGAAATTTCTCTCCACACTTTTTTTAATTGTTCAAATCCATGATTAAGCGCACCGCCTCTTACTCGTTTTTCTTCTTTGGGTAAACGAAAAAAGGTGACCTGAGCAAATCCTGCCCACCATATGCCAACCGTAACAAAGGCAATTTTGGTGGCCATAGCCGGAGAGATAAAGGAAATTACAGGTTGTCCTCCGTTGGCCGGAGTTTCGGTTAAAAGAATTAATGCAAGATTTAAAATAAGCAGTATAACGCTTCCAAGGTAGCCATACGAATATCCCCTGGCGCTTACTTTATCATATCTGTCTTCCGAAGTAATTTCAGGAAGAAAGGCATTGTAAAAAACAATACTTCCGGCATAGCCAATCATACCAAGAATAAAAAAGAGAAGGCCTACCCAAATTCTGTCGGGGTCAAAACAATAGAGTACAACACAACTGCAGGCCCCGAGGTAACAGAAAAATTGCATGAATGCTTTTTTCTTGGCTTTAATATCAGCAATTCCCGAGAGCAGAGGTTGAATAATGGCCACCATTAAAAAGGCAAACGACAGGGCATAGGAGTAGAGTGCTGTATTAACAAAGTCGCGGCCCAAAAAGTGCGTGTAATATTGTCCGTCCCTAACCATTCCATTGGCAACGGCAGCTTTTTTGGTTACGCTTTCGAAATAAATAGGGAATATGGCGGTAGTAATGGATAAGGGAAATACAGAATTTGCCCAGTCATACATAGCCCAGGCTCTTTCAAGTTTTCGATCGGGGGTAATTTGGGTGCCTGTAGTCATGGATGAATTTGCAAGTTACAGCAACATAAACCAAAAACGCAACTTAATACTTACGTAATGCCCACACCCCGTTATAACGATAACGTGCTGATGATGTATTTGGCAAGACGTTGGTTAAGGGGTTGGGAGTAATGGGTCAGGTCTACGTAAGGAGTTGGGCAGGAAGCATCAAGTTGGCTGCAGTCATAAAATCGTTGAAAATTGTGTTGGGCTAAGAGTTGCCGAATGTGACTGTACATAGCCTCCATGGCAGTGTAATTGCGAAGCTGGTTTGCCAGTTCAAGGTGGCTGGTGCAAAATATGTTCTTATCGTAGAATAGTCCAATAGGTTGAAAAAAGACGGCATATTCAAAGCCATAAGCTTTACTAAGAGTATCAAGCATGGCTATATTTTGCCGGTAGTAGGTTTCCACCTTCTTCAACAAGGCCTCATTAACAGGTAGTGAGGTTATTTCTGTGACCAGATAGGCAAGATAGGGTTGAGTGTTGTAAAGTGATTGCGCTGAATAGACATTTTGGGAGGGGTTAAGGTTTGCCTTTCCGGTTTTAACAAGGTACTCGGCCTGATATTCATAAAAAAGTCGAACGGCAGGCAGCGCATATAAGAGGTTGCGGTTTAACCGGATATTTTCAATATTAAACTCATGACTATAGGCATGAAAAGGTCTGCCGGGTGTTTCTGCAGGTTCAAAATGGTTCGAAGTGAGTTGGAAAAGATCGTTGAGACCATCCAGAAACACAACACGTTTGGGACGGTAGCCTTTCTTTAATAGCAAAATGAGTTTTTGAATTTCCAGTTGCTGGTGGTAATTAGGGGTGCTGAAGTTAATCCATCGTTTTCCTGAGTCGAGCTGATTCAGAAAATATCCCATGGTTTCATCATCTGGCACACCAAACCCGAATGCAGTACTGCCACCTAAAAGCCACGAACCACCATTAATCACTTCATGTACGTTACCATCATTTATATAACTATTATACCGGCAGCCTTCAAATCCGATGTGATAAAATCGGGTGTTTTTCTCAGGAAGCATAAACTGCAATACCGGATGAGATTTTACATTAGGTGCTTCAGCAATCAATTGTTTGATAAGTTCAGGCGATTTGCCATCATAAACTTCCTGCATCAAAAGTGGATTATTCTTCAGCATCTGATGATTGGGGATAATGCTCGCTACGTTACGCACCTTTGAAAGGGGCCCCGGTACGAGATAGGCAATAAAGTTGATCAGGATGAAAACCAATAAGGTGTTCAGAAAGATGACAGCAATTTTTTTATAGGTGGCAATGAAGCGGTCCATCGGGGTAAAAATTGGAATATATCATCACAACAGCATATCTCCTTATCAGGCCGCCTTTAGCGCTTTGAATTTTATTTTTTCAAAACACTCTTTGGTATAAGCCAAATCAATAATTACAGTTTTAACATTGTCTTTCTTACCCGGTAAGTCGTACATGTAGTCAAGCATGATGGCTTCCATAATCGATCGTAATCCCCTTGCCCCTAATTTGTACTCTTGAGCTTTTTCTACAATAAAATCTACCACATCATCCTCAATTTGCAATTTTACGCCTTCCATTTCAAACAGTTTTTCGTATTGCTTTACTAAAGCATTTTTAGGTTCCAGTAATATTTGTTTTAAGGCGTCTTTGTCCAATGGGTTCAGGTGAGTAAGAATTGGCAAACGCCCAATAATTTCCGGGATTAAACCATAGCTTCTTACATCGCTTGGCGAAATGTACTGCAATAAATTCTGGTCGTCTCCGGGTTTATCATCCATATTCTTAAATCCGATTGCCTGCGTTTGTATTCTGCGGGCAATAATTTTATCAATTCCTTCAAAGGCACCTCCGCAAATGAACAAAATATTTTCGGTGTTAATCTGCACCATTTTTTGTTCGGGATGTTTACGTCCTCCCTGAGGGGGAACATTGGCAACTGTGCCTTCCAGAATTTTTAAGAGGGCCTGCTGCACCCCTTCTCCGCTCACATCGCGGGTAATGCTGGGGTTATCACTTTTTCTCGAAATTTTATCAATCTCATCAATATAAACTATCCCCCTTTCTGCCGAGGCAACATCATAATCGGCTGCCTGCAGCAACCGCGATAAAATACTCTCTACATCTTCGCCCACATATCCGGCTTCGGTAAGCACTGTGGCATCGGCAATGCAAAACGGAACCTGCAGCACTTTTGCCAGTGTTTTTGCCAGGAGGGTTTTTCCGGTTCCAGTTTCGCCCACCAGCAAAATATTCGATTTCTCAAGCTCTACATTTTCCGAGAGCAATTTATGTTTTAAGCGTTTGAAGTGATTGTAAACAGCAACCGAAAGCACACGTTTTGCTTCGTGCTGCCCTATCACATATTCATCTAAGTGAGCCTTTATTTCAGCAGGTTTTAAAAGTTTAAAGTTAAGCTTATTATTCTTTTCTTTCTGATTTCCCAACTCTTCATTCACAATACGAAATGCCTGATTCACGCAGCTGTCGCATATGTATGCATTCAGTCCGGCAATCAAAAACTCGGTTTCCGTTTTATTGCGTCCGCAAAAAGAACATTTATCTTCTTTACCTTTCATATCTGTTTTTAAAGCAATGCGAATAATACAATTTACCCGCATTGCATGAGTGGCTGTATTATTTCTTGGTGTGTTTGGTAAGCACTTCGTCAATCATTCCATAGGCTTTTGCTTCTTCAGCAATCATCCAGTAATCGCGATCCGAATCTCTCCATACTTTGTCAAAAGGTTGCCCGCTGTGGTTGGCAATAATTTCGTAAAGTTCTTTTTTCAGTTTTTCAATTTCTCGGTAAGTGATTTCGATATCCGAAGCCTGTCCCTGGGCGCCTCCCATAGGCTGATGAATCATTACACGGGCATGTTTAAGTGCCGTCCGTTTTCCTTTTGCTCCGGCACACAACAAAACTGCGGCCATTGAGGCAGCCATGCTGGTACAAATGGTAGCCACATCGGGGCTTACCCATTGCATGGTGTCGTAAATACCCAAACCGGCATATACCGAACCACCGGGGCTGTTAATGTATAATTGAATATCTCTTTTAGCATCCATCGACTCTAAGAAGAGAAGCTGTGCCTGAATAATATTTGCAAAATAATCATCTACCTGAGTTCCGAGAAAAATAATGCGGTCGGCCATTAAACGGGAGAAAACGTCAATTTCCCTAAAATTCATGGGGCGTTCTTCAATCACCGTTCTGGTCATATCTTTCACTGAACTTTTAATATATGACTCTACTTTTAAACTGCTAATGCCAAGATGTTGGGTGGCATATTTTCTGAATTCAATTCCGTCATTCATACGATGTAAATTTTTGATAAGATTTTACGAGTATAGTCAATTTCAATACCATTACAAAACTACCCGCATTTTGTCAGGTATTTTATAAACTTAAATTAAAGAGTGTTTGTTAGCCCCTGCTGATTAGTGACTATGAGCGCCTTCGTGGCTGTGTTCGTGTTCATGCTCGTGTTCATGCGCATGCTCATGTTGCTGGTGATGACGGTCGCTGTGCTCTTTCATTTTCTTGAAAAAGTCATCAATCGGAAGTTCTTTTTCCTCGATGGTCACCATGTTTTTAAGCGCATTGATTACTTTGGTTTCAATGGCCATATTCAGCATGCGGGAGCGGTAGTTTTGATCTTTTAATTGCTCCTTGGCATAGGTCTCAAGGTAATCGCTTACCGGAATATTCATGTTGTAGCCAAAAAACATGCGTTTGGTATAATTTACCGAAGCGTTAAGTAAATCCTGATCTTCTATTTTTAATTCCTGGTTTGCAATAACTTTTTCCTGAAAAAGGGTTGAGCGCAGGTATTTGGCTTCAGGTTCATATTTGCTGTCTACGTTATCAGATGTAAACTTATCGGGATGACGATCCATTAGCCAGCGTTTTAAAAAGGAATCCGGTAATGAAATGGAATGCTTGGCCAGCAGGGCGTCAAACAATTCGTGTTCCAAAGCGTGATCAGCTTCTGAAGCATAAAACTGTTTTAATTCTTCTTTAACTTTAGCCCTGAATTCTTCTTCCGTTTTAACGGCATTTTCGCCATAAACTTTATCAAAAAACTCCTGATTCATTACGGCAGATTCCTGCCGTTTTATTTCTTTCACCTCAAAACTGAAAGTTTTGTGTAAATCGTTTACGGTCTCCTTGTTTATTTTTAAAACGGTTGAAATTTCGGTTACGTTATGATCAAACACTTCAAAAATATCAGCAGTTACAGTGGCACCTGTTTTTTGTCCGATAAATGCTTTTTGGGTAGCTTCATGTTTTATGGCAGAAAGGAGTATAGGGAACTCAGCCTGAACCCCACCTTCCAAAACAGTTTTTTCATCGGTTAATTCTTTTGCTTCTATGGTGAGCATGTCGTTGGCCTCGGCAATTTCTGCGCTAACCTGATTTCCGTATCGCTGTCTTGAGCGCTCTACCTCTTTTGAAACAAGGTCTTCGTCAATAGCGGGAACATGTTTTACAAAATAATCATTCTTAGAGATGTTAAGGTCAAATTTTGGAGAAAGGCCAATGTCAAAACGGAACTTAAAATCTTCGGTTGTGGTCCAGTCATAATTCTCATTATCGGTGCTTAAAACCGGCTGGCCCAAAACTTCCAGTGCATTTTCTTTGAGATAATTGTTCAGGGCATCAGACGTAAAATTGTTCACCTCATCAACTAACACGGCCGAACCGTACATTTTTTGAATCATGCCCATTGGAGCTTTTCCAGGTCTGAAGCCTGGGATGTTTGCCCGCTTCTGGTAATTTTTCAAAGCCTTTTCAACTCTGGGAGCATAATCATTTTTGGCTACGTTTACGGTAATTACCGCGTTCAGATCGTCTTTGTGGTCAATAGAGATGTTCACTGAATGTGTTGTTTATAGTATTGAGAATAAGTTAAAAGTGCGCACGGAGGGACTCGAACCCCCACGCCTTTCGGCACCAGATCCTAAGTCTGGCACGGCTACCAATTACGCCACGTGCGCGAGAAAGAGCGGCAAAGGTACACCGATGTGGATGAATTCCAAACTCCCCGGCTTGTAAAAACACTAAATTTGCCTCAAGAAGCAAAAAAAATGCACCCAACCATTGATGTAGAGCTGGAAAACAAAGAGATAGTTAAACGCTACCGACACTTACTACGTTCGTGCCGCAGACTATTAGAAAGAGGCGACAAGAAAAAAATAAGAGAAGCTTTTGAATTAGCTATGGCTGCTCACAAGGGCATGCGCAGAAAATCAGGTGAGCCATATATCTTTCATCCGTTAGCAGTTGCTCAGATTGCTACAGAAGAAATAGGACTTGGTCCCACTTCGGTGGTTTGCGCTTTACTGCATGATGTGGTAGAGGATACCCATATTACCCTTGATGATATCAGGCATCAGTTTGGGGATAAAGTAGCTCAGATTATTGACGGACTCACAAAAATATCCACTGTTTTTGATACGGAAACCAGTTCACTTCAGGCCGAGAATTTTAGGAAAATGCTGCTCACCCTTTCGGATGATGTAAGGGTGATTTTGATAAAGCTTGCCGACCGTCTGCATAATATGCGCACGCTGGGTTCCATGTCGCGCAAAAATCAGTTGAAAATAGCATCTGAAACCAAATATATCTACGCCCCTCTGGCACACAGGCTTGGATTATATGCCATTAAAACTGAACTTGAAGACCTCGCCCTTAAATATACCGAAGAAGAGCAATTTAAATTTATTGCGGATAAACTTCAGGAAACTAAGACGCAAAGAAATCGCTACATCAAGCAATTTACCGAACCGCTTATTGAAGAGCTGAACCTGCAAGGGTTGAAGTATGAAGTAAAGGGAAGGCCAAAATCTATTTATTCTATCTATAATAAAATGAAAAAACAAAACATCCCTTTTGAAGAGGTGTATGATTTGTTTGCCATTCGTGTAATTATTGACACTCCGATAGACAAAGAGAAATCTGATTGCTGGAAAGTTTATTCGATTGTAACCGATCATTACCGTCCAAATCCCGACAGGTTGAGAGATTGGGTTTCCACTCCTAAATCAAACGGGTATGAATCTCTTCACACCACCGTTATGGGGCCACAGGGGAGATGGGTGGAAGTGCAGATTCGTACGCGTAGAATGGACGAAATTGCAGAGAAGGGTTTTGCCGCACATTGGAAATATAAAGATAACGGGGCACCTACTACAAACGATTTGGAAAGGTGGTTGGCTCAGGTTCGGGAAATTCTTGAAAACCCGGATTCAAATGCACTCGATTTTCTGGATGATTTTAAACTGAGTCTTTTTGCCGATGAAGTTTTTGTATTTACTCCAAAAGGTGAATTAAGAAAACTGCCGGCCAATGCCACAGCCCTTGATTTTGCCTTTGATATTCACACCTCAGTTGGGTCAAAATGTATAGGAGCTAAGTTAAACAACAAACTGGTTCCTATAAATCATAAACTATCGAACGGAGATCAGGTAGAAATAATTACTTCTAATAAACAAAAACCAAATGAAGACTGGCTTTCGTTTGTGGTGACAGCTAAAGCCAAATCGAAAATTAAAGATTTTTTAAAGGAAGAAAAGAAAAAAATTGCCGAAGACGGAAGAGAAATTCTCGAACGGAAATTTCATCACCAAAAGGTTGAGTTTAACTCGGAGAATATAAATCATGTATTGGCTTTTTTTAAACTTAAGACCGCGCTGGATTTATACTACCTGATTGCAACCGAAAAAATAAGAAAACAGGATATTGATGTGGTAGCAATCCTGGCTCATGCAACCGAAAAAAAACAGGCAGCTATTACGGTAAGCGAACCGGCCGGAAGCAAGAAGAAGGCAGGTATCAGCGAGTTGAAAGAAGACACCATAATTATTGGGGAAGATTACGATTTTGATTATTCAACGGCTAAATGTTGTAACCCCATTCCTGGCGATGATATATTTGGATTTATCACCGTAGGAGAAGGCATCAAAATTCATCGAACCAATTGCCCCAATGCGGTGGGGCTTATGTCTAATTACGGCTACCGTATTCTGAAGGCCAAATGGAAAAATTCGCCCATCAAAAGTTCACAGGCTTTTCTTGCCGGAGTGCAGATTCAGGGGATTGACAGTGTCGGAATTATTAGTACCATCACCGATATTATTTCAAAGGAACTGAAGGTGAATATGCAATCTATAACCGTTGAGTCACACGAAGGAAAATTTGACGGAAGAATCATGTTGTTTATTTATGATACTTCTCACTTAGAAGAGTTGATTAGTAAACTAAAGGCATCCAATCAGTTAATTCAGGTGAGCCGAATTGATGTGAATTAACTGCGCAATTCATAACTTGCGACCTTGTTTTAGCAGACCAAAATGCACAAAAGCACAGAAACAGATAAAACCAAAGAAACAGTAAAGCGTCTTTTTACTGAGTATCTTGAGCGAAATAAACAGCGTAAAACGCCCGAGCGTTTTGCCATACTCGATGAGATTTACTCTAAAAAGGAGCACTTTGATGTGGAAACGCTGTATGTGCAAATGAAAAACCGTAATTACAGGGTAAGCAGGGCAACCGTTTACAACACACTGGATTTGTTACTTGATTGCGGATTGGTAATTAAGCATCAGTTTGGAAAGAACATTGCCCAGTTTGAACGTGCCTATGGATACCGGCAGCACGATCACCTTATTTGTAATATTTGCGGAAAGGTAACCGAATTTTGTGACCCCCGCATTCAGCAAATTCAAACAATGATGGGAGATTTACTTCAATTTAATGTAACCAATCATTCACTCAACTTGTATGGTTCGCCCAAAATTGATAAAGATGGTAAATGCATGAGCTGCCACAAGCAGGTGAATATTGGAAAAGAATAGATAAATATGGTTGATGTACTTTTAGGTTTACAATGGGGAGATGAAGGCAAAGGGAAAATTGCCGATTTTATCACCCCCAGGTATGATATAGTTGCTCGCTTTCAGGGGGGGCCAAATGCAGGGCACTCGCTTGAGATTAACGGGATGAAACACGTGCTTAATACAATTCCATCCGGAATTTTTCATCCCAATTGCATCAACCTAATCGGTAGCGGAGTGGTTATTGACCCGGTAAAACTTCAGGATGAGATTTCAAAATTGTATCCGTTAGGAGTTGATGTAAAAAAGAACCTGTTTCTTTCAAAAAGGGCACACCTTATTTTGCCAACGCACCGCTTGCTGGATGCAGCATCAGAGCAATCAAAAGGTGAAAATAAAATTGGATCAACCCTTAGGGGAATAAGCCCTTCGTATCAGGATAAAACAGGCCGTTCAGGTATTCGAGTAGGGGATATGAATCTTGCTACTTTCAAAAACAAATATGAAGAGGTAAAGCAGCGTCACATGTCTTTGCTAAGATTCTATGAGTTCGATTTGAGTGCTTCCAACCTTAAGCAATTAGAAGAAGACTGGTTTAATGCGATAGATTATTTGAGGGACTACGTTCAGGTTGATAGCGAATATTACATCAATGAGGCAATGCAGTCGGGCAAAAAAATTCTGGCTGAAGGAGCGCAGGGAAGCATGCTTGATATTGATTTCGGAACTTATCCGTTTGTTACCTCATCCAATACCATTACGGCAGGGGCTTGTACCGGGTTAGGTTTAGCCCCCCGCCACATCAATAAGGTATATGGGATTTTTAAGGCTTATTGCACACGGGTAGGCGGTGGACCTTTTCCTTCAGAACTGAATGATGAAACCGGAGAGCTTATTCGGAAAAAAGGACATGAATTTGGAGCTACCACCGGACGTCCGAGAAGAACAGGATGGATTGATTTAGTTGCATTAAAGTATGCCATCATGCTTAATGGAGTTACCCATGTGTTTATTACCAAATCTGATGTATTATCCGGGTTCTCCGAGATAAAGGCTTGCGATAAGTACTCATTGCATGGCAAAGCACTTTCCGGTGTTCCTTTTGAACTTAACGATGAAAGCCTGACCCCGTTATATAAATCATTTAAGGGGTGGGACGAAGATCTTACAAAAGCTAAAAAGGAGAGCGACTTGCCTGAAAATTTCACCAATTATATCGCATACCTCGAAAAGGAATTAGGCGTTCCTGTAAGTATTATTTCTGTTGGTCCTGACCGCGATCAAACCATCATCAGGAAGGAATTCAAATAAAATTTATAAGGAGATATAAAGTGTTCCCTTTGCTGTTCGCAGGGAATATTAAAAAGAAAGCCCGCTTGTAGCGGGGCTTTCTTTTTAATATGAAATTCGATATCTTAATATTCCCAAAGGTCATGTTCAAAAATGAAAAGCTCTTGTTTAATCCGGTCGGCTTCAAGCAAAGCGGCAAGATTATCTTTTTCATATTCGGGCATGTTCTTAATGTAATAGTCATACATATTGGATTCCTTAATGATATAGCTTGAGAACAGGCGGTTTTCAAACCAATCATCGTAGGTTAAACGCATGGCATCATTAAAGCGATTGTAAAGTTGCTCATTCACCAATACCTCCCTCAATTCAGAATACTTAATGGTAAAAAGCGGATAAACTTCACCGGTAGCGTCACCATTCACCAACAGGTCGGCAATTGGAGTGATAGCGATAATCCGGGTAATAATTTTTCCGTGATTTTTATCAAAAACCCATTCCTCCATTACCCTGAATTTTTGAACAGTTGACCACCTTCTCGGCTCATCAATAGTTACTGTTTTGGTGATAGCTGTAGTAGGGTCAAAAGTGGGTAATAAAATGTCCGGATTCTGGGCACTGTCAATCACTTCACTTTGAGTTTGTATCGAAGCTCTTTTAGAGGCTTCTTCAGGGGTTAGAGGAGTTACCATAGAGTCAGGATCTGCATAAACATGAAGTTGTCCGCTACGTGCATATTTCAGCACAATATCGGCAAATGCATTTCTTGGCCAGGTCATTACCTTATTATTCTTTTCACGCAGGTCAATAATTCTCCAAACCCGCTTTCTGTAAATCGCGTCAGCTTCTCTTAAAAACGGCCATTGTACAACCATTCCTTCAGGGAATCTGTTTTCGTTATAAAGCACATTTTCCGAATAAGGCTGTTGTTGTTGTGGCTCGTTTTGAGCAACAGAAACCATCGGAACAATGTTCAGAAACAGGAGAAAACCAGAGAATCGTTTGATCGTGCGTATCATTACTTTATTTTTAAAAGAATGGAAGATTTAATGTTAACCACACCGATTTTGGTACCAATAGCATCAGCCTTAATATTGCTTATAATAAGCATATCGCCTGCACGGGCACCGGTAACCCCATTCACAATATTACCAGGAAGGGTTTGCCCCTGAACTCCATTGGCAATAATAGGGTCGCCACCTTTACGGGTTAAAATAGCATCAAACGAAAGCACCTTGTAGCGAATCCCTTCAAAGGCAAAGTCAGCCAAATCGCACACTACATATGGTAAGCCTTTAATTTCGCTTGGTGTGGCTGAAGAGTTGATTATTTTACCAACCATTGGAGTAGGGCTTGGTACTTTCTTTACGCGGTATTTTTTAGACTCAACGCGTTTAACAGTTCCGTCTTTACCTTTAACCGAAGCTACAATTTCCACTTCCTTTCCTCCGTCAACCTGCAAATTCCAGTGTCCTTTCTGTCCGGCAATCGGAATCATTCTTCCTCCAACACAGTTGGCAATAATTTGTTCAGGAGCGCTACCGGGAACTGAAATAGCAATTGGGTTATCGAGACCAATGTATACCACATTCATTTTTTCGGCTGAAATTGTCGCCATTCCTTTGAATGCAGTATAGGTAAGTTCAGAAATTTTTTCTTCAACTGAACCATCAGGTTTACGAACATTTACAACTACTTTTAATTTTTGATCACCTTCACTTCTTGGATTTGTTTTAAACAATCCTTTTCCGTCTTTAACCGGAATAGCAGCGCCATTCACAAACATTTCATTGTTTTTCTTTGAATCGTAAGCAGCAAGGTAAATTTCAGCTTCAAAGTCGCCACCAATTGGAATAACAGTACCTTTGGTAGGTACGGCTACAGCGATGGTCTGGTCAAATTTGATATCATCTTTGTTTATACCCTTAGCCAACAAGTCGAGCACCTGTGATTCGGTATTTTTACAGTCGTTTTTGATTTTTTCAATCATCGTTACAACCGCAGCCAAAGGAGCATGTTCAAACATTTCAGATTCCCAACTTTGTTTCTGACCTCCATGAGACGGAGGTTCGGGGGTAGCTAAATCTGTTTTTACATCTTTTTGTTCAGCCGGAGAAAGAAGTTTAAGCAATGCCTCGCGTGTTGCATTTATTTTTTCTTTCAACTTTTTACTTTCAGCACCGCCATCTTTTTTAATAAAATGGAAAGCGTGTTTTTCAATATTGTCCGGTTGAGCCAATTCTCTTTCAGCCTCAGGTAAAGCGTGATTATCTTCGTCATCTTTGCGGCCTTCTGCTTGCTTTACAAGCATGGTTTTGATGTTGTCGAGGTAATCTGTAAGTTCTTTAGATACTTTACGAGCCTGCTGCGCCTTTTCATAATAAGGGCGTGTTTTTTCAGCATTGATCGACATCTCTTTTTCAAGGGCTTTCATGGTCATGTTGTTTTTGTCGTCAATATTTTTGCCCGACTTCATCATGCTCACTTCCACCATGTGGAATGCTTTAAGGATGTCTTTTGATACGTTCAACGCGAGCAAAGCGGTCAACACGAGGTACATCATGTTGATCATCTTTTGCCGTGGTGGTAATTTGCCTCCTGCCATGTTCTGTTAACTCCTTTGTTTAAATTGTTAAACTTATTAAATTAACCTTTTACAACCATAGCGCTTAACATACCGCCATATACATTGTTGAGGCTTGTGAGGTTTTTAGATAATTTATCCATCTCCTGTTTGAAGGTAACGGCTTGTTGTTCTGTTTCAGAAAGGCTGTTGATAACACCTGAAAGATTACCAACAAATGAATTGATGGTTTTGAGGTGATTATTTGATTCAGCAATTTCTAATTCATAAATAGAATTCAACTGAGCCAGATTTTTAGAAATCTTCTCCATCTGGTCGCCATATTCGCGCGAGTTAGAACTTGATGCAGCCAAAGTATTTAATGCATCCACCGCACTTACGTAAGATGAATTTATTCCATCAATTGATTTGGATGCTTTTTGCACATTAGACACATACTCGTTGGTTGCCACAGAAGCACTTGAAAGATCAGTAAGATTTGATACGTTCGAACTTAAAGTTTGTAAACCGGTACCTAAACTACTGATTAATTCAGGGCTCACTTTAGCGTCTTCCAGCATTTTATCTAATTGCTGGCTTACGGAACCTTTGTTTTTTGCTTCCAATTTGCTTACATCATAGTCTTCGGCCAGTTCAGGGTAAACACGTGACCAATCAACTTCTTCGTGAACAGGCTCAAAAGCAGAAATAATGAAAATGAGAGCTTCGGTTAAAAGTCCCACGGTCAGCATCACATCCGCAATCTTCAAGTGAAGAATCTTTGCCCATGCACCAACAATTACCACAGCGGCACCAAGACCGTAAACTTTAGCCATTAACTTTTTAAACAATAATGACTCTAAAAAACCTTTCTTTTGGCTCATAATACTTTAAGTGAATTTAGGTATGTTAAACAATAATAAAATTAATAGTTCATGTTTAAGATTAAAGGTAAAAATTGATTAATTCTTATCTTTAATAGAACGACCCATAAATGTCATAACGCAACGGAAGCCTACAAATGACTTGGCTGAGTCCTGGTATTCATGAGTACGGGTTGCCACGTTAATAAAATGGCCTATATCTTTCCATGACCCTCCGCGAATTACTTTTCGCTTCAGGGTTTCAGGATCTCCGTTAGGGTTTTCTGCTTTGGTAGACTGAGCTTCGTATTCATAATCCGAGTTCATGTCATCAGAGAAGAAATTTGT
Organism: uncultured Bifidobacteriaceae bacterium; assembly: GCA_964535575.1. Lineage (GTDB taxonomy): Bacteria > Bacteroidota > Bacteroidia > UKL13-3 > UKL13-3 > JAGPCK01. The sequence continues at coordinate 297,284 of CAZHTC010000002.1, forward strand.
TGAGTTTTGGTATGCGGTACGAGTCCATTCGGCTACGTTGCCGGCCATGTCGTAAAGACCAAAATCGTTAGGGAAGTATGAACCTACATGAATTGGGTAAAAACCACCGTCAGAAGGATAATCACCACGTCCCGGTTTAAAGTTGGCAAGAAAACAGCCTTTACTGTTGCGGATATATGGACTACCCCAAGGGTACATATTTCCATCTCTTCCACCACGGGCTGCATATTCCCACTCATATTCGGTAGGTAAACGGAAGGGCTCAACAATTGGCTCATCTATCTTACCATAATAGGTGTTCATGTGCATGGTTCTCCAGTTACAAAATGCAGTAGCCTGGCGCCAGTTAACTCCTACTACCGGATAATTATCGTATTTCGGATGCCAGAAATACATTCTGGTCATTGGCTCATTAAATGAATAGGTGAAATCACGTACCCATACCAGTGTGTCAGGATAAATTTCAACACCACTGTCGTCATTGGTTTTCTCGCCTGCTTTACGAATAAAATCGGCACGGTTTGCATCATAACCTTTACGAGGTGCTTTAGCAGCAGCAACTAAATCAACCCACTCATATCTGTATTTCAATTTACGTACATCAAGCTGCTTCACTTTATAGTGGCGTTCGCTTTCTGCGTAAAACATGTCGTTAAGTGTTTCTACGGCATTTGGATCTTCCATATCCAAACGCTCATCGTAATTAATATAGTGATCTCCGTTTTCCTGCTCAATCCAGAAAGTTTCGCCCATGGTTTCACGGGCAATAGAGTCTACTACATGGTAAACAAACTGGCGATACTCGTTATTGGTAATTTCAGTATCGTCCATATAAAAACCAACAATGGAAATTTGTTTGTTCGGTGCCAGTTGAGAAGATAAAATATCTTGCTCATCCTGCCCGATATGGAAAGACCCTGTGGGCACATAGATGGTACCAAACGGTTGAGGATGGAACCAAACACTTCTTCCCGGCACACCAGTCAACTCACCACGATCATTGCTCAGACCGCAACTTACCAGCACGGTTACTGTGACCAGGATGAGGAATGAATTAACTATTTTCATCTGCTTTGTTCTATGGTACTTTTATGTTCAGTTTCGCAAATTTAGGGTTTGAAACCGAAATTCCAAACTTCTAGACTTGTGGATAATGTTTTTATTTCTGTGGATAAAACGAAAATTTGCTAAATTTTATTGTTGATATCTTACAAGTATCTGGGTGTTAGTCGAATATTTGGAATTTTAGGTACAGGGGGTTTAAATTTAAAACAGTAGGTCACATAAATTTCGTGAGAGCCTCCGCTAAACTTATTCAACTGACTTGTGGTAAAGTCATAAGAATATCCTGCATGAAAGTTTTCGTTGAACTGATATCCGAGCATTCCAATAAAGGCATCACCCGAACGATAAACCAATCCACCTCTTATTTTATTATTATATAAAACAAAGGCGTTAAAATCTATCTGCAGTTTGGCCGGGTCTTTCTTTATTAAGAGGTTTGGTTCAAGTGTAAGGGAAGAAGTAAGATCCCAGGCAGCACCTGCTACCATATAATAGTGTGTGGCCAGTTTTGAATCAACAGTATTGCCGGTGGTGGTGGCATATGAAATGGTGCTTTGCATTAAGTGCGTGGCCGATAAACCGGCATATACATTTTTTAATGGCCCTATGGTGCTATTGGTATAATAAATTCCTGCATTTACATCGGGAGCAGTGGCCGAAACTTTTGAAATGGGAATTTTAGGGTCCCCTGTTTGTTCTGGGGTAAGTTTTGTTCCATCTAAAGATTTCTGCATAAAACCTCCGGCAGCTCCAACCGCGAGATTACTTGTACCCGCATCATTTAGTTTAATTTTATAGGCAAAAGAGAAAACTACATTTAAGGAGCTTTCGTATCCTAATTTATCATTAATGATTCCTAAACCTACCCCGGCACGCTGCTTGGCAATGGGAGAATTGATGCTGAGTGTTTGAAATTCCGGTGCTCCTTCAAATCCGGTCCACTGCTTTTTGTAAACAGCAGTCGCGCAAATGGCATCTTTGCTTCCCGCATAAGCAGGATTGTACACCATTTTGTTGAACATAAAGAAAGAATAATACGGATCTTGCTGGGCATATGATTTTGCTGCAAATAACAGAGCCACAAGGGCCAAGGCAAAGTACTTCCTGATCATCTTAGCGTTTTTAACTTATTAAATGTGTAACGATAATTGCAAATATTAATTATTCTGCTTGGACAAGCAAGTTAGTATTAATAACATAAAAAAGCAAGGGGAGAAAAAAATCAGCCTTTATTGGCTTTTATGATGTACTGTTCAAGGGCCATTACCATGGATGGGGCAGCCGGAGTAGGTGCCGAAATATTAATTGTAAGTTGCGCATCCTCAATAGCCTTACCGGTGGCAGCCCCAAAGGCAGCGATTCGGGTATTGTCTTGTGTAAAATCCGGAAAATTATCGAAAAGCGATTTTATGTCAACGGGGCTGAAAAAAACCAGAATATCATATTTAACATCTGAAAGGTCAGAAAGATCGGCAGAAAGGGTATGGTAACTGATTGCCTCACGGAAAAAGAATTTCTTCTTGGCCATAAAAGAGGGAATCACGTTTTTACGCACATTTGAGCAAGGGAAAAGAAATTTTTCGGAGGGATGATTTTTTATTACATCAAGCAAATCGGTTTCGGTACCTTTTCCGTAAAAAACTTTTCTTTTTCGTACCTGAATATATTTTTGAAGGTAATTGGCTGTGCCTTCATTGATACAGAAATATTTGGTATCAGGAACCATCTCTATTTTCATCTCGGTGCATAGTCTGAAAAAATTATCTACCGCATTGCGTGAGTTAAGGATGATGGCTGTAAAATCAATAAGGTTTATTTTCTGTGATTTAAACTCTTTTGCCGGTATAGGTTCAATGGTGATAAAGGGTCGAAAGTCAACTTTCAGGTTAAGTTTTTTTGCCAGTTCCAAATACGGAGAGCGTTCGCCCTCAGTTGGTTTTGGTTGAGAAATCAGTATGCTTTTTACCTTCACGCCTAAGTTCTTTTTAATCTGATATCAGGTTTACGATTACTATCCAAGGAGATATTTCGAAGACGCAAAGATAGAGAATTATATAAATCAATGGGTACCTAAAATATGTACCTGATAAAATGATTAGCCGGGCAACCCTGTAAACTATGCTAAGCATAAATGTGGCGATGATGGTTTTGGTTAATATTTCTTCCATCAGCGGTGAGTTGATATAAATACGCGCAACAAATACAGGCAGAATAATAAGCGCAACGAAATTGTTAGTGGTAATGGTGTTTGAAACCATACTGATTCCAAATTTATTTAACTGAAACAACCATCCCCAGAAAAAATGGGCAATAAATTTTAAACCATAAATGCAGAAAATTATTCCTACCAATGCCAGATACATTAAGAGGGAATTGTCAAGAAACGGACGGTTTTGAGACTGCAGAACCACATAAACAAACAAGGCACTAATTAGTAGAAAAATACTAAAAAGCTGCATGGTAATGTAATTGAAAATTACCCCACGCTCTTCCCAAAGTTTGGCAGTAATTTTTGTGCTGAAAACTGAATTAAGGGATGCCTTGAAGTTTTTCTGATTAAAGGTTCTTACCCATCCAATGTAGGCTAAAACGAAAAGCAATGTCCAGAATAACCATTTGGGACTTTTAGGCTTTCGGTGCTTTACTTCCTTTACTGATGGAACTTCGCGTTGGGCATAATTCTCTCCTATAATGATGAGGTTATTGATAGAAGCATATTTTCTGAAAGCTGCATTAATAAATGAATCGTTTAAAAGGCTGTCGAGAATGGTTTCTTTTTTTGGGGTGATATTTGAATTTTCTGATATGAAGGAGTCACTGAGTAATGAATCCTGCTGAAAACCCAATCGGACAGAATCTGTTTGAGCAACCGCTGTGGTGCAGCCAAAAAGCACCAGTAATAAAATGCCTATAAAATAAATTACGCTACCTCTCATTAATCAGGGTTCAAAAATAATTAACTAATCCGAAATGCACCTTACCTTGTTTTATTTCTATCGGGTTATTAAACTGATGCCCCAATGCATAATAGAGAGAAAAAATACCTGCTCCGGTTTCAAAATTTACACCTGCCCCAAAACCGAATGGAGTGTCGGACAGTTTGATTTGGCGAGTGTTACGTTCATACCACGCGCCATTGGTAAATAAAATAAAATTAGAATTGGTTCCCAATATGTAACGGTATTCAATGGTGAGGATAGCATAGGAGGTGGCAAAAATAGATTGTTCATCAAATCCCTTTAAGGTTTTAATTCCTCCGATTCTAAATAGTTCATTGGTGAAAATTTCTTTTGCTGATAATGTGGCCGAAATTACCTGAGTTCTCAGCACATTTGCTTTGTTCAGTTGCCAGAATTTATCAAGATTCAGAGATGCCTTTAATTGAGTGCTTCTTAATTCCAAACTATCGTAAAGCGTGTATTTTTTTGACTGGCTGTCGGTAAACACAATTTCTTTAATGGTATTATTTTTTTTAATTTTTTTTATCCCTGCCCCAAATGAAGCTTCAATTAGTATTCCTTTGGTAGGATTGGCCGGGTAATTAAGAAAATTGAGTTTCAGCGAGAGTCCGTAAAGGTATGTGTGCATATCTGCAAACTGCGGAAGCTGCCTGTTGTTTTTTACTGAATTTGTATCTACAGAAAGCAACGATGTGTTTTGAACATTATAAAATGTTTTCAGGTAGTTGCTTCCTCCAAGTGCATATTGAAAACCTGCATCATTTTCTACCTGTAAATAAAGGGAGTCAAATTTTAGCATTCCGAAATAATAATCGACTCCAATGGGAGAATTAAATAAATAAGGATACACCATTCGTACTTTAAGGTCCTGTGAATTGATAAGGAAACTCCGGTAATGAAGCTCAAAAGTTTTTCCGGTGCCAAAAAGGTTTTGGAGATTTAAATTCAGCTCTCCGGTAAGCACCAGTTTATTGTTAATATTACTACGCGGGGCAAATCCAACTATTCCATCTAACTGGCTTGCCTTTTTCTGATCAATAAAGGCAATAATACGGGCTTTTGAACCTGTAAAATAGATTTGTACAGGTTTTGTTGTCCTGGCAAAAGGTAATTGGTTAATTCGCCTGTCAATTTGTTTAATCAGGTTTTCATTGTAAATGCTTCCGCTTTTAATCCCGGTGTAGTTGTACAGGTATGAACGTTTTAATGAAGAAGTGCCAACAATCTCCATGCTGTCTACTCGAATAAGCTCTCTTTTATTAACCTTTAAGTTAGCTGAAATAGAATCATGATATATTTTTACGTTATCCAGGCTTACGGTGGCAAAGGGGTACCCATTGTTTTCGTAGTACTTCAGCATTTTATCTATAAGGCGTCTAATTTCTTCGGGGTTGAATGGTTTTTCAGAAAAAAATCTTTCACGGTAACCAATTCTGCTCAAAACTTCTTCCTCTGCGTTTCCGGGATTTAATTTAGCCAGTTGAAATTTTTGACCAAGTGAAATATAAACTTTAATTACTCCACCTGCTGAAACGAAACTATCAATTCCGGCTGTGAGAAAACCCTGAGCAATGGCATTGTAAATTTCATTTTTGCATCGGGTAAAACAACTTTGACTATCGGTAAAGGTGCTTGTTTGTTTGGCGCCAATTATTAGTGTCCACTTTTGGGTGGTGGTCTGGCCAAAAGCTTCTCCGGCAATCAGTATACTTATACAAATGATATATTTAAAGTACTTTTGCAGCACGCGGCAAATTACGCTAAAATTATTTCACATCTAAAATGGCGGGAATCTACCTTCATATACCTTTTTGCAGAAAAGCCTGCTATTACTGCGACTTTTACTTTACCACTTCTTTACGTTTAAAAGACGATTTTATTACCGCTGTAAGAAAAGAAATTAATTCAAGGCGCAATTATATGAACAAGGAACCGGTGGATACGATTTACTTTGGCGGAGGAACTCCTTCACGACTTGAAGCCGATGAAATTGAAAGCATTTTAGACTCAATCAGAGATTCATTTACTGTGTCTGATAAAGCTGAAATTACCCTTGAGGCAAATCCGGACGATTTAACCAAATTAAAAATAAGGGAATTAAAACATGCGGGGATTAACCGGCTAAGTATAGGAGTTCAGTCGTTTTACAACGATATTTTGAAGTGGATGAACAGAGCACATACCACGCAGGAAATTTTTACTTCCATACAGGAATCGCAACAGGCAGGTATTTCCAATATTACTATTGATTTGATTTATGGAGTGCCTGAATTAACTGACGATATGTGGGAGAAAAGTATTGAAAAATTTCTGGGGTTGTCTGTTTCTCATCTCTCCGCCTATTCGTTAACTGTTGAACAAAAAACTCCCTTACATAAACTTATTGCTTCAGGAAAATATTCGCCAACCAACGATACTGTTGCTGCAAAACATTTTGAAACGTTGATGAAATTAATGGACGAAGCGGGTTGGATGCATTATGAAATTTCAAATTTTGCCCTAGACAGTACCACCATTTCAAAACATAACAGTGCCTATTGGAATAACAGCAGCTATGTTGGTTTTGGCCCTTCGGCACATTCATATAACGGCAATCAGCGTAGATGGAATATTAGTCCCTTGCAAAAGTATATAGATAAGATAATGTCGGACGAAGTCTATTATGAGGAGGAAAACCTGAATAAGATTGATAAATATAATGAACAGGTGTTAACAGGGCTTCGTACTATGTTGGGAGTAAATGCATCTGAACTTGGGGAATTCAGCAGTTACTTTAAAGAGAATATTGAAAAATATTTAGAGCAACGGATGGTAGCTTTTGTTGATGAGAGATATGTGTTGACTTCAAGCGGAAAAATGTATGCCGACCGGGTGGCATCTGACTTATTTTACATTTCCGGTCATTGAGGCACGTCTTCCTCCCAGTTTACTTCCTGTTCTTGTTTTTTCTCTTCTTCTTTTAGTTTTTTGTCCTCATCCGTTTGAAATTCCTTTTTTATTATGTCCTTGATGTTTTGCTGTTCCAGCTGAATACTCTCTTTAATTTTTTTCTTTACCCCTAATTTATCATATGAAATGGCAAGATTGCCCAGGTATCCTTTCATGGTAAGGTAGATGTATATTCCTCCTCCCTGTGGCTCTTCTTCTTCAAACTCTTTGTTTATTGGTTTATTTCTTTTTTTACGAAGTACATCAGAAAGTTTCACACGTACACGATAATCAAGGTAATTATCCGGGAATGTATGTGTCCCTGAAATGGCCATATCAAGCGCATTGTTTTTTACTTCCATTTGGGGGATAATAATTTTCCCGTCAAGAATCTGAATAGTATTGGTAAGTTTATCAAATTTCAGGTGCTTCAGTTCACTTACTTCAGCAAATTTCGACAATTCCATCATGGGTGCGTAGTCTATAATTTCTCCATTCGAAATGGTTACTTCAGCCTGCGCCACTATCTTTTTTAAATCGCAGGTAAAATCGCAACTCCAAACGGAACCAAACTGAATTTTTGTATCCAATTTGCCACGAAGGTGTTTATCAGTAAGCTGACCCTGTCCGAAATTTTCACATTGATAGAATAGCTCGTTAATATCAAGTTGTTTAAGATTGGCATCGCAGCTAATCAAAACCTTATCTTGACTGCGGTTATTAATTTCTCCGGCAATACTTATTTTTCCGTTCATCGCATCACAGCTCAGGTTGGACGACTTTAGTATTTTATCCTTTAGCGTTATGATTCCTGAGAGCTGACGGGCGTTGAATTTATAAAGTTTCAGTTTGTCAATACTCATGTTAAAATTAAGGTCAATATCTTCGGGAAAAATAAACCCGCTCGAGTCTATTCGCTCCTGATTTCTGCTTGTAAAAAAAACCTTTTCCAAATCGATGTAAGTAGATTTGAGATCGGCATCAATGAAGAGGTGTTGTTTATCGAGAAAAAGATACGGCAGGAAATTTTTAATTGTTCCGTTCAATAAAAAATTAGTCTCATCGGCAGCCGCGGTGAAATCATGAACAGAAAAATCATTACCGTTTAAACTAAACACCCCCTTTGTGATTTTATAGAAGTGCGGACTATCTTTTAGCTTAAGTTCAATGTCTGAAAATTTCATCTGGCCTTCAGATTTTGTATTCAGCACAGTTTCTTTTTGCCTTAAATCTTTTATTCTTCCCGAGAAGGAAAGGTCGGCAAATGCAAATCCTTTCAGTGTTTCAATTTGTTCTACCTGTATAAAGTCGGCCATTTTTTGTAAATCAATATTGCCGTGCAGTTGGGCCATAAGTTGAGGGTCGTTCAGATTTTCGATTTGTAAAACAGCACTTAACTCGTTTGGGCCTAATCTGGCTTTCAGGTTTTCAATAAGGAGTTTACTTGTTTGAGCATTTTTCGCAGAGCCATTTGTAAATGTTCCTTTGCACGAAAGATTTTGTAGTCCGTCTTCAATTCCCGATTTGTAAACGCTTGCCTTTGTTATGCCAAAATTAATATCGATTCCGGGATTTTCTTTTGACGACAATACTCCATTAATACTTGTTTTGAAATAAAAATCCCCTTCGCTTTTATAACCTTCAACCGCCCCCCGATTTTCTTCAGGAAGCAGTGAAAGAAATGATTGGATAGTCATTTCTTTGCCGGTAATATCCATATTAAACAATGTTCCCTTATCGTCCGGAAGCGACTTAATATTTCCGGCAACGTTAAACGGTAATCCGGATATAGTTAAATCGCCTTGGGCAAAATGGTAGCTGCTTTCTTTTACATTCACGTCCAATTCAGAGTTCATGACTACACTACGTTTTTTGATGTAATTGATTTTACCGGATTGCAAAGTATCAAAGTAAAAGTCGCCTTTCCATTTTAGGTTAAACTTCTCTTCGTAAAAATCTCCACTAAGGGTGGTTTCATTAATCAGTGAACTCATCCACAACTCTATTTCCTGATCTTCATAAAGTACTTTAAGGTTTTGGATCCGTATATGCTTCAGATGTAAACTAATGGAATCACTTGCACCGGTATCAGCCGATTCTTTTAGAAAAGTGTAATTATCCCTCCCTTTTTTATCTACGAATAAGTTGGCATTTCCATTTTTAACCGCCACTTCATTTATATTGTATTTTTTATCTACAATATCCCAAATGTTGAATGAGAGATAAATTTCTTTTGCTCTCAGGAGCTCTTTTTTTCTTCCCGGGTAGTTTTCATAAATTATTACGTCTGAAAATAACAAACTGGCTTTAGGAAAATTAGCAAGAATAGAAAATTGTATGTCCCTGGTTTTAACTTCCACTGCGAGTTGATTACTGATGCGGGTAACTAAATACTGTTTAATATCTTTACCAAACCAATAAATTAGTCCATACAAAACAGGGATAATGCACAACACCGCTATGGTTAAAACCAGAAGAAAACGCTTTAATTTTTGCATTGATAATTTTAGCTGGCTCAAAAATAAGTTAAATAATGGGCAGGCTTTGCACTATAACGTGTTGATAACGAAAAACTGATGTATGATTTATCAGATTTTTCACTTCTGGTTTGCAAATTTTGCTGTCAATCCTATATTTGCAGTCCCTTTTGGGAAAGGAAGTTTAGCTCAGCTGGTTCAGAGCATCTGCCTTACAAGCAGAGGGTCGGGGGTTCGAATCCCTCAACTTCCACCAAGCCTCGCTTAGCGGGGCTTTTTTATTTTAGAGATAAGTCTAATTAGGGATAAAGGGTAGGCCAGGAATTCTGTTCTATATTAATGTTTTAGCCTGTCCTTAAACACCTTTTCAAACTTGTCGAGCTTTGGTTTAATCACAAAAAGGCAATAAGGTTGATTTCCATTTTCATTGTAATAATTCTGATGATAATCTTCGGCAGGGTAAAAAACAGTGAGGGGAGAAATTTCGGTAACAACCGGGGCCTGATAGGCACCGGAAGCATCCAGTTCAGCTTTTAATTTTTCGGCCAGAGATTTTTGCGACTCATTGTGATAAAAAATGGCCGAACGATACTGGGTTCCTACATCATTTCCCTGTTGATTTAGCGTAGTTGGGTCATGGGCCAGCCAAAATGCACGGAGGATTTCTTCATAAGAGATTTTATCGGGGTTGTAAATAATCTGGCACACTTCGGCATGCCCGGTAGTACCTGTGCATACTTCTTTATAGGAAGGATTTTTTACGTTGCCTCCGGTATACCCGGAAATAACTTTTTCTACTCCATTTAGCCTTTGAAAAACGGCTTCCACACACCAGAAGCAGCCAGCGCCCACGGTTGCGGTATCTGAAGTGTGGTTTGTTGATTGAACGGGTGTTGTCATGTTTTTGAATTTAATATTGTTTGATTGCCCTGAGCAGTTAGGTAAACTAAGCAGAATGGCCATGGAATAGAATAATTGTTTCATAAAATTTTTTACCTTTTCCATTAATGACGAAGGCATGCATTATTCCTTACAAAATTAATAACATCTTATCTCACAAAAGGTTTTTAACGCTTTACCAGAACTTTTTGGTCAATTAATTCCTGTGCTTTGTCGGGGGCTACTGGTATTTCAGTCCCATCTTTCATCACCACATAACCACCGGCTGATTTAACAAATTCGGTAACGAAAGTTGTATTAATAATGTATGATTTGTGGCATCGAAAAAATTTGGTATTGCCATCCAGAGTGTCTTCAAAATTTTTAAGTGTCCTGCTGACAATAAGTTTCTGTTGATTATCAAATACAATCTCACAATAGGAACTGTCGGCTTTTAAATATATTATATTATTAAGCTCAATGAACTTAATGGAATTTGCAACTGGTACAGCAATTTTTTGTGAGTCAGGTTGCATCACTTCTTTTAAATTTCGGAGGTCGTTTTTCCCCTTGCGTGCTATACGTTTAAACCGATCAACTGCATTTTCGAGTTCTTCGGATGCAATGGGTTTCAGTAGGTAATCAATAGCTGAAAGTTTAAATGCCCGAATGGCATATTGGTTGTAAGCTGTGGTGAAAATAATTGAAAAGTTAGCTTCTTCTTCGTCAAAAAACTCTAATAATTCCAATCCACTGTGACCGGGCATTTCAATGTCAAGGAAAATTAAATCGGGTTTATGCCTTCTTATTGCCTTTACCCCATTCGGTAAATTTTCGCATTCTTCTACTACAGTTATTTCTTTGCAATACTCCGTTAATAGTCCTTTTAAAAGAGACCTGGCCCGGTGTTCGTCATCTATAATGAGTGCTTTATATTCTTCTTTCATGTTATAAATACGATGATTTTAGTGGTATGGTAATGTTAACTGTCGTTCCGTTAGCCAAGCCAGATTCGGTATAATTATCAAGATAAACCACCCCAATAGCATTTGCTCTTCCATGGTTTAAAATTTCAAGTCTTTTAAGATTGGCTCCTGTGGCAAACGAACTATGCCGGTCTTTCCGTATTTTGTTTAGTTCGTTTGATTGTTTTCTTCCAATTCCATTGTCAGATACAATTATCACCAGTTCATTTGTATGCTGTACAAAGGAGATGTTTAGTTCTTTATTCCCTTTTTTGTGAAGTAATCCGTGCTTAATTGCATTTTCCACATAGGGTTGAATCATCATTGATGGAATTCTTATCATGTCTTTATCTACAGAAGGGTCAATATTAATTGAAAAATTGAAGTCATCTTCAAAGCGGCCTTTTTCGAGTTCCAGATAAAGCAATAATGCTTTAATTTCCTCTTCCAGCACTACAGTTTCCTTTTCCGACATTTCAAGTATAAGCCGGGTAAGTTTAGAAAATTTGTTCAGGTAAGAAGCTGCCTGTTTTTTGTCGTTGCTGAAAATATAACTTTGTATGGTATTAAGTGCGTTGTAAAAAAAGTGGGGATTCATTTGCGATTTAATCGCGATGAGCATTGATTGGCCTAAGTTTTTTTCAAGTTCAATTTTCTCCAACAACAGACCATTTTGTTTTTGTAATGACTTAACCCGCCACTTGTAGTATAAAAAAAGCAACGAGCTTCCAGCAAGAATTGTAATTAGTATGAACCAACTTTGTTCCCAATAGGGTTTCGCAATGCTGAAGCTGATAAATTTTTTTTCAATCGGAAAGTTGTTAAGCTTGAATTCAATTTTATAATCCCCGGACGGCAATGAAACAAATTTAAGTGAACGGGATTCCGATGGAGTAGTCTGCCATTGACCGCCATTAATGCGGTAGAAACATGTTATACTCTCACTGGTAGGAAAGCTTAGAATAGCGTAATTTATGTCTATATTATTTTCGATTGCTTTTAATTGCCCCACTTCGTCTAATGCCTGTAAAACATTATTCACTGCAAATCGGGTAATAATAAACGGCATTTTTTTTTCAAGCTCATGTATTGGCTTAAAATTGTAGAATACAACTCCTTTGTTGATTGCCAATATTAACACATTATTTACTAGCGTGAGATCATTAATTTCTTCACTTCCCACTGAATTTTGTATACGTGACACCCTTTTTTCAGGATCGTTCAGATTAAAGTAATGGATGAACCTTTCATTTATCAAAAAAAGGTAATTACCTGATATTTTTATATTTTTTATAGGTTCGGTATTTGTAAATATTTGTTCGGGCTCATTTTTTTCAGTTATTTCATATAATTTCCCCTGGGTACTTAAAGCAAAAATCCTGTTATTGAATTCCTGTAACTTTAAAACGTAAAAAGTTTTATTTCTTAGGGTTATTTCTTTTACTTCAGTGGGTGAAGCAACATAAAGACCCAGATTTGTGGCATAGTATAATTTTTCTTTTTTAGAGGAATAGGCGACTGATTTTCCCCGAACATTGTTGCCTATTATGATTGAATATTTTCTTTCTTTACCACTCAGATTTTTTTCAAATGGATCATCCCAGGTAGATTTTATCTCACTTATTTCACCTAACTTTAATAGTCCGCAGTTTCCCGAGGAAGCAAATGCGTAATATTTTTCATCCACCTTTACAATCTCTTTTATAGCCCCTGCACTTCTCCAAATTACGGTTCCTTCTAATGATAAAGCTGAAAATTCATTGGATGTAAGGAGTATTTTTTTATTTGATGAATCTATATATAGTTGAAGTATTTCACGGGGAAGGCTGTAGATTGTTTTATAAGAATTTGTGAGAAAATCTAAGCGGTTAAGTTTACCACTTCTTGTCCCTATATAGAGGTAGCCTTTGTCAGCAAATAGCATATTTGGTTTTTCATCCTTCATTTGCACCATTCTTGTAAACAAGTTGGGAACAAACAAAACTCCTTCATTTGTTGTGGAAAACCAATAGTTTCCTCTATTGTCTTTATATGCTTGTGAAATATTTTTCTGGCTGAAAAGGGGAGTGTTGTTTGCATTTATCGAACTCCCTTTTTCAGTATAAGCATATACCCCGTTTGCTGTACAAAACCAGTAGTATGTACCGCAAAATTCAATTCCCTGAATATACCCTTTAACGTTGGACGTAAATTTAAAGTTTATTTTTTCATCCGTTAGTTGAAAGCAACTTTTTTCCGACTGATCTCTGGAAATCAATAATACAGTATTAGTAGATGCACAACCTAATCCAACAGGTACATTTGAGAATGGCGCATCAGATAAATTAATTGAATCTACAGACCCGTTTTGATCAAACGTATAAATGTACTCTTGCGTCATTACGTAGAATTTGTTTTCAGATTGGCAAGAGGAACTGAATGTTTCCGTATTAATTTTAACTAAATTTTTCGGTTTGAGGGTACCTAAATCATAAATTAGAACGCCTTTGGCTTCTAGTACAAAAAGATTTTGGCGAATAATTCCGTACATACTAAATCCAAAGGGTTTGCTCATAGGGAGTTCATACATGCTGTCGTTTTGGACAAAGTATAGATACCCATCAAAGTTTCTGTACCAAATACGACCATATGTATCTTCTTTTATATAACTGCCGGCTTTTGATGTTTGCTGTTCGCAACTGTAGGAAACAAACTCATGACCATCATATCTGCTTAAACCTTCTTTATGTGCAAACCACATAAACCCTCTACTGTCCTGAAAACTATTAAATACGGAATTGGATGGAAGACCTTTCGTTTTGTCTATTTGAAGGAAGTACGGGTCTTGAGCCCATACATGCGGCATTGTGCAAAGGAGAATGTAATATAAAACTGTTTTTTTCAAGGATGCAAATTAAGAAGTAACCAGTAAATTACATCTACTGGTTAGCGAAAACGGGTTTTGGGTAAGTGAATTTCAACAAAAGGAGTTACAATAACTCTGAAAGGCTTTTCGCTAACTTGGATTAGACCCCATTCATAATAGTTAGAAGTTTGTATTCAATAAATCACAACAAACATGAAACAAATTTTCAAATTATTATCCTGTTTAACATTTATGTTTTCAGGTGTTCTCTATGGTCAGAGTACATGGCAATGGGGTAAGTCCCTAATAGGTACTTATGAAGACAATATTTATGATGTAACCACCGATGCTCAAGGGAATGTTTACGTATGCGGTGCTATCATTGGGGCCGGAACCTTTGGTGGGCTGCCATTCAACACATCGCAAACTACCGGTTCAACTTATCCATTTGTGGCCAAGTTCAATTCCTCAGGAAGCCTTCTTTGGTCAAAAGTGGGTACATTTACAGGAGGGGCCACTATTTATTATGCCTATCCGAGGTCCATTACTGTAGATAAATCCGGGAACGTATATGTAGCCATTACAGGTACCTGTAATCAGAGTAACGGTACTTTGGATTTTGGTGGGGCAGGAGGTCCCGTTTTTACACAATGCACTAACGCAATTATTGTAAAGCTGAACCAGAATGGAATTGGTCAATGGGGAGCCTACACATATCCGGGTAATAATGCCAATACTATTAACTCGGCTCAGCTAACATGTGACACGTTGACCGGAAAGTTGTATTTTGGATTAAGTGTAGCAAGAACCAGCAATGGAGGCACAAGTTTACTTTTGTATAATTCAGGTTCTGCTTCGGCAAATTACACAATTGACATCGGTTCGTCAGGCGGACAGGAAAGCATTTATGGGGAGCTAAACACCTCAAACGGGTCATACGTTAGTTTTTACCGCATTGGAGCAAATGATAACTCAGGAGGTAAAGAGTGGATTAGGGATATGAAAACTGACGGAAACGGAAACTTGTTCATTGGAGCGGAGTTGTTATATGGGACCTATTTTACTCACAACGGGAGCAGTTTTGCAATCACATCACCAGGTAGTACCAACTATATGAAGATATTTAAATTAAACAGCAGCCTGGTTCATCAGGGCTCTACTACTGAATTTGGCGGGACTTCAGCTTATACTTTAAACGATATATCTGTAAATACCAGTGGAGAAATTGTTAGTCTTTGTTCGTATGATGGAACTTCCAGTGCTCACACTGTTGAAATCAGACGATTTGGAACAAACCTGTCTTCACTTGGAACAAGTACAATTAACTGGGCAACGGCTGAAGGTTTGCTTAACGGAAAGGGTATTACCTGGGATGCGAGCGGGAATATATGGGCAACCGTAGGCACCAGTTCAACCAACACCACTGCTACTTATTCATGGAATCCGTCATTCAGTGCCGCATCTTCAATTAGTAATATCAATTCTAATAATGGTTTACTTCTTCTTAAACTTTCATCAGCGGGAGCCTGGCTTGATTATTCATTATTAAAAGAAGCAACAAACAGCCAGTTCAGCGTGAGCAACAACGTGCTTCCCGGAAAAGTGGCCGTAGCAGGTTCTTCAGTATATGTGTGTGGTGAAACTTATTATAATCTTAACAATGGTTCAACAACTGTGGTCACCGGAGGAACTTCGGGGAATGGTTTTGTTGCTAAGTATGGTTGTTCCCCGATTCTTACGCAGCATCCTTCAGATTTTTCATTGTGCAGCCCTCAGCAAGTTATTTTTACAGCTGCTGTCAGCGGGAATGTAACAGGGAAACAATGGATGAAAAACGGAGTAAACATTAACGGGGCTACAGGAGATACATTGTATCTGAATAATGCTTCGTCAGCCGATTCTGGTGTTTATACTTTTAGCGCTACGAATAGTTGTGGTACTACGGTTTCAAGCCCTGCCACTCTTTCAGCCCCACCTGCCGGTTTTGTTGCTTCAACAGCACTTGCTCTGTATTTACCTTTTATAAACGGGGCTCGAAATGATGCAAGCGGAAACAATATTGCAGCTAGCGGTCCTTCAGGATCTGCGACAGTTGATAATTACAACAACAGCAATGCCGCCATGTCTTTTAACGGTAATCAGTATAACTCTTATGCCCATAATGCAGCATTGAATGCCACAGGCCAGCTTACAATAGCGATGTGGTTTAAGGCAACCAATATTGCTACTGCCCAACGATTGATTGATAAATCAGGAGTGGGACAGAACGATAACTATATGATAGATCTTTATCAGTCAAAACTACGTATGATTATTGCAGGTTCGGCATTTCAAACCACGCAAACTTTCAGCAGCAACACATGGTATCATTTGGCTGTAGTATATGATGGCGCCAATGTCAAATTTTACATAAACGGCAGCATGTTGCAGAGTTTTGCCAAAACCGGAAACTGTACACCCAATTCTATCCCATTACAATTAGGATGTGATGCGAGTGGAACCAATCGTTTTACCGGAAGCATGGATGAAGTTCGTGTTTACACCCGAGCGCTCACTGCTGCTGAAGTAAATTATCTTGTTGTTATGCCAACTTTTCTTTCACAACCGCAAACTATTTCACGTTGCCTGGGTACTTCAGCTTCATTTACAGTAAGCACCACTGGAAGCAACCTGTCATATCAGTGGTATCGTAACGGAAGCCCGATTGCAAATTCAAACACATCTGGAATTACCATCAATTCAGTTACTCTTAGTGATACAGGAAAATATGTATGCCGGGTGGCCAGCAACTGTATTTATTCTTTCAGCGATACTGTTCAGCTTAGCCTCACTCAGGGAGCAACCATATCTTTTCAACCACAACCTCTCACAGCCTGTTCCGGAGCGCAAGTAAATTTAGCAATGGCGACAACAGGGGGATCGGCCGGTTATCAGTGGTTTAAAGCCGTCTCACCGGTTAGTGGGGCCAACTCCTCTCAGTTGTTGTTTAATTCCATTCAGGCAGCTGATAGTGGTTTATATTTCTGCCGGGTTACCACTGCCTGCGGCACCATGCATACCGATACTGTTAAGGTAACGGTAAATCAATCTGCTTCTATTACAGTACAGCCTGCGCAACTAACTTACGGATGTAAGGGACAATCAATCTCTTTATCTGTTACAGCCACCGGAGCTCAGTCGTATCAATGGAAAAGAAGCGGACAGAGTATTGCAGGAGCCATACTGAATACATATTCGGTGAATAGTTTCTCAATTGCCGATACTGGTACCTATACCGTTGCAGTGAATGGTGCC
The DNA here is from genome assembly GCA_964535575.1 of uncultured Bifidobacteriaceae bacterium. GTDB lineage: Bacteria > Bacteroidota > Bacteroidia > UKL13-3 > UKL13-3 > JAGPCK01. The sequence continues at coordinate 314,697 of CAZHTC010000002.1, forward strand.
TGTGGAAACACGCAGTCGGATAATGCTTACGTTTTCCTGCGGGATTCTGCCACTATTGTGAATCAGCCCGAGCCTCTTACCACCATTTGCACAGGTGGTACAATAAGTATTGGAGTAACAACGTATGATTTTAGTGCCACCTATCAGTGGTATTTTAATAACCAGATAATTTCAGGTGCCAATACTTATGCATTTAACCGTACTAATGCCACCAAGGCTGATTCAGGAGTGTACCATGTTGTGATTACAGGTTTTTGTAATATTGTTACTTCAAATAATGCAGTAGTGGTAGTAGAACCAACTCCCACACCCGTGGTTCAAAAAAGCGGAAACGTACTTACCTCTTCCATAAGCGGAACTTCTTACCAGTGGTTTTTAAATGGAAATAGCATCAACGGAGCCACATCACAAAGTTATACAGCTACGCAAACCGGTAACTACAAAGTAAGCGTAACTACAGGTGCGGGATGCTCGGGACAATCACCCGAAATTAATGTGAATGTGGGTTCAGGAACAGGTATAGCTCCGGTAACTTCTGACAACGTTCTTGTTTATCCAAATCCGGTTATGGATATTTTGAATATTGAGGTCAAAAATATTACTCACGGAACCGTTATTATTTACTCTATGAACGGAAAGGAACTGATACGGGAAAAAATTACTCCCGGTGGGATAGATGTTTCTTCGCTTTCAGCCGGAATGTATCTTTTAAGGGTAACGGGAGATGAGGCTGTTGCCAGCACTCGTTTCATGAAAAAGTAAGTAAAGAAGTTAAGCAAACTAAGTACCCCAACTTTAACCCTGTAATGTGCGGATAGCTGAGAAGCTATCCGCCATTAGTTTTTTCAACTGACACAAAAAAGGCTTCCTTTTCGGGAAGCCTTTTTTGTGGATTTAGTTCATTTAACAAAACTCGGCATAAGCGCCTTGCAGGTTGGCTGCAATCATTTCGGCCGGACGTCCTTCAATCTGATGACGCTCGATGAAATGAACCAGTTCCCCGTTTTTGAAGAGGGCTACCGAAGGTGAAGATGGAGGATAAGGAGCAGTAAACTCACGTGCTTTGGCAACCGCTTCTAAGTCTTGACCGGCAAAAACCGTATATAATTTTACCGGTTTTTTGTCACCGCCAACTGACTTAATGACACCCGGGCGTGCACTCCCGGCTGCACAACCACATACGGAGTTAAATACAACAAGGGCAGTTCCTTCTTTCTCATTCATCGCTTTTTCAACGTCTTCGGGAGTTTTTAACTCGGTGAATCCTACATTAGTTAACTCGGCTCTCATGGGAGCTACAAGCATTTCTGGATATGGCATATTTTTATTTAATTTTTATCAATTATTTAATCCTTCGCGGTCTTCAAATGTTGAGGTTACAATTCTTATCAATTATGGTGCAAAAATAAAACAGAATTCAGGTTTAAATGTTTAGTTGAAGTAACATTTTGTAATAAGGGGAATTAATACTAATTTTGCCGTCCTTGTTTTTAAGATAAATATCTGATTATTAATATGAGTGAAACAAAAACACAATTGCCCTACAAAGTGAAAGATATTTCACTGGCCGAGTGGGGACGTAAAGAAATTAAACTGGCTGAAGCAGAAATGCCGGGATTAATGGCCATTCGTAAAGAATATGGCCCTAAGCAACCTTTAAAAGGTGCTCGTATAGCAGGTTGTTTGCACATGACCATTCAGACTGCTGTTTTGATTGAAACATTGAAACATCTGGGTGCCGAGGTTACCTGGAGTTCATGCAATATTTTCTCTACCCAGGACCATGCTGCTGCCGCTATTGCCGCTGCCGGAATTCCGGTATATGCCTGGAAAGGGCAGAACGAAGAAGAATTCGATTGGTGCATTGAGCAAACACTTCATGCTTTTGCAGGTGGAAAACCACTAAATATGATTTTGGATGACGGAGGCGATTTAACCAATATGGTATTTGATCGTTATCCTGAACTTACCAAAGATATCAAAGGCCTTTCGGAAGAAACAACGACCGGAGTTCACCGCTTGTATGAGCGCATGAAAAAGGGAACGCTCGTAATTCCTGCCATTAATGTAAACGATTCGGTAACCAAGTCGAAATTCGATAATAAATACGGTTGTAAAGAATCGCTGGTAGATGCTATTCGCAGAGCCACTGATATTATGATGGCCGGTAAAGTTGCGGTAGTTGCCGGATACGGAGATGTAGGAAAAGGTTCGGCTGAATCATTGCGCGGAGCAGGTGCCCGTGTTTTGGTAACTGAAATCGACCCTATTTGTGCCTTGCAGGCTGCTATGGACGGATTTGAAGTGGTTACCATGGAAGAAGCATGTAAGCGGGCTAATATTTTTGTTACGGCCACAGGTAATGTTCGCATTATTACCGACCGTCACTTTAAAGCCATGCGCGACAAATCAATCGTTTGTAATATTGGCCATTTCGACAACGAAATTGATATGGCCTGGTTAAATAAAAACTACGGTTCTACCAAATATACCATCAAACCTCAGGTTGACGTGTATAACCTGGACGGAAATGAAATCATCGTATTGGCCGAAGGCCGTTTGGTGAATTTAGGTTGTGCTATGGGCCATCCTTCGTTTGTTATGAGTAATTCATTCTCCAACCAAACTTTGGCTCAAATAGAATTGTGGAACAACAGCAGCAACTACGAAAACAAAGTATATGTGTTGCCGAAGCATCTGGATGAGAAAGTAGCAGCTTTACATCTTGATCATATCGGGGCTAAATTAACCAAACTTGATCCGGATCAGGCCGAATATATCGGTGTTAAAACCGAAGGTCCGTTTAAGGCAGATCACTATCGTTACTAAGAGTTCAATTAAGTCGTTTTCCAGATTTTCTGGAATCGTCCATAAAAAAGCCGGTCAAAACTGATCGGCTTTTTTTTATCCGATATAGGGGTAAGCCCCATTTCACTTGTCTTTATAGCAAAAGAATTAGATTGCACTTTGTATTTTTGCAGCAGATAGCTGATGCAAAGTACAGAAAGCGACAAAATTCTTAAAATACGCGAAGGCGATATCCGCTCGTTTGAGCAGGTATTTCATTCGCATTGTAAGGAATTAGTGCGTTACGCCAATACCATATTAAAAAATACAGACGAGGCTGAGGATATCGTTCAGCAACTCTTTGTAAACCTGTGGCAAAAAAGAGAAAGTTTGCAGGTAAATACTTCCATGCGCAGTTATTTATACAGGGCGGTGCACAACAATTGTTTAAACCGGATTCAGCAATTATCGGTTCAACAAACATACACTTCATATATGGGGTATGCCGGAGAACAACATTCAGCACCGGCCTCGGCAGCCGTTCAGCAAAAGGAAGTGGAAAAGGCGATTGATGCGGCTATTGAGCAACTACCCGAACAATGCCGTAAAATTTTTAAATTGAGCAGACATGAAGGAATGAAATACCAGCAGATTGCAGATGAATTAAATCTCTCGGTTAAAACGGTAGAGAATCAAATGGGAAAAGCGCTAAAACATATGAGAGAGCAGTTAAAGGATTACCTGCCCGGTGTCATTCTGTTTTTTTTATACCACAATTAAAAAGTGACGGAGGATAAAACACATATTGATGAGTTAATTGCCAAGTTCCTGGCCGGGGAAGCACTTCCTGATGAAGCCATGGAACTGGAAGACTGGCGAAATGCATCGGCCACAAACCATGATTATGTAACCCAAGCAGAAAGAACTTATCGGATCACTCATAAGTTGCCCGAGCCGAAAGAGGTTGACGCCTATGACTTGTTTGCGAAAGTACAAGCCCAAATTACTGTGTCGCCAAAACAAAATACACGGGTGATTCAATTAAGAAATTATTTTACTCCATTGCGTGCTTTGGCTGCAGTACTTGTACTTGGAGTTGGGGTAATGTTTGTGTTATATATTTCGCAGCGCACAAATGAAAATGTAAGTGTGTATGAATCAGGAAGCGGAGTGCTTCGTCAAAAACTTGATGACGGAACGCAGGTAGAATTACAGGCACATACCAAACTCGAATTGGTGGGCGGCAGCAAGCGAAGGCTTCGTATGAGCGGGGAGGCCACATTTAATGTAGTGCATAATGCATCCGATCCGTTTATGATTGATGCAGGCGGTATTCAAATAAAAGATATCGGAACAATATTTACGGTAAAGGCAATCTCGGGCAGCGACTCGGTGCGTGTACATGTAAGCGAAGGCATCGTACAGATCTTCTCAGTATCTGATACCATTGAGCTGCATCAGCAGCAGGAAGGATTATACATTCGATCGGCTCAGCGCTTAATCAATCTTTCGGAAAAGGGGATGAATGAAGAAGTGAAGCGGGTGTTTCATTTTAGTAACAGCACATTGAAAGAAGCAATTGAAATGATTAATGCGGCATACCCTGAAAAAATAAGTTTAGCCAACAGTGAACTTGAAAAATGCCTGATTACGGTTGATTTTAACGGACAGCCAATTGAAGTGGTAGTAACCATACTTGCTGAAACATTGGGTTTATCGTTTGATAAAATACCTTCCGGGTATCGCCTCAAAGGAACAGCCTGTTTGCCATGAAATACATTTTAATTTCTTTTTTGTCTGTTATTCTTTCTTCATTAACCTGTTTTGCAGCCAACCTTCCTGCATTAGAACGAGAGGTGAGCGTGCGTGCGCAAAACGAGCCCGTAAAAGAGGTTTTATCTCTGGTGGCACAGCAGGCAGGAATTCAGTTTTCTTACAACCCGGCCAAAGTTACTGTCACAAATAAAGTATCGCTGTCGCTGCTTAAAAAGCCGGTAAGGCTGGTGTTGAATTTGCTTTTCAAAAATTCCGTTCAGTATAAACAAAAGGGCAATTACATCATATTGATAGCTGCACCAGCACCTGCAGCAAATGTTCCGGTTAAAAAAATTGCCATTAGCGGATACATACATGATACACGTGGATACAAACTTATTGATGCAAGTGTATTCGATAAAAAAAATCAATTGTCTGCAGTAACTAATGTGTATGGATTTTTCAGTTTGCAAATTCCGGCCAATACTTTACCAATCGAAATAAGGGTACTAAAAGAAAATTACCTGGATACTTCCATAATTATTCAAACTTTCGAGAATACCATTGATATTATATTACAACGGGAACCCGAGAGGATTGTACCCATTATTAATCCGGTAGCAGAAGAAAAAAAAATGGAAGAAAAGCTCGTTAAGGCCGATAGTTTACCTTCAGAACAAACAGATACTGTTTTCCCGGAAATAAGAAGGAAGAAGAAATTTCTGGAGCAATGGGTGTCGCCCCGCATCAAGGCTAACCTACACAATATTTCGGATACTTTATTTACACGGGTGCAATTTTCGTTTGTCCCTTACCTCAGCACAAATCAGCTTTTATCAGGAAATACGGTCAATGATTTTTCTTTTAATCTGCTGGGAGGATACTCACAGGGAATCAACAAGGCTGAGTTTGGGGCATTAATAAATATAGACCGGGGAGACGTAAAATATTTCCAGGGCGCAGGGTTGATGAATCTGGTGGGTGGAAATGTAACGGGTGGGCAATTTGCCGGATTGATGAATATTAACCGGCAAACACTTTCGGGCGTGCAAGGCGGAGGATTAATGAACCTCAACTTTGGAAAAGTTACAGGTGTGCAGGCTGCAGGATTAATAAATTTAACAGATACCATAAGCGGAGTTCAGGCAGCCGGATTGGTAAATGTATGCCGTTATTTTATGGGAGTTCAGGCATCAGGCTTAGTTAATGCCTGCCTAAAAGCTGATGGAGTACAAGCCGCCTCGTTAGTAAATACTGCGATTGAAGTAAACGGATGGCAATGTGCTTCGTTGGTAAATGCAGCTGGTAAAGTAAAGGGCGGACAGGTAGCTTTAATTAATGTAGCTGATTCATGCAACGGTATTCCGGTCGGATTTTTAAGTTATGTGCACCACGGATACCATAAATTGGAGTTGGCAGGAGATGAGGTGTTGTATGCACAATTAGCGTTTCGTACAGGTGTACTGAGTTTTCATAATATTTTTTCAATCGGGGTTAATCCTTTTGTAAACGGCACTACCATTACCGGAGTAGGATATGGCTTGGGCAGTTACACCCGCATGGGTAAAAATTGGAATTTTGGAGGTGATATTGATGCTCAGTCGCTGGTTAAGGATTTCAATTTTAAAAATGCCCCCTTACTTACATCAGTTTTTGTGGGTTTTGAAGCCAGGGCAACTCAAAAAATTTCCATCACATTCGGCCCGGCTTTCAGGGCTTTATTTACCTATGCTCATTCCACCGATTATTTGGCAATTAATAATCAACTGGCTCCTTACTCTTTTACAAACCATAGTTTTAACAACGGAACCAATGTGAAACTTTGGGTTGGCGGCAAAATAGGTTTAAGGTTTTTATAATTTTTTTTCATAAGCAGATAGGGGTAAGTGTCCATCAGCTTGTCATAGGTGTAAATATTACACAAAATGAAAGCAATTATACCCGTTCATCTGGCCGCAGCTGCGGTTTTTATGTTTCTTTTTTCGTTTTCCTATGCACAGGATTCTACCCGATACAAAGGCACTGTTTATACTTTTATTATAAATAAAGTGCCTGATCACTTTCCGGCACCATTAGTTGGGTTTGTAAATGTGGCCCAGGGAAGTCAGAATGGGGCGCAGATTGGATTTGTAAATCAAAATCAAAAAAATATTAATGGAACTCAGATTGGATTTGTAAACAACACCGGTGGTTATTTTAATGGTGCCCAAATTGGTTTTTCTAATTTAGTGAAAGATTCAGTTAACGGAGGACAAATAGGATTTGTAAATATCAGCGGAAAATATGTGCGCGGTGTGCAAACCGGATTTGTAAATCTGTGCAACGATTCGATAGTAGGTGCGCAGGTTGGTTTTTTGAATATTCCCGCAGGTAAAATAAAGGGTGCACAGGTAGGTTTTGTAAATCTGTGCAAAGATAGCTTAACCGGAACGCAGGTGGGCTTTGTAAACGTGGTTAAAGATTCGATGGCGGGTGCGCAAATCGGATTTGTTAATACGGCAGGTAAAGGATTGAAAGGTGCGCAGATTGGTTTTGTAAATAGCACTAACTACAGTATTGTCGGGTCGCAAATCGGATTTGTAAACATTGCCGATTCCATTAGCGATGGAGTCCCGCTGGGTTTTGTTTCTATTGTACGTAAAGGAGGTTTCAGTGCATTCGAAATCGGCACGTCAACTTTATTTCCTTCAACAGTAGCCTACAAAATTGGTGTTCCTAAATTATACACTTCGATTATGTTTTCGTTTAATCCGGCATATACCAATCAGTTTGCCTATGGTGCTGGTTTAGGAACCATTATCAGGTTAAACAAAACGTTCGGGTTTAATCCAGAAGCGACTATTCAAAGTTCTATTGAGCAGCATCCGCAAATGTTTACTTCCCTTACTGCATGTTTCAGCCTGCATATTACTCCAAAAATCTCGCTGGTGGCAGGTCCCTCAGTTACGTGGATACACAAAGGTTCGGTTTCGGGAGAAAGTTTGTATAAACCCGGCTATTCACTTTACGATGATTCCTACGACTACCGCAACCGGTTAACTGCCGGAGCGCAGGCATCCCTGCGGTTTCATCTTAACTAATCCATCTGTTCTCATCCACTAAAACTATTTTATGTATCATTCAATAAAAACTAAATTCCATTATTTGTGTATTATGAAAAAACAATTCATGCTGCTTGTGTCGGGTGTTTTCGGGTTAACAAATATCTATGCCCAGCAACTCACCCAAACTGTTCGGGGAAATGTAATCGATAAGATTTCTCAAAGCTCCGTTCCGGGAGCTATTGTGACACTTGAAAACTCAAATCCGGTAAATGGCACAACCACTGATATCAACGGAAAATTTATGTTAAAAAACGTACCCGTAGGACGTCAGAGTATTAAAGTTACCTATGTTGGGTATAAAGATTTTATTCTTCCGAATATCATTGTGAACTCGGGCAAGGAGGTTATTTTAACCATTCAGCTGGAGGAAGCCATTGTGTTGAAACGGGCAATTATCGTAAAAGCAAACCAGCAAAAAAATAAACCCGTAAATGAAATTGCAGCAGTAAGTACGCGCACGTTTTCAGTTGAGGAAACGCAAAAATTTGCTGCAGCGGTAAACGACCCTGCGCGAATGGCAACTTCATTTGCCGGAGTAGTTCAGGGTGATGACGGCAGTAATTATATTTCTATTCGCGGCAACTCGCCCAATTCCATGATTTGGCGGATGGAAGGGGTGGATATTCCCAATCCGAATCATTTTGCGGGTACAGGAACTTCGGGAGGCGGTATTTCTATTCTCAGCGCTCAGCTTATGAGTAATTCCGATTTTCTTACCGGTGCATTCACGGCTGAATATGGCAATGCACTCTCTGGGGTTTTTGATATCAGGCTCCGCAAAGGAAATAACCAGAAAAGGGAAAACACATTTCAGGCAGGAGTACTCGGTATTGACTTTGCTACCGAAGGGCCGTTAAAAAAAGGATACGAAGGCTCTTACCTGATCAACTACCGTTATTCTACTTTGTCGCTGCTAAGTATGTGTGGGGTAAAAGTAGGAGCAGGGGTTACCAATTTTCAGGACCTGTCCTTTAATATCTCACTCCCTTCCGGAAAATCGGGTGCGTTTGGGGTATTCGGATTTGGTGGACTCAGCAGCCAGAAAATGACAGCCGAGAAAGATTCGATGAAATGGAAGGAAGATCCTTTTTACCGGTACAACAGTAAGTTTAACGCCAATACCGGAGCTGCTGGAGTAAGTTATATGCAGATGCTGGGCAAAAAAACATATATCAAAACAATACTTGCATTATCGGGTACTGATTACAGAGATTATGGCGAGGAATTAAATTTGAATTATGTGGCGCTTCAAAAAACGGATGAACGTTTTGTGAATAGCAAAATAACCTGGAGTAGCTTACTAAATCATAAAATCAATGCCCGAAATAGCTTGCGCAGCGGAATTATTGTAAACTCACTTTACTATAACCTGCGTCAGAACCACCGCAATGATTCACTAGGGTTGATGGAAACGGAAATTGATACCCGGGGCCAAACCCAAACCGTGCAGTTGTACACCAACTGGAACCATAAGGCAGGAGACAGATTTACCGTGAACACCGGATTTCACACACTGCATTTATTGTTGAACGGAGCCTTCGCTATCGAACCACGAGCTTCCGTAAGTTATGCCGCATCTGAAAAACGTACCATCGCTATAGGTTACGGAATACATAGCCAGATTCAGCCTTTGGGTGCGTATTTCACGCGCAATTCCGTTACCAATATAGCTATGAATAAAAACCTTGGAATGAGTAAAGCTCATCACTTTGTAGTTTCGCACGATATTAACGTGACTACACACACACATATCAAAACCGAAATGTATTATCAGCACCTCTTCAATATTCCGGTTGCTGCCCAGGCAGGAAGTACGCTCTCCATGATTAATGTGGTAGACGGATATGTTACCGATAAACTTGTAAATAAAGGTAAGGGCCGTAACTACGGATTAGAACTAACCGTTGAACGTTTTCTGCACAAAAACTTTTACTATCTGCTATCGGCTTCTGTTTATGATTCGCGTTACCGTACACTTGACGGACATTGGTTCAATACACGCTTTAATACCGGTCGTTCCGCTTCTTTTACGGCAGGAAAAGAATGGCAGCTTTCTGAAAAACGCAAGAACAAAATTATCGGGATGAATGTCAAATTTCAATATGCCGGAGGCCTGCGTTACTCACCTATTGATTTGAATGCATCCATTGCCAAAGGAGAAACACAGTTTGTTGAAAGTAAAGCTTACACCATTCAAAATCCGGATTATTTTCGTTTAGACGTGAGAGTAAGTATGAAACGTAATTTTAAACATTCTACCGGTACACTTGCCCTCGATATTCAAAATTCTACCAACCGTAAAAATATTGGGGGACAATATTACGATGTAAATACGGGGAAGGTAAAATACTGGTACCAAACTCCGCTCATTCCGGTATTGAGTTACCGCCTGGAGTTTTAAGCTTAGGAGTGTATGAATAAAGCCGGGGAAATTTTTCTCCGGCTTTTTTTGGGAATAGTGATTATTTTAGCCAGACAAACAACCCACTGGTTAAGTCTGCTGTAGGATTCTGCGGCAGAATGCAATGTTTCTATCGGTACTGAATGCTAGGAACAGCAGCAAAAATACTATCAGGAGTATCGGGTCAATCTTCAATTATAATATCATAATGCTGTAGCAAACCACTAATACCCTGCTGCGAAAACCGTGCTTTTTTCAGTTTGTTTTTATCCGGGTGAATCGAGTAGTTAAAAGCTGTGCGCAAATCGGCTTTTTCCAGATTGGTTGCATCAAAAGTGGCCATATACAAATCGCAGGTGTTAAAAATCGCCTGCGTAAAATCGGTAGCGGTAAAATCGGCTTCCTGAAGCTGACAATTGGTAAACAGGGTTCCTTTCAGTTTCAGGTTATAAAACGATACCATGCCCATCACGCAATCATTAAACCGAAAGGAAAGTAAAAACGGATTGCACCGTGCAAAGGATAATCCCAGCAGTTTACAGTGCGAAAAATGGTTGTTTTGAAAGGCGGTGTTATTTAGCTTAGCCGTACTCAGGTTGCAGTGGTGCCAGGTGCAATCAATAAATTTTATTCCGGATAAATCAGCCTGACTTAACTCGCAGTGCTCGAATCGGCATTTTTCATATTCACCTGCCAGTGTGGGATTACCCGTAATGGTTTGCTCAAAAGTATAAGTGTTCATTGATTGCTATTAGTAATAACATAATTGGTTAATCATTTTACAAATAATCCACTTAGGATTTCGTTTGTAACCTATCATTGGAAATGTGAATATTTAGCTCTTTGGCGATTGCAATTCCTGTTAGTTTATGCTCAATTATTGCTTTAATAAGTCGCTTTGATAAATATGGACCAAAAGGCGTCATGCTGAAATTAATTAAATCTTTCGACTTATCGAATTGACTATTGAGAATTATGTTTCGGGCAAAAATATAAAGTGTTGTACTTAATTTATTATATTTTTCAAGGGACCCAATTTCAATTGGAATCAATTCGGAATCTAAATCGCCATTATCTAGGTAGAATGAACTTTTAGAGAAGTCAATTGAGGTATCATCCAATGTTTTTATTGCAAGTAAAAAATAGTCAAATTGCTCTCCGTTTTTAGTTATTGTCAGAGGATAAAACTTGTGGCGCCCAAGATTAAAGCTCTCGAATACATGTTTCGCTTTCTTGCTGATGAACCAGCCACCGGTATTGGTGCCAGATAGCGAAAAATGGTCTATGAAATCGAAAGGCTTGCTTGATTTGTGAAATTCAGGGATTCCCAAATTAAAATTTTCGGGCAGATTACCTGCTGTAAAGGCATCCCATAAGGGAAAATGGTTTGCTAAGGCACTGCCAACTATGGTAGCAGACGAATTTCTTCCATTTTTTTCAAGCGTAATACTCCCAAAATCATCCGAGGTCGGTAATTCGTTTAGGAAATGGTTGTTGCGTTCAGCTTTCTGGTCTGATGTTAATGAATCCCATTCACTCATTTTTTTAAATTAAATAGGTTGAATTACTTGATGCCATTTGTTTTTATTTACAGAGTGCCAAACAAAGGTATAATTTTTTGGGATGAAGTATAAAATCGTAAACTTATTGATAAAGCAATACCGATTAAAGAAAACATTGCGAAATCAAATTTTATTAAATGGATTTTTTTATAAATAGCCTTCAGTTTTCCCGATATTCGCTGCCATGGAGCAACATCCACCGGTAGTAACCCCTGATTTTTCCAATGCCTATTTGCGCAGGGCTTTCGAGGCCATTGAGCAAACGCGCGAGTGCCTGTTTATTACGGGCAAAGCAGGCACAGGTAAATCAACCCTGTTGCGCCATGTGGTGGCTAATACCATAAAACGATGTGTGGTGCTGGCACCTACCGGTATTGCAGCCATCAATGCAGGCGGGCAAACGGTGCATTCGTTTTTTCTCTTGCCATTCAGACCTATTGTGCCGGGCGATGACGAGATAAAATTGTTTCCCAAGCACAGTGCCCGTTTTAAAATGATTCACAAAACCGATTGTTTTATCATTGACGAGGCCTCGATGCTGCGTGCCGATTTAATTGATGCCATTGACCAAACGCTTCGGCTCAATTGCGGCCAACCCAATTTGCCTTTCGGGGGCAAGCAGGTCATTTTTTTTGGTGATTTATTTCAATTGGAGCCGGTGGTACAGCAAAACGAAGTTGAGCGTTATCTTTTTTCGGAGCATTACCGTAGCCACTATTTTTTTGATGCAAAGGTATTTGAAGAGTTGCACATGCATTGCTTAGAGTTGCGCAAAGTGTTCAGACAAAATGATCCTGATTTTATTAAATTACTTGATGCCATACGGCTGAACCGTGCCGATGAATTTGAGTTAACCGAACTGAACCAACGCGTAAACCGCACGTTTCATCCAACCAAAGACGATTTGTATATCACCGTTACCACCCGCAACCAGGTAGCCTCGGGCATCAATGAATTTGAACTGGATAAATTAGAGGGCAGCGAGCGGGTGTACTCCGGTACGGTGGAAGGCGACTTCAGTGAAAAAAATCTGCCGACCGATTTGCATCTGGTATTGAAAGAAGGAGCACAAATTATTTTTATCAAAAACGAGGTGGGAAATCGTTGGGTAAACGGTACCATTGCCACCATTCATGCATTGGATGAAGATACGCTGAAAGTGAAAATGGCCAATGGGGATATTGAAGAAGTAAAACATGAAACCTGGGAAAACAAACGTTACAGCTGGGATGCCTCCAGACGCAGGGTAGAGAGTGAAGTGATAGGAAGGTTTAAACAATTTCCGGTAAAACTGGCCTGGGCCATCACCATTCATAAAAGCCAGGGATTAACCTTTGATAAAATGATTGTGGATTTGGCGGGAGGTACCTTTGCACACGGGCAGTTGTATGTAGCCTTGAGCCGTTGCCGCTCGCTGGAGGGGTTGGTATTGCGCGAACCGATCAGGCAAAAAGATATTATTATTGATGAGCGGGTGGTGCGTTTTGCCCGTAACTTCGCAGCATTGGAAGACTCATAAAAAGCATGATGCTTATGTGGAAACAAGTTCGCGTTAGCAGGGCTTTATTTAAGGATAACATGAAAAAGATACTTTATCTCTGTTTACTCTTTTGTGTCATTGGCTGTAACCTGAATGGCACAAAGGAAAACGCCCCAACAAAAGAAGACTTATTGATGAATGACATAAAATGGGCAATGTATTATTTAAATTATCAACAAGAAACATATCAAATGGCGAATTTCAAAATAAAGCTGAATAGCTCTATTCAATGTAGTTTGGTGTGCAAGAGTATAGATACTTTAAGTGAGGATTCAATAATTTTCTGTTGTAGTTATACTGATTCAGGGAATATAAATTCTCGCTATCAATTGATATATCCAGACTCGCATGATTACAAGCACGATTTAAACACTGTTTACGGAATAGGCGTTGTAAATGGCAAAATTGCATATCCAATTTTTGGCGGAGTACAGTTTGATTTTGAGAGATATCCTGATTCGCTTCGAATATTTATGAAGAAGCATGAACAAGGATTTATAAAATATTTGCAGTCCTATCCCAACAAAGCAGAAATTGATAGGTGGCTATTAAATGAGGCTAAACGAAGAAAAATATTGAAATAGAAAATTCATAACTTTGAGCAATCAATTCTACAGTATTTTTATACTAACCTCGCGCCAGCAATAGAACATATGAAAGAAGAATTAGGATTCAGAAAAGCAAAAGACAGTGACGCAAAACAGTTGGCTAAAATGGCCAACAATAAAAATATTGCCCGCAACATGCGCGATCGTTTTCCGCACCCTTATACACTTGCCGATGCCAGGGAGTATATCAAAAATGTAAAGGAAAATCCGCATTTTGAGCATGTTTTTGCCATCACGTTAAATGACGAAGTGATTGGCTCGGTAGGTGGTTTTCGGGACGAAGACGTGTATGCACAGAATATGGAAATCGGGTACTGGATTGCCGAGGAGCACTGGAACAAAGGGTACGGCACAAAGGCGTTGCAATGGATTACCAAATATTTGTTTGAGCATACCGATGTGAACCGTGTGTATGCCGGAGTGTTTGAATACAATATTGCATCGGCCAATGTGATGGAGAAATGCGGGTTCAGGCATGTGGCCCGTGTGCGGCAAAAAGTTTTTAAAGATGGAAAGTTCTATGATGAATTTTTGTTTGATATGCTGCGCGAAGATTTTGAGGAATAAAAACCATGACTAAACTGAGCGTAAATATTAACAAATTTGCCACCCTGCGTAATTCACGCGGAGGCAATAACCCCGATGTTATCAAAGCGGCTCTTGACTGTGAGCGTTTCGGGGCGCAGGGTATCACGGTGCATCCCCGCCCTGATGAGCGGCATATTCGCTACAATGATGTGTACGAATTAAAAAAAGTATTGACCACCGAACTGAATATAGAAGGAAATCCGAAAGAAAAGAAATTTGTGGATCTGGTGCTTGAAGTGAAACCTGCACAGGTAACGTTAGTTCCCGATGCGCAGGGACAACTTACCTCTGATCATGGTTGGGATACTGTTGCTCATAAAATGTACCTTACCGAAACCATAGCTCTGTTTAAGGAGGCCGGAATACGCACTTCTGTTTTTGTGGATGCCGATTTAAAAATGGTAGAAGGTGCTAAGGCTACCGGTACCGACAGGATAGAATTATACACGGAAGTTTATTCGCGAGATTATGCAACAAACAAGGCAAAAGCCATTGCTCCATTTGAGAAAGCCGCTATGCTGGCAGCAAATTTAGGCATTGGAGTAAACGCGGGTCACGATTTAAGTCTGGAGAATCTACGGTATTTTCATTCGCAGGTGCATGGTTTGCTCGAGGTATCCATTGGTCATGCATTGGTATGCGATGCGCTGTACTACGGTTTGGAGAATACCATTCAGCTTTACCTTCGTCAGTTAATGAAAGGGTAACTCTTTTATTGTTTTGTTTGCTCTGTCAATTTACCATCTTTATATTTTTTCCAGGTTCCGGTGTTTTTTCTTTCTCCTGTTTTAAGATAAAGGAAGAAACGTTCTTCAAGTAATTGCCCTTTGTAATCGTATTCCGTTTCTGAAATAAGTCCGGTTTTTTCATTAAAATTACTGTATAGCCTCAGGGTTCCGTTTTTGTCAAACTGCCTCGAGTCGCCCGAGAGGGTGCGGTTGGCATCAATGCTGTCTGTTTTGTAATATCCGTAGGAGGCAATTCTTCCGTTGGGGTGATAGGTTACAACCAATTCGCCATATACGGCTATCATTCGTTCCGAACTTATTTCGGCATTTGTAACTAACCGTTCTCGAAGTACCTGTTCAGTGGTGTCATATAATTCTTCGGCCACAGGTTGTCCGTGTTGGTTAAACGATTTCCACCATCCGGTTTTTTTATTATTCAGTGTAGTACCGGTGGTGTATCCGCTGTCGGGGTTGTAAACCGTAGATTGATTTTGGGAGGTGGTCTCTTCCGCTGTTTCAGTTTCTTTTGGGGAATTGCTGCAGGAGGCAAGCATTAAAAAAAAAGGCAGCACAATTGTAAATTTCATTTTCATTTGTAATTTTAGGCAAATTTGGGGATATGAAAACAAAAATAATCAGGCAGGAAGTAATTTTTAATGCGTTGCCCGATGAGGTGTATAATTTACTAATGAATGAAGACCTGCATTCCACCTTTACCGGAAGCGAAACGGTGATATCAAACACAGAAGGAAAATCGTTTTCGGCCTATGACGGATACATTACAGGTAAAAACGTGGAACTGATTCCGGGAGAAAAAATTGTTCAGGAATGGAGAGCGGAAGAAGAGGGTTGGCCCGAAGACCATTTTTCAAAAGTAGTTTTCGCTTTTGCTCGCTACGGGAAAAGCAAAACCAAACTGATTTTTGAGCAAACCGGTATACCCGCTCACAAAGCCGCAGCCATTGATAAAGGATGGCACGAGTACTACTGGCAACCCATGAAGGAATTGCTTCAGCATATGGAAGATTAGTGCTGCAGCAGGTCGCGTTCTTTTTTCGTCATTTTTTTTACCACCTCCTCATACGAGTGGTCAATCAGGTCTCGCAACAGCGATTCGTTGAGTCCGGCATTGAGTTGTACAGTATTCCACAGGCTTTTATTCATATGAAAACCGGGTTGTACCGCCTCGGGAAATTCAGCCCGAAGTTCAATGGCTCTTTCGGGGTCGCATTTCAGGTTTACATGGTCGGGTTCGCTCAGTGAAATAAGAGCAAACATTTTTGTCATTACCTTAAACACGAGCACATCTTCTCCAAAGGGAAAACTTTCAGTTACGGCTGCCTTTTGCAGGCAATACTCACGAAGCGTTTCAATGTTCATGTAAATTATTGACTTACAGTAGCGGTAAAATTCATGTTTTTCTCGCGATTAAGCAAACAATTTGTATTTTAGCAACCGGTTTTACTAAGTGAAACAAAGCTAAAGGCAATTGTAATATTGCCTTTTTTTTATCGAAAAAGTTTATGATCGAGCACCTTGAAGGAGTCCTTACCTCTTTAACCCCCGCTTATGCAGTGATTGACTGTGGTGGAGTGGGTTATGGCGTACATATTTCGTTGCAAACCTACGAGAAGGTAAAAGAGAAGAGCAAAGCAAAGTTACTTACCCATCTGGTAGTGCGTGAAGATGCTCACGTACTTTTTGGTTTTGCCGAAGAGAGTGAACGGGTGGTGTTCAGGCAGTTGATTTCGGTGCAGGGCATAGGTCCCAATACTGCCCGCATGATTTTATCGTCACTGTCTTCCAGCGAATTGCAAAGTGCAATAATATCAGGCAACTTATCGTTATTGAAATCTGTAAAAGGCGTAGGCCCTAAAACGGCCCAACGTTTATTGGTAGAACTGCAGGACAAAATGAAATCGCCCGGAATTGAACATACAGCCTCATATAAATCTTCAGGAGCTAATCTTGAAGAAGCTTTAGCTGCATTAACCATGCTTGGTTTTTCAAGAGTTGAATCAGAAAAGGCACTGTTACGTATCATCAACAATGGAGGAGTACTTCCTGTAGAAGAATTGGTAAAACAAGCTTTAAAAACATTGTGATCAGAAAATAAGATACGTTGGCACCGGGCTTCAAAAACATTTTTTTAGTTACACTTTCATCGGCAGTTGTTTCGCTGATGTGGGGTGCCACACCCTCGGGAGAAATAACACGAACAAAATTAGATAACCTTTACAACTGGGTGGAAGAAGATGGTCCGGAGGGTGACAGTACGAAAAAAAACAACATGCCGTACCCCATCAAAGACCGAAAGCCCTGGGAACGGAAAAAGAAAAATCCACTCGATTTGCAGGATCCTCCGAATATGGAGGAAGAAGTGGTGCTGGATGAAGACGGAAAAAATTTTAATATTACCAATAAGGTAGGAAGTCAGCCTTATGGTTTGCCTGCCACGCAGGAATTCAATCAGTTTTTGAAGGAAGAGCAGAAAAAAACACAACAGCAATATTTTCAACAACGCTCCAAGGCGCAAAACTTTGTGAAAGGCGGAGGCATCATTCCTCCGTTAAATGTGGGACCAAAAATTTTCGACCGTATTTTTGGTAGCGGGGTAATAGATATTAAACCACAGGGTACAGCCGAATTAATTTTCTCCGGAAATTTTAATACTGTTCGGAATCCGGCTTTCACTGCCCGTCAGCAACGCACCGGCCAGTTCGACTTCAAACAAAAAATTCAATTGAATGTGCAGGGAAGTGTGGGGGATAAGCTGAAGGTAAGTATGAATTACGATACCGAAGCAACGTTTGATTTTGAAAACCAAACCAAACTTAATTACACCGGGAAAGAAGACGAAATCATCAAAAAAATTGAGTTGGGAAATGTGAGTTTACCACTTCAGTCCTCACTGATTCAGGGTAGCCAGAGTTTATTTGGAATCAAAACACAAATGCAATTCGGCAGGCTTACGTGGACCTCGGTTTACTCTCAGCAAAAAGGTAAAATTACCGAAACCGAAATTTCAGGTGGTGCGCAAATTACCAAGTTCGATATTCAGTGCGATAATTACGAAGCCAATAAACATTTTTTCCTTGCTCACCTGTTTCGTGATAATTACAATACGTGGTTATCGAGTTTACCTGTGATTGCATCACCAGTTTTAATCACCCGCATTGAGGTGTGGGTAACCAATAAATCGGGAGCTTACGAGGGTGTACGCGATGTGCTGGGAGTACAGGATTTTGGCGAGTGGGATACGGCACATATGGCCAATAAGACCCCCGATGTGGTTGACTTTAACGGAGAGCGTGCTCCTTCCAACCGGTCGAATAAATTGTATAATACTTTTGCGCTTAGCAGCGATTCCTCACTTCGTAATTCGTATGAGGTAATTCAAACGTTGCAGGATCAAAGTAAAATTTATTCTACCTACCTCGAGCCGGTTCGCGATTACCAGTTGCTTAACTATGCTCGTCAGTTGTCGGCTAACGAATATATTCTGAACGAAAAGTTAGGGTATATTTCGCTTAACAATGCACTCAATTCGGATGAGATGCTGTGTGTGGCTTATGAGTACACCATTAACGGAGTTCCCTATAAGGTGGGTGAATTCTCAACCGATATTCCGGCAAATTCTGCCCGTCCGAATGTGTTGTTCCTGAAAATGTTGAAAGGGCAAAACATCAGACCCGATTATCCGATGTGGGATTTGATGATGAAAAATATTTATTCGCTGGGAGCTTATCAGGTGCAGCCAAAGGATTTCAGAATGAATATTATTTATGCTGACGATCCTTCAGGTTCAGATTTGAATTACATACCGGCAGCAGGAGAGAGTAAATTGCAGGGAGTACCACTGCTCACTGTACTTAATCTCGACCGGATGAATGTGCAGCAGGAACCTACCCCCGATGGAAATTTTGACTTTCTCGAGCGATACACGGTAATCTCGTCAAACGGCCGAATTATTTTTCCGGTAACAGAGCCCTTTGGAAGTTACCTGCGAACGAAATTCGTGGATTCAACCAAAGCCAATTATTATACTTTTCAGGAGCTCTACGATTCTACCCGTTTTGCGGCCATGCAGATTCCGCAAAAGAATAAGTTTTTCCTGAGGGGAAGCTATCAAAGTGCTGCCGGGTCCGAAATTCCACTTGGATCTATCAACGTACCCAAGGGTTCGGTAAAAGTTACTGCCAACGGAACCCTGCTCACCGAAGGGACGGATTTTATTGTAGATTATTCTGCGGGTAGAGTTCGTATCATCAACACCGGGTTATTGTCATCGGGTGCGGTAATTAAAGTTTCGTCCGAAAGCAATACCATGTTTAATATTCAGCAAAAAACACTCATGGGTTCGCGCTTTGATTTCAAGGCAAGCAACGATGTGATTTTTGGTGGTACGGTCATGTACCTGCGCGAAAAACCACTTACTCCTAAAGTGAATATTGGCGAGGAACCCATTGCCAATATGGTTATCGGAGTTGACGGGTCTATCAACAAACAATCGCGTTGGCTCACAAAAATGGTTGATAAACTTCCATTCATTGAAACGAAAGAAATGTCTTCCGTTCAGTTCAGCGGTGAATACGCACGTTTATTTCCGGGCGTACAAAAAATGATAGGTAAAGGTGGAAATGCTTACATTGACGATTTTGAAGGAAGCGAAACCCCCATAGATTTAAAAGGGCAAAACAACTGGATGCTGGCAAGTATTCCGCAAGGGCAACCAACTTTATTTCCCGAGGCCAGTTTGGGAAATAATAATCTCGGTTTAGGGTTCAGGCGTGCGTTGCTTTCATGGTACAGCATTGACCCGTTATTTACCCAGGATATGAATCTTACGCCAAAACATATTAAAGAAGATTTGGACCAGCGAAGCAGTCATATGGTGCGTGCAGTAACAATTGATGAAATATGGCCAAGTAAAAAAATTCAGCAGGGCATGCCTACCACCCTTCAAACTTTCGACCTGGCTTTTTACCCTTACAAACGCGGGCCTTACAATTATACTATCAACGGATTGAACGGTGCAGGGCAGTTAACCAATCCTCAGAATAATTGGGGAGGTATTATGCGCAGGTTAGAAACAAACGATTTTGAAGCAGCCAATATTGATTATATCGAGATATGGATGATGGACCCGTACATGGAATATAAAAAGTATGGGGTAACCAATCCGGGTGAACTATATATTAACCTTGGAAATGTTTCGGAAGATGTATTGAAAGATTCACGCAAAAGTTTTGAAAACGGATTACCAAAAGATGTCGATATCTTAGGGACTAAAACGGACACTACCGCATGGGGAAGGGTGCCGATAGTACCTACTATCAATTTTGCTTTTGATTCGGATCCCAATGCCCGTAAAAGGCAGGATGCGGGTTTAGACGGATTAATTGATGATGATGAAATAGGATATTTTAATGCTAGCTATCTGCAAAAAGTACAAACTGCTTTCGGGCCGGCCTCGCAAGCCTACCTCAACGCACTTGAAGATCCTTCGGGAGATAATTTTCATTATTTCAGAGGGACCGATTTTGATAACAATGAAATTCCCATTCTGGTCAGGTATCAGCGCATTAATTCGCACGAAGGAAACTCGCCAACTCCGGACCAGTCGCCTGAAAGTTATCCGACAGCCATTACCAATACACCAGATGATGAAGACCTGAATAAGGATTTTACCATTAACGAACTGGAGGAGTACTACCAATACCGCGTTGACATAAGTGAAAACGGATTGCAGGTAGGGAAAAATTATGTAACCGATCGCGTGGTGAAGTATGATAAAGAATTAGCCAATGGGAAAAAGGACAGTGCGGTATGGTTTCAGATAAAAATTCCGGTGCATGATTACGAAAGCAAAATTGGTCAGATTTCTGATTTTAAATCCATTCGTTTTATGCGTATGTTTTTGCGCGGATTTTCTGACAGCATGATTCTTCGTTTTGCACAAATAAATCTGGTACGTGCTGACTGGCGAAAGTATACCAACTCGCTGGTACGCCCGGGTGAACATATCCCTATTGACCCGAACGATTTAACCGATTTTGTGGTTTCCACCGTAAATATTGAAGAAAACAGCAAGCGAACTCCAATTATTTATACGTTACCTCCGGGCATTATTCGCGAGCAGGATATATCTAACCCGCAACCGGTGCAGCTCAATGAGCAATCGCTTTCGTTAAAAGTTTGTAACCTGAAAGATGGAGATGCAAAGGCCGTTTTTAAAACCACGGTATTTGATATCAGAAATTACAAAAAACTGAAAATGTTTTTGCATGCCGAGGGAGATAACCTGAAACCGGGTGAATTAACCGCTTTCATTCGCTTGGGTACCGACCTTACCAATAACTATTATGAGTACGAAATTCCATTAACACCCACTGCTTACGGAACTGCTGACCCGAATTTAATCTGGCCTTCGGTAAATGAAATAAGTGCCGATATTGAAGATTTTTATTTAGCCAAGCAAAACAGAACAAGCAATAATGTAAGTCTTACGGTTCCATACACCATCACTATAGGCACCCGGAAAATTACCGTTCTCGGGCTTCCCGATTTAAGTAATGTAAAAGTGATAATGCTTGGTGTGCGCAATCCAAAACGCAGTGACGATAACCCATTGGACGATGCTTTGCCGAAATGTGGCGAAGTTTGGTTTAATGAATTGCGCGTATCCGATTTTATTAACAGAGGCGGATGGGCTACCACCGGACGGGTTGTAACCAAATTGGCCGATTTTGGAACATTAAACGGATCGGTAAATTATTATAGTGTTGGGTGGGGTGGTATTGATAAAAAATTAAACGAAAGAAGTTTAAAAGAGCAACTCCAGTTAAGTTTTGCATCTAATTTCGAATTAGGCAAGTTTTTCCCGGTAAAATCTGGAATAAGCATTCCAATGTTTTATTCTTATTCTCAAACGTCAATTAAACCGCTCTACAATCCACTCAATCCCGACATAAAACTAAGTACGGCTTTAAAAACAAGCAACGTGGCAGAACGACAGCGAATAATTGCCGCATCTGAAGATTTTACCACCCAGCGAAGCATTAATTTTACCAATATCAGAAAGAACAGAGTTGGTAGTCAGAAGGCACATGTGTACGATGTGGAGAATCTGAGTTTCTCTTATTCCTATTCGGAAATTTATAAACGTAACGAGTTTATCGAATATCAGCTCACCAAAAATTATCAGGTGGTGGGTGCATATTCTTTCAACTTCCAGAACAAACCAGTGCAACCGTTTAAAAAAGTTAAACCCAAAAGTCTGGTTTTGGTAAAGGAGTTTAATTTTAATTACCTCCCGAGTGTGGCCACCGTGCGTTATACCTTCGACCGCAGGTTTGGTGAAACCATTTACCGGAACAATGACAGCAAGAATACCATTATTGCCCCGTTGTACGATAAGAACTATACGATGACCCGTTTTTATGAGTTAAGATGGGATCTAACACGTTCTTTAAAACTTGACTACACGGCAACAGTGAACGCGCGTATTGATGAACCTGCCGGAAAAATCAACACACAGGAAGCAAGAGACAGTATACGCGCTAATTTATTACGAATGGGCCGTACCACCAATTTTAACCAGACAGCTGCATTAACTTATAACGTGCCTATTAATAAAATTCCTGCCTTAAACTGGGTAACCGTAAGTACGCGTTACAGTGCGCAGTACACCTGGCAAACCGCTCCGCCAGCGGCCGATAGTCTGGGAAATACCATCACCAATCAACAGGCAAAAACAATAAATGGTCAGTTAAATATGACGGGACTTTACAACAAGTCAAAGTTTTTGCAGAAAATTAATAACCCCGCGATGGCAAAAAAACTGGAAGAAAAGGCCAGGGAAGAAGAAAAGAAAAAGCCAAAGAAATATACTCTGAAAACAAGACCAGGAACAACTAAAAAGGATACCATTTGGGAAAAGGTAAAACCGAAGAAGAAATTTGAAGCCTCACCAATAGTTAAATCAGGATTTCGTTTATTAATGTCGTTGCGAAGTGTTACTTTTTCTTACGGGCAAAGTAATAATACTACATTGCCTGGCTTTAATCCAAAACCGGGTAATCTGGGGCAGGATTGGGATTTAAATGCTCCGGGATTGGATTTTATTTTTGGTTCACAGGATCCCGACTTCAGGTACCGGGCGGCACGAAACGGATGGATAAGCAATGACCTTCGGATTGCATCTCAATTCTCACAGGGTAAAACCACCAATTTTAATATCAGAGCTATTCTTGAACCCATTCCCGATATGCGGGTGGAGGTTACCATGAAGCGCGATTTTAGTATTACGCATAGTGCAAACTTCAAGTACGATACTACCAATAGTTTTAATGATTTCAGAGATCTGGGTGCTATTGAGAGCGGAACGTTCAGCATGACGTTTAACATTTTTAATACTGCTTTTAAAGATCCGGATGCCACCTTCAAGAAATTTGTAGGAAGCAGGTATACCATTGCCAAACGTTTGCAAAACAGTAATCCTTTTTATTCGGTTGGAACCGATCCGAAAGGTTTTCCTAAGGGATATAGTGGTGGGCAGCAGGAGGTGCTGATGTATTCCTTTCTGTCGGCCTATTCAGGTAAAAGTCCCGACAGGCAGAAACTTCAGCTTTTCCCAAGTTTGCCCGATATGAACTGGCGAATTACCTACAACGGTTTAAGTAAACTGGAATTGCTAAAGGAATATACCTCCAATGTGAGCATAAGCCATAGTTACAGTTCGGTATACAGTATTCCAAAGTATACCACTTCGGTAAATTATTTCCCGGGACTCGACAGTTCGGGGCTTATTCAACCTAAATACATTGTTTCATCGGTGAGTATTACCGAGCGTTTTGCACCGTTACTTGGAGTTGATGTAACATTTTTGAATAGTTTAACAACCAGTTTTAGTTACAACACCGATCGTACCTTAAATCTTGCTATTACCAATTCCCAGATTACCGAATCAAGGAATAAAGAATACACCATTGGTATTGGGTACAGGCCAAAGGAGCTTAAAATACCTTTCATAAGCGCGCGCGGACGTCAAACCGTGTTAAAGAATGATATTAATATGCGAATGGACTTCTCCATTCGCGATAACAGAACCATTGTACGTAAAATTGACCAGTCGATTGACAACCAGCCGGTGAATGGAAATAAAGTGATAACTATACGGCCAACCATCGACTACATGATTAATGAAAAATTGAACATCAGGATTTTCTATGATCGAAGGGTAACCAAACCGGCCACTTCCAATACGTTCCCGACTGCCATTACCAGTGGCGGATTTTCGATGCGGTACACAATTCAGTAAAAAATATTAGGTATTCCTGTCTGATTGTTTTTATTTAGCCGAAAATTTGAAGAATATGAATTTTCCAGACACCCTCAAGTACACCAAAGACCACGAATGGGTTTCCGTTCAGGGCAATATTGCAACTATCGGAATCACCGATTTCGCTCAAAGCGAATTGGGAGATATTGTTTTTGTTGACATTAACTCAGTGGGCACAACCATTGCTCAGCATGGTGTATTCGGAACGGTTGAGGCGGTTAAAACCGTTTCCGACCTTTTTATGCCTGTTTCAGGTAAAGTGGTAGAGAAAAATGGCGGACTTGATTCAAACCCTGAATCGGTAAATCAGGATGCCTACGGAACCGGATGGATGGTGAAAGTAGAAATGACCAACACGGCAGAATTAGCTGACCTGATGGATGCCGGAGCATACCGCTCTCTGATTGGGCAGTAGTTTTTTTGATTAAAACGTTTTTTAAATATTATATCAATGCGATAGCCTGGGGAGCAGTTATTCTGCTCCTTTGTGCTTTACAGGGTGACGAGTTTCCGTCTTTTCACTGGGATTTTTCCTTTTCGTTTGATAAACTGGTGCATCTCTTTTTTTATGCCGTACTGAGTTTGTTGCTTATAGTGGCGCGGGTAAAACAATACCGGTATTCTCCAAAACGTTTTGGTGCAGTACGAGCGGCTTTGGCTGTAAGCATTTTTTACGGAATGCTGGTAGAGGCATTGCAGGCGTTTGTTTTTTTTCAGCGTTCAGCCGACTGGAATGATGTTGTGGCAAATACCACCGGAAGCATTATCGGAGTTGCGTTGTTTTATGCTATCTACGGAAACTCGGCACTAAAAAAAGATACTTAAACAACTTTCCACCTTTTGCCGTAACGATAATGCAGCGCTCCGCCTTCAATTTCAAGCGGAGATTCAAAATTTGTTGTGTAAAGCTGTCCTGTTCCAAGTCCCTGCGGAATAACAACCGGGAGGGTAGATGTGTATTGTGCAATGGCATTTAGGCCAATATTACTTTCGAGGGCCGAAGTCATCCAGTAGCCAATGGATAATTTAGTTGCCCGTTTTATCCAGTTTTCGCATCGGGCAAAACCTCCAAGCAAACCCGGTTTAAGAATGAGGAAATCGGGCGAAATTGTTTTCAGAAGTAAATCTTCCTGTTTTGATTCTATTATTCCTATCAGTTCTTCATCGAGGGCCACAGGAATTTTACTTTTAAGGCATACTTCATTCATTAATTCCCATTGTCCGGCTTTAACAGGTTGCTCAATAGAATGAATATCAAAACGGGCCAAATCATTCAGTTGTTCAAACACAGAATCTGATCCAAATGCGCCATTGGCATCTACTCTTAATTCAATTTGAAAGGGGTTGTATTTTTTTCTCACTGTTTCCAAAAGCCGGCATTCTTCATCAAAATCAAGAGCTCCTATCTTCAGTTTCACGCAGGTGAATCCGGAATTAATTTTTTCCTCTACCTGCTTCAGCATGTTTTCAGCGGTATCCATCCACACGAGTCCGTTTATGGGTATCGCTTTTTTTGATTGAGTGAATAACGAGTTAAACAGCATAAACCGGCCTCCGTTTTTCCAATCGAGTATTGCACTTTCTATAGCAAAAAGCAGCGATGGGTAAGAACGAATACCAAGCGCATCGGCAAGTTCCTCGATGGGAAGTGAGAGTAAAGCAGGGGTATCGGTAAGTTGTTCGCAGGTTTTAGCAACCGATAATTCGTAATCCGGCTTATCATCCAGACTTAGTCCGGGTAACGTTCCGGCTTCGCCCCAACCGGTGCTTTCCCCATCATCTATTTTTATTAGGTAAAAAGTACGTGTGGTTAGTACACCGCGCGAAGTGACTGCTGGTTTTTTAAATTGAAAAGTATGCGGGTGATACGAACAGGTGATCATTTATAAAAATAGCTAAAAAACCAGCCAAATAACAAATCGGAAAAGAAAAGGAAACTTAACAAATTACTGGCTCCGAAAAGGAGGATAAGAAACAGGGTGCTAAGGGATAGTTGTTTCAATAGCTTGTTATAGATTACTGAAGGAGGGGTTCTCCATACACTGATAGTGTTCGAAATGATCAACGGAAATCCTAGAATGTAAAGAAAGTCGAACAGGTTACTATATCTGGTTATGGAGAATATAAGTAGAAAAAAAAGAGCGGTACTAATTAGAAACAGATGATACTTTTTGGCCGCATTTTCCCCCAGTTGTACCGGAATGGTAATTTTGCCACTTGCTTTGTCATTTTCAATATCTCTTATATTATTTACGTTTAATACACCTGCGGCCAGTAAACCGGTGGATGCTGCCGGAAGAACCATGATCCATTTCAGGTAACCAATTTGTAAATAAGCCGAGGCCAGCACCGCAAAAAGTCCGAAGAAAAGAAATACAGCAATATCACCGAAGCCTTTGTACCCATAAGCTTTTTTACCTACAGTATATTTTATCGCAGCTGTGATAGCCGTTAGGCCAAGTGCAAATAGAAATAGAAAAGTGTAATTCAGTTCTCCTATAGTTTTTATCAGCAGGCTAACTCCGGTGATGAGCGAAAGCAAAACAAATACAAGAATCATTCTGCGCATTTGTCTGGGTTTTATTTCTCCACTTTGCAGAGCACGTGTATTCCCAATCCGGTTGTCGTTATCCGTTCCTTTTATAAAGTCTCCATAATCATTGGCCAGGTTAGACAGAATCTGCAGCTCAAATGCTGTTGCCAGTGTCAGGAAAAAAATGTTAAGGGAGGAAGTGTTTGTAATATCGTAAATGAATGCCAGAATATTCCCCATAAGCACACTGGCTGCAGCTAAGGGCAGGGTGCGTAACCGGAATGCATTTATCCAGGCCTTATTCATTTTTTCTCGGGTTCCTTTATTTCACTCAGTTTTTTGGTATATTGGGCTACCAGTAATAAAAACTGTTCTTTTAATTTCCCATTACTATATCCTGCCGGATAAGGGGAACTGGTTCCTTTGGGTGTTTTCTGAATGAGCCGGTCATCCTTAAAGTAGTAACTGCAACTGAAAATTACGGCTGGTTTTTTTTGTATTTCCCCATTGGGCAACGTGTCGGATTGCACAGCCTGAATTTGTTCATACACAAATATCAGTTTCCCTTCGTATAAGTAGAATTCTCTGGTGCGTCTTCCCAAATGATGTTTGGTATGTTCTTTTATAATGCACAGCTTCCCTTTGTTAAAATATCCGAATAGCTCACCAACAATATAACTTTTGTTATCCTCCGAGTCAATTTCAGTTATAAATGCAGACTTTTTTAAGTAATTGGGGAATTCGGCCAATTCAAGGTACTTGTACTTGATGTTGGCAATATCCTGCTTAAAATCACTTTGTGCAGAAGCAAAGTTGATATTACCGGCCAGCAGCAATGCAAAAAAGAATATTCGTATAAAGTTCAATTAAAAATAAGTTTATATAAATCGGGAATAACCGTATTGGAAATATATTCAGCCGCATTTTTATAGGCATTCATCCCGGCTTCATCTGCTGTTAATTTTATTCCTTTAATATCTGTTTTAGACTGGGTGTAAACAATCTCATTCGCCCTTCTTACAGTCAAATTAAATTTCAACTGTGCATTTACCATTTCGTAGGCCACATTTCCTTTGGTGGTATTGGCATCGAGTTCAAGTATATAATCAGCTTCTTTTTTGTCTAAGGTAAGTTGAAGCCCGGCATCAAAAAGTTTTTTATCAATTAGTTTCATCAGATACGGTTCTTCTAGTAGATTTCCCATGTTTTTTTCGATTCCAGTGCTGTAAAATTTTGGGGCAATCACTGTGAGCAGAATACTTCCGGCAGGTTTTACTATCCGGTCAATAAAAGGCTTAATATCGTTCCAGTTGGTATCGGCTGAGCAAATCGCTTCTATATCGGGGGTAGCATCAATTTGCTGATATGCCTGATTGCTTGTTACTTTTTTAAGAATTAAATTAATTTTTCCCTGATCGTTTGATTTGGCTTTTTCCGTCAATTCTCCTTTACCGGACGAAAATTTAAATGCCACCGGCAGGTTAGTAGCTTTTTGTCCCGATGCGGTGGTGTTTACAGTTAAAACTTTATTTAAAGGCATTCCGAATTTTACTGTTGCAGTGCTTTCGGCAAAATTTATTTTTATGGAATTGATGAGATTTTGCAAATTATTAAACGACTCATTTACCAGAAAAATCTGTTTCCCTTTGTAGTCTGTCTCAACAGCTTCATTCAGGTAGTTTTTCATTGCAGCCAATGCTTTGCAGTAAAACAAAACAGCAGCGGCATATTGATTATCTGTGGTGAACCTATCGGCTTGTTCCAGAAAATTTAATGAGGTGGCAGAGGCGTGGGATAATTTTTCCTGTTGTCTTTTTTTGTATTCGTATTTTGACAAACGGAGAAATACCCAATATTCTTTTTCTCCGTCATATTCATCTGCAATCGTATATCCTTCAATATTGGTATTTACACTTGCTTTTGACGAGGTGAGGTAATCCTGCTGAAATTTATAGTCACGGTTAATCGTGATAAGGTAAGAGTTACTGTTTATCTTCACTTCAATCTGGGAGCAAAGCATATGTAGAGCTTGTTTACGTGCCAGATTTTTATAATCACGATCGCCCGGTTTTTTGTCGACTCCGGCAATGCCAATATAATAATCGGGATCTATAGGTTGCTTTACTGCCCACGAGGGTAAATTCGATACAGTGGTTACCTCAACGGCTTCTTTAACGGGTTTATTCTTTTTGGAACGCTGGGCATGGCATCCTACAAGTATCAGCAACAGAAACACTCCTGTTGTATAAAACGAAAGCGGAAGTTTTTTCTTCATTATTGATAACTGATCTGTCGGTGGTATTCCAGAATATCATACGCAATATTGCGGGCAATTTTTCGAAGAAGTTCACTTTGTAATTCTTCGTTTGTTTTAAGCTGCTGCCTTCCCGAAAACATATTTCTAAAGGAATTTACGGTGCCGGTATTCCCGTAAAGAATATCGTTAATCGGGTATATCTGATTCAATTTAACCGTTCTCATCGGAACAGCATAGTGAACCTCATCCTTTTGATTATCTGCAAAGGTTTTATTGTATAAAATCTTTCCGGTCTCAGACGATACAAGTTTGAATTCGGCTGCAAACTTAAAAGTAATGGATGAATAATATTCGTTGTAGTAAAACGGAGACGACTCCCTGCGGGTAAGGGTTTCCCCTGCAGCATTTTTGTAGGTTACGTTGTAAATTTCGTACCCCAGTTTATAATTTTTTGTTGGTTTGGTTTCGCTAGCAGTGTACTCAATAATATTTATGAAAAATGCATTTTGTATTCCGATAAGTTTTCCGGCACTGATGGCTTTATTTTCGTCAACCACACCGCTCATATTCAGTTTTTGTTCAGCAATAAGTTTATCAATATTATCGCGGTCAATTAACTGGATAAAAGGGTTGTTTGCTTTGGTTATTTCATCCGTAATCAACCCGGCCATCACCCTTTGTACGGCTTTATTTGCTTTTTTATCGTCAATGAAAAACCCAATAGTAACCGTTCCCTTTTCCAACGCTTCGGCCCGCAGTTGTTCGGTATTTTTATATTTACAGGTATAGGAGCATATTTTATTAAACTGGTCATATGCTTTGACATACTTTTTCTGACTTAATAAATCAACTCCTGATCGGTATAATGGCTCAAGCGTGGCAGTTTCTTTTAGCGATTTAATGTCTTTGTATGCCGGGTCGAAGTTCAGCACCTCTTTAAAACTTTTTTCGGCTCCTTCAAAATCATCCTTTTTCAAAAACTCAAGACCTTCGTTATATTTTTGTTCAAGGTATTTGCTTACGGCTGTTTGATAATCGTCCTGATAATGGTCGTCCCATTTAAGATAAACTCCCAGTAGCCCTAAGTCCTTAAAGTACTTTTCCGCATTTCGGTATGCATACACAGCTTCTTTGAGTTTATCGGTATTATAGGCCCTGAAAAATTCTTCATAATAATCGTTAAGCACTTTCTGACCGGTATTTTTAAGCCCTATCTGAGCCTCAATATTGCGGTTATTATATCTAACGGCATCGTAGTAATAATTTGCGGCTTCCCTGTACATTCCTGCAGTTTCTAATTTTTGCCCTTTCTTGGTAAGCGACCGCGAAGGGTTGCAGGCAAATAGTAAAAAAGAGGCGAAAAGGAAAAGGAGGTATTTTTGCTTCATATCAGGATACAATCTTAGCTTTTTAAGTGCTTTCTGCAAAGAAAGAGCCAATTTAGTTAATGTTGAGTTTCAGAGTTTTTGGAATTCAAAGCAAAAAAGTTCATTCGCCCGACAGGGGAGAACTGTTTAAAACAGTTTAACCCGGCAAAAAAACAGGATAAGAATTGATTAATCAGAATGGTTAGAGGATTTATCTATCTGGTTCAGCAGGGCATATTTCCCTGAAAATAATCATATTTCTAAAATGGAATAACCCTGTTATCCTTTAGCTAAAAAGTTTACTTTTGCTGAACTTTTTAAATAAATCATTACATGAGTCTGAACATAAACAATCCCGATCAGTTTGAAAGAAGACATATCGGACCTGATGCAGCCCAAACGGCAGAAATGCTGAAAGCAATTGGCGTTAAATCCTTAGATCAGTTAATTGATGAAACCATCCCTTCGCATATCAGGTTGAAAAAACCGATGGCTATTGGCGAGTCATTTACCGAGCAGGAGGTGCTGAGTGAATTAAAGAAAATTGCGGCCAAAAATCAGGTCTTTAAATCTTATATCGGTTTGGGGTATTATGATACCTTAACACCCGGAGTAATTCTTCGTAATATTATGGAGAATCCGGGATGGTACACCCAGTACACCCCTTATCAGGCCGAGATAGCTCAGGGACGTTTGGAAGCATTGCTTAATTACCAAACTATGGTAATTGATTTAACCGGAATGGAAATTGCCAATGCCTCCCTTCTAGACGAAGGAACTGCAGCAGCCGAAGCCATGCATATGTTTCATGCATTACATACCGAAGATAAGCGTATGAAATTATTTGTTTCGGAAGAATGTTTTCCTCAAACCATTGATGTTTTAAAGACCCGCTCCGAGCCATTAAATATTGAGCTTGTGATTGGAGATCATCGCAAGGTGGAACTGAATGATGAGTTTTTTGGTGCAGTAATTCAATATCCTGCCGGCAATGGTTCTATTTACGATTACACTGACTTTACAAAAAATGCGCATGGCAAAGGAGTTTATGTTTGCGCCATTGCCGATATTCTTGCACTTACACTTTTAACCCCTCCGGGCGAATGGGGTGCTGATTGTGTGGTAGGCTCATCCCAGCGTTTTGGTGTGCCAATGGGATACGGAGGCCCTCACGCAGCTTTCTTCGCAACTAAAGACGAATACAAACGACAAATGCCGGGACGTATCATTGGAGTATCAATAGATGCAAATGGGAACAGGGCATTGCGTATGGCGCTTCAAACCCGCGAGCAACATATTCGCAGAGAAAAGGCCACCTCAAATATTTGTACCGCTCAGGTTTTACTTTCAATTATGGCCAGTATGTACGGAGTGTACCACGGGCCTCAGGGTTTAATAAAAATTGCAGAGAAAACCCATGGACTTGCCAAAACACTTGAAAATGGACTAAATGCCCTTGGGGTGAAGCAAACCAATAAACACTATTTTGATACCTTAACTCTGGAGCTGAAAGATGCTGCTTCTGCAGAGAAAGTGAAAAAAGAGGCACTCGCAAATAAAATTAACCTAAATTATATTGATGCCACCCATATCGGAGTTTCAGTTGATGAAACAACCTCGCTCAATGATGTAGCTGATTTACTTTCGGTTTTTGCAACGGCTCTGGGTGGAAATGCCGGAGATGTAAAAACATTAAGCAGCAATCTTTCTATTGAGTGGGATGCGAAATTTAAACGGACCAGCAAGTTTCTTACCCACCCCGTGTTTAACAGTTACCACAGCGAGCATGAAATGCTGCGTTATATTAAATCGCTCGAAGCAAAAGACCTTTCGCTTTGCCAGTCTATGATTTCACTTGGTTCATGTACTATGAAACTGAATGCTACCACTGAAATGGTTCCTGTTACCTGGCCCGAATTCGGAGCACTGCATCCGTTTGCGCCAGTCGATCAGGCAAAAGGGTATCAACAGATTTTCGAGGAGCTTACCCACCAGTTAAAAGAAGTAACAGGCTTTGCCGGTATTTCACTTCAGCCTAATGCAGGTGCACAGGGGGAGTATACCGGATTAATGGTGATTCGTGAATACTTTAAAAACAAAGGAGAGTCACATCGAAATATAGCCCTTATTCCGGCATCGGCACATGGTACCAATCCGGCTTCTGCTGTAATGGCGGGTATGCAGGTGGTTGTTACCAAAACCGATGAACGCGGCAATATTGATGTGGCCGATTTAAAAGCAAGAGCTGAACAGTATAAAGATAATTTAGCCTGTTTAATGGTTACTTATCCTTCCACTCACGGAGTGTTTGAAGAAACCATAAAAGATATTTGTGATATGATTCACAGCTATGGCGGGCAGGTGTATATGGACGGAGCCAACATGAACGCGCAGGTAGGACTCACAAGTCCGGCTACTATTGGTGCTGATGTATGTCACCTCAATCTGCATAAAACATTTTGTATTCCTCACGGTGGTGGTGGCCCCGGTATGGGACCTATCGGAGTGGCTTCTCATTTAGTACCGTTTCTTCCTGGCCATGCAGTAGTGAAGATAAGCAGCGACAAAGCTATTCATGCTGTTTCTGCTGCTCCTTACGGAAGTGCGAGCATTTTATTGATTTCATACACCTACATTAAGATGATGGGTACAAAAGGTCTTGAAAATGCTACCAAGTACGCCATTCTGAATGCCAATTATATTGCCTCCCGTTTAGAAGGGCATTACTCTATTTTATACAAGGGAAGCAAAGGCCGTTGTGCGCATGAAATGATTCTGGATACACGCGGATTTAAATATTCGGCCGGAGTAGAAGTAGAAGATATCGCCAAGCGATTAATGGATTATGGATTCCATGCACCAACGGTTTCGTTTCCGGTGGCAGGTACCGTGATGATTGAACCAACCGAGAGTGAAGCTAAGGCAGAATTAGACCGCTTTTGTGAGGCCATGATAGCTATTAAAAAGGAAATTGAAGAGGTCGAAAAAGGTGTTGCAGATAAGGCAGATAATGTGCTTAAAAATGCACCCCACACGGCTGCTGTTGCCACTGCTGCCGAATGGACGCATAAATATTCAAGAGAAAAAGCTGTCTTCCCTGCACCATGGGTAAAAGCATATAAATTCTGGCCTACTGTAGGCAGGGTGAATAATACCTATGGCGACAGAAATCTTGTATGTGCCTGCCTTCCGATTGAAGCTTACGAAACAGCCTCAACGGCCAGCTAAAAACTGTAACAATACTTAGACAAATAAGCCTGATTGGGGATAATATCGAACGATTTCTCCGGTCAGGCTTATTTATTTTTGTTCAGCTAATTATTTAATATTGACTTTACTTCATATTGCAGCCAATTACCTAGCCTGGTTTGTTACGCTTTTCAGTGTAGAGATTACTCCGCAACCCCATGTTCAAAAAAGGCCATACCTGAAAGCGGAAATGGATTTTTCAGGAAAGCCGGTAAAACTTGCACAAAATTTAATAAAACTGAATTACGGTGACGAGCTGGATATGTGGCTTGCCCAATGCGATACCGGCCTGAGCGGGGACGGGAAAATCAATATCATGCATTTGGGGGATTCGCATATTCAGGCCGATCATATGTCGGGACGTATGCGCGAACTCTTACAATTTTCATTTGGAAATGGAGGAAGAGGATTAGTATTTCCTTACCGGGCGGCCGGAAAAACAAATACACCTGATAATTACAAATTACAGGTGGGTGGAGAATGGAAAGGGTGCAAGAATGTAAGCTATTTTAAAATTTGCGATATAGGGGCAAACGGAATCATGGTGTACACTTATGATACATCGGCCTATTTTTATATTAATCCCAATACTAATCCATGGCTCAATTACAGTTTTAACTATGTAAAACTTTTTACCAAAAACACAGCCGGACAGTTTGATTATTTTATTCGCAAAGATTCGGTAACCGTTGTTCGGGCACAGGTTGCAAAGCGGGATAGTTTTTTCACAGAATTAAGTTTTAATGAATACCAACCGGTATTTGGGTTATCGTTGGGACGAAAAGATACCCTGCAGAGAGAATTTAATTTTTTCGGGGCAAGTCTGGAAAATGATACTCCAGGAGTATTGTATCATATGGCCGGGATAAACGGGGCCGAATATTTTTCTTTCCTCAGGTGTAATTTACTTGGGTTGCAATTGCGTCACCTTAATCCTCATCTGGTGATTATTTCACTTGGAACAAATGAAGGATTTAATCCTTACTATAATGATGAAGATTTTAAGATTAACGCGTCATTGCTTATTGACCGAATTCGTGAGGCGAAACCGGGGGTATCTATATTGCTCACAATGCCTGGAGAAAGTTTGCAAAAAAGGAAATATCCGGTAAAACGACTGGCTTCTGTTAGAAAAGTACTTTATGAAATTGCCGCAGAAAAACATTGTGCCGTTTGGGATTTATATGAAGTAATGGGTGGTTTGGGTTCAATGAAACGCTGGCATGCCCACAGCCTTACGGCAAAAGACCTCATTCATTACAATGCTGCCGGCTACCGACTTCAGGGAGAATTGCTTTATACCGCTTTGTTAAAATATTACACGCAGAAAAGAGGAAACTGATAAGCATGTTTAGCTGGAACGATCTTTTAGCTTATAAGGAAAATGCACCACTCATATTTTCTCAGTATCTGTTTCTTTTTATCTTTACTGTTTTCTTTCTGGTATATACATTCATTTATAAAAACATAACGGTACGCAATTTATACCTGCTGTTTTTTAGCCTGTTTTTTTACTACAAATCCGGGGGATTCTATTTCTGGATTCTTATTTTTTCCACGGTAGTTGATTTTAATCTGGCTAATTTGGTTTACCGGGCAAAAACCCATTTCCGCCAAAAGTTCTTTTTTATTCTGAGCATAGGAATGAATCTGGCCTTGTTAGGTTTTTTTAAGTACTCTTACTTTTTTGTCGATCTCATTAACAATATTTTTCACACCCAACTCAAGGCCTATAATTTCCTTAGCGGATTGTCAAATTTTATTGCAGGTACAAATTATGATGTGAGCGAAATCATACTTCCTGTAGGCATTTCATTTTACACCTTTCAGGCCATGAGCTACACGTTCGATATTTATCGTGGCAATCTCCATCCTGTAAAAAATATCTGGGACTTTGGTTTTTTCATTTCTTTTTTCCCGCATCTGGTGGCCGGCCCCATAGTGAAGGCAGCCGATTTTATCCCTCAGGTGTATAAACCCTACAACGTAACCCGATATGAAATGGGGGCAGCCATTTTTATGTTTGTAAAAGGATTGATTAAAAAGGTACTGATTAGCGATTACATCAGCATCAATTTTGTCGACCGGGTTTTTGATGCACCGCAACTGTATTCGGGTTTCGAAAACCTGATGGCTGTTTACGGATATGCACTGCAGATTTATTGCGATTTTTCGGGATACAGCGAAATGGCTATTGGCTTAGCACTATTAATGGGATTTCGTTTGGGAATTAATTTCAATTCACCATACACCTCCCTAAACATTACCGAATTTTGGCGCAGGTGGCATATCTCTTTATCAAGCTGGCTGCGCGATTACCTGTACATTTCACTTGGAGGAAACAGGCGGGGGAGGGCACGTACGTATGTAAACTTATTTTTAACCATGCTGCTTGGCGGGTTATGGCACGGGGCATCGGTTAAATTTATTCTATGGGGTGGTTTGCACGGCTTAGCTTTAGTAATTCATAAACTCTGGAAAAAGATATCAGGTTCGCTTGTGCAAATTCCTAAACCGCTTGCTGTTTTCTTATCGTGGTTTATTACCTTTCATTTCGTATCCTTTTGCTGGATTTATTTCAGGGCACCCGATATGGAAACCGTTTATTCCATTGCCGGGCAAATCACCGGACATTTTACGTGGGGCGATTTATGGGTGAAAGTAATAGCCTACAAAGCCGTAATGAGTTTAATAGTTCTTGGTTTTGGCGTTCATTTACTGCCCGGAGTATGGAAAAAACAATGGGAATTATATTTTATTCAACTTCCTGACATGTTGAAAGCACTGATAGTTGCTTTGGTCATTTTTATGTTGTACCAGATAGCCTCGTCTGATGTGCAGCCATTTATTTATTTTCAGTTTTAACACAAAACTTATTTATGTTTGTTTAATCACATAAAATGGTATCTGAAAAAGTAATTTTAGTAAATGAGCAGGATGAATTCTTAGGGGTGATGGATAAATTGGAAGCGCATGAAAAAGGGTTACTTCACCGGGCTTTTTCAGTTTTTATCTTCAACTCAAAAGGAGAGCTTTTGCTGCAGCAACGTGCGTTATCCAAATACCATTCTCCCGGTTTATGGACCAATACCTGTTGCAGTCATCCCCGTGTGGGAGAGGAAAATACCGAAGCTGCGCACCGTAGGCTGAAGGAGGAGATGGGATTTGATTGTGAACTGGAGTATAAAGGTTCCTTAATATATAAAGTGCAGTT
Organism: uncultured Bifidobacteriaceae bacterium; assembly: GCA_964535575.1. Lineage (GTDB taxonomy): Bacteria > Bacteroidota > Bacteroidia > UKL13-3 > UKL13-3 > JAGPCK01. Next base: position 351,733 of record CAZHTC010000002.1, read on the forward strand.
TGAAAATGGGTTGTTTGAGCACGAACTGGACCATGTGTTCACAGGAGTATTTGATGGGATTCCTCAGATTAGCCCCGATGAAGTCGCCTCATTTCGATGGATAACATTACAAAATCTGAAGACCGAAATTGAAAATGACTCCAGTTGTTTTACGCACTGGCTGCAATTAATTTTACGTCAAAAAAATTGGTTTTAGCCTGGAGGGGATATATTTTTAAATCCCCTAACGGGTGAATGTAAACTTGTATGAAACGGTTATTCGGTAAAATAGATTTGTCAAATGGGGTAACTATAGGTTTCTGGTGTATTCTTGCATTAGGAATTTCTGTGAGAGGTTACCAATATTTAATGGGTACCAGCCTTTGGGAGGATGAGGCACATCTGGCTTTAAATTTCATCAGCCGGGGGTACGCAGGCTTACTAAAACCACTGGATAATGCACAGTCAGCACCATTACTTTTTTTATTCAGTGTTGAAACTTTCTCGTCCATTTTTGGATGGGGCGAAAAAACGTTAAGGGCTTTTCCGTTTCTTGTTTCTGTATTTTCGCTGCCCTTGTTTTATTTTCTTGTGCTTGATTTAACCAAAAGCAGATTATCGGCTTTAACTGGTTTTTTTCTGTTCTCAGTAAACCTTGCCCTTATCTATTTTGTAAATGAACTGAAACCCTATACTGTTGATGTAGCTGTTTTTGTTTTAATCGGGTTCATTGCATTTTCTTCCCATCCTTCAATTGCGAAGCACAGAAATAAGTGGCTGGCTGTTGCAGGTTGTTTAGCTATTTTGTATTCAAATATTGCATTTATTGTTCTGTTGTGTGTCGCTACATGTTTTGTTTGGGATTGGTTTCTGGCAAAGCGTTTAGATTGGCCGTTGGCGGTAGTGATGCTATTGTGGGGGATTGTATTCGGACTTAACTACTATTTTTTCATTTATCAATATCCGCACGCGAAAGAGGTAAGGGCTATGTGGTTGTTTGCCTACTGTCCTACCGACCTACTAAGTTGTGAGTTTATAAATTTCTTAAAAGCTACTATTGAAACCACTTTTTTTACACTTTTACTTTATGTGTCGGAAGTAAAGGGGGCAGGTTGGGTATTACTTCTCGTTTTTACAGCCGCTATCCGCAATTGCTACCTGAAACGCAATTACAGGTTATTAATTTTTGCATTCGGTCCGATCATGATTCACTTAGGTATCTCAGCACTGCATCTTTATCCGTTTTATTACCGCTTTATACTTTATCTGGTGCCGGCATTTATAATTTTAATAGCAGTTGGGATAGATGTGATTTTCACTTTTGTAAGTAACCGTATACATAGGGTATCCGGTGTAATATTTATTTTTGGAATGGTGTGGTTATTCACTGAATCATCATTCCCTCAATATCCTTTATGGGAGAGGGAAATTAAACCATCGATCGACTTTATCAATAAGAAATACAGCCAGTCAAATATTCTTATTACCACCCCGAACACCCTTTATAAATATTACCACGAGACCGGTTATGCTAAAAACGGGAATTACAGGTTTATTGAATGGAACCTCACCCCGGATCAATTTTCTCAATCGGTGGTTGAAGAGCAAAAGAATTTTTTGTTATTACACGCCATGGATACAACGGTTGATGGGTATGGAGCGGTTATAAGATATTTACGAAATAAAAATTTAGTAGCAAATGAGTTTGAATATAAAACCTATAGAGTTACCGAAATTAAGCCACTGCAAAAGGGTGGGCGGGTCTTTACGTATAAAAATTTTAAGGCCGATGCAATGTTTGAACTAAACGGAGAAAAAGTAATTGCCAACTGGGGAAATACGGTTTTATCCTATCCGTTCAAATTACCTTTAGGTAATTATGATCTTGTTATGTCAGTTAAGGGCACTCCGGCTTTTGGCATTCACCCGCATCTGCATGTATACGCTAACGAAGAAAAACTTGGCTCATTTTTTACATTAGATAATTATAATGCTATACATTTCAATTTAGAACTCAAGGAGACCAAGGAATTAATTTTGCAAATTATAATGGATAATGATTCAGTAAATACTGCTTTGAATGAAGACCGCAATGCATTTATCAGGTCGATTGTAATTTCAAAAAAGGATAAAAATTAGATTTTATAAATCAGCCATCATTGTTGCCAATTCGTCAATGCCTAGTACCTTTATTTTCTTATCCCTGTTTTGATATTTCACCATCTGGGCGAATGGCCAAACTGAATCTTTTATTTACAAGTTCTCAAATCCGGCTTGAGCATTTCCTGATTTTTTTCTGAGAAGTCGGGCACATCAATTTTCAGTTCAGTTCACCGGTTTTTTTAAAAACAATTTCTCGGAAAAAGGCATTTCGATCCTCATTTTTTTCGGGGAATGACAAATCATTATCCATTTTTATTAGAAAAGAAACGTCTTTATCCTTATCAATTTCAATAGTGAGTTGATGAGCCGAATAATCAGGACTTACGTAAAACGAATGAAGCAGATGATTATTCATGAAGATTTGCACATGTGGAAATACACCTCCGGCTGGTGTTCCTTTGCAAATAAAGGTAACAGCATATATGCCTTTTGAAAGGTGTACGGGTTTAGAATTGGCTTTATCTGACCAAAGGGCTACCACCATTTCATTATCGAGTTTAAATTGGGTGTCGGTATTGAAATACCTGTAATCTATTGTTTTTGATTCCACCATTTTTCCGATGGCATCAGTACTAAAGTATTCAATGGTGATTTCATGGTCATAGAGTGTTGTATCTGCAAGTACCCGTATTTTTGATATTTCACGGAGACTTGATTTGGTAAGTATATTTAAAAAATCGCTGCTGTTATTTACCAATCCCCTCGTTAAAATGCCACATTTAAGCAATTCAGCCGAAGTTCGCCACACACTTTCCTGTCCGTTTTGGGTTGTACAGCTTATTTTTACTGGTGGGGCCATATAAATGAGCGAGGTCATTTTTCCTTTAGGTGTATACCGGATATTAATTTTAATAAAATCGCATTCGGGGAGTATTTCAATAGGCTTTAGTAATGATTGGCGAACCTGTTTGAAGGATTTCACAAGAACCGGACTTGTTTGATCTTTCTTTTTCAGAAGTAAGCGAAGTTTTTCATTTGATGTAAAAGTATCAATCGGGATATAATTTTTTAGAATAAACAGGTTGGTGTGCAGTTCGTCATTAAAAGGTTGCCTGTCATCAATAGCATCGGTATCATAAATAATAAACCCGGGTGCTTTTTTTTCATAAGCAGTTTTGTTGATTTGTTGAAGGTAGTGAGTGTAAACCGAAAATGATTGGAATACTGGTCGGGGTTCATAGTTAAGGTGATTTTGTAAAATGTATTCGCTGTCCCATGGAAAAATGTCAACACTGGTTTTTTTTATGGTTTGTAAAACCCGTTCCGGAATATATCTCTTATTTCGTTGATTAAGGTGGTTTACTTCAGAGGCATGTGTAAACCCGGTAAAATATTCAAAAACTGTACTGAAGCGGTCGGGCAGTCGGTGTTCAATGCGTATAGAGCCCGATGCCAGCAGCAATGCACCTCCAATAATTATCAGGGTAAAATATTGATATGCTCTTTTGGCTCTGCGCGATTGATACAATACCCCCACGCTGAACAATATCAATGGGGAGTACAGGTGAAATTCTGTGAGATGCTGAATATCGCATCGGATGGTAGCTTGTTTCACTAACAGTAACACATAGACAATGGGGGTACCGGCAATTGCCAATAACCGATATTGTTTTTTGCGAATAAGGTGGATAAGGGTAATCAGTAAACCTGCAGCAAGCAACTCGGCAAACACATACACTCCCGGCCTTGCTGAAGTATAAGGTTCGTTCAGATACATCACTTCGTTGTAACCTTTAATTAATTCAGTTACCCCTTTCAGGTATCCGGCTACCGAAACGTGAAATAAAACAGATCCGATTCCTACAAGCGCAAAAGGAAAAGGAACCAGATAAAGCGCTTGTTTTAACTTAATATGGCGGTGGTACAAATGAATTAAGAGATGTGTTGTATATAATACAATACCAACCAACCCGGTATTAAGCTTAATGAAAAATGAAAGACTAACAAGGAAACCAAGGTAAAGTAATTGGAGTGGCCTGGGTTGTACATAACTCTGATTGCCCCAGTAGAAGATAAAGAAAAGCAATATCCAGGATATCCCAACTCCAATAAATACGCCAATGAGAAGCGTTGCACAAAGGAGTGTTACAACAGCAAGAGGTTTATCTATTGCATTGTTCAGGTAATTTCTGAATACAAGAAAAAAATTAATGATAACGAATAAGTCAAATGCTAGAAACACCCAACGGGATATGCCATATCCGCATCGGGAGGCAAAAAACGAAAGCGGCCCATAGTTGTAAACGATATCGCTTCCAAAATACCAGCCTTTGCTGAAGGCATAATTAAAAGTGATAGCCCATGAATCATCAATACCCAGCCACGATGGTCCTGAATCATGCAGTACCGGATTTTCAATAAAAGGTACAGGTAGCAGGGAAATGGCCAGCAGTGCCGGGATTAATTTATTAACCCGAAGTAGTGGTAAGGAAGGAACTGATGCGTTGCGATTACCGAACAATAAAAGGGGTGCTTTTTTCAATGGATTCAACCTTTACAGGTGTGTTACTTAAAGCTCGCTGGCACGAAGTACCAGTTCAGCTATGTCGAGTACCTCAATTTCCTGTTCTTTGTTGTGATGTTTTACACCGTCACGCAACATGGTCATACAAAAAGGGCATGCAGCAGCCACTACTGAAGGATTGGCTTCCAATATATCATTGGTACGTTCAATATTTACTTCCGTTTTGCCGTTTTCAGCTTCTTTAAACATTTGCGCACCACCGGCACCACAGCATAATCCATTTGCTTTGCTGCGCGTCATTTCTACCAGAGCCGCATCGAGTTTCTGAATTACTTCTCTGGGAGCTTCATAAATATTATTGGAACGGCCCAGATAACAACTATCGTGGTAGGTAATGCGTTTGCCTTTAAATACTCCGCCTTCAATCTTTAACTTTCCTTCATTCAATAGTTGGTTGATAAGCGTGGTATGATGCACTACCTCATAGTTGCCGCCCAGCGTAGGGTATTCATTTTTAAGTGTATTAAAACAATGCGGGCAGGCAGTAACTATTTTTTTTACCTCATACGCATTCATCACCGCTATATTCTGCATAGCCAGCATCTGAAACAGAAATTCATTTCCGGCTCTTTTAGCCGGATCTCCGGTACAACTTTCTTCGGTACCCAATACAGCAAATTTAATTTGCGAATGGTGCAGTATTTTAGCAACGGCCTTGGTTATTTTTTGCGCACGTTCATCAAAACTTCCGGCACATCCTACCCAGAACAAAACTTCGGGTTGTTCTCCCAGGTTTGCGTATTCGGCCATTGTTTTTACAGTAAATTCACTCATGTTACTTTTTAAGTAATTTTATAACGTTTGTTTTATCTTCTTTATCGGTTACCAGAATAAAATAAAGCCCGGCAGGTAAACCGATTAATTCAATAACCGGAGAACCGTTGTTTGCAACTCCGCTTATCCATATTTTGCCTTGTGTATCTGCAATGCGGTAACTCATTGTTTCTGCATCTTCGGTATGCAATACCACATAATCAGCAGCCGGATTCGGGGAGACGGTTATTTTTCTCGTTGAAGTTATACCCGCTGATTTAATGGGCGACAAGGTATTTGTGCCGTCAAAATCAATTTGATTAAGCCGGTAATAAAATTCGTTTTTCCCGGTTAGTTCAAATGCGTTTATATCGGTAAAGCTATAAGAATTGATTACAGATGAATTATCATGTCCGTTTACAAATGCAATTTCGGTCCAGGTTTTTCCATCGGTACTACGTTGCACCGCAAACCCGCGATTATTTTTTTCAGATGCAGTTGCCCAGCTGAGTTCTACATTTTTTCCCTTCCGCACGGCATTAAAATACATGAGTTCAACCGGCACAGGTGAGTTAGACGGACCTGATATCTGAAAGTCGTCAATCATAAACCCATCGGCTGCGTAGGCCGAGGCAAGATAGCCACTCACTGCCGTAAACACCCATCTGAAGCAAACCCGGTTATTGCCTTTTAAAAATGAAACATCGTAACTCATGGTTACATTACTATATGAAGCGTTCCATCCATACCTGTCGGCAAAAATGGTGGAATTTAAAACGCACGAAGCAGTAGGATAAGAAGTATACCAATTGGTTCCGGAGCCATTCACGCCAAGCCGGTTCCAAGTGCTACCATGGTCGGTTGAGTATTGCATCTGTATTCCAAAAGGGGCATTGCAGAACACTAACGCCATACTGCCTTTAAACCTTAGGGTATAAGTGCCGTTGGTAGTGAAATTAAAACTTGGTGAATATAATGCACAACTGTAACCTCCTTGTGTTACGTTGGCATTCAATAAAGTTTTCCATGCGTTGGGAGAAGAGCTTACGGTGGTAAGAGTGTTGCCCGGAACACCGCGCTCCCACAGGTTAATTCCCCCTGAAATTACGTCTCCGTCAAAGTGAGCCGCTGTACCCGCGTTGTCAAAGTTTCCTCCGTTGGCCGGAGTGTAAGGCGTACCCTGATAAGGTAAAACGTGAATGCAATTGGTATAAGTGTAAGCCACACTTCCGTTAACAGTTAATTTGACGTTATAGTATCCGGGCGTGTTAAATGTGTAAGTCGGATTTTGCACCGATGCATCCGTGGTTCCGTTATTATCAAAATCCCAAGCCCAGGTAGAAGCTCTTGTGGAAAGATCAGTGAACGCAACTGTTGTTCCCGGATATATTACTCTTTTAGGTACTGAGAAATTCGATTTTACCGAGGTAAATCCATCGGTTGAGTACAAACCTCTTCCGTGAGTAGCAGCAATTACAATACTATCACTATAGCGAACTTTAAGCATGTCAACACGTACATTAGCCAAACCGGTATTGGTAGAGCCCCAGTTAGTGGTTCCCGCATTCAGGTTATCGGTAGTCCACACGCCAAGCTCAGTGGCTAAAATGGCCTGGTCATTGTTTGACGGATTAAACAAGCACCACCTTACCGGCATATCAGGGAGATTTCCTTCAACAGAGGTCCAGCTTGTACCGTTGTTGGTAGATTCCCACACACTGGTTACTCCGAAGTTGGAGAAAGTTACGAGCATATGATTTTCATTTCCTTTTTCTACTTCAATACAGGAAACACTGGCAGCAGGAAGTCCGGTGTTAATAGCAGTTTCAGTGGGCGAGGCTCCGTTCGCATTGTTAACTTTTATAACTTTTCCATTTGAAGTGCCAATGTATAGAGTAGTGGCGGTATTTGGGGAAACTTTTAAATGCGTTACTGTTCCACCCCCCATGGTAAAAGTGTGGGTAGTTTTGGTAGGAGCGCCAGAAAAAATATTCGTCCACCGCTGAATTTGGTTGGCAGCTTTTGCCGAGTAAAGAATATCGTTTACTCCATCTAAATCACTTGGGTTTACAAATGAACCTGTATTATCTGATGCCAATCCGGAAAATGAGGACCCGCCATTGGTAGAATAATAGATGTTGTTATAAACGTAGGAAGTAAGCTGGTTGTTTCCGTTGTTTATATCAATATGGCAAAAAACTCCGTCACCGCCCGAGGCCTGAGTGGTGGCATTTATTCCGGAAGTGGTAAATTTATGCGACCCGTTGTCCTGTGCTCCGGCCAGAAAGTAATTTGTTCCGGCCGTGGGATGAATGGCACATCCATAAAACTGAGTTGTGTTATAATTATAATCTTTCCGGGATATCGTTGGGGAAGCCGCATTGGCATTGGTGGTTCGGTATATTCCTCCGTCATTTGTAAAATAGCAAATGGATGAACTTCCCGGACTGTAAAACGCAGTGTGCTGGTCGGCATGCACGTATTGATAACCAAATCCTCCGTACCAGTGCGAAACCTGTGTCCATGAAGTGCCCCCGTTGGCGGTTTTAAATAAATCAACTCCACCCACAAAAACTATATCGCGGTTATTGGGGTCAACCGCTATTGATAAATCATACCACGCTTGGGTTCGTGAAATATCGGCTGCAGGAATTCCACCATCGGCATCAACGGGTTTGGTTAACGAAACAAAAGTGCCACCCGCATTGGTCGATTTAAGAATAGCATTCACAGTTCTTGCTTTTTCAAGCATTACATACACGTAGTTGCTGTCATTGGCAGCAAGCCCAAGTTCCATTCGGCCGGGCGATGCCACCGGAAGGGTTATCGGATTATTCCAACTGGTACCCGCAGTGGTAACTGATTTGTGAATAGTGCCATCCGAACCAAGTGAAGTTCCCATGGTGGCATACAAAATGCCATTAGGGGCCATTTCAATATCCCAGCAATTGTTGGCCGTGGCTCCGGCTGTACCGGCTCCAAGTACTTTTGCAAAGGAAGCCCCACCCGTGGCCGATCTATACAATCCGTTTCTGGTGGCTACAAACAGTATTCCCGATGAGTTACAGAAAATTTTATTGCAATAGTAAAAGTTGGAGTTATTGGTTGCAGCCAATTGAGCCCAGGTGGTTCCTCCATCGGTACTTTTCCAAACCCCAAGGCCTCGTATCGCATCAATATTTGAATATCCCTCACCGGTACAAAAATACATGGTGAGTGGAGAAGAAGGGTTTTGCGTAATAGAAGTAATTGCAAGGTTTCCGAAAAGGTCATTTGCCACCGTCCATGTGGGCGAGGCCGCGGTAATATCAGTGGTTTTCCATAATCCGCCACCCACACTTCCGGACCATACGGTTTTGCCCGAGGCATCATTCAAATCTACCCACACAGCCCGTGTACGGCCCCCCTGATTATTTGGTCCGCGCTCGGTCCAGTTTACAAATGAAACCGCTGCATTGGTTTTGTATTTTCCCTGTTTGTTTAATTGTTCATAAGCAATCAGCAGTCGCTCGGTTGGAACCGTATTTGTTTTAGGGTCTTTTGTTTTTTCAAATTCCTGCTTAAGTGCCTCAAGCGGATTCTCTCTTTCTTCCTCTTCTTCGGTAGAGAATTTTGCGGTATCAACTGTTTTGCGGTTAGATAAAGAATCCTTTTTTACAAGCCAGAACAGCCCGAAGAAAACTGCGGTGAAAAGAACTAAAGAAAAATAAAAATCAATTCTTTTTTTCACTCTCAATTTGTTCGCTATGCGTTTATCCAATTGGCCCGGTCGGCAGGGCTAAATTGCCACGGAGCCTGGTTATTTTCAATATTTGAAAACATGCTGTTGAGCGAGGCCGGAGCCGATGATTTTTCCATCACCAGATACCTGCGCATTTCTACAATTATCTCTACCGGATTTATATTTACAGGGCATGCCTGCACACAGGCGTTGCAGGTATTGCAGGCCCATAATTCCTCTTCACTTATATAACTATGCAAATTTTTACCGTCATCAAAATGTTCACCATGGGCATCAATATTATTTCCAACTTCCACCAATCGGTCGCGGGTGTCCATCATTATTTTTCGGGGCGAAAGTTTTTTGCCGGTAATATTTTGCGGACACACCGATGTACAACGGCCACACTCGGTACAGGTGTAGGCATCCATCAGGTTCTTCCAGGTAAGGTCTTTTACATCTTTCACTCCAAAACTCGATGGGGGAGTATAATCGGCAGGGGGCTGCATGGAAGGGTCCATCATCAATTTTACTTCGGTAGTTACCGATTCCATATTGGATAGTTTTCCTGAGGCATTAAGATTAGAGAAATACGTGTTGGGGAAAGCCATGATAATATGAAAATGCTTGGAGTAGGGGAGGTAATTCATAAAAGCAAAAATGCCGATTATATGAAACCACCAGGCTATATGCTCAAAACCAATAAGCGTTTCGGTTGAGAAATGCCCGTAAATGGGCGCAAACAGCCAACTGCTTACCGGAAATGAACCTGCCTGAAAGTAATGCTCCACGCCCCGTTGTTGCAGAATAAAATCGGCCGCATTCATTTTAAGCAGTGCACCCATCAGCACAATCTCGGTAATTAAAATAGCGGTGGCATCTTTTTGCGGAAATCCCCGCAGTTCACTGCTTTGAAAGCGATTTAGTTTAATTACATATCGCCTGAAAAGAAAAACAATACAGGCCACCAATACCGCAAATGCCAGTATTTCGAAAAAACCGATAGCCACATTATACACGGGACCCAAAAAAGATAAAGCCCGGTGGGTACCAAAAAGTCCGTCAATTAAAATTTCCAGTACTTCAATATTTATGAGAATAAACCCGGCATACACCACCAAATGCAGTACAAAAGGTACCGGCCGCGCAGCCATTTTGGTTTGCCCAAATGCCACCCGAAGCATGGTTTTAAAGCGCAAATCTTTATTGTCGCTTAAGTCTATATCCTTTCCCAGAAGTATATTTCTTCTGATTTTACGAAGGTTACGGACAAATAAATAAATGGCTGAAGCGGTTAGGATGAAAAAAAGAATCTGACTCATAAAGAAATTTTAATGCTCATTGTGGCAGGTATATAAATCAATTTATCTGCAAGTTAATGATTAGTTTTTAAATTTTCATAAAGAGGGGTTGCGCAAAACAAGGAAAACCTATACTTTTGCCGTCCCTTTATTTCGGTGCGGTAGCTCAGTTGGTAGAGCAAAGGACTGAAAATCCTTGTGTCGGGGGTTCGATTCCCTCCCACACCACAAAAGCCTCCACTACGTGGGGGCTTTTTTTATGGTGCTTTAAAAAGCACGAAAGGCTGTTTGCAATTCACGAACGGCCTTTGCCGCCTATAGGGTTCAAGTGATTATTTATGGCTGATGAGTGATTTGCTTCTGTACTTACACTTATTTCCTCTAAGGCTGGTTTCCCTGCCGCGCATTTTCGTTAGTTTAGTTAAAGCAGTATATTCGTTTATGAAGCAGCAGGCAAATAGTAAGGTTATATGAAGAGGGATACAGCGATAGCCAAAGGCTATTGTGATAACATACACTCGCGGCACGCGAGCGAAGGCGGGGAGGAATGCCACATGAAGAACTTATAAATTCAATTATCCATATGACAATTAACCGATATTTTAAGGATCAAAGTTTTACTATGCTTCTATTTTCTTTTCAACCATTTTAAATCTATTAATGGTCAAAACAAATACGGTATAAAGGAAAGCAATTTAACTTAGAGAAGATTGATTACTAGGTAAACTCTTGGAGTATTTAGAGTACTTCTTAAATAAGAATCCGGCCATAACAAAATTTAAAATTACAAACCAGCCGGAGCGAACTACGAATTTTAACGCCCTTATGTCAAACACCCCGTAATCCTGAAGATCGGATAGAATTGCTCCAAGAATCCAAAGTGTGTAAAAGGTAATTATTGAAAGGATTAGATATCCAAGAATTTTGTTTCGTATAAATAATTGAACCACTAGTAATATAATACCTACTATACTTTTCCAATCTGGTTCCACCAAAGTGATGAAAAGCACAATTAAAAAAAAATACAATTCAGGAATCAACCCTATGTAACGTTTTAAGTTAGTCATACTTTTATTTTTTAAAGGTAAATACTGAACGTGAAATTATATATTTTAATTGTAAATTAAAAACAAAATACTACTAAATGAGAGCCCAGCCGTTCGGAATTTGTAATTCCGAACATGATACAACATAGGATTTTCAATCCGGTGTTATTTCCCTGAAGGGAAATACGTCTTGGCTAAAACTAAAAACACAAAAGGCCGTTCGCAAATCATGAACGGTTTTTGGGTTGTTATAGTGTCCTTGAGCAAAATCACGGAAATACTTTATAAATATCTTTTCGGTGAATGACTCTGGCAAAAATGACCTTCTGATTTTCGTAGAAAAGGCCAACTCTGTAATCACCAAGCCGCACCCGATATGTGCAGATTTGTGACCTGCGAGTTTTTTGATGTGAGAAATATTATTTTAATTATCATCTGACTCTATTTGACGAATTAATTTTGCCAGATTTGACTTGACAGATTTAACAGTAATTTGATCTATATCCTTCGAAAATTTGCTGAGAAACTCGACCTGCATTCCTATTTAAGTTTTTGCATAATCGAACTTTTGCTCACCTTTTTTTTCTTATCAACAGCCTTTAGCATTTTGGATAAACCCATATCTTCCAACTGTTCTTCAGTCATGGTTGCGGAAGAAATGCCAAGCTTTTTCAGCAGGTCATTTATAAACTTAAATTCATCCTGATTTTTGGGTGTAATAACCATTGCTTTCATAAAACAAAGATAGTTTTTTTTGCTTTTTGGCTCAACCTAATTTCCTTTCCCCCAGCCGTTCGGAATTTGTAATTCCGAACATGATACAGCATAGGATTTTTAATGCGGTGTTATTTCCTTGAAAGAAAATACGTCTTGGCTAAAACTAAAAACACAAAAGGCCGTTCGCAAATCACGAACGGCCTTTTGGTTGTTATAGCGTTGTATTAAATTATTTCACACTATCCATATGGCAAATCAGGTCAACCAGTTTGTTGCTGTATCCCCACTCGTTATCATACCAGCTTACTACTTTTACAAAGTGCGGGTTGAGCGAAATACCTGCATCGGCATCAAAAATTGAGGTGCGGGAGTCTCCCAGAAAGTCGTTTGATACCACAGCATCCTCGGTATATCCTAAAATACCTTTCAATTCCCCTTCCGAAGCTTTTTTCATGGCAGCTTTAATATCATCATAGCTGGCAGGTTTTTCTAAGCGGCAGGTTAAATCTACTACTGATACATTTGGAGTAGGAACACGGAAACTCATTCCGGTTAATTTTCCTTTAAGTTCAGGAATTACCAACCCAACAGCTTTGGCAGCACCGGTTGACGAAGGAATAATATTTTGGTATGCTCCGCGGCCACCGCGCCAGTCTTTTACCGATGGGCCGTCAACCGTTTTTTGAGTAGCTGTTACCGCATGAACGGTAGTCATTAATCCTTCGGTAATGGTAAAATTATCGTGCAGCACTTTAGCCACCGGGGCCAGGCAATTGGTAGTACATGATGCATTAGAAACCACACTCATGTCGGCAGTATATTTTAAATGGTTAACACCCATTACAAAGGTTGGGGTATCGTCTTTGGCAGGGGCACTCATAATTACTCTTTTGGCACCTGCTTTAATATGACCTTCCGCTTTGGCTTTTTCCAAAAATAAACCGGTTGATTCCACCACATATTCGGCTCCTATCTCATTCCATTTCAAATTGGCCGGATCTTTTTCCGCTGTTACACGTATTTTTTTGCCGTTTACCACCAGCATTCCTCCGTCAATTGAAACTTCTCCCTTAAATATTCCGTGGGTTGAATCGTATTTTAGCATGTACGCCATGTAATCTACATCAATCAGGTCGTTGATGCCTACGATTTCAACTTTAGGGTTGTTGATGGCAGCCCTGAAAACCAGTCTTCCGATTCGGCCGAAGCCATTAATACCTACTTTCATGATTCGTTATTGGGTTTATTAATTTGTCAAAAAATTGAGGTGCGAAATTAGCCAGTGCGGGGTTTTAAACCAAATAATTAAGCTATAAATGAAGAAGTCTCCCGGATTGAGAGACTTCCTGAAGAACCAAACGCTATGAATATTGTTTTACTGACGCAAATTTGAATCCTACATATTAACTGAATATGAAAGGGTTGTTAAAAAACAAGGTACTCAATAAAGAAAAAAATAAAAAAGGTGTTGACAGAAAACCTTTTAAAAGTATCTTTGCAGCCCCGAAAGGCAAACCGGCCCGTTCGTCTATCGGTTAGGACATCAGGTTTTCATCCTGGAAAGAGGGGTTCGATTCCCCTACGGGCTACAAAATTAAGAGGACAGAACGTAGGTTTGTCCTCTTTTTTTTATGGTTACAGTTCACGTTATAAAAAGCGAATTAGGATAATATTTGGAACTGACTAAAATTTCGTATATTGATATTTTCAATGATTATATTTCTGATTGCGGAACGTAGTTTGATAAGTCAGCCGTTGAAATCAAAAACAAACATTATTGTATAGCTACTTGTTATGCTCTATTAACCTGATCATCATATAATGAAATCATTCCGAAAACTCATATTACTGCTTGCTCCCTTACGTGATGATATAAAACGAATCTATTTTCTGGCCATCGCGCAGGCATTGTTTTATATCTCTGTTCCACTGGGAATTCAAGCTATTGTAACCTATACCATGGCCGGTAAAATATCGGCTTCGCTAATTCTATTAGGGAGCCTCACCATTATTGCAGTCATCTTTATCGGATTGTTTCAACTTTGGCAAATGCGCGTGAATGAAACCGTTCAGCAAAAACTTCTGGCCTATTTCGGAATCAGATTTTCGGAGAAAATAACGCGTTTACATCCCAACCTTTACCTCACGTCCTACCTTCCGGGTAAAATAAATCACTTTTTTGATGTGCTCACCCTGCAAAAGGGATTATCGAAAATTTTACTGGATGTTTCTTTTTCCATCATCAGCATTGTTTTTGGTCTGCTTATCCTGTCGGCCTATACTTCATTTTTCATGATATTTACATTGGCAGCAGCACTTGCCTTTTACTTCATCATCAAGGTTTACGGTAACAAATCAATTGAAACAAGCTGGAATGAATCAACCAAAAAATATTTGTTTGTTGACTGGCTTCAAAAACTTTTCAGGGGATTGAAAAATAATGATCCTCAGTTTACCAATGATTTTATTATAGAGCATACCAACGAATCATTGCTTGAGTATATCACCGATAAAAATAAACACTTTCAGAACCTAGACATACAATACCGGAGTATTTTGGTATTTAAAGTATTTTTTACTGCAGTTACCCTTTTTCTGGGTATCTGGCTGGTGCAAACAGGTTACTTAAATATCGGGCAGTTTGTGGCATCAGAAATTCTGGTGATTTTAATTATCAATTCAGTAGAAAAACTGGTGATTAGTTTAAAAACCGTTTACGATGTATTAACTGCTACCGAAAAATTGCATATGGTACTGGAGCTCGAAAATGAATCGAATCCGGTGATGGAAAACAGGTTCAAAAATACGCTTGAGCAAATTTCACAAAGAATCTACTCACACACTTATTCTACCAATACCAAACGACTCATCTATTCCTTTTGTGCTGTTATCCTGGTAACTCTTTTCATGCCCTGGAACCAGACGGTTTATAGCGAAGGAGTAGTGAGCAATTTAAATCCAGCCAACAAGCCTCAGATTATTGCCTCCAGAATATCGGGGCGGATAGAAAAATGGTATGTACGGGAAGGCCAATCTGTTAAAAAGAATGATACCATCGCCTTTATTTCGGAAGTAAAAGAAGAATACATCGACCCGCAATTGGTATCAAGAACCCAATCGCAGGTTAATGCAAAAGAATCTTCCATTTATTCCTATGAAAGTAAAATTAACTCCATCAATACCCAAATTGACGCCATCAATGCTGCATTAATTTTAAAACTGGAGCAAGGCCGGATTAAACTGCAGCAAGCGCGGGTAAAAGTACATGCCGACAGCACGGAATTTGCAGCTGTTGCAGCCAATTATAAGATTACCGAAGACCAGTTTAAGCGTTATGAAGGATTGCTGGCCGAGGGTGTTATATCCAAAACAGATTTGGAAAACAGAAAAGCGAAAGTTCAGGAAAGTTTGTCAAAAAGAACAGTTGCCGAAAATAAATTCATCAACAGCAAAAATGAATTGGTAAATATCGCCATCGAATTAAACTCCATCAAACAGGAGTACAATGAAAAGCTGATGAAAGCTGAGTCGGAAAAATTTTCTTCCTTATCGGCTTTGTACGATGCCGAGGCTGAATTGTCTAAAATGCAAAACAAACTCAGCAACTACGGGATTAGAAATTCGTTTTATTACCTTACCGCTCCTCAGGACGGGTATATTACCAAATCGTATGTACAAGGTGTTGGCGATATAGTGAAAGACGGTGCACCACTGGTAAGTTTTGTTCCGAACAGTGATGATTTGTCAATAGAACTTTATATTGAACCTATGGATTTGCCATTGGTTCACAAAAACATGAATATTCAGTTAACTTTTGACGGCTGGCCGGCCTTTGTATTTTCAGGCTGGCCGGGTGTTAGTTTTGGAACCTATCAGGCAAAAGTGGTTGCCATCGATCAGGGGATTTCTGAAAACGGGAAGTTCAGGATTCTGGCACAAAGAGATAAGCAGGAATGGCCTTTTTCCATCCGGATAGGATCGGGGGTTAAGGGTTTTGTGTTGCTGAATAAAGTTCCCGTTATTTATGAACTGTGGCGAAAAATTAACGGGTTCCCTCCCGAGTTCTATCAACAAGACGTTAAACAGAGCAAAAATGAAAAAGATGCGAAGTAATATTTCCTTTTTCTTTTTTCTTTTTCTGGCAGCCCCTTTGTTAAAGGCTCAGGATACTTTAAGTTACAACGCCTTTATTAAAAACATTCACAATCATCATCCGCTGGTTTTGCGTGCAAAGAATATCCGGCTTTCAGGCGATTTTGTTTATCAGTCAGCCAAAGGAGCTTTTGATCCGGTATTGTCGGGTAGTTACAATGAAAAATATTTCGACACCAAAAACTATTACTCCATTCTGAATGCGGCCATTAAGCAGCCATTGTACACTTCGCAGTATGTAGTTGCCGGTTATGATTATGCCCAAGGGGCATTTGTTGATCCTGAAACACAAACCACAAGGAGTGGAATGCCCTTTTTGGGAGTGGAAACGGCCTTACTGCAGGGATTAGCTTTTGATAAACGAAGGGCTGATTTGCTTAAGGCAAAAAGTTATAAAAGTTACTACGAGGCCGAACAAAATGTGTTGCTAAATGAATTATTGTATAATGCATCGTTGCATTATTTCGAATGGCTTTTTTCATTAAAAGAATTAAGCCTGTACAATCATTTCACCTCTTTAGCCGAACAAAGATTCAGAGCCATCAGTGCTTTGTCAAAGATCGGGGAACTTGCCTCTGTTGATTCGGTGGAGGCAGCCATTTTGTTTCATACCCGCTCACTGGAAATGCAATCGGTTAAAATCAGTAATCAGAAGACAAAAACAAATTTGCTTACCTTTAACTGGATGGGTAACACTTCACCGTCTGCTTCATCTGCCGAATTATTCCCTGCCGATAGTCTGGAGATTTATTACGAAAAGTCGAGGTTGCTTTTTAATTCTTTTTTGAGGGATACCGTTTCGGTTAATCCTTATATCCGAAAGTACCAGTCGCTGCAATCCATTTTAAATATCGAAAAAAGGTACAAAGCGGAACTAATCAAACCGAAATTAGATGTAAAGTATAATTTTCTGGCAAATAATTCTCCCGGCTTTAATTCATCTTTTAATGCCAATAATTACCGCTGGGGAGTTTCGTTTTCACTTCCGGTTTTTTTACGCACTTCCGTAAACGAGTATAAGATTTCAAAATTAAATGCGCAAAACAATCAGTTTGAACTTAACAACCGCACCAATGAAATTCAGTTCAAGGAGCAGGTTATTTGGCAAAATATAGCTGTGCTTAATGAGCAATTATCTAATTCCGAAAAGAATGTGCGGTATAGCAAATTGTTGCTTCAGGCCGAGCAAAAGAAATTTGATCACGGAGAGAGTTCCCTGTTTCTGTTGAATACACGGGAGTCAAAACTGCTGGAAGCCGAATTGAAGCTTGCCGAGTATAGACTCAAATTCATTAAAAGTGTACTGGAGTTGGTTTATTTAAAAGGCGGACTGAACTATAGTTTATAAAACCTGTTTACGCTTCTCAAAGTATTTTATTTTTTGGAAGCCCTACAAAAAAGGAAGCTCCTTCTCCCTTTTTGCTTTTAACCCATACCTCCGCCCCAATCCTGTCGGCAAGGGATTTCACAATAAAAAGTCCGAACCCGGTTGAGTTTTCTCCTCCGGTTGGTTTATTAAGGAGTACTTTCATTTTGGTGAATAAACTTTTCTGATCTTGTTCTGCTATGCCCGGCCCGTTGTCGTGAATTTCAAAAATACATCGTTCATCATCATCCATCAGATTCAATGTTATTTCTCCGCCCGCAGGAGTGTATTTTATGGCGTTCGAAATCAGGTTAGACAGAATCTGCCTCAGGCATTGCAAATCGGTATGAACTGATAACTGATTAAGGGCAATATTTTCTTTGAGCAAAATATTTTTTTCCTTAGCCAGAGGAGTAAAATTTTTGATCTTGTTGTGTAAAAGTTCCCTAAGATTTACCGGTTCTATTTTTAAATGATAATCTACAATATCCGATTTTTCGAGCGACAGAAATTTGATAATCATTTCAAGGCTTTCTTTACTGGTATCCCTAACAATTTCCATAAACTGTTTCTGTTCGTCACGGCTTATATCTTTGTCTTGTAAGATAAGCTGAGAAAGCATATTTACACGGGAGAGCGGACTTTTCAGGTCGTGCGCCACCAGGCGGATGAGTTCATTTTTTTCTTCATTTAGTTTTCTGAGTTCTTTGTTTTTTAAATCAAGCAGGGTGATGGTTTGTTTTCTTTTACGCAGAAAATAAACCGCTGACAACAGCAATACAGCTACTAAACAGGCAATGATGGCGAAAAAATATTTTTGCTGTTTAAGCTGCTCCACATGGGCATCCATTTTTCTAAGGTCGTATGACTGTTGTAAGTCGGCCACCTGTACCGAAATGCTCTCTTTGTATACGGAGTCACGAAGCAGATTATAGCTTTTTGAGTAGGCAAATGCTTTTTCGTAATTTCCCCATTCGCCATACAGATCGGCATATAATTTATAAATTTCCAGCAACTCACTTTTAAATTTACCTTTTCGTATAATCTGTTCGGCACTATCGGCATATAATAGGGCCTGTTCATAATTTTTTGTTTTGAATTGAAAAAGAGCAAGCAGGTTAAACCACTCACACAGTTGTTTTTTATCCGGATCAATTTGCGCAATCAGTGAAGCGGCCTTCGGAAGATATACAGTGGCCGAATCCGGGTTTCCTTTAAGAATATATACCTCGGCAATATTGCGAAGGTTTACACATAAAAATTTAAGATTCCCGTACTTCTCATTAATTTCCTTTGCTTTAAAATAGTAGTGAAGCGATGAGTCCCATTGCTGTTCTTCAATAAATACATTGCCAATATTATTTAAGGTGGATGAAATATCTTTTTCTTTCCCGTTTTTTAATTTAAGGGCAAGCGAACGCTCAAAATATTCAAGAGCAAGATTTTTATTTTTCTGCAGTTTGTACACAATTCCAATATTGTTATAGGCTGCTCCCATTGATTTGGAGTCGTTTAATTTTTCTGCCATTTGCAGGTACTTATGATACCACAAAAGAGCTGTATAGTAATTCCCGATATCCTTGTTATAAATTCCCTGATTATTATAATAGGACCCTAGCCCTTTTTCATACCCTGTCCGGGTGCATAATTCTTCAGCAAGTTTCCCGAAGTAAAGGGCACTATCTACGTTTTCGTTCAGGTATGTTTTAAAAAGATCATTGTACAGATCTGCCTTTTCTTTGTTACTTAAAGTGCTCACTTTTTGTTTTGCCAGAAGCAAACTATCTGGTATGGCCGCATGAGAATAAAGCGAACAAAGAGTAATTAAGTAAATGAATGATTTAAGCATGTTTAATGTGATAAAGTTAGAAAAAATTGCATAAAACGCAAACTTTAGATTTAATTTACCATTTTATTTAACTGTATGAAGACAATTGAAACTTATTCCGATTACCTGGAGATATACCAGAAAAGTGTGTCGCATCCCGAATTATTCTGGGCAGAAACAGCAGCTGATTTCAGTTGGATGAAACCCTGGGATAAGGTATTGCACTGGAATTTTAATACACCTGAAGTTTCCTGGTTCACCGGTTCTGAACTTAATATTACTCAAAACTGCCTCGACCGTCATTTAGATGACAATGGAGAAAAGCTGGCACTTATCTGGGAGCCAAATGACCCGGCTGACTCTGTTCGTAAAATTACCTACGCCCAGCTGCACGAACTGGTATGCAGGTTTGCTAATGTTTTGCTTGCAAACGGAGCTAAAAAAGGCGACCGCATTTGCATTTATATGCCAATGGTTCCCGAGGCAATGGTAGCCATGCTTGCCTGCGCCCGAGTGGGTGCCGTTCATTCGGTTGTGTTTGCAGGTTTTTCGGCACAATCCATTTCCGACCGCATTAACGACAGCGGCTGTAGTATGATTATTACTGCCGATGGAGCCATGCGGGGAGATAAGAAAATAAACCTGAAAGAAATTGTTGACGATGCTCTGAAGGAATGTCCAACCATTAAGCACTGTATAGTTTTTAAAAACCGCGGGTGGGAAATTAATATGAAAGCAGGCCGAGACACCTGGTGGCACAGTGAAATGCACAAAGTAAATGCAGTTCATACGGCCGAGGTAATGAAACCCGAGGATCCTCTTTTTATTCTCTACACATCAGGCTCTACCGGTAAACCCAAAGGGGTGTTGCATAGCTGTGGCGGGTATATGGTGCAAACGGGTTTTTCATTTAAAACAGTATTTAATTATAAGCCGCATCAGATTTTTTGGTGCACAGCCGATATTGGCTGGGTTACCGGGCACAGTTATATTGTTTACGGTCCGTTACTCAATGCGGCCACGCAGGTAATGTTTGAAGGAATTCCCACGTTTCCTGATGCAGGTCGTTTTTGGGATGTGGTGGATAAGCACGGGGTAAATATTTTTTATACTGCGCCCACAGCCATTCGGAGCTTAATGGCTTATGGCGACCAATACCTCGAAGATAAAAAACTAACTTCACTTGAAGTGCTGGGATCGGTGGGCGAACCTATAAACGAAGAAGCGTGGTATTGGTATCACGATAAAGTAGGAAGGGAACATTGCGCCATTGTTGATACCTGGTGGCAAACTGAAACGGGTTCGGTGCTGATGACTCCCATTGCCGGATTGGGAGTTGCCAAACCCGGATATGCTATGTATCCGATGCCCGGTGTGCAACCGGTTCTTGTAAATGAAAAAGGAGAAGAAATTCAGGGCAATGGGGTGGAAGGAAACCTGTGTATTAAATTCCCCTGGCCAAGCATGGCCCGCACAGTTTTTGGCGACCACGAGCGGTTCAGGCAAACCTATTTCAGCACTTATCCGGGGTTATATTTTACAGGTGACGGATGTAAACGTGATGAAGAAGGGTTTTACCGAATTACCGGACGGGTGGATGATGTGATTAATGTATCAGGTCATCGCATTGGAACAGGCGAAGTAGAGGATGCCATCAATGATCATGAATGTGTTGTTGAAAGTGCCGTAGTGGGGTTTCCGCATGAGATTAAAGGGCAGGGATTGTATGCATACATTATTTGTGATAAACCAATAACTGACGAGGCGAAGATGAAGCAGGAGATAAAACAGCTGGTGAATGACCGGATTGGCCCTTTTGCACGACCTGATAAAATTCAGTTGGTACGTGCCCTGCCTAAAACCCGTTCCGGTAAAATTATGCGCAGAATTTTACGCAAAATTGCCGAGGGAGAAACAGCCAATCTGGGAGATACTACTACCTTGCTCGACCCTGCGGTGGTAGAAGATATTAAGAGCGGAGTGCAATAGAAAAACCCGTATTTTTGCTGCCTCAGGATAGAAATAATTTATAATAGAATATGCGTACAGCTGAAATTCACACCAATAAAGGTGTAATGAAGGTAGCGTTCTTTGAGCAGGATGCTCCCGGAACCGTTGAAAATTTTTGTAAACTTGCTCAAAGTGGTTTTTACAATGGGGTAAGTTTTCACCGCGTTATTCCTGATTTTGTGATTCAGGGCGGAGACCCTACCGGAACAGGAGCAGGCGGTCCGGGTTATTCGATTAAATGCGAATTAACCGGAGGAAATCAATACCACGACCGCGGTGTTTTGTCAATGGCCCATCGCGGCAGAGATACCGGAGGCTCCCAGTTTTTTATTTGCCACAACAGGCAAAATACCCAGCACCTCGATCGCAATCATACCTGTTTTGGAAAAGTGGTTGATGGGCTTGACGTAATTGAACAAATTCGTCAGGGTGATGTTATGGAAAAAGTGGTGATTCACGAATCCTGATTATACTAAGTTCATGGGTAAATACGGCAAGTGGATAGGCGGAGGCCTCGGTTTTGTGCTGGGCGGACCTATCGGAGTGGTTTTGGGTTTTGCCATCGGTTCAATGTTCGATCATGCTACCATGCCACCTGCGCAGGGATTTGAACAAACCGAAAACAGCCCTCATGTTTCGTCAGGCGATTTTAGTATCAGTTTACTTGTACTTTGTGCCGCCATTATGCGGGCCGATGGGAAAGTGGTGGTGGGCGAGCTCGAGTTTGTAAAGGAGTTTTTTAAACAACATTACGGGGTCGATCGTACCCGCCAGTATATGGCTATGCTGCGCGAAATGCTTAAACAGGATTTTTCCGTAAGGCAGGTATGTCTTCAAATACGTCAGCATGTTGACCACGCATCGCGGTTGCAGTTGCTTCATTTATTATACGGAGTAGCCAATGCCGATGGGGCAATTGATAAACGGGAGCTCGAAGAAATTGAACGGATAGCCGCTTACCTCGGCATTTCAGAGAACGATTCACATTCGTTGCGTGCTATGTATTATCAGGACAACCGCCATGCATACGATATTCTGGAAATTACCAAAGACGTAAGCGATGAGGAAGTGAAAAAAGCTTACCGCAAACTGGCTGTTAAACATCACCCAGATAAGGTGGCTCATCTGGGTGATGAAATACAAAAAAGTGCTAAAGAAAAGTTTCAGAAACTTCAGGATGCTTACGAAAAAATCAAAAAGGAAAGGGGAATCAACTGATGAAATCTTTTTTAGCCACACTCGTTTGTTGTACTCCGTTTATTCTTCAGGCTCAAAACTGCACTAAAGAAACTTTTAGTAATATAAGCGATCAGATATTTGCACGGGGATACAGCATTGTTGAACACAATGCAAATCCCGCAGTACCTGTTCAGGGTGCTCAAAGCTATATTTTCTATGTAGAAGCCGGGAAGGAATACGTTTTTGTGGTTACCTCTCTTCAGGATATTGCAAAAGGTGAATTTATTGGGGTAAACGTATCGGATAGCATGGGGAAAATTACCACCCGCCTGGTGAGTGACAAATACGTTGAAGTTCATTTTACACCTCGAAGGTCTGAATATATCACCATCGAAACATGGTTCAGAAGCAACGATAAAAACCGCGACCGCTTCTGTTTATATCATTTATTTGCAGGCCGCCAACTTGAAACCAATGGCCGATAAAAAGCAGTACACATTTGAGGTACTGCAACTATTTTCGCGTAAAGGGCAGCAGCAGCTAAGCAAACGCAAAAAATGGTTCGAACAATTAAAACAACAGGACACCGGTGAGGTTGATCGTTTTTTTCACGCAAAACACGAGGAGGTGTTTGCCCAATTTGATTGCCTTCAGTGTGCCAATTGCTGCAAAACAATAAGCCCCATCATTACGCAAAAAGATATGGAGCGTTTGGCAAAGCAGTTAAATATTGCCGTATCGGTTTTTTTACAGCAATATCTTTTGATGGATGAAGAAGGAGACTTTGTTTTTAAACAAACGCCATGTCCTTTTCTGGGTGCCGATAATTGCTGTTCGGTGTATAACAGCCGCCCCGATGCCTGCCGCGAATACCCTCATACCAATCGCAGAAAGATGAAACAAATTCTTGACCTTACCTATCAAAACACCCTCACCTGTCCGGCTGTGTGGAAGATGATAGAGGGGTTTTCTGAGTAGGTGCTTTTTCGGGGGTTGATGCAAAGATTTTTTCAATTCTTCAGTAGGGTTAGATTCTTACGATTACTTCTGAAGAATGAACCAAATCGATGAAAATAGTGTTGCAATAAAATTACTGCACTACAATTCGGTAGCTTTCTGATATTACCGAATTTTGCAGATGGCATATATAGGTTCCGGCTGCAAGATGCTTAGAAGCATCAATGGAATAGGAACCAGCAAATGTGCCGGCAATTGTATTTTGATAAACGCATTGGCCGGTTAAATTATAGATGGCTATCTCCAGAGACTCGTTCGATTTCTGCTTTTCATACACATTAAAAAAACCATTAGTTGGTGAGGGAGAAATAATAAAGGCAGAAATTGCGGCATGCTTATTTACCACGTCAACTTTAGAAGGTAATGCCGTATTCCCGGTAGCAAACGAAGAAGTAAGAAAATTTGAAGTCGCATCGGCTCCGTTATATTCAAAAACGGCAAAATGGTAAGTTTGGCCATTGGTCAGCCCTGTTACCGTCATACTGTTTCCGGTTCCACTATACACCACATAATTCCCACTTCCTATTTGTGAACCCGAACCAAAAATATTGTTTGCCGTGTAATCTGTTTCATCTATTGGGGTGCTGTTTACTGCCGATGCAACTTTGGCCAATACTATCCGATTTGAACCATTGCCGTTGGTCCAGCTCAAATCAACAGAGGTGGAGGTTTTATTGCTAAAAGAAAGAGAAGTGGAGGCGCTAGTGGGTTCGGTATTTATCAAGGTATTGTGGTAAACGGAAATGGTGTTTGAAGTGTAATTACAGGAAACAATTTCGGGTTTGGTATCGCCATCCACATCAATAGCTAAAGCCATATGCGGTTGCGAACCTGCAGAAAAAGTACAGGCTGATGAAAATGAAATGTTGCCACTGGAACTGTTGTTTTGAAACACGGCCAAATCATTGCTGCCAATATTGGCGCAGACAATATCGGGTTTGCCGTCACCATTCATATCATTTACATACGCACTGCGGGCAGTGGTGCCGCTGGTATAAGTGCTAGCGCTGGCAAAACTGATAGAACCCGATGAACTGGTATTTCGGAAAATACCTAGTATGCCTGAAGACTGATAGGTGCAAATAAGTTCAATTTTATTATCCCCATCTAAATCTTTGGCGGCTAACCCCACAGGATTATTACCGGTTCCGGTGGAAACGGTGGTTGCGCTAGAAAAAGAGGAGCTTGACAGGGATCCGTTGTTGTAAATATTTCTATAAATAATTATGTTTACATTATTGTAACTATTCACACAAATGTCAGATTTCCCGTCACCATCTAAATCTTCGGCAATAATTCCATGAGGCACGCCTGCAGCGGCTAAAGTAAAAGAGGTATTCATATTGATATTTCCGGAAGACGAAGTGTTTTCAAAAATGGAAATATCATTACTGGATTTGTTTGATGTGACAATGTCGCTTTTGCCATCTCCATTAAAATCATTTATGGCAATAAAATACGGTTCGTTTCCAGATGAGAAATTAACTGCAGTGGCAAAAGAGATTGATCCGCTGCTACTGGTATTTCTGAAAATAGAGATTACGTTAGTGTATTTAATCCCTACTATCAAATCCAACTTTCCATCCCCATCTATATCATTAATTGCAATATGATTTGCCTGATTTGTACATCCTATATCTGTTTTGGCAGCAAATGAGGCCAAACCAATAGTTCCCTTACTCGATGTGTTTCTGAAAATAGAAATACTGTTTGCTGTAAGATTGGAAGTAACTAAATCTACTTTCCCGTCATTATCCAAATCCCCTTCTGCCATGTACATTGGGTTACTGGCTGTGGCAAAAGTGGTATGACCGGAATAGGCACTAGAGCTCAATGCCTCGCTTGCACCAAATGTAACAATAAATGGTTTACTGCTTCGGGCTATCAGATTCGATACATTTACGGTGATAGGTTGGTAAGTAGCACCCATCGGGACAGTAACTGTAAGCGAAGAAGCGGTAGCTGCCGTAACTGTTGCTTTTACTTTACCAAAATACACAATATTATTTGCCGCGGTGGTACTGAAACCACTCCCATTAATAGTAACTGAAGTTCCTATTTTCCCTGACATGGGAATAAATGAACTAATAGCAGGTTGGGCTAAGGTCTCATACTGATAACAAACCAGTATGAACAGGAGTATGTTTAATTTTCTCATATTAGCAGCCAAGGTAACTGTTCAACGCCTGTTTGTCAAGCAAAAAGATGAATTTGAGGCAAACAACTGCCCCCTTTCAATTAATGCAGGGTCCATAACCTTTATTCTTTTATTCTGAACCCCTGTTGAAGGGTTTCGCCTCTTAGTTGTAAACCTGAGTAATATTCGCAGGTACAGGGCAGAGGGGTATTCCAGCATTTTTGCTCCCAGGTGGCTACGTTAATCTGATGGCCTGTGGGCAATGCAATTTGTGTTAATTCAGGTTTGGGATACGAGGCCGGCTTCAACCAGATCGTTGGGGTTATATGGGGCAGGCGAATAAACAGCAATACACCTCCCGCCAAACAGGTAAATACGAAAAAAGCAATTCGGAGCAGGTTTGTTTTGCTGCTGAATATGGACGTATACCGTACGAAAAATAAACTGCCCGCAGCACATAACACCGGAATCAGGTAGCCGTACACAAACCTGAAATCGGGGACATTCACAAACCAGAAAATAAGTCCGAAAACAACGGTGGCCAGCAATAGCCGGGGGGCTGTTTGGTGAAGGTGTACGGTAATTTTTTTTCGGGTAATCGCCACCAGTGCCAAAAGCACCAACACAAAAATCCAGTTATATAACTTTTGTTCACGGAGCCAGATGGGGAACCATTCGTTAAACGGCATGGTGGCCATCACTTCTACCGGATGATGAGGCCCGCGACCCCATCCGGTGATGCTGTAATTTTCATCCCGTATCAGTAACTCCGGTACTTTCCAGTCCACATCAAACAGGTTGATGCCCCCGAATGGAAATACCAGATATCCGGTTAAAATAATATTTCCGATAAGCCACGTTACCACAAACAAGACCGCCAGTAACATGTATTTTATTTTTGTCGCGGTAGTTTGTTTTATCCAAAAATATAAACTCACAAGTAACACGGGTACTGCCGAAATTTTTATAGTGATGAGGTAAACCGGCAGCATAAAAATAAGCCAGCCGGGAATATTATCGGCTTCAGGTTGCTTCAGTTCTTTTTGCAGCACCAATAAAAAAGTCCACGACAGCAATAGGATCACCGGCAGGTCGGCTGTTACCTCACCCGCATATTTGCCCATTGCTAAAATAAGGCAGCACACCACTGTTATCAGTTTATATATTTTCAGGGTGGCTTTTTCTGAAGCTTCCGGAATCAGGTACCCGATAAATAGCAGGAGCAATAAACCGTTTAAGGTATAAACCGATTCAGATCCTGCAAATGCAAATCCGGAGAATGCCTGAAGGATATACCAGCTGGAATTGAATCCAAGTTGCCTGATCAGGTTGGCCAGCCCCGGTACAATGGCATATGCTTCATTCCATTGAATGGCCTGAAAGTGATATGATCCTGCATCAAATGCCTGTGGTCGGCTTGCCGTGTTAAATGCAAGCACTGCACCCATAAGTATAAATAAGCCCAACTCGGTTTTGTTCTGTAGCTTTAAACGGGTAAGCCACTCCCGGTAATACCCTGTATGTGATTTTCTGAAAAATAAATAACCTGTTGCAAGCAACCCAAGTACAATAGCCGAAGCAAGAGCGCCAACAGGAATAAAAAAGTGAAGGAAACATACCAGCAGGTTGATGCCGATAATGCCGGAAAGGGTAACCAGTGTAACCGAAGGAAATTCTTTTTTGCCCGATAAGGAATACAGCACCAATCCCCCCTGACAAAATACCAGAAAGTTTACCACCAGAAGCACAGCTACCGCAATCATATTTTGTTAATAATAGTCGGGCTCAGCATTGTTTTAAGAAACTCCGGAAATTTATAATTTTTTACCTGTTCGGTTATCACTTGCCATTTGGAGTAATGGCTGGATGTTTTAATACCGTTAAACTCCAGCTCATACCGTTGGCGTTGCACCTGCGAAAGTTGATTTTGATGGGTGCGGAAGGCAGCTATATTTTTGTTTAAAATATACAGGGTATTGCTTTTTGCAAAACAATACCAAAGGTAAAAATCACCGGCCAGGCGATACGAACGAAAGGTTTCAAGATTTACCTGCGAAAGAAGATGGCTGCGCCAAAAAACATTTTCCTGCTGCACATAGGGCAAAACAGTGCCATGTAATCCGGCTCTTAACAAATGGCTCTGGTAATTGAAAGGGAGAAATGACAGGAGAGCACTACCTTTTTCATCAATTTTTAGATGCCGGGCGCTAACCCAGTTTATTTCCCGGTGTATCGTAAAAACACGTTGAATGGCCTGCAATGCCCCCGGTAGGTATATATCATCTGCATTCAGGTAAGCTACCACTTCTCCGTTGGCTTTTCCAAATCCTTTGGCTATGGCATCGTACATGCCTTTATCGGATTCCGAAACGATCTCTAAACTGATATCCCGGCAATGGCACCACAGCTTTCCGCTGTTCAACTGTTCTTTCAGGTCAGCGGCTATGGTCATGGATTGGTCGGTCGATCCACCGTCAATAAGCAGGTATTGAATCGAAAAGTCTCCCGCCTGGGTTAATACGCTAAGCATGGTTTCCTGCAGAAACTGCCCTGAATTATAACACGGGGTAATGATGCTGAATTTCATTCTTTGGGCAAACTTCGTAAAGAAATTGGATTTTATAGTGAACAAATAAAGGTAAATGCTCATTTTTGCCGTAAATCAAACATGCTAAAGCAGCTATTTAAGAAATATTTCAGCGAAAATCAGTTGGTAAGGCGCACCACAGGCCTGCTTAGTATTGATATTCTTCAAAAAGCTTCCAATTTTTTGTTACTGCCCTTTTTCCTCCGTTTCATGTCGCAGGAGGAATATGGCCTTTACGGGTACCTCGTTGCAATTGTAACGGTTTTGTCATCGCATTTAATTTTTAGTCTGCATCATGCGCAAGGTAAGTTGTATTACGAATATTCTGGGGAAAGGAGAGGACGACTTCTTTTTACCGCCAGTTCCATGACAGGGCTGGTCTTGTTAGTTGTTTTGGTACCTCTTTATGTGTTCGGATTTGATGACGAATTAATAAAATTAATGATTCGGAATGAGTTTGACTATGACAAGTACAGATGGTTGATTTTACCAGCCATTTTTTATGCTGCTTTTTCTATGCTGTTGAATAACTTTATGCTCATTTCCGAACGGATTAAGTTATTTCAGGCTTACAACAGCGTTCGGTTATTATTGGTAAATCCGGGGTCACTCGTTTTGTTGTGGCTTATTACTTATGATTCGGTTTGGGTGAGGTTTACCTGGTCATACGGATGGGAACTTCTTCTATTAATATTATTCGGAATACCGTACCTGAAACAAATGTCATTCTCTTGGGATAAAGAAATTGCACAAAGATTAAAGGATATCTGTTCCCCTTTTATTGTTGGTTCAATTGCAAGTTTATTATTTCAGTTAAGTGATCGCTTTGTATTAGATAAATATAGAGGATTATCTGACATGGGTACGTATAATTTAGCAATAACCATTGCATCTGTAATTTACATGTTGAACACCTCGGTAGTAAACGCATATTTACCATCTTTTTTTAAGGAGCAAAACTTAAAAGTGAACTATCAAAAAACAACACGAGTTGCGTTTCGCTTGTTTCTTGCGTATTTAGGGTTGGGTTTTTTGCTTTTTTCACTCACTTGGGCTCTGTTGTATTTTAATATAATAAATAACTCTTATTATGATGTACTTAAGCTGCTTCCCATTTTAATTATTGCTCAAATAGCTCAGTCGCTTATTCTTATGTATGGATACTTCTTTTTATTCATTGAGCGTACCAGATTCGGGGTAAAGATTACTGTGGTTGGAAGTGTTATGTCGTTAATTTTATATATTGCAACAGTACCGGCATTTGGATACTATGGGATTGCATTTTCCATGCTCATTACTGCGGTTTCCATGCTCTTGGCCAATGTTTGGTACGCACAAAAATTTATTCTTAACCACCATGAGTATAAAAGACAAAATTAAGGCTATAACAGGTTTTAATAAAATTTGGAGCAGATACGAAGATGATGCCCTTAAATTAAAAATGCTTGCGGGTAAAAAACTTGTTCAATTAAATAAGTTATTGCCTCAGGTTAACACTTTGCATGATGTTGAATTTTCAGTTTTCTCTCAATGGGGGGACGATGGAATAATTCAATACTTAATACATAAGTTAGGATTATCGCAAAGCAGTTTTGTCGAATTCGGGGTGCAAAATTACCTGGAAAGCAACACTAGATTTTTATTAATGAATAATAACTGGAGGGGTTTGGTAATTGATGCAAGTGAACATGATATTGGAGTAATAAAAGGAGATTCCATTTACTGGAATTACGACATCACAGCAGTTTGCCAGTTTATAAACAGAGATAATATAAATTCAATTTTAGAAAGCAATGGGTTTAAGGGAGAGATTGGGCTGCTTCATATTGATATTGACGGAAATGATTATTGGATTTGGGACGTAATAAATGTGGTGAGTCCTGTAATTGTAATTATGGAGTATAATAGTTTGTTTGGATATGAAAGAGCTATAACAATTCCATACGATAAAGATTTTTATGCACCTAATGCACATTACAGCAGAATTTATTTTGGGGCATCAATTAAGGCCTTGTGTGAATTGGCTGCAAAAAAGGGATACACCTTTGTAGGGTCAAACAGCAATGGAAACAATGCTTATTTTATTCGTAACGATAAAGCAACAGGTTTTAAAGCATTAACAGCGAAGGAAGGTTATGTTTATTCCCGGTTCAGACAAAACAGAAACAAAGAAGGGGGACTTACGCTTAATTCGGACCATGATACATTGAAAACTTTTAAAGGATTAAAAGTGGTTGATGTTATTTCTGGTGAGACAGAGGAATTATAATACACCAATGAAACAATACATATTTAACCGTTTTTTGAGTGCTTATAGGGCAAAAGAATCAAACAAATGGGGGTTGCTTTTCTGGAGTGTAATGCGCAAGTATTTTTTAGGAAAGGGTGTTTTTGTAAATTACCCTATTGGTAAGTTTTCATTAAAAATTGAAGCAGATCATATTTTACCCATGGTGATGATTGATCACCCGCTTTATTCCCAAAATATCATTCAACTCGCTAAAGTGGTTAAAGCAAAATATCCAACCTTATCGGTAATAGATATAGGAGCCAATATCGGGGATACCGCAGCATTTATTCTCAGCCACACAGAGGTGCCGGTTTTATGTATTGACGGTTCGGAAGAATATATCAACGTGTTACAACAAAATGTTTCACAAATGCCCAATGTTCAGGTTTGTTTTACCTTGTTGGGGGCCGAAGATACTTCGCTGAAAGCTGAGGTTAAAAACCATGACGGCACTGCGATGCTGGTTGAATCGGCACACGATGTAAAAATTCAAAAACTCAGCACGGTTTTAAAACAATACCCTTTGTTTGCCACTACCAAGTTGATTAAGGTAGATACCGATGGTTTTGATACACTTATTCTCAAAGGCTCCGAAGACGTACTGAAAAGGAATAAACCGGTACTTTTTTTTGAATACGACCCCGATTTTTTAAAACTGCATGGCGAAAGCGACTTAAGCATTTTCCCTTTTTTAAGAAACTGCGGGTACACCCGTTTGGTTATCTGGGATAACCTGGGCAATTATATCGGCAAATTAGCCTTATCTGATGAGGAAGGAATACAAAAATTGCATCAGCGTTATTCAAATAAACACAACCTCGAGTTTGTTGATTTAGCCGTGTTCGCAGCTGAAGATGAGGAATTGGCTTTAGTCTATTCGTAATTATTGTTACTGAATTCTACCCGTTCTTTTCGCGCAAAGAACAAATCCATTTGCCAAAAGGCATTATCTTTTTTACGAAGCATTAAATCTACGGCTTCCAGAGGACGGAAACCAAGTTTATCCATGTATTCAATCATTTCATGAAAACGCAGACTGCTTTGGGTTAATTGAAAATTATATACCTCCACCACTATAAGGTTGGCTTGAGCAATGCAATTTCGGGCACCCTCAAAAATGGGAAGTTCATACCCATGTGTATCTAATTTAAGCAGGTATGGTCCTTCCAGTTTTCGCTCTTTCAATTCGTCATCTACCGTGGTTACCGGTACGGTAATATTGTTTTTTTCATAGGGCGTTTCCGAGGCTTGTCCGCCAAGTAATCCATCGGCCTGAAAGTAAATATTTCCCTTTTTGGCTCCGGCCGCAGCCAGTGCATATTGAGCGTTGGGATGTGCAGCAATAAACCGGTCCAGACTTGTTTTGTGTCCGTCCTGCGCTTCTATAAGCAGGTAATTGGTATTGGGGTAATGTTTCATGCAAATGGCCGACCAGCTTCCGTTTGATGCGCCTATATCAATTACCGTTTTAATGTCAATCCCTCTTTGCGCACAACGGAAAATGGCTCCTTCCATAGAGTGCTTGTAGGCAATGGCGGGCAACGAACCGGTGCGCTCCAGTTTTACTATATCAAACCCCAAAGCGTTTATTAATTGGAGAATAAACTTTTTTATCATGCTTTTACTTTTCGTATTGATTATTATTGCTGCGATATTAATTAAAATCAGCTAAATAAAGGGTTTTAAATGTTTTCTTTTCTTTTTGACTTCTTTCGTAACCTGCGAATCTGGGTGCAGGATAGTATGGTTAAAGTTTTTTTTGCGCCAAAAGCAAAAGAGCAGGCTGTTCTAATAACTAAATTGGATGCGATTGGGGATTACATCTTGTTTCGCAATTATCTTAAAAATATCAAGCGGGCTTTCAGTGCAAATGATGTTCAAATTATTCTGGTTGGTAATGTTCTTTGGAAAAATCTGGCTGAAACTTATGATGCAAATGAGGTAGATGAATTTATTTGGGTAGACCGAACCCGGTTTAGACGCGAGTACTTGTATCGGTGGAAAATTATGAAGCAAATCCGGAATTATAAATTTATCAGATCTTGCGATTTTGTTTACTCAAGGGAGTTTGTATACGGGGATGCTATAAACAGAGTTTGCAGGGCAAACACAAAGATTGCCTGGCATGGTGATAATAATAACACGAATAAATTCTGGAAAACAATTGCTGATACTTTTTATACTGTTAGGGTAGAACTAAGGGAGATTCTCTTCGAGTTTAAGAAGAATAAAATTTTAGTTGAGAATTTTGTTGGAACCGCCATTCCAACACCTGAACTCACTTTTGGTTTAAACAAGGAAAAGCCGCTAAAACAAATTGTTGTTTTTCCCGGGGCAAGCGATCCCGGTAAGCAATGGTCATCAGAGAATTTTGTTCAGGTACTGTTGTTTTTTTTACACGGGGATGCTGCGATTGAAATAAAAATTGGCGGAAGTAAAAGTGAAAAGCATTTGGGGGACGAAATAATTGAGAAACTTAAGAAAGAGTTTCCCGGGGTAAGGGCAAATAATTTATGTGGAGTTACTTCTCTTGCCGAGGTAGTGAGACTTCTCAACGAAAGTGCTCTCCTCCTTTCAAACGACACAAGTGCAGTGCATATAGCGGCAGCTTGCAAAACAAAAACTATTTGCGTAGCTCATGGTCGACATTTGGGACGTTTTGTACCTTACCCAAAGGATGTGTCGGATACGGTTTATTGTATTTTTCCATTTGAGGTAAAAGTTGATTCTGAACAATTTCGTAGTCAACAACTTGAGATGCTTTATCAGCCAATTTTTTCCGTTAACCAAATTAAACCTGAAAAGGTTATTAGTTTTATCAGGAAAAGTGATATTATTGTGTTATAACTACTTTATTTATGAGAAGATTAATTACACTTTTTGCTGCATTTTGCCTCCTAAGTCAAACCACAAAAGCTCAGGTGGCTTATTATCCGTTTAATGGAAATACAAACGATTCAACTGGGAATGGACATGGACTAACAGGGGTCGTTATTTCTTATGGTATAGGCAAAGATGGGGCTCCAAATTCAGCCGCTTCTTTAAATGGATCTACAAGTTGGATGTTTACAAACAATTTTTTAGCCGGTAAAGATTCATTTACAATTTCAATGTGGGTTAAATCTAATAGCTCTAGTCAACGGGCGGCATTAGCTTATGTTGGCAATAGCAATTTAGACGGGAACGGTTTGGTTTTAGACATGTGCAACACACTCAACAATGGAGATAATATTAGTCCTTTGTGCGGGGGCGTAAGATGGCTATGCAACACCAATGTTCACCTTGCACAATCAGTTTGGACCCACATTGCTATGATTAAATCTTCTAAATCATATAAACTTTTCATTAATGGCACCATGGTGCATTCTGATACCTGTACGGCCATTAATCCATCAAACTATTTTTTAGTAGGTGGTAATTTAGTGGTGGGTAATGGAAATTCACTTAACGGTCTAATTGACGAATTAAAGGTTTTTGACTTTAGCTTAAGTAATGCTCAGATTAATTCCTTGTATACCGGAATTACCGGGATTTCCAATATTGAAACCTCACTAAAAATTTTCCCTAATCCTGTACATAATTCCCAAAAACTAAAAATTGAATGCTCAAACGGAATGTTGTTGAACGGAAGTTTAAGTGTTTACACAATGCAAGGTAAATTACTAAGTGTGATTGAAATTGATGCCAATGGGGAAGCAACCCTCCCGGACATTATACAAAATGGAGTATATTTAGTACGTTTCCTAAATCGAAATCAAACGGTTATTATGAATTCGAAACTGATGGTTTTAGATTAATTAGCAGGGTAAAATCGCCAAAATGATCAAGAGCCAAACACACCTGATTCGATATAGTTTACTCGTTCTTCTATTTTTTTCTTTATTTATTCTACGTGTTGAAGCACAGGTAATATCTTCATTTACCCCTTTAACAGCCAAGCCCGGAGCACAAATTCGCATACAGGGATCCGGTTTTTCGGGTACGGCAGCCAGCAATCTTGTATATTTTGGAAACCTGAGGGCCGTGGTCGACAGCAGTAATTCTACCAATGTGTATGCCCGGGCTCCTCTGGGTGTGCAAACGGCTACCATCAAGGTAATTGTATCGGGGGTGATGGGTGAATCAAAAGCGCTTTTTACTCCGGTATATTCTTGCGGGATGGCTCCGTATGCGGGAAGTTTTAATGCCAAAGTTGATTTTGCCGCGGTAAGCGGTAATCCGCATACCATTTTGGCTGATATTGACGGAGACGGAAAACTGGATATTACATCAGGTAATTCAGGCTCAACATCGGTTTCCATTATGCGCAACCTCATGTCGGCAGGTGCAACCGTAACAACCGGAGGTTTTGCCACCAAGGTTGATATTACTGCCGGTACGGGTCCACGTATTCACCATGTGGCCGATATGGATCTGGACGGAAAGCTCGATTTGCTGGTGCCCAATTATTCTTCGGGCAATGTATCTGTAATTCGTAATACATCCAGTACAGGAACCATCTCGTTTGCTGCAAAAGTGGATTTTACAACGGGTACCAATCCGTTTAATGTGTCCACCGGAGATCTGGATGCCGATGGCAAGCCCGAAATGGTGATCGCCAATTATGGAGCAGGTACTATCAGTGTGTATCGCAATGTATCCACTCCCGGAACCATTACCACCGGGTCGTTCACTTTAAGTACAACTATTACCACCGGCTCACAGGCATACTGTGTGGCCATTGCCGATATTGACGGAGATGGGAAAAGGGATTTGGCCGTAACCAATAGCGGGGCATCAACCATTTCCCTTATTCGAAATACAAGTGCATCGGTAGGAAGTATCACTTTTGCGGCAAAGTATGATATAAGCACCGGATCAGGACCTATAGCGGTAAAATTGGTGGATATGGATAATGACGGGAAGCCCGAATTAATTGCATCACGGGCCAATGGTGCCACCACTATCAGTGTGTACCGCAACACGGCTACTTCGGGTACTATCGGGGCGGGTTCGTTTGCCGCCACGGTAAATTTAACCACCGGCAATACTCCGCAATTTTTTGATGTGGCCGATATGGATGGAGACGGAAAGCCCGATTTGATTTTTCCTAATTCTTCGGCCGTATCTTTTGGAATTTTGAAAAATAATTGCACCACCGGAACCATTAATACAGGCACCTTTACCTCGGTGGTAAATTACACCACCGGAGTAACTCCCACCGGACTTTCAACCGGAGATGTAAATAGAGATAGTATTCCCGATGTGGCCGTTGCCAATCAAACCAATAATTCAGTTTCAGTTTTTCAGGGAACAGTTCCAACTGTACGTGCAACTGCTGCTCTATCCTCCCCGTTTTGTCCGGGGAGTACGTTTAAACTTGTTTATGTGAAAACAGGTAATTTCATTGCGGGCAATACCTTTACTGCACAATTATCATCTGATACATTGGGTAGTTTTACCACTCCAGTAACTGTTGGGTCAAAATCAGCTAATACAAGCGATAGCATTACGGTTACACTTCCTTCAAATTTAAATTCGGGGCCTTATCGGTTACGTGTAATCAGTAATACACCAGCAACCTCGTGCACCGATACAGGGATATTGATTCAGGTAATTGCTAAACCGGTTCTGAATGCAGGAGTTGATACTACAATCAATATTGGAGATTCTGTTCAGTTAAGCGCAACTACTAATTATGGAACAGTTAAATGGGGATATAATATTTCGCTTTCTGATTCTACAGTTGCGTCCCCTTACGCTGTAAGTCTTTACACTACTTCCTATATAGCTACAGTGGTGTCGGGCAGTTGTATTTCTTTAGATACTGTTGTTGTCACGGTTAATCAAAATATTAACTATTGTACAAATTGCTCTTCGGATTATCCGATTAATCAGGATAAGCTTATCGGCTGTTACCGGATGGATGGCACAGGTGTTGATCATAGCGGAAGTCAGAACCATTTAAATAAATCCGGTGTTACATTAACCAGCGACAGGAAATCAGCAGCAGGTAAGGCATTGCGTCTCTACGGAAATGGGTCTAATGGCTGGCTTTACAGAACATGTCCGGTATCAAGCACCGATACAACGACTTTGATGGGATGGATCTATTCCAACAGTTCTTCTCAAAGAACAACACTAATTTACTTAGGGAATAGTGGAATAAACGGGTACGGGATTACATTGGATTATTGTAACAATGGTAGTTTATTATCAGATAATTTAAGTGTTGTTGCGGGTGGGGTTGCTTGGGTAGTGTGTAATACAAGTTATCACTTTCCTACCGGGCAATGGCATCATGTGGCATTAACACGAATAGGAACAAATTTTACTTTGTATTTAGACGGGGCAGTAAAGGCTACCGGTACAGCTACAATCAATCCGATAAGTGGCCCTCTTTGTATAGCAGGATCCAATATAAATGGATATTTAAGCCAATCTCTTAATGGAAATATTGATGATGTCCGCATTTATAAAAGAGCACTGACTTTATCCGAAATCAATTCTATTTATAATGAAACTTATTTGAATTTTGTAGTTGCCGGAACTGATAAATTTATGTGTTCAACTGATTCGGTTCAGTTGCAAGCAAACGGGGCGACTTCTTATGAATGGTTTCCAACTTCAGTGGTAACTGATTCTGCGGCTAGTGCACCGGTAGTTAAACCAACTGTCACTTCTGATATTGTGCTGAAAGGTACGGGAGCCGGAGGGTGTGTTGCATACGACACCATTCGGGTAAATGTGGTAAATAATTGTTGCAACAATTGCACTACAGCCGATTCGTCCAATATGGGTGTTGTAGCCTGTTATCCGCTCAATGTAGATGCTAAAGATTACATAAGCTCTTTCAACGGAACGCCAATAGCATCACCGGCTTTGGTAGGAGGGCATTCGGGAGATAGTACTGCAGCTTATTCTTTTAACGGCTCTTCGCAGTACATCCGGTTGGGCGATGTGTTGGATACCCTGTTTACCAAAACCAATACAAAATTTTCAATTGCAGGCTGGGCCCGCACCACTACGGTAACTTCTGTTTCGGGTGGCGGAATCATTGTTGGTAAGGCAGCGGGTACTGCCACCCAGTGGCAAATAAATCACGATAATGATGGCCGTTTAAAAGCCATGGTGAGTACTGCAGCCGATGCCTCAAAACTAATTGAAAAGAAAAGCAACGTGATGGCTGCGGGGCAGTGGTTTCATTTTGTTTTGGTATTTGACGGATCTCAAAGTATAGATTCGAACAAATTGCAATTTTATGTAAATAATCAGGCAGGCATAGTGAGTCGGTTACTGGGTGCGCCCATAGGTAATGCAACGGCAAATACCGCTCAGGAAATTACCATTGGTGCCGGACACGTGCAGGGAAATCCGGCCGGCATTACCAATGCATATACCGGAAGGGTAGACGAAGTGCGGTTTTATAATACGGCACTCTCGGCTTATGAAGCAGGCCGCTTATTTATTCAAAAAGAAAAACCCAATTATACACCTTTGGGAGATGCTTATTTATGCCTGGGAGATTCGATACAATTAATGGCCGGAGGGGCATCGGTGTATCGGTGGGTGGCAGGTACTGCTATTTCCGATACCACGGCCGCAAGTCCGTTTGTAAAACCAACGGTAACCAACAATTATATTCTTAATGCCCGCAATGTGAATATGTGTTCGGTGGCCGATACCATCACGGTGAATGTTCAAAACAACTGCTGTTTAAATTGCCTTGCCGAAACTTCGATTAATAATTCATTAAAAGCATGCCTGCCGTTTGACGGAAGTGTAACCGATAAAAGTATTAATGCCAACACAGGTACCGTAACAGGCGGTGCTACACTTACGGCAGACAGGAAAGGAGTAAGCAATAAGGCCTATGATTTTAACGGAACCAATTCTTATATCACGTATACCAATTCCACTTCTTTATCGGCCCCCAATAGCTTGTTCAGTTTCTCGGCCTGGGTTAACGTGCGTGGCTGGACCAATATTCTGGGAAACAATATTGCCCCGATAATGGCAAAATCCAATTCGTCATCTACTGCACAATATGGCGTGGCATTAACCGACAAAGGCCTTACCGTAATTAACAACGGGAAAATATGGAGCTATAATAATTTATCTTCTTCGTTCAACCTAAACCAGTGGTATCATATTGCTGTGGTAATAAACAACAATCAGGTTCAGTTATTTGTTGACGGAAATTTGACTGCCACGTTTACATCCCCTTCCGGCACATTTACTTCATCTACATCCAATCCGTTAACGATTGGTAAAAGTGACCCCGGACTAACAGGGTATTTTAACGGAAAGCTGGATGAAATTCATCTCTATGACCGAACCTTAACGGCAGCAGAAATTGTTACGCTTTACTTAGGAAAGGATTTGCTGCAAACAACTGTACGAAGTGACACCACCATTTGCAAAGGACAAACAATTTTATTGGGGGCAAACGGAGCAACGACCTACACATGGAGCCCGGGTCAGTTTTTAAGTGATTCTACTATAGCCGCACCGGTGGTTACCATTACCGACTCCACCCGTTTTACTCTTAAATCAACCGATGGGAATTGCCTCAAACGCGATACCGTAAAAATTCATGTAAATTCGGTTACTCCGGTTGTATCAAATGACACAACTATATGTGAGCAAACCAGTACACAACTGAGTGCGGGCGGAGGTACGGCCTATGCATGGACTCCTGCTTCAGGATTATCGGCAACCAATATTTCCAATCCGGTTGCTACCCCATCGGCCACGCGAACCTACAAGGTAACGGTGACTAAGTTAGGATGTACAGCACAGGATTCAGTAACTGTGACCATACACAACAAGTTTGTTCCGGTGGTTACCAATGATACCTTGCTGTGTCCGGTGTATGCCAATGTGCCGCTTAATGCATCGGGGGCGGTTACTTATTTGTGGAGCCCGGGTAATGTATTATCCGACTCAACCATTGCCAACCCGGTAGCATTTCCGTCATATACCACCAAATTCAAAGTAATTATGTCTGATGGTATTTGTACCATCACCGATTCAGTAACGGTTACCCGCGACACCTCATTGCATGCCATAGCCAGTAACGATACCACCATTTGCGAACAGAACAGCGTGCAGCTTACCGCTACAGGCGGAACATCTTATGCGTGGTCGCCATCGGCAGGCTTGTCATCGGTATCGGTGTTTAATCCCGTGGCAACACCCGCAGCAACCACCAGATATTATGTAGATGTATCGGATGCTTTTTGTACGCTGCGTGATTCGGTAACGGTAACCATAAAAAATAAATTTGTTCCCGTGGTAAGCAATGATACCAGCATCTGTAAGGGAAGTTCGCTTCAGTTAAATGCATCAGGGGCAGGAGTAATTTCTTACCGATGGAGGCCTGCCACTTACCTCAATGATTCCACCTCAGCTACTCCGGTTACTACTCCGGTTACAAATATTTTGTATAGGGTGGTAATGTCAGACGGAATTTGTGTGGTAACCGATTCCGTACTCATCAACCGGGATACCCTGCTCATTTCATCAACAGGTAATGATACCACCATTTGCAAAGGAGATACCGCTCAGTTGTTTGCCTCAGGAGGATTGTTTTACCAGTGGTCATCGCCCGGGACATTAAATTATGCCAATATCCCCAATCCGGTTTCTTATGCAACCACCACCACCAAATATTACGTGGATGTGTCGGATAATAAGTGTACCGTTCGCGATTCGGTTTTACTCACGGTAATTAATTTTAATAAAGTGGTTGCGCCAAAAGATACGAATTTATGCAAGGGAGATTCGGTACTGCTCTCGGCCTCGGGCACGGGTTCATATACATGGACACCAACACTGGGTTTAGCCGACCCATACAATAAATTAACCAAGGCTTCTCCGCCATTTACCACCACCTATGTCATCAAAACAAATACGCTTGGATGTATCACCTATGATACGGTAATTGTTTCAGTGCAAACACAGGTGGCATCTCTTGTAACCACTACCGAAGATACCACCATTTGTCAGGGAGATACGGCCGTAATTCTGGCAAGCAGTTCTGAACCAACCACTACTTTTACCTGGAATACCGGTGCCAAAACTCCGTTGATTGTGGTAAAACCAAACACCAGCACCTGGTATAAAGTAAACACCAAGGTAGGGAGTTGTGTGGGCTCATCAGATTCAACTTTTATAACGGTTTTGGCTCACCCCAAAGCTAAATTTAGTGTTGATCCGGCCGATAGCGGAAGTATTTCGTTTAATGCAGGGTTTAAAAATCAAAGCACCAATGCGACTAATTTTGAGTACTTTTTCGGAGATAGTTTTAATGTGTATGGATATACGCCCGATACCAATTATGTATTTACTTACCCGGGTACTTTCATAGTAAAACTAAAAGTGTTTAACCAGCATCCGGGTTGTGCCGATAGCACCATGATTGCCGTAAAAGTGCGAGACGTTGTGAGTATTTTTATTCCAAATGCATTTTCGCCAAATAAGGATGGAATAAACGATACCTTTAGTGTGGTAATGACCGGTATAAACCGTTGTTTCGGGATTGTTTTTGACAGATGGGGCGAAGAAATTTACAACCAGCGAAGCAGTAACGGAAGGTTTGACTGGGATGGAACCTATAAGGGAGAGATCGTTCCGATTGGGGTTTATTACTATACCCTTCAATATTTTGAGGAAAGCAAAAAGCGGTGGTACACCACCACAGGCGAGATTCATGTTATTGAATAGCAGTTTTTTAAACCGTGAATAAAGCGGTTGATTAAAATTTAACCATCTTTTGTTGACCACTTGAATATCAAAGTGTTTTTGCCTAACTTTGAAATGAAAATTAATTTAGGGTTAATATTTTTCGTTCAAGATGGGAAAATTACGTTACATACTCACAGGTATTCTAATGTTCTGGGGGGGGATTCTTTGGGCACAGGCGCCCGTTATCACAACTTTTTCACCAACAAGCGGGTCGTATGGCACACCTGTAACCATTACCGGAACGGGTTTTAGTACTTCTCTGTTTGGTAATATTGTTTATTTTGGAAATGCACGGGCAGTAGTTGACAGTTGCAACAGTACAACCATTTATACCAGAGTTCCGGTTGGAGCCCAGTACAAGAAAATAGTTGTAACTACAGGTGGTAAAAGTGGTTGGAGTAAGTACCTGTTTAAGGTGGTTACTCCCTGCGCTCCTGCCATGTATGACGGTTCATTTAAAACCCCTGTGGCTATTCAGGTCGGGGGAATGGGTATCAACACCAGTTTATATCCCGCCACTCCCGAGATAGCAGATATTGACAATGACAATAAGTTGGATGTAATAGCTGTGAATAAAACAGGGTCGGCCAGTAGTAAGGTATTGGTTTTTAAAAATCAGGGTACACCCGGTAATGCTATTGCTACTTCAACATTTAAAACCCCATCTAAAACTTATTGGTCAGTTTCAGGTGGTAGTGCTACAACACCCCGGGCTGTAGATTTGGATTGTGATGGCTTTCTTGATATCATGGTTCCTTCCGGGACAAATGCAATTATTTCAGTATTAAAGAATATGGGCGTAACCGGGACTGATACTTTTGCATCCTCTGCTTCAATTACCACCCCAAGCCCGTTGATTGTTTACTCTCATGCAGCCGATTTTGATGGAGATGGCAAGCCGGATATTGTTGCTCTTTCACAATCGTCCACTTCCTACATTAATGTTTTAAAAAACAATACAACTCCCGGAACAATTACTACAGCAAATTTCACCGCAATTGCGCAGGGACCTTTAGCAATCACAGGATACGCTGTTTATTTTGATATTGATGATATTGATGGGGATGGCAAACTGGATATTGCTGTTGCTTGCAGCACTGCCAGTACTGTGCGTATTTTTCGGAATACCACCACAGGAACCACTATTACATTTGCAACTCCGGTTGATATAGTTGTTCCCGGAGGAGCTCAACCATCGTGTGTGCGGTTGATGGATATGGATGGCGATTCAAAACCCGATCTTTGTGTACCAAGAATTAAAGTAGCACCTTCTGCTCCGGATGTTTTAATCAGTATTTTCAGAAATATCAATTCGACTCCCGGTTCAATAACCACCGGTTCGTTCGCCTCAGCTTTCAATATTACCGTTGCAAGCAACCCCATGGTAATAGATATTGCCGATATGGATGGTGATTTAAAACCCGATGTGGTATGCCCCAATAATTTGGGAAATAGTTTTGTAGTTTATAAAAATGCATCTACTTCCGGCACGTTGAGTTTCTCCTACAAATACAAAGTTACCACTTCGGTCCCTACTGGTGAGGTTACCATTGGTATCCGGCCTGCCGGAGCATGCATTGGCGACTTAAATGGAGATAATATTCCTGATTTTGTTGTTTACAATACTGGTTCCGGAGCATCCCCTGCCTCGGTGATGGCCGTTGAAGGCCAAAAGCCAACGGTTCGTATTTCATCCGTATTAATGACCCCATCGTGTCCGGGTAATCAGGTTGGAATTGTATATACCACCACCGGGGCTCCGTATGCAACAGGGAATAAATTTGTGGCTTATTTATCAAATGCTGCAGGAAGTTTTGCCAGCCCCGATAGCTTGGGAGCAAAGGCTGGAACCGCTTCTGATACCTTATGGGTTACTTTACCATCAAATGCCACCATTGGCGGAAGCTACCGATTATTACTCAACACCACGAACCCGGGGGTAGCTTGTGTAGATACAGGATATCCGATTCAAATTGTAGCACCACCAGTAATAAGTATTTTTGCAGGAGCCGATACCACCATTAATGTAGGGGATTCGGTTCAGTTGCAAAGTGGAGGAGGTACCAGTTATACATGGAACGCCAACCTGTTTTTAAGTGATACCACCATTGGTGATCCCTTCGCTAAACCGTATTTCACTCAGGATTTTATTGTGAAAGGGAAATTCGGGTTTTGCTCATCGTATGATACGGTTCGGGTGAATGTAACACAGAATTTTAATTTCTGTTCAGTCTGCACTCAGGAATATCCTGTACATTCGGGTTTGGTAGCGTGTTATCCGCTCAACGGAACCGGTATTGATGAATCGGGAAATAATTACCATATTTTATTTAATAACGTAACCCCCACATCAGATAAAGCAGCTGCTGCAGGAAAAGCCTATGCCTTTACCGGAAG
Organism: uncultured Bifidobacteriaceae bacterium; assembly: GCA_964535575.1. GTDB lineage: Bacteria > Bacteroidota > Bacteroidia > UKL13-3 > UKL13-3 > JAGPCK01. Next base: position 395,628 of record CAZHTC010000002.1, read on the forward strand.
CGGAAGCTGGCTATCCCGCTCACCGGTTGTTTTGGATGTGAACGACAGTGTGACCATGATGGGCTGGTTTTATTCCTCCAATGGAACGCAAAGTACTCCACTCATTTATGTGGGTAACAATGGAACAGGCGGAGGATATGGAATTAACCTCGACAATTGTTCGGGTGCAGGTGGAAATAAATTGAATGTGTTGGTGGGCGGTTCCAGTATTTGTGGGGGCTCATCTTCGCAATTAGGTACAGGCACCTGGACACACGTGGCCTTAACAAAAGCAGGGAACAATTATGCCATTTTTATTAATGGAACACAAGTGGTTTCCGGAACGGGTACCGCTGCAACCATCGCAGGGGGCTCTTTTATGATTGGTGGTTCTCCTTATACCGGCCAGTCTTTTAGCGGCAGCATTGATGAAGTAAGGGTTTTCAGCCGTACACTTTCGCAGGTAGAAATTCAAACTTTTTACAGTGGAACCTACAAGCGTTTTGTACAAACCATTGCCGATAAAACCATTTGTCAGGGCGATTCGGTAAATTTCATTGCCACCGGGGCAACCACCTATAGCTGGACTCCCGGTAATGGGGTGGGAGATATTTACAGCAGCAATACATGGGTTAAACCGGTTACCACTGCTAATACAACTACTGCCATCAATTATATTGTTACGGGTTCAAAAACGTATTGTTCGGATAAGGACACTGTAAAGATTACGGTAGACAATTATAAAAATTTTGCCAATGCAGGCGTTGATGTTGGATTTTGTAAAACACCTGCCGCAACAGCAAATGTGCAATTAGGTGCCAGTTTTGCCAATACGTATTTCTGGACTCCCAATTACAATATTATTGCCGGTGGTCAAAGTAGTCCGGTACCTAAAGTAGCTCCCGATGTAGATACGTTTTATGTATTACGGGCCACCAGAGGGGTGTGTGTAGGGTACGATACAGTAAAAGTAAAAGTGGATGATTACAAAAATTTCGCTAATGCCGGGGCAGATACATTTATTTGTCTGGGCAATTCGCTTCAGTTAAATGCCTCCGGGGGTACTGGTTACACCTGGACCTGGCTGCCAAATGCCTCAGGTGTGATAAGCAGCAGTGAGAAGTTTATTCCAAACCCTAATGCAACCCCCACAGTAAATACTACCTTTACAGTAGCTGTGAAAAAAGGGTATTGTACCGAAACCGATCAGGTAGATATTCGGGTAGATGATTTTGGCAATTTCCTAAGTATTTACAATTTTCCGGATACATCGTTATGTGTTGGTAAAAGTTCTCAATTATGGGCAGGCGGGGCAGATACGTACAAGTGGTCTCCTTCCGCAACATTGTCCAACGATACGTTACCTAATCCTATAGCAACACCTTCTTCAACCACCATTTACAAAGTAGATGTAACCAAAGGTGGATGTATTTCGAGCGGTCAGGTAAAAGTTACGGTTGATAATTATAAGAACTTCCTGAATGCTGCCGGTGATACAGCCATTTGTCCGGAGGATTTTGCTCCTTTGTTTGCATCGGGTGCATCTTCTTACAAATGGATTTCGGAAGATAGCATTTCCTTTAGTTCTAGCCTGCAATATCCGTATGCGGGACCATTTGTTACCACCAAATATTATGTTTATGGGTTTAAAGGTGCCTGTATTGAAAAAGATAGTGTAATCATTACCGTAGGGTCTAACTCAAGCTCTTCAGTTGATGCCGGAAAAGATACTGCCATTTGTAAAGACGCTTCGGTTATTTTAAATGGAAAAGGGAACGGGGCTTTTCAATGGGAATCAACTACCGGGTTACAGGGCGGGCTCTCCAGTACTACAGATAAAACTCCGGTTGCAACCCCTGAGATTACTACTAAGTATATCTTAACTATTGTTGATACGGTTGGTGTAAGTTGCGAGATTAAGGATAGTGTTACCATCACGGTTTATCCTAAACCAATTGCTAAAATTACTAGTCCCGATCCGGCTGTAGGAGTAACTATTTGCGAAGGCGATGATAAAAAAATAAATGCCCTTGCTGGTGGATTAACCTATACCTATTTATGGACACCGAATTATAAAATACAAACAGATAAATCCAGAACCCCTGTCGTTTCTCCCGAGGTTAGTACCTATTACAAAGTACGTGTGTCTGACGGCAGGTGTGCGGATTATGACAGTATTTATGTCACGGTAATCCCAAGGCCCAAAGTTGATTTAGGACCTGATTTAACCATTTGTAAAACGGATAGCGTAATTATTACACCCAAGTTTGATGCAGTTTCCCCAACTTTTTATTGGTCAGATAACAGCACGGGGCAGTTTATAAAAGTGTCACCCGACAGGCAAACCGAATATCGTTTATTTATTCAGGATGGCACTTGCTTAAGTATTGAAGATACCGTAATTGTAAATGTAGTTCCTAAGGCCTTCGCAGGTTTTGAAATTGATGAAATACGTGGGGCGTCACCGTTTAGAGTAAACTTTAGCAATACCTCTGTTGGAGCCGATGCGTTCTATTGGTATTTTGGAGATACCTCTGGTATAATAGGACGTGAACGTGATACCAGCTTTACCTACGTGGATACCGGATTTTACATGATAGTAATGCGGGCAGAAAATTCTCTCGGAAATTGTTCAGATCAGGATACAGCTTATATACGGGTTGATGATTATGTAACTTTCTATATCCCCAGCGGATTTTCGCCCAACGGGGATGGTAAGAATGACCGTTTTGAAGTAGTTACTTCAGGCGTTTCAGATTTTAAAGGAATAGTTTATAATCGTTGGGGAGAAGAGGTTTACAGGCAGGAGTCGGGCAAAGGAAAATTTAGTTGGGACGGTACTTATAAAGGAAACCCTGTTGAAGACGGAGTTTATTTTTACTTTTTTGATTATTCAACCTTTGGAGATGAAAGGGAGTCGCGAAGCGGCACCATCTATGTGCTTAGGTAATGAATATTCTGCTGGTTGATAATTACGATTCCTTTACATTTAATCTTCAGCACTACCTCAGGTCATTTAATGCCGGAGTAACCGTGTTGCGCAATAATGACCCGCAACTTGCCACAATTGATTTAAAAGAATACAGTGGGGTAGTTATTTCACCCGGTCCTGGCAAACCGTCAGAATCAGGAATGCTACAGCAATTTATTTCAGGCGTATTTGATAAAATATCTCTGTTAGGTGTTTGTCTGGGGCATCAGGCCATTGGAGAATTGGCCGGGGCCGAGCTGGTGCAAGCCGGAGTACCGATGCATGGAAAGATATCAGTCATACAACATTCAGGACATAAAATGTTTCAGGGTGTTCCGCAGCAGTTTAAAACTACCCGCTACCATTCACTTATCCTAAAAAATTTAAAACCCGAACTATTTCCAACAGCTTTTGCCACAACTGGCGAATTAATGGCTTTTGCTCACAAAAGCTTGCCTGTATGGGGTGTACAATTTCATCCCGAGGCCGTGTTAAGTAGTTTTGGGCATCAAATTATAAATAACTGGCTTCATCTGTGCAGGCATAAGAATAGTTTTTAATATATTTGGCTGTTTTTAGTTATGGAATATCAATTAAAGGTAGAAGGAAAATTCAAATACATTGACGAAGGGCAGGGAGAAATCATTGTTCTTCTTCACGGGTTATTTGGTGCACTTAGCAACTGGAGGTCGGTGATTGAACATTTCTCATCCCGCTATCGTATCGTAATTCCGTTGATGCCTATTTACGAAATGCCTATTCTCAGCACAAGTGCCGAGGGGCTGGCTGATTTTATTTACGAGTTTATAAAATACAAAGGCTTTGGCAAAGTAACGTTACTGGGCAATTCATTAGGAGGCCATGTGGCACTTATCTACACCAAAAAACACATGGAAATGGTGAGAAGTCTGGCCCTTACCGGAAGTTCTGGTTTATATGAAAATGCAATGGGAGGTTCGTTTCCTAAGCGGGGCGATTATGAATATATCAAAAAGAAAGTGGAATATACTTTTTATGCTCCTGAAACAGCAACCAAAGAATTAGTGGATGAAGTTTACTCCATTACCAACGACCGGAATAAAATTCTCCGGATTTTGAGTATGGCTAAATCGGCCATACGACACAACATGCGTAAGGATATTCCTAAGTTCACTGTTCCTGCCTGTTTGATATGGGGATTGAATGACCGGGTGACTCCACCAGAGGTGGGCGAAGAATTTCATACCCTTTTTCCGGATTCGGAATTGCATTTTCTTGATAAATGCGGACATGCCCCTATGATGGAACAGCCGGAAGAGTTCAACCGGATTCTTGATTCGTTCCTCAACCGGATTTATCCTCCCTCAAAATAGTAAAGGAGCATGCGGGCCAACGAAATCTTATCAGATAAGTTGTTTGCATTGAAACCGGGCGACAGGTGTTCAAAAGCTCTTGAATTAATGAATGAATGGCAGGTAAGTCATTTACCGGTTGCCTTAAATAACAGAGTAACGGGCTATGTTACCTCTGACGAAATTGCCTTTCCTGACGAAGAGGATGATAGTATTGAAAAGTATATTCGCACCGATAAGCCAATAAAAGTAGGAGAGCAAATTCATCTGCTTGATTTGGTTAAATTTTTTGCGGAAAGCTCGGTGAGTTGCATGGCGGTGGTAGATGAAACTGATTTTCTAAAAGGGATTGTAGACGTAAAAGATGTACTACGGGAGTTAAATGGATTTTTCAGCTTTTCCGTACCTGGAAGTATCCTGTCAATTGAGATGAGTTCTTTTGATTATTCTATTAGCGAACTGGGTCGATTAGTTGAATCAAATGATTTAAAAATTATCGGTCTTCATATCCGTCATGTAAATGGTACCGAAAACAGACTGGAAGTGGTTTTAAAACTGAACCGGAACGATATTCGTGGGTTATTGGCCACATTAAGCCGCTACAATTATCAGGTTACTTCCGAAACAGTAAATCAGGAGGATTTGCAGCATCTCAAAGACAGGTATGATTCATTTATCAAGTATTTAAACATCTGAGGTAATACATTGAGCAGATTTCTGCAAAAAATAGTTCTCTGTTTTTTTCTGATTAGTTCGGGCAGCAGCCTACTTTTGCATGCACAGCAAATTAGTATTTCCCCATCTGACGATTCGACTCGTTTTTTTACTTTAAAGACAATACTCATTGAGGGGAATAAGGTAACAAAGGATAAAATTATACTCAGGGAATTGCCTGTAAAAACCGGTGACAGGATTGCAGTTGTAGAAAAAGATACATTGGCCGTAAGATGTAAGCAGCAATTGGCCAATCTCTCCTTGTTTAATTCAGTTCGCGTTAGTTTTAATCCCGATTCTTCAGGCAATATTCTTCTCCATATAATCGTGGTAGAGCGATGGTATACCTGGCCCTTGCCCATTTTTCAAATTGCTGATAGAAATTTTAACCAGTGGTGGCTTACCAAAGACCCCGAAAGATTAAACTATGGCATTGAGTTTACGCAATACAATATGCGAGGCAGAAATGAAACCATGCGAATAAAGCTACAGGATGGGTTTACCCGAAAACTTGAAGTAGCTTATACTCTCCCTTGGGTTGGTAAAAGTCAAACGGTAGGCGCATCATTTAAAACTTCCTATTTACAAAACAAAGAAATATGGTATGCCACCAAAAACAATAAACTGTTGTATTACCGTGATGCAACCAAACCTATGCTTGAACGCTATACAGCCCTGTTTACGCTTAAGTTCAGGAAGCATTTATATGAAACATCATTATTGAATCTGGCATATAACGATATTCAGATAGGAGATACAGTGGTTGAAAATACGCTGAACCATGATTATTTGCTGGATGGGAGAAAAGCACAGCGGGCTTTCTCCCTTAGCTATACCTATGTGAACGACAGGCGGGATTATAAGTACTATCCTTTAAATGGTAATTTAACTGTTTTTGAAATAGGGCATACCGGTTTAGGGATTTCAAAGGATGTAAATATTGGTTACCTCAGCATCATCAGAAATGAATATATCAAACTGGCCGATAAGCATTATGTTTCAATAGGATTGAAAACAAAAGTCTCCATTCCGCAACGGCAACCATATAATTTTTACAGGGCACTTGGCTATGCCGACTATGTTCGGGGATATGAATATTATGTAATTGATGGCCGACACTTTGCCTTGCTTAAATTAAATTACAATTATTGTCTTTTCACTAAAGAAGGGTATTATGATTTTATTCCTTTCTACCGTATCAGGCATATTCCATTCAGCGTTTATGCAAATGTTTTTAACGACTGGGGGTATACCGTAAATGATGCTTACAAAGCATCAAACAGCTATTCCAATAGTGCACTTTACAGTATTGGAGCCGGATTGGATTTTGTGGCTTTCTATGACAAAGTGTTCAGAATGGAATTTGCTTTAAACAAGCAGGGGAGAGCCGGATTATATTTACATTTGCAATATCCTCTTTAAAAAGCCAGCCAATGGAAGTAGCCATTTACAGCAGAACCCTTACTGAAAAAACAGAGTCGGTTTTATTATCGCTAATCTCCGAATTAGAAGAGGCAGGTATTGGTTTTCATATTTATTCACCGCTGGCAAAGGAGTTAAAAAAAATAAATCCCGGGGTATTGCTGAAAAGTGTTTTTACCAACACAAATCAATTAAACCAGCAGGCCGATTTTTTAATTAGTGTTGGGGGTGACGGAACCATGCTTGACACAGTGGTTTTGGTAAAAGATTCAAATATTCCGGTGTTGGGTATAAATACCGGTCGATTAGGCTTTTTGGCCAATGTGTCAAAAAACGATTTGCAGTTAGCTATTTCTGAATTAGCCAAAGGACACTTTACCATTGACCAGCGTTCGCTGCTAAGTTTAAATTCAAATGACAGTACGTTTGCAGGGGAGAATATTGCGTTAAATGATCTGGTTATTCATAAAAATGCCAGTTCATCAATGATTGTAGTTCATACATTTATTAACGGGGAATATCTAAATTCCTATTGGTCAGATGGGGTAATCATCTCCACCCCAACCGGGTCAACGGGCTATTCGTTAAGTTGCGGTGGCCCCATTTTATTTCCAAAGTCATCGAGCTTTTGCATCACCCCGATTGCACCTCATAACCTGAATGTGAGGCCAATAATAGTTTCTGATGAGCATGTAATATCTTTTGAAATCGAAGGCAGAACAAATTCTTTTATGGTAAGTATGGATTCAAGAACAAATGTTTTGCCTATGGGGGTTCAACTGGCCGTACGGAAGGCTGATTTTCAGTTTAACATACTGAAATTCAATAATGAAAATTATTTGGAGACCCTTAGAGAGAAACTTATGTGGGGATTAGATAACAGAAATTAATTATTTGTATATTCTAAAGAAAAAAAATACATTTGTAAGTCTTTACAAAACTGCCTCATGAGAATCAGAATAACAATATTTCTACTGCTCCTTTTCATTTCCTTCGGTTCGAGGGCTCAATTTGACCTAGGAGGGTTTGCTGGTACCTGTCTTTATCAGGGTGATATAACCAATAATTTCGTTGGCCATGCAAGTTTTGCTTTTGGTGGAACTTTGCGATATAATTTAAACCCCTACATGGCAGTTCGTACTGGTCTTTCTTACGGTAAAATTGCTGGAGATGATAAAGACGCAAAAGAAAAAGGCAGAAAAAAAAGAAACCTTAGTTTTCAGTCACCTGTTTTAGAGTTTAGTCTTATTGGAGAGTATAATATTTTTGGCTATAACTCTGGTTCTCGCAGACGTTTCCCTGGTATGACTCGTTCAAAGTGGACACCTTACGCTTTTGGTGGAGTTTCTTATTTTATGTTTAACCCAACAACATCTTACAAAGGTGTAACCTACCAATTGTCTAAAATTGCAACAGAACAGCAAAAAAGCTACAGTACCATGCAGGTTTCATTACCTGTAGGGCTTGGGGTGAAATACAATTTCGAGCGGTTCTGGACTATTGGATTTGAAATCGGATACCGTAAAACTTTTACCGATTACCTTGATGATGTAAGTGGGAAATCAATTGACTTCAATACTGCATTGGACCCTATTGCTGCGGGTTTAAGTGACAGATCAAGGGAGTTAACAGCCGATGGTTCTTCGGCATTTCAAGCTTCAACCTATAACAGGGGTAATTCAAAAAATCTCGACTCGTATACCTTCATTTGTATAACAATTGCAAAAGATTTAGGTAATACCTACGGCAGACGTAGAAGGTAACATTTTTGATTGGGAAATAGATTTAGATGCAACGGAAATTAGGAGCTTCTCATTTTCTTCTTTTAGGATTCCTCTTGTTTTTTTTTAAACCCTTAAGAGCTCAACAATTAGAATTTGGTATTCTGGTTGGCACTACTAATTATTCTGGGGAGTTATCAGGTTTCCAAGTACGAACTGATATGTTTAAGCCGGCATTCGGATTGGTAACTAGGTATAATTTGAGTCCAAGAATTTCCCTTAAAGGAAGTGTTTTTTATGGTGAGATTGCAGGAGCTGATAGTTTGAGTAATGATAAGAAGCAAAAGGCCCGCAACCTTAGTTTTCAATCTGGTATTTTTGAATTTTCAGGTCAGGTAGAGTTCAATCTGGTTTCTTATAATCCAGGTGCCAAAAACGGGAAATACCACAAAGTTATTCCTTGCCTTTTTTCCGGAATTGCTATTTACAAATACAATCCTAAAGCAAATTATAAAGGGCAATGGTGGGAGTTGCAACCTCTGGGAACCGAGGGGCAAGGAACCACTCAGTTTCAAGACAGAAAAAAATACGCCCTTACTCAGGTTGCCATTCCTGTTGGTGCAGGAGTGAAATTTGAACTTTCAAAAAGAATAGGAGTTAGTTTTGAAGCAGGTGCCCGATTTACATTTAATGATTATTTGGATGATGTAAGTAAAACATATGTTGATACAACTTACATCAGAGCTGCTTATGGACCCATTGCATCGGCATTGTCAAACCGTTCAGGGGAAACCGGGAGTTTAACTCCTGCCTTACCAGGTCAAAACCGGGGAAACAAAGCTAATTTTGACTGGTACTATTTTGGCGGAATTACCATTACGTTTAAACTTTCTACCAAAAGAGATCTTTGTCCGGCTATTGGTAGATAAAATAATAGCACCCTTTTTTCGTTTACATCGCTATGCAAAGAAAGCTTAAAATACTGAGCGTTTTTTTTCTGATCTGTTTCAGTTTGCAAGCACAAAATACCGAATTGGGTATTTTGGTCGGTGCTTCAAATTATCTGGGTGAACTTGCTCCTGATATTGCCTTCAATGAAACAAAATGGAACGGGGGGCTTTTTGTTAGAAACAGATTATCCAGATATTTTGCCCTGCGGCACAATATGATCTTAGGCAGAATTTCGGGACACGATGCCAATTTTGAGTTTAATCAGTTGCGAAATCTGAGTTTCAGGTCAAACGTGTTTGAAATTTCATCAATTGTAGAGTTTAATTTTTTACCATTTGGAACGCAAAGGCAAAAAAAGGAACGGGCATTTACTTCTTATGCTTTTGTAGGATTGGGCTTTTTTAAATTTAATCCTAAGTCGCAATTTGGCACCAAATGGGTTGAATTAAAAGCGCTGGGTACCGAAGGGCAGGGATTAAACGGAGCTAAAGGATATAGTTTGGTGAGCGTGTGTATCCCTTTTGGAATGGGGCTAAAATATAACCTGAATAAACTGTGGACTCTTGGATTGGAGCTGGGATTCAGAAGGACATACACAGATTATCTGGATGATGTAAGTAAAAAATACCCCGATTTTGCAGCGGCAGGCCAACCTCAGGCTATGACTTTATCCGATAGGTCGGGTGAGGTAAACGGAGGAAAATACCTTGCTGCTCCTGGCGACATAAGAGGAAATCCGGCAGATAAAGATTGGTATATATTTAACACAATTGTGCTCTCCTTCCGAATTATTAAGCCTGAGGTATGCAAAGGGAATTTTTATTAGTATTTTCGCCCGATTGAGCAAATTCGGATGCCTTATAAAGATAAAATAAGTAAAACAAAACTTCCCGCCCACATCGCAATTATTATGGATGGAAACGGGAGGTGGGCAAAAAGCAAAGGTAAGTTTCGTATTTTCGGTCACAAAAACGGGGTAAAGGCGGTAAGGGAAGTAAGTGAAGCATGTGCTGAAATTGGTGTGAAAAATCTTACCCTCTATGCTTTTTCTACCGAAAACTGGAACAGACCAATGGCTGAAGTAAATGCATTGATGGAGCTTTTGGTAAAAACAATAAGTTCTGAAACAAAAACACTAATGAAAAACAATATCAGGTTAAACGCAATTGGTGACCTGAAATCCTTGCCCAAATCGTGCTTAAAAGAATTGAATGAGGCGATGGAGACAACAGCCTCAAATACCCGAATGAATCTGATACTGGCTTTGAGTTACAGTGCCAAATGGGATATAATAAACTCAGTAAAGTCAATAGCACAAAAGGTGAAGAGTGAAAAAATTTCTGTCAGTGATATTAACGAAGAATTATTTACATCCGAATTATCTACCCGCAAATGGCCGCATCCCGAGCTGCTAATAAGAACCAGTGGAGAGCACCGAATCAGTAATTTTCTTTTGTGGGAATTAGCTTACAGCGAATTTTATTTTACCTCAACTCTATGGCCAGATTTTACGAAAGAAGATTTATATAAAGCAATTGTTGATTACCAGCAAAGGGAACGAAGATTTGGAAAAACCAGCGAACAAATTACAACGGATGAGAATTAGTCTAAAACATTTACTGGTATTTTGTTCACTGATGTTTCTGTCTGTTTTTATAACAAGCGGGCAACAGCGGGATACCCTCAACTACATACAGCTCGATTATTCATTTCCGGCTACTTACGAAATAGAAAAAATTACCATTAAAGGTGCCGAACATTATGATAAAAGTGTACTGCTGATTCTTTCTGGTTTGTATATAGGACAATCTGTTAAAATTCCGGGCGATGAAATTACAAAAGCAGTAACCAATTTATGGAAACAAAAGTTGTTTGAAGATGTAAAAATATCAGTAATCGGATCAAAAGATAACAAAGTGCATTTACAGATTTTCCTTCTTGAAAAACCGCGAATTGCCTGTTTTACAATAAAGGGATTGTCAAAAGGTAAAGCCCGGGATTTGTATGAGGAGTTAAGCGGGTTAAAAACCGGAATGATTATCACAGATAATCTGATGAACACAACCGAAAACAGAATTGTAAAGTACTTTGGGCAGAAAGGATATTTAAATACAGCCGTTAGTATCACTCATGTAAGAAGTGATTACGCAAAAAACTTAGATACATTAAAAATATTTGTTGACAGAGGAAGAAAAATAAAAATCAATAAGATTATAATAAATGGGAATACCCAGCTGAGTGACAAAAAAATCTGGAAACAGTTTAAGGAAACCAAACCTAAGTCGAAGTTGCTTGGTAAGTCTAAATTTATTGAAGACGATTTTAACGATGATAAGCAAAAAATAATTGAGAAATACCTTTCACTGGGATATCGTGATATCGCTATTCTTTCCGATTCTGTTTATAGGCATGATGAAAAAAGCATTGATGTTGTGATTAACATAAATGAAGGGCATAAATATTATTTCAGAAATATCGAGTGGGTTGGTAATACCAAACATTCTACGGCTCTTTTGAATAATATTTTAAAAATTAAAAAAGGAGATGTTTATGACCAGTCTGTATTGGAAAGTAAATTACAGATGAATCAAAACGGACTTGATGTAAGTACGCTTTATATGGATGACGGGTACTTGTTCTTTAATATTTCTCCTGTTGAAGTATTGGTTGAGAATGATTCCATTGATTTGGAAATACGAATGTATGAGGGGCCTCAGGCTATCATCAACAAAGTAACCGTAAAAGGAAATACTAAAACAAGCGATCACGTTATATTAAGGGAAGTGCGTACCCGGCCCGGACAAAAATTCAGTCGTTCAGATATCACCCGCACCCTAAGGGAACTTTCTCAGTTGGGTTACTTTGATCCCGAGCAATTAGGTGTAAACCCAATTCCGAATCAGGCTACAGGAACAGTTGACATAGAATATAAAGTAGAGGAAAGGCCCAATGACCAGATTGAATTGTCTGGGGGCTTTGGAAACAACATGGTTATCGGAACCCTTGGGTTAAGTTTAAATAATTTTGCCGCACGTAAGGTATTCAAGCGTGGGGGATGGGACCCGGTTCCATCGGGTGACGGACAGCGAATGGCAATACGTGCCCAGTCAAGCGGGGCATATTATCAAAGTTACAGCCTGTCATTTAGCGAACCCTGGCTGGGAGGCAAAAAGCCAAATTCATTCAGCGTGTCTGTTTCACGGTCTATAAGTAAACGCTCTGTTGCAGATCCTGAGATCGCTCTACGAACCAATAGCATAGTAGTAGGACTTGGAAAACGTATCAAATGGCCCGATGATTTTTTTACACTTCAATATGTTGGGAGTTATCTCCGGTATTTCCATGTAGGGGATTCAACTCATCTTTTTCAGGACGGAATACCACTGGGGGTATCACATAATTTCAATTTCAAATTTATTTTCGGAAGAAACTCGGTTGATGGACCGATTTTCCCGAGGGGAGGATCCAATATTTCATTTACTATGCAATTATCTCCCCCATACTCGCTCCTTAGAAACAAGTCATATGAGGAGCTGAAGCCTGAGCAACGTACCAAATTTGTAGAATATCATAAATGGAAATTTGATTCGCAATGGTTCACCCGGTTAGATGCAAAGGGAAATCTGGTGCTGATGACCAGAGCGAATTTTGGATTTATGGGTTACTATACTAAAGATTACGGCATAACCGGATACGAGCGTTTTTGGCTTGGGGGCAGTGGGTTGATGGGATGGTCAATTGATGGACGTGAAATGATTTCACTGCGTGGATATGCTGATTATTCACTTAAACCTTACAGTACTGAATTACGGCAAACAGTGGGAGGAACAATCTATAACAGATATACCATGGAGTTAAGGTATTTGATTTCGCCAAATCCATCGGCTACGGTTTATGCGCATGTATTTTCAGAAGCGGGTAGGTCATGGCTGAAGTTTAAAGATTTTAACCCATTTGAAGTATACAGGTCGGCCGGTTTTGGTGTGCGCCTCTTTTTACCTATGTTTGGCCTTATTGGCCTCGATTGGGGTTATGGGTTTGATACCGTAGATTTGCCGAGAGACGGAAGCTATGCGCAGCCGGGAAAAGGAAATTTTCACTTTATGTTGGGACAAACATTTTAAACATATGAAACGAATTTTGGTATTTATGTTTGTGGTATTTGCTATGGCACAGAACATAAAAGCACAACGGTTTGCTTATGTAGATACAGAATATATACTTGAACAGGTACCTGAGTATAGGTCAGCTCAGAAAAAACTCGATCAGTTGGCTGAAGAGTGGCAGGCCGAAATTGAAAAGCAAAAGGCTCAAATAGAAAAATTAAAAAAAGAGCTGGAAGCGGAACAGGTTTTGTTAACAGATGAACAACGTAAGAAAAAAGAAGAGCAAATTGCTGAACTCGAAAAGAATTTGAAAGACTATCAAAAACAAAAATTCGGATATGAAGGGGAGTTATTCAAGAAACGTCAGGAATTGATTAAACCAATACAGGATCGGGTTTTTGATGCCATTCAAAAGGTAGCTAAAGAAAGTGCACTCGATTTTATCTTTGACAAATCAAGTGAACTTACCATGTTATATACGAATGCTAAGTACGACCGAAGCGATGATGTACTAGAGGAAATGGGTATTTCGGTTACTACCAACAAACAAAAAAAATAAATTAATCATTAATAAGCATTATCATTTTTACCATGAAAAAAACACTCATTTTAACCCTTACGGTATTAGGAACTCTCTTTTTTAGCAATACCTCATACGGGCAAAAAATTGCTCACATTAATTCAAATGAATTATTGCAAATGATGCCTGAAGTAAAGGCTGCAAACAAACAACTGGAAGCATACAGCCAGCAATTCAGGTCGGAACTGGAGCGTTTAACTCTTGAGCTTGAAAAAAAGTATAAAGAGTATTCAGAACTTCCTGCAAATACACCTGCTGCTATTAAGGAAAGTAAAGAAAAGGAAATTCAGCAAATTCAGGAGCGTATTGAAACCTTTAAAGAAACCGCTCAGGAATCTGTTCAGAAAAAGGAGCAGGAGTTGCTTGAACCTATTGTAAAAAAAGCGAAAGAGGCTGTGCAGGCTGTAGCCAAAGAACAAGGTTACACTTATGTATTTGATTCAAGTCAGGGAGCTATGATTATGTTTCCTGAGTCAGATAATCTGATGAATCTGGTGAAGAAAAGGCTTGGCATTGTTGATGAGAAACCCGCGGCTCCAGTAAATAAAGCCCCTGCTCCTCAGGGTAAATAATTCTACCATCTAAATTAAATTATAACCCTCAGTTATTGGTTAACTGAGGGTTTCTTTTTTAGCGAATAAATAAGCTGAGCCCCAGATGAAATATATTCTTTAACGAATAAGTTCTGTACTCAACCCGTATTATCGATTCATGTACATTGAATGTGAGGTAACTTATTTCTTCATGGAAAAGTTCCAATAAAAAAGCCGCAACATTTGTTGCGGCTTTTTTATTGGAGTTATTAAATTTCTTACCGAACAATAATTAATTTTCCGGTAGCGGTTTCATACCCATTTTCAATTCTTACAAAGTAATTACCGGGTGCAATTGCTTCTGTCTCCAGATTTATTCTGTTTAAACCCTTTTTCACATCAGCAATTTTCTTTGAGAGTACATTATTTCCGCTCATATTAAGGATGCTGATTGTTACTGCCGCAGTTTTGTTAAAGGTGAATTCGATACTCACTTTCTCTCTGGCAGGGTTAGGGTAAATATTTGCAACGGATTTGCTAAGCGTATTTCTTGTGCTGTTTAGAAATGAAGGAGTGAGCAGTGATTTGGTTGCAAAAACACCACGGCCATGTGTGGCAGCATAAATGGTAGGACCTTCCCACGATCTCCATTCGTACTGACGTAACATATAGCATGGAGTGCGCGAAAGACCGTTATTTTCTTCAGTCCAGGTTGTGCCGCCATTAGTTGAAGCCCAAACACCCAATTCTGAACCAATTATAATATGATTAGGGTTGTCAATATTGATTACCGAACTGTACACAGGCATTTTTGGTAATGAACCCTGAATAGATGTAAAAGTAACACCACTTGGGGCCATCGCATTGGTTGATTTAAATACGTAATTATTGTTGCCGTAATTACCGCAGGTAAACACCACGATATTGGTATCTCCCGGATGTACTGATATACTTGTGATTGCCTGAGAGGTAGAAGTGTTCATTTGAGTAACGGTAATACCATGAGCGGCACCGTTCCATCCCGTTGCTGAATCAGGATCGTAGGAGGTGCCTCTTATCCCGCTTATGCGGTACATTTGTCCAGTGTATGTTCCTACAAACAATGTATTTCCACTTGGGGTAAAGTCCATTGATAATATTTGTCCACCAGTAGCAACCTGAGCAAGCTTATAGAACTTAGGAGTTTTGCCAAAATCCAATACATCCGGTGTCATCCATACAGCTCCGCCCGAACCCCCGTAAAACATCATTCCTTCCTCAGTAGATAAAGGGAGTGATAAGTCAAGTACCGATTCCCAAAGTTTATATGGAGTGAGAAATGACACGCCTAAATTTTCCCCATTTGTACCAATATTCGAATCAAAAAATTCGCTCCAGCTTTGCCCTTTGTTTAGGGAGCGATAAAAATTTCCTACATTCGCAGCATAGCATATATCAGGATTGATTCTTGAAAATTCGCAGAAAAATCCGTCTCCTCCAAGCGCTTCAATCGCACTTCTCGAGGTATCACCGATCTGAACATTTCTTTTGAAATCTATCAGGTTTGTTCCATTATCTTGTGCTCCGCAAAGAATTTCACCTCTTTTATTCACAGCAACCGAATAAAGCTGGGTAACGGAATAATTAAAATTAAGTTTTTCGTAAGTAACACCTTTGTTTTTCGATCTGAAAATCCCCCCATCATTTATGAGGTACATGGTGTATGGAGTGGTGGTTTTATCAAAAAAGTAACCGTGCATATCGGCATGCACATAGTATCTGTTATAACTTTTGTCAGAGAAAAACTCGGATTGAGAAGAAATTTGTTTCCATCCTTTACCATAAGCCCAATCCCAGTTGCCAAGACCTCCTGCAAAAATATGGTCTTTATTATCGGGGTCCACAGCAACTACGTTGTCATAGGTTCCTTGTGAAGCAAGGATATTTAATTCGGTACTATTAGCTCCAATGCGTGACCAGGTAGCTCCTCCATCGGTTGACCTGTAAACACCTTCTAACTGGCTGTTGCTTCCTGATGACATCGCATACATATAATTAGGATCGCTATCCGCAATAGCGATTGAAATACGGTTAGTGCTATTTGAGCTCAACTGTTTTTGAACAAATGACCCTGGCGCTCCGGAAGGAGAAACCCATACTCTTGTAGGAGTTGTAGCTAATACAGCTCCATTACTTGCTACCTTTACTTCAAATACGGTGGAACTAGACATATTGCAATTTACCCATGTGGTACCCCCGTCATCAGTGTAGAGCAAACCACCGGAAGTAGCTGCGTAAATCCTTGTACGTTCAGGATTAGTAGCCAAGCTATTTACATTTTGCCACCTTGGATGCGCGTTTGGATTAGCATTCGCTAATTTAGTCCAGGTAGTACCTGCATCTGTCGATTTCCAAATTCCGGAGCCAACAAAGCCACTTCCGGTATTTGTTCCTTCTGCAAAAACAAAATGCAACTCGCCTGTTCCTATGTAAATGGCCCCATCACTGGTCTGAGCAATGCTTACCACTGGGAAATTATCAATACTTCCGGGGGTAACCTTTTTCCAGCTGGTACCTGCTGTGGTAGATTTCCATAAGCCCCCACCTACCGATCCGGCAAATAAAACATTGTGGTCATCTTTGTCAACTAAAAAGGCACGTGTTCTGCCTCCAACATTATCGGGGCCGAGTTCTGCCCACCACAAAGAGGTTGCATTTGTTTTGTACTTGGCCGCGAGCATGTCGGCTTGCGCAACTGCACTGTAAATATCCTGGGCGCTGGCTTTTCCTGTGTTTTGGTTTACCCGTAATCCGTTCATGTAATGCAAAACATCCATTACATGCCCTTCTTTCTCTTCGTTTTCACCAAGCGTTAGTTCATTTCGCTCCTCGCGGAGGTTATGATTTTTAAAACTGTGGTTTAGCAAGTATCCGCATGTAGCGCCTACAATGCCAAGTGAAATCAATAATATTTTATTCTTCATAAACAAAACTTAATATTTTCTAAAAAATGTGTTTCTCTGCGTGATAAGAGGATCTTACTAAAGCTCCCGATTCAACGTACCTGAATCCTTTACTTAGTCCAACCTCTTTTAAAAATTCAAATTTATTAGGATGTACGAATTCTTCAAGCGCAATATGCATTTTTGTGGGCTGAAGGTATTGCCCAAGAGTAAGAACTTCGCATTTATGAGCCACCAAATCATCCATGACTTCAAAAATTTCATCATCTGTTTCTCCCAAACCAAGCATTATTCCGGACTTGGTGTGCAAACCGTATTCAGCGGTTCTTTTTATTTGCTCCAAACTTCTTTCGTACCTTGCCTGTGGTCGCACTTTTCTGTACAAACGTTTAACCGTCTCCATGTTATGTGACACTATTTCAGGTTTTTCATCTAAAACCTGAAATAATAGCTCCCATTTTCCTAAGAAGTCAGGAATTAGGGTCTCTATGGTTGTATCAGGGTTTAGTTTTTTTACTTCCAGTATGGTATCGGCCCAAACTTTTGCACCCTTGTCCTTAAGTTCGTCCCTGTTTACCGATGTGATTACCGCATGTTTTACGCCCATCAGTTTAATGGCTTCAGCAACTCTTTTGGGCTCCTCTAAATCATATTCTGCAGGCCTGCCGGTTGCAACCGCGCAAAAAGAACAGGAGCGGGTGCACACATTTCCAAGAATCATAAAGGTAGCGGTACCGGCTCCCCAGCATTCACCCATATTCGGGCAATTGCCGCTTTCGCAAATGGTATGAAGTTTATATTGATCAACCAGTTTGCGTACCTTCAGGTAGTTTTCGCCTGTAGGCAATTTTACCTTTAACCATGATGGCTTTT
This sequence comes from uncultured Bifidobacteriaceae bacterium, assembly GCA_964535575.1. Lineage (GTDB taxonomy): Bacteria > Bacteroidota > Bacteroidia > UKL13-3 > UKL13-3 > JAGPCK01. The sequence goes on from CAZHTC010000002.1 coordinate 413,751, forward strand.
TAGTTCTGATTTTCTCTTCCGTATTTATTACGTTCAGTTCTATCACTTTTTTGTAATTACCAACGATTGCCTAAATTAAATCCAGCGTATAAGGAGATGAAAGTTTTATGATTTTCCGAAAACGCCATAATCGGAATTCTTTTATTGTAAAAGTCGGCTACTATTCCGGTTTCTATACTTTTAAACTGATCATTTTCATTACTCCATTCAAAGGTAAATGATGCTTTAAGAAAACCTCCGGCTTTTAACTTCAGTTCATCAAATCCATAGGTAAATGCCGCATTGCCATAAATCACACTTTGATCGGTATGAATAGCCGGATTGTAACGTTCTACCGCATATACGTCCCTGTTCTGGTCCTGACTTCGCTTGTAAATTTCAAGATAAACAGGTTTTAAAACCATACCCGAAAACCCGGTTCCAAGATTAAAATTTACCAAGACTTCCCTGTTGAATAGTTTATCGGAAAGTACCATTTTACGATTTATTCCTACCCTCCAGACAAATGTTTGATTAATACGGCCAAAAACATATTGTTTTGGGTTGTTAAATGAAGCATTCACAATACGCACTTCCTTTTCATGTTTTAATCTGCCAAAATCAGTAAAAAAATCGGTAGCTGACTTTTCATCAGACTGAATTCCATACCTGAAAGTTGCATTCCATCCTCTGGAATTAATATTCCCCCCATAGGTAAAATACCTTTTCAAAAGTACGGGTTCGGTGATGTTTTGCGCCTGCACTACAAGATACGCCTGAAAAGCAATAAGAAACACGAATAACTTTGTGCTCATAAAAGTTTTTAAATATACTGCGAATAATATAGGTTTACAAGAAATTGTTTGTAATGAAAACGTCAGAAATAATATATTTAGGTGAATTGCGCACCAAGGCCACACATTTACGTTCGGGGGAAGTGATTATTACCGATGCTCCAATTGATAATCAGGGAAAAGGAGCTTCATTTTCGCCAACCGATTTAGCGGCAACTTCCCTTGGAAGTTGTATGCTCACAGTGATGGGAATTGCTGCCAAAGGAAGAGGCATTGACCTTGGAATTATAAGGACAGAACTATTGAAGGTAATGGCTGAGTCTCCGCGAAGAATAAGCGAAATTCATGTGCATTTAGTATTTGAAAACAATTTTGATGAAAATATCAGAAAGGTGCTGGAGCAAACCGCATTGAACTGTCCGGTTGCAAGAAGCTTACATCCGGATATTTTACAGAAAGTTACTTTCGACTATGGAATTGTAAGTCACTCATGAAGAACCATCATGAGTGGGTTGTTATTGCCAGTCAGTACGATTACCTGATCAGGCTTTGGAGTGGTTTAAAAGAGAATGTAGGGCATTTTTGCCTGTGACATGACGATACCGCTAACACGAAGGAAGCGACAAATACCCAAAGAATTAATTTCTTCATTTAATTTAGGTTTAATATTAACGATTTTTGAACCAACCAAAAACCGTTAGGCCAGTGCAAAATAAAGAAAAAATAACCGGATATTTTACTTCTGACGATTTTAAAAAGTTCATTAATCAACATAAAAGTGCGGATGTCGCTGAACTATTATTGCGCTTCTCTTCGTCTGACAACTTAAAATTGAGGCACTTTGCTTCTCAATTGGCTCTATATGAGAAGGCTCGTCTAAAAATGCCGACCCATGTGGATAAGTTGTGCCTGTTTACAACCAAGGCCTATGAACAAGCCAGTTCTGAATCGACCGCCATTTACAAGGCTACACGTTGTACCGGCAAAAGTATGCTTGATTTATCGGGAGGGCTGGGTGTAGATGACTGGGCGTTTTCCGCGCAGTTTGATGAAGTGATTTCAATTGACCCGGATATGGCATTAAATGAAATTGCCAGATTCAATTTTCATCAGTTGGGTATTACCAATATTAAAAGAGTTGATCAAACGGCAGAACAGTATTTGGGAAAGAATAACCAAAAATTTGATCTGATTTATCTGGACGCGGACAGAAGGAACACAGGAACTAAAACTTTTCTTCTTGGAAAGTCAACCCCCGATATTATTTCTCTTTTGCCTGTAATTTTTAATTATGCTGAACGGGTGATGCTAAAGGTATCTCCATTAATGGATATTCATAGCTGTAAAAAGCAATTGCCGTATATTAAAATGATGGAAGTTGTTTCTGTTAACAATGAGGTAAAGGAGTTGCTTATTCATTTGCAAAAAGGGTACGAGGGTCTTACTGAAATGAAGGCGGTTGATTTATCAGCCAACGAAGTGCAGTTTGAATTTGAAGGAAAGTATTCGGAAAATACACAGAAAAATCAGCCGGTATTTTCGAAAGAAGGGATGGCTTATTTTTATGAGCCCGCCACTGCTTTAATTAAAAGCGAACTTGCCTTTGATTATACTCAGGGGTTAAAAGAAAAACTCAACATACTGGGTGTTAATTCGCAGTTTTATGTTTCGGATGAAAAGGTAAAGTCATTTTTTGGCCGAGTATTTAAGATTGCGAGTTCGGCAACGTATAACTCCAAAAGGGTAAAGGAGTATTGTAAAACACTTGGTATTTATAAGGCAAATATCAGCAAACGGAATTTCCCACATTCAACCGACATATTGCGCAAGCAGTTGCAATTAAAGGATGGAGGGGACGATTATTTTTTCTTTACCAAATCAGGTAAGGAGTTATTGTTTTTTCATTGCCACAAAACCGATTAAAGTGTTCTTTGCAGCAACGCCATTTTTAAAGCCGTTGCTGCAGCTTCAGTACCTTTGTTGCCGTGCTTACCGCCCGAGCGATCTTTGGCCTGTTGAAGGGTATTGGTGGTAAGTACTCCGAAAATAACAGGTTTATTGTACTTTAATCCTACTTCGGTTATTCCATTTGCTACAGCGGCACATATAAAATCAAAGTGTTTGGTTTCGCCCTGTATCACACATCCAAGGGCAATTACGGCATCGTATTTTTTTTGTTCAGCCAGCCATTGAGCCCCCAGAGTTAATTCAAATGAACCTGGAACATGATGCACAGAAATATTATCAGGTTTAACACCGGAATCTTTCAGAAATTTTACAGCTCCGTTTAGCAGTGAAGAAGTAATGGCCGTATTCCACTCGGCAATGGTAATTCCTACTTTCATTTTTTTGAAAGCAGGATTTTTCTCGAAAGAAAATTCAGATAAATTTTTAGCTTTGGATGACACTATTTTAGCTATTGCTTTCTAAAGTTCTGGCGCGGGCAATATACTTATCCATTTCCTGGCCTTCCTGCGTATCTTTAAAATCTTTTTTAATGAGTTCATACACCTCCACCGCTTTACCATATTGCTTCAGCTCTTCATATACAAGGCCTGCTTTTTTCAGAAATACTGGCGTGGTAAATTTATTCTTAATCATTTTTGAAGCTTTAATAAAATACTTAACAGCTTCATCGTACTCGTTTAATTCAACATGCGCATCTCCTATGGCAGCCTGAGCCATAGCCCCAATCAGTTCATCACTCGTGCTGAAACTTGAAAGGTATTCAATAGCTTCGTTGTACTTTCCGGTTCTAAGATAGCTCATACCGGCATAATATTTTGCCAGATTTCCGGTTTTGGTTGACCCATACTCTTCGGCAATAGCAACCATTCCTTTGTACTGGCCCACTCCGTTTAGTGCAAGTTGAAGCGAATCTTTTTCGAAGAATTTCTGAGCCATAAAAATTTCTTTTTGCGCTTCTTCTTCCAGTGGTTTAATATAAAATTGCTTGTAGCCTACAATGAGGGCAACTGCTATCAGGATACCTCCGCCAACATAATAGATCTGTTTGCGGTATTTTTCAAAAAAAACTGTTGCGGTATCAAGTGAACCGGCTAATGCATCATCAACCTTTGAGGTTACGTCTTTCGTGTCGTTGTTTTTAACTTCCATGTGCGGGAGTATTTGTTTTAGTTCAAGTAATTATTCAATTATAAAAGGATAGTCCTGTTGCATATAAATGTCTTTATATAATTCATCGGCATCAGGGTAAGGCGAGTTCTCAGCAAAGGTTACGCTTTCATCTACCAGTTGTTGAATTTTTTCTTCCATTGCTTCCAGTTCCTGTTCAGTAGCAAACTTATTTTTAAGAATGGTAGCTTTGGTAGTTTCAATCGGGTCTTTTTGTTTGTATTCTTCCACCTCTTCTTTTGAGCGGTATTTGGCCGGGTCCGACATCGAATGGCCCCGGTAGCGATATGTTCTTATTTCAAGAAATGAAGGTCCATTTCCTTTGCGGGCATGTTCAACAGCTTCCGAGATAGCTTCATGAACTGTTTCGCAGGTCATGCCGTCAACCGGTTTGCTGGGCATATCGTACGCAAGTCCCAGTTTATAAATGTCCAGTTGATTTGTAGTGCGTTCCACCGAAGTACCCATGGCATATCCGTTGTTTTCACAAATAAAAATTACCGGAAGTTTCCAAAGCATGGCCATGTTAAAAGTTTCGTGCAGAGAACCCTGACGCACGGCACCATCACCCATATAACACAGGCAAACATTATCAGTTCCTTTATATTTTTCGGCAAAAGCGATTCCGGCACCCAAAGGAATTTGTCCGCCCACAATTCCGTGCCCGCCAAACAAATTATGTTCTTTTGAAAACATGTGCATTGAACCTCCTTTGCCTTTGGAGCATCCTGTGCTTTTCCCGTATAACTCGGCCATCACTGCATTGGGTGTTACCCCCACGCATAGGGCATGACCGTGATCGCGGTAGGCAGTAATGAGGCTGTCCGATTTACGGATGGACGACATTGATCCGGCCATAACCGCTTCCTGACCAATATATAAGTGGCAAAACCCCCTGATTTTTTGCTGACCATAGAGTTGAGCCGCCTTTTCTTCAAACCTGCGCATCAGCATCATCTGCTCATACCAGGTGAGATATGTTTCTTTTGAATAAGATGTTTTAGTAGTCTTAGCCATTCTCAAAAATGAGTCGCAAAAATAACATTTTTTGCCTTTTGACAAAGAGACTTCCTGAAAGCGTTTTTTTAAATAGCTTCGCAGTATCAATGTGGCTTAAAAAACTAACCCTTTTTCAGTTTAAAAATTACCCCGATGCAACTTTAACATTTGTTAAGGGGGTAAATTGCCTTACCGGCAAAAATGGAGCCGGTAAAACTAATATTCTTGATGCTATTCATTACCTGTGTTTTACGAGAAGTTTTTTTAACCCGGCCGATGCGCAAAATATAAAAACAGGAGAGGAGATGATGTTGATTCAGGGGTGGTTTAGTAAAGCTGAAAACGAACAACAAATTTCAGTTGGGGTAAAACGTAACCAGCGAAAATCAGTTAAATGTAATGGAAATGAGTACGATAAACTCTCGGAGCATATTGGACTTTATCCGTTGGTCATAATCGTTCCTGGAGATATCAACTATATTTATGAGGGAAGCGAAGAACGCAGGAAGGGAATGGATCTGGTTATATCACAAGTGGATAGAGAATATCTGCGGCATTTATCCGTTTACAATAAGGCGCTTGAGCAACGAAATCGTCAGTTAAAACTTTTTAGCGAGGGGCAGTTATTTGAAAGGGAATTATTGGCATTATGGGAAGAATCGCTGATTAAAAGTGCTGCATATATTTTTGAGCAACGAAAAAAATATGTTGATGAAATAAATATATTGTTTTCTCTGTTTTATCAAAAAATTTCCTCCGGGCACGAAAAAGTACAATTGGTTTATCAGTCACAACTCTATGACGGTACATTAAGGCAACTTTTTGAGAATAACCTGCAACGGGATTTGAGTTTGCAACGTACCTCGGTCGGCATTCATAAGGATGATTTGGATTTACAGATAGACTTTTTGCCCTTAAAAAAATTCGGGTCTCAGGGGCAACAGAAAAGTTATATTATTTCGTTAAGGTTGGCTGAGTATCAATACCTGAAACAACTGCTGCACCATAAACCATTACTCTTGCTTGATGATATTTTTGAAAAGATAGATGACGAACGGGCTCATTCCTTGTTACGGTTATTTGGTACCGGAGAATTCGGGCAAATTTTTATTACGGATACCCACCTGCCCAGATTGCAAAGGGCATTTTCGGATTCCGAAAATGAGGTAAGGTTTTTTGAGATTGACCACGGAAATATTGTACCTTTGAATTTGTGAGAAGCGGCAACGAACAAAGTATTAAAGATGTGATAAGTAACCTGTTGGGAGAGTATAAGCTACAGGATAAAATCAGCGAGGTGAACATTGTTCAATCGTGGGAGAAGCTTATGGGTAAACTCATTGCCAAGAACACCAATAAAATTTATATAAAGGATAAGAAGTTGTTTTTGTATCTGGAGTCTCCTGCTCTTAAACAGGAACTCATATACTCTAAGAGCAAGATTATAGATATAATTAACAAGGAAACCGGAACTGTCCTGATCAATGAAGTGGTTATCAGATAAACGATTTTTAACTTTTATCCTGCTTTTTATTGCGGGAGTGGCACATGCACAAACCTTTGAAATAAGGGATGGCGACACCATTAATTTTACTGACAAGCAAGGCAAGCGTCAAGGATGGTGGAGGCAATTCTGGCCCAATGGAGATTTGAAATATGAGTGCATGTTTGTAGATGGTCAGAAAGACGGTCTGGAACTTCAATATTATGAAAACCCCGATTGCATTGAGCTTTCGGTAAATTACAAAATGGGTGTGCTTGACGGACCTTCTATCACTTATTTTAAAACCTGTAAAATTAAGTGCGAAGAAAATTACCGTAACGGGATAAAAGAAGGAGCCGAGCGATGTTATCATGAAAAAGGATGGATGATGTCGGAAGGATATTATGAAGACGGAAAACTGAAAGGCTCATTTGCTCATTTTGATGAAACGGGAAAGGTTAAATTTGAATCTGCAGAGCGTGATTTTACTATAAATTTTGATAAGTTCCTCTCGGGCGATTATAAGCTTAGGGACTCCACCATTATTAAAGTGCTTAACCGAAACGACAACTGGAGAAATATGCTGGTTGTTGCAGATATGACTGGCAGTATGTTTCCATATATGGGGGAACTGATGATTTGGTTTAAGCTCAATTTCGATCTTGGCCGGGTGAAATATTTTTGTTTTTTTAATGACGGGGATCAGAAAAAGGACGATGAGAAGAAAGTTGGCTCCATAGGAGGAATTCATACATTTGAGGCAAAAGATTTTAAGGTGCTTAAAAAAAATATGGAGGAAGTAATTAAGGCTGGTTCGGGTGGAGATGCGCCCGAGAATAATGTGGAAGCCCTGATTAAAGCCACCACTACTTTTAAAAATTTTACACAGTTGGTGATGATTGCCGACAATACAAGCCGGGTAAAAGATTTGAAATACATTAACCGGGTGAAAAGACCGGTGAAAATTATTTTGTGCGGAGTTGGGGATGATGGCATTAATCCGGATTATCTTAAGATAGCTAAAGTTACCAAAGGATCTATTCATACCCTTCAGTCAGATATAAAAAATATTGCTAATGTGCCGGAAGGAGGAACCATCACCATTGACGGATTCGTGTACAAATTGATCAATGGCAATTTTGAATTGGTTGATAACGGCAAACGGAAAAGACGCTAATTCCGGTTCATGCATCGAATAGCGTTACTTTTTCTGTTGTTGATTTCACTATCCTGTCAGCGGCTTCCCTCTGAAATGCGGGGCCGGAATTTATTTGTCAGTTCAGAGATTGGGTGCTCTATTATTGATACCTCATCATCCAATTTTAAAGAGTTAAACAGTTATTCAACTGTTGCTAAATTCCCGTTGCTCATTAAAGAAAAATTTAAGGGCATGGGATTTAAAATTTCGGATTCGGCCGGGTCAGCATTTTCCATTCGTTTGGAGCCTGTTTTTATTTTAGTCGACCGGATTCCTGTTTCCATTAGTGATTCGGTAAAAAAAGAATTAGTAACAGGCCACTTTATGATTTACTCAGCTCAATTTACGGTTACTTACCGGTTTTATAGGGGAGATTCCCTTTGGTACAGTAAAACATTTTCAGAAGAATTGCCTGAGCGGTATGAAACCCGTACGGTAAAACAAAATGCACTGGCTTATGCCATTCTCACCGACAGGAGTAAGTGGGATGTTGACGGACGAGTTCAACTAAGACATCTTGGCTTTGAACCAAAAGCAATAAACCTTGTGGTGGAACAACTTGTTAAAGCAATGGCCACAGATTTCAGAAAGACGGCTAAAAAATTACCTCTTCCCGAAATTACCGATTCAGCTAATTAAGCAGTCTGCGCTTTATTGGCATTACGTTTACGATCATTTTCGTTTAGGAAAATTTTACGTAAACGAATGGATTGCGGAGTTACTTCTACATATTCATCCCCCTGGATATATTCCATCGCCTCTTCGAGTGAGAAATTTATTTTAGGAGCAATTTTTACGTTATCATCACTGCCGGCAGCCCTGAAATTTGTGAGTTGCTTGGCCCGAATAATATTAATTACCAAATCGCCCGGTTTAATGCCTTCACCAATAATCTGACCTTCGTAAACATTTTCTCCCGGATCAATAAAAAATTTCCCTCTGTCCTGCAATTTATCCATGGAGTAGGGAGTAGCGGTTCCGGTTTCTCCAGGTATTAATACGCCCACATTGCGCGAAGGTATGGTGCCTTTCCATGGTTCATATGCTTTAAAACGATGTGCCATGATAGCTTCACCGGCAGTGGCGGTAAGTACATTATTTCTTAATCCGATTAAACCTCGTGAGGGTATTACAAATTCAAGGTGTTGCAAATCTCCTTTTGGCTCCATCACTAATAATTCACCTTTACGCTGGCTGGCCAGCTCAATTACTTTTCCGGCACTTTCTTCCGGAACATCTACCGTGAGTATTTCAACCGGTTCACAACGTTGCCCGTCAATTTCTTTTAAAATCACACGGGGCTGTCCAAGTTGTAGTTCATACCCCTCTCTGCGCATGGTTTCAACCAGAATAGAAAGGTGAAGAATTCCGCGGCCATATACCATATACGAATCGGGGCTTTCGGTTTCTTCCACTCGCAAAGCCAGATTTTTTTCCGTTTCTTTCATCAGGCGGTCGCGCAGGTGACGTGACGTAACAAATTTTCCTTCCTTACCAAAAAAGGGCGAGTTGTTTATGGTAAACATCATGCTCATGGTAGGCTCATCAATGCTGATTGGCGGTAATCCTTCCGGATTTTCAAAATCGGCAATAGTATCCCCAATTTCAAAATCATCGATTCCGAAAATGGCACAAATATCTCCCGCTTTTACTTCTTCAACTTTTATTTTGCCTAATCCTTCAAATGCATAAAGCTCTTTGATGCGTGATTTTTTTACAGTAACCCCATCGCGTTTTACCAGCGAAACAGGCATGTTTACTTTTAGTGATCCTCTTAGCAGACGTCCAATAGCAATTCGTCCGGTGTAAGATGAATAGTCAAGAGAAGTAATCATTAGTTGCGGAGTTCCTTCCAACGCGAGTGGCGGTGGAATTTCTTTAATAATATCGTCAAGTAATGCGGTAAAATCGGTAGTCGGATTTTTCCAGTCTCTTCCCATCCATCCCTGTTTTGATGAACCGTAAATGGTGTGAAAGTTTAATTGCTCCTCGGTCGCATCCAGGTTAAAAAACAGTTCAAATACTGCATCGTGCACTTCATCAGGGCGGCAGTTAGGTTTATCCACTTTATTGATTACCACAATGGGTTTTTTACCAAGTGCCAGTGCTTTTTGCAACACAAAACGTGTTTGAGGCATGGGTCCTTCAAAAGCGTCAACCAACAGCAGCACGCCATCGGCCATATTTAATACCCGTTCTACCTCGCCTCCAAAATCAGCGTGGCCGGGGGTATCAATAATATTAATTTTAGTATCTTTATAACGTACCGATACATTTTTTGCAAGAATGGTAATTCCTCTTTCGCGTTCCAAATCATTGTTATCCAGAATAAGTTCCCCCGTTTCCTGATTTTCGCGGAAAAGCTTGGTTTGATGAAGAATTTTGTCAACCAAGGTAGTTTTACCGTGGTCAACGTGAGCGATGATGGCTATATTTCGAATATCTGACATGCCTATTTTTTAAGGGTGCAAAGGTAATAAAAATCAGCAACTTTACGAGAAGATTTTTAATTTCCTGTTTCCCATTCCTAAAAGGAATAACCAATACTAGTTGCGCCCCAAGGTTGAAGCATATACTGTGCAGGGTAATATAGATCAGTCTCAATATATAATGGTGTAAAAGCCAGTCTGAAAAGAAATCGTTTTCCCGGTTTTTGATGCCTCATTCCGAGGCGCACTGAAAATGAGTTATATGTCACAAAATTGTATCCGCCAGGATTCCCTTGCATATAAAGAGGAACCTGTTCCTTTTGATTCAAGGTTCGCATGTATCCAAAACCGGTTTCAAATTGTAACGGTTTTTTACCTACTAAAAGATTGAATTCAACCATTAGGTTGTGTATCGAATATTGGGTTTGCCATAGCTTAGCACCGTAATAACTATATCCTAAACGTCCCGCGAATTTTACGGAAGGGGAAAATTGGGAAAGAATACGGTCATAGTTGATTGAATAAGCTCCTCCAATTCCCATCAATTCAATATACACTGCGTTTTTATTTGATGAGGAATCTTTTTGCGCAGAAATGGTTTGAGCAAAAAATAAAAAGCCAAACAGGAAAAAACTTTTCATGAATTTCTTCATACCTGATTCAAATATACTAGCTACTTTTGGAAATGCAAGTTCAGGAGTTAGATGCAGACAGATTTCTTAAAGGGGCAGCGAAAGGTGTTGTATTCGATGTGCGCTCCCCTGCCGAATTTTTGTCGGGCCATATTCCGGGGGCTGTTTCATTTCCTTTATTTACCGATGATGAGCGAAAACAGGTAGGTACGCTCTATAAACAGCAGGGCAAAGAGCTCGCTGTGGAGCTTGGTCTGGAAATAGTTGGGCCAAAACTGAAAAATTTTGTACAACATGCGCGGGAGTATGCAGGCAACAAACCAGTTTATATACATTGTTGGCGGGGTGGAATGAGAAGCAACAGCATGGCCTGGTTGCTGCGTACAGCGGGATTGAATGTGTATACCTTAACCGGAGGATACAAAGCCTACCGGAAATATTTGTTAAGTTATCTGGCCAATTCGTTCAGGCTGGTGGTGCTTGGAGGCGAAACCGGAAGCGGGAAAACGGAAGTGTTGCAGGCGCTGCGCAGTAACAATCAACAGGTAATTGATCTGGAAGCATTGGCCAGTCATAAAGGTTCTTCTTTTGGAAGCATTGGTCAGCCACAGCAACCAACTACCGAACATTTCACCAACCTGCTGTTTCACGAATTGAGTAAACTTGATATAACAAAGCCGGTATGGGTTGAAGATGAAAGCCGGATGATAGGTACCGTGAATATACCTGAAGAATTTTTTCTTCAAATGAGCAAGGCTCCCTTGCTTGTAATGAAGGTGCCTGTTGCTTGGAGGGTTGCCAATTTGGTGAAAGGCTATGGTGAATCAAGTAAAGAATTGCTTGTTGCAGCTTTCAGGAGAATACAAAAAAAATTAGGCGGGCAGCACCTGATGGCAGCTTTGCATGCGCTGGATGAAAATGATTTGGAAAAAGCTGCTGTTGTTGCCCTGCGTTATTACGACAAGGCTTACCGTTTTGGGTTGCAAACAAAAGTGAATACTCAGATTTTAGATTATGATCCGCAGGAAAATTCGGTGGAACAAATGGCGGAGGAAATTCTGGTGCTGGCGCAAAATAATTTTAAAAACGTATGGACAGTTTCAAGTTAACAAAATATAGTCACGGCTCAGGGTGCGGATGTAAAATTGCACCGGCCGATTTGGAAAAAATTTTAGTGAATCACCGAAACACCAAAACCATCGAACAATTACTCATTGGTAATAACAGCAATGATGATGCAGCCGTGTGGGATATTGGAAACGGGCAGGCCCTCATAAGCACCGTTGATTTTTTTCTTCCGGTTGTTGATGATGCTTTTGATTTCGGGCGGATAGCTGCCGCCAACGCATTGAGCGATGTGTATGCCATGGGTGGCAAACCTGTTTTTGCAAATGTGGTTTTAGGTTGGCCTATGGAGAAATTACCGGCCGAATTAGCATCTGAAGTACTCAATGGGGCCCGGAGTATTTGTGAAAAGGTGAACGTAGCTATTGCTGGCGGGCACAGCATCAATAGCAGCGACCCTATATTCGGCCTTTCAGTTAACGGTTTTGCGAATGTGGCTCATATTAAGCGAAACAATACCGCTAAGGCCGGAGATTTACTTTATGTAACAAAACCATTGGGAATTGGGGTACTCAGTACTGCTATTAAACGGGGTATTGCTCATTCAAATCATGTACAGCACGTAGTGGAGGTAATGTGTTCCCTCAATACAATAGGCGAAAAACTGGGTGCTCAAAAATGGGTTCATTCTATGACAGATATTACAGGTTTTGGTTTGCTTGGGCACCTTCTTGAAATAGCCGCAGGAAGTAAGTTAACTGCACAGGTACATTTTAAAAACGTTCCGCTTTTGCCCTACCTGGATGAGTATCTTAAACAAAATATTATACCCGATAATACCTACCGCAACTGGAATGCTTATGAAAAGAAAGTAAAGGGTTTAGCCGACATGAAGGTGTTTCAGGTATTGAATGATCCGCAAACAAGTGGTGGATTACTGGTGAGTGTAGCTGCTGAACATGCTCCGGAGGCTGAGGAACTGTTTACGACAGAAGGAGTTCATGCGGTATGTATTGGTAAATTTGTTCCTGAAACAGATTTCGGTATGGAGGTGATTTTGTAACTAGCCGTTTGGCAACCGGATTTCCTGAAAAAGAATCTCAAATAAATTCAATTCATTTTGAGCAATTGTATAAGGGAAAAACCCTACTTTTGCGCATTATGACGCATTTAATAGCCCCTTCTATATTATCAGCGGATTTTGCCCATCTGCAAAAAGACGTTGAAATGATAAACCACAGCGAAGCCGACTGGTTTCATGTGGATGTAATGGATGGAGTATTTGTCCCGAATATTTCTTTAGGACTTCCTGTAATTGCAGCAATAAAAAGATATGCAAAAAAGCCGCTGGATGTGCATTTGATGATCGTGCAACCTGAGCGGTATATAAATGATTTTAGAAAAGCAGGAGCCGATATTTTAACTGTGCACCTTGAGGCGAGCACGCATCTTCATCGTACCATTTTCGCTATTAAAGAAGCCGGAATGAAAGCAGGTGTAGCAATAAATCCGCACACCTCTGTACAATTGCTTAAAGATGTGCTTGCCGATATCGATCTGGTGTGTATGATGAGTGTGAATCCCGGATTTGGCGGACAAAAGTTTATTGAAAACACGTATAATAAAATTGCTGAACTGGTAGTGCTGAAAGATGTTACGGGATCAAGTGCATTAATAGAAATTGACGGAGGGGTAAATGCTGACAATGCGGCCGAGTTACTTAATAACGGTGCCAATGTGCTTGTAGCAGGTAATTTTGTTTTTGGCTCGCAAAATCCGTCACATACCATTCATGAATTAAAGCATCTTCACGTTGGTACTAAGTCGGTGTAAAATTCGTTGTACACCGTAATGTTTCAAAAACTTCTTTTCTTCCTTTCATTTTTCTTTTTCACATTACTTGGCAAAGCCCAGATAAATGCCACTATTTACGGAGTGGTTAAAGATTCAACAGGCACCACGGTTGATGATGTAATAATTGGAGTAGTGGGTAAAACCTATGGCACCAGCAGTTCGGAAGGAGGGAAGTATGAAATAAAAGTTTCATCGGGAGAGGCGTTTCAGTTAGCTTTTGCATTAGTAGGGCGTACCGGATTAGTATTGGATATAGCACCATTAAAGCCGGGAGAGAGTAAAAGGTTAGATGTGCTTATCGGGTCAGGAAGTGTAAAGCGGGTATTAAAATTTCAGGATTCACCCGACAGAGAGAAAATAGGGGTGATTACCTTAGATCCCCGTAATCTGGAACCGTTCCCCAATATTACCGGAAATTTTGAGACCTATTTAAAAACCCTTCCGGGAGTAACTTCAAATAATGAACTAAGTTCACAATACAATGTGCGCGGTGGAAATTATGATGAGAACCTGATTTATGTAAATGACATTGAAATTTACCGTCCGTTTCTGGTTCGCTCGGGTCAGCAGGAGGGGTTAAGTTTTATCAACCCAAATATGGTGAAAAATGTAAAGTTTTCGGCCGGAGGATTTGAATCAAGGTATGGAGATAAAATGTCATCGGTGCTTGATGTAAAATATAAACAACCGAAAAAGTTTGCAAGTTCGAACTCTCTAAGTTTAATGGGACTTAATTCAATGATTGAAGGAACCGCACTCAGTTCACGTTTTACATACCTGCTTGGGGTACGTTATCGCGCCAACAGTTATATTTTAAATAGTCTGGACGTACGCGGAGATTACAAACCCCGTTTTGCCGATATTCAGTCGCTTATAAGCTATGATATAAACGAGAAATTGCAACTGAGTTTGCTCAGTAGTTATGCCGAGAACCGTTACCTCATGATTCCTCAAAATCAGGAGACCGTTTTTGGCACAGTTACCAACGCTTTAAAACTGAATATCGGGTTCGAAGGTCAGGAACTTATGCGGTATCAAACCATGATGAGTGCTTTAACTTTATCCTACCAGCCAACTAAATTCACCATATTAAAATTTATTGCCTCAGGGTTTAACAGCATAGAGAATGAGTATTACAGTGTGGAGGGAGCATACAGATTGGATCAATTGGAAAACAATCTGGGATCTGACGACTTTGCCAAGAGTAAATACAACAGGGGGGCAGGCTATTTTGTGAATAACGCACGAAACAATTTACAGGCAACGGTAGTAAATATTGCACACCGCGGTTATTACTCGGCAAAAAATAACAACCTGCAGTGGGGTTTGCAATATCAGCATGAAATGATTGATGACAAACTTCACGAATGGAAGTATATGGACTCGGCAGATTTCTCAGTTCCGTTGCTTACAAACGGAAATTTTGAACTGAATCAGTTTTACCGGGGCAAGGCCAATATTGAAAGTAATCGTTACACGGCTTATGTGCAGAATTCAATGGTGCTCCATCAACCAAATAATTTCACGGTCAATTATGGAATTCGAACCAATTATTGGGATTTAAACCGTCAAAATGTAATTAGTCCAAGGGTACAGGTTTCATTTGAACCCAACAGAGCACACAATCGTAAAGTGCGGTTTGGTAATTTGGGAGATAGTTTATTAAGGAAAGATATTTCCATAAAAGCCGCCTTCGGATATTATTATCAGCCGCCATTTTACCGCGAGTTACGTAACCAAACCGGGGAGGTAAACATAAATGTAAGAGCTCAGCGAGCTATTCACTTTGTAACGGGCATGGATTTTTTATTTAATGCATGGCAACGTCCGTTTAAATTTTTTGCTGAGGCTTATTATAAAAAACTGGATTTTCTTATTCCATACGAAATTGACAATGTTAGAATCCGATATTACGCCACCAATAATTCAAAAGGGTATGCAACCGGAATAGATCTGAGGGTAAACGGAGAATTTATAAAAGGAACCGAATCATGGGCGAGCATGTCGGTGATGAAAGTAGCCGAAAATATTTCTGATGATTCTATCGTGCGTGCTGATGGTTCGGTGAAGTATCCGGGATATATTCCACGACCCACTGACCAGCGGGTAAATTTCAGCGTGTTCTTTCAGGACGAATTGCGCAAAAATCCAAAATATAAAATGCATTTGATGGGTGTATTTGGTACCGGTCTTCCATTTGGTCCGCCTAATAAACATATTTATAATAACAAACAGCGGGTACCTCCTTACCGAAGAGTTGATATTGGGTTTTCTAAAATGATTATTGATGAAAAAATGAATGAAACTGACCGCAAAGGAATGTCGAAATGGTTTCATTCGGCATGGATCAGTTTAGAGGTTTTTAATCTGTTGCAGATAAATAATACCATTTCCTATTTATGGATAAAGGATATTACAAATACTTACTATGCGGTTCCTAATTATTTAACCAGTCGCAGACTAAATGTGGCTTTAATGGTAAAATTTTAAAATATGACAATAGAATTAAGTGGTGACTACTGGAACAACCGGTATATTGAACAGCAAACAGGCTGGGATGTGGGCGAAGTTTCAACTCCACTCAAAAATTATATTGATCAACTGGAGAATAAAAACCTTAGCGTGATGATACCCGGTTGCGGCAATGCTTACGAAGCTGCTTACCTGCTTCAGCAGGGTTTTAGAAATGTAACCTGCGTGGATATTTCTCCTGTATTATGTGCCGAGCTGGAAAGCCGGTTAGGTGATAAGGGATTAAATGTAATATGTACTGATTTTTTCAGTCATATTGGGCAGTATGATTTAATACTGGAACAAACTTTTTTTTGTGCGCTTAATCCGGCTTTGCGGGGGGCTTATGCCGCGCATATGAACGAATTGCTGGCGCCTAACGGAAAATTGGCCGGGGTAATGTTTAATTGTAGTTTTGAAACCGAAGGTCCGCCATTTGGCGGTAGTGCCAGTGAGTATCAAACGTATTTTAAACCCTATTTTACTTTTAAACATTTCACCCCTTGTTATAATTCTATAAGTAAACGGGCGGGAAATGAACTTTTTGTAGTGTTGCAGAAAAAATAAAAAACTTTGACCCGGGTCATGTTTTGATTAAAAATAAAACGCGTATTTTGGCTCCAATATAAAATTGTTAGTATGAGCAAACAAGTAAACTACAGTGACTATCTGCAACTCGAAAAAATATTAGAGGCACAGGACCCCGAAAGTGTTAAAAACGGGCTGCCGGCTCATGATGAAATGTTGTTCATTATCATTCATCAAAGTTATGAATTGTGGTTTAAACAAATTCTGCACGAAATTGATTCGGTGGCAGAAATTCTGTATATGCCTCAGGTAAATGACAACAGTCCGCAATTGCAAACTGTAGTTCACCGCCTGAACCGGATTACTGTTATTTTGCGTATGCTCGTGAATAAAGTGGATGTATTGGAAACCATGACTCCAATGGATTTTCTTGATTTTCGCGATATGCTTCGGCCCGCATCAGGATTTCAAAGCTGGCAGTTTAAAATTACTGAAGCAAAACTCGGGTTAAAATATGAGCACAGGCACGGACAGGCCTATTATACTTCGCAGCTTCGCGAGGAACAAATAAAAATGATTAAACAGGTAGAACAGCAACTTACCCTGCTTGAGTTGGTGGATGCCTGGCTTAAACGTACGCCTTTCTTCAATAACCAGAATTTCTGGAAAAATTATGAAAAGCACACTGACGGGGGAATTCTGCACCACGCGTTTTGGGATGATTACCGCAATATTTATTCGCAAAGTTTGGTTGAGGGCGAAAAGCAAAATCTGGACGAGTTTGATAGCTTGTTTTTAAAAGGCGATAGCGGCAGTGCTTTTAGTGCCGAATCAAACCGTGCGGCATTATTTATCATGTTGTATCGTGGTTATCCTATGCTTCAATTGCCTTACAAACTTCTTGAGTTACTTCTGGAAATTGACAACCTGCTTTCAGCATGGCGCTTCCGCCATGTAAACATGGTACATCGTATGATTGGAACCCGCGTGGGAACCGGAGGAAGCAGTGGCAAAGATTACCTGAAGGGCGCTTTAGACAAGCACTACATTTTTAAAGACATAGCTCGTCTTACTACTTTTCTTATTGAACGCAGGAAACTTCCAAAGTTGAGTCCGGAACTGGAAGCCAGACTCGGATTTGCTTAGTACTCTACCGGCCTTCTTTTTTTGTTCACCCGGGTCTTGCAGTTTCATGGGTTGAACTTACCTTCGCACCAAAGTTTATTATATGAAATTCGGAACAAAAGCCATTCATGCAGGGCAAGAGCCCGACCCGACTACCGGAGCCATTATGACCCCCATTTACCAAACTTCCACCTACTGGCAGGAGAGCCCGGGTAAACATAAAGGATATGCTTACGCACGAGGTAAAAATCCTACCCGCAATGCGTTGGAACAATGCATTGCGGCATTAGAAAATGGGAAATATGGCTTATGTTTTTCAAGTGGAATGGGTGCTACCGATGCGGTGGTTAAATTACTCCAACCCGGAGATGAGGTGATAACCGGAAATGATTTATATGGCGGAACATACCGAATGTTCACCAAGGTATTTGCCAAATTCGGAATCAAGTTTCATTTTATTGATTTAAATGACGCCAATAATATCTCCAACTATTTAACTGATAAAACCAAACTCATTTGGGTTGAAACACCTACTAACCCAACCATGCAAATAGTGGATATTGCTGCCTGCGCAGCTATTGCCAAAAAGAATAATTTAATTCTTGCAGTTGATAATACGTTTGCCTCTCCATATTTACAAAATCCACTGGATTTAGGGGCTCACATTGTGATGCACAGTGTAACAAAATATTTAGGCGGACACAGTGATGTGGTGATGGGTGCATTGATTGTGAATGATGATAAGCTGCATGAGCAATTGGCCTTTATTCATAACAGTTGCGGAGCCACTCCAGGACCGCAGGATAGTTTTTTGGTTTTGCGCGGAATTAAAACATTACACCTGCGTATGAAAGCGCATTGTGAAAACGGAAGAATAATAGCGGAATATTTGCGTAATCATCCCAAAATAGAAAAAGTTTACTGGCCGGGATTTACGGATCACCCTAATCACGCCATTGCCAAAAAACAAATGCGCGATTTTGGCGGAATGATTTCTATTGTTCTTAAAGGCGCGGACCTTCCGGAAACTTTCCGAATTGCTTCTTCATTTAAGGTATTCTCGCTGGCCGAAAGTTTAGGCGGGGTAGAGTCTCTCATTAATCATCCGGCTACCATGACCCATGCGTCAATTCCTAAAGAAGAACGGGAGAAGGCCGGGGTTGTTGATAATTTACTCCGATTGAGTGTGGGCGTGGAGGACATTGAAGACCTTATGGAGGACCTAAAACAGGTTTTGGCTTAACTCAAGGTTGTTTGGCAATTCCTGTACGGATACAAAGCAGGAACAGCACTATGCGATTGTGCGTTTTTTTGCCCACTAATATAACAAATCAACAATAGTGGTTTTGTTACTTATTACCTGAGTTGTTTTATAATCCCCTCCACTTTTTGATGTGTTAACAAAAGCGATCACGTAGTTCCCGGGATTTATGTCTTTAAACTGAACGATAGATCCTATTTCTTTTACAAAATGTCTCTGGTACAAGGCCTCCTTTTCTGAAAAGTAGTCAGAATTTAAGATACTCATATCATACAGCCCAACCCGGTAACTTTCGATATCGTCACCCTTGTAGGTGGTTGCCCCGCCTGCGGTGACTGTTAAGTTACCGGTTAAATCAACTTGGAGTTCTTCATCTTTTTGACAGGAAAATAAAAGCGAGATTATTCCGAAAAGAAGGAGTATTTTTTTCATATGCTTCTAATATTTAGTTTACAATTTCATCAGGGATAATTTAAAAATCAAAAACTACGAGCCGCTCTTACCGGATAGGCAATTAAATCCTTATCATAGTACAATTGGTTCAGATTTAAATTGAAAAACTGACACCAGGCAAATTGGCCATTATACTGGGACGAACTCCAGTATCTGTCCATGCTGAACCCTCCGATATCATTTAAATATAAGTTCTCATGCATCAGGTTCAACTCATCTTTAGAAGGCAGGTACCAGTCGCTGTATCCGTATAAAGTGAGGTTATCACACACACGGGCGGCAATATTCGAGGTGCCACAGGTATTCACAATTTTGGTTGTATTAGATTGGCCGCTTCCAAGCGCAGTTGAAGTACCCGATACAGAAGTGCCTTCGCATCCCCAGTTTAAAGTACCCTGATCATAGGGTGCTGCAATAAGTCCGTGCCCGGTGCCATCGGTATAAAAAATAAGTCCTCCCTGGTAATAATATCCTATATCTATTATTGCGGTTGCGGTAGTAGTAAAACTTTTTTCGGCACCATAAGCGGTTCCTTTGCTGTTGGTGGCATAGGCACGCACATAATATTTGGTAGAGGGATTAAGATTAATCAGATAGAAGCCAATTTCTCCTTTTCCGCTACCCGAACTCAGCTTGGTATCAGCAGTGGTAGGTGACGGAGCGGTACTGTAACAAATGCCTTTATCGGTTATAGAGGCTCCGCCATCAGATGAAACATTTCCTGCGCAATTGGCTGAAATGGATGATACGTATTTGGTATCTGAAGTAGTTACGGTGGGTAAATTAATGGTTGGCGGTGTGGGTATAGGGTCGCTGTCTTTATCACTTTTTTTGCATCCGTAGTGGAGCAATACAAAGGGTGCAATCAATAACAAACCCCAAATGATTTTAGTATGGCGCATAGCTTATTAAATTTGGAACAAGTTATTTGACAGGACCGAATTTTACAAGAAAATTTCAAATTTATTCCGTTATTTCACAATAATCAGCAAAGTATTGGTTCTTTTTTCTATACTTGTCACTATATGGACTATCAACTTTTAGCACTCACCATTGGACCGGCAATCAGTATAGCCGTATATGTTTACTGGCGCGGAAAACTGATGCGGGAGCCGCTGCATAAATTACTCAAGGCTTTTTTTCTGGGGTGTGTAAGTATAGTACCGGCTATCGCTTTTGAATTGTTGTTTCGAAAAATTGGGGTGAAGGCCAGTCCAGATTTAACACGCACGGTTATCTATGCATTTATTGGAGTAGGATTGAGTGAAGAGTTCAGTAAGTTCTTCTTTTTACGAAAATATTTTTACCGAGACAAAGTATTTGATGAGCCATATGATGGCATTACTTATTCGGTAATGATTTCAATGGGTTTTGCCACGCTCGAAAATATTTTATATGTGTACGTGTACAGCAAAGGAGATCCGCATAATATAGCCATGGCAAGGGCTTTTACAGCCGTGCCGGCTCATGCTACTTTTGCTATTGCTATGGGATATTACACCGGTATAGCACGTTTCAAAAGCAGGTATCCAACCATTCACCTTTTTGCCGCTTTGCTGGTAGCGGTAGTGATGCATGGCAGCTACGACTTTTTTATTTTACAACGCAGCTATCCTCAGATTGCCGGAGGTGCTATGGTTTCGCTGGTATTATCAGTCATTTATTCGCTGCGCGCCATTAAAATGCATGTGGCTCATACTCCTTTTCAGCACCGATGAAAAGTAGTGAACTGAAAAAAATGCTTGATGCGAAAGTAAAAAGCTACAACTCGAACGCATTTATTGAAACTGACCCTGTTTCTATTCCTCATCTTTTTACAAAAAAACAGGATATTGAAATAACGGGATTGCTGGCAGCCACACTTGCATGGGGACAACGGGTAACTATTTTAAACAATTGCCGTAAACTGATAAGTTGGATGGACAATGCCCCGCATGATTTTATGCTCAACCATAAATCAGCAGACTTAAAACGGTTTGAAGGTTTTGTGCACCGCACGTTTAACGATACGGATCTGTTGTACTTTTTGCATTTTCTGCAATGGTACTACCGTAACCACTCATCTCTTGAAAGTGCATTTGCCGATGGAATAAAAAAAGGAGACACTACCATTGAAGGCGGGTTGAATCATTTCAGGGAATTGTTTTTTTCGGTACCTGATTTTCCGCAACGAACAAAAAAGCATGTAGCTTCTCCTCTACAAAATTCAGCTTGCAAGCGGTTGTGCATGTATTTGCGGTGGATGGTGCGCAACGATAAGCAGGGCGTTGATTTTGGGATATGGAAAAAAATTAAACCGGCCCAGTTGCAATGCCCGCTTGATTTACATTCGGGCCGTACCGCACGCAAACTTGGCTTGCTCACCCGCAAGTATGACGACTGGAAGGCCGTGTGTGAACTCACCGATAACCTGCGCCAGTTTGACGCTGATGATCCGGTTAAATACGATTTTGCTCTTTATGGGATGGGGGTGTTTGAAGGTAAAAAGGAGATTTAAATACTTTCTCCGACCTTTAGCATCATGGTGTTTATTGAGTTATTGGCTATTTCAAAAGTGCTTTTTGCTTCACCAAGGTATTTATCCGCAAATTCCCGGTCTTTCAAATCCTTCGCATTGATGCGTACGTTGAGGTAAGCCCCTTCAATGGCGGTACGCAGGCATAAGGCTCCCACAGCTCCATCACTTATAGAATTGGGGTTTCCTTCTTTCACCATAGCCTCGCAAAGGGGTAAAGCTTCTGCAGCGGTTTGCATTACTTTGAATGGGATTTCAACGGCATATTTAGTGGCATCCTGTATGGCCTGAGTGCGTACCTTTTTTTCTTCGTCAGTAGTTTTTGGCAAAGCGAAAGCCAGCATAATTTTATTGAATGCGCGGGTGTCTTCGTCTACCAGAAACAGTAACCGCTCTTTGAGTTGTTGGCCTTTCACCGCCCATTCGCTGAAGTAGGTAGTTTTATCTTCCCATCCGCGTTTGCCGGCCGAAAGATTGGCCACCATGGTGCCTAACGCGGCACCCAACGCTCCGGCATAGGCCGAGATGGAGCCTCCCCCAGGAGCTGGAGAATCGGCTGCCGTTTCGTTGGCAAATTCCTTCAGATTCATGCGCACCAGTTTTTCATCTTCCTTATTGCGCAACTGGTATTCAATGATTTTTTTATTGGGGTCAAAGGGTGCCAGTTCATCCAGCCCGAGTGATTTCACCGCAATATGAATTAACTCTTCTTCTGATACACCCAGCGATTGTTTTTGCTTGGCGAGAAAATATTTTCCGGCATCCAACATGGCCTGCAAAGGAATAAGTCCTACCAGTTCAGAGCCTGTTACTCGCACTCCGCGTGAGGTGGCACTTTTTACCACTTCATCAAAGGCCACGTGTACAGGGGTTACATGGTAATTGGTGAGGTTCATGGAAATTTGTGCCACTTTGTATTCTTCAATATACCAGCCTATGGCTTTGCATTCTTTGAGTGTGCCGGGTATGCGCACAGGTTCTCCGTTGGCATCGTTTACAATTTTACCGGTGATGGGATGTCCTTCGCGTTTTACGCGCCCTGCTTCGCGCACATCAAAGGCAATGGAGTTGGCCAGGCGGGTTGATTTGGTGTTGAGGTTAATATTGTAAGCAATCAAAAAATTTCGTGCTCCTATTACGGTGGCTCCGCTTTTGGCAGGGAACTCAGCCGGACCGAAATCAGGTTTCCATTGCGGGTCTTTTATCTTCTTGAAAAAACCTTCGTATTCACCGGCACGAATGATGGAAAGATTTTTTCTTTCAGGATTACTCTGGGCGTATTCATATAAATAAGCCGGAATTTTTAATTCTTCACCTACCCGTTTCGCTAATTGTTTGGCGTATCCGGCAGTTTCTTCCATGCTGATACCTGCAACCGGGATAAACGGACATACATCGGTAGCACCCATGCGCGGGTGCTCGCCTTTGTGTTTGCTCATGTCAATTACCTCAGCTGCTTTTTGAATACCACGGAATGCGGCTTCTACCACCGCTTCGGGCGGGCCCACAAAAGTTACCACAGTACGGTTAGTGGCTTTTCCAGGATCCACATCCAGAAGTTTAATTCCTTCGGTCCTTTCAATGACATCGGTTATTTGTTTAATGATGCCCATATCGTTTCCTTCACTGAAATTGGGAACACATTCAATAAGTTGTTGCTGCATATTATTTAATCATGAAAATAAAGAATTCAAAATTGGGCTTTTCTGTTGAATTATACCACAAATACCTTTGGTAAGGCAGGAGGGGAACAAACCTATGGCACTGATAAGAAACAAATGAACTGATTTTAAAAACTATAGGAACCGGATAAATTTTAAAAAATCTTTTTCTGCGACTTTTCCTCCCGCTTCACGTCTTAGGGGCGTCATTAAAAAATAAAAATATGAGTAATGAAGTAAAAAACACCTGTACCTGTGGCAGTGATTGTCAAGGTACAACCTGCACCTGTACCTGTGAGTGCAAAGAAAGTTCAACCTGTAGCTGTACCAATTGCAGTTGCAGCTAACCACAGGTAGGTTCCCGCAGAATTCGCAGAAAACCGCAGAAAATGGTTAGCGTAATAGGCGAATTGTGCGGGAATTTTTTCTATAAAGCAAACAAAAAGATGAACCATTGTTTATATAATTTTGTATGATGAATACGGAACTGACTTCTTCCATTTGGGAAAAATTTTCTTCTCCTCTACGGGGATACCTGATAAAAAAAACCGGTAATGTTTTTGCTGCCGATGATTTATTGCAGGAAGTATTTATGCGCATTCATCAGAAAAGTGGCACATTGCAGGATAGTAAAAACCTGCGTTCCTGGATTTATTCCATTGCCCATCATGTGCTGATGGATTATTTCAGAAAAAATAAAACAGAAGGTTCTGCCTCTTTACCCGAAGACCTGGAAGTAGCCGGAGAGGAAACCAAAGCGGATATGCACAATTGCATTTATCCGTTTATTGAACGACTGCCGGAACCTTACCGCAGTACCTTGGGCAAAACAGAACTGAAAGGAATCAAACATCAGGTGCTTGCCAATGAAGAAGGGGTAAGTTTATCGGCAATAAAAACGAGGGTGCAACGTGGACGAGAAATGATTCGGAATATGTTTGTGGCATGTTGTCATTTCACTATTAATAAGCAAGGGAAATTAACTGGCGAACATCAGGATCCTTCTCATTGCAGCATATGCAATACCGCCTCCTGAGCATTGTAGAGGCATCGGGATTTATTACTTTTTGAATAGTGCATTAAACGGCATCATCACCGAAAATCCGGTTTGTAAATCAGGGGCATTATCTACTTTAAAATCTTCTTTTACGTAAATACACAAAATGTATTTTCGGATCCAGGCATAGGTTAATGTCCAGTTTTGAGTGGAACGGTACATATGTGTAACTCCCATATGCCAATGTGTGGTGTATCGCTGCCCATGCAATACCAATTTATCAAAATCCTGTGGTTTATTGAGTGCACTCTGAAAATAAAAATTCAGAGATAAGCTGTTTTGTTTGCGGGGACTTTTTTTTCTTCTCCACTCCACCTGCGACTCAAAAGAAGGAATGGAGCTGCGGTTGCTAAAGATGAGTTCCTGTTGCCTGTGAATAATGCCATGTGTAATAAAACTTCCGGCCAGGCTAACTATACAAACGTCTTTTTTATCGGGGTTACTTTGTTTTTGAAAAGTGGCCGAAAGTCCTAAATCTAGCAGCGGCATGTGGGCAGTGGTATTTATTCCGGTATGCAATGC
Source organism: uncultured Bifidobacteriaceae bacterium (assembly GCA_964535575.1). Taxonomy (GTDB): domain Bacteria; phylum Bacteroidota; class Bacteroidia; order UKL13-3; family UKL13-3; genus JAGPCK01. The sequence continues at coordinate 438,952 of CAZHTC010000002.1, forward strand.
AGTAGTAAGTGAACAGCGGTGTTTTTTGAGACGGTTTATTTCAGGGTAATAAAAAAGTTCCGATTGAATACCTGCCACCACAAACTGATTGTTGTGAAATCTGATATGGTTTCCATTTTTGTCCTGGTAATAGATGGAGGCTTTATTGTACCCGTATTGGTTTCGGGCAAAGGGATTATTGCCGCCCGCTACCGAGCGGTGAAATTCTTCAATAAATGCATCGCTGGTAAGTAATGCAAAGGGCGGTTTGCCATTGGTAAGTAAAAAACTTCTCACCTGTACCGAAGCACTAAACCGTTTGCTTATTGGAAATGAAACTTTAAAAAACAACGGTTTGATGATTCCATCTGCTTCAAAAAGAGTGGAGTCGTGGTTGCGCGGCTGGAGGTCGTACACCGAGTCGCGTTTATGCCACGGAACACTTAGCAGGTGAGCTAATGTGGCAGGGTTTTTTGGAAAATAGCTGGTGGTGGGAGAAAGCCACACGTTTCCGGCACCCAAGTCAAATTGAAATACGAGGGAATGCGGAGGTTTATTCTGAAACGGATGATCGATTCTGGTAAACAAAAGTCCCAGTGGGTGGGTGGTGAGTATGGTTGGTTTAACACTTCCGGAAAAAAATACGGAGGAGTCGGGATTGTGAGCCAAAACAAAACCTGCCTGCAACAGGCAAATAAAACATATATACACATATTTCATGTGGTAGTCAATTCCCGAATTTCTTATTTAGCTTTTAACAGCAGTAATGAGGTAATAATTCCACAAACCCTTTTTCAGTGCAATGTATTGCCAGAATAAAGCTTTGTAATGGTTGTGGGCAAAGTAGCGTACTTTAGGATTGTATAGTTTGTAGGCATTGGCAATAAAAAACATGCTTATTGAACCCCAGAAAATTCGAACCGCTGAACGCATAATGTTTGGTGTGATGCAATGCAGTTGTACATTGCTGAAACCTCCTTGTTCAAGCATCTCTTTAAATTTTTCAGGTGTGGGAACATCACTCATGGCCCATCCGTTGAGCACTTTTAACAGCATTCGGTTTTCGCTGTCGGTCATTTCATTTTTGCCTCTGTACACGTCACCAATCACCAGCCTGCCGCCTTTTTTTATCATCCGGTAAGCTTCGTTAATAAACCGCGTTTTGTCAGTAGCAGTGCCTGAGCTTTCCAATGCCCACACCTTGTCAAAAGTTTCACTGGCATATCCGGTATGGTTATAATCTCTTTCCTCAAACGAGGCCAGATTACTCACACCAAATTTTGCTGCATTGGCGGTAGCGCTTTGAACCTGTTTTGCACTTAATGTTATTCCTTTTACACGGCATCCGATATGTTTTGCCAGATAAACTGAAGAACCTCCAACCCCGCATCCGGCATCAAGTACAAAGTCGTCTTTTTTTATCTCAGCCAGTTCAGCCATACGTTCGTTCATACGTCTTAAGGCTTCAGGCAAGCGTTTGGTGGTGTGATCCCAATAGCCATAATGAAGTGCTAAACTTTCGCTTAAGTTCCATCCTCTGCGATAGTGTATTTCCGTCTGGTCGTAATAATCTGCAATGTCGCGTGTCGAAAATGTTTTGTTATTCATGCGGGGTGCAAAATACGCATTAATCACGTACAGAAAAGTAAAAGCCTTCTACTTTTTATGATAGAAGGCTTTTGTATACCCGCTGGGTAGCGTTTAGAACTTAATCAGTTTTTGTGAGTAGTTAACGGATGTACCTTTTATAACCATGAAATAGGTTCCTTTATTCCAATTGCCCGATTCAGGAATCTGTACCATCTGCTCACCTTTTTCCAAATCGGCTGCTTTGCTCCATACCACTCTTCCGGTTAAGTCATACACGTCAATAGCCACTTTTTCGTCTTGAAGTAAATTGAAAGTAATATGTGTTTCGCCATTAAACGGATTTGGTTGTGTGGTAACAACCGAACCGTTTTTTTGCAGGCTGCTTTTAACAGCTACCATTGGGCTGTAAGTAAAAGCGTCATTTAAATCAACTTGTTTCAGGCGGTAAAATATAATTGCTGCCTGTAAATCGGCATTGCGATCGTAAAAGTTATAGGTATGCATATTATTGCTGGTTCCTGAAGCTTCCGTTCTGCCTGCCGGAGTAAAATTTATTCCATCATACGAACGCTCTATGATAAAGTGAGAAGCATTCACTTCAGATGCGGTAACCCAGGTAACATGTACGGCATCTCCGGCTTTTTCGGCATCGAGCGATACAAATTCAACAGGCAACGGATTGGTAACATCGGTACCGGTGAAAATGGAGAAAGAAGTGAATGGAGTAACATTGGTAATGGTGCGATTGGTTGCATCTACCGTAGTGGAACCTGCACCACTTCCTGAGCATTGACAAGCCCATCCGGCTGATGTTCCTGTGTGGTTTTTTGCCATTCTTAAATTTGACGAACCCGTAATAGTTCCTAGTTGGGCATCGGTGTAAAAAAGTTTTAAAATGTAGCTATAACCGGTTGATGGAGTGACATCAATCTGCCAGTAGCAATTAAAATAAAGTGTGCTGGCAATTGGTGCAATGGGGTTGGTTCCCGAAAAATATTTTACTACCGGTGCAGAAGATGGGGGTGTGCTTCCTGTTTGCCAATCAATCTCGGCAACTGTACGTCCTGCAAAAGTGTAGGTAGAAGTACTACCTGCTGTTAAGGTGCCACCATGCGTAGCATTTGGTGGAGTAGTTGACGTCAGAAACTCATCAGCCCCAATATCTGTTGCTCCATTTACCACGGAGGTTGAGCGTGAACCTGCTGCATTGCTCCAGTCCATATCGTAGCCGCTAATGGGTACGCCTTTGCCATTAGCATACCAACAAGCCGGATTGCTGGTATTAATGGTGAGGTTGCCACCTGAAGCATTGTTAAATAAACTGGATGCAGGGAGTGTTGCATTTGTTGCCATCCAGCTCCACTTGTCGTTTGTGTTTGCATTCTTGTAGGTATCCCAACTTTGCAAAGTGGCAGACAACCTGCATACTTTGTTTACATCATTTGCCGACAACAGGTTATAATTTAAATTGAAGTTATTGTAATCAGTATTGATAGAATTTGAGATGGCATAATTGTTCCCGTTACTGATTCGTTCGTTGTAGAAAATATTGTTTTGCACGGTCATGTATGCGTAGTCTCGTTGCAAACATACTGTCTCGCCCGTACGTGTGTTGGAACCTCCGATATAAACTGTGTTGTAAAAGATATTTTGTGTTTGGCCGGGTGAGGTGCTATTGCAATGAATACCATAAACAGTATTTGACAAACTATTGTTGAAACACACAAAGTTGTTGTGAATATTGCTATTCCCATTATGAACGTAAATTCCTTTACCGGTTCCGGTAGTTGAGTAGCTTCCGATATTGGAAATATTGTTCAGATAAATATTAGCCCTGACAAAAGAATCTGTATTTGTGTTAAGTATTATTCCGGCTACATGGTTGGCCGTTGAGGTATTTGTATTGGTAATTCCTGAAATGGTATTTGAATAGATGCTGTTACTATTTGAAATGGTGTAAAGGTAAATTCCGGTAACAGAAATGTTGAAGGTTGATCCGCTATTGACAAGATTCAGATTTATGTTAGAAATTGAGTTTCCTGCAATGGTGCATGTACTCGAATTGTTGCTAGCATTGGAAGCGTAAATCCCATAAGAACTGGTTCCACCAGCAGCGCTTGAACTTACGTTGCTTATTGAATTGTTGGAAATGGCAATGTTGCCGGTACAGGAAGGCATATATATTCCCCAGAAGCTTCCTTCTGTAGTGAAATTATACAGTGTATTACTGTTTATAATGCCGGTGCCACAATTGAGTAAGTATAATCCAAATATACCGTTGGAGGTAGCAGTCAGGTTATATACCGTATTGTCATTTAAAGTAACCGTATCACAGGTGGTAGCCTGTATTCCTGAGCAAGCAACCCCGGAGCCGGAATAAGTTGTATTGTTGTTTATAGTGGTACTATTAAAAAGTTCAACTAGAATGAATGTTGAACCACTGCCTGCAAAATTATTGATAGTATTGCCACTGATGTTTGAACTTAAGGCATTGGTATTCCCCGTACTTCTTATTCCGCGAATGCCAGAACCTGACAGATTGTAGATTTGATTATTGTTAATTTCATTTACCATACTCTGCTCCATATAAATTCCAAAGAGATTTACATTAGATGCAATGTTTTTTATTGTATTCTCACTGGCATATGAATTTGATGTAGCATTGTATAGGTGAATCAGATAACATGTTCCTCCTGTTCCATTTCCTGCAGTTTGTATATTTGAAATGGTGTTGTTTGCTGCTGTAGGGTTAGAAGTGTTGTAGGTGGCAACCCCTTTAAAGTTAACAATAATTACCGAATAGTACCCTGTTGCGTATCCGACATAAATACTGTTAGCAGTTGTATTGCTCCCAATCGTATTGCCTGAGATAGAGGACGTGCCTCCGTTTAATTGATAAATGGCACTGAAATTAAGGGTAGCTGTTAATGTAGTGGAGCCAAGGTACTTCATACTGATGCTACCTATTGTATTATTTTGTATAGATGTAACATTGGAGGCAGTAGAATATATTCCTTTTGCATCTATGGTGCTACTTGCCTTCATACATTCAATCAAAATTGATTCATTACCCGTAGCACTACCAATTGTATTTCCCGTTACGCCACCTATATCAACTTTTCCGGTGCCAATATAAGCCCCATAAAATACAGTCCCGTTTATGTAACTTTTCAGATAAATATTTTGAATGGTATTCCCTTCGATATAACCTTGAACGGAGGTTGAAACACTTGAAATATAAATGGGGGAAAAAAGAAGGAGCAGCGGAAGCAGAGGAGGCTAAAATGGTATATGTACCTGTACCATCAGAACTGCTGTTTCCTATCGTATTGTCTCGAATATCGATATTCCCGGCCGTATTGTTTACGTAAATGCCATAGTTGGAATATGATTGTGCATAGTTAACAGATGTAGTTTGATAAAAGCGATTACCATGTATTTTCCAATTATTCTGGCTTGTCCCGACACTGATTCCATATGAATGGGAATAACTGGAGCTATGACGGAAGTCGAAAATATTGTTATTGTAAATTATAACATTATCTGATGCATAATTTACGGTACCGGATGGATTACCAAATATTCCAATTTGTGGAAATCCACCTGCCGGGCTGGGCCCTATATTGCAGGATGAAATCGAGTCGTTGTTATTGTAATCACCATTGCCAAAAGTAACAATCCCTACGCCAACAGGGGAGGCCAATAAGTTACAATTTCGAATACTATTATTGGAGGCCCCACCTTGAAAAAGGACAACATGCCCTGTAGCCCCTGTATAATCACTTCCAAGAGTTAATGAATTGGTCATATCATTAATTCCGTTTATTACCACATTATCGGCACCGTTAAAGGTGATTACAGGGCCATTAAAATTTCCAGTGATAGAGCGATTTCCATTTGGGTAAATATAAATACTGCTGTATGATGCCGAACCGGAGCCACTTGAGTCTAATGAGGCAGTTGCGCTAGCTATAAAATCTGCATTAATTTGTATGGCAATCGTGCCCTTGTGAACTCCGTTATTAATTGCTGTAAACGCATTTTCTAAATTGGAATAGCTTCCAGATGTGGTACCAGAGGTTGCAGTAACAGAAATGTTTTGAGCTAAGCCTAAAGTTGGCAACAAAACCGCCAATGATAGGATTCGCAATAAATTTATAAAGTAATTCATATTATATAAATTTAGGTAATTTCATGTTTTACTTACATCACTAAAAATCTAAACATTTTAAGAATTGAAAATTAATAAAATAATTCAGAATAAAGCAGAAGTCAGTAGGCATTGTTGTTAGAACTTAATCAGTTTTTGTGAGTAGTTAACGGATGTACCTTTTATAACCATGAAATAGGTTCCTTTATTCCAATTGCCCGATTCAGGAATCTGTACCATCTGCTCACCTTTTTCCAAATCGGCTGCTTTGCTCCATACCACTCTTCCGGTTAAGTCATACACGTCAATAGCCACTTTTTCGTCTTGAAGTAAATTGAAAGTAATATGTGTTTCGCCATTAAACGGATTTGGTTGTGTGGTAACAACCGAACCGTTTTTTTGCAGGCTGCTTTTAACAGCTACCATTGGGCTGTAAGTAAAAGCGTCATTTAAATCAACTTGTTTCAGGCGGTAAAATATAATTGCTGCCTGTAAATCGGCATTGCGATCGTAAAAGTTATAGGTATGCATATTATTGCTGGTTCCTGAAGCTTCCGTTCTGCCTGCCGGAGTAAAATTTATTCCATCATACGAACGCTCTATGATAAAGTGAGAAGCATTCACTTCAGATGCGGTAACCCAGGTAACATGTACGGCATCTCCGGCTTTTTCGGCATCGAGCGATACAAATTCAACAGGCAACGGATTGGTAACATCGGTACCGGTGAAAATGGAGAAAGAAGTGAATGGAGTAACATTGGTAATGGTGCGATTGGTTGCATCTACCGTAGTGGAACCTGCACCACTTCCTGAGCATTGACAAGCCCATCCGGTAGTAGTGCCTGTGTGGTTTTTGGCCAAACGCAGGTTAGGATTTGAACTTAATGTTCCTATTTCGTTGTCGCTATAGAAAAGTTTCAGCAGGTAGCTGTATCCGGTTGATGGGGATACGCTGATATCCCAATAACAATTAAAATAAAGAGTAGAAGCAATGGGAGCCGTGGGTGTGGTACCGGTGTAATATAATACGGCTGGTGCGGTAGAAGGGGGAGGAGTTCCTGCCTGCCAGATTATTTGTGCAATGGTTCTTCCGGCAAGAGTGTAGGTTGAAGTACTTCCGGCAGTTAAGGTACCGCTATGCGTGGCTGCTATCGGGGTTGATGATGGAGTAAATTCATCTGCTCCAATATCAGTTGCTCCGGTAGCCACCGAAGTAGAACGGGTGCTGGAAGTATTTGCCCAGTCCATATCATATCCACTTATAGGCATTCCTTTTCCGTTCGCGTACCAGCAGGCACTATTACCAGTTTTAATAGTTAAGTCGCCCGAACTGGCATTGTTAAATAAATTACTTGCGGGAAGGTTGGCTGTGGTAATGCCCCAACTCCATTTGTCGGCAGTATTTGCCCCAACATAAGTTGACCAACTTTGTATAGTGCTTAACAATTTACAGGTCTTAGCCAAATCATTTACGCAAAGTAAATTATAGTTAAGCGTAAAATTGTTGTAGTTAGAATATGTTGGGTTGGAAATGGCGTAGTTATTTCCGCTGCTGGTTCGCTTGTTGTAAAAAATATTATTGTAAACGGTAGCTGCACTATAACTTCTCAATAAACAAACCGATTCACCTGTACTTGAATTACTTCCTTCAATGTAAACGGTGTTATAATAAATATTGTTGTATTGACCTGTATATGCTGAATAATAAGTGTAGATACCGTATACCGAGTAGGAGGCATTATTATTAATACAAATGAAATTATTGTAAATATTAGACCTACCTGTGTAAATATAAATACCTTCAACTACCCCTGAGGCGGAACTACTGGAAATATTGGTTATTTTGTTAAGAAAAATGTCGGCCCCGTTGGTAGCTGAAGTACCACTGTATAAAATAATACCATCAACGTAGTTTGCTGTTGATGTATTTACATTACTTAATCCGGTAATAGTATTCGAATAAATAGTATTCCCTGTTGAAAGTGTATACATATAAATCCCCATTAGTGAAACGGGTAAGGTAGTACTAGAATTGCTTGAGTTAACGGTAATGGCTGAAATGGTATTTCCTGAAATTACCCGGAGGGAACTTCCGCTATTTGAAGAAAGAATTCCGTAATTATTTGAATTTGAAGTTGTGGTTGCGGTAACATTATTAATCGTATTGGTTGAAATTTCCACTCCCCCTGTATTAGCGTTATCGTAAATTCCCACAAAAGTGGTCGCAGGACTCAAACTGTAAATATTATTATTACTAATAGTAGCACCCGCACATGTTGCTGTGTATATTGCATACATGGTAGATGAAGCTGTAATGCTGTAAATAGAATTAGAACCAATGGAGGTGGCATTGCACGAATTAGCCAAAATACCATTAAAGGTGTTCGAAGCATTAATGGCATAGATTGAATTTCCGGTAATCGTAACATCATTGCTAGCTAATTCGTAAATACCAACAACGGAAGTTGCTGTAATATTGTAAATGTTATTATTGTTAACTGACGAACTTACACGGCCAGCATTGCCATTCAGGTTGCTGTATATAGCGTAGGTGGTGCCTCCTGCTGTAATGTTAAAAATCTGATTACTGTTCACTTCATTTGCCACACACTGCTCCATGTAAATTCCAATAGATGAGGTATTGCAGTTGATGTATTTGATAATATTGGCGGTGGAATATGAGTAAGACGTTGCATTATATACATGAATAGGGTAGCATGATCCGCTCGCTCCGGTTCCGGAGGTTTGTATGTTCGCTACGATATTTCCTGATAAAGTAGGATTGGTGTTATTGTAGGAGTAAATTCCTCTGAACACCGGGTTAATTGTAGTGCAGTAGCCGGTTTCATAACCTATATAAATGCTATTAGCCTGTGTACTGCTGCCAATGGTGTTGTTGGCAAAGGTGGTAGTTCCTCCACTGGTTTGGATAATAGCATAAAAGTATAAAACATTCGTAATGGTTGTTGACCCCAAATATTTCATATTTATGCTTCCAATGGAATTATTTTGAATGGAGGTAACGTAGGAAGTGGTAACATAGATGCCACGCGCATCGGCCGACCCTCCAGGATACATGCATTCAAGTAAAATCGATCCGGTTCCCGTACTGCTACCAATGGTATTTCCACTTACGGTTCCAATATCAACCATTCCATTAGCAACAACAATTCCCTGGAAAATGGTACCGTTTATATAGCTTTTTACATAAATTTCTTTGATGGTATTTCCTTCAACATAACTTTGGATGGATGGAGAGCTATTGGAAATATAGATGGGATAAAGCTGGGGTCCTGCTGATGCCGAAGCAGCAGATATGGTATACGTTCCCGTTCCAATTGAAGTGCTGTAACCAATAATATTATTTCTAATATCTACAGCGCCCATAGTGTTGTTTACATAAATACCATAATTTGCATACGATTGGGCGTAGGTAAGTGTGGTAGTTTGGTAAAAGCGGTTGCCGTTTATTTTCCAATTATTTTGGCTTGTCCCTACTATTACTCCATACGAACTGACATTGCTGGTGCTATGCCGGAAATCATAAATATTATTATTATAAATAACCAGATTGTCTGATGAATAATTAATAGTTCCGGATGACCATCCATACACACCCACTTGCGGATAACCTCCGGCCGGACTTGGCCCGATATTACATGAAGATATAGAATCATTGTCGTTGTAATCGGTGTTTGAAATATTTACCACACCATAACCCACAGGTGAAGCCAACAAACTACAGTTGCGAACAGAGTTATTGGCAGCCCCATTCTGAAATAAAATAGCATGGCCATATCCACCGGTGTTATTGTTTCGGATCGTGAGGGAACTGGAACTATTGTTTATTCCGTTTATCACCACATTGTCGGCACCATTCAGTGTAATCACCGGCCCGGCAAACGTGCCTGTTATTACACGCGTTCCATTGGGGTAAATATAAATGCTGCTATAGGAAGCCGATCCTGAACCGCTTGGATTAATTGAAGCGGTGGCTGTGGCTGTGTAATCGGCATCAATACGAATAGCAATAGTGCCTTTGTGAGTTCCAATATTAATAGCATTAAATGCTAAGGTTAAACTGGCATAGTTGCCAGTAGCCGTACCTGATGTGGCAGTTACATAAATGTTTTGTGCCAAAAGGCTTTGTGGCAACCAGACATAGATTAGGCTAATCAGTATAATTTTCTTGATACACTGCATTTTCTTTCTGATTGGATAAGAGTAACAAAGTTATCCGCTTTTACGGGAATAACAAATTAAAAGGCAGAAAGTTAAAATTGACCCTGGTCAACTTCCTGAAATAGGGCAACTGTATATTGCCCTCACTATTGTTTGATTTTCAGGATTTAAACTTCTTTGGGGCCTTATCTTCGGTAGGTTACCGATTTATGAACCGGAACCTAAAATTTATGAGGGGAACTAAAAGTAAAGATTGCTTTTAAAACTCTTTTAATATTGTCAGGCTATTGAACGTGAAGTAACCAATGGGTTAGCCGGAGTTTGAAACGATATCAAACCTTTTTTACTTTAACGGCCCCATCTCCCTTAAAGGTTTTTTCGATCTCAAATGATACCTTATCATTGTTTTTTATCGGTTCAAGTAAGCCCGATGCATGAACAAAAATACTGTCACCTGAAACGGATTCTTTGATGAAGCCATACGCTTTGGCATCATTAAAAAACGTAACAATTCCGGTTTTAATTAAATCTTCGGGAGCAACCGGTTTTGCACGTTCCACATCAATCTTCATTTCGGATTGAATGAATTGTTTCATTTTCTTAGGGTCAGGGGGGGTATCAGATATATTGCCGTTTTCATCTACATAGGCCATCATCTCTTCTAAACTTTGACCTTTTACAGCATTGGCTTTCCGCTCCTGTTTCCGCTCTTCTTTTTCTTTGCGTTTTTGTAATCTGCTTTTCTCTTTTTCTTTTTTGCTGAATGTTGCTTTTGATTTAGCCATCGTTTTATAAAGTATTTTATGCCCTATTTATTATTTTTTCTTGAAATGTTTAACAAGCTTTCAAACAATAAAGACAGCCAAAGGTAGGTTATTTTTACCGTTATACAATAGCTAAATATCATGTAAAGCTGTCTCAAGTGGATTAGTATTGATCGGGCTTATTACTGTATTCATTAGGTAGATTTTCCCATTAACCCAAAATATTCCGTTCTACTTTTCCTTTTTAAGTAGTTTTGTTTTTTAAGCCAACTTAAATCAATGCGTTTTATTTCTACCCTTTTTATTATTTTGACTTCAATGTGTGCGTTTGCACAATCAGTTGACGACTACCGCACTTTTCAATCCGGAAGTTGGAACAATACGGCTACCTGGGAAAGATGGAATGGAAGCAGTTGGGTAAATCCTGCACCTTCAACACCTAATTCTTCTGTGGGGGTAATTACTGTTTTAAACACCCATATTGTTACGGTTACATCTTCTGTAAGTGCCGATCAGGTAACTGTTAATAGCGCTGGACAAATCACCGTAAATAGCAGCGTAACATTCACCATTGACAATGGTACCGGTTCTGATTTGGCAGTGAGTGGTACAGTTTCAAATGCCGGAACCATTACTATTTCAACCTCAGCAATTATTGATTTTAATTCAGGATGTTCTTACATACATGCTCAAAATGGGGGAACTATACCTGCGGCAAATTTTAATTCGGGTTCCACATGTAAGGTTACAGGTGTAACTTCAACAATGGTTTCAATTCCTTCTGCTTGTCATCATTTTATTTGGGATTGTAGTGGTCAAACTGTTTCCGGAAATTTTGCATCAGCATCTACAAACAATGTTAGTGGGAATCTGACTGTATTAAATACGGGAACAGGGCAAATAAATTTAGCTAACGGAGGCACGCGTACATTAAATGTTGCAGGAAATTTTACACAAAGCGGAGGCATTTTTAATCTGAGTTTTGGAACAGGAAGTCCGGTTTTTTCTGTTGCAGGTAACCTTTTACTTTCAGGCGGAACATTTAATGTGGCACTTTCCACAGGAGTACCGGTGTTTTCGGTAGCAGGGAATTTTACAAATAACGGGGCAACTTTTAATTCAGGCACAGGGACAAATCTTATCACATTTAATGGTTCCAGTGCACAAACAATCGGAGGAAGTTCTTCGACCACATTCAATAGTGTAACAATAAATAATTCAACTTCCACCTTATCTTCAGCAACCGTTACCCTCGGAAATTCTATCACCATTAACAACGTGTTGACACTTACCCGCGGTTATATTATTTCAACTGGCAGCAATTTATTAAATCTGGGGTCGTCTGCTACCGTTTCAGGAGGAAGTGCAAGTAGCTATGTAAATGGGCCTGTAAGCAAAACCGGAACTTCGGCATTCGTTTTTCCAACGGGTTCCGGCAATGGTACTAAATGGGCTCGTATCGGAATTGGAGCCCCAACCTCTTCTTCCACTTTCACAGCACAGTATTTTTTTAATGCAGCTTCGAATACAAGTAGTATGGCCGGTACCCCAACTCCGGTATTAGACCACGTGAGTAACTTAGAATATTGGCAACTTGATCGTACATCAGGTTCCGGCAACGCAACGGTTACATTATATTGGGAAAATGCTTCACAAAGTCAAATTAACGATTGTTCATCTAACACCTTAAGGGTGGCTCATTGGAATGGTTCGGCTTGGGAGAATAATAATAATACAGTGACAACATCAGGCTCGTGCACCGGTTCCTCGGCCGGAAGTGTTACAACCAACGGTAATGTAACTTCATTCAGCCCGTTTACTTTCGGTTCAACATCAAACACATTAAATCCATTACCAGTTGTACTTACAAACTTCTCTGCAAGTGTTAAGGAGCAAATGGTATTGCTGCAATGGACAACTGCATGTGAATTGAATAACGATTATTTTACGGTTGAAAAATCAACAGATGGTTTATCTTTTTTACCATTAGCACGTATTGAAGGGCACGGTAACAGCCTGAGTGTGCAACAATATCAGTTCACTGATGAAACGGTTGTTTTCTTTCCAACATATTATCGGTTAATTCAAGTGGATCGAAACGGAAAGGCAACGGTATTAGGTACCCGATTTGTTGATTTGGCTAACCATCAAAAAGAGATAAAGATTTATCCTAATCCTGCAAATAAATTGCTTACAGTGGAGGGTGAAGTTGGGGAGAAGTTAGAAATTTTTAATGTATATGGTAAAATGGTTTTTACTATGGTATTTACAGAGCCGGTGCACTTGCTGAATTTGGATATATTGCCAGGTGGTACGTATTTCGCAAAAACATCAACAAGTCTTATTCGCCTTTACCTTATCCGGTAACTCAAATTGAGACATAGTTTAGTCTGATTCGTACAAAAAAATCTCTGTAAATTAAATCCGTTCTGAAACCGAATCTAACAAAGATAGCAATGGATATTTTTGCTTAAATACCCAATAATGCCATATCTGTTTTACAGGTAGATACCCGGCTATTTTTAAGTTTGAAATTTTGGGAATTAAACAAAGGGTTTTAACTTGTACGCATTAATAGCATAAATTATGGATATAGAAAAGAAAGGTAAGCCCGAAGGCGAAAATTCTGAACTTGCAGGTAATTTGTTTAACGGGTCAATTGCGTTGCTGGCCGTTTGTTTAACAGTAATCACTATTTTTCAGGTAAGCAATAACCGATTGCTGAGTATAGTTGATGATGTGTTATGTGTTTCATCAGGGTTGTTTACTATTTCCATGTTTATGTCTTACCTGTCTATCAGAAAGCAAAACCTGTTGCGGTTGCAACGCTTAGCTGACCGCATATTTATTATGGGCCTTCTAACCATTTTGGTGGCAGGTATTACCCTTTCTTTCGATTTATAAAGGATTTTAGAACCGTTGCTTTAGGTTACAGTCTTACAACTTGTATCGGTAAACACAAATTCCTTTTGGGATAATGGTGGTTCCGTTTTTATAGTAGTCTTTTGTGCACGCCAAATACAAGTAACCGTTGTTGTAAGTAAAATCCTGATTGTATCCTATTCCTCCGCCTCCTCCGGAAGAGGTGAAACCGGGTTTCCCAACGTAATCCCATATGCCATTTACATATTTTTTTACCACAAAACCCCGGACATCGGAATATTTTGCGTAAATGCACGTAGCGCAAGTTGAATTGGTGGTTGAAAGCAATTGTTTTTCTCCCGGCACCGGTGTGGTTAATTCCTTCCAACTTGTACCATTGTAAGCGAGTACGCGGCTATATCCGGCTGATGTTTCAATGCAAGGAGTCATTATCAAATTGTCCTTATTGCCTTCTTCATACACATCCAAATTAAATTTATAGGTAACAGAACTTGAACTAAAGGCCAAATGTGTATCAGAGGTAGTGATTCTGCTCCAGGTACTGCCATTGTACACCGAAACATTTGCCGATAAGCGATCGGGGTCTCTTTCACCCAGCCAATAATTGAGGTAAATGTTTCCGTTTTTAGATACATTAATGGTTACGTCTGAAAAGTAGGCCAGCCATTGAAAAGAATTTGGAATTTGCGGGTACGAAACGCGTTCGGGTATCAAACTCCAGTTGTTATTTTCAAACACGAAAACCGCAATCCCGGTTTCTTCTGATTGCCAGGTATTGTTGTCGTATTGAATCGAAGCATACACCTTTCCGTTCTTAGCAGTTAATTCATACCCGTATTCATCTACATTAAGAAACCCAGGGGTTGCACCGGGAAGTAAATTCAGGGGCACGGAAGGTAATTGCTCCCAGGCACTCCCATTGGTTCGGTAAAGTAAACATTCGTGATCGGTTACCGAGCGCATAAATCCAATGTACGAAGTGGCTCCATCTTGTCTGAACATAAAACTCACCCGGGCCCAATATGCATCCACATTCCCATCAATGTTTACGGGGGTATTCCCATAATATTCCCACTTTTTTACAACCGGGTTAAATTTTTTCACACAGGGTTTTTCCAGAGTACCATCCCAGTAACCAACATACACATTATTGTTATTGGCACTTAGCTGAAAGGCGTACACCTTACTGCCAAAATAAGGGTCGTCCATCAACTCCCATGCGTTGGTCGGCCGAGGGATGGAGTCGTTGCTATCAGCCGATTTACGGGAGCAGGAAAATTGCAGTACCAAAACCGACACTAACAAGAGGTATGTTAAACTTTTCATTACTTGTATTTTATTATGCAAAGTTCAGTTGTAAGTATTAATGTTTTTATGAGAATTGTATTACGTAAAGATGATTTCTCTCAGAAATTTAAATGCTTTGTGGCATAATAAAAAAGCTGGGAAGGAGTAAATGAAGGTATACCAACCGTCATTTACGGAATAATTCGCTTTTTATATCCATTGGTCTTGGTTTATCTATTTGCCGTGGTATTGCCGAGGCACATGGTGGTAAGCTTTGGCTGGAGAGTACTGAAGGGGAGGGAAGCACTTTCTTTCTGCAACTGCCCTTAAGGAGCCAGCAAATCAGCAGTACCTAATGCCTCTTATTTATCTCTTAAGGCCTTTGCTGCGTAAAATATAAAATTGAATCCCGGGTTAATAGGCTATCTTTGGGAAATGAGTAAAGATCGACAACAACGCGAGTCCAAAAAAGCCAAGCAAACAGGCAAGGCTAAAGAACAGTCTGATTACAAAAAAACTGAGGGAAATGTGATTACGGTGCCCTCCGTATTCAAGAAAACCAAATAAGATTTATTTCCTGCTTTTCAATTTACGTTTGGGATGAATGTGTGTACCTTTAAAGTGCCCTGTTAAGTACAATCGTGTCTTCGGTTTTATTAAAATTTACAAGTCGCTTGACGTTGCAAATTCAGGATAGCACCGGGGGTTCTACCGAACCGGCAGGATGGTATCCTGCTGATACCGGTATATCACGGGTTTGGTGGCAGCTTGTTTTCTTTCTTCGCAATACCTTCCCCCTTTAAAGGTTACGGCAATGCAGCGTTTTTGCCGGTCTATATATACCTCATTCGAATCTTCACCCTGATTAAATCCCTGCTCAGGGTCACAATATTTTTCCCATACAGAGTCGGGTATATTTTCTAAATCTTCCTCACTTTCCACTGATCGTTCGTCACTCATATTAGCTTGGAAAGTGGGATATGCAAAAAGTGGTCTCATGCGATTGATATCCCATATTTCGGTTTGTTGCAGCGAATAGGAGAAGCCGCCCAGGTTAGGTCCTCCATATCTGTGCATACATTCGGCACCATACCATATGATAAGTTCTGGTGTTTTTCCCCCGGATAGATAAATAGTGTCGAGTTCCATATGCCATACATTGGCACAGGGATCCCCATAAAAGAACTCATCTTTTACCTTGCCATGGTTGTAATAGCGAAGCGTGATGGAGCGATTTTCTTCGAATGCAACAATGCCAAGGTATGCCAGGCTGCATACTACTGATGTGTCTGCGCCAAATCTGAAAAATGAGGCCGGAATGCTATCTGAAAGCCGGATGGAATCCGTTTTGGGTGCATGGGTTGGTAAAGTTGGGTTGTTATGGTTATTGGTACAAGCATGCATCCAAACAGCGCATAGCATAAGAAATATGAAGTTGGGTTTATTCACTTGTAAATAGATTGTTTTAGCCCTCCAGGCCGGTTCTCGTTTGCAAAAAGTATCTTCTTTGTGTTTTGCATTTCTACCAAAGGCAGTCAAATGTAACGCTCTCTTTTCTTTCATGGATGAACTAAGGTTCAACTTAGTAAAGCAAAAATAATAAATTCAAGTTCATTTACATTTTTAAAGTTGGGAACGAAATTTTAATTGCTCGTTACTACTTAGCGACAGCGATCTCCAGAACGAAGTGAATAAACGAGGGTAAAAATTCAGTTTTAATCAAAAATGCTCATGCACCCTGATTGCAAGCCCAGACGAGTGATGGGACTAAGAAAAAAACTTTGGGTAAGAGTAAAAAACGCTTAGTTGGAAACCACAATTTTCATATGTCGGACTGAATTATTCTGTTCAACCCTTACCAGGTAAACACCGGCTGCCAACACACCTGTATTCCATTCTATGCTGGCAGGAGTATGCTCTGTAACATGAATTTGTTGTTGAAGAAGTTGTTGCCCGTTTAGGGTATAAAGAGTAAAAGAAGTTGTTCCGCTCTCGGCAGGGGTGTAGGTACAATGAAGAACTCCGGGAGCCGGCTGGTAGATATTCATATCAGTGAATGCCATTTCGGGTGTGCCGGTGGTTGATGAGGCCATTTCGATTTCAAGCCATGGTCTATATTTGGGGTTTGGATTTTCGCGGCTGCCAATAGCTATGCTGCGGTAGGTACTTTCATTGGCCAAACGGATATACAACCCATAATTAGTTGAATTATTAAGCGCCATTTTCTTTATCAGAGAAGTAACATCTGTAACAATCTCGGTGTTGTACTGCACACTTACTATATCATGCTTGGCATATAAAGTGGCATCATAGGTAGGAGCCGTATTCCATGTAACAGTACTTTCATTCCATGGGGAGGTGATGCGAAATACCTGAAATAAATTTTCTCCGCGGTTACCCTGTGGTACAAAACCAGGTGTTTCGGGAGTGTAAAGGTGTAACGTAGCTCTTTTAATTTGTGAGGGGTCCAGATTAATTTTATGACCAACAGAGAACATGCTCAGGTCAAACCATATCAGTGCACGTCCGGTAACCGGCTTGCCACCGCTGGTCCAGGCAAACATTCCGCTTTCTTCCAACGACCCCCAATTCACCGTACCCACTCCGTTGGCCAAATCAATGGCGGCATCCTTACATTGTGTGTGGTTTAAAATAATGGTGTTGTTTTGGGCATAGATAGCTCCCGGAATCAATGCCACCAGAATCATGACTACTTTATTCATAACTTAAGGTATTTGATGCAAGCTACCATACAAAGTTATTATTTCCAAATAAATAACGGTTTTTAATCAGGTCCAAGTGTATGATTAGGGTTGTTCCCCAAAACCGGTACTCAATAGCAACCAGATCTTCTTTTTGTTTTTGCGTTTATTCAATATGTTCAGGAGATCGCTTACCCGCATTGGCTGGACAGGTGCCAGGAGGTAACGCACTCTTTTATTTCATGCATTTGCGTTGCAAACGCTAAAAAATGAGGGAAATGGATTTAGAGGTTTTAAACCTTAAGCAGGTTTGAATATTCTTATGCATTTATCAACCTGAATTCAGGTTATATTATTAAATTGCAGTTATATTATGTTTCCTAATATTGATTATCGGAAATTACTGCTGCTTTTTGCATTTTGGGTTGCGCTTATTCCAGTGTATGCACTCAATATAAAAATTATAGAAAGCCAGTCAAAGGGACATTCGATGGATCAAATCTGGCTGACCATTTGCCAGGGAATGGGACACAATACAGCTATTTACGGGCAATCGTCACTTAATGATTCCACTTTTTATCTCAATGCCGATTTGCTGATTATTTCCTCCGGTGTAATTCCTCTTTCATCAACCCAGGTAAATACCGTCCGTAAAGCCATGCAGGCGGGCATACCTGTATACCTGCAGTCTGAGTATTCAGATACATTTTCAACGAATATGGCTTTCCAGTCGCTTGTCAATTATTTCGGAGGAACTTTTGCATGGACAGGTCAAACATTACCAGGTAGTTTTTCGCCTACCGTAATAGGTTCTTTTTCTAATACTCCGGATACGGTAACATCCCTTAAATTTTCTTACTATTCAGCCAAAGCTGTTTCTGGTTGTGATGTACAGGTGTTTCTCAGAATTGGCACCACCGGACATGGTTATTTTTTTGCCCCCGATTATCTTTCGTGCGGAGCTATTGCTACCATTCCGGATCAGGACTGGATTGTTAATCCGGCTGCGGATACCATTTCAAGAAATAGGCTGATGCGTAATATTGTGGTTCACCTCACTGATACTTCATTCAGGTATCCCGTCCAGCCGGGTAGTTTTACCGTTAACCTGGGGGCCGATACAACGAGGTGCAAAGGCGAGGTACATTTACTTGATGCCGGTTATACCGATGCTACCTACCTGTGGCAAAATGGGGATACCTCGCGAGTGTTTGCTGCTGTAAATTCAGGTATTTACAGCGTAATGGTGACGCGTTCCGGATTTAATTGCCCTGTGATTGATTCTATAAAACTTACCTTCTATCAGGTGCCACTCAATCTGGGTCCTGACCGCAATATATGTCAGGGCGATGAAGTGGTATTTAATCTTACCGGTAACAATTTGCAGGGCATCACCTGGCAGGATGGGAAACATGATAGCATTTATAAAACAAAACTACCCGGCACTTACTATGTGGTTGTAACTAATGGTTCATGTTTTAGCCGCGATACGGTGGTGTTGAGTTTGAAAATTCCTGCACCAATAAATCTTCAGGATGTATATGACCTGTGCCACGGTGATAGTTTAGTACTTGACCTCACGGGTAAGGCTGATCACTTTACCTGGGATGATGGAGATACATCGGCTGTCAAATCATTTTATCAGGCATCTGTTTACTACGTTAGCTATAGTAATTCTCCCTGCCCGGCTATTACCGACACGTTTATGATTAATATGCTGCCAATACCCTTTTTTGTATTGCCAGATGATACCTTTCTATGCTCAGGTAAACAATTAGTGCTTAAGCCCGGTATTACTCAAGTGCAGTATTTGTGGCAGGATGGAAGTACTGATTCATTTTATTTGGCTGATAAATCCGGGACGTATTTTGTAACAGCAAGCAATACCTGCGGGAACTATACTGATAGTATCCAGTTAAGCGATTGTCCGTGTAAGTTCACCATTCAAAATGTATTTACTCCCGATGGAAATCGTATAAACGATATGTTTATGCCGGAAGGTTGCTTTCCCGCTGATTACCGTTTAATTATTTACAACCGCTGGGGAGAGGCTTTATTTGAAAGTGCCAGTGTTTCCATAGGCTGGGATGGCACCTTTAACGGGCAGCCGGTTTCGGAGGGGGTGTATTTTTGGGTGATTGATTATACCGAAAACAACCAATCGGTGATGAACCATAAAGTAAAGCATGGAACCATTACATTACTACGGTAGCTATGGTTACTCTATCACAAGCTACCCGCCAAATAGCAGGGGATAAGAGTTTGCTCCATCTGGGCATTTTTGATTTTAGTTAGTTTCATGTGATAATTGGCATTTTCTTGTCACGCGCAATATGCGCGCGCCAGTGGGGCCAACTCGGGGGAGAGGCGGTGGAATTTGGTTATTTGACTCTATTCTCAGCTTAGTTCTGTGGCTTCTTCGCTGTTAGTATGGTGTGTGTTTCAGATTCCGTTTCTGATTTTTTGTACGGTACGCTGAAGGTTTTTATCTCATCAAATTTTGTTTTAAGGAGCTGCACCTTCAAGTGGTCAGGATTATGGTATTGAAAATAAACCCGACCGATGCTGTTGGTTTTAAACTCCGGGTTGTCGGGATTTCCTTCCACAAAACTCAGATAAATCACCCCTTTTTCGTTTAGTAAATCGTAAGCGTTTGTTATCAGTTCACCGCTTTCGGCAGGCGACAAATAGGGTAAACAAAATCCTACTATAATTCCGTCATACTTTTTGTTCAGCCTGTTAATTTGCCGGCAGTCCATTACCGCAAAATTTGCCGTGGGGTTATTTTTCTTAGCCAGTTCAATCATATTGGGAGCCATGTCAATTCCCAAAATGTCAAAGTCGGGTCGTTGGGATAAAAGATATTTAGTGATGTTTCCCGGGCCGCAACCAATTTCCAGAAGTGTTGCATTTGGTTTAGTAATAGAATGACAGATGTAGTCATAGGTGTGACTATACAAGTCTGAGTCCATAAACTTGTCTTGGTAAAGAGAGGCAACTTTATTCCAGGTTTCAAATGTTTCCTTATATCTGTCCATCAGGTTGTAGTTTAAATTGTCTTTTTTGGACATGGTGCAAATATAAAAATAACTGGCACCCCCACGCTCTCCTTAGTTTATTCGCTTTGCTCATGAGATCGCTGCCCCGCAAAGGCGGGACAGGCGCTAAGTTGCAACTAAGGAGCCTCATATCTCAGCCGGTATTTAATCAAGAAGCACTATTTGTATTAAACCAGGCTCACCTCTATAACCTTTTGCGCTGCTATACAGGTAATGTTCCGGGTATTCAACAATGCCTGCTACAACCGGATTGTTATGAATATAATCCAGTTTTTGACTGGTAAAATCATTGCTGAATAATTCTTTAGGTTGGTTTTCCTACTGCCATAACTGAAACTCCTTGTTTCTGCTATTTTTCTTGCCAAATTCTCGGAAAAGATTCAGCATCCATTCTTTTCTGCTTTCCTGCGGGTTGTTTGTTATGGCTTGTATAATTTGTTTGCCGATAAATTTTTTAAAGTCTCTCAGTATATCACTTGTAGTATTTTGTTGGGTAGAAATAACGAAATGGACATGATTCGTCATAATGCACCAGGCATGTACAATAACCCCTTTTTCCTGCTGGCAATATCTGATGCTGTTAAGTAATATTTCGATGTATTCTTTTCTTGCGAAAACGTCTATCCACCCAACAACAGCAAAGGTTATGAAATGTATACCTTCTTTATTTCGTATTTTGTAGCCGTCTTCTTTGCTCATTATGGCAAAATTATCAAAAGATTGGGTTTATGGAAAGTAACATGGAAGAATCCTGAGTTGCAAACTCAAGATAGCGAATATTTTTGTGGAAGACTACAAAGAGCAGGGGACAAGAGCTTGTGTAAGCAAGGTTTCAGATGTAAAGTGGAGCAGGTAGAAATGTTCTGGCGGCCTAATTTGGTTCTGGAAAGTATGGGATGCATAGTCAGGTCATTAAGTTTCTAAACTCCAATGATCCATTGAGTAATTTTTTGTGATTTTTTTTTATTTTCTTATGTTTGAACAGACTAATTTAAAAGCTAATTCCAAACCATATGGCTAAAAAAATATCATTACTTGTGTTGATACAACTAATGTCAATATTGTTAGTTTGCGCGCAACTATCAGGCAACTATACCATCAATGGAAGCGTTGCCACAGGGGGAAACAATTACCAGACTTTTACCGCAGCCGTAACAGCATTGAACTCATTGGGTGTAAGCGGTCCGGTTACATTTACGGTTGCAGCCGGCACTTACAGCGAACAGGTAAGTCTAAACCAGGTGATCGGTGCTTCTGCTACCAATACCATCACCTTTGATGGTGGTACAGGAAATGCGTCAACTCGCATACTTCAGTATGGATATGCATCCTTAACGAATCATGCCATTTTTGATTTGAATGGTTCAGACTATGTGCGTATCAAAAATATCACACTTAAGTCAACCAGTTCTTCCTATGGTGTAGGCGTACGTGTGCGCGGCACTGCAGATTATAACATTGTGGACAATTGTATCATCGATTTATCATCGGTGACTTCGCTTTCAACCACCATTACCGGTATCTCACTTTCCAATAGTGCTACTTCTTCAACCACCTCGGGTTCATGCGGAAGCTACAACGTTTTCAGCGACAACCAGATTTTAGGAAGTGCATCAGGTGGAGCTTATTATGGCATATGCAGTTATAATAGTGCTTCAAGTGCCTATAACGTAAACAACCAATACCTGAATAACACCATTACGGATTTTTATACGGCAGGTATTTACTTATATTACTACAATTACAACGCATTGATGAAGGGGAACAGCATATCACGGCCTAATCGTACTTCGTCAACCACCTTTTATGGTATCCGCAGCGAATGGTACAGCGGTGGTATTGTAATTGATGGTAACCGAATTTTTAATCCTTATGGCGGTTCTCTTACAACGGGCAGCACTGCTTATGGTATTTATTTTTACTACAATTACTATGCAGGAAACTCCATAAGGAACAATGCCATCTACAATTTTACAGGTAATGGCACCCATTACGGTATTTATGACTACTATAACTACAACTCATCAGGTGGAGCCAGTGTTTCCATCTATCATAACACCATTTCACTGGATAACCCTACAGCCAAAACTTCGGGCAATACAGATTTTGGTATATATACCTACCTTGGCTGGGGTGTTATCTCTTCATCCTATTACAAAAACATCCAGAACAACATCATTACCCTTACCCGTGGTGGTAGCCAAACCCGTTACGGAATTTATTTCTTGGATGATTTCTGGATGACCTGTAACAATAACATTATCCGTGTAGCCGGTTCCAGCGGTACCAATATTACTGTTTACCGAAATTCCAGCAGTAATGTGTACCCGTTGCTTAGCGACTGGCAGGCTTATACACAGCCTATCTCCAGCTTCAAGTTTGACCAGAACAGTACCAATGCCGACCCCATGTATACCAATGTGACCAGCAACATGCTGCCGACCAATTGTGGTATCAACAACGTGGGAGCAACCGGAACAGGTGTAACTACTGATCTTACAGGTGCTGTCAGGGGGGCAATTCCTGATGTGGGGGCTTTTGAGTTCGGTTCTTCGGGTACAGATGCCGGTATTACGACCATTCTTTCTCCCGTGGTACCTTTCTGCGCAGGTACGCAAAATATTACTGTGACCCTCAAAAACTCGGGGACTACCACTCTCACCAGTGCTTCTATTCCATGGAAGGTAGCTGGTGTTTCGCAAACAACCTTTAACTGGACCGGGTCACTTGCATCGGGTAGTTCAACCAATGTTACCATTGGTACTTTTAACTTTACGTCAAATGTGGGGGATCAATCGCTTGAGACGTATGTAACCAATCCTAATGCAGCAATAGATATTTGCCATATTAATGACAGTTTGAACATTCCCTTGGGAGCCGGTTTAACTGGAAACTATACGTTGAATGTTTCGGGGAGCGGCAATACAAACTTTACCTCATTAACCCAGTTGAGCACCAATCTGAACACACGTGGTGTTTGCGGACCGGTTACAGTAGCCGTAGCAGCCGGCACTTATTTCGGTCAGCTTTCGCTAGGTGTTATTGATGGTACATCGTCTACCAACACCATCACTATTGATGGTGGTACCGGCAACGTTGCAACCCGCATCATTGCCGATAGCTTGTTGGGCAGCCCGACAAACTACGCCATGGTAACCCTGAATGGTAGTGACTATGTACGTTTGCGCAACCTGACTCTGCAACCCCGCAATGCCAACTACGGTATTGGGGTTCAGTTTATGAATTCGGCCGATTTCAATATTGTGGAGAATTGCATAATGAACATGGGCCAGATTATTGGTACGGGCCCGACTTCTGCTGGTATTAATATGAATGGTTCACCAACCGGACTCTATAATACGGGTAACCATGGTAACTATAATCTTATCCAGAACAACCAGATTACTGGAAGCGCGAATGGTGGTGCTCACACAGGTATCAACTTGTATGGCAATGCCAGTAGTTTGGGAAGTAACCGCAATAACCAGTTTCTTAACAATACCATTACGGATTTCTACCAGTACGGGTTCAATATGCAGTACTACTTGTACAATCTAACCTTAAAGGGCAATTTCGTCTCCCGTCCGTTGCGCAATTCGAGTGCAACGGACGTCTATGGTATTGCCGTTCAGAACAACACCCAGAATACTATTATAGATGGTAATAAGATTCATAATCCTTTTGGTGGAATGGTAACCACCAACACTTTTTATGGGGTTTATTTCTATAACAACAATCAGTATGGTGGCAGTATGATTCGCAACAATGCCATTTACAATATAAATACCCTTGGTCAGATTTACGGTATTTACGACTATCTAAACTACAATGCTTTTTCGAATCCGATTTACAACAATACTATTTCACTAAACCATACCACCAGTAAGACGCTTTCAAATACCGATTACGGTATTTATTTATTAAATGGAAGCAGTTCACCTGCCTATACCAAGGATGTGCGCAACAATATCATTACATTAAGTCAGTCCGGTATTTCCGGTTCCGATAAGCGTATTGGAATTTATTATGCAGATGTAGACTATAGTCTCACCAGTAACAACAACCTGATAAGGTGCAATGCTTCTGTAGGTACTAATATTCCTGTTTGGTTTAATGGTATTAATTATATGAATCTGGAATCGTGGAAACTGTCAAACGATGGTGCTTACGATCAGAATAGCGTTGATCTTGACCCAATGTATACCAATATCCTCACTGATGTGAAACCCACCAACTGTGCTATCAACAACATGGGAGCCGTAATTTCGTCAGTAACCACAGACCTAACGGGTGCATCCCGTGGCGGAACTCCCGACATGGGGGCTTATGAGTTTAATGGCGGTGGTACAAGCGATGCCGGTATAAGTGCCTTGGTTAATCCTGGCATTACTTTTTGCAGCGGCTCACAAAATGTTACTGTTCGTTTGAAAAACTTCGGTTCTTCAACGCTTATTTCGGCTACTATTAACTGGAGTGTGAACGGATCAACCCAAACACTCTATTCCTGGACAGGTAATCTGCTTCCGGGTTCAGAAACCAATGTAACCATTGGTACGTTCAATTTTCCCTCAACAGCCAGTACCATGTGGGTCACCACAACATCACCCAACAACTCCGCAGATGCCTGCACTGCAAATGATACCGCTGTAATGGGCAGTAAGTTTCCCGGATTAACCGGAAATTATACCATCGATCCATCGGGTAGCGGTACATCAAATTTCGTAAGTTTTGCAGCAGCCCTGACTGCTTTGAACCAAGGTGGTGTGTGTGGACCAGTGGTATTTAATGTAGCTGGTGCTACTTTCAACGAACAAGTTATTATTACATCTATCAGAGGTGTTTCGGCCGTGAACACAATAACCTTTGATGGGGGTACCGGTAATGCAGCAACCCGCATTTTGCAATTCCCAACATCCGGAACGATTGGTTATGGTCATATTGAACTGAATGGAGCCGACTATATTACCTTCAGAAATATGACCATCAAACCGGCAGCCACCCAAAACAACAACTACTTTGGGGTGTTGTTGCGTAATAAGGCAGATTACAATACCATTGATTCATGCTTGATTGAACTAGGGGGGCTTGCTGCCGGTTCAGCTTGTAACGGAATTGTGATGTGTAACTCAAATACGGTCTATTCATCTGGTGGAAATCATGGAAGCTATAACACCTTCCGTGGTAATTATATCAAAGGCTCGGCAACAGGTGGAGCGTATTTTGGCATCGTTATTTACCCTACGGCTAGTGGGGTTACTGGTACGGCATATAACCGTATTATCGGTAATAAGATAGAAGATTTTTACCCTTACGGGATTTATCTCTATTACGCCCAAAATACCCTCGTTTCCGGTAATGAAATCAGCAGGCCCAATCGAACAGCTGTAGGTAATCTTTATGGTATTTACGCATATAATGACGGCAATAATATCTACGATAAAAACAGTATCCACGATCCATTCAATGCTGCTACTAGTGCTACCAATACCTTTTATGGAATTTACTTGTATTGTGACAATACTTCTTTAACGCCAGTACGGGTTAGTAACAACAAGATTTATAATTTGAAGAGCGATGGCATTTTGCGACCTATTTATATAGATTTCGGGACTAATGTGGTGGTTGCTCATAATACCATTACAATGGATCATGCAGCTTCAATAGCGAGTACAACATCCATTGCATTGTATTGCGGTAACTCCCTTAATTCAGCTACACCTGCCATCATTCGCAATAATATCATCAGCATAACGCGTGGTGGCATAGGAACTAAATATGCCATGTACTTGCAAAACAACTATTTTAATTCGAACAACAACGTTATTTACCTGAATGCTACCAATGCCCAAATGGGTTATTGCTACTCTTATATGCCACCAGCATACACCTCAATTAATGCCGGAACTTTTACAACACTTGCTGAATGGAAAACAAACTTACCCGGCATGGATGTAAACTCTGTTGCTGCCGATCCCCAGTTTGTCAATGCGGCAACAGGCGATTTGAGGCCAACCAATACTAGTATTAACAATATAGGTGCAACTACACCCGTAATAAAGGATTTTATTGGTTTACTCAGGCACCCCTCAACCCCCGACCCCGGTGCTTACGAATGGGGTCCGGCTTGTTCTGGTACCCCCAATGTGTACGGAGTGAATATTGATAATGGCGGAGTATTGCAATGCAACATGCAAACATATACCCTTACTGCAAGTTTTAATGTGGTAACCGGACTCACGTACCAATGGCAAACATCTACAAACGGCAGCAACTTCAGCAACATTTCAGGAGCCACACAGTTCAATTATATAACTCCCGTTGTTACTTCGCCCGTTTGGTATCGTTGTGCTGTTACTTGTACTGCCTCTTCTCAAACTGCTTTTACTGATTCAGTCTTGGTTGTTTCAGGGATGTCCGGGGTTTATACCATCAATCCTGCAGGTTCAGGCACTACCAATTTTAAATCCTTTCATGATGCTGTTGCTGCCTTGAGAAACTTTGGTATTTGCGGCCCTGTAACTTTCAATGTGGTATCAGGTACTTACAATGGGCGCATTGTGATTCCCGAGATATTGGGCTCATCCATTACCAACACCATTACCTTTGATGGTGGGGCCAACAATGCAGCAAATGTGATTATTTCCGAATCATTCAGCAACCCTGTTTCTTATGCCATTATACATCTGGATGGTGCCGACAATATTCGTTTTCAGAACATCACGGTCAAAACCACAAATACAAGCTATGGGTGGGGATTCCTCATAAACAACAAGGCAAATAATAATGTTGTGGAAAATTGTGTTGTAGATCTGAGTGCCGGAACAAGTGTTACTACAAACCTTATTGGTATTTGTCTTAGCGGAAGCACCATTAATCATACTATTACCGGCAACCATGCCAATAACCTTCTTGTACGGAACAATTATATCAAAGGCGGAGCAAGCGGAGGTGCCTATATAGGTATTTGCGATTATGGTAGTACTGGCGCTACAGAAAATATGAATAAAAGTTTCATAAATAATCGTCTTGAAGATTTCCATATGTATGGGGTATATGTAGCAAATTATTCTACGGGCATGGTCATCAAAGGCAATGTCATCAGCAGGCCTAACCGCAATACCGATACAACCGTTTATGGTATTTACTCTTCAGGCGGGTACAAGCGTATGATTGAAGGTAACAAGATTAGCCATCCTTTTGGCGGAGTTCATTCAGGTACTAAGGCGTTTTACGGGATATACAGTTTGAATGAGGGCAATGTAGCTTTTCCATGTGTTATAAGCAATAATCAGATAGGCAACGCTTATTATGGTGGTGATATGTACGGCCTATATGTAACAGGTTGCAATTACGCATCAATTAACCATAACACCATCGTATTTGATCCTGATTCAAATAATTCAAGTAATTCCGGAACCATTAATGGTATTTACCTGGCCGGCACAACCAGTAACTCTAATTTGCTTGACTGCAAAAACAACCTTATCCACATTACAAGACCCGGTGGTACACGTTATGGGATTTATCAGGCTGTTACACCTTATTATATTTTGAGCGACAACAATAACATTTATGTGAATGGAGTGGGCTCAACAAATTATATTGGCTATTGTGGTTCACCACAATCATCAATGGCTTTATGGCGTACCGCCACAGGAGGTGATAATAGTAGTGTGAACCTTGATGCGCAGTTCAATTCATCAACCGAGTATATTCCAACCAATACAGCTTTAAATAATCTGGGAGCGGCATCTGTCTATTTATATCAGTTTATCCCGTACGATCGATTAGGCAATCCACGCAAAGTTGCTAATCCTGATATGGGGTGCTTTGAATGGACTCCTCGTTGCATTGGTTCCGGCATTATTCAGGGGACACCTTTCCAGGGAACAATGCGTTCCGGTACTATCACTGATTTCGATCACCTCAAAGCCCGCGATACAGTTACCTTCCAGATTAATCCTCCTACCGGCTATACAAATGCCGGTTTTGGAAATACTTGGATAGTAGACAACCTCAGTTTCGGCACCGTGAATCTCCATGCTCTGGCATCAGCCGATACCGCAACAACGGTAGCCACTTCAAACTCGGCATACACGCTACGTTTTAGTCCCGGAACGACCTATACAGATAGTATGTTTGTTTTAACATTACGTATTAAGAGTATCGGTCTGCCCGAATGTGAAAGCTATTTTCAGCGTAATGTGTATGTAGCGCCTGTGCCGGTGGTAGATTTTGATACATCAGGCAATTGCTTTGGCACGCTTGATACCATCAACAATCTCTCAACTATTACTAAAGGAACCATGTCATTCAACTGGAACTTTGGAGACACTACTGCTAATAATACTTCAACAAATTTTAGTCCTGTCTACACTTTCAGTCATCCCGGTGTTTTTAATGTTACTCTCAAAGCTACTTCAGATTTAGGTTACGCCACTACTAAAATCAAACAGGTTGAAATTTTTCACATTCCGCAACCGGATTTCTCACCTACGGATGGTTGTGATAGAGATTCTATCCTGTTCACGAATGCAACCACAGTTGGCGGAACTCAAGGGACATTAATGTACAGTTGGGATTTTGGCGATAGCAGTGCCTTTTCTACTTTAGTTCATCCAACCAAACTCTATGCAACTTTTGGAACCTACAGCGTACGCCTTCATGCTACAAGTGCTGCGGGATGTTCCAAAACCATCAGCAGGAATGTCACGGTACACCAAAGCCCAATCGCTTCGTTTGTAGCTCCCGTTATTTGTCAGGGAATCGCTGCTCAGTTTAACAACACCTCGGTACCAGGCGCAGGAACTACGGACTATCTCTGGACATTTGAAAGTGCGGGCACATCCACTGATAAAGATCCACTCCCTACTTTCTCTGCATCGGGCACATTTAATGTTTGGTTAAAAGTTGAAAGTGGTTTTTGTGCGGATTCAATAAGCAAACAGATTTTTGTTCATGCTCTTCCAGATACCGGATTCACTGCCACACCAACGGGTCAGTTAAACCAGCGACAGATACTTTTTACACCTTTCAATGGCAGTTATAAGACTTACCTGTGGAATTTTGGTGATGGTAATAACAGCCAGCAAGTAAGTCCTTCTTACAGCTACCAAAGCAATGGCCCCTTCCAGGTTTTATTGAATGTTACTGACACCAATGGTTGCACCAACACATCGTCTCCAAGGGTTATCAGCTTTAATGTGAATAGCGGTCGTGAGGTATCAAAATCATACAGTTTTGATGTATTTCCTAATCCTTTCCGAAACAATGTAACAGTGGCTTATACATTGAGCCGGGGCGGAAATATAGAGATGAAATTGTTTGATATGACCGGCAAGGTTGTAGCTGTATTACTGCAGAGAGAAGAAAACTCGGGTTATCATGAACTGAACTTTTCCGCTGCACAATACAATCTGGCTTCGGGCACTTACTTTCTGAGATTGAATCTGAACGGTGAAGTACAAAGCAAACAAATTGTACAGGTGAAATAGTATTTGAGTAGGTCGAATGCCTACCTCTGCTCTTGATTTGTTAGCCCTACTGAGCTCTTAACTCAGAATTTAAAAGCTGTTGCATTACTCCACCAAAATTGGGGGGGGAAGAGCTACTCCCTGCTAATAGCCCGGGGACATTCGAAATTATCGGCACACGCAAAATGCGTGGGCCAGTGTGAGAAGTTCATCGGAAATATATTATTTTAATTTACCTGAACAATTTCCCATTGAGCCCAACCCGGTCCTGCATCTCCGGCATGTGCCGCTACCTGATTGGGAGTGTTGGCAGTTGGCGAGCAGCCATTGCATCGGGCAATATATTTGTTTACATGAGCGCTCCTTATCGAATACTTTCCATTCCCTAAAGGCGTAATTTCAAATTGTGCGTAGGGCTCATCAGGAGATGTAGCATGGAAAGTAATAAAATGTTCAGCGGTACCATTGATAATACACCCGGTACAAACGGTCATGTATTTACCTTCAAAAGTTTTAAAGGCATATTTCCCGTTTGATAAAGGAACTACTGTAAAGCGGGTAAAAGGTTCATTATTGGCAGTACTATGAAGCATAGCGGTATAACCTGTAGTCGCTTTTTGACAATTCAGGCACATAGAAAGATAAGTGCCTATATCGCTTCTGAAACTGATGTTACCACTCAACGCTGAAACAGACTGGATTTCCCATTGCGCCCAGGCTGGTCCGGCATCTCCTGCATGTGCCGTTACCTGATTGGGAGTAGTGGAAGATGGCGAGCATCCATTGCATCTGCCAAGATATTTGCTAACATGCGGACTTTTTATGGAATACCGTCCGTTACTTAAACGGGTTACTTCAAATTGTGCATACGACTCATTTGGAGATGCAGCATGGAAGGTGATGAAGTGTGGTACAGTAGTGTTAGTTACACAGTGGGTACATACAGCCATGTATTTTCCGTTAAAGGCCTTGAAGGCATAATATCCGTTACTTAGATACACCATTTCAAACTGGGTATATTGCTCTGTGTTGGTTTGGCAATGTAGCGTTGCAGTATAATCAGTGGTAGATTGCTGACAATTCATACACATACACAAATAGGTTCCCAGATCGGATTTAATACTTACCTTCCCACTTAAACTCTGCCCCATAAGCTGGGCAAATCCTGATGCGAAAAATAGAACTGCAAAAGTTAATCTTTGGGTTAGCATGATATATTTGGTTTTTTTGCTAAAATAGCTGGTTGTATTTATTTATCAAAAAAAATAATGTATCCGAATTTAAGTGCAGCAGGTAATCTTGCTCCTATACCCTCCTTAGTTTATGTACTTTGCTTATGAGATCGCTGCCCCGCAAAGGCGGAACAGGCGCTAAGTTGTAACTAAGGATATCGTTTTTGTCTTTTATAAAAGACTAGGAAGAGCTAAGGGATTACCGTTGTCAGGTTTTTGGCACGAGCTACATCGCGAACAGGCCGGATGTTTTATCCTCTTCCATTTGTTACTAAATTAAATGTGTTTCCCAACTCAACTTACTGAGCTATTTTCGGTGAACCTTTATTTTGTGTTTTAATAAAATAAGTTTAAATTCGTTTAGGTTTAATCTCAATAAAATGAAAAAGGCAATTATTTGTTTATTGGTATTTACTGTAACAAAGCTTACCGCCCAAAACTGGAGTCCTTTTCCCGAAGGAATTATGCGTTACAACAACGTTATGGAGTATGATCACTCTGGTGGTAAATTTAGTAATGCGGGTTATGACAAAAGAGATTTTAATCCGGCCACTATACAAAATGCCGGAGGTAAAATAACGCTACTGCTGAATGCCGGTGATACTATGCAGGTATTTTCAGATTCGGTATTGTGGTCATTTATGGATACATTAAACTACGTGCTGCACACAAATGTAACCCCGGGTGCTCATTGGAGTTCATGGGTAAACACCAGAACCATGGTGGAGACTTTTTTTGATTCGGTTGTGTATGGGACTATGCATTACCTCACAGATTCTTTCCGGTGTTATCACCAGAATATTTATTATGACGGGCAGCTTAAGTTTAGTGATGTCCCCATGTATCAGAGCAAGCAATATGGTTTGTTGAATTATGCTGTAGGGTATAATGTATTTGGCAATCTTAGTATTCAGAATGAATTAAATTTTCTGACACAAAACAATTGTGTGGTGGGGAACTTCGGTAAATCGGCAGCAGTCAAATTACCCTATCAAAGTGGCCAGGTAAGAATATGGAAGGTATTTTCAGGCAATGTTTTTTTTCAGTATTATTATGATACCATTCTATCTGTTACAAGTACTTCCGATTCTGCCTGTCTTCAGGTTAGTTATAGCAGAAGTTATAGCCAACCGGGCTTTCCTAAAACTTTGTACACCGAAAGTTATAGTATTCTTTCGCCAGGCGGGGACCTGAAAATTGTTTATTTGCCGCATGTACTTACCGGTCTTAGTATAGGAACGGATATTGATTTGACACCAGGTAGAACAGAAGATATGGCCTCCTATAATTTTTATGGTACGGCTTATTACCAGTCTCACTGGAAGATTAAAGGTAATAACGTGTCGGGTTTATATTATGTGGAGTCTTATTCACAGGGACCAGGGGGCAGTCATACCGATAGCTATACAGAGATGCTTTACCGCATAGCCCTGGCCAATGGCGTTGAAAGTGTAAATCCGGCTGATGTGATGGTTTATCCTACCCCTGCCTATAATGAAGTGATGTTGCAGGGAATTGGAGGGCAGAAATATCTGTATCAACTTATCAGTATTCAAGGTGAAACCGTGCAGCAGGGTATTGTATCTGCGGCTGATCGATTATATATAGGCGAGCTGGCTTCAGGTATTTATTTTCTAAGACTCCAGGCAGGGGATGATGTGCTGGTTAAAAAGGTTGTAAAGCAGTAAATCTACCTGTTTTTAGTCCCCACGCTCTCCTTTGTTGCAACTAAGGATATCGTTTTTGTCTTTTATAAAAGACTAGGAAGAGCTAAGCTCAGTTTTGTTTTAGCTTCTACAGTTTTTTTCTTCTGCTCTTTACCAAACTTGCCACTTTAATGAAGCCGATTATTAATAGCACTGCGCATGAGCATACAATGGAGAAAATTATTGTCTCTGTCCTGTACAAATTGTGCCTGTAAAAAAAGTCCACCGCAAGAAGCATGACAACCGAAATAATGAGCCAAATTTTTAATATTTTTTTAACCATATTTCTATTCTCTTTTTTAGCACGTAACCGTTGTAAATTTTTTTTGGCACGAGCTCCATCCCGATATGCATCTGAACGCGCCTGCAGGAGATAGCGTGGGGTAGTCAGCACCCGAATGACATATAGATAACAATGAATTTACGTGATCTGAGCCTCCCGTTGCGATATTGCTCCACCCGAATCAGGTAACTTTCTCTTCCGTAACCGTACAGTTTCTTCCCTTTTTTCAAGGTGATGTATGAGGATCCTCCTTCACCTGAAATTTCAATGAGGGTATCCTGTAATCGATACTTGCGTTTAATGGCGGCTAACTGCCTAGCAAAATAATCATCCTCCTTTGGGCCCGGCTGGCCATAGAGCACGCGGTCGTCAGGGGGATCAATAACAAATTGGTTACGTATAGAATCACGCAGCCTTATGAAAGGGGTGTACTCCTGCCACGAAGAACCACCCGGGAAATCCCGATCGGTTGATGTTTCGTGCAGCCTTGTGAGCATGCAATACGACACCACAAAGCGGTCGCGTCTGTCGGAAGGGATAATATGCATGCGGGTGTTATCCAGGTAAACGCCTACGTTTTCACTCAGGTGCAACGTATCTTTATACACCTGTATTTTTTCCCGCACGGAGTCATTTACCTGTTCCATCAATAAGTCGGCTTCTTTTGGCCGCTCATAACTTGCTGTAAATGGAGTTATATATTCCCAACTACCGTTTACATTTGCTACATCCTTTTCATATCCTTTGAAATGGGGAAAGTAAATGGCATATTCAGGGTACTGAAGCCACATCTGCTCCTCTTGTAATAGAGTCAGGTATTCTTCTCGCTCACGGGCCAACTGCTCCAATTCAGCTTGCTTAGCCAGATTTCGGGCTACTTCTTCAGGATCGTAGTATTCTGTAAAGGTATCGGTAGCTGCTGGCAATTCTTGGTATAAGTTCATCAGTGAGTCAACGTAACGTTGTTCGCGAATAGCCGCCTCCACGGAGTCAGCTTTACGCTGAGCATTTTTTTGCGAGGGGCTGTTGCAACTTATGCTCAACAACAGGTACAGAAAGAAAAGCGAAAAGACATAGGAGTAATGATACGTTTGTGCAAGATAACGAGTTCCTGTGGCAGATGAATTATTGTGCATTATACATCCTGAAAGGTGCGGAAACTTTACGTGGCTTATTGGGGCAACTAAGTTGTCGGGATTTTGATGCATAGTTTAAAACGCATTACGTGCAATATGCGCACGCCTGCAGGGTACGTTTGAAATTATCGACACACAGCGACACGCGCACGCCAGTGTGAGGCTTTTTTAAACCTGAATTCTCAATCATGCAGCACCTGAAAACGTGTATTTAAATTTCCAATCTGTAACAAGTAAATGCCATTTTGCCAGTTTTCAATCGAGATAAATTGTGTACCTTTCACAAGCTGACCTGAGAAAATTATCCTCCCGGTTAAATCAAAAACATAGAATTTCTCACCCAAAAGTTGCGGAGCTTTTACTTCTATATGCAGCACCTTAACTGCAGGATTCGGAAAAATAATCAACCCGTTTTTTGTGCCAGCAGGTGCGATGCCTGAAGGGTTGCTATTCACAGTGAGTTTGGCAACGTTGCTGGTATCGGTACAATTTGAAAAACTAACAATACACCGGAAAAGCTGGTTATTGTTTGCCATGGTGGTGCTGCTAATACTCATGGAGGATGTATTCACGCCACTGAATTGTCCTGCATTTGAAATAGACTGGAACCCAACTCCTGCATCAATCTGCCATTGAAAAGTACTTCCGCCATTTATAGGGTTCACCGTAAATTGGGCTGTATTCCCTACCTGAACACTGGTATTTGCAGGTTGCGTGGAAATTTGTGTGCCGCAGTTTACACTAAGTTGTACCGTTGCTGAAGTATCATAACATGTTCCATTGGAAAGAATGCACCGGAAAAGCTGGTTGTTGTTTGATAATCCGGTATTGCTCACCTGCAACTGATCAGTTGTAACACCACTGTATTGCCCGGCATTATACAGGTTGGTAAAACCAGTACCCAAATTGGTTTGCCACTGTTTCTGGCTTTGCGCGGTTATTGTGCCAAGACTGAATGTAGCAGTGTTACCTGCTGTGGTTTGCTGATTAGTTGGCTGCGTGCTGATTTGTGTGCCGCACAGCACATTCAGTTGAGCAGGTTGTGAAGTATCGGCACAGGTACCGGAAGTAACTACGCACCTGTACAGGTTGCCCTGATTGGCCAGGGTAACAGCCGAAACGGTTAGCGTACCAGTATTGGTGCCGCTGTATTGTCCGCTGTTGGTGAGGTTCTGAAAAGTACCACCATTTTTAAGCTGCCACTGAAATGAGGCGGAAGCGTTTGGCGTTACGGTAAACTGTGCATTGTTTCCTTCTACTGCCTGTTGGTTGCCCGGCTGTGAGGCTACTTCAAGATGGCATGCATCAGAAACTTTCATGGAAACAGCATTCACAATTGTTCGCTGGCTGGCAGTGCCTCCATACTTCAGCACAAACCCGGTAATACGCAACCGGTTGATATTGTAATGGGCAGGAATGGTGAAGTAAAGCGACATGGTATCTACCCTGTTCTGTGCAGGGTTTGTTGCGGCTACGTTGCCATAGGTACCGGCCACGGCATTGCGCACCACATCCCGGTGCATAAAGTTTGTGAGGGTAGTACCGCCACTCATATAAGCGCAGTATCCGGTGGTGTAGGAGTTGGTCTGGTCGTAGGGCAGGCTGTCTTCTGAAATAATGGCATTAAAACGGTATTCTCCGGTGAGGGCGCTAAGGGATGTTCCTTCCAGAAAAATGCGGAGTTGCTGCCCCTTCCGGCTTGCCGACATGGTGAGTTTATATTGTGGTGATGTGGCGGCCTGTGCGCTGAAGGCAGCCCCCCAATTGTTTCGGGCCACTATCTGTGTGCTGTTGTAAGGTTCACGATTCACCAACCCGATTGGAATACTCGACATGTTGTAGGCGCCCATCCATGAACTTACCGTGCTGTTATAAAGGGTATCAAACTGACTGCCAAAATTTAGGTGGTAGTTCAGCACAATCAGGTTTGAATTGGGGCGTAGAGTGTCTTGTATGCAGTAGGCGTGAGGAGTAAAGCCTACGAATACCGATGTGGTAGATTCCAGTAACACATTTCTGGAATTACCCGTAGTTACCGTTGACTGGGCTTTTGCTGTCAGGCTCGTGGCAAGAATCCATGCGAATAACAGCCGGGAGTAAAGTGTCTTCATGTTATGCGAGTTGATGTTCAAATATAGCTTTTTAGTTTGAAAGTGGTAATAAATGTGATATGGTTCTGTTGCGTAAACCTATTTCAGGACAAGACACTGCCTTTTGTCTCGAGCTACAAGCTCGCGCCAGCAGGGGCAGGGAACGTTTGAAATTATCGACACACGCGATACGCGTGCGCCAGCGCGGTAGTTTCATGTACTGGTTGGCATTTTTCTTGTCACGCGCAATATGTGCGGCCAGTTCGGGGGGAGGCTGTCTGTTAAATTTTTTTTTGAACCATAAAGTTTCGTTAACTTTGATTCACCAAATAAAACTCCTAATGAAAACGACAAGGCATTTTCTTTTCTTCTATTTTCATCTTATTGCGGGTATTGCTATAAGCTACGCGCAAAGCGGACCCGACAACAGTTTTGGTACCAATGGCAAAGCACTTGTCACAACACCCAACTCCAAAACGGTTGCTCACGCAGTGGCCCTGCAGGCCGATGGCAAAATTGTAATTGCCGGTAAAATTTGGGACGGCTCACTTGCCGATGAAGATTTTTATGTGGCCAGGTTCAACAGCAACGGCTCAGTTGATTCCACGTTTAACGGAAAAGGCTGGCGCAATTATGACATGGGAGAGATAGATAATGTAGCAACAGCCGTGGCCATTCAGTCGGACGGAAAAATTGTAGTGGCTGGATATTCCTATAACAGCAATTATGAAAAATTTGCTGTGCTCCGCTTCAATTCCGATGGCAGCCTGGATAACACCTTTGGCAGCGGGGGCGAAGTTTCTGCCACACCGGCCACCTATGGCAGGGCCAATGCCATGGCCATTCAATCGGACGGGAAAATCGTGGTGGGCGGGTATTCCTACAACACCGGACAGGCCAAACGTTTCGGAGTTGTGCGCCTGAACACGAACGGAGGTCTTGACAATACTTTTGCAGGTACCGGAATGATAGCTGTGGCCTATGCGGATACCGGAGGTGTAGATGGACTGGTGGTGCAGCCTGACGGAAAGATTGTGCTGGCAGGAGAAAACGAAGTGGTTGCCGGGTTGTTACAGCTGGTTAGGATTACAGCATCCGGGTCAACTGACAACAGTTTTGGCAACTTAGGTAAGGTAAGTACACCAATGGTTGGTGATTTCAGCGGGATAGCCTTGCAGGCTGACGGGAAA
Organism: uncultured Bifidobacteriaceae bacterium; assembly: GCA_964535575.1. Classification (GTDB taxonomy): domain Bacteria; phylum Bacteroidota; class Bacteroidia; order UKL13-3; family UKL13-3; genus JAGPCK01. The sequence continues at coordinate 476,658 of CAZHTC010000002.1, forward strand.
ATACTGCTGGGTGTTACAATTAGGTCGCTTCTTTTGGGTAATAACAGCTACGTGCATCGTTTCAACAGCGATGGGAGCGAGGATAACGGTTATGGAGAGTCGTTGTTCAACCATGCCTGCCGGGTGCGCATGGATACCACCATGCACCACAATGGGGCAATGGAGGCGATATGTGCGTTGCCCGGTGGAAGGACTGCAGTGGCTGGATACTGTTCCGGAGAATTTGCTGTTGCCCGTATTTTTCAGCAGGGGGTTATGGATACCGGATTTGCTTCAGGCGGATACCTGCATACCGGTTTTACGGCAAACAGCGATGCCGAAGCCTATGCCATAACCAGCCAGCCCGATGGCAAACTGGTGGTGGCCGGATACCGGTATTTTGACGGAGATTACCGCGCTGCCGTGGCCCGCTACCTTCCCGGTGATCTTTCAGCGGGCAATATACCTCCTGTGGATGATGAATCAACCTTACAGGTGTATCCAAATCCTGCAACAGCAAACCTGCAGGTACGATATACATTGACCTCAGAAAACAGGGTAAGTATTTCTCTCCTGGATATGTTAGGAAGGGTAGTGGCCGTTCCGCTGGATGCCTGCCCGCAATCGGCCGGTGATCAACAGGTATGCGTTGATGTTTCAGCTTTGCCATTCGGTACCTATCTTTTAGTCCTTCAAACTATCAATGGAAGCAACACGATGCTTTTAGTGCATTAAAACAATAAAATTTTAAACCCCGTTCTAAGCGAAGCTTACAGCTACGCTGCATTTTTTGTAGCCTATGGCTACACTTTCAGGTTGTTTATTCAGGATTGGAACAATGAATTTTTGTTCGCTTTAATTGCTGCAGTGGTTTTGTAGCTGCAATCCACCTGTGCTTAATCTTTGGTGGACAGGTCTGCATAAAACAGAAAGCGTAGGTGCAACCTACGTTTAGTTCTGCGTGATGTTTTGTACATTCCTAGTAAGTAATTAAACCCCACTTCCCATTTTGTTTCAACCATAGAAAACCATTTAGTCCGGTAAACCAATTGGAATATGATACATCTATGAGTCTGGTAAAACGTTCATCGTAATAAATGAATATGATACTTTGCTTGCTATCTTTTAATCCAAGTATTCGTTTTCCCAGAGATTTCACCTCATCGTACCTGTTTGGGAGTACCTGCTGCTGATGTGTGGCTACACCATATTTACCCTGCCTTTTGGTTACCACCCAAACAGGGTGTTCTTCATCGTTTATTTGGATAATGGAATCGGCCTCAACTATTGTAGGTTCTGTATTGTTAAAATAAGCGTCAACAACCTGGAGTTTTTTTCCCTGCTTAAATACAATCAGGTAATCATGCGAATAGGGTACCAGGTAGAATGTGTCACCTGTTGCATTAATGGTGTTTTCTGAAGGCAGATGCAATAAGCCCCATTTTCTATCCTTTTTATAAAAAAAATAGTTACTGTGTTCGTCAGAGGAGTAATATGCAGATATGCTGTCCAGTTTTACCTTACGGTATAATAAATTTATGCCATGATCATGATGAAGAAAATAGCCCGGGTACATGAATAAAAGTTGAGCTTCTGACTTACGGTAGATAGGTTCTGTATAAATTCGACCTCTTGTGTTGATAAGGCCATATTTCCCATTCACTTTATACTGAAGCAAGGTGGCATACGGGGAATCATAGAATTTTGCCAGTGGTATTGGGCAGATAGTATCATACGATGGGGTCATAAATTTGAGACTGTCAAGATTAAAAAGCGCATACCCATTCGTTGAGCGAACTATGGCACCGTTGTTTGGGTATAAATACCAGTATTCAATTTTTGAGAAGGGTACTTCCTTATAGGTGTCATTTTGCAGGTTCCAGAAATAACTTTTGCTATCATGTACAAATACGCTGTTGTAACTTGGATGAAAGTAAGTGACCTGAGATGTTTTAAAGGGTAATATTTTCCCGGTAATTAAATTGTATAAGTGTTCTTCCCCTGATAGATCATAGCAGCTTGCCATAGCCGGATGGTTATTAAACACTACTTTAGCAAATGGTTGTTCAAGTAAGCGTACATAATTTAAATCATAAATATACAGGCTTTGACTATTCTTGTCATCCAGTTGAAAGCATCTGTACATTTTCTGAATGTTATTGTTCAAACTATCTAAATAGATTGTTTTTTCATAAGCGTATTCAAGAACTGATTTTCCCTGCTGGTTGTAAACAATTGTTTTACTAAAGTTTTTTCGGTAGCAGCACACTAAAAATTTCCCTTCTGTTTTTATGGCATCAAAAGGCACATCGTTCAAAAAAGCTTTTTGGCTTTTTGAATATACTTTATAGAACTTGTTTAGCTTTCTCGAACAATATACATTCAGGTCAGGGGTAAAGTTATACGAGTGTTCATAGCCTTGTTTTTTCAGGCTATCGAGGAATTCATTTGAAGCGGCTTTGTTATTACTTTCTGTTAGCCCAAAATGTTCCTCGCGGGGTGGGGGAGTGTTATCAACGGCTCCATCCACAATCTCCATATCAGGGTTGTCCCCGGATGTTTTTATCTGGTACCAACTGATTTGAGTTCCTTTGCGGAGTTCAAATGCAGCCTTCCTTTTAATGTAGTTGATTTGGTCATATTGGCAAGGGATGGTTGGTAAAGTTTCGTACATCTTATACATCCCAATTAAGTTCCTTAGCTTTACGAAAATCAAATCAGGAAAACCTTTAAGCATCCATATGCTGTCATACATAGCCGGAATGGTTAAGTGATTTTCAGCAAAGTATCCGTATTTATTTTTTGCTTTAAAGATGAAACTTCTTTGGTGCTTCATCTCCTCGGTAAGGGTATCAATTATAGGTGGTATGACCCACTCCGGTTTTTCTACCGTTTGAGCAAAGCTTTTATTTTGCGAAAGAAATACCAGCAAAAGAAAAAGGCAATGTTTCATCTATATTGGTTTTGTTTTATTCTGCCAAGAACCTGCCGCTAAGTTATAGCTTTCATTACCGGATGGCAAATTTTTGAAGGTTAAGTCCCCACATGCCGCTGTTGCAAACTCAGGAGAGCGAAGAAATTTTTTTGAAGACTACAAAGAGCAGGGGAAATTACTTCCGTGCTGGTGGGCTAAGATCTACTGCTTGATTAAACGGATAGCCTGATACGATAATGGTGAGGTAAGCTCAAGAATATAAATTCCGTTTAAAAGTTTCAATATATCGATCTTTTCATTTTCAACAGTGCCTGTTAGAATCATCCTTCCCGATAAATCGCTGATTGAAAAAACTGTGTTTGTTTTACCTGGGTTCGTAATATGAATGAAATCTTTGGCCGGATTAGGGTAAATGGAGGAGTATGCCTCCGAATCTTTCTTGATTCCTGTAGTACCGCTGCAGTTATTGCATGGCAGTGTAATGGTCACACACATTGTGTCGGTTGTTCCACAACTCAAGCAAGGCCGGTATGTTCCGGCTGATGCATAAGTAACGGTAGGGTTACCATTCAGATTGGAAGTATTTCCATTGTCAAAATCCCATAAGAAGGGGGTACAATTCGGATCAAGTTTATTGAACTGAACTACCATACCATTGGCGGTATAAGAAAAAAGAGGCTTTGCAGTAACCTGAGTTTTGTAGAGATACGATTTATAGGTACTGCCATTTGCAACCGTTGTTTGGGCCATAAAGCCATTACCGGTGAGGAGTGGTCTTAAACTGTGATCATATGGAACAGCAAGAATTCCTGAGAAATTGCTGCCATTATAGCGGAATATTTTTAAAGAATCATTGAGACCGAATAAAGGTATGATAGTGAAATATCCTTCGGATGCGGTTTTATACTGCGCGCTTATTAATCCTGACTTTGGAGGAGTTATGCCGGTCTGTGTAAGTTTTCCGTTAAAATAAGAGTATAATTTAAAAGTACTGGTTTGTGCAACATAGTTAAACGTGTTGGCTGCTACATAACCACTATCTTGACTGAACATGGATAAGGTAACAACACAGGATGTATTGTTACCCGGATTTAATACAATGGAGTCTTCTATAATCCATGTATTGTTGGTCATTGAGCAAAAAACATGAGTTAGGTTATCGGTTCTGAATAATACGGCTTTTGCATGGGCAGAATCATTAAAGACCAGTTCCGAAATTTGATAGAGAGGGGTACTCAGTATTGCGGTAAGGGAAATGTCAACCCAGGTAGTGTTGATATAAACATAAACTTTACTAGTCCCAAGTAAAAACCAATATTGATTATTTTTATAGTTCACCTTTGCATCAAATGCATCAAACAAATTAGGAGGAGGGGCCATTCCTGTTTTAAGAAGTTGATGGATGTTCCATTGATTATTGGAGTAGGAAAATAAAGCGGCTGTATCTTCCTGCATAATGATTCCGTTCTGGGTATTTCCAATGCACCAGTATTTCCCATCGGAAGTTTTAAACGGAGTACTTAGTTTGAAAGTACTGGCCATTAGGCTAGAGTGGTATGTCCACGCATTGCCATTGTATTCATAAATCAGGTTGTCGAATGAAAGGAACGGGTTTCCGAGACCTTTTACTGCTACAGTGATGCCTGAAGAAGTGGATGTAAACAGAGTAGATGTACCTGCATTTTCACAAGGAATCTCTCCTACATTAACCAATTGTTGTGCATGAGCCGGAAAATAAATGCACAAAAACGTACAAAGTAATAAGGTGAATCTTTTCATAAAGGTGAATTTGTAACAATTATATTAAATTATATTTAGTTCAAAAAATAATCTTAGATTTATCTTGGCAGAATAGTGTCAGGTAATACAGGTCAAAAAGGGTATGGCACTCAGCTTGGTTTTGGCAGGTTAAGTTTCAATCTACCGGGACGAAGCCCCCACGCTCTCCTTAGTTTATTCGCTTTGCTCATAAGATCGCTGCCCCGCAAAGGCGGGACAGGCGCTAAGTTGTAACTTAGGACAGAGGAGTACTGTTGTCAGGTTTTTGGCGCGAGCTACATACCTAATAAGTTAGAACAAGAGCGCGCCAGTGTTTGATACTTTTGCAATATACTGGTAGACTGTTTTCATACAATCAAATTAGTATTTCACCACTCTTTTGTACATCCACCCTATATCAGTTTGTATACGCAGAAGATATATACCCCAGCTGTTCGGGATTTGCAATCCCGAACGTTCAACAGTCCATATTTCTACTTTTATTTTCATGCACTCACCACACTTCCTCCAAACTCTACTTCCCCTTCATCCTCCTGTTCTTTTAATTTCATAATCTGGTCTAAGGCATCGGGTACTACATCGCTGCAAATGGTAATAAAGCTGCCCTTCACTGCGTGTTTAATGGCGTAGTCTATGGCTTCGGTTTCTTTTTTAATCACGGTTACTTTTTTGTTTTTGTCCACTTCGGCAATGCCTTTGGTTATTAGCGCTACAATTTCATCTTCCGTTTTACCGCGCAGGTTTCTATCCTGTCGCACAATAATTTCATCAAACATGGTGGCGGCCATTTTACCCAGGTTAATCGTGTCTTCATCCCTGCGGTCGCCCACACCGGCTATAATGCCAATTTTAGGTTTGGCGTCTACCTTGCTCAGCAAATCGCCAATGGCTTCAAAGCCCGCTGTGTTGTGCGCATAATCTACCATCACTTCAAAATGTTTAAAGCGGAAAATGTTCATGCGTCCGGGAGTTTGTGCCGGGCCCGGTATAAAGGTTTGCAAAGCAATGCGCAGGTCTTCAATTTTTATGTTTTGGATAAAGGCCGCGAGTACCGTTGGCAATACATTCGCAATATTGTAGGTGGCGCGGCCTCCGTAGGTGAGCGGTATATTGGCGGCTTTCTCCACGCGTATTTTCCAGGTGCCTTTACAAATGGTAACGTAATGGTTTTCGTAAATGGCTGCGAGGCCACCGTTCTTCATATGTTTTTTAATAATGGGGTTGTTTTCGTCCATGCTAAAGTAAGCTACTTTGCACTCCAGGTCTTTGGCCATGGCAGCCGCCCATTTGTTATCGGCATTGAGAATGGCGTAGCCACCGGGCAACACACTTTCGGGCACCACACCTTTTACGCGGGCCAGTTGTTCAATGGTGTCTATATCCTGCAATCCTAAATGGTCTTCGGCCACATTGGTTACAATGGCCATATCGCAGTTGTGAAAACCAAGGCCGGCACGCAGAATGCCACCGCGGGCACATTCCAATACGGCAAAATCAACCGTGGGATCTTTCAATACAAACTCGGCACTCACCGGTCCGGTGCAATCGCCCCGCATCATGAGGCGGTTTTGAATGTACACCCCATCGGTGGTGGTAAAGCCTACTTTGTATCCCTGGTTTTTCATGATATGAGCCATCAGTCGGGTAGTGGTGGTTTTTCCATTGGTACCTGTAACGGCAATAATGGGAATGCGTGCACTGCTTCCGGGAGGGTAGAGCATATCAATCACCGGTTCGGCCACATTGCGGGGCAATCCTTCGGCCGGGTCAATATGCATGCGGAAACCCGGTGCTGCATTTACTTCCAGAATGGCTCCTCCGTTTTCATTCACGGGCACGGTGAGGTCGGGGGCCATAATGTCGATGCCACAAATATCCAATCCAATAATGCGGGCAATGCGCTCGCACATAAAAATATTATCGGGGTGCACCATGTCGGTTACATCGGTAGCGGTTCCACCGGTTGAGAGGTTGGCTGTAGGTTTTAAAAACAGTTCTTCGCCTTTGGGCAATACGCTATCGAGGGTGAGGTTCTTTTTGTTGAGGATGTCCATGGTAAAATCATCCACCTTAATGGAGGTGAGTGTTTTTTCGTGGCCGTATCCTCTGCGCGGGTCCTCGTTGGTTTTATCAATCAGTTGCTGAATGGTATGTTTTCCATCACCCGTTACCGCTGCCGGTTTGCGAATGGCGGCTGCTACAAATTTGTAATTGATCACCAGCACGCGGTGGTCTTGTCCCACAATGTAACGTTCCACTATCACTCCACGCGAGTATTTTTTGGCTGCTTCCAGTCCGCGCAGGGCATCTTCCCAGTTTTTAATATTGGTGGTGGCGCCTTTGCCGTGATTTCCGTCTACGGGTTTGGTTACAATGGGGTATTTAATGCTTTCAATGGCTGCCTGCAGCCCCTCTTCGCCATACACAATGCGTCCTTTGGGCACGGGTATTTCGGCCGCTTCCAGTAAATTTTTTGTTTCTTCTTTATCGCAGGCTATATCTACGGCAATACTTCCGGTGGTGCTGGCAATAGTAGCGCGTATGCGTTTTTGATTTTTTCCGTAACCCAGTTGCACCAATGAATGTTTATTGAGGCGTATGTACGGAATGCCGCGGTGTATGGCTTCGTCTACAATGCAACCGGTGCTCGGGCCCAGGCGTTCGTCTTCGCGTATCTCGCGCAGTTGTTGAATATCGTCAGCCAAATCATATTCTTTTCCCTCTATCAGTGCCTCGGCAATGCGCACGGCTGCACGGGCAGTGTAGGTGCCGGCTTTTTCTTCCATATAGTCAAACACCACATTGTACACACCCGGTTTTCCGGTGCTGCGGGTGCGGCCAAAACCGCAATTCATGCCGGCAAGGGTTTGCAACTCGAGGGCAATATGTTCAATTACGTGCCCCATCCAGGTGCCTTCTTTTACGCGTTTAAAAAAACCACCTTCGGTTCCTTCACTGCACCGGTGGCTGTACATAGAGGGAAACATTTTTTCCAGCCGTTCGCCAAAACCATTGATGCTGTTGGTAGGTTGTTGTTCCATCTCTTCCAAATCAAGGCGCATTTGAATGAGTTTATGCCTGCGGATGCTCCAGTAATTGGGGCCGCGCATTACTTTTATGTCGAGTATCTTCATGAGTGGAAGGGTTGTTTTTTTTACAAAATGACGAACCGACAAGATAGGTAAGGAAATATGTTTTACAAAATAATTTTAACGGAAGTTTATGAGCCATCTCCCTGCCCCGTTAGCTTCCCCGCAATGGCGGGACAAGCGCTGAACCCTTCAGGTTCCCCTTGCACACAAGCCAACACGGCAAGAGGGACAGGAATGTTCATTGTCAATAGCTGAGAACAAGTGATTTCAGGAATACTGAACAGTGGTGAGAAACTTTTACTTGGGTAATTTGGGGAGGAATATATATTTGCCCTATCACCATTTAAAACAACAGCATTGAATTTACCCAAAGGCAAGCTCATCTCCATTGGCGGAGCAGAGGATAAAGGAACCGATTTAGAGGAGGGATTTGTACAACGCAACCGCCTTAATTTTTTTGAACTTGGTATATTAAACCGCATTGTAAATGAAGTGGGCGGTAAGGACAAACATATTGAAGTAATCACCACCGCTTCGTCTATTCCAAAAGAAGTAGGGGAGAATTACCTGGATGCTTTTGGAAAAATTGGTTGCACTCAGGTACAAATTATGCCCATTCGCAACCGCGAGGATGTGAGCAACCCGGAATACATTGAGCGGATTAAAGCGTGCAGCGGAGTGATGTTTAGCGGGGGAGATCAATTGCGTTTAACCAGCATTTTCGGTGGGACCGAAATTTACCAGATTTTGCACGACCGTCTGGAACACGAAGAAGGTTTTGTGATAGCCGGTACCAGTGCAGGGGCAATGGCTATGAGCAATACCATGATTTATCAGGGTAAAAGTGACCTGGCGCATTTAAAGGGCGAAGTAAAACTCACCACCGGTCTGGCTTTTGTTGGAAACGTCATCATTGATTCGCACTTTGATAAACGAGGAAGATTTAATCGCCTGGCACAGGCTGTTGCCAGTAATCCTCAATGCACGGGTATTGGTTTAGGAGAGGATACCGGAGTCATTATTTCAGACGGAAATCACCTGGAAGTGGTAGGCAGTGGTGCCGTAGTTATTGTAGATGGAAAAGATATCCGTCACACCAATATAACGGATGTGAGCATTGGGGAACCTATATCTGTTGAAAATTTGAAAGTGAATATTTTAGTGCGGGGCAACGGCTATTTGCTGAAGGAACGTAGGTTTTTGCCGGTGGCAGGTGAAGTAGTGGCCAATTAGTCGTAAGGCTTCATTTATTTTTTCGTAAAACTTGATTACGAGTAGTTTAAAAATTACTCTGTACCCAACCTTTGCCTCACCGGTAGCGTATTTAGAAATGCGAGGCATATTTTTTAAATTTGAATAGATGAACCCAAGTGCGGAGCTCCTGGATGGGTGCCTATCTAATGACCGTAAAAGCCAGCACAGGTTATACAACTTGTGTTATAGCTTCATGATGGGGGTATGCCTGCGCTATGCCGGCAATAAAGATGATGCTCGGGCTTTGGTAAATGCGGGGTTTTTAAAAATTATTCTCAATATGCAAAGCTACCAGCGTGATATTCCCTTTGAGGCGTGGGTACGAACCATACTTGTTCGCACAAGCATTGACGAATTCAGAAAAAATCAAAATTATAAAACATGGATAACACAGCAGGAAGATTTCTCCGATTCAGCCATCAGCGTGAGTGGCAGTTTTAATGAAGCCGAAAATAAACTGAATGTGGTGTATATTGAACAATGCCTTAACCGCCTTCCACCGGTAAGCAAACAGGTTTTTAACTTATTTGCCATTGATGGTTACCCTCACAAGGAAATTGCGTTGATGCTAGGCATATCTGAAGGCACAAGTAAATGGCATGTAAATTTTGCAAGGCAAAAATTAAAGGAAATGATACTCGATCTGGTAAAAAAAGAAGGTTTGGAAGTGTATGCAAAATAACGAAGACCCGATAGACGAACTATTGAGGCGAAAATTAAATGAACGTGTTTTTGAGCCTGGTGAAACCGACTGGGCACAGGCAGAAAAACTGCTTGATGAAGTTATGCCTGTAAAACGTACCAAAAGACGGGGAGCCTGGTGGTATTTCCTATCGTTAAGCATAACGCTTGTTGTAGGATATTTACTAACCAAACCTGAAATTGATAAAGAAAACAAAGGAGCAACCACCGCTGTTTCTGCAGATATAAAACCCAATACCGAAAACGTAAGAAGCAATATTGGCGCAAATAACCTTTCAGATGGATCCGGTAATCAAAATAATCTTTCATTGAAGGATGAAAAAAATGAAGGTGGTAATGCCATGACAGAAATACCTTCATCCATTGTGGCAAACAAGGCAAAAGCAAAACGTTCGATGAGGAATGCTGAACTTAATTCTTCAAAAGCAGATTTGAGTCTGCCGGGCAAATTATCCACTTACCTGCCGGCAAACAGCAAACAGAGTGAAGCATCAGTTCCTGATGTGTTAAAACAAAAAAGCAGTTCAGGTAATGATTTAAACTTAGCCGAGGCAATAAATCCACCAGGCGATGGAACCAAACCGAAGGATACCTCGGTAGTAGCAATGGCAACCGAAGACAGCACCTTAAAGGTTGTAGCGCGTAATGAGGATAGTTCAATAGTGAATAATCCGGAAACGGATTCAGATGGACGAAAAAAGATGGAGACGAATAAATGGGTAATTGCAGTAAATGGAGGTTCTGCCTTGTGGAAGGGATACCATAAGGATGTGAGAGACTCCATAAAAAATAACAGCAACGTAGATTTTTATGCGGGCATCACATTTCAGTATAGGGCGAGTGAAAAGTTAAGTTTAAGTACAGGTTTAACTTATATGCAACATAGCAGCATTTATCAGGTAAATCAATTTTCTCAAACACGATATGGCTTAAGTTCCGAGGTTGAGACCTATCGGCTAATAACCAATAAACTGTTTTTTTTACAAATGCCGGTTGAAGCAGTTCTTTCTATTGGCTCTGCGCATCGGTTGTCGGCTGGGTTAGCCTTTGATTTGGTGCTTGACTCAAAAAATACATTAGCCTACAGTTACCAAAATAACCTGAGTTCAATGCATACAACTAAAGAAAACAACTCATCGGGCTATCGAAAGGGAATTTCAGATTATGGTTATGCCATGTTATTGGGTTATCGGGTTCAATTAACTTCGTTGCTTTCTTTGAGTTTAACGGCTCAGCTTGGGTTGCGTGATATGACGCGGAATGAATATTATCATAAAGCTTACAGGGACAAGAATTCGGGGTTGCGCATTGGTGTAATCTATTCGTTATATAAATTCTGAAAGATGAAAAATGCACGTCAGGTTATATTATCAGTTTTACTTCTTGTGAGCCTTAGCAGGTGTTCCAAGAAGGACGACCCTTCCTTTACCAATACAGCCAATACGCCCGAATTTTTTTCTACAGGGAAAATAGATGGCGTAAATCTTTCCATCATGGCAGGAGTTTCGGGATATACCCAAACCTATACCACCACACATAACGGGTTGTACTATCAATTCAAAAGTTTGCTGTCGTCTCCGGGGTGTGTTACTTGTCCGGGTAAGTTGCAAATCGCATTTAATGACTCTTCTCTGGTACCTAACGGGCAAAAGTCACACATTTTAAATCACCTTACAGCGGGAAAAAATATTGAGTTTGGCTTTGGGTCACAACCATTGGCCAATGCAGGAAAAGTTATTATTACCTGGACAAATAGTTTTGGTACAATGTATACATCTGAGCTTAAAAAGCAAACATCACCGGTATATTTTAGAATTACCGAGATTGGACCTTACACCTTTGTTTCGGATAGCATTAGAACAATTACACGAGTGAAAGCTGAATTTGAATGTACTGTTTATACACCTGCGAATGACAGTTTAACATTGCAGAATATTGTAACAGTTTTTGCTATTGATAATAAATGACCCAACCTTTTAGGAGCAGTCTACGTATATGAGTGTAAAGCTCGTGTATGAAAGTATATAAATTGGGTCTATTTCAAGGTTCGAAATTAGAAACATGTCAAATTAACAAGTTAATAAGTAAAGGTAAATTTACTTACAGAATTGCCTTAATGTTTGCCATCATTTTGTTTTTTTGGCAACCTCTGGGTTTAAAAGCACAAATCGCTAATACTTATCCGCATGACAGTCTGATTAAAAATGATCCTAACGTAATATTCACCGAAATGTTTGAGCAATCAACAGTCACAATGATGCTTTCAACACCAGGCTACCAAACATTAACACCCTTTTCAAGAATTCATCTTGATTCATCAGTGCCTGAAGGAAGTCATGGATTGCAGTCGCTTAAGTTAACCACAATGGAGCATGGGAATACTTCCAATGATACTATGGAAGATGCTAATATTAGAATTGACCTTGCAACGGCAATTACCGATTCTGTTTTTATCAGGTATTATATTAAATATAACAGTGAACATACCTTTCATCACTCTGGAGTTTGGGCAGGTGGAACAGACCCGTCTCACAACTGTTGGACTTGTGTTTATCCGGGACGGAATATACCCGTTAATGGAGATTCGGCCTTTATTGTTGGAACAGAAATTCGAGGTTCCGCCACTCAAAATGCGGTTACTAGTTCACAATTTGGGTTCTACAATTACTGGATGGGAATGAAACCATTTGTGTCGGCACCTAATGCAGGCAAATATTTTGGAAATGAGTTTAATAGTTTGGCTGCAAATGACATCATTAATATGGATTCATGGAATTGTATTGAAATGATGATTAGACTGAATAATCCCGTATCTGACAGTACAGGTGAACTAAAATTATGGATTAACGGAAATTTAGTTGGGTATTATGGCAAAGGATTTCCTATTGGTACTTGGGACGAAGCAACATTTGTAGAAGGAGCCGGATTTCCATTTGAAGGATTTAGATGGAGAAGTAACTCTAACGTAGTTCTTAATTACTTATGGCTTAAAAATTACGCTACACAAAATAATCTTTATCCTTCGTCAAATGACATGTGGATTGACCATTTGGTAGTGGCTAAAAGATATATCGGACCAATATATATTCCGTCCACTACAGGTAAAAATAAAATCAGGGAATCCGGATCCTTTTCAATTTATCCAAATCCTGCAAGTAGCACTATCAATTTTTCGTCCGTGGTTAAGGAAATAATTGTTTACAATATGTTTGGTCAAGCGGTATTAAAACAAACAAACACAAAAGCAGTGTCAATAGATAGTTTGTCAAACGGAATTTATTTTGTTCAAACTGAAAATGGGCTTCAGAAAATTGTAATAGGCCGGTAGAAAAGGGTAATTATGATATGTTTTAAACACGCAATAAAATATGCATAGAACACACTTAAATTTCAAATGTATGTGGATTGGACCTTTGGTTGGGATGATTTTTTATGCAACATTTTCTTTCGCACAGGTTGCAACCATAAACATCACTAATGTTAATTCTGCTGTAATGAACAATACGCAATTACTGTTTGGGATTACATTTGATGGAAGAACAAGTTTAATCGGGAATTCAACCTACGGCCAAATTGGTTATTTTGATTCGAGTGGTGCTGTGATTCCTGCCGTAGATTCAATTTTTGGCGATTTTCCTTTAAGTACTATTCGGTATCCGGGCAATGCAATTGCTGTTGGGTTCGATTGGAAAAAATCAATCGATACAATTGGAATGATTGGGCAACGGCCTGTGCAGAACATTTTGGGGGCTATAGGTCCACCACAGCCTGTTAATTTTGGATTTGATGAGTTTATGAAATGGACAGCATCAAAGGGAGTTCAGGCCTCTGAAATCCAAATTATGGTTCCTATATATGACATAAATTCAGCCGGACTTACTCAAACACAATTACGGGCGGCAGTGCCGAATGTTATTGCTAATAATGCCGATTGGGTTGAGTATTGTAATGCGCCTAATGATGGCAGCAACCCGGGAGGTGGAAAGGATTGGGCTGCAGAGCGGGCTGCAAACGGACACCCATTGCCTTATGGAATAAAAATTTGGAATATCGGGAATGAGCCCTGGTCAAATTTTGAATTTGGCTCTTCAGATTCAAATTGCATTGCCTATTTAGCTTTGGTAACTCCTATTATTGATTCGATGCTTTCCAGAGATTCAACAATAAAAATAACCATGCCCACTACCGGAAATGCTTCTACTTCCTCCAGTTGGGCTTATGCGCTGTTGAATTCAAATCTGGTAGCATCTGGAAAAGTATATGCACTGTCGCAGCACTATTTTGCAAGCGAGAATACAATAGGTAGTAACCCTCCAACTCAAGGCGTTTCTGCGGTAAATGCAGGGTTAAATTCTTTAATTAATAAGGCTGCCGCTAAATCGGTAAAGGTATTTGTTGGGGATTACGCCCATCATATAAATTCTGCTTCTACACCCACACAAGCCCAACAGGATTCAGCAATGCAATGGTTAGGGGCCAACATGGAAGCTGATTTTTTACTGATGCTTTCCCAAAAATCTACCATTGAACGGGCAAATTTTTGGGCTTATGGAAATGCGTATGCTATATGGCATCCGATACGAATAAATTCTATAGGGAATTACACTTTAATGCCAGCAGCCTCTATTTATAAATTACTTTTTCCAGCATTTTTGGATAGGTCTGTTCAGGTAACCTCAACTTCCCCTCTTGCCAGTGATGGGAATCCATATTCTGTAAGATCAAATGCATTTGTTTCTAATGACATGAATAAGTTAAATATTGTAGCAGTGAACCGTGATAAAAATGATACTGTTCCTTTACAATTAGGCGGGGTCACCGGTTATTCACTTAAAAAGTCCAGACTTTTAATGGCAAACTCTCCAATTGCCGAAACCATTATTGAAACTGTAGCAAATACGGACACGTTTGGGAATTATATTTTGCCCCCGATGAGTGTGTTAATTTTGGAACATGATAAAACTATAATTGGATTTAGCGGTGCGGTTAAACCTAATCAACATGTATTCTTTTATCCAAATCCCGCGCATGAAATAATCAATATTATTTTGGATGATCCGTTAACTGAATTTATTTTAACAGACATGCAGGGTAAAGTAATTTCTTTACCGGTTCAACGGGATGAAAGTAAAAAAAGTATCCTGTTAAATATCGGATTTTTGAATAATGGGTTTTATATGCTCATTGTAAAATCGGCATCCGGCACCTCTTACCAGAAATTGATAGTCAGTCATACTGATTGAAATAAAAAGGATTTACTACCCAACTTATTTTTTGGTTAATCCGTATACCAAAGAAAGGAGATAGTATGAAACAGTTAAATTTTAATCTGAATTCGAATATGGTAAAAATTGCGTTGCTTTTATTTGCCATGGCTATTGTTCTGTTTGTCGGTGTATCATTTGTGCTTTAATTAATTTCATTCAAATCAGTATGAATAGGAAGTTGCATTTTTATGTGCTTACATTTTTTTTGTTTGCTGTTAATAATCTGGTAAAGGCTCAAATTTGGGATACATTAAGCAGTGGGGTATTCACTGATTTAAAAGATATTCATTTTTTAAACAGAGATACGGGTTATGCAGTGGGTTCACAGGGCGGAATAATAAAAACAATAAATGGAGGAGTTTCATGGCTACAACAAAATTCAGGAATTAATCCGACAATACGTGGTGTTTATTTTGTTACACCAAATTATGGTTTTGCTTGTGCTGATTCCGGACGGATACTTAAAACCTTAGACGGTGGCATGAATTGGATTCAGCAAAACTCGGGTACAGTAAACAATTTGATTGATGTCCATTTTGCTTCACCCAAAATGGGTTTAGTGGTAGGTACAGGGAAGGTTTTATTTACAAATGATAGTGGGAATACCTGGCAAAGTAAAACTGTGCCATTGTTAGGTTCTATCACACTTCGTTCGGTTATGTATACCTCTTTGTCTACTGCTTGGGTTTGCGGAGACCCTAAATCAGGCGCACCCGGTGTAGTTTATCATAGTTTAGATAGTGGTAACACCTGGACAGCGTATTCCAACACTTCAGCACCCAATGGAAAGGGGTTCAATAAGGTTGTTTTTAATTCAGTTTTAAGCGGATGGCTGTTTGGTCAAAATGGGATCATTACCCATACAATTGATTCGGGTAAAAGTACGTGGTCAAATCAGTTCTCTGGAACAACGTTTGATTTTTTGGGTGCCGATTATATAAACGGGAATTTATACGCGGTAGGAAGAAGTGGTATAATAGTAAGCAGTAGCAATGGCGGATCTTTATGGACCGGTCAGTATAGTGCTACTTCAAAGCAATTATGGGGAGTCGATTTTGTGAATGACACTACCGGGTGGGCCTGTGGAGATTCAGGCACTGTAGTAAAATTCAAAAAGCTGGTGCAAACAAAGCCTGTTATGTTACTTCAGCCTAATGGAAGTGAGGTTTGGCAAATAGGTAAAAAATACAATATCATTTGGTACGCTCCCGGAATAAGTTTCCTGAATATTGAGTATTCATTAAATAGCGGTCAATCGTGGTTAACAATTGCCAACAACGTAAGCGCCACCTCAGGATCCTATCCTTGGACTATTTCTACTGCTCCTTCCTTGCATTGTTTGATCCGTATTCGCAATGCCGCCAATTTAAGTGTAGGGGATACCAGTGATGGGGATTTTACCATAATTAATACACCAACCGGAATTGATTATTCGGTTTTGCTAACAGCAACAGTTCAAAAAAATCCGGCAAACATTAATATCAGCTGGACAAATGACCCTAACTCCACCGGATATGTTGTTTATAAAAAACTCAGGACAGATACTGTATGGACACAGTTAATTTCGCTGGTCGGAAACGTGTTGAGTTATTCCGATAGCCAAGTGAATGTATCCACCATTTATGAGTACAAAGTGATGAAAGCAACTCCCTTGCTTACCGGTACCGGATATTTGTACAGCGGAATTGAAATTCCTGCAGTCGAAAACAGAGGAAATGTTTTAGTGCTGGTCGATTCCACCTTTAGTACCTATCTGGCTTCTGAACTTTACCAATTTGATAAGGATTTGATTGGAGATGGTTGGCAGGTTGTTCGAAAATCTTTTTTACCAACGGTGAAGGACACGGTAATTAAAAACTTTATTAAGCAACAGTACTCCTTGCAGGGTGCTGCATTAAAATCTGTTATTCTAATTGGAAGTCTTCCGGTGCCATACTCCGGAAATTTTGCACCGGATGGTCATGCGGAACGGGTGGGAGCACAACCATGCGATGCCTATTATGCTGATGTAGATGGTAACTGGACTGACAATACCATTCAAACCACCAACACCGGACTTATTCATACACCCAATTCACCGGGGGATGGTAACTGGGATCAAAGCACCATTCCTTCTGATGTGGAATTACAGGTAGGTCGAATTGATATGCATAACCTTCCTGTGTTCTCTTTATCGGAAAAAGATTTGCTGAAACATTATCTAAATAAAAATCACAGATACCGTCATAAATTGATGAGCGTGTTGAATAGAAGTCTTCTTTTTACAAGGGCAGATGCAGGTTTGGCCAATATATCTGCAGGTGGTTGGAGAAGCCAGAATCCGATGTTTGGATTCAATAGTTTAAAAGAAATTTCGTCATGCTCAAATACGAATTGCACGGATTTAATGGACTCGCTTAAAACATACAATTATTTGTGGACGTATGCTGGCGATGGAGGAACAGATACCAGTTTTGGAGGCCCTACCTTTACAAGTACCTATTGTGCGCAAGATTCCATTAAATCTGTTTTTATGCAGGTATGGGGAAGCTATTTTGTTGAATGGAATAAGGGGGGATCATATCATCAAAACAATTTACTCCGCTCCATCATCGGCAATAAAGCCAATACACTTGTTTCAGTTTGGGCAGGACGATTTCCATATTGGTATTTTCATCCTATGGCATTAGGAGAATCGGTAGGGGCATGTGCTAGGTTAAATCAAAATAATACGAAAGGTGTTTACGAGGCCGGTCAGCCATCTTTAGTTGCCGGGGCACATATGGCGCTTATGGGCGACCCAACCCTTCGCCTGCAGATGGTGTCGCCTGTTGCTTCGTTATCTGCTCAGGTTAACACCAATCAAATTCAACTGAGCTGGGGGGCTTCACCAGATGCAAATGCCGGCTATACCATTTATAGGTCGAATAGTATTTATGGAACTTTTACACGGTTGAATGCAGTAGCCGTTTCCGGCCTATCTTTTATTGATTCATTTCCTCTTGCAGGAAGTAACGTATACATGGTTCGTACTTTCCGACTGGAAACATCAGCCTCGGGAACTTATTTCAACCTGAGTCAGGGAATTTTCGATTCCATTTATTTTACTGCAACAATTCCTAACTTTACTGTTACGGCCTCTGCATCATCTGGCGGGAGTATTTCACCATCCGGTACAAATACAGTGACGCAGGGAAGTTCTTTAAAATTTTCAATCATTGCCAATACCGGATACCATATCGACAGTTTACTAATTGATGGGGTTGCTACTACTCCCGATTCAACATATACTTTCTTCTCCATTCAAAGTAACCACCAGATCAGAGCAGTTTTTGCAATAAACGTGTACACCATTCATGCGGTAACGGGCGCAAATGGAGTTATTAATCCACAAGGGTTAATACAAGTGAATTATATGGGCAATCAAACGTTCAGCGTTATAGCTGATCAGGGATATGAAATAGATTCTGTTTGGGTTGATCAAATTTATGCCGGAATATTAAATTCATATTCTTTCACTCAGGTCAATGCTAATCATACCTTATTGGCCACATTCAAAAAAATTATCCTTCCAACTTTTACTATTAACGCTATTGCCGGTTTGGGTGGAACGATTAGTCCTATGGGAACTATTACGGTTACAAAAGGGGATACACTTACATTTTCTATTCAGCCCAACTCAGGTTTTAGCACCGATACAGTAAAGGTGGATGGCATTTTTATAGGGACTCCCGTGCAATATACCTTTCTTGATATCGATGCTTCGCATAGCATTGAAGCAATTTTTCGATCCACTTCAACAGGTGTAATGCGGGCAGAAGATAATTTTGAAATCGAAATGTTTCCTAATCCCGCTGATGTTTCGGTAACTATCAATGCAAAAGGCTTTATCAATAAAGTAGATTTATATTCAATACAAGGGAAATTAATACTATCTCTTTCACCTATAAATGGGTATAGTAGCCAGATTAATGTTCAGCAATTGTCATCGGGTATTTATATGATTAAACTGTCTACCGAAAACGCTGTGGTGGCAAAAAAACTGGTGGTTTATAAATAGAGAAATCGCTCCTTAATATTTCAAGGAAATTTTTGGGATATAACTTTCTTCACGGATTAGGTGTTAATCTGTAAACCCTATCTTCCAATGTAGAAATAAACAACTCTTTTTGCTGTTTCCTGCAGCAAATAATGTAAGTTAAAGATTCATTAGTTTAAGTGACTTTGGTATTCCCAGAATTTTCTTACATTTGAGTTATAAATTCAATCCCCATGAAGAATAAATACCATCTACTTATTCCTTTTCTGTGCCTGGCTCCGTTTGTCAATATACAGGCGCAGGTTTCACATGCTGTGCAGAACAAGAATTTTCTCATTGAAAAGGGAACAGGGCAGGTATGCGGCAGTTGCCCCGATATTGCTAAAAAGTGCGATACGGTAATTGATTCTCACCCCGGGCGAGGTATGTTGATTGAATATCACTTTGGTCCTGATGCGGCTCCCCAGGCCGGGGCATTGGCACAGGATTTCCGTACCTCTTATGGAGACACTATTTATAACCCAAGCCCTAATGGGTTGCATTGGCCGTTTTATTTAAACATGATGGTGAACCGAAAAGATAGGGGTGTGCCTTATGGTTCTACT
Source organism: uncultured Bifidobacteriaceae bacterium (assembly GCA_964535575.1). Taxonomy (GTDB): domain Bacteria; phylum Bacteroidota; class Bacteroidia; order UKL13-3; family UKL13-3; genus JAGPCK01. The sequence continues at coordinate 496,289 of CAZHTC010000002.1, forward strand.
TTTATTTTCGGTCCAAACAACAATCAGGTACAACCGGAGGCAGATCTGGTGGTAAATGAAGTTTCACCCGTAAATCTGTACATGGCACCCAGCTATAATCCCAATACGCGTTTACTTACCGTTTATGCCGAAGTATATTATACTGCCAATGCCGCCACTGATAGTAACTACCTGCAAATTGCTATTACGGAAGATTCCATTATCTCCACGCAATATGATCCGTTGAATTACACCCAGAACAACGGGTTTAATCCAAACTTTAATCACACCAACGTATTCAGAGCAAACATAAATGGTTTTGCAGGAGACTTAATAACTACCACTACTCAAGGCACTACTATTTCGCGTACTTATACCTACACTATGCCCACCATGTATCGCAACATTGCCTGCAATCCGCAGCATTGTAAGCTCACCATGTATATAGCAGACAAAAAAGCTCCTTCGGGAATACAAAGTTTCACAGGTAAAATTATGACAGCTGTACGTACTAATTTTTATGGGGCTACACCTGCCGGAATAAACGATTTTACAGAAACAACGGAGGTAAATGTTTACCCAAACCCGGCCAGTGGTCAGTTAACTGTGCAAGCAGGTACATCGGGCAGTTATTCATTGGTAATTACTGATATCACCGGACGTAATGTATATTCATCTGTTTTACCTTTTACTTTACAAACCACCGTGGACGTTTCCGGTTTCACGAAGGGGATTTATTTAATACATGTTCAGTCGGAGCATGGAATAACTGTACAAAAAGTTGTCTGCGGACAATAAGCCAATGTTACTGAGATCAGGTATTTCAGGATTTTTTATTTTATTGTTTTGCGGAGCGCAGGCGCAGAGTTTACAACTTCTCAACCTGGATAATCATCTTTCACTTAGCAATGATACGCTGCTTATTCAATCAAAAGATAATGGAGGTTGGGTAGGATTTGAATCATTGGATTTGCGTGTAATTGTTAAGAATACCTCTTCGAATAATATAGAAGTCGGGGTTAAAAAAGTTGAATATGAAACACTCCCTTCAAGTGTGCAGCATACCATTTGTTTTGCCGGGCAGTGTTATGATGTTTCCACCTTTGTTTCTCCTTTTCATGTAACACTTACCCCCGGGGCTGCCGACAGCGGTTTTATTGCACATTATTTATTTGATAACACCACCCATGTGCGAGGCGTCAATCATATAGCTTATGTGTTTTATGATGTAAATCACCCGAACGATTCTGTTTTCGTTCATGTAATTTATAATTCTCTTGTTCCTTTAGCGGTGAATAAACTTCAGACTGATGTGTTGAATGTTTATCCCGTACCGGCATCGGCATTGGTAACGGTTAAAGGATTGCCTGCTGAAGATATTGAACTTCACTTAACGGATATCACCGGAAAAAATATTTGGAATGCTTTTTCGAACCGAAGTGCTGAATTCTTTTTTCCGGTAGCCTCACTTAAGCCGGGCGTTTACCTTTTACAGGTTAATGACACCACCAGAAAGGTTGTGGTGCAATAAACCGGAATAAAGGTTAAGAAATTTTATGAGTATTTCTGAGAAACCTGTTGGAGAAAAGTTGCTTCAAATTAATCAATCCTCATAAATCCTTACTTCCGCTTTTCCTTCTTTCATCCAGCCACGGTACATGCCATCAGAGTTAAAGGGCAATTCAATGTTGCCTAAGTTGTCAATGGCAATTAAACCACCTTCTCCGCCCATTTTAACGAGTTTATCTTTTACTACATGTTTGCAGGCTTCCTTTAAGGAAAGTCCTTTGTATTCCATCAGGCAACTGATATCGTAAGCTACCACGGCCCGGATAAAATATTCTCCGTGCCCGGTACAACTGATGGCACAGGTCGCATTATTGGCATAAGTGCCGGCACCTATAATAGGCGTATCGCCAATGCGGCCATAACGTTTATTGGTCATGCCTCCGGTAGAGGTGGCGGCTGCCAGATTTCCATGGGCATCTAAGGCTACTGCTCCAACAGTCCCGAATTTTTTTTCACTTTTCGAATCGGTATGGTCCAGTTCGTAACCGTCAGTGTCTTTTATTTCCTGCCATTGTTTGAAACGGCTTTCTTCATAAAAATAGTCATCGGATTGAAAGGGGAGATTCATTTTTTTGGCAAATGCTTCGGCTTCCTTTCCGCTGAGTAAAACGTGCCCGGAGTGTTCTTTAACTGCACGAGCCAGTTGCACCGGATTTTGCACGTTGCTGATACCACATACGGCTCCGGCCTCGAGTGTTTTTCCGTCCATGATGCTTGCATCCATTTCATGTGTTCCGCTATGTGTAAACACGGCCCCGCGGCCTGCATTAAACAGCGGAAAATTTTCGAGCGAGGTAACGGCTGCTTCAACTGCATCCAGACTTGAACCGCCTTTCTCCAGAATGTTGTAGCCCGACTGAAGTGCCTTTGTTAATCCCTGCAGGTATTGTTTTTCTTTGTCAGGGTTCATCTGGCTGCGCAAAATGGTACCTGCCCCGCCATGAATGGCTAATCGTATTTTGCTCATTTAGCTTTATAGATCATGTCGTTTACCCAGCTACGCATTTTTTCATACCCTTCTTTCATTTGCGTATTCCAGTGTTCTACATTTTCCTTGTATTGGTCAACGTATTGCATTTGCAGTTCTTTTATTTTTTCTTCCAGCTCTTTCCGTATTTTTTCTGCTTCGTCTTTGGCATTCATTTTACCCAGGGCAAATTGCAACTGCAATATTTCAAGATGTGTTTTAAATGCCTGTGCGTTGTTGTCATAAAGTTTCATCAACATCTCAAAATTGTTTTCATAGGCTTTTTTGCCATCTTCAAACACGCGGTGCATGGCGTCTTCAATTTTTTTACGTTGCTCTTCAAATAGATCTTTACCGTCTGCCTTGCCTAAGTTTAACTGCAGCATCAGTGTTTCGAGTGATGTCTTAAGTTTTTTGCCGTTTTCTTCAGTGGTATTAATGGTTTGGTCTAAGTGCATTTTCCAGTGTTCAATGGTTTTGCGGAGCAGGTCCTTTTGTTTTTCAAATGCATCTGTCGCATCCATTTTACCAAGCGAAAACTGAACACGCATGTCTTCTAAACGGGTATGCCATTCTTTTACCCAATGATTTAATTGTTCTTCAAAATTGTTTGCCATAACTGTTTTATTTAATATTTGCCTTTTCTAAAAATGGAGAGAATAAGTATAATGCCAAAAACCCCGGAAAAAATAATTCCGATAAGTCCGATGATTGGAATATTGTTCCAGTAGGGTGGTATATGTGATAACACAATGAGGGAGGAGCCAATAATCATGGCGGCAAGAATAATAGCGGCCGCCAGCCGGTTTGAAATAATATCGAGTGTGTGCAAAACAGGTTTAAGGCCTGTGATTTCAATTTGTATTTTTCCTTCTTTAATCCGTTCTATTATCTTTTTAAAATCAGAAGGCATCACACGCAGGTAGTCCCATATATCAAGCAGGGAATTTAGTGTAAGCATCATTAAATTTTTCGGGCGTATGCTTTCTTCAAACAACCGGAGCGATTGATGTCGGATGTATTTTAACGTATTAAACTCGGGGTCGAGAATATTGCTTATTCCGTCAAGTATCACCAGCGTGCGGAGTAATAAAAAGAAATCGTTGGGGAAGCTTAGTCTGTGTTTGTAAATAATGTACTGAAGCCGGTCCACCACTTCTTTCATGTTTCGTTCGTCAATGGTATAGGGTGGAAATTCGTCAAGTAAAATATTGATATCGTATTCGAGCTCTTCTTTATTAGCCACTTTTTTATGTTTGGTAAGCCGTTCAATGGCATTTACCAGTTTCGAAAAGTTTCCTTTGGTAATGGCTACAATTAAATCTTTAAATGCATCTTTATCCTGTCGGTTTAATGTGCCCATCATCCCGAAATCAATCAGGCAAATTTTTCCGTCAGGCATTATCAGTACATTTCCCGGATGAGGATCGGCATGAAAAAAACCGTGTTTAAAAATTTGTTCAAAATAGAGAAACAATCCTTTTTTAGCTAGTTCGTGAAGGTTTATGCCGTTGTCGCGCAGCTTTTGAACCTGGTTTATTTTTATGCCTGAAACATATTCCATGGTTATAACCCTGCGTGTGCTGAATTTGGTATAAACAATGGGGGTGTAAACTAATGGTTCGTCTTTAAAAATTTCCTGAAATCGAATAATATTATTTGTTTCCAGTAAAAAATTAAGCTCGCGGTTCATTGATTTGCTCAGCGCTTTCACAATTTCCACTGGTTCCAATCGGGCAAGGTTTGAAAAATTGTGCTCGGCTATTTCGGCCAGCTCCGCTAAAATTTCCAGATCGGTATCAATTACCGATGCAATATCGGGTCGCTGCACTTTTACCACTACGTGTTCACCGGTTTTTAGCCTGGCTTCGTGCACCTGGGCAATGGAGGCAGAGGCAATGGGTTGCTCGCTAAAGGAAGCAAATAGTTTTTCAACCGAAGCACCCAGGTCGGATTCAATGATGGTTTTTACATTTTGTGTGGCAAAACTTGGGACGGCATCCTGTAGTTTTTCAAGTTCATTAATCAGTTCAATGGGCAACAAATCGGGCTGGTTGCTAAGTATTTGCCCGAATTTAATAAAGGTTGGTCCAAGTTCTTCAATAGCCATACGCATGCGCTCATAACGCGTATAACTGAATTTACTTAATTCACCCTGCAACTGGCGGTGGGGTATAAACCGCCTGAACCGGGAATGGGCCAGTACATCGTCAAAACCATATTTCATCAACACGTGGATTACCTGCCGGTATCTGCGCAGATTTTTAAATTTCATGATCGGATGGTTTGTTTAGTTTGGCTTCCAGTTCGGCTATACGTTTTTTCAATTCGTTCATTTCTTTCATGCTCGGGGTTTGAATTTCCTGCATGAGTTCGTTTAAACTGCTTTTCAGTTCATCACTCAAATGTGCCAGTTCACCTTTACCCGAATTAAAAAGTTCGTTAATGATTCGCTCGCCTTCTTCCTCGGTTAATTTTCCTTCAATCTCCATTTTTTCTAGAAGGGCACGCACTTTTTCGCTGGTAGATGCTAACCCAACAGCCATGTAAAGAAGCTTTTTTAAACGCTCGTCCATAAGCCGGTTTTAAGACAGTAAAGGTAGAAAGGAATGCTAAATAAAAAAAATGACCTATGTCAGTGGACATTATGATTTTGAATAGCGAAAACCCGGTTTTTGCTGACTTTCTATTACAGGTAAACTGTTGAAAAATGCAGGTAAACAGAATAGTAAATTCAAGTGAAGCAACGTTTCTTTGCAGCCTTTCACACCTTATGCTTAAAAACGAACGAATTCTTCTGTTTATCCTTGCGGCAATTAACTTCACCAATATTGTAGATTTTATGGTAATGATGCCTTTGGAAACTTACCTCACCACGCTTTACGGAATCAGTCATTTTCAGTTTACGGTTCTGGTAGCATGTTACACGTTAAGTGCAGGTATATCGGGGTATGCTGCCACTTTATTTGTTGATCGCTTTGACCGTAAAACCTCCCTTCAGATTATATTCATTGGATTTTTAACGGGTACACTTTTGTGTGGCGTGGCACAGGGATATTACCTGCTGCTGGCTGCACGTATTGTAACCGGAGTATTTGGGGGTGTGCTGGGATCGGTGGTAATGGCTATTGTGGCAGATGTGATTCCGATGGAAAGGAGGGGAATGGCCATGGGAATTATTACCACAGGTTTTTCCATGGCTTCCATTGCGGGAGTTCCGCTTGGGTTATATTTGGCAACCCTCACGGATTGGCATGCTCCGTTTCTTTTTCTGGTATTGGTAGGTTTAATTATTACTCCTTTCATCTGGAAATTCGTTCCTCAGGTAAACGAACATATTCAAACCAAAGAAGAACGCCCCGGATTCAGCACCATTCTGAAAGAAATTCTAGTTGACCGCAATCATCTTAAAGCCTTAATTCTGATGGTAAGCCTTATGCTGGGTCATTTTTGTATTGTTCCCACCTATGCCCGCTACATGGAAGCAAATGTGGGATTCACCAAAGATCAGGTAACGCTAATTTATTTTGTTGGTGGGTTGTTCACCTTTTTTACCTCACCTGTTGTGGGGCGCATGGCCGATAAATACGGGAAGAAAAAAGTGTTTTCTGTTTTTGTAGTTTTGTGTGCTGTACCGGTTTTAATTATTACCCATATGGGCCGTGTTCCCTTAATACCGGCATTGGTAGTTACTACCATGTTTTTTGTTTTTTCCGGTGGCCGTTTTATTCCGGCTCAGGCATTGGTAACAGGTGCCGTAAATCCTAAAATAAGAGGAGGATTTATGAGTTTTTCATCTGCCTCCCAACAGGTGGCTGCAGGTGTGGCTTCTCTCATTTCCGGATTAATAGTTACTGAAAATGCAGATGGTACGCTGGGCAATTACAATTATATCGGGTACGTATCGGTACTTATCACCATGAGTTTGCTCTTTATGGTTCCGCGTTTGGTGATTCGCGAAACATAACCCATTCTTTTAAATGGAGAGGTGAATGCCCGTGTAGTTGTAAGGCGTAATCTTTTTCAATTCGCTTTTTATCGTATCGTTCACTTCGAGCATATCAATAAAACCGGCAATGGCTTCGGCATCAATTTTAGTTCCGCGCGTAAGGGCTTTTAATGCTTCATAGGGCTGCGGGTAATTTTCTCTGCGCAAAACGGTTTGAATGGCTTCGGCTACCACAGCCCAGTTGTTTTCCAGATCTTCTTTTATTTTTTGCTCATTCAGCAACAGTTTATTCAATCCCTTTAAAAGCGATGCAAAAGCAATAAGGGTATGAGCCATGGGTACTCCGGCATTGCGCAGCACGGTTGAATCGGTTAAATCGCGTTGCAGGCGTGAAATCGGAAGTTTGGCTGAGAGGTGTTCGAAAATGGCGTTCGCTAATCCCAGATTTCCTTCGGCATTTTCAAAATCAATGGGGTTTACCTTATGAGGCATAGCCGATGAGCCGACTTCATCCTTTTTAACTTTCTGCTTGAAATAATCCATCGAGATATACGTCCACATATCGCGGCAAAGGTCAATCAGGATGGTGTTTATGCGTTTGTGGCAGTCAAACAAAGCAGCCAGATTATCGTAGTGCTCAATTTGAGTGGTTACCTGCGATCGGTTTAATCCCAGAATGCGATTCACAAAATCGTTTCCGAATTTTGCCCAGTCGGTGGCCGGATAGGCGATATGGTGAGCATTAAAATTTCCGGTAGCTCCCCCGAATTTGGCTGAATAAGGGATATAAAGCAGTTGGGCTGCCTGTGCCTGTAAACGCTCTACAAAAACTAAAATTTCTTTTCCTAAGCGGGTAGGTGAGGCCGGCTGACCGTGGGTGCGTGCCAGCAACGGAATTTCTTTCCATTCATCGGCAAAATGCTGCAACTGCGAAATGATGGAGGTAAGCTGCGGAAGATATTGTTCGTTTACCGCGCGTTTGATGGAAAGCGGAATAGCGGTATTGTTTATGTCCTGAGAAGTGAGTCCGAAGTGAACAAACTCTTTTACTTCACCCAATCCGATTCTTTGAAAAGCATCTTTAATAAAATACTCAACTGCTTTAACATCATGATTAGTGATTTTTTCGGTGTCTTTTATCTTTTGGGCATCGGCTTCTGAAAAACCGGTATACAGCTCCCGAATGGATTTTTTATGAGCTTCGGTCAGTTTTCCTTTAAGTTGCGGAAGAGGCAGTTCGCATAAAGCAATGAAATATTCCACTTCAACCTCAATACGGTATTGAATAAGGGCAAATTCCGAAAAATAATTGGCCAGGTTTGCAACTGTTTTGCGGTAACGGCCGTCAATAGGAGAGATGGCGGAAAGTGGGGTAAGTTCCATGGGAAGTAATTAAACAGTGCGAAGGTAAGGTTTTTCAATTTTTATTTGAAATAAACTATATGCTATGCAAAATCAAGTTATTAATCCGGATTTTGTGTTACTCACTTGTATTTTTCTAAATGACGGGTTCAACTCTTCAGGAGGCGTGTCCGAATTTTATCCCATGATGTTTTTTGTCCCCTACAACAAGAACCAAAAAAGCTACAAAAATTTCGCGCGGAACAGTTACCTTGCTAAGGTGAAATCGAAAATTCATACCCTTCTTGTATCATTGTTTTTTTGTTGTGCTGGCACAGCATGCGCACAGCAGTCTAATTACAATTGGTATTTTGGTAATATGGCCGGAATTAATTTCAAAAACAACGTCACTGCTTTAACCGATGGAAAGCTTGTGACATCTGAGGGATGTGCATCAATCAGCAATGTAAGAGGCGATTTACTGTTTTACACCGATGGAATTGGAATATACAACAAGTATCATCGTGCTATGATCAATGGATATGGATTAAAAGGACATCAGTCAAGCACTCAATCGGCCCTTATTGTTCCAAAGCCGGGAAACCCCCTTATTTATTATGTGTTTACTTCAGATGCGAATTTTGGTTCAAACGGAATAAACTATACGTTGGTTGAGTTTATCAATCAGTCAGACTCAGGGAGGGTGACACTGAAAAATGAAAATATTTTTGCACCTGCCTCCGAAAAATTAACTGCCGTAAAACATGCCAATGGCATCGACTTTTGGATTATCACCCATGAAGCCGGAAACGCAACTTTCAGGTGTTATTTATTGGATTCATCAGGCATTCATACAACCAATCCGGTTAAAAGTTCAGCCGGTTCGGCATTAGCAATTTCGTGGAATAATGCCGATGCCGTAGGAACATTAAAAGCTAGCCGTGACGGGAAAAAGTTAGTGTCGGCTGTATTAGGGAAGGCAATTTTTGAACTATATGATTTTAACCCCGCTACAGGGACTGTTTCCAATGCGGTTACTTTAAACGATGCGGTTAAATTTAACAATGCTTACAGCGCTGAATTTTCGCCCGATGGAAAGTATGTGTATTTTTCGTGTACCGGAGCAAAGGGAATTTATCAGACCACCATATATCCCGATGCCGGCCGCATGTTTCAATACCTCATTTTTATTCCGTTTAATTCGGTTTATGGCCCAGGTGCTTTACAAATAGGGCCCGATGAGAAATTGTATATAGCACGGGCATCTGCTCCCTTTCTTTCCACTATACGTTACCCCAACGGAGTTTATCCGTTATCTCAATTTAAGGATACGGGTATAACCCTTGGCGGAAAGCAATCTTTTTTGGGATTACCAAACGATGTACAATTTAGTTACGAAACCGATTTTGACTGGACAGTTGATTGTAGCAGTGATACCGTTTTTTTTACGAACAAAACAGTAAAGTTCGATTCTATTCTCTGGAATTTCGGAGATCCTTCATCAGGGAATTTGAATTCCGATAATAAGTTAGCCACCAGTCATGTATTTTCTTCATACAAAGTTTACAATGTTTCATTGATCGTTTTCCTGAACGGGCTTGCAGATACCGTAAGCAAAAGTATAAGTATTATTAAGCACCGAACTGTAAATCTTCCTGCGGATACGGTTTTTTGTTTCGACACCACATTTTTTCTGAATGTCTTCGATTCTTCTTATCAGGCATATTTGTGGCAGGATAATTCTTCTGATTTTAAAATAGAGGTCACATCTGATAATTGTTATCGGGTTAAAGTATTTGACGGGGTTTGCACCTATGAGGATTCCTTCCGTATTGCTTTTAAACGAAGTCCTTTTTTTTCGCTCGGCAACGACACGGTTTTATGTTCGTCATTTACTATTCCGTTGGTGATTTCCGGACAAAAATCCCTTTTCAACTGGCAAAACGGAAGCCAAGATTCTGTTTTTATGGTAACAGTTCCCGGAGAATATGCCGTGGTGGCCACCAACGAATGTGGTTCATTTACCGATACAGTGCTCATCGAAGATTGTTTATGTCTTCCCATTGTCCCTACGGCTTTTTCTCCCAACGGAAACGGCCATAATGATACATTCAGAGCTGACGGGTGTATGCCCTTCGCTTTTGAAATGTTTATATTTAATCGCTGGGGCCAATTGGTTTTTCAAAGCAATAATATTTTGGACGGGTGGGACGGGATGTTTAACGGTAAGCCTGCTGCAGAAGGAGTTTACGGATGGCTTATCCGCTACACACAAACCACAAGGGTTAAACGCCCCAACAGAGAGTTGCACGGTTCTGTTACGCTGTTAAGGTAAACATTCAAAAGAAAAATCGGGTTCGGGCTGCCGTTCGTGGGAAATATGTAACTGATAGTCGGATAATATTTGAAGCCCTACCCGATAAGGTTACTTTTGTTTGATAAAAAATCAGTTTTAAATTAATTTAAAGAGGAATCATATATGAAGCAGTTTTTTAAATTTATGTTCGCCTCCATGTTAGGCTTCTTTTTATCCATTTTGGTTATCGTTTTTCTGTTGATAGGATTGGTAGCCGGTATAGCAGGAAGTTTTGGGGAGAAGAAAGAGGTTAAGGTAAAGGATGGCTCTGTTCTTCGCGTTTCACTTAATTATCAGGTTGGCGAGCGTACGCCTAAAAATCCGTTCGAGAATTTTAGTTTTGGCGATAACCAGGACGATGAAGACAAGACCTTGGGACTAAATGATATTGTAGACAATATTCGCAAAGCAAAAACGGATGAACATATCAAAGGAATTTTTCTTGATATTTCAATGATGCCTAATGGAATGGCTACGCTCGAAGAAATCAGAAATGCACTTATTGATTTTAAACAATCCAAAAAATTCATTTATGCTTATGCCGAAATTTATACAGAAGGTGGATATTACTTGGCTTCTGTAGCGGATAAGATTTACATTAATCCGGCCGGAGATATGCTGTTTAATGGCATGAGTGCAAACATGACCTATATGAAGAGCATGCTTGATAAAATTGGGGTAGAAGCTCAGGTGATAAAGCACGGCAAGTTTAAAAGTGCAGCCGAGAGCCTGGTGCAGGATAAAATGAGTGACGAAAACAGAAAGCAAGTAGAAGAGTTTGTAGGTGCTATGTACAGGCATTATATGGAGCAAATAGCGCTGGCACGTCATAAAGACGCAGCCGAAGTAATGAGCATTGCCGATGAATTAAAAATTCAAACGGTTGAAGAAGCCAAGGCACTTGGAATGATTGATGAAATTAAGTATCGCGATGAGGTAATGGAAGCCTTAAAATCTAAACTGAAACTAAAGAAGGACGATAAAATTAATTTTGTAACTCTGGGAGGATATAACTCGGTACCCTCAAAAGTTAATGTCTCTAAAAATAAAATTGCGGTAATCTACGCCATTGGAGATATAAACGGGGGCGAAGGGGATGATGAATCTATCGGATCTGATCGTTTGGCAAGAGCTATTAAAAAAGCGCGTGAAGACAAAAATATTAAAGCAATTGTTTTACGTGTCAATTCTCCGGGAGGAAGTGCTCTGGCCAGTGATGTTATCTGGCGCGAAATGATGCTCACCAAAGGAGTAAAACCACTGATTGTTTCAATGGGTAATGTGGCAGCTTCTGGCGGGTATTATATTTCGCTGGCTGCCGATACCATTGTTGCCCAGCCAAACACCATTACAGGCTCCATCGGGGTAATCGGTGTATTACTGAATGCACAAAAATTATTAAACGATAAACTGGGTGTTCACATGGATGGGGTAAAATTTGGAAAGTATGCTGATTTAGGAAGAGCCGACAGACCTCTCACTGCTGACGAGCGGGCCATTATCCAAAAGGCCATTGATCGCATTTATGAGGATTTTATCACTAAAGTGGCTACAGCACGTCATAAAACGAATGCAGAAATCGATTCCATTGCTCAGGGAAGGGTTTGGGCCGGAACCGATGCGCTTAAAATTGGATTGGTGGATGTGTTGGGGGGAATGGATAAAGCCATTGAGATAGCTGCCAAAAGAGCCGGATTAAAAGAATATAAAGTTACCTCATTGCCCGAATTAAAAGACCCGCTTGATGAGCTGATGAAAAGTTTTGGCACCAGCATGAAGGAAGAAATGCTGAAAGCTGAATTGAAAGGAAATTACCCGACTTACCGGAACATGATTAAACTGATGAACATGCAGGGATTACAAACCCGTATGCCATTTGAAATTGTTATTGAATAGAAAAATCGGAATACGTTTGAAAGGCCGCGTAAACAGGTTTTACGCGGCCTTTTTTATATAAATCATTTTTTGCTTTTCTAATTGAAGTGGGTTTAGTAATTTGCCCGTGTATGAAAAAATTCATTAAAATATTCGCCATTGTTTTGGTGGTTTTACTTGCCGTGTTAATGGCATTCCCTTTTATATTTAAAGATAAAATTGTGAACGCAATTAAAGTTGCGGCTAATGAAAATCTTAATGCGAAGGTGTCATTTAACAATGATATAAGCCTAAGTTTAATAAAAGGATTTCCTAACTTAAGTTTGGGGATTGAGGAATTGTGCATTGCCAATTTGGCCCCTTTTGAAGGAGACACACTGGCTTACCTTAAAAATTTTTCAGCTACAGTTGATTTAATGTCGGTGATCAGGGGAGAGCAGATTAACATAAAGAAAATTTTTTTAGATGAAGCGAGATTGCATGTGATCGTACTCAAGGACGGAAAAGCTAATTACGATATAGCCAAACCATCTGCCGATACGGTACAAACCACAGGCGAAGAAGGTAAATTTAATATTGCATTAACTAAATATGAATTGCGCAACTCAGATGTGATTTATGATGACAGAAGTTTGGATTTTTTTATGAATTTAACCGGATTGAATCATCAGGGTGAGGGTGATTTTACTCAGGATTTATTTGTATTGAAAACAACCACCGATATAAAGGAAACGAATCTTGTTTACGGAGGTATTAAATATCTTCATAAAGTAAATGCCGGGATTAAGGCCGACCTTGATATGGATATGAAAAAATTCAAATTTACATTCAAAGAAAACGAGGCAAGATTAAATGAACTGTATTTAGGTCTTGACGGCTGGCTTGCCATGCCTGCCGATGATATTGATATGGATTTAAAATTTAATGCAAAGAAAACAGATTTCAAAAACATTCTTTCTCTTGTACCCGCTGTTTATGCTAAAGATTTTGATGACGTTAAAACATCAGGGAAACTGGCTCTTGACGGAATGGTGAAAGGTACTTACAACGATAAAAAAATTCCGGCATTTACGTTTAATTTACTTGTTGAAAACGGCATGTTTAAATACCCCGATTTACCGGTTGCAGTCAATAATATGAAGGTAAAGCTTAAAGTCACAAATCCTGATGGAATAGATGATCATACCGTTGTTGATTTATCTGAATTTCATATGGAGTTGGGACAGGAACCTTTTGATGCAACCCTTTTGATGAAGACTCCAGTATCCGATCCTTATATCAAAACCGCTATGCACGGAAAGGTGAATCTGGATAATGTGGTTAAATTAATTCCATTGGAAGAAGGGATGAAATTGGGCGGGCAGGTAATGGCAGATTTTGCTGCTGACGGACACATCAAATCAATTGAAAAAGGGGCTTATGATAAATTTAATGCAAGCGGAAAAATCAGCGCCTCGCGTATTAATTATTCTTCAAAAGATTTACCACAAACATTTTTGCTTAATGCAGCTACTTTAACTTTTAATCCCCGTAATGTTACCCTCTCCGGATTCGATTCTAAAATAGGGAAAACAGATATGCGTGCCGATGGTACTATTGAAAATATTTTCGGGTATGTATTGCGAAATGAGACGATAAAAGGGGTATTCAATTTTAATTCAAATCTCATTGATGCCAATGAGTTTTTAACTGATGAGCCAACCCAGTCTTCTGTAGCCGATACCATGCCTTTACAGGCGTTCTCAGTTCCTGCCAATATTGATTTTACCTTGAAAAGCAGTGTTGGGAAATTGCTCTATGATAACCTTGAATTGGGCAAAGTTCACGGGATGGTTAAAGTCATTAATCAACAATTAATATTGAATGATGTAGGGATGAATATTTTTAACGGAAGTGTTGAAATGAGCGGGCTATACGAAAGTAAAAATATTCAGAAACCTTTAATGGATATGTCGTTTGGTTTGAAAAACGTTGATATTCAAAAAATGTTTAATTCATTTGAAACAATACAAAAAATGGCTCCGGTGGCTAAAAATGCTCAGGGGAATATCAGTGCCGACTTTAAAATGAAAACGGTACTGAATAATGATCTCACTCCCGTTGTGCAAACAATAAATGCTTCAGGAAAACTCTTGATTCCGCAAGCTACGGTTAAAGATTACCAGCCAATGGTAAAAGTTGCTGAGATTTTAAAAATGCCTCAATATAAAGAGGTAAAAGTAAACAATGTTAATATTCAATTTGAAGTAAAGGACGGAAGAATTTATGTAAACCCGTTTGATATTAAATCCGGAAATATCAATATGAATGTAAATGGGTCCTCAGGGTTTGATCAGAGTATAGATTATAAAATTGCCGCTAAATTTCCGCGCTCCGAAATGGGCAGTACTGCCAATGAAGTATTGGGTAATCTTACATCTAAATTGGGCAGTAAAGGGATTAATTTAGCAATGAGTGATGTAATTAACCTCGATATTTTAATGGGAGGAACAGTGCCCAGCCCCGTTATAAAAACTTCCTTTAAAGATTTGGCCAAAGGAGCCGGAGAAACGGTGAAAGATGAATTGAACAAAAAGAAAGAAGAAGAAATTTCTAAAGCGAAGGCCGAGGCTGATAAGTTAAAGAAGGAAGCTTTAACCAATGCCAACAAGGCAAAAGCGGAGGCAGAAGCTAAGGCAAAGGCGGAGGCCGACCGAATTAAGGCGGAGGCTGAACAAAAGAAAAAGGAAGCAGAAGCCGCTGCAAAAAAGAAGGCTGAGGAGGAAATGAAAAAGCGGCTTAAGGGGAAGCTAAAGTTATAATTTCCGGGTTTAGGGTAATTTTATTTGATTGAAAATCAAGCTTTAGTGGATTTGGCGCAATAAAAGGGCTTTTTTCCATATAACCTCTTGGTTATGATTAAGCTAGTTTTGTTAAATTTACCTACTCATTCTGAAATAAATAAATCAAATATGAAACATATACTTCGTTTTTCTGGCTTTTTTGTAATTGCCTTTTTGAGTATTTCTATTTCTTATGCTCAAAATCTCGCTTTATCTGCTACAGCTACACATTCAGGTGGAGGGGCAGGCGTTTACGGCCCGCAAAATTACAATGATCAGGTAATTTCAACCGGAACATTTGGATGGGTTTCAACTTCCGGAAATCCTTCTACTTCCTCCTGGATTCAATATGACTGGGCTTCGGCAGTTACCTGCAGTAAAATCAAAGTTTATTGCGATAATGTTACCACCCGAACGTTAACGGGTGCTGCTATTCAAAGATGGGATGCAGGTACTTCAACCTGGGTAACCTTGTTAACCTATTCTATTGCTCCTACATTGGTTTATGAAATCACTTTTCCCACAGCTACCACTACAAAATTGCGATTGACAAATTTAGTTACTACCGGTTCTCAGTCATCCAATCCTTCAATCAATGAAATTCAGGTGAGTCTGGGAGCTGCATATGATTTGTCGCCTTCAGTCATAGTTAGTCCTGTTAATTTTTGCGGAGATGCTGCAGCTCCGTTAACAGTTCGTGTTACTAATAATGGTTCTGCAAGTATGACGGGTTTTAACATTACTGCACAAATGACAGGACCTCTAAATGGAACCTATACTCGAACTGCCTTTAATCGTACCATAGCATCAGGGGCAAGCGATACCGTTATTTTTACCACAGGTTTAAATACGTTAACCAATCTGGGGCAGTACGATTTCCTGATTTACCTGTCCCACGCTCAGGATACTTTTCGCACAAATGATACATTACGTTCAACGCTTCAGGTTATTGGTACACCATCAGCTCCTGCTTTTACACATTCAAATGCAGTTTGTGGATCTGGACCTTTAAAATTGCATGTAAGTGCTGTGCCTAATACAGGTACTTTTTGGTACACTTCTCCAACTTCCCCCGTGGCAAGCATGCTGGATACTTTTATTACTCCCCCTTTATATACATCAAGCGCTACCTACTATGCATCACGGGTTAGGTATGATGTGAATAATGTAATGGGCTTTACACAGGGTAATACCATTTATGGGGGCAACGGGTATAATTTTATGTTTGATGTAAAAGCTGGAAATACTTCTTTGGTACTTGATAGTATTTCATTTTACAATGCAACTGGGGTTACTTCTTCATCCTACAAAATTTTCTATAAGGTAGGAACCAATATTGGCTTCCAGACAAACTCCGGGGCATGGACCTTGGGCATGAGTCAAACCGGTTATTCCATGAATGGAACAGGAGAGGTAAAACTTCCTTGCGGTAATATTATCATTCCTGCCGGCCAAACTGTTGGGATTTATCTGTTTCTTGAAAGTACTTATGGCTATTCGAAAACAGTTTCTCAATTGGCTGGTGCTGATGTTACCATTGTAAGTGCAGCTTCAATTGTGTATGGAGGTTTGTTCGGGGCACTTTCTACCACATCTTATCAATGGACGGGTAAACTTTATTATCGGAAGTTATGCATGAGTGGAATGTTAAGCACTACTGTTACTATGAATCCGAAGCCATACGGAGGCGATGTAGTACCTGATACGAAGTTTCAGGGGATGAACAATGGAGGCGCGAGCTATGCACCGGATATTGTAGGCAGCCAAGACACGGTAAGTTATAAACTTAACCCACCTACAGGCTTCAGCAACGCTAACTTTGGGAGCGCATGGTTGATTTCAGGCATGAGTTTCACTACGAGTGGTGGCATTGCTCCCGGCACAGGTGATACCATGACCACCATGCCAAATGGCAGTAATCCTGGTACACTTCAGTTTGTACCAAGTGTGGCTTACGAAGACAGTACGATGATTCTTCGCATCACCTTATATAATATGACCACAGGATGCGATTCAATTATTACGAAGTATATTTATGTGGCACCAAAACCAATAGCTGATTTTAATGCATCCTCTTTGTGTTTCGGATCGGAAACTCAATTTAAGGATACTACTTATCTTAAGGCAGGAATACTTACCTATTTATGGGATTTCGGAGATGCTTCCAATCCGGTAACATCAACCGATCAATATCCTAAATTTACTTTCTCAGCACCGGGCACTTATACCGTAACCTTAACTACAACCACTGCTTTAGGTTACAGCAGCACGAAACAAAAAACGGTTACTATTAATTACAGCCCTGTTACCGACTTCTCTTATACCAACGTATGTTATGGTGGCACAACCAACTTCTCTAATACTTCAACGGTTGGGGGTAATGGTACGATGACTTATTTATGGAACTTGGGTAACGGGAATAATTCAACAAGCACAAATCCTTCTATTTCATATGCAGCTGTTGGGAGCTACAATGTAAAATTAACCACCACAAGCAACGGATGCAGCACCAGTGTTAATAAGATTGTTTACGTCTTCCCGGTACCTGATGCCGACTTTAGCGGAGGATTAGCTTGTTCAG